>PAPM01000006.1 GCA_002708905.1 Pseudomonadales bacterium | reverse complement strand
GGGGGGGGGGGGGGGGCAGGGGTTTATAACCGATAATTGAACGCGGACACGTTTGTATATGCCTGTACTTAAGATAAAATAAATACGTTAAGTTCCCGACGCAGTGCGTCGATGGTATTGTATAACCTTGGACTTATGCTTAATAACTTACTCATAAAATTTGTTGCAACTACTTTCATAACATCGAACCGTGTGCTGGGCGCAGGCAAAAATGTTCCTACCACCGTAATCCTAAATAGACTCGCCTTGACTTATGTAACCCATTACCGGCGTTTGAATTAACATTCTACGATGACTGCCAAGGTAACCTTTTGTCAAGCCCAAGCCCAATTCATTAGCCCATTGCACCTATTTTCGTTACATAAAACCATAAACTGGGCGCAGGCAAATGTGTCCCTGCCACCGTAAACTTAAATAAATTCGCCTCGTCTAATGTATAGCATTACCACCTCCTGAATTACAATTCTACTATGACTACGAAGGCACCCTCTTTTCATGTACAAGTCTACAATTAAGTCTGGTATTTAAAACACCACCCCATTTTTGCTGAGAAAGATCAGCCTAAAATATTGTAAGGGCCATCATGATTTACACAAATTTCCAAGCTCGCAAAAACTGATGCAGATTGAAGAAAATTATTTCAAAACCATTACCGCTCTTCGTAATAACCCCACATTTTATTTTAGACTAATTTTCCTCAGCGAATTTAGGGCATACAAGGGTAATGGGCTATAAGAACATCAAACCATACACTGGGCGAAGGCAAAAGTGTCCCTACCACCGTAAACCTTAAGCTATTGCCTCGCCTTATGTAAAACATTATGGGCTTTTAAATTTAAATTCTTACGATGACTGCCAAGCCACCCTCTTTAAAGTCCAAGTCTACAACAAGCCCATAGACCACAGTCACATGACTATCAATACACCCTCTTTCAAGATCTAAGCCACAATGTGAGCCCCAAACGGCGCACGGTCACGCAGCATGTCTGGTCCTGGGCAGCGGAAGAAGGCATAAAACGACTAAAGATTACAACCACGTTACTAGCAAGGCTTACCTTCTTGCACTTCTGAGGAAAGGGCGGGAGGGGAAAGGCGATGTGCGACCACGCCCAGGGAGCCCCGAAGCACAATGCGGCGGTGTATATTAAGTACCGCAGTTTATTAAGATAACTTAAAGAGAAGCCTTGTTCCATGCCAAAAGGAACTCAAATTTCCAAGCATGCAACTTTTCTGGTCTTTGGAGATGTCCGAATTTCCGCACCTTGCACTTCAGTTTCTTGCACTTGCACTTGTTCGACTTCTTCTTGTACTGGCGTAAGTAAAGAAGCAGGGTTGGTTGGTTATTAGATTACTTTCAAGAAGAATTACTCTAACTCACTCTCTACGCCGCATAAGACACCGAACCCGAAACACAGAACGCAAATCAAAACATTAAACGCCTTAAGTACATTCTACGTGAAGGGTGCATACTAATCGGGCCCGCAGCCCAAGTCCACGTGGCATGTATAAAATTTACTTGCAGAAGTTTCCAATGGGACTCTGGCTATAAGACTCTGGGAATCAGAATTAAAAAAAGAGTGAACGCGAGTACGCGAGTGCTCATCATGCGGTAATTCAAGTACCTTAAGCTCCCAAACCACCACTCCTAGGCACCACCAATCGCACTTTAGCCTTGCAGTAGCCGGTGGCACCGCATTGCGTGCACAGCTGGCAAACACAGCATGATAAAAAGCGGTTTGCGAAGAAGTTGCTGGAAGAAAACTGTCCAACTAGGGTTGCAGTTATGCAGCGGCTCAATTAGTTTGTAGTTGAGCAAAAAGTGTAGCCCAGACCTCACAGTGCAGAGCAATGTTTCGAAACCTTCCGACACTGAACTGCATGACTAGGGTTGCAGTTTTGAGCTGCCCAACTAGTTTGTAGTTCTGCCCTGGATTACGGTACTCAGCCCACAGGAGCACCTCTATCGTGGGTTAGTTCCTGCGCGTTATAGCTTAATCAGCGGCACAGTAAAGTTGGTTTAGACTTTTGCTCTGTTGTGAGAGCTTTCGGCTACACTTTTGCTCAATTCTACACTAGTAGGACAGTACAAATTTCTTCACAAGTTCTGCACAGGGCGCGTGAAGGAGAAGCATCGACAGCACACGTACGTCTTGGGGGGTGAGGCCGGTCAGCCTGAAGTGTGTGATTGGGCAACGATGCGACAGTTCCACGTCGGCACTCTGTGCGTTGCAGCCCCACTTAGAGTTAAATTTAGAGCGATTGAGGCATTTACTCGACATCGTGTTTTTTATTGTTTTATAGCATTCATCTAGCCCGTGTGAAAGTTTCAGCAAAAAAATCGAACGGTATTTTGAGAAAAAGTGTTTCTTAGTTTGCACTGCGTTTAAGAAAAAGTATTCCTTAGTTTGCAGCAATAATCACTCGAAATTGCCATTTTTGGTTGTCCAGCCCTACGGCAATCAGTGCTACTCCGCACTCACTTGGAGATGTCCTTGCAGGTCGGGCCGAAAGTGGCGCCGGGGGCTGTTGCGTGTTGGTATGGATCGGTTCGCATATTTAAAAAACGATGTTCTCACTCGAGTACTCCCTTTTCACTACATGAACCAATTAGTTCCTTTTCATAACAAAATTAAAGTTACTTTTTTTTGCGCTGAGTGAAATTAACAAGGTTGTGTCTAGGTCCCCTCAACTAAATTCGAGCACAGCAGAGTTAGATTCTCAGAAAATGTGCAGGTGTACAACACGCGGCGAAAAAAATCTACCGTATAATGTAAGAACAAGCCTCCCTTCAAATTAAACAACAGCAATTTAGTTTGCAGTCTTGCATAATACTTTTACTACTACGCGAATTTTGATCGGTTTGAAAACTTAAAACTTTATAAGGAACGGTTTGGAAATAAATACTCCCTTTTCAGTAAATTAACTGAGTAGTACCTTTTCAATACATGTAAACTATTATTATTATTAGCGATGAGTGTAATTGTATTTACACACGGTTGTGATAATAGGACATTTTTCGAATATCCGTTGGACAAATATTCATTTGTTTATGTGCACTCGGAAAAATGCAGCACAGCTTTTGAGTACATTTACGAGTACAGGTTAAAAATTCTAAGTAAAATTTTCTTTGTCAAAATGTCCAGGTGTCTAACACGCGCCAAGAACTTTTGCGTATTTGCAAGGTAGATCCAAATTCATCTATAAAAATTGATCTAACTTGCATGCTGAAATAAATTTCCTTTAACTTGGGTTCCAAACTCGTTCAATTTTAAGTAACAAGAATTTTATTGTCTTGATTAAAATCCTTCGTGTACACATAGCTCATGCAAAGCATGGTGGTTAGTAAGAACTTTTGAACACGACAGCTCGTGGTTTGATGTTAACGACAGCTTTTTTTGAGATGAAATGTCCTCCACATTCCGTCCGTACTCGGGGCCGGGGTGACCGGGGCGGGGGTCGGGTTTGGGGAAGGCGCGGCGGTGGGCATGGTGTTGCAGACGTCCTGGGATGGGGTGAGTAGTGCTAGCACCCAGCCGCCACGCAGGTTCCCCTTACCCAGGAAGTGGTAACTCCATAGCGGGTGCCAACGTTCATCTCTGTTAGGTGCGGCGGTGTACAACAAATATGCATGAATGTAGAAACACGACCGACGCCTGATACTCACCGCAGTATCCGGACCTGCGGTTTGATGGCGTGTTCTCTTCTTGCTCAAGTGGAAATGAACTCACAGGCAGTCGCTGTCGTAGTCGCAGTCACCATCTCCGTTGGCGCAGGGGTCGGAGGAGGTGCAGCTGCGTGTTCATCGCATAATACATTAAGTGAAAGCAACTCGAGAAAACGACAAACATTGTATCCCACGACTAAACACACCAGCCCCAGTCTTGGACGGACGGGGCGCAGCCGGCTGGGAGGTTTTTCGTTAGGTGCGAGAAAAAGATTCCGCGTCTACGTAAAGCAATTTCAGAAGGGAGCAGTTGGAATTTCGAGCATGTTATGCAAAAATTAAAAATCGAAGATCCTGTAAAACTTCCTACGTTCTTAACATTGCCCAAGTTACGCCTCGAAGCTCACGTTCGGTACATTAATCGTATATGAAAGTTTCGAATTTCGCACTACTCACTTCAAGAATCACATTCGCCGCCCTCCAGACAAATGATTCCTAAGCCAAACGAAAACGCGTACGGTCGGGAGTGGGGTATGCTGGAGAGGTAGCAGCGCAATGGCACGAAATCTAACTCTACATTAGGACACACGGGTAGGGGGCATCGTCTCTGGGACACGGTTATGAAGTCCCCATCGTGCAGAACAATATTAGTTACGAAGCTCCCAACGTACCGCACACATCCTGATTAAGGTCCGACTTTAATGCACCCGCGTTTTGAAGCAGCACGCACGAAGCTGGTGGTCGCTCCATAATTCAAGCCAACATTGTAGCCGCAATAACCGGACCTTGAACACAATTTTGCTAGGAATGTCCTGGATGGGGATGTGGACAACGCACTGGCAGTCGCTATCGTTGTCGCAGTCTCCCTCTCCGTTGGCGCAGGGCGCGGAATAGGAGCAGCTGCGTATGTAAGAGAAACGATATTTTAATTCGTACAATCCATGAGGATCAACTGTGCGTAGGGCGCACCATCCCCAGTCCATGTTGGCCGGAGCGCATGCCGGCAGGGTGTTGCAGACGTCCTGGTGGGTGAGTAGTGCTACCACACAGCCGCCACTCAGGTGCCCTCACCCAGGAAGTGGTAACTCCATAGCGGGTGCCGACGTCCATCTCTGAACAGAACATGCTGGCGGTGTTTACTTAAATTTCATGCACCGCAATATCCGGACCTGCGAAAAGACATTCTTATGTCACGAAAATATATTGGGCTCACAGGCAGTCGCTGTCGGAGTCGCAATCTCCGTCGCCGTCAGCGCAGGGCGAGGACGAGGTGCAGCTGCGTGTTACGGTCAAAAAATTATGAGGTTAAACAAGCCTGTTAATGGACTCCCACCAGCCTCAGTCGCCATTGCGCACCAGCCCCAGTCTTGGACGGACGGGGCGCAGCCGGCTTTAGGTTTTTCATTAGGTGCGAGAAAAATATTCCGCGTCCTTATAAGGTAATGTTTATTAGTAACTGGAACTGTAGAAATTATGTACTTCACAAGGTTGCAATACAGTATGTTTTGGGCCCCCTTACAAGGAACATAAGAATTCACATGTGATTGGTTTCGTAAATTTAGTTGTGTGTTAATATTCAAGTAGCAAGCGTACGGTTGGGAGTGGGGTAGGCTGGACGGGTATACGCAATGCCCGATGCTTACTAAGTGAGCAGGGGCGTACGTGTCGGGGGCGCAGCCTCTGCAAAACGACTCTTACATTCAAGTATAACAGAGCCGGAGGTCGCACCGCAAACGTCCTGCAGGGTAATTGGTCGTGTACACATTTGAACCAAAAATCGTGTAACGCACGAAGCTGTAAGAGACGCTGAAGAAGATTAAACATATTAACCTTCTCAAAAACCTTCTCTCACCCGTAGTTTCCACCAACGTCGTGGGCGCAGTAGCCAGACCTTTATGTACATAATTTTGCCATACACCGCGGCATTTTAACTAATTTTTCACAGAATAATACTCAAAGCTCAGTATGAGCAAGAAAATGCCGTGGACGATTTTTTGCACTTTTTGGGTCGATTTGAGCAGGAATGCCGAATTTTATGCTGAATGCTTACTTCGATAATTGGTCGCCGATCTGCGATCTGGCCGTCCGGGATACTATCATGCCGTCATGGAACTAATCAGGCCAGTCTCTAGCTCGGGGAGCCAGCTCTTCCCCACCAGAGACTGCCTCTAAATACCACATTGAGGTCCCTGCTAGTATCACGGGCTGCCAGAATGCAGTTCAGGTACCGGAAATCGAAATAAGCGATCAGCAACTTATTGAGCCCTGGGTTACAGCAACGCACTGACAGTCAGAGTCGTAGTCGCAATCTGAAAAAGGTGGGGCAGAATTGTACTGGAATGTCTCAGGTGCTTCGCCATTCACGAGTGTAGTTGGATCATGCAGGTAAACTTGTGTGCTGTGTGCTGTACCTCCTTCTCCGTTGGCGCATTGGGAGGAGGACGAGCAGCTGGGAGTGTAGAACAACCAACGTTTGCAAGTCCTTGAAATTAGTAGTGGGCATAAGCGCTACGAAGTTTGAAAACACACACAATTTATGATGTCAAATATTTGCACAATCATCTGCCTAATGGTACACTCCTCTACGCACCAGTACCAATCCATTGACGAAGGAGCGCAACTAAGATTGTTGCGTGAATCAATGGTACATGTACGTTTGCAATCCACCGCTTAAGCTACCTGTTGCCCTGGCACTCCCAGACACCTGCCGATGTTACGGGTGGTAATAACAGTTAGTACTTTAAAGAAAATTAATACAAACTGTGGTCTAGCTCTCTAAGCAAATGCACATATGTGTCTCGCTAACTGACACTGTGGAATGAACAACTGTTTAGTAACCTTATTTGCGTGACCGCAGCTATGACCCATACAACACGTTGCCCAACTAAGATTCTAAACATATTTAACTATTATTCAAACACGAAACTGTTAAATGAATTAATGTGAGATGAAATACTATGAAGTAACCCTTTAATGAGTGACCACAGTTGCGACTCATATTACACGTTGCACATCCTCGGATAATCCGGTTGGGTAGCGCACCGGAGTTGGAGTCCCCGACGGATTGGTTAGGGGTCTGTGTTGAAGGTTTAACTAGAAGCTGCTCTAGCGAACGTTTACATCTCAAAAATTCCATAAGTATGATTCTTGCATGTATAGGTGGTCTCCCGTTAGCGATACCACTCAGGTCCGTACGGGTAAAACGTGCAGGAAGTTTAGACGAGATCACCAAACAAACGGAAGAAGGCATCTTCCTACCTTGCAGCCGTGGTAGTACCTGCATAGGGGAAGCATCTTCCTAACAGAGCGGAAGCATCTTCCTAACGGAGCCGTGCTCGTTCAATTAGGCAAACTCATAATACTTTTTTCGTATATCAGGTTATGTTATGAATCGTGAAGATTTAGTTACTATAGTTCCTCTTATAACCTAAATCAAATAACCAAATAGTGTTAAAACGGTGCGTTCACGAATCTAATACAACACAAATTTAAGAAATTGGTTATCAGATTTGAAGTGAACGCAGTAGCATACGCGATTTAACTCGTTACTGAAAATTACACTATTGCAACGCGTAACTTGAGACATGAAGTCCCATCTACACTCAAAAATCCTATGCATTAGATTGGTAACCAGCTAAATCCTATCCAAGTTCTTCCGACCCCCTGCCCCACTTCGACCGTCCTCACGCAGCAGCTACTCGAGGTGCACACCAGTTGGAGGACGAGCCGGTGACGGGGGTACCGATGATCTGGACAGGAGCGAGGGGAGGGGATTGAGGTTGGTTCATTCTATGGAGTTGATTTCGTATGTCTTTGTAAGACGACTTACGTTGCCAAGGTCCCTTAACAAGATACTGGGTACGCGCTAAGTCGTCCCCAGGACTACCATTGGTTGCCGGCGTATTTCCACCCCTGGTGTGTCGAGTGGAGTTTTACTTAGGGCACGCACACGTTGGACTACGTGCTCATGCCACTTGAGCTACTGCACGCAACCGAATCTTGGTTCTCAGTTGAGTGCACGTAGTTCAAATGCCAGCGCTCATTAACCTCAAACACTACCCACGGCAATGGAAGAATCGCAAGATTGGATATCTGGATATATTTATGATTGTCATTAGTCTTCAAATTCAGCAATCTTCGCACTTGCGTTACCCCTGGTAGAGGTACCGGTGTGGACGTTGCGGCCATTCAGCTGAGTGAACTACGGAAGTTAAGTTCGGTGAAAACCCATCTAGTACGTAGAGCTCAACTGCTCAACTTGCCATTACTTCAAACCGAGTCAGATATCTATACTACATTTACACATTTGAATTACTTCATTTACACATTTAAATTATATTTCTTACCAGTGGATGTGCCTAGAGGGAGCACAAATGTATTGTAAAGGGATTCCTATGTTATGGTCTTCTAATGTGTAAAGAGTAACCTACTCGTTCATAACAACTCAAAATTGTGCACTACCATTAATAACTTCCGTTAAGATTAATTAATTAATTAATTAATTAAGTAACTCACATTACTTATCTCACACAAAAAACGCACGGCTGGAAGCATGTTCCAGAGTTCGAGTCTTTTAGGTATATAACGCAAGTAATGGAACTGGCTCATGTAATCTACTCCACTCTTATGAATATGTTTCAAGTCTTCCTAACAAAAAGATTTTCGAACATTTGGATGTTCTAGCAATTGCTATTTCGCGACTTATGGATCCAACTACGAGATATTTTGATGGCGTATATTGCTCGATGTCCTCTTATTACCCGTTCTTACGCCATCAAAAGATCTCGGGAGTTGTATAACTCAGATTTTTAAAGTCACCGACACACGCCTCCTCTAAACGCCCGCGCACCTTCGACCATGACCCATGACCAGGCGTTGGCCATTGTCACCTTCATCATTCAGGTAAGGGGTGACAATTCAGGTAAGGGGTACAAATTTGAAAATATTTATATGACGAGTACACCTAAGGTAAGTCGTTTCAAATGCCCACAAAAATGCTTTGCTCACATCATATTTATCAGGCATCATAAAAACATCATGCCAGATGAAAACGTGAATTTCATAACCTTGTGTGAAACCAGGAAACCACAAACACAGACCCGCACCAAGCCGGCTAGTGCAAGCGCGGTGTTTATCCGCGTCATAGTCGAAATGGGGAGCGTGCAAATCAAAATTCAGAAAAAAGATCTGCGGATCGGGGAAAGTTCATGTGTTCAAACTTGCTAAGTCGGACAACATCCTGGAAGACCCGTACCTATCGATGCAGTCTCAAGTGTTTATTTGTTCCGAGCTGCATTTCCTTGCCAAACTAGAATTCCTTTCAGCCGGCGTTCACTCTGTATGCGTGGTTTGGCAGTTTAATGTTGCCCCGTAACACCTAAATCAAGTAAAGTGAAAGTAACCATAAACCACGAAAATAACCCCCATGTGGTGTCCAAGCAATCAATAATGACATTAGAAGAGAAACTTTATCTTAACAAATAACAACGCGTCGTATTCGAAGTATTTATCAGTACTAATTTATGTTTAAGTTACTCCTAGTACACACCTGTATTGCACAATTAAGCAAGCATGGAAGTTGCTGGAGTGTCGCGAATCAGCTTTAGTTAGATGAATCTTACATGAGTTACAATGAAGGGGAACAACACTAGGAGTTGAATGAAACTTACAGCCACAATTTATCAGCTCAGTAATGAATGTGAGTGTACTACATATGAAGTCGTAAGGATTTCACTGTACTGTAAGCTACATAATGTTAAGCTATAATCCTGTCCAGCTTGCCCCAAATCGATATCAGAGTACCCACACCTAAACCACGCAACCCAGCCCCCACGTGGTCTTTAAGCAACCAAGATTGAGATTAACCAGAAGGGAAACTTTACCTGTACAAATTATGACAACCTGTACAAATTATGACGGATCGTGTATTCAAAGTCGTCTCCAAAAATATTTCACGCCCATACTATTAACTTTAACCAGAAGTAATCGTGCTTGAGTTGTTCCTAGTACATTTAACGTTACAAGTTCACTTCTCAAGATTCTTGAAAGGCTTATTAAAATTGCACGGTCACATTTTAACTGCACATTAGTGAACGTGAGTGGTAAGAATTTCACTGTTACCGCAATATACATAACTTGAACACCTCTTCGGGCAACTAATAAACCCGAACGATAGTTAGAAATATGCTGAGAAAGCCATTCACCTGCCACATGCATTTGAGGTCGTGTTTGAAGTAATCTTGTCCAAACTTTTAACTTTGCCAGAAGTAATTGTGTTGAAGTTATTCCTAGTTAAAACCCCACCCCCTATTATGCCCTATTTTGGGCTAGACAAATTTGCATAAAATATAAGGAGGGACTCTAATGAAGAACGGTAGTGCTTTGGAAATTATTTTTTTACAATCTGTACAAGTTTTTGCGACACTAGGAAAATTGCATTTAAATCCAGAAAGCACTTCATGGGAGCCCCACATTTTATTTTATGCTGATTTTTATCGCCCGAAATAGGGCCTAACAGGGGGTGGGTTTTATAAACCATACTCAATTATGCTGGCAGCATGGAAGTTGGTTTGAGTTCAAGAACGTGCTTTAGTCAAACTAATCTTAAGCTAGTATACAAAAAAGGGGCTACAATACAAATTTCATGCAATTCACAAGCCACCCACGCACGCATGCGGTTCGTGTTCGCATACCCCGTTCGTCCCTGGAGCGCTGTAGAGCATCGTGCTACCCACATTGCTCTTCTGCGACGATAGCCGTCGTTCCTGCTGTTGTGTAGAACGTTGTTCAAGTTGTTGTGTAGCGTGAGTGTAGGCATTGATTCTGGCATATTCAGAAATCATGATCCTTCCTTGACTTATTTTCGGGTTGCAGTGTTTTGTGATTTGCGTGGTGTGTGATTATCGAAAAAGTGGTGTGTGACTACCGAAAAAGTAACATCTAAAAGTTTCAAAGAAGGAAAATGAACTTTTGCACAATCGATATTTAAAATTGGAAATTCGAGAAGTATGGCATCGAACAGTGTGGTTTGTAAAAATGAATTGAAAAGGTGACCTGCTTTATGTATTTTTGCGTTTTCGATATTTGAACTTGGAAATTCGAGAAGTAGGGTATCGAACAATGAGGTTTGAATGAGTGTGCGAGTGAATTGATTTTCTGTGCCTTTCTAACGCGATGCAATTACCAGAGTTCTACGCTAAACAAAAAACTGTGGCGGCGTTCGATCTAGTACTAAAAAAACCAAAACATAATTTATTCCGGTCCGTAGAACTTTGTTGCTAAAAAACCAAAACGTAATTTGTTCCGATTCCACGAAAATCCCATTACGTGTTTTTGCAAATTAGAAATTTATTCCGGTCCGAAGAACTTATTGATATGTATTAATTGCAAAAAAACCAAAACATAATTTATTCCGGTCCGAAGAACTTACAATGTATCATTGCTGAAAAACCAAAACGTAATTTATTCCGATTCTACGAGTATTACATTACGTGTTTTTGCAAATTGGAAGTTTAAAAATCACTTCTGGAGCGCCGTCCGCCAGCACCTAAACAGAGCTTAGCATACAATAGCATACGTATGAATAGAATTGGAAATCGAGGCACCCACCTAACCTGAGTTTAGCATACAATGGCATAGGTAGGAATAAAACAGGAAATCAAAGTAGTCATGTTTTGCCGCTTGTAGCGACAAGTTGAAAGAATGCAATTAAAAAACATGTGAATAATTAATATGGAATTTGTTCGATCTAGCGCAAAAAACCAAAACATAATTTATTCCGGCGCGAAGAATTTTCCAATATGTCCGTTGCCAAACCTATTTTCACCAAAACATCATTCTGTAAGCATTCACAACCTTCTCAATTCTGCATCCGTTCCGATTGCTTTTCACAATTAAACATCATTGCCAAATTTTAGTTTTTGTTATAGAAATTGAGTGTAATTCTATGATGTAAAATCTTTATCAACATAACGACATCCGACAAAAATATACATCCGTTGTGATAAATATCGTCCCCGGTCGGAACTATAGTGATGGAAAGTGAAATTATTGTGAAAATTGGTTTTGGCATAGTTTAAAGAAAGGTTCCTAATTAATAAATTGACAAAGCCACAATCCATTCGATTCAGAATTACAAATTGCACTGATATATGATGGGGTGGGACTGTTGCGGCAGGCATAGCTGGTAGTAGGTGCATGACGGAACGTATTGCATGGCCAAAAAATGAAGATTCTAAATGTGTTGTACGTGAGTAGCGTAGTAAGAAAAATGAGTAATTTATCATATTTGCAAGAAAGTATTTTGTCTGCGTTTCTTGGAACCAAATAAAACTGCAGTACGGATTGTTAAAAAAAAAAAAAAAAACCGCCTCTACCCCCCATCATTATTTCAATTAAAGCCTCATTACCGATAAAATGATTATCAATCGTTTGATACTGCACTGATAGTAGTCTTGATTTAGGCGATGTTGTCGCACGTGGATAAATAATCGCTGCCATGCTTTCAAAATTTACAAATCAATGTTACAGGGAGCTACTATCGATGATACTATGTGATTTACATGGTGCGTGATTACCGAAAAAGTAACACCTCGTGAACATGAATTGAAAAATGTTATGCTTTACGTGTTTTTGCGTATTCGATATTTGAAATTGGAAATTCGAGAAGCAGGGTATCGAACAATGAGGTTTGAATGAGTGTGCGAGTGAATTGATAAGTTTCTGTGCCTTTCAAACGGGATGCAATTACCGGAGTTATACATTAGATGTAATGGCGTTCGATCTACTGCTAAAAAACCAAAACATAATTTATTCCGGTCCGAAGAACTTACCAATATGTATTATTGCTAAAAAACCAAAACGTAATTTGTTCCGATTCCACGAAAATCCCATTACGTGTTTTTGCAAATTAGAAATTATTCCGGTCCGAAGAACTTACTAATATGTATTAATGCTAAAAAACCAAAACATAATTTATTCCGGTCCGAAGAACTTACCAATATGTATTACTGCTGAAAAACCAAAACGTAATTTATTCCGATTCTACGAATATTCAATTACGTGTTTTTGCTAATTGGAAGTTCAACAATCACTTCTGAAGTGCCGTCCGTCAGCACCTAAACGAAGCTTAGCATACAATGTCATACGTATGAATAAGGGAAATCGAGGCACCCACCTAACATGAATTTAGCATGCAATGGCATAGGTAGGAATAAAACAGGAAATCAAAGTAGTCATATTTTGGCGCTTGTAGCGACAAGTTGAAAGAATGTAATTAAAAACATGTGAATAATTCAGTAAAGCAAAATTTTAATATGGAATTTGTTCGATCTAGTACTAAAAAAACCAAAACATAATTTATTCCAGCGCGAAGAATTTTCCAATGTGTCCATTACCAAACCTATTTTCACCAAAACATCATTCTGTAGACATTCACAACCTTTTCACAATTCTGCATCCGTTCCGATTGCTTTTCACAAATATACATCTATTCAAGTAGTTGTTTTTAACACTTTCTCACTATAAAACATCCATTTCCCCCTAATTTTAAAAAACCCCCATCTGTCTCCTAATTTAGGCCTCCTCCTAATTTCAAAACAAGGTTTAATATTGAGCCCCCCCCCCCCAAAATTTCTTGAGCCACAACATTAATTATGCCCACCCTAATTTCAATTATAACCCCCCTCCCTAATTTCTTTTCATAGAGGTTCCACGTAGACGCCAATCCGCTGCCATATCTTCTCACAATAAATCCGTTCTGAAAGCAAAGCTTTTCACAATTTTACATCTATTCCGAACATTGACGATGTCTTCACCTAAAGTTAATGACACTAAGGTTTTCACCAACACTTCATTACGTTCAGAAACTCTTTCATTTTTAAAGTAATTAAAAATCTATCGGAACTCACTCCACGACCTACAAAATAACAAAAAATGACGCATATATCTCCATTAATGGTATATAGGTGTTAGAGTACAATGCGAACGTGGCTGATCCTTATCCGTTTTAAGCCTGGACGCAGTTCCTCCAATCCACCAAACCAATGCAAAACATGCGCCAGTAATTTTAAATTAATTTTTAATACTGATTAGAAATTCAAAAATCGCTTCTGGGGCGCCGTCCGCCCCACCGCCGTACCCACCCTGGGCTTGACGTACTTCTACGACCACGGCTCTCGCCGCTCGTAGGCGACACGTCGATAATAGACAATATTATAAATTAGATGTTGTATTCGGAATACGATACAACAACTAGTTTATAAAAATTGTATTTTAACGACGCGGGATTAAATATTTTACAATGAGCTGGGTATGATCAGAGAACTGTGAATAATCAATTGAGGTAGAATCGCGCGAGGCGGGATTACTTATTACCAGATATGGCAAAAATAAAAAAGCTGTAAACGGGCAATCGGAATGGAATCGTGCTAACAGAATATTTCCATGTGTAACAAACAGCCAATTCAACTGGAATCGCGCAAACTCCAAACAGGATTAAATCTTTTACGAAACGGCCAGCTGAGAACAACAAATTGAAGTGAAATAGCGCGAATTACCACATGTAGACGTATTCATTTATTTGCAATGCTCGTCTGAACCATAGTTTTGTTCTTAAAATGACTACAATTGTACTTGCAATAAATTTGTCACCATTCGGCAATTCAACATAATATATCAACCGCGATCTCAGAAAACAACTCCAAACTGCGATAAACATGTCACCATTATTTTTTCTTGAAAGGTTTATGCGGGTTGTTTGGACCCAATGGTCAGGTTTTGTAACAGTGGTGGGTGGATTTTAGTGAGGAAAACAAGATTCGATGATCACTGAAGCGGGTGTTTATTTTTGTCAGAAGTTGGACAAATGTGAAATGCTGTAAGATATAAATATGGCCTTGGAGAAATTCATACATACCGGAAGAATTGATCGGCCTTAGAAATATTCTGGGGCATGCTGTTGGCCTTGTCATGTTTAAGGGATGCGTTGGTTTGGTGCAAAGGTGTTGCCATAGCCTTCGGACACCTCAATCGAACGTAAAGTGTTGCCTGCCGGGGTCTTGTCCACAACATGATTTTGTCCGCGGAGGCGAACATAATGCGCTCGAAGGTGTTCAAGCTCATGAGTGCGCGAACAGCAGTGCGTGTGGTTGAGTAGTAGGATATAAGAACGCAGCACTAATACTTTATATCCTAGCCTTCTCATTTCAAAACAAATTGTTAGTTCATTATCATTAAAAGTAGAATGTGAGCGCACAAGAATACGCTCAAGAATGTAACCCTAAACGAGTTGCTGCACAGCCGCTGCCCGCCGATATTTATCATGTTAGAGGCAATCTTAGCCAAGAATGATGAATTAACAATAACAGTGCACTGTATCATTACATATGAATATTTGCGTGTTCTTGGTACGGATTTTCTTAATGCACATTTAATTTTTTTCTGTGTATATTGGCTGCAAGACTGCCATCATTTTTCACTGTAAGTTTATACCTTAAGAAAGCATAGCCTCCTACAATCGACGCACTAGAATTAAACGAAGGATGCGAATGATTTGACAGTTTCTGGAAAAGGGGTCGATGGATGTACATGTGCAGTTGCAGCAGCACAGACAATCCCGCATTTGTGTTGTCAAGCAAGTAGTGATCCGGGAAGTCATTCTGGAACTTGTTCTGCAGGGCCTGTTTCACAACCCAGGCATGAGCTTAGTTGCCAGTAGCTGTTGATCAGATTGTGTGTAACATTCTCAGCAGACTATCATTTTCCTTTCTCTTTTCAAGTTATCAAGTGACTCAACCTCACTCATCTAATATAATCTTATGTAACTTTCTACTAAGATTCAAAATCTTGTCTCCATGGCTTTAACTTTAATCATATCACCATCCATTACTCACAATCCTGACAGCAGGCCATTATCACCTTCTCATTAAAGAAACATGATCATTCCAAAAATACACTTATGCAACTTCACAGTTAAAAGGTAAACAGTTGCCTGCATTCCTAAACTTTCTGCAATTGAGAATGTTATCTGCGTGTTTATTTGAATACTTACTTTGCGGTTCGTTACGATACCACCTCGAGTACTATCTATCAATTGAGATGTGCTGGAACATACGTACACTTTCGTTCTAACAAGGTACAATGAAGTTTATTCCTACCCTGCGAACATACTAGCATTGCTTAGCTGAAGACAAAATAGTAGAACTATCAAAGTAGTTTGAATTCCAAACCTGTTTCAAAGCAACAGCGTCCGAACATACCTGAATTAATATTAGAGTTGGGTGCGAAAGGGGGGAACAGACAAATAAATACAATTCAAAGCTAAAAAGAAACCTTATAACCAATACTCTAGTTAACATAACATATATCCTTAATTTATTTAATTTTCGGCAATGTCAGGCGTGAAGCCTAAAAGGCGCATTTCTCACTTATTATATAATATATTCATGAAATATTATATAAGATTTATTTTGTATCTGGCTGGCAAGTCCTAACTGAGTCGCAGTTTCAGCTCGCACATTCTTAAAACTAGGGACTTAAATTGCCACACGTTTACGCCATTTATCCACTTTCGATCATCAATATAATTTGCAGTGAACGTGAAACTAAAGTACGATCGTAACGCCTAGCATTTAACTAACATCTCCGTCATTTTAATACACACTTGTAAATGCTCTGTCCGGAGTCTGCTACTTCCTCACATTATGATAATAATTGGCATTTAAAATATTGTATCCAAAGACAAAACCTATATTTATGTAAGGATTCGCCTATGAGAGAAGAACGTATTCATTATTCATTATTTTTTAAAGGAGCATGTACATTCGCAAGGCACTTTTTAAAGTGCCTTTTAAACAAATTTTTAATTTTGCATAAACAACCGCACAAACTTAAATTTCGATTTATTGTAATAAATGATTTTATTATTAATACAATATATCGAAAATTATGTTAAGGCACATTGCGGAGGCACATTGCGGAATAGTGAACCATTTAATTCAACAATAGACCCGCATATTTGTCATAATACTCGTACGAAGATTATTGAAGCTTGGTTTTTTGTATTACCGTGGCAATTTATAATGCTGATGGACATCAGTTTTGGGTAGCGGTTATTTGGGAGCAGTTTAGTACATGTATGCAACAAGCAAGGTAGCTCGACCCGCAAAGGCGGCAGTGTCAGTGCTCTAAGCTGTAACGCTTCCAGTATAACATTTAAGTATGCTTTTTATGGATATTGAAGATTGGGAGTTAAATACGCAACGAGCAAGGTAGCGCGACCCGCAAAGGCGGCATTGTCAATGCTCTAAGCTGGAACGCTTCCAGTGTAACGCTCAAGTCTCCTATCATTTTACCATTTCTGTGCAGCTTAAATGTGCAGCTTACACAGAAATGGTATTATAAGGTATTTGTTGAAGACCAATTTGGCTCAATTTAATTTCCATCTTTCACAAAATCTTCAAACCAACTCTTCAACTATTACGAAATTTGTAATATGAACCAAAGTTGTGCAATGCCCTCTGCTTCACATCATAAAACATTTGAGGGCTGTTTATCTCCACTATCATGTTTCATGGAAGCCTTAAAAAACTTTTGAGCAACCTTCAGTAAAAAATGAAGCGAACCGGCCCAAAATGAGTCCGAGTCTGGTCCAAGGGTATGATGAAGTTTTCTCGAAACAAAAATTCTAAATTTCCACCCCCACAGAAACCAATATAGTACAAACAGTACGTTTTTGGGCCAAAAACAAGTCTTCATCGCGATTTTTTGTAGGGCACGGGGTTTTCTCCTGGTATTTTAATGCAGTTTAGTTTATTTTGGGGGGGG
>PAPM01000048.1 GCA_002708905.1 Pseudomonadales bacterium | reverse complement strand
GCGCATGCTGTTCGAAAGCTAAATATGTCGGTATATCAAAGGCATAGCTCACAAAGGGTAATAAAACCCTCCCTATATTGTTGGAGACCCAGTGTTCTACTACGGGTACGTGATCGAGGGGCTCGCATTCTGGCCTGGTACAAAACATCAATACCCGTGGTATGACGCTATTGCGATGGGTGTGCAAATGATGGTGTTCACATACCTGCTCGGGCGCACGGATCACAATGGCCGCACAGTGGTCGAGGTGTGGGCAGACGCCAAAACAAAAAGCCGCTTACACGCGGCTTTGCTTTCCATTATGGCTTTCATCGTCATTGGCCACGCAGTCTATCTTTCGGTGTTCGCTCCCCATCTTGTTACCAAGCTGATGGGGCTGGTGACAGTCGGGCCCACTGAGCAATTGTTTCCGGGCATACCGAATCAACCGCTTTAGCCATGCATCCGGACGTCATTTGGTAAAAACACCCATTTATTATTTATCCACCACTTCAACCAGTGGGTTACCAATGGTTCCTGAAGGCGGCTTGATACCCAGATAGTTTGCCAGCGTAGGAGCGATATCGTAGGGAGTAATCGGACGACTTACCCTCTTCTCATCTAGTCCGGCTCCAGCAAACATCACTGGTACATAAGTGTCATAGCGCCAAGGCGAACCATGAGTTGAGGCAACCGTGAGTCCGTCGAAATCACTGATAAAGATATTGGGTTCAAACACCACATAGATATCACCAGAGCGTTCGGAATAGAAATTATTCAGGACAGAGCGCATCAGCAACGTATCGGGCAAGCTCGCAGTGCGCATGGCTGTGCTGGAAACTGCAGCTGCAATACCGTCAAACTTAACCAGTTCGCTGGCTATTGCTTCCTCCACTTCGGCCTGGTTCAACCCTTTTTTGTGGATAAGCTCACGATTGAGATAGACATAGGGCTGAGAAAAAGTGTCTATCAGTTCCTCTCCAATTCCGAACCGCTTTTTAATCGCTGCAATAGCCGGCGCTTTATCTAACTTCTGAGTATCAAAATAGCGTGCGTGCCGGATGCCCAGTTCATTCAAATGCCCTGGCACTTCTGGTTGCCCATGATCAGCAGAAAGCACGATCAGCGTATTTTTCAGGCCGACTTTGGTATTGATATGGCGAAACAACTCTGCCAGTGTTCGATCCAATCGTGCCATATTATCTTCAGTCTCCAGGCTGGAGGCGCCGAACAGGTGGCCGATATAATCGGTGGAAGAAAAGCTCACTGCCAGATAGTCTGGAATATCGTCCTGGCCCAGCTGTTCATTGTCGATCAGCGCTTTGGCGAAATCCAGGGTTAACTCATCACCCGCCGGGCTCAGGGTGAGAAACGTAGTGAAGTATTTATTGTCTTCCGCGTTGCCATACGGATGAGGAAAGACACGGCCATAGCCGGGAAAATCGGTCTCATAGGGCTGATCATCACGGGCTCCGAATAGATATTTGGATGGTTCGTACATCAATTGCCAGGCTTTACCCGAGTACGCCTGAGCGGGATTTCGTGCGTTCCAGTCCTTTACCCATTGCGGGTACTGATCGTAATAGAAACTGCTGGAGACGAATTCGCCGTTGGCTTTTGAAAACCAGAACGCCTTGCCGGTGTGTCCCGCCAATGGTATTGCCCCCCGGTCTTTGACAGAGACTGCGAAGATCTTCGACTTGCCACCAGAATGAATGGCAAGTTCGTCACTGAAGGTTGACGCCATAATGGCATTGGGTGAGCGGCCCTCCACCGTGGCGGCCTTCTGGGTAGGATCCAGTTCGGTGTCACTATTGACATCTGCATTGGCGCTGAGCAGATGGTAATTCGCGTCCTCAATATTATAAACGATGCGATCTTTTTCCCGATCAAACCAGATGTTGCCAACCATGCCGTGAGCGGCCGGCACCGTACCGGTAGCCAGCGAGGCATGCCCGACGATGGTTTCGGTATTGGCGTGTTGGTAATGGGCGTTGGTGTAACAAACGCCCTGCTCCATGAGATACCGAAATCCACCTTTACCAAAGAGATGGGCGTAACGCTCAGGCAGATCACCACGTAAAGCGTCCACGGTGATCTGCAGAATCAAGCGCGGCGTGCGCTCAGCCGCAGTTACAATACCGGCCGGTGAAAGTAACAATGCGATGATCGAGCAATTGGCGGCCGCTTTAATGATACGGAGACTTTTAGTGATCGGCATTTTGGTAAACCCTCAGTTATTCGACTGGTTCCAATTCACCCGGCCGCCAGCTCTTATCGAACCACGATTCCAGTGGTCCGTAAAGGCGCAGGACTGTAAACCATCCTTTGCCGGAAATGGTTGGCGCCCAGTTGGATTCCTTGCCCGCAGGAGGCTCCGGCCCGAACCAGATCGTGGTGCTGCCATCGGCATTGCTCTGCACGTCTCCACTCTGGCTGCTGACACTGGGAAACGGGGTGCCCGGTGTCTGCAGCAGTGATCGGGTTTGCGGATCGTAGTTAACAAAGGACCAAAAGTCCTTGGCCGGAATGTCTGCAGGCAGTGTCAGCGAATAGGTTTTCGAACCGTCAAGATAATCGCCGTTGATGTCGGTGGCAGTGATCGCATACTGCGAGCCTACGCCCACTATCTTCATTATCATGGCTGGTGTCACGGCGGTGTAGCCGTAGTGGAACATGGTTCTGCCGTCCAGGTCACGTGCGCCACTGTCACGCAGGAATTGATAACTGCCGCCAACGAATGCATTGAACCAGCCTGAGTCATCGTAGTAGTAGGCCCGAGGATCGCGGGCACGGAACGAAATTGCCCGCGCTGTCGCATTGCCCACAGCAACCGCGCCAGTGAGAATTTTCTTCATTCTTGCATCGGGAGCAAAAGGCTTGCCTTTTTCAATACCAATCGCCGCCAGCAGGCCTAATGTCTCGGGGCTCAGGGCTGCAGCAGGCTCACGGTCAATAACATCTTTAATCTCGTCGTAGTAGCTGATGTCGTTGGCGTGAATCGTATTGTACGAGAGGCCGGAGCTGTTGATGAATCGCATATTGGCGTCGTCCGCTGTTTTGCCCAGCGGATAGATTTTAATGAGTTCCTTCGCCGCCTTAATGGCTGGCGCCGGGTCGCCGTTGACCAGGAATCCGCGCCAGAACATCGCGTTGCCGAACGTTGGGGAGCGGAAGGTGAAATACCCCTCCGGCACCTCGCCCTCCCAGTTCGGGGGCAGGTAAAGGAACTTGCCGCCTTTACCACGATCAGGGCCGGCATTACCCATGTCGCTCACGTAACGCATGTAGGCATCGTTGACCATACCGAGGGTATTGGGTGGGCTTTCCACCACCACTGGCCCGTCGGAGAGGTCGAGCCAGGTCATGATGTAGACGCTCTCGGTGTTTGGGGTCAGGAACAGTGAGTGGGCATCCATTAACTGTTCGGTAAGAATAATATCGCCATTACGTTCGTAACCGGCGTCCAGGTATCCCCGATGAACAGCTTCCATGGAGCCCGCCTGGATGGTGGTCAAAAACGTTTCCATACCACGCAGGAAGTCGAGGTTGTCATAGACCAGTTGCGCGGTCTCTTCAGTAGGAAAACCGTCGAAGAATTCTAAGGTACCGATGCGGGTTTCGACACGATCCGGTGTGGTGATAGACCGGGGGATATCGGTCGCCATTTTGGGCTTGGTATCCGTCGCTGCCACCGCGGGAATATCGTCGAGGCGTTCGATCTCTCCGGGCTGCCAGGTTTTATCAAACCAGGGTTCCAGTGGTCCGTACAATCGCAGAAGAACACTCCAGCCCTTTCCGGGCACGGTTTGAATCCAGTTGCTCTCCTTACCCTGAGGGGCAGTGGGGCCGAAATAGATATCCGTAGAGCCATCGTCGTTGGCGACCATGCCGCGTTCGCTGTTGAGACTGGGAAACGCCTGGTCGGTCTGCAGCATGGATCGCGTCTGGTTGTCGTAGAGCACCAGCGACCAGAAGTCTTTTACCGGCACATTGGCTGGAATGTGCAACTTGTAGCTGTAGCCGCCATCCAGTGCGCGCCCCTCGGAATCGACCATGGCACCGGCGTACTGCGAGCCGATACCCACGATCTTGGCGGACATGGCCGGGGTGATACCCGTTGCGTAATAGAAGAACAGTGAGCGACCATCCAGCAAGCGGACGCCGTCGACTTCGAACTCGTGGCTGCCACCGATGAAACCGGTCTTCCAGGCGCTGTTCTCATAGTAATAGGACTTGGGATCGCGGGTTCTAAACACAATGGCCCGTGCCGTCGCGTTGCCCACGGCAGCAGCGTCGTTAAGGATGTCGGTCATGCGTGCATCCGGCGCAAAGGGCTTGCCCTTTTCAATACCTATGGCCGCCAACAGGCCAAGATATTCAGGGTCAAGGGCATCTACGGGCTCCTCCTGTAGTACCTGGTGTACCTCTTCATAGAAGGTGATGTCGTTGGCATGAATGGTGTTAAAGGACTTGCCCGACAGATTGATGAATTTTGTGGCGGGCGGAGTCTTGGCTTGCGCCAGCGGATAAATGCGGGTGTTTTGTTTAAGATTGGCTACCGCCGGTTTGGGGTCGCCTTCCTGCAGGAAGCCGCGCCAGATCAACCAATTGCCATAGGTGCGCGAGGTGAAGGTGTGGTACCCGTCGGGAACCTCACCCTCGTAGCCAGGGGGCAGGATCAGGTATCTGCCACCTTTGCCCTTATCAGGCCCAGCATTGCCCAGGTCTGTGACGTAGCCAAAGAAGAAGTCATCGAGAATGCCCAGGGTGTTGGGGGCACTCTCCACCACCATGGGACCGTCCTTCAAATCCAGCCAGGTCGCCGCATACACGCTCTCGGTATTGGCAGTGAGAAATAGAGTGCGGGCGTCCATCAGGTTCTCAAAAATACCCACGGTACCGTTAACCGCGCCGACTTCCTGCAGGCCCTCCCGCATGGCGTACAGTGAAGCGATGGGCAAGCCGTCAAGAAATGCGCGTACTCCACGCTGGAAGTCGAGATTATCGTAGGCGGCTTCGACTGTTTTTGCGTCCGGGTAACCATCAAAAAAGCGGTGGGTTCCAACACGTGTTTCCACCTTGTCAGGGGTTGTAATTGCCTGTGGAACGGATTCGTATTTGACGGGATCTGCTTTGTCGGCCTCGGCGCAAGCACCGAGAAACACCACTAGCCCAAGCGACAAAATTATTCTGAACATGGTTTTCCTTCCTAACTTAATAGATTTGGTGACAGTTCTCTTAAACGGAGATCACTCGATATAGCCAATATGCACTTTCTCGATCTTGCCATTAAAGACAAACGGCGCGCGACTCATATAATCCAACGCTACGGGTGAGCCAAGGTCCTTGCCGATATCGAAGGTTTCGGAAGCGGTATGCACACCCGGTACCGATCGATCGATTCGCCCCTGCGCTAACTGCTTGCCGTTCACGCTCAAGGTAACAGTCGCCGGAGCCAAACGTTCCATCGTATCGTACTGAGTAAGCACTTCGATCTTGACCTTGCCGGTAGGGATTGGCGCTTTCGAAGCGATCTTGTAACGATTAAGCGTCATGGCATTGTATTCCGCCTTCAGAAACCCCTTGTCCATGTACACTGTGAAGCCCGAGGAAATACCCCCCACAGCGAACAGTACGCCCCGCGCATCCTTACCTATTTCAGCATCAATGACCGCGCGCGTCGAACGTCCACTGGTAAACTTGGGTGCCATGGATTCCGGGATGCGGTCCTGGCCTGCATAGAATGACCACTCCATCAAGGGTGATGATGGGAGCTCGGCGTTATTGAAAAATGCAGTATAGAGCGAAGCCCCTATGGGATAGACCAGATTGGCTTTGGCCTCCTTATCGAACAGCTTTTGCAGCTGCGCCAGTTTCTTAGGATTATCTGCGGCCAGGTTCTTCGACTGGGAATAATCCTGGTCGAGGTTGTACAACTCCCAAATGTCTTTTTCCGGCTCCCAGTTGAGTAGACCAGTTATGTCGGTACTCCAAGGTGCGCGGGGGCCAAACGTGCCGGCAAACCAGCCTTGATGGTATATGCCGCGGCTGCCGAGGATTTCAAAGTACTGAGTCTTCTTGGTGGTCTTAGCCTCTGGGTGTTCAAAGCTGTAGACCATTGATACACCGTCCAGTGGTTGTTGCTTCACACCATTCACCACTTTGGGTGGCTTAATACCCAGCAGTTCGTAGAGGGTAGCAGCAATATCATTCACGTGATGAAACTGTGAGCGCACAATGCCGTCGTGCTTTATTTTTTTCGGCCAGGAAATTACCAATGGTGTACGGGTGCCACCAATATGGGCAGCTACCAGTTTTGTACCCGGGAATGGCGCGGAGCCGGAATAGGCCCAACCGTGGTGATACATGATATCGAGCTTCGGACCGCCAAGGGCATCTATCCCACCATAGTTTTTCTGCAGTACATCAAGCTGCTGTTCAACTGTAGAGGGCATTGAATTCTGCGCCAACAACTCGCTGATAGTGCCATTCATGCCTTCTGCGGATGGGCCATTGTCAGAGAGGATGTAAATGACCAGGGTGTTATCCAATTCACCCTCACGCTCCAGTTCGTCGATGATTTTGCCGTATTGGACGTCAGTGTGCTCCAGGAAGCCGGCATAAATCTCCATCAGTCGTGTCTGAAATTCGCGCTGGGATTTCGGCACATCACTCCATTTCTGCATGCCTTTTGCCAGGGGATTGAGCACTGCATCCTTGGGAATCCAGCCCATTTCCTTCTGTTTTTCGAAGGTTATTTTGCGCAATGCTTCCCAGCCCTCGTCGAACTTGCCGTCATATTTGTCTGCCCACTCCTTGAAAATATGGTGTGGGCCGTGCACGGCACCCGGCGTGAAATAGACCAGGAAGGGTTTATCCGGATTCAGGGTTTTGCTGGTGCGCATCCAGCGAATAGCCTTTTCCGCCAGATCTTCGGTGAGATGGTATTTAGGATCGTGGGGCGGACTAATCGGGTTGGTGTTTTCAAACAATACCGGCTCGTATTGCGAGGTCTCACCGGCGATAAAGCCGTAAAAGTAATCAAAGCCAAGACCAGTGGGATAGCGGTCAAAGGGCCCCAATGGGGTGAGGTCGGTAACCGGGGTGTTGTGCCATTTGCCAAAAGCCGCTGTGTTATAGCCGTAGTCAGAAAGTACTTGAGGGAAAGTGGCGGTGGATTTCGGAATCTTGCCGACATAGCCGTCCCAGTCCGAAGCCAGCTCAGCGATTTGGCCGGCGCCGACCCGATGGTGATTACGGCCGGTCAGCAGCGCCGCACGGGTTGGCGAGCACATCGCGGTCGTGTGGAAAGCGTTATAGCTGATGCCGGAGGCTGCCAGGCGATCCAACGTTGGTGTATTGATAGGACCACCGAAGGTGCTGGGATTGGCAAAACCTGCATCGTCGGTCATAAAGATGACGATATTCGGCGCATCATCCGGTAGGTGTTGCTCTTCCTTGCGCCACTGGTGTTTAGAATCTGCCAGCGTCTTACCTGCCACACTGGCGGAGCCTGGTTCAGGAAAGGGTAATTCACTCTGAGAAAAGACGCTTAGTGGAGCACTGGCAAGTGTTAAAACCAGCATTAGTCGGTTTAATTGTTTCATCGATGTACTTCCTTGAATTAAAGTCGTCTCTAACTGCTGAATGAAGTGCTCTATCAAATGAAATTAGAACGCCTGCCCAAAGCGAATATAAAACCCACTATTGTCGCTTTTACCTTTTGCGTAATCCATGGTGACTACGATTCTTTCGCTTTCCTTAAGGGTTATTCGAGCACCAGCGCCGATAACGGGATACAGATTTTCACTGTTATCGCATTTTTTGCCTTCACCGTACAGACATGACACGCCGGTGAAAATACTGGCTCCGTAACGCCCCTTTAGATTCCAACGTTGCTCCGCCTCCAACATGACCGAGTGCGGAGCCAGGTATTCACCGCGAACATAGCCGCGCAATGCCACACTGGAATAGCCACTCACCATTGCATCTGACGTCCAGCGCCCTGTCGCATGATAAGCAAACACGTGGCCGTTGCCGTTTGGTATATAATGTTTGAAAGCCAGGTTGTAGGCGTCGAAATCTTCCTCGCCCCCCAAAGATTCTCGATAGGAAAAATTGTGGAATAATAAATATTTTCCTGTAGTTGGGGAGTTTTGATTATCCAGGTTGTCGTACATCAGTGTCACACCAACAGCACCGGAATCAATACCAGTTAAGCCGATGGTATCAATGATTTGCTGTGAAGCATAGTTGTCGCCAGTGATGATGTAGTTGGTATACACACCTTGCAGACCCGCAAACCAGTTAACCGCAAACGACTGCATATAGCGCATAAAATACAGATCTATATTGTCCGTCGTTTGCACCGGCAAACCTGAACCAAGAAAGTCTTCATAATCATTGCGGATCTTGCCGTCAACCACCATCGCCATTAGTCGCTTATTATCCGCATCCCAATAAGAGCGCAAAAACACACCGAGAGTAAAGGAATCGGTATCACTGTAGTTGCCGCCAATACCGACAATCGATGCGGTTGATTTTTGATCAACCTTAAACAGATAACCACCCACGCCACCGATAGCTGTGCCCACCTTGGGGTCGCTACTGAAAAGCGGCGTCACCAGCCAGGGAGAATCATCCTGACCTGAGCTTAACGTAGTCTGCTTTGTCTCTTCTGCGATTTCACTGGTGTTATTAGCTGCTGCTGAACATAAGGGTATAGAAATAAAAAAATTGACGACCAAAAAAGTGGCTACAAATTTCAGCCGATACATACGGTACCTCTAATTGCTAGTAACTAGTAACGGTGAAGCGCTTCAGCGAGCGACAGCTCGCCTTTTTACTTATTATCTTTCCTCCAGAATCACGGCCTGCGTGATCAGATCAATTTTAAGTGCGAATATTTCTACTTTGCTTATTACAATGATGCAAATCATTAAATCGTAAATTTACGGCTGTGCATTATTCCAATCACCGTCAGATCAGAATGCATGGAACCGTTGAGCTTGTCAGCAATAAATCGGGGATTGTGAATCTCTATTCCTGGTCCGTTAACCTAGAACCCAAAATAGTAAGAACGTCTTTTGCTTCTTTGAGCCGCTTCTTACTAATCCCTTTGGATAAGGCTTTTACCCAAGGGCCTTGCAGCTCAATCGCCTGCTGGAAAGCTTTTTCGCCTTTGGGTGTCATAACTACCAGCTTTGAACGCTTGTGGTGTGGGTTTTCTTCCAGCGTTAACATGCCTTCAGCCACCATTTCATTCACTACCCGTTGCACACTCTGTCGAGTCAGGCCCATGTTCCTGGCAAGGCGTGCGGTGGTTTCCGGTACCCCAACCTGAGCAATCGCACCCAACACCTGCCAACGGGCTCCGGTCAACCCAAATTTGGAAACCAACCTGTCAGCGGTTGCCAGCAACAACCCATTGAGCCGGAATACTTCCACAATCAGGTCGTTTGTCTCTTTGTTCAGCAGTTCATCAGGAAACTTAATCACTTGACAGTCAATCCTCATAATGACAGCATGCTGTCATATTGGTTGCTTTGTATGAGCCCACAGTATTTCATTTTCCTTCTATGGAGTCACCTGTCATGTCGCAGACGATACCTGCAACAATGCTTCTGGATCGGTCGATTCTCGATAATCCCTACCCTTTTTATCAGCGGCTTCAAAAAGAAGCGCCCGTCTGGCGAGTTCCTGGCACCCATATCTACGTTGTAACCAGCCATGCTCTTCTAGAGGAAGCAACGAAACGGGTAGACGACTTTTCTTCGAGTCTAACCAGTGTACTTTATCGAAAGTTTAATGGCTTACCAGGACGGGTGAGATACAAACCTGGAGCCCTCCCCGTATTAGCTACAGCTGATCCGCCTATTCATACCCAGCACAAGACAGCTGTTTTTTCGCACTTTTCCGCTAAATCGATAGCGGCGCTAAAGCCGGAAATTGAAAAGGTGGCTGCAGACTGTATCCGCAAAGCGCTGACGAAGGAAAAAACCGACTTTATGCAGGAAATAGGTAATCCTCTGCCCATGAGAATCGTCAGCGATCTGGTGGGTTTTAAGGAAGGCGACATCAACAAATTGCTGCGGGCAGCATTTGATTCGACGGCGGTGGTCAGTGGGTCTTCGTGCATTTACCAGTTGGGGTGGTATATGTTGCGCTCCTACAATGTCTACCGCTGGGTGGGCGGTCAACTGCGCTCAACTCCAACCGACAGCCAGAACATTCTGGGCGCAATCAAGCGCAGCATCAACGATGGCATTTTGAGTGAATTGGAAGGCCGGGCATTTCTGCTGTTGTTCCTGGCAGCAGGGGGAGAATCCACCACCAGCCTGCTGGGCAGCGCCGTCAGAATGCTGGCTGATGACCAGGCTTTGCAAACCAAATTGCGTGAACAGCCCGAATTGATTCCAGCCTTTGTCGAAGAAGTCCTGCGCCTGGAGTCTCCCTTTCGGTTTCATTTACGCTCGACGCCGCAGGACACTGTTCTTGGTAACACCAAAATCCCTGCCGGCGCGACGGTATTACTGTTCTGGGGCGCGGGCAATCGGGATCCGGAGACTTTCGATAATCCTGATCGCATCAATCTTGCTCGCCCCAGAAAACATATTACTTTTGGGCGGGGAATCCATACCTGTATCGGTGCGCCCCTCGCCCGACTGGAGGCACAAACCATGTTGCAGTTATTGCTTGAGAGTACATCCTGCATCTCACTCGATCCCTCTGACCAACCACAATGGGTCAGTAGCCTGCAGGTACGGCGTTACCAGAGATTGCCTGTTATCCTGAAGCCCCGCTCAATCGGTATGGTATGAGTACACTACAGCGATTCTACGGAAAGTCGATGGAGCTAGCCGGTAATATGTATATCGCCGGAATACAACTACTCTCTTATCTGAAATGGATAAAGACACCCAAGTTTGACACACAACTTCTTGGAAAAGGTCCGTTCCAATACAGGGTTAATCGGAATTGGTTCAAAGGAACAGCAACTGACTTTCCCGTGCGGAACTGCCATGAAATGGTCATTGACCGTCAACAACGCTTGTACCTGTTAACGGATCACCCTCGTAATAACGTAATTGTCTTGAATTTGGATGGTAAAGTGCTTAACAGTTGGACCCTGCATTCAAGTGGCGCCCATGGTCTTACGCTTGTTCAAGAGGGTGATAGTGAGCATCTCTGGATTTGTGACCCATATAATCCCAGAGTAATCAAAACCAGTCTTGAAGGGAGACAGCTTCTGATTCTGCCCAACCCGTATGACATCGGCGCCTATACCGCTGGCATGCCGTATGCGCCTACCCAAACGGCAGTGTCTGCTAGCGGCGATATTTATGTCGCGGATGGTTATGGCTCCCAATACATTCTGCAATTTGATAAGCAGGGTAACTTTATCCGCAAGTTTGGAGGAAAAGGGAACGAACCCGGGAAACTAAATTTTGCGCACGGTATTGCGATTGATGCAAGAACCCATTCAGACCCTGTACTGCTAGTCACCTCCCGAAAAGATTCCTGCATCAAACGGTTTACCCTGGAGGGACAATACCTGGATGAGATCGCTCTACCAGGTGGCTATCCCTGCAGACCGGTCATCCATGGGGGCTTTGTCTTCGTGAGTCTGTGTTGGTCAGGATCACATTTACGACCAAATTCTGGATTCATTGTTGTGCTTGATAAAGATAACCAGGTCTGCGAAACACTGGGTGGAAAAGCCGAATACGATAACGATGGAAATCTTGTAAGCCTTAAACCCGATTACTCCAACTTTTGCCATGTACACGATATCTGCATTGATCCGAAGGGCAATGCTTATGTATGCCAGTGGAATTCAGGAAAAGTATACCCTTATCAGTTAGAGAAAATATAAACTTCCATAACTTGGTCTTCTAGGGGTGAGATTTCTAACGTACCTCAACAGAATCGTGTAGAGATAACATAGAAATAATATCACTGAGCAATTATGCAATCACGATTCAACCCGCTGCGTAGATGCAAAGCTACCGTTTGATCCTGATTGGTGACAATTTTGGCTCATGTTATTGATCGCTGCTGCGGTCCGATCGCTCCAGTGGCACGACCCGTGGCATCTCAAAACCTTCCGGCAGAATGAGTTTACCCTCTGTGTTGATGTATCCGGAATGCTTAGTGACTATGGGCAAACTTGGGTGGGGGCAGGCCTTATCTGTGCCCTCGCCGCAAATACCGCTCATAAAATACGAACGCTTCTGAATATCTTCCGGCCAAGGGTCGGCGTGTGTTCCAAGCCACTGGGCAGGAATCATGTATCCAACGATGAACGCCCCGCTCACTGCTGCGTTGATTGCCAGAAAGCGCGTCACTTGCTGTCGCACAAATCCACCACCAACTTTTTCCAGGCCGCGTTCGACGATGGTACGACCCTGGCTGTCGGTGAAATATCGCAGACTACAAATAATGGTCATAACACCGCCCCACATGAGCCCTTCATACAATGGATACTGATAGTAGGTACCCGCGTTCATTGATAAAGACTGAATGGCACCAGGGTAGGTGTATAGACCGAACGGTAACAGGACTAAACCTTCCATGACAAAGTCAAAAATGTACGCGTACACAAACATACACCCAATCAGCCGGAGGTTGCTCATGGTCGGCCAACGTGCCTTAACCTTGCCCATGAACCAGCATCCGAGCATGATCGTCAGCAAATTACCGTACCCGTAGCCAACGAAGTTATTGATTAACGGTTCTGGCACCATCGCACCGGGCTCGTCCGGTGATAGCCAGCCGGGCACATAAGGGGTCCAGGCACCCATGTTCCATGGCCATGCATTGTATAAGCACCAGGTATTGGTGTAGTTCAACATCGGATCAATGAAAACCAACAGGTTGAGAGCGATCATGAGCATCCCGTCCAGGGTGATACGCCGTTCTTCGCGCCAGGGTTTAATCCAGAAATACCAAATCGCAAAAGGTAAACCTGCCGCCAGCACGGCTGCGTTTGCACCAAGAAATATCTGCATGTACATCGGCACTTCAGTGACGCCGGTGGGAACGGGAGTGAAGTATGGGCCTGTCGTCCATTGAAAGAGAAGATAGAGCACCAGCAGCAGCATTACCGCCCCGAAAAAAGCCCAAATTTGGACAGGCGGTGTGGTCTGTACTTGTGGTTGGGCCGCCGTCGCAGCACCCTCAGATGGACTCAGCAGATTATCAGTACTATTCATGGATCTCCCCCAACGCTTATCTTGAAGGGCTAAAGCACCCAAAAGGAGTAAGGCACTCAAGATAAGCAACACATTATTGCTTTACTTTTATGCAAGGCAGTGTTGCTTATCTTGGGGCTTATGTCAATCCTTCGGTAAACCTGTATAATTTTCTGAACCATGCCAAGCATCAGAGAATTATGAAGTCGCCCGCCCGCAAGCCTCAGAAAAGGGTTCACAAACCGCATCTTTCAACTACATCAGACGCCCGCGTGGTGCGTACCAGAGAGAAGATCCGAAAAGTATTTCTTAACCTGCTCGAAACTTCTCCACTGAGCGAAATCACGGTCCGAGAGATTTGCGCAAAGGCTTCGCTCAATGAGGTAACCTTCTACCGTCACTATCAAACTAAAGAGTGTTTACTTGAGGAAATCGCGGCAGATGAGGTGAGGCAGCTGGTTGAACTGACCCTGCCGGTCTTTAATGCTGAGGACACTGCCGCCGCTGCTATTACACTGTGTACTTATGTCGATAATCACCGCAAGCTTTGGAAGACTCTGTTTGTCGGTGGTGCCGCTGAGAGCGTTCGACGCACTCTGATCGATCTGTCGAGGAAAGTCAGCCATGCCTACATGGCTGAAGAGGGGTGGCCTCCCAAGGATGTTGCCGTGTCGATTTTTGTGGCCTCGACCGTAGAGCTTCTGACGTGGTGGCTACAACAAGAAGTCCCGACTTCGATATCGGAAGTGGCACAGATCTTCGAGGGGTTCATTGTGACACCTGCACTAAACGCCGCTGTCGATCATAAACATGGGATATCGTCGTGAGGAGATTAAATTAGAGCGCCAGGAAATATCACAGATGTGGTTGGGTTTTGGTGTCTTCCCGAGCAATTACCCTTATTATCAATACCTTATAAAAATTAAGCCTTTTATAGCATCTCAGTAGGAAAAGTGCGACAGCCAACACCGGCATTCACGACTCCCCGCCCTACCCTCCTATTTTTTGAACTGATCAACATTCTTCCACCTTTTGGTTCTACACTGAATAGATGAGAAATGGACATCTGGGTTAATGGCGTACCGAATTCGATATATAGTGCTGGTATTGGTGCTCCCAGCACTTACGTTTACAAATCAAGCCGCAGCAGGGCTCTGCCCTTCTGTCCAGGACGTTTTTGACCTGTCATTGGAAGAGCTGGGCAGCATTCAAATAACCGGCTCCACCCTGACTGAAAAGCAACTGCCCGATGTGCCCGCAAGTGTAACCGTCTTCTCAGCAACCGAGATCCATACCCTGCCCGTCAATACTGTTGAAGAACTGATGAATTATGTGGCCGGCATGCAGGCCTATCGCTCTTCTGATATCAGCTCTGCCTTCACCACATCAGTACGGGGACGTCGTGGCAATGCGACCAACGTTGAAATGCTGGTTCTGCTTAACGGCATGAGGATCGACAACTTCTTTGCGGGCGGCTCTATGTACAGCTTTCCCAATATCCCTTTGGGCAACGTTAAACGGGTGGAATTCATACGTGGTCCTGGATCAGCAGTATACGGCTCCAATGCCTTTAGCGGTGTCATCAATATCATCACTGAAACCCCGTGCAACTCAACCCACCTGGAAGCCGGCAATAACGGTCGCATCAAAGCGGCGCTGCAACAGCGCTGGCAGGCACCGAATGTCGATACCCAGCTGTTCGTCACCGGGGAACACGAACAGGGAGAGCGCTACCGCGTCATTGATCCCGCCACTGGCGATCTGACTTCCGTGCAGGATCCACAATATAACGCCAGTGTGCAGTTGAGCCTGACCATCAAGGACAAGACTCATCTGCAATGGGTATCGGCACGCAATCAAGCGGACGGTTTTTTTACCGCCGGTACTATCAACGAGTCATTTAACCGAAGTCAAATCCAGTTCCATGCCATTCAGCTTACACAGGAAATGCAATGGCATCGGGATATTCATACTCAACTTCAACTGAGTGCCCAATATTCCAGCTTGCGTGTCGACGATCAACCCATTACGCCCATTCCGGTTGGCTCGATCAGCAACCCACCAAGCACCGAGCCGCTGCTGACCGTAGCGGAGTTCACATCAACAGAGTACAACTTCAACTGGATGAATGACTGGACAATAACGCCGGATTCCAGCCTGCAATTCGGGTTGGAATATCGCCATCCCCGGATGATCAGGGGGATCAGTAGCGGTAACTATGACATTGAACAACTGGCCAATTTCCAGCTTCCGGTTGATTATTATGGCAATTTCTACAACCCTACCTCCATAACACCCAATGTTCGAGCTGATATATCCAGTTTTTACGCCCAGTTCCAGAAGCAATTCAATTCCACCTGGGAGGCTATTGCCGGAGGACGCTACGACTACTATTCCCAAATCGGTGGCCATTTCAGTCCGCGACTGGGTTTGATTGCACACGCCAGCCCGCAGGACTCCTTTAAATTGCTTTATGGCGAGGCTTTCCGGGCCCCTGTCACTATCGAACGTTACAGCGCAAACACGCCGACCTTTGTTGGCAATCCTGATCTGCAACCGGAAACGGTGACCACCTGGGAACTGATCTGGTTGCGGAAATTGGACGCGTCACACCTGGAGCTGAATTATTTCTACAACGAGTTCAACGATGCCATCAGTCTGCAATCAACTGGGTTCGGCCGCGAGTACATCAACAGTAATCAACGGACCCATAGTGATGGTGTGGAACTGGAGTGGTTCAGTTACCTATCCGATTCCGTTCAGCTGCGAGCCAGCGTCACTCGACTGCTGAACACACCGGACACGTTTTATCAAGAATCCCACACCCTGTTTTCCGCAGCGCTTAGCTATGATAATGACACCTGGTATGGCAGCCTCACCACTCAATATCGCAGTAGCCGCAATACTGTTGGACAGTCTGATGGTTCCCTGGAAAAACTGAAGCCCTATTGGCTGTTCGCCGGAAAAGTCGGCTACCGATGGACCGCTGCACTTGAGACCTATGGCGAAATTCGCAACGCTCTGGATGAAGAATACTACACACCCGCCGCTACTTACCTTTCACCCGGCGTTCCTAACCGCGGCCGCGAACTTCGCATCGGATTCCACTGGAATTACTGAGCGACCTGATTGAACCATACAAATACATGAAGACCGGCACGCTAGTGTTACGCCAGCATCTGCATGCATTCATTTACCATTTTCAGTACTTGCCCGGCCGGGCCGTCATGCATGATCACCCTGTCCGGTCTGACCACTGCAACCCAGCCACGGGGAATTCCCGGCACCAGTTTGTCACTTAAATCCTCTGCAAATGTCGTTTCAGACGCGGGGTTTTGGCCACGCATGCCGATTTGCACAAAATGGCCGTTGAGCGCCTGCCATCGAGCTTGCGTGTCAGCATCCAGCAATGAGGTGGGATCAATACCGAAACCCACCAGTGTAAATTGATCGCCCAGTACATCGTCGCTCATACAAATACGTGGGCCCTGGCGAACAAAATCCTGCGGTATCTGCCCTCCCCGCTTCAACTCACCTCTCCAGCGTCGGCCTTCAACAAAGAAGCCTTTACTGAAGCGATTAGGTGGCTTGATTTTGAGTTCCTCAAGATACCGGCGCATAGGTGGCACCCAACGCGCTACGCGCATCGCACCATGTACAGCCACAGCTGCTGCCGCTTTGCGAGGCATGACGAGATGTCCCATCAGTTTGGCGAGCTCGATCATTTTCTTGGCGTGTGGACGGCGCTCCTGATCGTAGCTATCCAGCAGCCTGGGTGTAGCGTAACCCTTTAGCACCCAAGCCAGCTTCCAGCCAAGATTGGCAACGTCGCGCAGGCCGGCAACCAATCCCTGACCCACAAAAGGCGGGGTGACATGTGCAGCATCCCCCACCAGAAACACCCGCCCCTTTTGAAACCGATTGCAGCAGCGCGCGTGGAACCGGTAAATCGCTTTTCGTTCGATCACGAGTTCGTCGGCACTTATCCAGGGCGCCAGCAGTTCGGCCAGTTTTTCCGGTGTTTCCATTTCTTCCCGCGTTTCTCCTGGCTGTAGCATGAATTCCCAGCGTTCGCGTCCACCGGGCGCTGGCATATGCGGCGCGGGACGCACGGGGTTGCAGTTAAACTCCACATGGTCAATTGATCTGTTCTCACGCTGGCAGGCGTCGACGATGAGCCAGTCCTCCGCATAGGTCTGCCCCTGGAAATCCTGGCCGATTAGAGTGCGTACAAGAGAACTTGCTCCGTCAGCGCCGACCAGGTAGCGTGCCTGAACCTGATGGAGTACGCCGGATGTATCCCGCAAGGTTGCCAGCACGTCTTGTTCAAGTTGCTCAAAGTCAATCAGTTCATAACCAGGGCGGAAGCTAACGCAGGCGTGCCGCTCCGCTTGAAGGCGAAGAGCCCTTTCGAGATCCGGCTGATAGAAGGTGACGAGCTTGGGATGGCCGTCAATGCTACCGCTGGTATTCACCTGGCCATAATGCCCGAGATAGGGGCAGTGCATTTTCACCTCAGGTATTCCAATGCGATCGAAGGCATCTTCATCAAGCCCGGCCATTTGTAAGATACGCAGCGCTTCGTTATCAAGCGCAATGGCGCGCGGCATCAGAAGAATGTCTTCCTCCTTGTCTACCACCAGCGTGTTCACCTGATAGCGCCCTAGCAGCGCAGCGAGTGCAGCGCCCACCGGGCCATAGCCGATAACCAGTACACAGGTTTCATCAGGTAGAGCCTCAACCTGGGTGGCAGCTTTCTTGTTGGTCATAGTGTTTTCACCGGTTTTTTTCAATGCGAGCTTTCTTCACGAGGGGTCTGCAACGGGTAGCGGAAGCTGCGCAATATGGTGCGCCTCTTCTCTGGGCAGCCCGAGGTTGTAAAGCACAATGGTGGCGGCCCGCTCGGGAAAGTCATCGGTGGAAAAGCCGATCTGCTGCAGAAAACCAGTCTGGTCACGCGCATCCTCAATATCAGCCGAAATGGCACCAAGAATGGTGGAGCCAACGGTGATGAACGTCATAAAGGGGTCGGGTACGCTGAAACGCCCCTGGGCAATGCCAATCTGAATGTCACGCAACAGTCTTGCGCCCAGGCCGCGTGTCAGTGCCCGTGCTGAATAGCCCTCTCTAACAAGAAACTGTCCCCACAGCGGTTCACGGCGGGCGCGCAGAATGCTATGACGAAAGCAGATCGAAATCACCTCGGCTGGATCTTCCACACCACTGGTAATGCGCTCGAGGGCATCGGCGAAGTCTTCGAACAGCCCGTCCATGACCGCCTCGTAGATCGTCTCCTTGGATTCAAAATGGTTGTAGAACGTGCCGAAACCAACATCGGCTGCCTCGGTGATGTCGTTGATGGCTACCGCATCCATGCCGCGTTCGGCCATCAGCCGGAACGCAGCCCCCATCAACTTCTCACGCGTCATGCGCTTGCGCCGTTCTCCGCGCGCCTCGCGCTGAACTGGTTCTGTTGCCGGTACGGATTGCGTTTTAGATAGGTTTTTCTGTCTGGGCATGGGGCAAGCAGCTCCTGGGTCATATCAAATATCAGGTGATAAGAATAACCTGATTATGGATCATTTGATCACAATTGACAATATCATCAGTTATGGGTAATTTATCAGAATAATGCGGACAGCGCTATTAACAGGACCACTACCATGCCAGAGCTTCTTACGCCCCAACCGACTCGACATCCGGATCCCACTACCAAGGCCACCTCCCTGGCTTATCTGGTCTTCGAGCGGCCAGACCTCGACAATGCAGAAAACTTCCTGCGGGATTTCGGGCTGACGGTTGCCCTGCGCACCACTGACACCCTCTACCTGCGCGGCACTTCAGCCGCCCCCTATTGCTACCGTGTACACAAGGCCGACAAACCGCGGTTTGTCGGCATGGGATTCACTGTGGGCAGCCATGGAGATTTGGAAACACTGGCTCGGTTACCCGGTGCCGGTGCCATCGAAAAAGTAACGCACCCTGGTGGAGGCGAAAGTGTGGTGCTGACGGATCCGTCCGGGTTTATGGTGGAGGTGATAGAGGGTCAGCAAGAGGCCGAGGTGCTACCCCGCAGACCTCCCCTGGACTGGAATTGCGCAGGAGCCGCGCTACGTATCAATCGCACGCAACGGCCGGCTCCCGAACCGCCGGAAGTGATTCGCCTTGGCCATTGTGTGATTGAGGTGGCCGACTACCAGGCTACCAGTGCCTGGTACACGCAACACCTCGGCCTTATTCCAAGCGATGTGCAGGTATTGCCTGACGGTTCGCCTGCAGTCACATTCTTCCGCCTAAATCTGGGCGACATTCCGGCCGACCATCACACGCTGGCGATGGCGCAGGGGTTCATGGCCAGGTACAGCCACAGCGCCTTCGAGCTGGTGGACGCTGACGCCGTGGGAATGGGACAGCGGGTACTACGGGAACGAGGCTGGAAACATGCTTGGGGCCTCGGCCGCCACATTCTTGGCAGCCAGATATTTGATTACTGGAATGATCCCTGGGGCGACAAGCACGAACACTACTGTGACGGGGATCTTTTCACAGCCGATCATCCCATGGGCGTGCACCCCGTCAGTCGTGATGCCATGTCCCAGTGGGGCCAGCCAATGCCTGCCAGTTTTACCCGACCCAAGCCCGATGCCGCAGCGATGACGGCGCTGGTGCGCAATCTGCGAACCAGCCCGGATATCAGCGTGAGCAAACTGCTTACCCTGGCAAAGCTGTTCGGTTGAATACCTCATGAAGATCGATGGGACCGACCTTCGGCGCCGCCGCCTTCTCCAGGCCCTCCAGGCCGGGGTGTCGATGGTAATGATTACCGGCAGCGGGTTCACACTCACAGCCTGCGAACCGTCGTCTGCTCCCGCCGAAAAGCTCAAAACAGCAATACTTTCGACCTCAACTTTTGATGAACGAGTTCCTATTATGTCTCTCAATATCGTCCGTTTCGAACACCAAGATCGTACCCAGTGGGGCATTATCCGCAATACACACATAACACCAATTCCCGGCGAGTTTGCCACCACCGGCGACTTCATACGTGGCACAAACCTGGCCGAACTTGCTGCCTTGGAAGGCGGTACACTGGAACTCTCGGCAGTAAAATTGCTGTCGCCGGTAACACAGAATCAACAGTTCGTCTGTCAGGGTGCGAACTACCGGCAGCACATGATTGAATCAGGTATGGACCCGGACACGAAGACGTACAACATGATCTTCACCAAGGCATCAAGCTGCATTTCTGCGGCTGACAGCGACGTTATCAAACCCAGTATTGTCCGGTTCCTCGATTATGAGATAGAACTTGGCCTGGTGTTACGCAAAGCCATTAACAGTGTAGTGACAATCACCGACAGCAATCTGCACGAGTATGTTGCCGGTGCGGTCATCGTGAACGACTATTCGGCGCGTGATATTCAGATTCCGCAAATGCAGTTTTATAAAGGTAAATCCTTCCGCACGTTTGGACCGGTTGGCCCCTGGCTGACACTGCTGGATGCTTCCAGCATAACGGCGCTCAAAAAACTGCAGCTTAAACTCACCGTGAATGGGGAAGTACGCCAGCAGGACAGTTCGGCGAACCTGGTGTTTGGTCCGGCCGAGACCCTAACCGAGCTTTCATCGGTTCAGGATTTCGAAGCCGGAGATCTGCTCGCGACCGGCACGCCCGCAGGTTGTGCATTATCAGTGCCCTCCACCGCCAAACAAAAGATCGGTGCGTTGTTACCGGAGAAGACAAAGTGGGATCTGTTTCTAAAGGTGCAGTCGCAGCGCAAACAGTATCTTCGTATTGGTGATCTGGTCGAGGCCAGTATCCGCACGGCGGACGGAAAAATCGACTTGGGTGTACAGCGCAATCGCATTGTGGCAGAGGCATGATCCACCACTTTCTATTACAAGCTTGCTGCAAATCCACCAGGGACTGATTCCAGCACCATGCGGATCAGTCCGGATATTTCCTCAAATGCGTGTTCCTTCCCCTTATTACCCGGCTCCGCCAGGGACATGGCCACTTCCGTCAAGGCAGCGATGACCATCTGTGCAATCAGGTGCCGGGTCTCCGGCAACAAGCCCGGAAACAACGGGACCAGAATATCGATAACCTGTTGTACCACTGGCGAATCAGCCCAACGCTCACGACCGAGGACCACTGGAGCATCCACCAACACAATTTGACGGAACTGCGGATCGCGCCCGAATTGCATGAACACCTCCCAGTATTGTCCCAGGACCGGTCCATTCTGACCCGCCTCAATCTCCTGCATTGCGGCATAAAGCCGTTGCTCCATCTGTTCGGTCACCGCGAGAAATAACTGTTCCTTGTTGCCAAAGTAATGATAAATCGGCCGAATAGTCATGCCTGCACGGTCGGCAATACCTTCCAGCGACGTGCCCTGGTAGCCCTGCTCACCGAAGAGAAAACAGGCGCTTTCCAACACAGACTGGGTGGCGGCCTCTCTCCGCTGTTGTTGAGTTCTTGGTTTACTCATGATACTGCCCTTAAAATTTTATGTAACCATGCTACATATGTGTAGCCAAGCCGAAATCATTATGCAATTATATTGCATATATTGTTGCACATATGGCAAAGCAGGCTGCTGCCCAGCAAGCAGCAGCCCTTATAAAAACAACAAAAAAAGCAGGTTACAGAATGGTATTCCACTGTCATCCTCAGACTGTAAGCCAAGCTCGGGTACTGGCCGTGTTCGTTGTTGTTATTGCGACACTGGTGACGGCAGCCCCGGCCCACGCCGTCCTCACCGACAGCCTGACCATCGGCAACGCCAAGGCTATCAGCCTGGGCCATGCCGTCACCGCCGATCCGCCAGGGATTGATTCCATTCATTTCAACCCGGCGGGACTGGTGAAATTAAAGGGTCGGCAATCCCACCTCAAGGTCGTGGCCGGTACCTTTTCCATCGATATGGAGTTTGGCGACTATGATCCCGACACAGCGGCGGTGATTCAAGACTATACCAACCAGGGTTATTTCCCGGATAGCTATTACTTCAACGATGCTTATAAAAGCAAAAGCACCACCGAGGGCGCTTCCCTGATGCTGCCATTTTTCGGCATGACGGATGCGCCGTTGCTGCTGGCACCGCTGGGGGGCGCATCCTACTCCCCGCCGGGCAGCGACATCACCTACGCCACCAACGTGTATTCACCCATGATGGTAGGTTTCTATCGGGCGGAGGATGATCCCGGTCGCTGGATCGGGCAACGCATGTCTTTCATGCAGATCACTTATTTCTCACCAAGTTTTGCTTACCGGGTGAATGATTCTTTTTCTTTCGGTGGCGCCATGACCTTCAACTATGGTGGCGTCGGCTTTGAACTGCCGTTTCGCGGCGGCAACCCCAGTATTTTCGGCCTGGGTGAGCTACAGGCCACCACCCTGGATTGTGCCAATGCCAGTCCAGACAATCCACGGCCAACGGATTTCCTCTGTGGCGGCACCTTCAGTCCCTACGAGGAACTGGGCTACCTGGCCATGGAGGTGGAAACCCCACTGGCAATTGGCTTCAATGTTGGGCTGCTGTGGGAACCCACTGAATGGATGAGTGTTGGGGTCAGCTACGTGGCCCCAATACCAATGACCCTGAAGGGGGATTTTACCTGGACCAGCTCCGACAGCTGGCTGAGCGTGATCGTACCGCTGGCACAAAGCAACCTCTACGGCAGTATTGAGAATCTGGTGCAAGCCCTGGGTTACAGCTTGCCGGACACCTCAACCGTTACTGAGGGCAAGGCCACTCTGGACCTCGAAATGCCGGAGCTATTCAATATCGGCACCAGCATTCAACTCAGTCCCAACATCAAACTCAATGTGGATTATAAGTTCTCCGGCTGGTCCTCCTGGGAGGACTTGCCACTGGAATTTTCCAAACCCATCAACTTTCTCCGCCTGGCAGAGTTTGTGGGTGAGTCTACGCGCAATGCGCTGGTATTTCCCCTCGGCCTGGAAGATACCTGGAATTGGGCGGTTGGCATGGAGTACCAATGGTCAGACCGCACAGTGCTGCGTTTTGGGATAGAAGACCGCCCCACCTCGTTGCCATCGGATGGCCTGACCCCGCTGCTACCCATGGGTTCCGGCAAATTGTATGGCGCGGGTGTAGGTATCAAAATGCGAAACGGAGGCCAGATGGATTTCGGCATTGCCTATTTTCAAAATTCCCTGGATATGCCGTCGGGCACCAGCCCATTGGGCAACGACACTGATCCACTGAACTTTATCTACAATCCGTTTTTTGGAACCGATACCAAAACGGATTTGAGCGTCCTGTTGTTGGAGTTCAGTATCAGCCAACCCTTCTGATACGGGTTAACGACGATGAATGATTACCTTGCGCAGTGCTTTGCACCGAAAAACCTGAACGGACTGGCACTGAAAAACCGCTTTATCAAGGCGGGCACCTTTGAGGGCATGTCCCCCTTGGGCTCAGTCTCACAGGCCCTTATGGATTTCCACAACCGCATGGCCAGCGGTGGCATCGCCATGACCACCATCGGCTACTGCGCCATCGAGAATGACGGCCGCCTGCACGAAAACATGCTTTACATGCACGAAGGCATCCGCGCCCCGCTCACAGCCATGATCCAGTCGTTGCACGACAGGGATTGCAAAGTCAGTGGTCAGATGGGTTATGGCGGCGGGTTTTCCAAGAACCGGCAATTGGAACGCAAGCGGCCACTGGGGCCCAGCTTCGGTATCAATATGCTGGGTGTGGCCCAAGGTATGATGTTCTGTGATGCCATGACCCAGCACGACATTGATCAGCTGGTATTGCGCTACGGTGAGGCGGCCTCCTTCATGCAATCTGTTGGATTCGATTGCCTGGAAATTCATTTCGGCCATGGCTATGGCCTGTGTCAGTTCATGAGCCCGAAGACCAACCGGCGCAGGGATCATTACGGTGGCTCACTGCAGAACCGAATGCGCCTGCCCTTGCAGGTGCTGGAATCGGTGCGCAAGGCTGTGGGCGATGACTTCCCAATCATCGGTAAAATCAGTTTGACCGAAGGCGTCAAGGGTGGCCTTGATTACAACGATGCCATCGCCATCGGCCGGATGCTGGATCGCGGCGGCATCGACGGCATCGTTACCAGCGGTGGTACCAGCACCATGAACCCGATGATTATGTTGCGTGGCGACAACATATTGCAGCCCATGTTAAAAGCGGAGAAAAGCCCCCTGATGCGCATGATGCTGCATCTTGCCGGTCCGTTCATGTTCAAGTCCTATCCCTATGAAGAATTGTATTTTCTGGAGCAGGCGAAACGGCTGCGAGACGCAGTAGACTGCAATTTGATTTACGTGGGCGGCGCCAGCACCAACAACAGTTTTGCCACCCTGATGGAAACCGGCTTTGATTTCATCCAGCTGGGGCGCAGCCTGCTCATCGATCCCGACCTACCGTTACGGTCTCAGCAGGAACCTGACTTTCGCAGCCGCTGCCTGCACTGCAACGAATGTATTGCGACCATCGAACACCCGCAAGGGATTCATTGCCCGCGAACGAACAACCTATCAACCGACAGAGAATTTACATGAGACAGTTACAGAACAAAGTTGCCGTGATCACCGGCGCCGGTAGCGGTATCGGCCGGGCCCTGGCGAAAGCCTTTGCGGCACAAGGGTGCCATCTGGCGTTGGTGGATGTGAACCAAAGCGGGCTGGATGACACCGTGGAGGCATTAAAACACTTTACACAGCTCAACATAACCACCCATCTGTGCGATGTTTCAGATCGATTGGCAATGGCGGCTCTGCCTGAACAAATTGAACAACAACATGGTGCTATCCACCTTTTATTCAACAACGCAGGCGTGACCATCAACAAGCCTTTCGAAAGCCACAGTATGGAAGACCTGGACTTTGTACTGGGCATTGATTTGTGGGGAGTAATCTATGGTTGCCACTATTTTCTGCCTTATCTGAAAAAGCAGAAAGAGGCCCACATCATCAACACCTCAAGTCTGGCTGGGTTTCTGGGCTTACCCAATCAAAGCAGCTACTGCCTATCCAAGGCAGCAGTAAAGTCATTGAGTGAAAGTCTGAATAGCGAACTGGCCATTCACAACATCGGCGTCACCAGCATACACCCAGGCACCATCAGTACCAATATTCTGCGCAGCGCCGCAGACAAATCAGGCGACGCAAAGGGCAGCACACTTAAGCTGGCAGCGCTAATGGAGCGTTACGGCATGTCGCCGGACAAACTGGCAGAGAAAGTGATAAAAGCCGTCTTATGTAATAAGATGCGGGTTCGGGTGGGTATCGATTCTTACCTGGGCGATTGGTTTAAACGTTTACTGCCGCGCGCTATACACTGGCCACTGAAGTGGGGGTTTGCAAAGAGCCAAATCAAACATTAGACAACGTGACAGGAAACTCTATGGAGCCGTATAGCCATCATGCTAATCCACAGTGGTTTGAAAAGTTGCCGGCGGACTTCCATCGGCGCGCCGCGGAGGTTGTGGAACCTAGGGGACTCTCGTTACGAATGTCCAGCGGCCTGGATCTGGCGGTACGCACGGCACTGGCATCGGTGATTTCATTGGCGAGCATACCGGCAGGATACAGCGGCGAAAAAATTGCAAATGATATTACCGCTATGCTGGGTGCGGAGCAGTCAGATGACCTGGAACCCATCTCTCAGGCGCTGTCTTCCCACAAGGCATTTTCTCAGTCCCTGTCCACACCGCACTTCAAAATCGAACCCGCCAAGCCCCCTTCGTTGGTACGTACAGGGATATTTGAGCGGCTGTGCTGGCGCTCGCCTTATAGCGCGGATTCAGGTCATAATCCCGCGCACAGAAACCAGGACGCGATTGCATACTATTGGCGCCATGGAGACCGGCCTCGGCCCACTGTGGTGGTATTACATGGATTCATTGCCTCATCGTGGACACCGAATGAGTATTTTCTGGGTCTGAGCGATTTATATAATCAGGGTTGCGATATTGTATTAAAAACACTGCCTTACCATGGTGATCGCAGGCAGTCCACGTGGTCACTGAGTGGACTGGGGTATGTCTCAGGTGGCATACAACACATGAATCACGCAGTGGTGCAAAGTACCTATGACGTTCGTATTCTGGTGGATTATTTGCTGAATCAGGGGCACGCCTCCAACGTGGGGCTGACAGGCCTGAGTTTAGGAGGCTATACCACCGCCCTGTTGGCCGGGTTGGAGCCTCGGCTCGCATTTGCACTGCCCGTAGTGCCCATTGTCAGCATTCCAGACGCCATGATGGAGTGGAAACCCTTAGACCGGTTGATGAACGGCATTATGCAGCAATTTGGACTTTCCATGACGGAGCTGCGTAAAACTGTGGCGTTTCACAGCCCGTTGGCCATGCCGGTGCAATTGCCACCCGATAAGCTGATGATCATTGCTGGTTATGGGGACCGTATGGCATCACCCAGACACACCGAGGCACTGCAACGTCACTGGCACGGATGTAATGTGCACTGGTTTAAAGGCTCCCACGTTTTACAGTTGGGGCGACAGGAAATTTTGAGTGCCCGGAAATCGTTTTTGCAAGGCATCAGGTTTGTCTGACCAAAGGTGTTTTTTGTGAAGGCCTGGCTTCTATCTGACCCCCTTTTGCATCAGGACAGCACCCTGCCCATAACCGGGGCTCAATCTCCCCCTATCTATGAGGGAAAAATTATTTTTCTCCCAAAATATTTGAGAGTTTTGTACTGATACCAGAAGCGCAATGTCAAATCGGTTTGGATCGGCAACCGAAAACAGGTGTTCTACCATTAACTTACCGATTCCCATTCCCTTGGTTGATCGTGACACGACAAGGTCATGCAAAAATAAGACTGGGCCATCACAAGGATTATCCAATGGCTCAAAGAGTTTTGGTGGCTCCATCGAATTCCAGGAATGCGCTAACAGATATGCCACAACCTGCCCTTCCAGTTCATACACGAAACAGAGTTCGGGTGACGCAACCCATTTGCTTTTCAGGGTCTCTAGCGATTCAGGCTCTATACCGGCGTAGGCTGCAGCTTCCAATTCTAGAATGCTGCCCCACATCCCATCCGTGATTGCTCTTATAGGCATAATGCTGCCATAAAAATAAAATACTAAACTGGTTCCAAAACATCCCGGACCAAGCGCCTTAGCACCGGCAGCAAATCCTCGGTAAACCAGGGGTTGCGTGAAAGCCACACAAAATTACGCGGTGACGGATGCGGTAAGACAAGATACTCCGGTAGATAAGCCTGCCAATCTTTCACTGTATCCGTTACAGTATCTCCCGAATGGGTCAGATAGTAATGTTGGGCATAGCGCCCGATAAGTAATGTCAATTGGATATTCGGCAGGCACGCTAACAAGTGTGAGTGCCAATGTGGGGCACATTCTTTCCTGGGCGGCAGATCTCCGGCACGCCCCTTCCCTGGATAACAAAAACCCATAGGCATAATCGCAACCTGGCTCTCATCATAAAAGTCGTTACTACTCAGCCCCATCCAATCTCTCAGACGGTCTCCGCTGGGATCATCCCAGGGCACCCCACTCTGATGAACACGCACTCCCGGTGCTTGACCTATGATCAAAATACGTGCTTCTACCGATGCTCTAACCACTGGGCGCGGAGGATGGGGCAGTTCCCCTGCGCACAATTGGCAGCGCTGCACTTCTCTGAGGGTTTCAGTTAATCTAATCCTTGTCATATAAACAGTTAGGATTCCTGTCTATCGCTGGTGAGTACCCTGTTTGCCGGAAGGTGCCGGGCAAACTGACAGATATTAGAGCGGGAAGCCTGCAGGATGTTACAACCAAACTTAATTATAATGCCGGTGCTGGTATTGGAGGGAAATTCGATGGGCCAGCGCTGGATGACTCGCGCTGAAGCCTTAGCGTAAACATAACGAGCAGCGCGACAAGCCACATCTGCACCACGGCTAAGAATTGAAACCCTCTACTCTTGACTCTCGGATCTCAGCGGCACCGGAAATACGTGATAACTATGCATGCCAACGCTACCTTCCAGTAGCAACCCTCCGTCGATCAATGTGAAGAGAGCCACTCCATCATTATAGGAGGGGTTCAACGCTGTTCCCCAGAGCAGAGCTGTGGCATTAACCTGGCCGGCAAATTGAAACGGTTCGTTCTTGAAAAACGCTACCGCAGCGTCATCCTTCAGGAATAAGATCTGCTGGTAGAACTGAAAGCCCAGGTCGGCACCCACCAGAAACTGCCAATGCCATACGTTGGCGCTGATTGCGTTGTCTTCGATTAGCCACCCCTTACCAATGGCACCACCAAAGCCGGTTCCGGCTCTAAAATTATTTGGAATGATCACTATGGCAGCGGCCTCGTCAAAATATCGGCTAAGGGAAGGCAGCGCTCGAAAGCCCTCAAGCGCACGCTCGAATCCGGGCTCAGCAGTGGTGTTCCCTTCCAGGGAGTCCCCTGATTGCATTGAGGCGCAGCCACCCAAAAGAAGGCAAAGAAGGCCACTGAACAGGAAAAACAAATTACGATTATTCATCGCACACACTCCAAATGGCCGGCAACAACGTCAGAACCTCCCGACACATTTCCCAGGATGTCAGAAGTGGCAAAAATACCTGAACGATGGATCAAGCTCATACCGACATAACAATTTCGAACACTTTCGGCACTGGTGAGATTACGCAAAGGAAAATCCACCTGGGCTTCCAGATAATTCAGGAAATGCGACGTATTCTGTTCCTTGTCCGCTTGCTTGATTTGCTCGACCATCGGTATCCGTTGCGCATAGTCGAAGCCAAAGCCAAACCCATAACGAAACAATTCCCGGTTGCTCCAGGGAGAATAGCCTGTTCCCATCATCATCAAATACACACTGTAATCCCAGAAATTATCCTGTAGATCGTTTTCGAAGCGCCTGTTCATGGAAAACTTACCCCAGAAATCCAGAATGGAGCCGTCATATACTTTCTTGCCAAGCGTTACCCCGGCCAGATAAGCATGCACATCCCTGCTGCGCTGCAAATCCCCCCGGTGTGATTTATGAAATGTACCCTGCGCCTGATAGCCTGCCTGCACCCGCCAGGACCAGTCCTTTATCGTATCGCCGGAAGACTTGCCCGACCTCGGCTCATACACATTGCCAAAATTGTAATGAAAGCCAACGAAGGTCGCGTAAATCTGATCCTCGTCCACCAACGGACTGTCGCTTACCTCATTTGCAAGATCCTCCCAGGACAGGTTCGCAAACAGATACCAGTTATCCCACAGTCTATAAGAGGAGTTTAAACCTACGCGAACAAAGGAGGTTGCATCCGCTTCATACTCTGGCAGATCAACGCGGGACTCATGCGCATCAACGCCATAGTAGTAATCCACCAATTCCTGACTTTGATATATGAGACTAAGATATGGAGACAATGTTAAGCGTGATCTTTGCCAAGTATAACGATACGTTAAATCACTCACGTAGCCATTGTGACGGGACTGGACATCTGCCAACAGACTGAAGTAAAGCCCATGGTTATCCAAATTCGTCTTAACTGCTAATCCACCCTCCAAAGCCTGAGAGCGCTTATCCACCGTCCGATAGAAATCGTCAACTTCCGGCTCCAGGCGGTCGAAACGATATTGCGCCACTGCATCCACAGAGACTTCACCGTTCCACAAATGCACGCCGGCTCTGGTACCATGGAAGAACAGATATTTCCCTTCATACAGATAGAGCGGCATCATATCCCGCATATTGTCGTTTTCAAGACTGGACACTGAATCCACAAATCGATAGGGGCTGTCACCATTGCGAAAGCCGGCGCCAAGCCCCACAGAGCCGGGAGCCAAATCTGAAAACGGAATCTGGGTTACCTGATTGTCCGCCCACGTCACAGACGAAATCATAAGCAGTGCTGAAAAACACGCAATTCTGAACGCTGATTTGAGAATTCTCATCGAGTGTACCCTACCTCACGGACGTCATAGCCCTGCGCCAACTCTTAGTCGGATATATTTCGGGTCAGTTGCAACTAAGCGGATTCAAAGGCGCAGTGCGACGTGACCAAAGCTTATTCACATAAACCCAACGATACAACGTAAGTGGAAATTCATCGCCACTGTCGGTTACCTCGTAACGCGTATTGTCAATGGCATCCAATACAAAGCGGCATATTGGTTCGTTGGAATAGGTTTTAAACTGAATCTCAATCTCATGTTCTCCCGCTGACATCAATACTCGATAAGGGTCCTGTACAGGATTGCCATCCAGTCGCAAGATGGGATAGTTTGACAATAACTCTACCGAATCGGGGGAATCAGACTCGTAGGGTGTAATACAACCCGAGATAACCATAGACAGCAGCGCAAGCAACCAAAACCTCATCGTGCAGATAGCCCCACGTTGAACCCACGTACATCATCGCCAAATGAATACCCGGCCCTTAATCCCAAAAACCGCCATCCGAACCAATCCAATGGTTTAATATGCATATCCCACTCTAAACCGAGCCCCACTTCATTGATGTATGTAAACCCAAGTGCATCCTTGGCTTGATCAAGGTAATGGTTGTGACTGTAGTAGGCATTCCAGTCCCAGCTGTGGCCTCCCCAGTGCCATCCAGTATTGCCGATAACCTGAATCCGTGAAGCCGGCGCCGACACTTTCCCTATCACCGCCAGCGAGCACTTTTTGATCATTCGCCCCGTGCAAGTTGGCTTTCGCAAGCCCGTT
>PAPM01000047.1 GCA_002708905.1 Pseudomonadales bacterium | reverse complement strand
GCCGGTGAGCCGGGTTGGGTTGGATTGGCGGCCTGGGCAGAGCCACCGCCGCCACCTTCGTTGATGCGCACCAATGGCCCCATGATGGCCACACCTGAAGGGCCCAGGGTGATGACGCCGGCGCCACCTTTTACGGACAGGCTCATGCCACCCTGCAGTATGGCTTTGCTGCCGGCTTTGATGTGAATGCTGTTGCCGGACTGGATTACGTGGGCGCCGCTGATTTTCAGTTGCAGGTCTTTGCCCGTACTCAGGGACAGGCTTTGGCCGATATCATCATTCAGATTGGCGCCGATCTCGGTGTGCAGGTCTTTACCAATTTCTTCCGACAGCTGGTTGCCGACGGTAAGGTGTTGATCGTTCTCGGTCTGGGATTTCAGGTCGTTCAGCACCCGCAGATCCAGGTCTTTTTCTGCACGCAGGAAGATCTGTTCTTGGCCTTTTTTATCTTCCAGGCGCACTTCGTGATAGCCACCGCCACCAGGGCTGGACAGGCTTTTCAGGGTGGACTTGGTTTTGTGGCCGGGCAGGGCGTAGGGCGGCAGGTTCTGCCCGTTATACACACGGCCGGTCATGACAGGGCGATCCGGATCCCCGTGCTCAAAATCCACGATGACTTCCTGGCCGATGCGGGGCAGAGCGATGCCCCCCCACTGAATTCCGGCGATGGGCTGGTTCACCCGCAGCCAGCAACTGGTCTGCTCGTTGGCCTGACCTTCCCGATCCCAATAGAACTGAACTTTGATGCGGCCGTGTTGGTCGGTATAGATCTCTTCGCCACCGGGACCGGTGACGATGGCGTTATGGGGGCCGGGCACCTGTGGGCGGCGGAATCCCCAAATCGGGCGAAAAGGTGTTTTGTAGGGAATGCACACCAACTTGCTGACACAGCGGGCCGGTTTGTTGCTGGCGCCGGAATCCAGGGATTGGGGTTGTTCAGCCTCCAGTTCGCTGCGGACGATCAGGTAGCGCTGGTTGAGCTTGCCGTTGGGGTGCTTTTCCAGGGTGAAGGTCTGGCCGGCTTCGCAGTGGATGGAGTGGGTGTCCATCTCGATCATCTGGATCGAGTGTTCAGCCTGCTCCAGATAACGTTGCGACAGTGCTTTGCCGCGTCCGGGCTCAATGAAGTGTCCGGGGTAGTGGTAGTGTTCCAGCTCAGGCCATTGGCCCTGGCTTGATTCGCGCAAGGTCAGTGATGGCTTCTCGAAATGGTAATCACCGATCCTGATCAGGCCTGTGGTCATTTGATGTTGGCTCAGCAGCTGGTGGATGCATTCTTCATCCTGGGGGCGGCTGCTATCCTGTTCGTAGCGCAGTGTCTCCGTGCCGGTCTTGGCCTGGAACACCTTGTTGTTGTCCGCCAGTACCAGTACCTGTTTTTGTTCGGTGTTGCGGAAGTGAAAGTGCCAGCCTTCCTCTTCCATCAGGCGGGTAATAAAGCCGTAATCACTTTCACCATACTGAGTGCAGTAGGGGCGCTTGGGGGCTTTACGGGTGCAGTCTTCCAGCAGGTCGCCGCTGATGCCGTGCTCCTTGAGAATCTGCAGGATGATGTCGTTGGGTGTTTTGTCCTGAAAGATTCGGAAATTGTGTTTTTGGGTGCAGATCCAGAGCGTTGGCACCACTTTTAGCTGGTATTCGCTGTATTCCTTGCCGTGGTTGAGGTAGCTGGCCTCGGCCACGATGCCGCGCAAAAATCGCGGTTGGGCGCCGCCGGTCAGATCATGGATGGTGACTAAAACCGCGTGATTAAGCAGCGCTTCAAGCGTGATTTTTTGGCTTTTACTTGCGCAGGAAATGTCATATTCATATAGATCGCCAACCGCAGACGCACCCTTCAATCCGGTGAGACGGAATGATTCGTCAATTCCATGAATGGCTATGCTGAAGCGGCTGGCGTTGGCTGGACGTGATGTCATAGGGGCGGCTTGAGTCAGATCTGCGGTTGTTGTTGAATAATTCGCTCACCGTATAAAGACCTGAAAAGGGTAAAAAATCCGGCCAAACCGGATTAGAGCGTTTAGACTATGCTGAAATACACAAAATTGGCTGATGGGTTAGGCAGTTAGGCAATGGAATTAGTACTCGAAGTGGTGAGCACGGAAAAGCATTTGATGGGCCAGAATGCCCGTCATCTGTTCTATCCGGCTGGCGGGGTAATCGGTCGATCTTCCGGTTGTGACTGGATTATACCGGACCAGACCCGCCACATGTCCGGGCGCCATGCCATCATTTCCTATGAGTCCGGCCAGTTTTTCATCACTGACATCAGCACCAACGGGATTTACCTGAATGGGGTCGAGGCCCTGGATAAGAATCGGGCCACGCCATTGAATGATGGCGACCGGCTGTTGATGGGGCAGATTCACTTCACTGTGCAGGTGAATGTGGAGTCAGGTCAGGAAATCGGAGGCGACTTGCACGCACCACCGGTGCAGGTGCCGCGTCCGCCGATGCCCGGCAGGCCGGGTGTTCAGCCCGGTGCCAACCCAATGGATCAGGTGGATCAGTGGGCTGCAGAACAAGCCAAAGCCAAGGCTTCCGCCGAAAGGGAGGGCTGGCATCGACAGTCCCATTCCATGCCCGATGATTTGGCGCCGGAGAAAGCGTCGTTTGAACCTCCCAATGTTCAGGCCAACACCTCCATGGAGGCCCTGCCGGAGAACTGGTGGGATGAGCCGGTGAGTGAAACACCGTTGAAGCCATTGCAGGAGGCCGTAAAGCAACCGGAACAGAAGCCGCAACCCTTGCCCGGTAAATCCGATATCCCCCCGTTGCCGGAGTGGGCCGAGGTGGACCCGGACTGGGATATGGAAAGCCTGCAGAATATGCAGACGGCCATTGCTCCTCTCAGGGATGCGAAACCACCCGCCAAACCCGGGGACAGCCGGGCCGCCTTGCAGGCGTTTGCCGATGGTCTGGGGATCAGTGTGCAGGAGGTGGAAAAGGCCGGGGGCGACGCCTTTTTACGCCGCGCCGGTATGATGTTGCGCCTTTGTATGCGCGGTTTGGTGTCTGCTTCCCAGATTCGCGCCAGAATGAAAAACGAGTTTCGCCTGGATATGACCCTGGTGAACATGCACGACAACAATCCTATCAAGTTGTCCGCCAATGGGGAGCAGGCCATCAAGCATTTGTTGTCCGATGATGGCGGTTCCTTCCAGCCTATGGATCAGGCCATTGAGGAATGTTTTGAGGATTTTCAGGAGCATCAGCTGGCGGTGATGGCGGGGATGCAGGGCGCTTTTCTGGAGTTGCTGGAAACCCTTTCGCCCCAAGCCTTGGAGCAGCGTTTTGACAAGGGGCGTGCCGGCGGTTTATCCATCGGCTCTAAAACGGCCCGTTATTGGGAAGCCTATCGGGAGCTGCATAAGGATCTGCTGGGAGAGGACGATATCTTTTCCAGCCTGTTTGCAGAGCCTTTTGCCCGTGCCTATGACGAGCAGATAACCAAGTTGAAGAAAACCAGAAAACACAGCAAAAGGAAGTAGACTGATGAATCGGGGGAAGATTGCGGTGGCTCTGCTGGCCACGCTTTGGCTGGGTGGTTGTGCCTATTTTATGTCCGACCTTACCAAGGTGGACATGCGCATTGTGGCCGGGGGCGATGTGAATCCGGATGACAGCGGCCGCCCGTCGCCGGTGGTGGTGCGGGTGGTGGAATTGAAATCCCCGGCGGTATTTGAGAGCGCAGACTTTTTTGCTCTATATCAGGATGAGGCCCAGACCTTGGGGGCAGACCTGGTGGCCACAGAGGAATTCGAGTTCAAACCCGGTGACGTCCAGGATCTGAAATTCGCGCTCAAGCCGGAGTCCAACTATGTGGGCATCCTGGCGGCCTATCGGCAAATGGATAAGGCCAACTGGCGACTGGTGTTGCCGCTACAACTCAAGGACAAGAACCAGATCACCGTGCTGCTGAATCGCCGGGGCATTGAGCTGGCAACGCCCCGGTAAGCGAAAAGCCGCTAACCAAAATAGTGTAATTTTCTGCACACAATAGTCTGAATATTTGTCCCATCCATGTCTCTCTAAGCATTAAACCCATGTTTAGGGAGATTCCACCTCCATGCCGTCCTATGACAAGGTAGTTTGGAGTGAGGGCATGCTATTGCGCCCTCAACACCTGCAACAGCACGACCGCTTTCTGGACCAGCAATTCCGGGCCCGCAGCCAGATGCTCAGTCCCTTTGGCTGGGGCTTGCGCCAGCTTCAAATCGACGAGCAATTGCTGCAGCAGGGGGCTTTTGCCCTGACCCAGGCCGATGGGATTTTCCCCGATGGCAGTGTGTTCTCCCTGAACAGCAGTACCCACCGTTTACTGCTAGAGATCCATCCCGGTAAACAGAACCTGTTGGTATACCTGGCTTTACCCATTGTGTTGCTGGGGGCGGATGAGACTGCTCCAGCCCAGGATGACAACAGTCTGACCCGGTGGGTGGTCCATCAGGAAGACATTAAAGACAGTAATCTGGGGGCCAGCAAGACCGTCAATGTGAGTGTCGCCCAGCCCCGTTTCAAATTGCTGTTGGAAGCTGAGGTCACCGGGGACTACACCAGTTTCCCCATCGCCCGCATCAAAGAGAGCTATGCGGATGGTCGTATTGAGTTGGATGATCAGTACATTCCTCCGTGCCTGTCTGTCAGCGCTTCCAAGCGCCTTACCTTTTTCCTGAAAGAAACCCTGAGTCTGCTATCCCATCGGGCGGAAGCCATTGCTTCACGCCTCTCAGCGGCTTCTGGTCGTCGTGGTTCCACTGACATCGCGGATTTCATGTTATTGCAAATGGTTAACCGGTATCAGGCGGGGTTGCGTCACCTGGATCAGGTGCAACAGCTGCATCCTGAAAGCCTGTATCACCAGTTGGTGACGCTGAATGGGGAAATCGCGACTTTCACCAGCGATAGCAAACTGGCGCAAGCCAGCACAGCCTACGATCATCGCCAGCTCACCAACTGCTTCAATGTGCTGATGGGTGAGTTGCGTCAGTCCTTGAGCCTGGTGTTTGAACAAACCGCCATTGCGCTGCCGTTGCAGGAGCGTCGCTTTGGGGTGCGGGTGGCGCCCATTCAGGATCGTGCCTTACTTGATCAGGCCCAGTTCTTCCTGGCGGTGAAGTGCGAATGGAGTCCGGACAGTGTTCGCACCCGCCTGCCCAGTTCGGTAAAAGCAGGTGGCGTGGAACAGCTGCGGGAACTGGTAAATCTGCAGTTGCCCGGTATCAGTCTGGTGCCGCAACCGGTGGCGCCGCGACAGGTGCCGTACACCTCTGGTTGTACCTACTTTCAGCTGGAAAAGTCCCCGGAGCATTGGGCTCAGTTGAAGAAGTCAGGTGGTATAGCGTTCCATTTTTCCGGCGATATTCCCGGGTTGGAACTAGAACTCTGGGCAGTGAAGGGATAGGGAGATAACCGGTCGTCATGGAAAACGAAGATAGAACCGTGGTTCAGGTGCGCAATGCGGATGGTGTAACCCACACTTCCAGTCCGGTGGCCGGAGGCTTTGCCCGTCCCAATCCCGGCGGACGCAGTAAGGCGCCGCCTCCGCCGCCACCTAGACAGTCATACGCCGGAACCGCAGCTCCAGCACCTGCGGCTGCTCTGGCTCAACCCATGGGCAGCGGCTTTTTCCAGCCGGGGATTCATCCAGAGCAGGGCTGGGGCTACCCGCAACCTCAGCGAGCATTGGATAACCCGTTACTGGCAGCAGCGTCCACCCTGTTGGAGCGGATCGCACAGTTGGCGGTACAAACAGAAGCCCACGAGGTGATGCCTTACCGGGATGGCTGTGTGCAACAGCTACAGGCTTTTGAACAGCAGCTTCTGCATCAGGATGTCAGTGAGGAAACCCGCTTTTATGCGCGCTATGTGCTGTGTACGGTCATGGATGAGCTGGTGAATAAAACCCATTGGGGCAGTGGTGTGTGGAGCAAGCAATCCCTGCTCAGCCAGTTCCACGGCGAGACCGGTGGCGGTGAACGTTTCTTCCAGTTGTTGGAATACCTGCAGCAGACTCCGGCTAAAAATATTCATTTGTTGGAACTGATGTATGTCTGTCTGGGCCTGGGATTTGAGGGTAAGTATCGCCTGGACCCCCGTGGCTACGCGCAGCTGGAGGGCTTGCGGGATAACCTGTTTCATTTGATCCGCCTGCAGAAAGGGGAGCCGGAACGGGATCTGTCCCCCCATTGGCAGCGTGTCACCAAACGACGCAATCCCTTGTCCCGCTATCTGCCTTTGTGGGTCGTGGTGGCCGTCGTCGGTGTACTGATGTTGGGCACCTATTCCGGCTTTTCCTATTTGTTGAATGAGCGCAGTGAAGGGCTGTTAATGCAGCTGGAACGTCCCGTGGCTGAGTCGGGCGCAAAGTAAAAGGCTAACTCTTTAAAGGCAAATCATGTTGAAGCAGAAGTGGGTCATAACCCTTATTGGTGTCATCGCGCTGTCCATCCTGATCTGGTTTGGTGGACCTTATATTGCTATTGCCGATAAAAAGTTTTTGGCAAGTGAGGTGGTGCGGCTCCTCATTATCATGGCGTTGATTCTGGCCTGGGGGCTTAACAACCTGCGTCTGACCATGCAGGCCAAGGCGGGCAATCAGAAGCTTGCGCAGGATCTGCAAAGCGATGGACAGGGTCACGGGCAAGGTGCCGAAGTTGCAGGTGCACAACCGGGGGAGGTGGCGTTACTCAATGCCCGCTTCAAGGATGCGATTGAAACTCTGCGTCGTAGCAGTGGCGGCAACAGTCGCTACAGCAAAAATTATCTTTATGATTTGCCTTGGTACATCATCATCGGTCCGCCGGGCACCGGTAAAACCACTGCGCTGGTGAATTCCGGACTGGATTTTCCCCTGGAAAGTCAGTTTGGGCGCGGTGCCATCCAAGGGGTAGGAGGCACCCGGCATTGCGATTGGTGGTTCACCAATCAAGCGGTGCTGATCGATACGGCCGGCCGCTATACCACCCAGGACAGTCACGCCAGTGCGGACGCCAGTGCCTGGAAGGGGTTTATCGGTCTGCTGAAAAAATACCGCAAGCGTCGCCCCATCAATGGTGTGCTGGTGGCCATCAGTGTCGATGAGCTGGCCCACAAAACCGAGTCGGAGCGGGTCGCCAACATCAACGCGGTGCGGGCGCGCTTGAAAGAATTGAAAGATCAGTTGGGGGTGAATTTCCCGGTATATCTGCTCATCACCAAGAGCGATCTCGTACCCGGTTTTAATCAGTATTTCGATATGATGGGCAAGGAAGAGCGCAGCCAGGTGTGGGGCATGACCTTCCCGGACAAGCTGGAGGCCCATCATTCCTATCACCAGCTGTTCGACGAAGAATTTGATCTGCTGGCCAAACGCCTGCACGAAGGTGTGCTGAGTAAATTTCACTTCGAGCGGGATTTTCGCCGTCGTGCCGATATCCTCGCGTTCCCAGCCCAGTTTGAGCAATTGAAGCCCATGTTCTCGGAGTTCGTGGGGCGAACGTTCAGTGAATCCCGTTTCCATGACCATTATCTGTTGCGTGGAGTGTACTTCACCAGTGGCACACAGGAAGGCGCCGGCATGCAGCGCATTATGCAGAACATGGCCGGGCAGATGGGCTTTGGTCAGGAGGCGTTGCTGGGTGGGCCTGCCCAGGGGAAAAGCTATTTCCTCAACAGCCTGTTCCAGAAAGTGGTGTTCCCCGAATCGGAACTCGCCGGGGGCAACCGACGTTATGAAAACAAACTGAGATGGGCCCGTAATATCGGTTACGTTGCCACTCTGGCGGGGGCAACCGCAACGACTGTGGTGTGGTCCACCAGTTATGGCCTGAATGAGTCGCGGCTCAATAATGCTGAACAGCAACTGAAGCTCTACACCCAGAACCGTGCACAGTTAACCGGCAGCGAAATGCCGGAGCAGGTGGTGGGTGGTTTGCAACCGCTGTTGGCCTTACGTGAAGTGTATCAACCGGATAGCGATGGCTGGCAAATTGGCGCCGGGCTGTATCAGGGTAATGCCTTCTCGGAACAGGCGGAAACGGAATATCAGATTGCATTGCATCAGGAATTTCATCGTTCCCTGCAGCAACAGATCGGCCATCAGTTGGAACAGAATCAGGATCTGCCGGAATACCTGCATCACGCCTTGAAAGCCTATCTGATGTTGAGCTTGCCGGAGCGTTTGGATAAAACCTACGTGGAAACCTGGTTGCGCGCTGACTGGCGTAATCGCTACGCCAATGAGCCCGAGCAACTGGAAGCATTGAATCTGCATTTGACCCAGCTATTGGCAATGGATTGGCCGGTATTGGCCTCTGATGATCTGCTGGTGGAGAAGACCCGCAGGGTGTTGCGGCAGGTGCCGCTGGCACAACAGATTTATGGGTCATTGCAGGATAAAGCCCGTCAGCAGGCACCGATGGATTATCGCTTTGACAGCCAGATTGGCCACGATGTGCACTACGTGTTTGATGGTGAGTTCATGGCCATTCCTTGGTTCTATACCGCCGAGGGCTATCACGATTTTTTCAAGCCCCAGCAAGAAAACATTATGGAAGAATTGGCGGATGATAGTTGGGTGGTGGGCAATCGCAGCCAGGACATGAGCGAACTGGATCTGGCCAATGTGCAGGCGGAAATCGAAAAGCGATACCTGGACGATTATATTGGTTACTGGCGTTCGGCCATCGGCAGTCTGCGCTTGCAGACCTCTCGTTCCCTGGATGAGCATGTGCGTTTGCTGAATGAAATGCTGTCCGGGAGTTCGCCATTGCGACGGGTGCTGGAAGAGGTGGTGGTGCACACCCAGTTATCCAAACCCTTGGTGGACCCCGGTGCGCTGGCTGAGAACCTGCAGGGGGCGGGCAAGCTGGCGCGAATGGCCGATCCGAAAGCAGGCAAGATTGGCCGTATTGCCAGCATGGCTGGCCGCAGTCGTTTGATGCAGCTGCCGGAAAATCCGGCCACCTTGGTGGATAAGCGCTTTGAACCGTTACACGACTTGATGTTGTCAGAAAAAGGCCAGTCCGCGCCCTTTGATCGGGTCACTTCCGCTTTGACGGAACTGCAATTCTATCTGGAGGGCATCACCAGTTCCGGGTCCACCGAACAGGGTTCCTTTGATGCGGCAGCGGCGAGAATGCGCAATGGGCGCTCCGATCCCATCGGACGCTTGAAAGTGGAAGCCCGCCATTTGCCTGAGCCGGTGAAACAATGGGTCGAATCCCTTACGGACCGCGCCTGGGGGCATACCCTGGGGGCAGCCCGCAGTCACATCGCGGCGGAATACGATGCCATGGTGCGGCCATTCTACAATCGCAGTCTGGCCGGTCGATATCCGCTGGACAAGCGCTCCAATGTGGAAGTCACCCTGGCGGACTTTGCCGAGTTCTTCAAACCCGGAGGGATTGAGCAGCAGTTCTTTGATAATTATCTGGCGCCCTTTGTCGATACCCGGCGTTCACCCTGGCGCATGGTGTCCGTTGACGGTGCCGGCCTGGCTTTGAGCAAGACCACCCTGGCCCGGTTTGAACAGGCGGACCAGATCCGCAAAGTGTTCTTCTTTGACAGTGAATCCCCCCAGGTGAATTTCAAACTGCGGGCTACCTACCTGGATGCCAACATCAATCGCTTTGAACTCAGCATGCTGGGCGAACGTTTGGAATATCGCCATGGACCAGCCCGTCGCAATGAGCTGAGCTGGCCGTCAGAAACCAGCCAGGACAGTATTCGCTACGTGTTTGAGGATCATTATGGCGTGCAGTTCGCGGATCAGGTGGGCGGCACCTGGGGACTCTTCCGCTTGCTGGACAAGTTCCCGTTGAAGAAAACATCCTATGCCGACCGATATCAATTAACCGTTAAGGATAAAGAGCGCAAAGCCGTTTACGAACTCCATGCCAGCAGTGCGCAAAATCCATTTGCCCGGGATTATTTGGGTAATTTCTCTTTGCCAGGAAAATTATAGGATCATGAGTTTCCGGTTTGATTCGGCTGCCTGCTCCCATGCGGGCAACGTGCGTAAACTTAATGAGGATGCCTTTTGTGAGCACGCCGCCAGTGGGGTTTGGTGTGTTGCAGATGGCATGGGAGGCTACGACGCCGGTGAAGTGGCATCAAACATGGTAGTCAGTGCGGTATCTGATGCTGTGCGCAACGTGGCATCGGCTGCGGATCTTAACGCTAAGGTTTCTTTGATTCGTGACGCAATTCAGAGGGTGAATACGCAACTAACGGTGGAGCGTACCCAATCCCCCGATAGCGGCATGATGGGGTGTACGGTTCTGGCACTGATCACCCGGGAGCAGGAGTGTGCCTGTGTCTGGGCGGGGGACAGTCGACTCTATTTGTTTAGGGACAATGGTCTTTATCAACTCAGCACGGATCACAGTGTGGTGCAGGAACTGCTGGATGGTGGTGTGATCAGTGTTGAGGAAGTGGAGCACCACCCGCAACGACACGTCATCACCAGAGCGGTGGGTGCACATGTCCAACTGGAGTTGGATTACCTGGCGTTTGACCTTATGCCTCAGGACGTGTTGTTACTGTGCAGTGATGGTCTGCATTCAGAGATAACGGCAGACCAAATCATGGCGATTCTTTCTTCAACGGAGGACAGCCATAACAAGGCCACACGCTTGGTGGAAAGTGTTCTCTCCGGACCGGGTAAAGATAATGTGACAGTGAATGTCATCACCGTGGCATAGGGAACAGCCTTCCCATGAGTAACCCGGTCGATAGAACCATCATCGCTAAACAAGCCGCCGATGCTACGGTTGTACAATCCGATGCCGCCAAAACAGTGGTGTCAGGCAATCCCGGCTTGGACAGCCAGCCACAACCGGTTGTCGGCCAGGTTGCCAGTGCCAGTGAGGGCATGATACTCAAACAACGCTTTGAACTGGTGGCGTTATTGGGCTCCGGTGGTATGGGTGCCGTATACAAGGCCCGAGACCTGCGTCAGGTGGAGGCGGGGGATGCGGACCCCTGGGTTGCGGTAAAAGTGATTAACGAGAACTTTGCCCGCCACGAACATGCCCTGGTGAGTTTGCAACAGGAAACCAAAAAGACCCAACGCCTGTCCCACCCCAATATTGTCAGCGCTTATGACTTTGACCGTGATGGTGATATTGCGTTCATGACCATGGAATTATTACAGGGGCAGTCGCTGGATCATCTGCTTCGACAAAATAAATCCGGTCTCAGTGAATCGCGGGCTCTGCATATTCTGCGACAAGTATTGGAGGCGGTGGCCTATGCCCATCAGCAGGGTGTGGTGCACGCTGATCTCAAGCCCGCCAATATTTTCATTACTCAAACCGGGCAGGTGAAAGTCCTGGATTTTGGGATTGCCCGGGCCATCTACACGGAGTCCTCGGTGCAGCAAGCCTCGGCCATTCAGGCATTCACTCCGGCCTATGCCAGCATCAGTGTACTAAGCGGATCGGCGCCGGATACCAAAGATGATTTGTTCGCTTTGGGCTGCATATTTTATATGTTATTCACCGGGGAACACCCCTATCGGCGCTGCAAAGCCACGGAAGCCGATGCGGCGGGGATGAAAGCCAAACGGATTCCGGCCTTGAGCCGGACCCAGTGGAAAGCAATATCCGCGCTATTGTCCTTTCATCCCGGCGCAGACCTGGACGTCAATCACTTTCGCAATCAGTTCTTTGCCGCCCAAACCATCCAGTCAAGGCACATAGCAATGCTGTCGGTAGCCGCTCTGATCATTCTAGTTCTGGGTAGTCTTGGGATAAATTGGTTCAGTCATCGTGAACACCGTGAGGTCATTGCCCTGCTGTCGGCTACGGAAACCAAATCGTTACAGAAGGGTGTGGCGCGCCTCGCTGAATTCAGCGATGACGACAAAGTGGTGATTCTGGACAGCGCCCGAGAGGTGATGTTGTCCAATTTGAAAGCTCAGTTGAATAATCTGAAAGTGGCGTCTGATTATCTGCATACCCGTCAGCAAATTGAGTTGATGATTGAACTGTATCCTGATTCATCTGCGTTAATGGAACTGCAAAACCAATTTTCGCTTGTCCGCGACAATTATGTATCGAGGTTGGCGAAAGAACTGGCGGAACGAATTGAGCAGCGGCGTTATCAGGATGAGAATCCGGATTTCAGTTCTTTGCTGCAGGCGTTAACAACGGTAGAGCCGGAACATGAGCTCTTTAAGGATTATGACTTTCGCACTTTGTTGGCTCGGGAAGCCGGTCTCGCTGTTTACTTAGATCATCGCTCTCTTGCCGAAGCCATCGTCAAGCAGGCCACAAGCCTTTTTCCTGAGGATAGAGACGAATTCCGGAAGGTACTAAGCCGGACGGCATCTCCCCGTGCAGTGGATGTGCCGAGTGGCGGTGTACCTGTTGCCAATGAAAAATGGCTGTCGGATTATCAACGGGCGGTAAGTTTGGCAGAAAACCGGGATCTGGCGGATACAAAACAACTGAAGCCGTTCTTGGAGGAGTTGCAGATTCAGAACCCGGCCATGTTCGGAGTGGTGTCTGTCAGTCTGCAGGCATTCATCAAAGAGCACAATATCCGTGATCCTGAGCTATTAGCTCTGAAAAAGTCACTGGCGCCCATCGCCAAGACCACCGGTCAGGCGGTACGCCGGGATCCCTGCCGTACTACCTTTGCCAATCGGGGTGCGGATAAACGCTATCGCTGCCGGGATTCTTTAACGTCTACAGTAAAAGGGCCTGAGTTAGTGGTAGTAAAGGGCAATCGTGCTCAGCCTACATTTGCGGTCAGCCGTCTGGAGGTGACTGTCGGTGACTACAATCACTATTGCCGTCTCTATCGGTCCTGTTCGCTCAGGTCCGACCCCCATCTCCCTGTAACGGGGCTCAGCTATTCTGAGGCCAAGGCTTATGTGCAGTGGCTATCAAAAATGTCCGGTTATCGATATTCCATTCCCACCCTGGCGCAATGGGAGTTAATGGCGCGAGATGACAGCGGTATTCGGGATCATAATTGCAAAGTGTATGCTGGTGGTCGCTGGATTCGCGGGGGGGAGTTGCGGCCGGGGGAGGAAGGCTATCAAAACAGTTTGGGGATAAAAAATCTGTTCGGCAACGCCGGTGAGTGGGTACATTCGGAATCGGGTCGGTGGATCGCCGGTGGCGATGCGGATACCGAACTGGACCAATGTCGTGCCGATACCTTGATAAAGGGAGATACAGATGCATCTCCCTTACGTGGCTTTCGGGTTGTGAGATCCGCTGGCTAGTGTCTCAGGCAGTACGGTTCAGGTTACGCATGAGCATGGCGAACTCCGGATTGAAATCACCGGGGGCCGGGATGCGAACTACCCAGCCGTCGCCTTTGGCCACGTCCACTTGTTCACCTTTCGTGGTTTCCATATGCTCCAGCGTGAATAGTTGATCACCCTCCGGCGTCATCAGCTCCAGAGAATCACCCACCGCAAAACGGTTTTTTACCCTCACTGTCATTTGACCACGTTGGCGATCAAGCTCCATCACTTCACCGACAAATTGCTGGGTGCCGGAATTGGAGTTGTTTTCCTCATAGTTCTGGTATTCAGCCGGTAAGTGGCGACGATAGAAGCCTTCGGTATAACCGCGATGAGCCAGCCCTTCCAGTTGATCCATCAGTTTCCAGTCAAAATCCGCTTGGGTCGCGGCATTTTTTATCGCCTGCCGGTAGATCTGTGCCGTGCGCGCCACATAGAAATGGGATTTGGTGCGACCTTCAATTTTGAGTGAATGAATGCCCATCTCGGTGAGGCGTTTAACATGCTGCACAGCCCGCAGATCCTTGGAGTTCATGATGTAGGTACCATGCTCGTCCTCATAGGCCGGCATGTACTCGCCCGGACGTCCTTCTTCCTGTAATAGAAAAATCTTGTCCTGCTGCGGATCAAAGGTTTCCACCGCCACGATATCCCCTTCCGGTGTTTCCCGCGCCTCATGGGTATCGTATTTCCAACGACAGGAATTGGTACAAGCTCCCTGGTTGGAATCCCGGTGCGTCATATAGCCGGACAACAGGCAGCGACCGGAGTAGGCGATGCACAGGGCACCATGGACAAACACTTCAAGTTCCATTTCCGGAACCTGCTGGCGGATTTCTTCGATCTCATCCAGCGATAATTCCCGTGAAAGAATGACTCTGGAGATGCCCTGCTGTTGCCAGAATTTAACCGTGGCCCAGTTCACCGCATTGGCTTGTACAGAAAGATGCACAACTTGATCCGGCCAGTTCTCCCGCACCAGCATGATCAGGCCGGGGTCTGACATGATGAGGGCATCCGGCCCCATGGCGATGATGGGCTCCATATCCCGCACAAAGGAGCGGATCTTGTCGTTGTGGGGGGCCAGGTTGGTGGCAAGATAAAACTGCTTCCCCTGGCTGTGTGCTTCTTCAATTGCGAGCGCCAGGTTTTCTTCCTTATTGAACTCATTATTGCGTACGCGCAGGCTGTAGCGGGGTTGTCCCGCATAGACGGCATCCGCGCCATAGGCGAACGCGTAGCGCATGCTTTTCAGCGTTCCCGCCGGGGAAAGTAACTCTGGTGTGTGTACGGGCGTATCCAGGGGTGTGTGCATGATTGTGATACCAATATCTGTTTGCAGAACAAATAAGGGCGGGAATTTTAGTGTATTTGGGCACAGTAAAGTATTAACCCAGATCAAGTTGGCGGTCTGTCGTACAGTTATGGAAAATGTTGCGCAGAAAGATGCTCATTCAGACCATGATATTGCGATGAAATTACGGATGAATGGTTCGATTATTTAAAAAACCTTTTAAATACAGATGGTTACTGTTTTTGGCACAAGCCTTGATATATACCTGTTGTCAGCGAGAAAACGGACCAATAGGGGTTATCGCTGCAGTAAATGGACATTAAACGGAATTTAAACAAGAGGTATCGGCAATGCCAACACCCGCGTATATGAGCATCGAAGGCGAACTCCAAGGTTTGATCACCGCTGGCAACTTCACTGAGCCAAGCGTTGGCAACATTTTCCAGGAAGGTCATGAAGACCAGATTCTGGTAGAAGCATTCAAGCACAATATCCTGCTGCCCCGTGACCCACAAAGTGGCCAGCCTACCGGCCAGCGTGTTCACCAGCCGGTTACCATCACCAAGGTATTCGACAAGAGCTCTCCGCTGCTGTATTCCGCGTTGACTTCCGGTGAGCGTATGACGGGTTGTAAAATCGAATGGTGGCGTACGTCTGCTACTGGTACCCAGGAGCATTACTTCACTATCGAACTGGAAGACGCGATTATCGTAGACATCAAGGCTTACATGCCTAACTGTCAGGACCCGGGTCAGTCCCACTTCACACACCTGGAAGACGTGTCCTTCACTTATCGTAAGATTACCTGGACTCACGAAGTTTCTGGTACTTCCGGTCACGACGACTGGCGTGTACTCAAAGTGTAGTCCTGAGTCTTCAGGTACTAAAAAAGCTGGTTGCCGCAAGGCACCAGCTTTTTTTTGCTTTAGTATGGGGATCGATCAGCGCAAGACAGCAGGTTCATACATGAACCACTAGAAGCAGCCGGTGATTTCCTCCACCGCCCGGTGATACAGCTTGCCGAATTCTTCTTCGTCTTTATGGGACGCTTTGATGATCCATCCCAGATTCACCGGGTTGATGGCCTGTTGCCGGTAATTGGCGTTGTAGTCGTTCTGAAACAGGTAGTTGGCATTGGTGGTGCTGGATCCCAGATGGTCATCCTGGTCCCACAGTCCCAGTTGTGATTTAGGTGTACCGGACAAGGTGTCGATTACATAGTGAGATTGGTTGGGTGGTTGATAGATCAATATGGTCTTCTTGTTATAGGAGACGATGGAAAACTGATGGCTACCGCAATGCTTGGGAAATTGATAAGTGCATTGCTGCAAGGTGCCTTTGTCTTTACCCCAAAAGCTGTTTTCACTGGTATTGATCTGGTAGGCCAGCGGCTGGCAATGGATGCGGGCGGTTTTGACAATCTTATCGATTATGCCGGGGTGGCCATAGCGAACCAAATGGGTTCCCAGTGAATTGCCGGGTGCGGACTGACGGGAGAGTTGGGTGGTTTCGCCAGGGAAATCCGGCACAGGAACCGGGATGCCTCCGGTGTCCATAGCTGAGGTCCGGCTTTCGAACTCGTCCGTGGCGTATTTCTGAACCTGCTTTGGCGCTTGCTGGCCGATAGAACGATAGGAACCATCATCCATTTTTGTGTTCGTGCTGCAGGCAGTCAACAGGAGTGCTGACGCCATTGTACTCAGTACAAGTTGCTTTGTTTTCATGGTTGAATCCAAACACCGTTATTCCTGTATATAGACAGGAGAGAGGCAAATCTGGATTCAATGGGGCTGAAATGAACTTAGTCGAAGAGGTTCTTGTGACTTTCAAACAGCTGCTTCAGTTCATCCAGGTCTTCATCGACGGCAATGGGCAGGTCATTGGTGATCAGGTCCAAAAGCACAATCGCGTTCAAGGCGGAGTCGGTATCAGAATAGTTTTTAATGCGGGCCGCAATTTGAACGTTAATTTGATGAATATTATGGTAAATCACCTTTAATGCCGCGAAGTCCAGTTTCTTGCCTTCCCGACGATGTACATAGTGAGAAAACAGATAGGCGGTACAGACCCGGTACATGGTTTCTTCAGGGGTGGAAAAGGGCTGATGGTACCAGGCCATAGGTTTGAAAAAGCTGGTGTGGGGGCAGCCGCTGGTGGCCATCACCAGTCCCAACACGGAGCTGAAGGCCTCCTGGGCTGAGGTCTCGGCGATGATGGTCTTATTGTTCATCGTCACTTCAGCCTTCACTTCATCATAGGAATTGCAGGCAGGAAGCTTGACGAAGGGGATCAGGCGGACCGCAAGGGGGCAGTGCTCATGCCAGATGTTGCTTAAGGTGCAATTCGGGCATTTTTTGAATTCCAGATTACACCACTCCGGAATCTCTTCATCCGGAGCAGGGTGTTCATAGGTTTCATCGTTTAGCTTGATGGTCTGGTCGAACACATAATCCTGGGTCTTAAAAAAAATCTCATAACGAATAGACTTTTCTTCAGCGCTCATTAGCCCCACTCCTACCTAATAAGCTAAGTGTAGACCATGTTGATGGCCTGAAACTCAAAAATTGACAAATTTGTCCACCCCTAAAAATAGGTAAGCAATTGAGAAAGTTCCAGTTTCCCGATGATGTTTTGGGCAGCTGCAATTGACTGTGGTGGTTAGAAAATGCTCAGGAACGGAGCGGGCCGGGCATCCTGTCTGTCCGGTGGTTAAAAAAGAATTTTCAAAAAACATCCCGCTTTTTTAAGGGGCTCCCGTCTCTATTTACATAAAACTGCACACTCTAATGAAAATGGAGAATGAATGAGCCTGCTGTCGCTGGACGAAATCAGCCAACTAGCTACCAATCCCATTCCCGGGCCGAATCCGGCAGGGGAAAATGTGCGTTTGGAGCAGGCCTTCGAGTCCATTGAGCAGGAAATTGCAAAGCTGGATTCTTTTACCTCGGAAGACCCTGTGCGCTGGGGGGAGATCACCAGCACAGCCCGCCAGATTCTGGAAGGGCAGTCCAAGGATCTTCTGGTTGCCTGCTTCCTGACTCGCTCATTGTGCGAGGTTGATCTTCTGGACGGCTTGCATCAGGGCTTGCTGCTGGGTAAAGGCATTGCAGAGACGTTCTGGGACCAGGCCTTTCCCCCCAAGAAGCGCATGCGGGGGCGTTCTCAGGCTTTTGAATGGCTGGTGGAAAAGTGCCACCCGCTGTTGGCAGAGTTTAATCCCTCGGTAAATGATCTGGAACGTATCAAGCAGGTGGAAGACAGCCTGGCGGCCCTCGATGACATGTTGGTTGAGAAGATGTCAGATCATGCCCCCAACTTGGCCGAGTTCCGCCAGGCCTTTCGCCGTTTGCGGCAGGGGCTTGAGGCCGAACAGGATAAACGCGCTCCGTCTGCTGCGGATTCCAGACCAACTTCAACGGCTGTTTCCCGCTCCACTGCACAGGATGGCGGCGGGGCTTCAGTGTCCGCCGCGGCTGCGAGTGCACCCGCCCAGGTAGCCAGCGAGCGGGATTTGATGGCGGTTTACCGACTCTGCCAGGAACAGTTACGAAACGCGAGCCAGTATTTAGCGGCCAAGAACGTCACCGACCCCGAGGTGTTCAGGATAAACCGTTTTATTACTTGGCTGGGAGTGATCCAATTGCCGCCGGCTACTCAGAACAAGACCCAGCTGCGTCCGATTTCAAAAGAAAAGATGGATACGCTCAACGGACTGTATCAGGAGAAACGTTGGCATGATCTGGTTATGGAGTTGGAACCGAGCCTGGTCAAAGCACCGTTCTGGATTACCGGCCAACGCATGGTGGCGGAAGCGTTGGATGAGCTGGGCGCTACCGGGGCGCTTGAATCGGTGAAACAGGGCGTGAGGGCATTTGTCCAGCGCTTACCCGAAGTCGTCAATCTGTCTTTCAACGACGACACCCCGTTTGCTGACGAAAAAACACGACAATGGGTTCAACAAATCGGCCATGCTTCGTCTGGTACGAGCACCAACGTAAACCTTGAGGTGGATGCTGCCGGCATCAGTAAGGACTGGGAAGACGCGTTGGATAATGCCCGGGCCCTGGCCAGGGAGAAGAAAATTCGCGAAGCCCTGGCATTGTTCCAGGGCGGTGTGTCGCGCTCCACCTCGTTGCGGGAGCAGGCATTGTGGCGCTTCAATCAGGCGCGATTCTGTTTCGACCAGGGAATGTTCAATCTTGCATTGCCTTTGTTGGAAAACCTGGACACCCAACTCAACCAACAGGGAGTGGCCGAGTGGGAACCCCAGGTATCAAAGCGGGTACTGGAACTGTTGCTGCGCTGCTATCAGCAAGGATTCCAGCAAGGCGATGAATCAGAAGAAAGAAACCGCAGGATAGAACAACTCCATGCCCGGTTATGCAAGTTCGATCTGGCGCTGGCATTTGATCTAGCCACACATTAACCACGAAATCATTGAAGACTAACCAGGATAACCAGGAAAGGTGACGTTATGTCAAAAGAGGGTACCGTAGCGCCGAAAGAGCGCATCAATATCAAATATCGCTCAGAACACGGTGGAGCGCAGGAATCTGTTGAACTGCCCTTCAAGATGATGGTCGTGGGCGATTTCACCCAGCGTGAAGATGACCGTGTGATTGAGGCACGTAAGCCCATCAATGTCGATAAAGACAATTTCGATGACGTGCTGCGTAACCAGAAGATCGGTGTGGAAATGTCCGTACCCAATCGCCTGTCGGATGAGGAAGGTGCTGAAATGGGTCTCAGCCTCAAGTTTGAGACCATGAAGGATTTTAGTCCGGAGAACGTGGCACGCCAGGTTCCCGAGCTGAAGAAGTTGCTGGAGTTGCGTGAAGCTCTGGTAGCACTGAAAGGCCCTCTGGGCAACGTACCAGCCTTCCGCAAAGCCATTGAAAGCATTCTGGAAGACGATGAACAGCGCAAAGTCGTGCTGGGTGAACTGAAGATTGAAGGTTAACAGGATCTACTGATCAGGAGAGTATCATGGGCAATCCCGAACGCATGGTACAAAATGGCGAAAACGCGCTGGAAGTTACCGAAGGCTCGTTGCTGGACCAGATTGTATCGCAAACCCGAATGAATCCAGGCGATGAAGGCTATGATGTTGCCAAACGCGGCGTTGGCGCATTTATTGCCGAGTTGCTGCGGCCGGAAAACAAAGAAGAGCGCGTCAACAAAAATCTGATTGATCGCATGATTGATGAGCTGGATGTGCAGCTCAGCGCGCAGATGGATGAAATTCTGCATCATAAGGATTTCCAGTCACTGGAGTCGGCCTGGCGTGGCTTGAAACTGTTGGTGGATCGCACTGACTTCTCCCAAAACATCAAAGTCGAGATGCTGAATGCGTCCAAGCAGGATCTGTATGATGACTTTGAAGACGCACCGGATATCACCAAGTCTGGTTTGTATAAACTGGCGTACACAGCAGAGTATGGCCAGTTTGGTGGTGAGCCTGTGGGGGCTATCATTGCAAACTACGAGTTCAATCCAAGCTCTGCCGATATGAAGGTAATGCAGAATGCGGCCGCCGTGGCGGCGGTGTCCCACGCGCCGTTTGTCGCTGCAGCGGGTCCCAAGTTCTTCGGTCTGGACGAATTTGAAGGTCTTCCCAACCTGAAAGAATTGAGTTCTATCTTTGAAGGGCCTCAGTTTGCCAAATGGCGTAGTTTCCGCGAGTCTGAGGATGCCAAGTACGTAGGTCTCACGTTGCCGCGTTTCCTGTTGCGTTCTCCCTATCACCCAGAAGAAAACCCGTCCAAGGGCTTTAACTACACTGAGACCGTAAGCGAATCCCATGAGAACTATCTGTGGGGCAATACTTCCTTTGCTTTTGCTTCCCGTTTGTCCGATTCGTTTGCCCAATACCGTTGGTGTCCGAACATTATCGGTCCCCAGAGTGGTGGTGCGGTAGAGGATCTGCCGGTGCATGTATACGAATCCATGGGTGAACTGGAATCCAAGGTGCCTACTGAGATTCTGATCTCCGACCGGAAGGAATTTGAACTCTCCGAGGAAGGATTCATTCCCCTGACCATGCGAAAGGGTAGTGACAATGCTGCGTTCTTCTCTGCCAACTCCGTGCAGAAAGCCAAATACTTCGGTAACAACGAAGAAGCGAAGTCCAAAGAGCTGAACTACCGTCTGAGTACTCAGCTGCCCTATATGTTCATCATCAACCGGTTGGCTCATTACCTAAAGGTGCTGCAGCGCGAAAACATCGGAACCTGGAAAGATCGGGTTGAACTGCAGCGTGAGTTGAATCATTGGATCAGTTCTTATGTGGCGGATCAGGAAAACCCCTCCGCCGCCGTACGCAGCCGTCGTCCTCTGCGTTCTGCCGCCATCGTGGTGGAAGATGTGGAAGGTCAACCGGGTATCTACAGGGTTGATTTGAAAGTACGCCCCCATTTCAAATACATGGGCGCCGATTTTGAGCTGTCACTGGTCGGTAAGCTGGAAAAATCCTGATCCGAGGGGGCTGACTTCGGTCAGCCCAACAGTGCTCCGGATAGAGAATAAGAGGGCTTAGTGTGCGCAAAGAGCATAGTTTGTTGGATCGCTTGGATAACGAAGTCTTGCCGGCCAGTTATACCACGCGTTTTGATTGGAATGCCTTTTTGGACAGTGTCACCCTCAATATTCAGAATATGTTGAATGTGCGTCTTGGCAGCGTGAAGGCTTTGCAGGAATTTGGTATGCCGGATTTCAATGATGTGGTGAACCAGTTTCCTGATGCCATTCAATATATTCGCAACTCCATTCAACACTTTATAGAACAATACGAGCCCAGACTGGAAAGTGTAACCGTCTACTATGTTCCGGACCCGGACCAACCATTGCTGATGAAATATGCTATTGAGGGTCGACTGCGTTACCGAGATCAAGTTTCCCGGGTGGCATTCGATACGGTGCTTACCGGTAGTGGCCAGGCCACTGTCAGGGTTTAAGTGTGTCTTTTAACAAGTACTTTCATGATGAACTGTCCACCATTCGTGAACTTGGCCGGGAGTTTGCCGAACGCAATCCCCGACTGGCGCCCTTTCTTACGGTGGAAGGTCAGGACCCTGATGTAGAGCGTTTACTCGAAGGCTTCGCCTTCCTGACCGGTCGTCTCAGGCAAAAGCTGGACGATGAGATACCGGAAGTGACCCACTCTTTGATGGCGCTGATGTGGCCGCATTTTTTGCGCCCCATACCCGCGTTGTCCGTGCTTGCCTTTACCCCGCTGCCGACGCTTTCTGAAAAGCAGGTGATTAAAAGGGGTATCGAAGTGGAGTCCAGGCTAGTGGATGGAACCGCTTGCATATTCCAAACCTGTTACGATGTTGATCTGCTGCCCCTTGAAGTGGTGGACACCCGGCAACACCAACGTCCCAGTGGTGCCAGTGTATCGATTCTGTTGGGTTTGACCGCCCATGTTAGCTGGCAGGATGTGGCACTGGATGAACTTGCCCTGTATTTGCACGGGGAAGTGCATGTCGCACAATCCCTTTATCTCTGGATGTTTCGTTATCTGGATTCAGTGGATGTGGTGGCAAAGACCGAGGACGGCGATGAGTTGCTCGTTACACGATTATCCCACGACGCAGTCTCACCTTGTGGTTTTACAGAAAACGAAGCTCTGCTGCCAGCGTCACCCCATTTGCTCAATGGCTATCGCCTGGTTCAGGAATACTATGCTCTGCCGGAAAAGTTCCACTTTGTGAAAGTGGGCGAGTTAGGGAGCCTTCGTGAGCGCGCCGCCAGCAATGAGCGGGTGGCAAGGGCTAAACATATCGAAATCAAGTTTAACTTTGATCGAGCACTGGATAATCACATTTCCCTCGGGCCGGACAACTTCAGATTGTTTTGTACGCCGATCGTCAACCTGTTTAAACATGATGCAATTCCCATTCGGGCAGATCATAAAAAGGCAGAGTACAGAGTGTTACCCAGCGGGCAAAACCCTTCCCACTACGAAATATTTGATCTGGTTCGCGTTCAGGGGTGGGGACACCAGTCGCACCATAATCGGGAATTCAAGCAATTTGAGTCATTCGAACATTTTGACAGTGCACCGGTGGATGGCCAGAAACGATTTTATCGTGAGCGACAAAAGCCTTCTGTGAATGGTTATGGGCTGGACAGCTACTTGAGCTTTGTCAACCAGTATGAGCACAGTGTCTTTCCGGAAACGGAAACCATATCCATTGATTTGGTCTGCACCAACCGCCACTTACCGACGCTGCTCGGGGTCGGGGATGTTTGCGTTGAAACGGGTAGCAGCCCGGAGTATGCCACCTTTGAAAATATTACCCATATTACGCCATCGTTTGCGCCCCCTTTGGACAAAGCTTTTCATTGGCGCTTGATCTCGAATATGTCACTCAACTACATGTCGCTGACCAATTTGAACTCACTGAAGGCAATTCTATCCACTTACGATTATAAAAGTTATTACGATCGACAGCAGGCATTGGCAAGTCAGCACCGCCTGGATGCATTTGATGGTATCCAGGGTGGTTTTGAAGACAGAGTCCACAATGGTTTACCTGTCAGAGGACGAAAAACTGTTTTAAGGCTCAGAGAAAGCCACTTCGCAACAGAAGGGGACATGTTTTTGTTTGCCTCAGTACTGAACGAACTATTCGCGCTGAATAGCACCATAAACAGTTTTCATCACCTATACGTCCAGGGTGTGGAAAATGGCGAGATATATGAATGGAAACCAAGAACCGGCTCATATCGTCTGCTGTAAGCAATGAATTGGGGCGGGTAGGGGACTATTCCTTTTTCCAACTGAATTCGCTGTTACGCCAGTTTCGTGAAGTTTACAACCAGACTAACGAAAAGCCGCTTGATATTCGTTATCGCGCCCTCGCCAGTCTCGGCTTTCCCGCTTCTGATATTACTGCGGGGCAATGGTGTGAGGAAATCGATCGCGAATTTATTGAACTGACAGTCAGTTTTATGGGGCTTTATGGACCCGCATCTCCCTTGCCGGTGTACTACACCGAACGGGTACTGCACTCCAACGACCCCCTCCATCCCAGCCGTGATCTAATGGATATATTCAATCACAGGTTGATCAGCTTGATGCAGGTATGCTGGGAAAAGTACCGCTACTATATTCAGTACTGTATTGATGGTAAGGATCATTATTCCCGCTGGTTGCTGGGACTGGCAGGTGTAAACCAATCGCTGTTGCAAGAACAAACCCGTCTCAAGTGGCACAGGTTACTGCCATTTGCCGGTGTGTTGGCCGGTGCAAACGGCAGCGCCGATTCTATGGCTAAAGTGATTGCGCGTTACTTTCGCCTATCGGCAGTAGAGTTTGAACCCTGGGTGCAACGGACCGTTGAGGTTCCTGCAGTGCAATGTAACTCTATGGGTGTACGTAATGCCTGTTTGGGTAGCGATCTTATCATGGGGGATTCGCTGCTGGATTGCATGGGGAAATTCAATATCCATTTAATGGGATTGAGCCATCAACAATACAGAGCGTTTCTACCGGATGGATTTCATTTTGATGAGCTGGTTGAGTTGCTGCAGTTGTTGATGGTGGATCCATTTGAGTATGAACTCTGGTTGCATCCCGAGCCGGGAGCTTGCGGGGAATCAATGGAAGAAACTGGTTTGGAGCTGGGTTGGAATCTGGCTCTCGGGCAACCGGACGGAGCGCACGCTTGCGAACCGGTAAGAATTTGCGTAACGGACTACCGTTCTGTTTAACCCTAAGTTGTCTTTGTAGGTATGAACGATATAGGTAAACTCGTCAAGTCACTCAGTTTCATTGAGGAGTTCGTAGAAACCACTACGACTCTGGCTACTGAGCGCAATGTTCAGAACCTGCTGAGTAAGGTGCTGTTGTCTGCACGTAACTTCACCAATTGTGATGCCGGGCGAATCTATGTGCTGGATGTCACCAAACGCATGCTGCAGTTGCGTATTACCCAATGGGAAACCGGTGAACCGAATAATGAATGGTACCAGGTGCGGGATTTCGGACAGGTTGGAGCCCAGGCCACCAATGATCCACTGCTGTTTTGTGGCATGACTGGGTCTGTGGTCCTGATTGATGATGTCTACAGTTATAACGGGTTCGATCTGGAATACATCTATCATCATGATCAGGAAAACAATGCTCGCACCCAGTCCCTGATTCTGGTCCCCCTCAAGGATCACGACAAACAGACTATAGGTGTTTTGGAGCTTATCAATGCCAAAGACGCCTATAACCGGCGCTATGTTTCATTCAAGTCACTGGAACCGATTATTTGCGCCTTCGCTGCACAGGCCGCAGTGTGTATCAACAATGCACTGTTGATTGAGACGAATAATCACCTTATTGAACTGCTGAATGATACCAATCAAAGGTTGGAAGAAGAAAACCGGCTTCTAAAGGAGCGCGGCAGCCGCCGACAGGATTACAATATCATTGGTCAAAGTGACTCCATGCTCAAGGTGTTTGGCTTGATGGAAAAAGCCATGGATACCGGAGTCAGCATACTTTTGACTGGAGAGACCGGCACGGGTAAAGAGGTGTTTGCCCGCGCTATTCACGAAAACAGTGTGCGTAAGAATAATCAGTTTGTCACTCAAAACTGTGCAGCGCTTCCTGAGCAACTACTGGAAAGCGAACTATTCGGTTATAAAAAGGGCGCCTTCACCGGGGCAACCAATGAGAAAAAAGGTCTGTTTGAGCTGGCCAATGGCGGCAGTATCTTCCTCGATGAAATTGGCGACATGCCCATTAATCTGCAAAGCAAGATTCTGCGGGTGTTGCAGGAAGGTGAGGTCCGGCCACTGGGGGCGACAACACCGGTGAAGGTTGATGTGAGGGTTATCGCCGCCACCCATTGCAACCTTTCGGATAAAATCAGCCAGGGTCAGTTCAGGGAAGACTTGTATTTCCGTCTTAACGTGTTCCCCATCGCCCTGCCGGCACTACGTGATCGGGGAGCAGATGTGAAACTGCTGTTGGATCATTTTGTTGCCAGATACAAAAAGCAATACGATAAAAGGATCACGGGTATTTCCCCGGCAGCATTGGACGTGTTGTTGAAGTATCACTTTCCCGGCAATGTGCGTGAGCTGCAAAATGCGGTTGAGCGAGCAGTGCTGTTGTGTGAGCATGAAGGTGCAGTGTTGATAGAGCATCTACCGGATGCGATGCAAGCCCAGGTTAAGGGCAAGGTTTCCATGGCGGGTAAAACCGGAGGCACATTGATTACCCAGCAGGTGGCTGACCCTCGTTTCTCCTCGCTCAAAAATGCCGTCAACGCTTACGAAATATCCGTTATCGAGCAGCATTTGCAGGCCAATAACTGGAATCAGACCCGAACTGCAGAGACTTTGCAGATACCCCGTAGAACGCTCATCGACAAGATGAGCCGATACAATATCAAGACGCCGGAGCGCAAGAAACGTCGTAGTCTATAATCTATCGCTCAAATCCTGATTAACCAACTCGTTTGTTCCGCTTGGCCGGTGGCTGCGTTTGAAATTCATCCAGATGTTCGATTAATTGATTGACCAAATTCTCGATTCTGGATTGATAGGCATTGTCCTCTCGTCCGTTTGGAGCGTTGGTTTCCTGTGTGATTTCCAGGCAACCTTTTCGTATGCGAACCCGTATTTCATCCAAAATGTTATCCGCCCGTATACACTGAGTAAGAATAAGTTTTCTACTGTCATTGCTCTCTGACGCTTGAGCCTTGATGCGGCGGGAAATTCCCTCCAATTCAGCTTGTGCCTTGAACGTCAGGTCCTCAAGTGGGGTGCTGTTAATCTTCAGGGTTTTGGGATGATGTTCTGCTTGCTCTTTACTGGACACTGCATTCTGCAAACTGCTAACCGTATCGCGCAGCGCCTCAACCTTCACAATTAATGACTCTCGACTATGGTTGAAACAGCGTGCCACGTCAGCGGTGCTTTCATGATGCTCGTCCGCTTTTATATACAGGATGCCATCCGCCAGTGGTCTGATGTCGTTTATTAGCTTGTTCTTATCTGTTCTAATTTGATTAATAAAGAAGCTCCCCGTCACCTCGCTGGCTGGTTCCGGCTCCGGGCGGGCGGGGCCTTTGTTGGCGTTTGCCGCTGTGCCTTTTAACAGGATCGGAATACCGCATAACGCGGCTGTCACAGACGATACCCAGGCGATAAAGGACAGTATAAAACTTAGCGATCCGCTGGTGTTCAACGTTTCGGAAACTGCATCGATAGACTGCTCCAATTGCTTTTGAGTTTCCTCAAGCTGGGACAGCTGTCGCGCAACAGACTGTTGCAGCTTTTCATACTCGGTAACAGCCCCGGTGCTTTTTGAGAAGGCTTCGATACTTTCCATTAAGTTGGTCGCACTGCGGCGCAGGATGGCAGAATCAGAGGCACCTTTACCGGAAGTGATGGTGCCGAGGGATTCTCGTAATGAGTCAAGATCCAGAGGGTTATAGCGACCTCCGTGCTCGAATACCCGACTTACGTTCAGGTAGTGGTTGGTGAGTGCCAGCGCGACTTCATAAGATGCCCCTACTTGACTGTCGCTGGCGCCATATTGCATAACGCCCCGGGCCAGGTTCGAGGATTTCTCAGCCAGAGTCCGCGCGGCCAGCACCTGTTCTTCCTTTTTGTCTGACAACTTGGTCAGGGTTGACCGACTCTGAATTAGATTGAAGACCTGGGCAGAAAATTGGTTGAACGCAGTGCTCAACCCGTCAAGATTGATATCAATCAACGTATCCAATGGAGCGAGATCCTGTTTCAGGCTCCCTTTGGTTATATGCTGGAAATCCACAATGTTGTGATCTTGCTGGGTCTGAATATTGGAAAGGCTTGCGCTATCCGTGAGCAGACTGAAAGATTCAGACCGTATTTGCCGAGCACCATGTTTGACGGCTTGCAGGAGTAAAGCATGCTGCTGCTGTTCATCCCGAAACTGTCGGTAATGAAGTTGGCTGGCGACAGCTGCCAGGAGCATGATAAGGCAAGCTGACAAACAGGCTGTCATTGGTCTGGACATTAATTTCATCTGGTAAATACTCTGGTTGCGCTCTCTATATAGACAGTCCCCCGCCATAAATCCTGCCTTTTTTTAACCCCATGGTGTCTTTCAACATAGATAAGTGAGTCGTCGCCGAACGGAGTTCTTGGGGAGGTTAATATGGTTAGGCGTATTGTCTTGGTGGGCAGCGTAGTCTGTCTAATGAGCGGGTGTTCTTTGTTCAATGAAGTTGCACCCGCTCCGGAGAATGGCTATTTCGAACCAAAGTCGACAGCCAAGCAGGACCCTTATTGGGCACGTTTTTACGCTCTTGAGCAGGAAATTGCTCTATTAAGGGCGAAGATGTCCAAGAACGAATCAGAACAAGCCGACAACATGGCCAATACCGCTACTCAGGTTGAACCTCAGACAAGCAAGGCGGAGGAGTTCCTGGCACGTCTGCGTGCGAGGGCTGACAGCGCTGTTGCCGCTATTGACCAGGCCATTGCTGCCCTTGATGCCCAGCCCTTGGTTCATGCTGGTGAAGAATCTGTGAGCTATGGCGCAGGGGGAGAGGTGGAAGCCGATTACGCTGTAACCACAGTGTCTCCACAGATTGCGGTGGCTGGAAGCATGCAAAGAGGTGACAAAGGGGAAGTGGTTGGACAGACGACCCACTCCCAGGTCCGGCAGAGCAACTACAACTATTCTCTGGTTTATGTCTATCAGGAGCCGCAACCCTGGAATGACATGTGGGAGCGGCTCGAGCAAGCCAATGAGCAGGATAAGTGGAGAGGCTCAAACCCGGCCAAGCCCAGCTATTTCATCTACGTGGGGGCCTACTTTCGGGAAGCGGATGCCATGAAGCGCCACGACTCACTAATGGCTCTCATTGGAGAGGGGCCTGAAATGCGTGCCAATGTGCAATCCTCTGCACTCGCATCAAATTAACTGAGCAGTTTTTTGCTAATTGTTTGTGTGCTCTTTGTCTTTTTTATCGATCATTTTGGAAAATTGGAGTAATCGATCATGAATCGATCTGTTGCGTTAGGGTTGACGTTACTTGGGGTGCTTGGAGGAGGCAATGCAGCCTTCGCTGCGCAGGATTCTGCTCAGTCGGCCAATATGGAATCGGTCAGAACCGAATTGGAAGAGGCCAAGGCTGCTGTCGAAGAAGCCAGGCAAATTGCAGAGCAGATCGTACTGGAAGCGCAGCAGCAGGCGAACCGGATTCGCCAAAACGCGGCAGTAAATGATATGCCCGCCGACCTGGGTCCAATAGAAATTCAGCGCGGCCAGGTAGCCGTGGAAGTTTCAGCGGGAACAGTGGAAGAGATCGCGGTAGCAATCATGCCAACTGATTGGCGGGTTCTGGTGGATGTGAAGAACAAGGACATTCTGCAGAAGCGCTTTCAATATGTAACCACCAAGAGCCGCGACCAGGCATTACGTGACCTGCTCGCTCCGATTGGCCTGAAGCATCAGTACTTCTTCGACTTGAAAGATGCTGCTGGTGCAAAAACACCATTGCTCGTCATTAGTCAGCGCTAGTCATTTTGGGGATCAGGAACATGCATTTCAACTTAAAAGCCGCTTCATCTTCGTTTGTGCTGGCCTCGCTGTTGGCGGGATGTGCTGTGACACCCTATAACGAACAAGAGAAGTACCAGCCACTTCAGGATAAGCCGACCCAGTTGGTTGTGGAGCGCAGCGATACCTATGTGCGCGAGGTTACTCCAGAAGAGGCAATCTTTAACCGCAAGGTGAGCTTCAGCGGTAAAGTGGCACTGATTGACGCCATCCGTAAGCAATTCGATGACGTCAATATCGTGCCGGGTGACCAGAACGTACTGCTAAATAAAGAGATCAATGTGTTTGCCCAGGGAATGTATCTGAAAGATTACCTGGAGTACCTGGAGTCGGTGACGGGATACAATATTGAATACAGCCGTGGTGTAGTAACCGTTCGCTCCTTTGTCCGCAAGGAGTGGAATGTGGCCGCGTTTGCCTCTCACCGTACGGTGAAGTTAAAGGTGGGCTCCACATTCGACACCGAAAGCACCACTACTCAGTCAGATGGGGAAAGCACCTCGACCAAGGGCGGAAACGATAACAAGATAGAGAGTAATTACACTGATGATGAGTGGAGCATTTTGGTGACCGGCGCGCGCGATATCCTGAATGTTCAAAAGCGGGAAAACGCCAGTGAGAGTCAGGCTGATGATAGCTTGTTATTGCCTTATGTGCAGGCCGTTCGTTCAGTGGGAACCATCAGCGTGGGCGGTCAAGCCAACCGCGTTAACGCATTGGATGAATTCATCACCAACCTGATAGAGCGTGGGCAGCGCCAGGTCAACATCAATGTGCAGGCCTATGATGTCACCTTGAATGACGACCGTGGAGCCGGTATTGATTGGACACAATTAGTGTTAAAAGATGGCAGCATCAACGGGAATCCACTGGATTTCAGTCTTAACAGTATTATTCCCACCGGTCCCGATGCCGTCAGTAAGAACGTTGTAAACCAAAACAATGGGCTGTTTGAAACCAAATTGGGCTACAGCAGTGATTCTGTTGATGCTAATGCGGTCGTCCGGTTCCTCAGCGAATATGGTGAGGTAGAGCTGCTTACACAGCCTAATGTGACTGTGCGCAATGGTTCCTATGCTTATATTTCCACCGGTGAAGAGCTGACCTTTATCGGCGAAGTGGAAACCCAGCAGGGTGATGATAATAACGACCGAACGACGGCCACCCTGAATTCCGTCCGGGTTGGTGTGACCTTGGCGGTGACGCCCAGGGTGCTGGGTGACGGGCGTATCATGCTTGAAATCTGGCCGGTAATCAGTTCTGTGTCAGGTAATACCTCTTTTAGTTTTCAGGGGTTGTCATACGACGTTCCCAACATAGCGTTGAACGAACTATCCACAGAAGTCATCACGGAAAGTGGCAAACCGATCCAGCTCGGTGGCTTTATCCGTCGTTCCGTAGCAAAGAGTCTGCAGGACTTGCCGTGGAAGGATAAAGTTACTCAATCATTGGTTAACCCCCTGTTTCGATCTGAATCCAACGAGTTGAGTCGGCGGGAGCTGGTACTGACGGTAACCCCGACCATCGTCGAGGGGGTGTAATCAGTGAGTTCACTGGCTGATTACATGAAGCGGCCCATTACCATCCAGGGGCGAGAGATTGTTCTTGTCCCGGATCTGGTTGGGCCGGTACCCATTAGTGAGCAACACCAGTATGTCGAATCCTGTCCCTCCACGAACACCTGCCCGGCCATCCATGTGCGTGAAGCGGATCTTGAAGAAATGCGAGAGCGCTACCCTGAACATCCGGTGTTTGGGTTGTGGCATGTCTTGATAAAAAGCGGGCTTGTATCCTTTAAGAGGACGCTTCAGATAATACCCATTACTGCCGAAGACGGATACTACATCCACTGCGATCTGGGGCGGGCAGAGTATTCAGGAATTTATGAAGCAGGGTTCTTTGCTGCAGACGCCGGGTTCTCCCTGGAGGAGGCGCTTCCGATTGAGGCCGCCTTGGATCAATTGGTGTTGCCCGAGCAAGAAGCCAAGCTTGCGGCGGAGCTGCGTTTTGAACGCCAGCTGATCGCCAGGCAGTCGTGGTCTTATTTGGCGCTCGTTTTGGTGGGCATTGTCGCGGTCGCTTTTGGTGTTAACTTTGGTTTGGATAGATTCTATGCCCGTGCCCATCAGGAGGTCGAGAGCAGAACGGCCATGCTGAATAACCTGCAGTCTGGATTGGACAAGCTGCGGACGACTCGTTTAACGGAAGTACCCAACAACCACGAGGCTCTGGAACGGCTGGCGATTTTGTGGCGGCAGTTCCCAAACTTGAAAACCAAGGGGGATCAGACACTGAATTCCCGTGAATTGACCCTGAGTTACATGGCTGAAAATGGATTGGGCTCAGCTCCTGATTATCCTTGGATAAAAAGCAGTTATGACCCAAACGGGATCGTCACATTAAGAATGCTGGTTAAGGGTAATTGATAATGCTGAAGGCCGGGTTAAAAGTAGGCTTTGTCAAGAACTGGACGTTGATTCATTGGGCTGCGGTGCTTGCCGTGTTCGTGATTTCGGTAAAAGAGGTCTATCAGAACCAGATTGTACGTCTTCAGATGCTTGACAAAAATCAGGTGGAAGTGATTGAGCAGAACATTCAGGACTACAACACAATGGCAGAAAGACTGGCTCAGTTAGAGGTTCTTCCGCCGGTCAAGGAACAATGGAAATACATTCCCGCAATTGCAACCCGATACGGTGTTGATGTGAATGTGCTTTCCAATGCCAACGGCATGTACGATGGACCGCTTAAAGCCTGGAACGGAGAGCTTGACGGCAAAGTGGGTTCTGTGTTGGTTGCCGCTTTGGAAATTCAACAAACGGTACCAACCTTTCTGTACCAAGTTAATATCAATAATGGAGAAGCTACTCTTGGCTTCTCTGTGATCGGAAGCGAGTAGGTGATGCTATGAAGCGAGTTGTGGTGTTGAGTATGGTGTGTGCTTCAGGTTTTGCACAGGCTGAAATGGATGGATCTAAAATTCTGATGGAAGAAGCCGAGCGTGCCAAAGAGGTGCAACGCCTGCAATATCAGGCGGAGTTGCTGAAGCAGCGGGCGGAGATTGCGAAATACATGCAGGAAATTCAGAGTCACGGCGGAGATGTATCTGAATTTGGTGGTGTGTCTTCGGCGCCGGCTCGCACCGCTTCGCCTTCGAGCGTGTCGACTCCGGTTCATAGTGAAAGCGAGGCGCTGCCGAAAGTATTGAGTATCGAGAATAGCAGAGCCGCATTCCAGACCAATGAGGGCAAAGTCTTCGGTAAGGTCGGCCAGACGTTGCCAGGGGGCTATCGGGTAGTGGCTATCAGCATGCGGGACGGCGTACGACTGCAAAAAGACGGTATGCGCTACGACATCGATATCGCCTGGTAATGAAATGAGCGAAAAGCAGCAATCCAGACTTCATCAACAGTTTGAGCAGCTATTGAGTGAGTTGATCAAGCTTGAGGCAATTACCGAAGCGTCATCCCGAAACCTGCCGCTGCCAACCGAAGCCGGTGATATAGTGCCCCGCTTGTGGGAGGTGGGAATTGATGACGTCAAGCTGGCCAAAGCCCTGGCCACGCTTTTTAAGCGCGAGCTTTTTGATGGCGTGGTCAAGGACCGTGATGGATTGATTCGCAGCAGCAATGATCGGTGCCCCTGGCTGATTGTAGATAGGGTGCTCTATGTTTCAAATCCCTATGATCGATCCCAGATCGAGCCGCTTATGCGGCGTAAGAACGATCTGAAAGACAAGCTCAAGTTTGAGAAGCTTGGCATATTGGCGATGTCCGATTTTGACTCGGATTTGATTGTTCAAGCCAATTACGACCATGTGGTTTCCGTTTCGGAAGTATCAGGAGCTTGGGCCAAAGGCTTTGTTGATGATCTTCTGAATGAAGCTATCTCATTACGCGCCAGTGATATCCACATCAATCCGGAATCTCACGGTGGCGTGATCAAGTTTCGGGTGGACGGTCGTTGCCAAGTGTGTCGTGTGCCGGGGCTTCAAACCATTGAGAGGGAGCGCTTTCGGCTGGTCGCTAATAACCTGATGGAGCGCGTCGGCAAGCAGAATAATTACCTCGAACCAAGTAGTGGTTACCTGGTTTTTCAATCCGCACACAAGCAAGTGTCTATGCGCCTGGAAATGGCGCCGGTAAAAATCTATTCTGAGATCCAGCCGAAAATCACTATCCGCTTGCTCAATAATCAACGTGGCGTGAACAAGCTGGAAAGCCTGGGCTTGAGTCATGCCCACGTGGCCCAGTTGCGAAGCTTGGGGCATCGGGCCAACGGCATGTTGGTGGTGACCGGCCCTACCGGTAGTGGCAAATCAACCACTCTGAAAGCCATTTTGAAAGATATTCGTGATAGCTTTCCCGAGAAAGCCATCTATAGCATTGAGGACCCTGTTGAAGACCAGCTGGATGGGATCACGTCGCTCGAAGTCACCAAGCATATGGGGTTCGCTAAAGCTCTGAGGTCACTGTTACGACACGACCCCGATGTGATCATGGTGGGGGAAATTCGTGACGCAGAAACAGCAGAGCTGGCGCTTCGTGCCAGTATGACAGGTCATTTGGTATTGACCACCTTGCATACCAACGACTCTCACGGTGCAATCAATCGTCTGCGTAATCTGGGCTTGGATAATGCGTTGATGGCAGAGAACCTGATGGCAGTCACCGCCCAGCGTTTGGTGAATAAGGTATGCCCACATTGCTCAACCAAATTACCCATCACCCAGTCCAAAGAGTTATGGGCAAAATACCAGCATGTCGCGGAGCTGAAAAGCCCCGAAATTTTAGTGCCGGTTGTGTCTAATAAGGAAGGATGTCAGTACTGCAATTTTGGCTATACCGGCAGGCATCTTGTGTGTGAGCTGTTTATGAATGACCCGGTCGCTGAATCTCAGATTATTGAAGGAATAACCTCTAACGAAGTCCGTCGCCACCAGGCCAAGCGTGGGGTGTTCCAGGATCTCTGGGATGATGGGATTCGGCTGGTTAAAGAAGGCGTAACCACATTGGAAGCCCTGGAAACCAAAATCAACCCGATCAGGGTGGCGCGAGCCTATCGCAAAGCGGATTATGCCGCCAAGGGAAATGCTCGAGGCTTCTCTCATGGTGACAGTACATTGTTGGAAATTGAACAAGCATGATTAATTACTTTAACCAAAAAAGGATAGAGGAAACAAAATGGGCAACAACCAGTTTAAAAAGCTGAAAGGGTTTACCTTGGTAGAGTTGATTACCGTAGTAGCCATTATTTCTATGATAGCAATATACATTACCATTGAGATTAACCGATCTAACGATGATGCCAAGATTGGTATAGCTGCGGCCTATCTGAGTTCCAGTGTCCCGGCTGCGATTTCATCCTATCGCGCCAGGCATATGGGAAATTGTAATGGCATCGCTGGTACCGGCACCGATGCATTGCTCGAATTGGAAGCCAGAGGCATGAGCGATACCTCCCCATGGGGAACGCCTGTATCCGCAACCTGGAGTTCTACCGATAGCACGATCACCGTATCATTCGTTGTTCCTGCCAGTTCTGACGGCTCTCTTGCTACCACACTAAGGGATAATCTGGCCAGCAGCTCGGGGCAATTTGTGTCTCTTCCCACTGGCACTTTGACAGATGGCACTACTTTTTCAGTGACGTATAGCTGCGCGTAAGCCATGCAATATGTTGTCCAATATTTAGACTCCAAAGGTGATCCAGCCTCAATCAAGGTTGAGGCCAACACCCGCGAAGAAGCACGCTGGAATTCCAGAATACCCGAGCGTCGTATTCTGTCTGTGCGCGAGGATATGTTGGGCCAGATCGCTTTCGCTTTGGAGCCGCCGGGGCCTGATCGCAAGAATCAGGCTCTGTTTATGCAATCCTTGAGTAGCTCACTGTCCAGTGGAAAAACGGTTAAGCAAAGCATAGATCAACTCGTCAAGAAAAACCGCTGGTTGAAGGTCAAGCCTGAGGATATGGATGCTTGTGAGAGTCTTGGCGACTACCTAGAGTTGTTTCGCTTCGATCACTTTGCTGTACTGATGGCGAGAGCGGCAGAAAAAGCCGGTGAATATTCGCATGCTCTACGTCAGGCTGCTCAATTTTTGCTGGCGAGAGAAAAAATCAAGTCAGAAGTCAGCTCCGAGCTAAAAACCGGGCTTATCTATATATTGGTGGGTAGCGCATTTTTCTTTATTGTCCCCGCTTTTTTGGATCGATCCCTGCAAACTTTGATGGGGAGTGGCGGCGGTGGGATGATTAAGCCCAATAACTTTACGCATATTCTGATGGCGATGGGGAGTATCACCAAATCTTATGCTTGGGTGGTGCCTGCGTTGGCAATCCCCGGCTTTTTCTATCGGAATGCCGTCTGGAATGTTCTCAAGCGTCTGCCATTGTTTAACCTGATTGAAACCAAGCGCATTCAGGAACGATCCATTGAGTTCATGTCAGTGTATGAAATGCTGCAGAAGGCTGGTTATGTGGATTCAGAGATAATCGCCGAACTAATGCATTCAACTCGCGGTCAATTACACCAAAGTTACCAACGGGTTTATGCGCACTTGGCCAAGTCGGAAGAGTTGGGAGATGCGTTGCACGACGATGAGTGGGATGATGCGTTAATTGAAGCCATGCAAGTCTTCAATGACGTAGATGAAGAGCAGCAAGGGTTTATTCTGGCATCAGTCAAGGAGACCTTGCATCTCAAAAACGTCAATACCAGCCGCGATATATCTAAGTTCTTGTCGCGCGTTGGGTTCTTTATGATGGTCCTGGCTGCTGTTGTAGCCGTGCTGGGTTTTTATCTCCCGCTAGCGGGTGCCGCTTCGAACATGAGGCACTGATGTACCGTACAAAAGGCTTCACACTGGTTGAAATGCTTTCGGTGGTTGCGGTAATAGCGTTGTGTGCAGCGGCGGCACTGCCAACCTTTTTATCTGAACAAAAGTATCAGGCGGTGGGCGTTGCTGTCGAAAGAGCAGGAGCAATCGCCGCTGCGATTGATATGGGTAGGTCGCTCGGAAGAGTAAGTGTGTACAACGGGTCGCTCAGAGGTTTTATCGCTGCTGAAGGCGGGGATGTTGGTGATTACATGTCAACAATAAATAGCGATTTCAAAGTGCTTGGAGCTGATCAAAGGGATCTTTATCAGGTCAGGGTGACAGGCTATTCGGTCGCTGTATCATTCAGCCAAACGGGATCTGAGTACAGCGACTTCAACTATCCTTCATCGGAGAAGGCGGTCGCGACTGGTGATATTGTGACCTGGACGGTATGGCCTGCTTATGTTGATGGAATCGGTAGCGCCCACATGGCAAACCACTACATAAATAACGGGGATTAGTTTTACGGTGGATGTTGCGGTGAGGTACAAAGGTTTTACTCTTGTCGAAGTGTTGGTTTCGGTGGCCCTGATGTCACTGGTCGGTATTTATTTTCTGACTTCTCAAATTAATGACGCTCATGACCGAATGGTAAGGTCCGTTGCTCAAGACGTACTGACCCTCGCCAATTCCTCAATGGCTTATTTTGTTTACATGGGAGAATGGCCAGATCAATCCGGCAATTGCACTGGTTTGATCGATGCGTTGGATGCAGCCAACGCCTTTCCTGCCACGAATTCAGATGGTAGTTATACCGGGGCGGTGGATAGCAGGATTACGGCCCGATGTTCAGCCTCCGGTAGTCCAGTTGGTGCAACTTTGCAGATTACTGTGCAATTTCCTGCCGGGGCTGACGATGACGCTGACCTTTTGATGGGCTACTTGCCTACCTCGACCATTGATACCAGTGGCGCTCAACCTGAAGTGACACACTACGTGGCTGCACCACGCCGGGCCACCTCCAATCGATACCAGTTTTACAAAGAGACGCTCAATAGTAACTCTGCGTTCGAAATTGATAAGCCATCCTGTGGAAGTGGTGATACACCAGCGTATATGGTGATTCCCCAGTCTCTCTGTGTGCCTGGTACTGCGGTGGGGCTAGGGGGGTATTATTTCAGAGAAATTACACCATCTGATGCTTCTAAATGGAATCTACAGTTAATGGTGGCGAATGGAAATAATACTGGACCTGGGGATTTTTTTGTGATCGGTGGGCCTGTTCCGACGGTTCCGCTCTGTGATGGTCGTAACGTTGAAGTAGGGGCGATTACTTACTGTGAATGATGTCAGTGGGTATCGACAAGGTGGTTTGTCGCTGGTATACGTGCTGGTATTAATTACGGCTATTTCAAGTGTTGTTATCCATCGGGAGTATGTGCGATTCCTGGATAGGCAGCGCAATGCCTTTGAGTTTACGGTGGCGCAAACCCAGAATATTCTGAATCTGGCCAATGCCTACCGATTGGATAATGGCGAATGGCCACAGGATAATCGCGGCGATTGTGTTCCTATTGAAAGCGATGATTTTCTACCTCAGTTTGATGCCGTAACAAATGGCTGGGGATTTGTTATCGGCGCCTCAGGGGATTGTGAGCGCAGGAATGCTTCCTATACGGTGTCGCAAGTTATTCCATCGGAGTATTATTATCGGTTTCAGGACTTTTTTGCGGATAATGTCTCACGCCGCAATGCGGGTTCTGGGTATGTTAGATTGGAGATTTCGGTGAGCCTTGAATCTTTAGGTGCGAGTCAGACCCTCACGTTTGAAAGCTTTGATGATCCTGGGTGGAGCGTAAGCCCTATTTTCGATCATGAGGGTTGTGATCCTGGTGAGGCTGAAGAGACTCTCATCGGTTTGGATGCAATGTGTGCCTGGGTGAAGACAGCAGGCTTAGCCCCAGAGCCTGTATTAGGTGGCTTTGTTGTTGGTATCGATTTTCCTTCAGATAGGGTTGGTTACAAGGCGTTAATTGATAATTTTATTCCTTCCCCATTAAACGATCATCAACCCGCTAACGTTCTGTATTATTCTGACTATCGTTGCCCTGTTCAGGATAACACCAGAAAAATAAAGGCAGCAATGTTCTCTTGGTGTGAATAAAAAAGGAATTTGTATGAAAATAGGTTGTAGCTTTGGAATTGTATTTCTTGTCTCCTTAACATTGAGTGCCTGCGGAGGGGGCGGTGGAGGAAGCGGAGCTGAACCTGCCAGTTTAGTTGAGCCCGAACCTACGCCAGAAGAGCAAAATACTGGCATCTTCACCGATGCGCCTGTTTCAGGTTTGCGTTACACCCAGGGCAGCTTCATTGGCTATACCGAAAACGGTGAGTTTAAGTTCAATCCAAACAGAAGCGATCCGGTGTGCTTTTATATCGGTAACATTCTGCTGGGTTGCGTTCAGGGTGCTGATGTTGTAACGCCCTATGATCTTTCTGCACTTGGCCGCCCTGCCAGCTTGCAAGCGGGATACAACATCTCCCGCTTGCTGATCAGCCTGGATCAGGATCCTGGGGAGAATATCCTGTTGTCAGATGCCACACAGCAAGCTCAGGGTGTACTTGACTTCATGGTGGCTGATGGCGTGTTTGCCACCGATGATCTGGTTTCCGAGTTAATTAACAAATATGCTCCCGAGGGCACTCTGGTATCCAAGGAAGATGTCGATGCACATATCGCCGACAACGAAGCAGTGCAGGAAGCGATAGAGGATTTGCGCCACTCATTGGATACTTCCATAGCCAAAATGGAAGTCACCTGGGATAACACGTTAATGCAGCCCGGTATTCTGGCTCATATCAAGGGCTGGGCAGAGGGCGCATCAGTCCCCACAGAACACATGTATCTTGAGTTGGATGGCGAAGCGGGTGACTTGCATTTAGCGAAGATCACTTACGTCAATGTAGATGGCAGCCATACTTCATTCAATGTCGGCGCTGATGGTGTGCCCCGTCGCACCTTTCAAGACAAGCAAGCCTATGAGTTTGCGAATCTTTCAGAATCTTCATTTGAAGACTGGGTGGTAACCTCCTCCTATCGCCCGAGACAAAGCGCTTTTCTGTTGCCGAAAGAGGGCTCTGGCTCTCGTAATGAGGCTCGATATATTCAACAAGGTAAGTCGGCCGAATTGGTTGAATTGATAGCCAGCATCTCCGCCGCCGAATTTGCTGAGGACAGCATGCTCAGAGTAGCGGCGATATCGGCTTCCATGATTAACAGCGCCCGTTGCGCCGGAACGGTGCAGGATAACTGTGGCTCCCCGATGGAAGAAGCATTGGTGCTGGCTTTGGGTGATATGAATTATCGGCAATCGCTCCTGACCTGGGAGGAGTCAGCATTGGATTATGATATCTGTTTGCCTGCTGATGTTGGTCTGGAAATACAGGATCAGGAGTGTCAGTTTGCACCGAATTTATCTCAGTTCAATGTGGTGGTGGCTCAGGGCTATGAAGAGCTGGGTAAGCAGCCCATGACGGTGACGCATGAGTTCGATGCAAGAGATTTTGAAGGAGTAGCGCAGTTTTTGATTGTTGAAGTGGATGGTTATGTGCGTATGTACGGAGAAATATGCGATTTCGAACCGCGTGTAATGGATTTGAAAGACGGTACCTATTATCTTTCGGCTCGAGTGATGGATGACGTGTGTGTGCCGACGTTGGAAACGCCCGACCCCGGTGAATATTGTTATCTTGACGGCGAGCAGATTTCTTGTGATGGCGTGCCTCACCCTGCAGACCTGGAATCAAGAAAGCAGTTTGCTGATAAAATTTTCAATCAATATGTAAAGAATGGCATTGGTTGGCGATTTGTGTATGACCGGAATCTTTCAGACGTAAGAGAAGTGTATGTTTGGGATGAAATTGAACCCCACCATGAAGACTGGAGTTGGTATGAGGCGATAGCTGATATTTCCAGAGTAAGTAATGCTGAATATTACTTTGATATGTTTGCCCCAGTGTTGCTTACCACGTATGGATCGAGAGCCTACGATACGTTTGGTCGGAATGATGCCTATGCCGATTTTGTCTTGCGTCGGGATTCAGATATTTCAGCTCTTTCTTGGGTAGATGGAGTATATCGAAATAAGGATGGCCTTAAGATAGATTTGGTTATTAGAGCTAGCTTGCGTTTGACGCTTCAATAAAATGAAAAGTTTGCCTTAAACCTTCATCAAATGGGCCAGTTTCTCTGGCCCATTTTGAGCCAGACGCCAATCATCACCCCCCAATCAAAACCGTAGGCGCCCCCATCACCACAACCCCGCCATGGGCGGTACTGTCCCCCATCCTGGCCGCGGGTTTATTCCCGATCAAAACCGATGAACTCCCCTTGGCAATGGAATCCGGTGGACCCACACAGATCGCCATATCCCCCAACCGGGCAGCGGGCATCCCCATAATCAGTACATTGGGTTGACCAATGGCCACCGGGCCCCCCACATGGGGCACCGGGCCTGGGTTTACTTTGGGGCAGACATGAAAATCACCAATTCTTGCAGAAGGGGGCATAAATACTCCTTTTTATAGCTGTCTTGATATAAGACGGAAGGAAGGCAAAGAATCGGCCCCATTTTGCTGATACCTGTCAGCTTTTTTCCTGAATTCAATAACGTATAATGGTTAAACAGCAATTGAGGTGCGTTATGCCAAAAGAAGAACTGCAGAATTCGGTATCGGAATTAAAGACTCATCTGAATGGAGCCGCTGAGGTGTCCACGGATGACAAGGAAGCCTTGACCGACCTGGCGGTTCGGCTGGAAGTCATGTTGAATGGCTCCGCTGAGCACTGGGAAGAGGATTTGGTGGAGGAGTTCGAGAAGCAACTGATCCAGTATGAAGAGGCCCATCCCCTGATAGCTCGGGTTATTTCCCAGATCATTACCACGTTAAATGGCATGGGGCTCTAACTGCCCCTGTGATCCCCCTGGCATAGGCTTTGCTCTCCTTCTTTGCATAGCGAACGAAGGAGGGTGTCCATGCGCACCGAGAACAACCCCACCAATAGTATTCAGTCCGGTACACTGACCGCCAAGATTCAGGGTTTAAACCTAGCAAATCAATTGTTTAGTGTCGGGAGCGGTGATCAGTCCTTCAATCAGATTTTGTCTTCACAGGTGCAGTCCAGGCAAGATGTGAAGGCTTCTCAGGCAGACTCTGATACCAGTGCCCGTTGCCACGGGGCAAAACAGGGGCCGGAGAGCGGCAAAGGCTTGCCGGATGACAAACGACTGGAGCAGCAACAACGGGCTGAACAAGAAGCCCACGATGTTCGTGCAGAGGACCGCCGTACTGAAAACCGTCTAACTGAAGATCGCAGACTGGAGCAACAGCGTGATGCGAAAGCGGACCGCGGTGCTGCAGCAGAAGAGCAAGCGCGGGGTGACCAGGTTAGGGAGGATGAGCGCAGCGACGATCAGTTGCAGGCTGAATCCAGATTGGAAGCTGCTCAATCAAACGATTGTGAATGTAACGACCCGGTAGATTCTGAGGCGCTGGAATCAGCGGCGCCGACCCTGGATACGGTTGAGTCTGAGCCTGAAGATGTCGTTGATGCTGATCTGCAAGCCGGTGATGAGCCGGCATCGGAGTCAGCGCCGGAGGAGGTCAGCAACGGTGAAACAGAAGATTCACAACCGGCTGGCAAGGCTGAGCTGGTTGAGTCCGGGCAAGTCGATGACATCCTCGCTTCCGGAGATGATCAAAACGAAGCTGTAAGCGATGAGCTTGCCGGCGTCGCCCCCTCAGAAAGCAAGGAGCCTGAGCAATCTTCGCAGACCGAGGAAGGCGTGCTTGAGGCTAGTGACCCTGAGGTTCAGGTAGTCCTCAACCCGGAAGCGTCCGGAGGGCAAAATGAACCGGCGAAGCCGGGCCCCGCTGACGATGCCAAATTGTCTCGGGATGGCGCCGCCTCAATGGCCGCAACGCTCCAGGCAGCAAAACAGCAACAAAGTGCTTCCCCTAAATCGGCTGCCGACGGATCGTCTGTGATGACGCAGGCGTCCGATGAATCTCAGGATATGCCGGTATTTGAGCCGAAAGCGGAGAAGAAATCCGAGCTGGGTTTGCTGGCAGACCGGTTTACGCAAAAGCCTGCTCCCGGCGAGGTGGCTCCCACCCCAGTTCAGGAGCGCTTGGCGGCATTGGCCAAGGCGTTGGATAAAGTGGGGTCTTCTAACAATTCGCAACCCGTCTCCAAGGCGGCAGAGCAAGTGGATAGCGTAAAGGCCACTCCATTTCAGCGAAGTCTGGAACAGGTGGGGCGAGCAGTGGCCGGGGCCAAACCTCCCATTGCCACCATGCAGTCACCGATGCAGAGCCGGGAATGGGGCAGTGAAATGGCTCAACGGCTGGTGATGATGGTGAGTACCAAACTGAACAGCGCCAAGATTCAGTTGAATCCACAGGAAATGGGGTCGATCGATGTGAAGGTTTCCGTGAAACATGATCAGGCCCATGTGGTGTTTACTAGTCAGGTAGCACCCACCCGCGATGCTTTGGAACAGGCCATACCCAGGTTGCGCGAGATGATGGAGCAGAATGGTGTGGCATTGGGTGATGTGGATGTTCGGGACCAGGATGCCCGGGAATCTCATGAACAGCGGAGTCAAAACCAACGGCAGAGCGGTCCGGTTGCAGATGGGGGTTCATCCGTTGAAGAGGCATCGACCTCAAATACGGACGGCGCTGTGGCCGTTGGGCTCGTGGACTACTACGCCTGATCAACTCAAATATTCCGCACCAACCTGTCTTTATTTTCTAATCCAAACTGCGCGTACCTTGCGAGGTAACGCGCTTTCTTTTGTTTTTTTCAACCATTTCCAGCACTTGGCGGTATTTTGACGGGCAGGTCTGGGAATCTTGTCTAAACTTCCCTGAGTAGGCCGAATTTTTGACGTTGCTTTCAGGTTGCTTGCCTGAGGCGAGTTAACTATCTGAAATTATTAGATAAATGGTTTTGGTACAGGCCTTGCTTTTGTTCATGGTAATGGAAATCCGGAAGGTGTTTTTATGGCGGACGACGACGACAAAAACGGTGAAGAGCAGGAAAAACCCAAGTCGAAGATGTTACTCATCATTATCGCGGTACTGGTGGTGCTGCTGATTGGCGGCGGTGTGGCTGCATTCTTCATGTTGTCCGGTGGTGATGATTCGGTGCCGGAGGAAGCGTTAGAACCGACTCAGAAGCCGGCTATTTATTTTGATTTCAAACCACCGTTCGTTGTGAATTATCAATGGAAAGGGCGGCAACGCTACGTGCAGATCAGTCTCACCGTGATGACCCGGGATGCTGCTGCGATTGATCTGATCAACACCCATATGCCGCTGGTGCGCAACAATTTGGTGATGATCCTGGGAGCCCAGGATTTTGAAACCCTGCGTACCACTGAAGGCAAAGAAGCCCTGCGTCAAACCATGCTGGAAGAAATCCAGAAGATCTTGCTGGAAGAAAGTGGTGGTGCTTCAGCGCCGGTTGCTGAAGGCGAGGAGGCTGGTTTGATGGCGGGCAATGGTGGTCCTGTGATTGAGCAGGTGTTGTTTACTAACTTTGTGATGCAATAGTTATGGCTGTACAGGATCTACTATCACAGGACGAAATCGATGCGCTGCTACACGGCGTAGACGATGGCGACATTGAAACCGGCGGTGATGAGCCGGAAGATGGGATTCAGTCCTACGACCTGAGTACTCAGGACCGGATCGTGCGTGGGCGCATGCCCACGCTGGAAATGATCAATGAACGCTTTGCCCGCTATACCCGCATCAGTATGTTTAACCTGTTGCGTCGCACTGCCGACGTATCAGTGGGCGGCGTTCAGGTAATTAAGTTCGGTGAGTATGTTCACAGTCTTTACGTGCCCACCTCGTTAAATATGATTCGCATCAAGCCGCTCAAAGGTACGGCGTTGTTCATCCTGGATGCCAAGTTGGTGTTTAAGTTGGTGGATAACTTCTTTGGTGGTGATGGCCGTCATGTGAAGATTGAAGGCCGCGAATTCACTCCAACAGAAAATCGGGTGGTGCAGATGGTGTTGGAGCAGGCTTTTGTAGATATGCAGGAAGCCTGGAAAGCAGTGCTTCCAGTTAAATTCGAATTTCTCAGCGCTGAAGTGAATCCCTCACTGGCCAATATTGTCAGCCCCAGTGAAGTCGTGGTGGTGAATTCCTTTCACGTGGAGCTGGATGGTGGTGGCGGAGAAATGCATCTGACCCTGCCGTACTCCATGATTGAACCGTTGCGGGAAGTGCTGGACGCAGGGGTGCAAAGCGATATCGGCGACCAGGATGAGCGTTGGATGAAATCCCTCCGCGATGAAATTATGGGCGCCAGAGTTGAGCTTAAAGGAAAGCTTTGTCAGAAGAAAATGCGTTTAACGGAACTGGCCAAGCTTAAAGCCGGGGACATTATTCCCATTGAAATGCCCGACAGCGTTTTGATGTTGGCCAATGGTATCCCGGCCTTTCGCGGCAAGCTGGGCGAAGCTAATGGCAACCTGGCGCTACAGGTCATGAGCAAGGTGGAACGAAAGGATTCCGAAAGTGGTAAAGAGTCCAGGTTGAGTTGGATGCGCAAACAGATTTTGAATGACGAGGATGAGCAGGCCAAAGCCTGACATTTGGAGTAATTGCAATGACAGATGAAGATAAACCCGTTGATGATGATGCTCTGGCCGATGAGTGGGCCGCTGCGTTAGCGGAACAGGACGCGCCGGAAGAGGACGTACAGGCGGCCCCTCTGGAATCATTAAGCGACCGTGCAGTACCGTTTTCCCCGGAAAACAGTCCCAATATGGACGTGATACTGGATATCCCGGTTACGCTCTCCATGGAAGTGGGCAGTACCAATATCAGTATTCGAAACCTGTTGCAGCTGAATCAGGGCTCGGTCATCGAGCTGGATCGGCTGGCGGGCGAGCCATTGGATGTCCTGGTGAATGGAACCCTGATCGCCCATGGTGAGGTGGTGGTGGTGAATGAGAAATTCGGTATTCGCCTCACGGATGTCATCAGTCCCACTGAGCGCATCAAAAAACTGGGCTAACTCCTACATGAAACGATTCATTCCGATCATTTTTTTGTGGCTAGCTTCGGCGTCCTGTCTGGCGGATGTTTCAGAGTCTGCGGCGGACATTGCTCCCAATTCTGTAATGACTGCTGTAGCCGAGGCCGAGCAAGGCCCTGAGCAACCTGTATTTCGTCTCAAAGACGAGCTGGAGAGCCGCGGTGAAGCCAATAGCAGTAATGGTGTCGGCAGCATGGTTGTAGGGCTTGCAGCGGTGCTTGGAATCATCTTTCTACTGGCTTGGATCAGTAAGCGTTTCAATATCGGTACGCCCGGTGGCAGCAGCAACATGCGTATGATCAGTGCCATGAGCGTGGGCCAGAAAGAAAAAATAATCCTGGTGGAGGTGGAGGGTGAAAAGCTGCTGTTGGGGGTGACTCCTCACCAAATAAGCCGATTGAAGGAATTTGGTAAAGCCAGAGATCCAGCCATTACTGCAACACCGCCTAAGGAGACGGAAACCAATGTCCCAAAAACGGATTTTTCTGAACGGATGAGTAAGCTGTTAAAGGCTGGGGTGTCAGGAAATGAATAGGTTTTGCATCCGGATTCTGATGCTGGTGTTTCCTCTCTTGTTGTGGTCTTCCCCAAGCTGGGCGGCTGATCCTTTTTCATTGCCAGCGCTTAGTGTCACCAGCAACGACGATGGTTCCCAAAGCTATTCTGTAACGCTGCAAGTGGTCATCCTGATGACCATGCTGTCGTTTATTCCTGCCATCATCATGATGATGACCGCATTCACTAGGATCATCGTTGTTTTTGGTATTCTGCGGCAGGCCATTGGTTTACAGCAGACCCCCTCCAACCAAATTCTAATTGGCTTGGCATTGTTCCTGACGGTGTTTGTGATGGCACCGGTATTTAAGCAGATACACGCACAAGCTATTCAACCTTATATGAATGAACAAATGGGTGCTTTGGAAGCACTGGAAACCGCCAGCGTTCCCATGCGTCAGTTTATGTTGGCCCAGACCCGGGAAGCGGATCTGAACCTGTTCGTAGAATTAGCAGGAGAAGATCAAAAATTCAGTTCATTGGAAGAAGTGCCACTGACCATTGTGATTCCCGCGTTTGTCACCAGTGAGTTGAAAACAGCCTTTCAAATCGGTTTTTTACTTTTCATTCCCTTCCTGATTATTGATCTGGTGGTGGCCAGTGTATTGATGGCCCTGGGTATGATGATGTTGTCCCCCATGATTGTGTCATTGCCATTCAAGATTATGCTGTTTGTGTTCATTGATGGTTGGGCCATGGTGGTGGGCACACTGGCAGGCAGTTTCGGACTCTGAGGAGGCGGTTATGTCACCGGAAGTGGTATCAGACCTCATGCGTGAGGGCCTCTACATAGCAATGGTCATGGTGTCGGTGATTATCATTCCCAGTCTGGTGGTGGGGTTGGTGGTCTCCGTGTTCCAGGCTGCCACTCAAATCAATGAACAAACCTTGAGTTTCTTGCCCCGCCTGTTGATTACTCTGGCAACGCTAATAGTGATGGGACCTTGGCTAGGCAATTTGGTCCATGACTTTGCCATGAAAATCCTCGTGGAAATGCCCACATTGCTGGGGTGATTCATGTTTGAAATTGCCATAGACCAGCTGTACCAATGGATCGGCCAATATGCCTGGCCCTTCTGTCGGATTGCGGCGTTCTTTATGGTGATGCCCATTCTCAGTACCCAGCTGGTGCCCACCCGTATTCGCCTGGGATTGGCGGTAGGCGTGACACTGGTGGTGGCGCCCATGATTGGCCCGGTGCCGATGATCGAACTGCTTTCGGTGGAGTCATTCCTCATCATTCTGCAACAGATCATGATCGGAGTATTGATGGGGTTCGTGGTGCAGCTGCTGTTTCAGATTTTTGTAATCGGCGGCCAGATTGTTGCGATGCAGAACGGCTTGGGGTTTGCCCTGATGGTGGATCCGGTGAACGGTGTGAGTGTGGCCTCCATCAGCCAACTCTACTTGATGACGGTTAACTTGCTATTCTTTGCGTTAAACGGGCACCTTGCGGTGATGTATTTGATCGGCACCAGTTTTGAACAGCTACCGGTTGGCACCATCGGAATTGTGCTGGACAACTATCTGGAAGTGGTGCGTTTGGGAAGCTGGATGTTCACGGGGTCGGTGCTGGTGGCGTTGCCTTCCATTATTGCACTTTTGGTGGTAAATGTGTCCTTTGGTGTGATCAGCCGAGTGGCTCCACAGATGAACATCATTGCAGTAGGTTTTCCCTTCACCATGGTGATGGGTTTGATCATTATCTGGCTGACATTGTCGAACATTCTGCCTCAATACGAGCATTTAAGCGAAGAGTCTTTTGAGTTTCTGCGGCAGATGGTGAAATAGATGGCCGAGAACGACGACGGGCAAGAACGCTCGGAAGAACCCACCCAGAAAAAAATTCAGGAGGCCAGGGAGAAGGGCCAGATACCCCGTTCCCGTGAATTGGGTGGGGTTGCTGTAATGATATTCGGAGCCGCTGGTTTGCTGATGTCCGGGGGGCTTCTGTTTGACGCAGCCCAGTCGGTGTTTGAGTTGAATTACGAGCTTGAACGAGACGTGTTGATGTCACCGGATGTGATGGTGGATTCTCTGATCGTTTCTGCCAAAACTGCGTTTACTGCATTAATCCCGTTTTATATTGCAGTCGTGCTGGCGGCGGTGATGATTCCTCCGTTGGTAGGCGGCCTGAATTTTTCCACCAAAGCCCTGGCACCCAAACTGAGTAAACTGAATCCTCTCACCGGACTGAAGAAGATGTTTTCCACGCAGTCCCTGATGGAGATTCTGAAAGCGGTATCCAAATTTGGCTTGGTGTCGACGGTTGCGATTCTGATTCTGGATCATAATCGCAATCGTTTTATGGAGTTGGGTTTTTTGCCACCCCATGAAGCCATGGCAGAGGGGATTTCCATCGTTGCCTGGGCCTTATTCATATTGTCCTGCACGCTGCTGGTGGTGGCGGCGATTGATGTGCCGTTCCAGCTCTATCAGCACAACAAGCAGCTGAAGATGACCAAGCAGGAAGTGAAGGACGAATATAAGGATACGGAAGGTAAGCCGGAAGTTAAGAGCAAGCTGCGTTCCAAGCAGCGTGAAATAGCCCAGAGTCGTATGATGTCAGCTGTGCCGGATGCGGATGTGGTCATTACCAACCCCACACACTATGCCGTGGCGTTAAAGTATGATCCGGACAAGATGCTGGCGCCGATATTGGTAGCGAAAGGGGCGGATCACATTGCCATGCAGATCAAGAAAGTGGCGTTGGCCAATGATGTGATGATTTTGAATTCTCCGCCTTTGGCCCGTTCCATTTATTACCATACGGAGTTGGAGAGGGAGATTCCGCAGGGTTTGTTCCTTGCCGTGGCCCAGGTATTGGCTTACGTATTCCAGTTACAGCAGTTCCAGAAGGGCAAAGGCCCTAATCCTGGCACGGTGCCGGATTTCCCGGTTCCTGAAGACCTGAGAAAAGATGAATAACATTTAAAATCATCTGTTTGCCCGTTCGGGCATGATCTTTGCGGTATACCCTTGAGACACAATCAAAGTGTCAATTTTTTGTTATGGCAGGACAAGGGTGTTATGGCGGCAGTTGCAACTCAAACCGGAAACATACTGAAGCAGGGGAACTGGGGCGCTCCCATATTCCTGCTGATCATCATGGCAATGATGACTTTGCCCATGCCGTCCATCCTGCTGGACGTACTTTTCACGTTCAATATTGCGCTGGCCCTGGTGGTGCTGCTGGTGTCTGTGTACACCATGCGTCCATTAGAGTTCGCCATTTTTCCGACGGTGCTGTTGATTGCAACCTTGTTACGACTGGCGTTGAACGTCGCCTCTACCCGGGTGGTTCTGTTGCGGGGTCATGAAGGCGGGGACGCCGCCGGTAAGGTTATCCAGTCCTTTGGTGAGGTGGTGATTGGCGGGAACTACGCTGTGGGTTTGGTGGTGTTCCTGATCCTGGTGATCATCAACTTTGTGGTGGTCACCAAAGGTGCTGGTCGTATCTCGGAAGTCAGTGCGCGTTTTACCCTGGATGCTATGCCTGGTAAGCAGATGTCCATCGATGCGGATTTGAACGCAGGGATTATCGACCAGGAAGAAGCCAAGCAACGCCGGGCGGAAGTGTCTCAGGAAGCAGACTTCTATGGTGCTATGGATGGTGCCAGCAAATTTGTTCGCGGTGATGCCATTGCCGGTATTCTGATTCTGTTGATCAACATCATTGGCGGACTGGCCATCGGTATGGCCCAGTACAATCTTGGCTTTGGTGAAGCATTAAAAGTCTACGCCTTGCTGACCATCGGTGATGGTCTGGTGGCTCAGATTCCCTCGCTCTTGTTGTCCACAGCGGCTGCCATTATCGTTACCCGGGTCAACAGTTCCCAGGATCTGGGTGATCAGGTGATGATGCAGATGTTTGGATCACCCCAGGCCCTTGCGATTTCTGCCGTCATTCTGGGCATCATGGGTGTGATTCCCGGTATGCCGCATTTTGCGTTTCTTGGCTTGGCGACTCTGTGTGCCGGTGGCGCCTACTGGATCTACTATCGTCGGCAGGCGGAGGGTGGTCAGGCGCAGGAAGAAGAAAAAGATGCCAAGAAAATGGAAGAGATCGCAGCGCAACGCGAAAGCGAATTCAAAGAACTTGGTTGGGATGATGTGCAGCCGGTTGATTCCATTGGCCTGGAAGTGGGTTACCGGTTGATTCCACTGGTGGACAAGTCCCAGGGTGGACAGCTGCTGGGTCGTATCAAAGGGGTACGTAAGAAGCTTTCCCAGGAACTTGGCTTCCTGATGCCCTCGGTACACATTCGCGACAACCTGGATTTGCTGCCCAATGCCTACCGCATAACGTTGATGGGTGTGGCCATCGATGAAGCTGAGATTCACGCCGACCGCGAACTGGCGATTAACCCGGGACAGGTGTTCGGCAGCATCAACGGTATTGAGTGCAAAGATCCCGCATTCGGCCTGGATGCAGTCTGGATTGAGCCTTCCCAGCGTGATCAGGCGCAAACCATGGGTTATACGGTGGTGGACGCCAGTACCGTGGTGGCGACTCATATCAACCAAGTCATGCTGCGCCATTCCCATGAATTGTTGGGCTTTGAGGAAGTACAAAAGCTGCTGGAAAACCTGCAGAAAGCGTCGCCCAAACTGGTTGAAAACCTGGTGCCGAATCCACTGCCGTTGAGCAAGTTGCATAAAGTGCTGCAGAACCTGCTGCAGGAAGACGTACCCATTCGCGATATTCGAACCATTGCCGAAGCGTTGGCGGAGATCGCACCCAAGAGTCAAGACGCTGACGCTCTGACATCGGCGGCGCGGGTGGCGCTGTCCCGCATGATCGTCCAGACCATATATGGCGTGGGGCGTGAGCTACCTGTCATAACCCTGCAGCCCGAATTGGAACAGTTGTTGCTACAAGCAGTACAACAAGCTCTGAATTCTGGCGGTACCGCCAGCGATGCCGTCATCGAACCGAGTTTGGCAGAAAAACTTCAGCGCTCTGTATCGGAAGCGGTGCAGAAGCAGGAGTTGGCAGGTAACCCAGCCGTGCTGCTGGTATCGGCCGGGATTCGACCCATGCTGTCACGGTTCCTTCGCTTCAGCGTACAGGGCTTGAATGTGCTCTCGTATAACGAGATACCGGACAACAAACAGATCACCATTACCGCTTCTGTGGGCCAATAACCGATAACAGCCGTTGAAGCAGCGAGGATAGACAATCATGAACACAAGAAAATTCATTGCAGCCGATATGCGCCAGGCTTTGAAGTTGGTTCGTGAGGAACTGGGAGCAGAAGCCGTTATCCTTTCCAACCGTAAAGTGGCGGAGGGAATTGAGATTGTGGCGGCGGCTGATTATGACGAGTTTGTTGAACAGCACAAAGCCCGCGAACGGCGGGAGAATCACATTCCGGATTTTATGGCGGATTCTGCGCGCTCACCAGCGCAGGGTGATCCAGCCCGTTTACTGGATCAGCGCGCGGCACTAAATGCCAGCGCAGAAGATAAAGCACAGTTGATCGAGGCACTGCAACGTCGGGAGCAGGCCAATCAAAAATTCAATGATCTGTGGCTGCAACAGCTTAACGACAATGACGACGGGGATTTACAGGTGCAGTTGAGTCAACAGGGTCGAGCTCAGGCAACGCAGGAGCAACCCATAAGCCGGGCAGAGCAGGCTATTGCAGCCCGTACAGCCCCCGTTCAATCAGGACCTGCCCAGAGCACTCAAGGCACGCCACAAAGTGCGCCTCAAAACAATACGGAACTGGCAGCCATGCGTGGCGAACTGAACCAGTTGCGTCAGATGCTCAACGTGCAGATGGCTAACGTGTCCTGGGGCAGTTTTTCCCATCGTCATCCACTGCAGGCGTCCGTTTTCAAAAAATTGTCACGCTTGGGGTTGTCCCCCGCCCTGTGCCGAAAGCTGATTCGGAACCTGAAACCGGACACCGAGATCAAGCAGGCCTGGCGGGAAGCTTTATTGGAACTGAGCGGGGATCTGCCGCTGCTGCCCGACGACGTTGTTGCCCACGGCGGAGTATTTGCCTTCGTCGGCCCGGCCGGAGTAGGTAAGACCACCACCATTGCGAAAATCGCCACCCGCTTTGTGCTGGAACACGGCGCCGAAAATTTGGCGCTGGTGACCACGGACAGCTACCGGATTGCCGGCCATGAGCAGCTCAGTACCCTGGGTCGGATTCTGAAAGTTCCGGTGCGGGTGGTTACTGACCAGGCGAGCCTGGATCACACCCTGCGTTCCCTGTCCCGCAAGAAGCTGGTACTGGTGGATACTGCGGGATTAAGCCATAAAGATCAGGTACATCAGGAACAGATGGCGATGATTGAAAGCATGGGGGGTAATGTCCAGCGCTGGCTGGTGCTGTCCTCGACCAGTCAGCGACGCATCCTGGATCGGGCCATCAATGAATATAAACATCTGAATCTTGAGGGTTGTATCCTCACAAAACTGGACGAATCGGCCAGTTTGGGCGAGGCTTTAAGTGTTGCGATCGAGTCGCAGCTACCAATTGCCTATATCACGGATGGTCAGAACATTCCGGACGACATCGCCCGACCGAATGCCACCCGCCTGATCAACCATGCCATCGCCTTAGCGAAGGAATATCGCATGGATGAGGATCTGGTCGTGGATATGTATAACGATGCCATGTCGGGAACGGAATCGGATCTGGCCTACGGATAAAGAAGACACAGCAGGTGTATAGAAATACGTTTATGAGCAATCATCCCGTACAGGTAATCGCCGTCACCGGTGGTAAAGGCGGAGTAGGAAAAAGTAACGTCTCCATCAATTTGGGGGTGTGTCTTGCGGAAATGGGGCGCCGGGTGGTGATCCTGGACGCTGACCTGGGGTTGGCAAACCTGGATATCCTGTTGGGCATCAGTTCCCGGGAAAACCTGTCCCATGTATTGAAAGGCGAATGTGGCATCAAAGATATTCTGGTGGAAGGACCGGGGGGTATAAAAATCGTGCCGGCGTCTTCCGGCACCCAGGAGCTGGTGAGCATGGGGCCGCGGGAACACGCGGGGTTGATCCATGCCTTCAGCGAGCTGAGCGATGATGTGGATGTACTCATTATCGATACCGCAGCGGGTATTTCCGAGATGGTGATGAGCTTTGTGACAGCGGCTCAGGAAAGTTTGTTTGTGGTGACCAATGAACCGACTTCCATCACCGATGCCTATGCCATGATGAAAATCCTGAACCAGAAACACGGCATGTATCGATTTAATGTGGTGGCCAATATGGTTCGTACGCAGCAGGAAGGGCGGGAAATCTATGCCAAGCTGACCAAGGTCACCGATCGATTTCTGGATGTGGCGCTACAGTTCTCCGGCTGCATTCCTTTTGATGACTACCTGCGCAAGGCAGTCATGCGACAGAAGCCGGTGGTAGAGGCCTATCCCCGCAGTAAAGCGGCTCTGGCCTTCCGTACCCTGGCGAATAAAGTGGACAGCTGGCCGTTACCCTCAACACCCAGGGGACACCTGGAGTTTTTCGTGGATCGGCTGGTACAAGGAGCGGTTGCCCGTTAGGTCAACAGACTAATCCCGTGCTGGGCATGAAGCGACACGCTATGTACAACGATGAATCGGCGCCACAGTTAGATGTTTTGGTGGAGCAGCATACCCCGCTGGTGAAGCGTATTGCTCATCATCTCATTGCCCGTATGCCTGCCGGTGTGTCGGTGGAAGATCTTTACCAGGCCGGCATGCTCGGATTACTGGATGCCTTGAAGCGCTTTGATAACAGCAAAGGCGCCAGCTTTGAAACCTACGCCGGTATCCGCATCCGCGGTGCCATGGTGGATGAGCTCCGTAAAGGCGAATGGGCGCCCCGTTCGGTGCATCGCAATGCCCGGCGAATTCAAGAAGTTATCCGTGAGATTGAACACGAAACAGGGAAAGATGCCCGGGATCGGGACATTGCCGAACGCCTGGGCGTTTCTCTGGAAGAATACCATGTCATGTCGCAGGACAGCATGGCAACCCGCCTTTTCAGCCTGAATGAGTTGGAAACCACCGAAGAAAATATCGCTGTCGGCCTGCAGCAGGAAGAAGCGGAGAACCCGCTGGATAACCTACAAAGCGGGGTTTTTCGTACCCACCTGGCCCGTGCGATTGAACAACTCCCCGAGCGGGAACAGCTGGTGCTTTCCCTCTATTACGATGAAGAACTCAACCTCAAAGAAATTGGACAGGTTTTGGGAGTCAGTGAATCCCGCGTCAGCCAAATTCACAGTCAAGCTGCTCAACGTTTGCGCTCCCGCCTGCAAGAGTGGCTGTGATTCCTATGCGAAAACAGGATCATACAAAAACTGGCTCAGAGCAAAACAGCTACTAGACTTAACCAAAAGGGTCTGTTGAAAGCTCGGGTACTTGGTATTGCGGCCATGGGTCGGGAAACAACAGCCAGTAATATCAGTTGTTTGCGTAGTTGTAGTGAACTTGGTTCATTGGAGGCAACCTTGGACAAGAACATGAAAATTCTCATTGTTGATGATTTTTCCACGATGAGACGAATTATCAAGAACCTGCTGCGGGATTTGGGCTTTACCAATACCCAGGAAGCCGATGATGGAAGCTCTGCACTGCCATTACTGAAATCGTCCGATTTTGACTTTCTTATTACGGATTGGAATATGCCCGGAATGACGGGTATCGATCTTTTGAAAGCCGTACGTGCTGATGAAAAGCTGCAGAGCCTGCCGGTGCTGATGGTCACTGCCGAAGCCAAGCGCGAACAGATCATTGAAGCGGCGCAGGCTGGCGTGAATGGTTATGTTGTGAAACCGTTCACCGCCCAGGCATTAAAAGAGAAGATCGAAAAAATATTCGAGCGAGTGGATGCCTAGCACCAGTCGCTTTCAGAGGCAGATGTGAGATGAGCATGACGGAGCAAGCCCATCAGGACAGTTTGGTGGAATACGCCAAGACCCTGGTAGAACAGTTGGAAAGTGGGGATGCAAAAGAAGCAATGCGCACCATCTCCTCCCTGCACAAAGAACGGGACCAGATGTTGTTCCAGGAGGTTGGAAAACTCACCCGCAGCCTGCATGAATCCATTAAAAACTTTGCAATTGATACGTCGAACAATGAAATGCGGGAAGAAATGTCCCGTATGCAGGATGCGTCTGAACGGTTGAATTACGTTATCGAAAAAACGGAAAGCGCCGCCAACAAAACCATGGATATGGTGGAACACACCATGCCTGTATCCGCTCATCTCAGAGAAACAGCCCAGGATCTGAAATCGGAATGGGACCGCTTGATGCGAAGGGAGATGACAGCGGATGAGTTTCGCCAGTTGACTAAAAAAATTGACGGGTTCCTGTGCACTGCAGTGGATGAGTCTTCCCGTATTGATTCCAATCTTTCCAGCATTATGTTGGCCCAGGATTATCAGGACCTGACTGGCCAGGTGATCAAGCGGGTAATCCAGTTGGTGAAAGAAGTTGAAGACAATCTGGTTAATCTCGTCTCCATGGCGGGCACAATTGATCAGCTCACGGGTGTTAAGCACGAGTTTCAGCAGAAAAAAGAACAAAGCGAAGAAGAAACAATCGGCCCGGAAGGGCCAATCATAAACCCCGAGACACGGGAAGACGTCGTTTCCAACCAGGACGATGTCGATGCCCTGTTGTCCAGCCTTGGGTTTTAAAGGAGTAAGGGCATGAGCTTCGATGGCGACGAAGAGATATTACAGGACTTTCTGGTAGAAGCTGGCGAAATACTGGAAGTGCTGTCTGAGCAGCTGGTCGATCTGGAAAACCGACCGGATGATGCCGATCTTTTGAATGCCATTTTCCGTGGATTTCATACCGTGAAAGGCGGTGCCGGATTCCTGCAACTGGATACGCTGGTGGATCTCTGTCATGCAGCAGAGAACATCTTTGACCTATTGCGTAACGGCAAGCTCTCGATCAATGCCGATCTGATGGATGTGGTTCTGCAGGCATTGGACGCGGTAAATTCCATGTTCGCACAGGTCCACGGCCGGGAGTATCCCGATCCAGCCGACCCTGCCCTGATGGCGGCATTGCATGCCATTCTGGAGGGCGATTCACCCAAAGCCACGTCCGCTGCGCCAGCGGAGCCCGTAGTGGATACGCCGGAACCTGCTGTGAAAGGTGATATCACTGACGAGGAGTTTGAACAGTTTCTGGATGCTTTGGATGATTCCAAAGCAGAACAACCCGCTCCAGCCGCCCCGGCGGTGAGCAACAATGACGGCATCGATCTGTTTGGTGATGATGAAGAAGTGTCGGCCGCCTCGGGCAGCTCGGATGAAATCACCGAAGACGAATTTGAAGCGTTATTGGACCAGCTCCACGGTAAAGGAAAATTTGGTGGCGTTCCTGCGGAAGAGCGTGCCGAATCTGAGCCCGCCGCTGCCGGCGGTAAGGACGAAATCACTGACGACGAATTTGAATCCCTGCTGGACGAACTGCACGGCAAGGGTAAGCATGGCGGGATTCCCAAAACCGCATCAGAAGAAGAGGCACAGAGTGCCCCGGCTGGTAACGACCTGATTACCGATGATGAGTTTGAGTCCCTGTTGGATGAGTTGCATGGCAAGGGCAAGGGCCCCACTACTGAGAAAGCGGGGACAGCAACCCCACCACCGGAAAAAACACCACCGAAACAGAGTGCTGAGCCTGCTGCCGCCAAAGCTGAACCTGTCAAACCGGCCGCAGCAGCGAAAGCAGCCAGCGCTACGCCCGGTGCCGACGCCGCTGCTGCCCAAAAAGCTCCGGCCAAGTCTGCGCCTGTTGTAAAGGATGCTCCTGCAGCAGCCGAGAATACCGTGCGGGTGGACACCAAGCGCCTCGATGAAATCATGAACATGGTCGGTGAGCTGGTGTTGGTTCGTAATCGCCTGGTGCGCCTGGGATTACGCACGGCGGATGAAGATCTGGCAAAAGCTGTGGCCAACCTGGATGTGGTTACCGGAGATCTACAGACCGCGGTTATGAAAACCCGGATGCAGCCGATCAAGAAAGTGTTTGGCCGCTTCCCGCGAGTGGTGCGTGATCTGGCGCGTAACCTCAAGAAGGAAATCACCCTGGAACTGGAGGGTGAGGAAACAGACCTGGATAAAAATCTGGTTGAAGCGCTGGCGGACCCACTGGTGCACTTGGTGCGAAACAGCGTAGATCACGGCATTGAGGCACCGGATTTCCGCGAGCAAATGGGCAAACCCCGGATGGGGAAAGTGTACCTGGCTGCTGAACAGGAAGGCGACCACATTGTACTGTCCATCACCGACGATGGTGGTGGTATGGACCCGGATATGCTGCGTCGTAAAGCCGTAGAGAAAGGGCTGATGGATACCGAGGCAGCGGACCGTTTAAGCGATACCGAGGCTTTTAACCTGATTTTCCACCCGGGCTTTTCAACCAAGGAACAGATATCCGATGTTTCCGGCCGTGGTGTGGGCATGGACGTGGTGAAAACCAAGATTACCCAACTGAACGGCACCATTGATGTTCACTCCGAGAAAGGTGTGGGCACCCGGATTGCTATCAAGGTACCGCTGACGCTGGCTATCATGCCCACGTTGATGGTGATGCTGGGTACACAGGCTTTCGCCTTGCCCCTGGTTAACGTGAACGAAATTTTCCATTTGGATTTGTCCTGCACCAACGTGGTGGATGGTCAGGAAGTGGTGGTCGTTCGTGAAAAAGCGTTGCCGTTATTTCATCTGAAGCGTTGGCTGATTCGGGGCACAGAAGGAAAGGATAAAGAAGCCCATGTGGTGATTGTGAGTGTGGGTACGCAAAAAGTGGGCTTTGTTGTGGATCAGTTGATTGGTCAGGAAGAGGTGGTAATCAAACCGTTGGGTAAGATGCTCCATGGTACACCCGGAATGGCCGGTGCAACGATTACCGGTGATGGCCGCATCGCTTTGATTTTGGATATTCCCAGTATGCTTAAAGCCTACGCGCAGCGCAGCTGATTGCACTTTCTTGCACGGCGTTGCCGTTTCGGAGATGTTTAATGCCAACAAACGTGCTTGTCGTGGACGACTCCGCATTTTTCCGCAGAAGAATTAAAGATATTCTGGAAAAAAATCCTGACCTGAAAGTGGTTGGGTTTGCGGATAACGGCAAGGTGGCTGTGGAAAAAACAAAAGAGCTCAAGCCTGACGTTATTACGATGGATTACGAAATGCCGTTGATGGACGGTATTACGGCAGTTCGTATGATCATGTCTGAGCAGCCAACCCCTATCCTGATGTTTTCCTCCCTCAGCTACGAAGGTGCCCGGGTAACGCTGGATGCACTGGATGCCGGTGCACTCGATTACCTGCCAAAAAGTTTTGAATCCATGTCCGGAGACCCGGGTGACAGCGCGAAGTTGTTACAGGACAGGGTAATGGCTATCTCCCGGCGCGGAGCAATGATGCGCCGCTCAACCGCTGCTGCACCTCGGCCGCAAACTACTGTCGCGCCTTCCCCTTCCCCTGTTGCAAAACCGTCGCCTCCGAAAGCAGTATCCACGCCGGTGCCTGAAGCCAGGGAAAAGCCGTCCACCAAGCCTGCAACCCGATCCGGGCGAAATGCACTGGAGACGCTGCAGGGCGATCGGCCAAAAATGATTTTGATCGGTGCCTCCACCGGTGGGCCGGTAGCACTGCAGAACATATTGATGGCGTTACCTGCAAATTATCCGTTTCCGATATTGCTGGTTCAGCATATGCCGGGGACATTTACTTCCGCCTTTGCGGAAAGATTGAACCGCCTTTGTAAAATCAATGTTAAAGAGGCGGCTGATAACGATCCCATTCGTCCGGGTACGGCCTTGCTTGCACCGGGTGGAAAACAAATGTTGGTGGATGGAAAAGGCCAGACGGTGACCATTCTCGAAGGGGATGATCGAATTCAGTATCGGCCCAGCGTCGATATTACTTTTGGCTCGGCTGCGCGCGCAATAAGAGGCAAGGTTCTTGCATTGGTCCTAACCGGAATGGGCAGTGACGGTCGTGAGGGATGCAAGTTGCTAAAGCGTAACGGCGCAACAGTCTGGACTCAGAACGAACAAAGTTGTGTCGTGTATGGTATGCCCATGGCAGTAGCAACCGCCGGTTTATCCGATGCGGTTATCGATATTAAAGACGTGGGAACTATTCTGGGCGAGTTACGCTGATACTATGGATATTTTAAGCTTCGTTGGTCTCATTATCGGTCTCGTTGCCATTGTGGGCGGAAACGCGATGGAGGGAGGGCATCTCTCCGGTTTGGCCAATGGTCCGGCCGCGGTTATTGTTTTGGGTGGAACCTTGGGTGCGGCCATGCTGCAAACCCCTATGCCCACTTTCCGTCATTCCTTTACGGTTCTGAAGTGGGTTTTTTTTCCTCCCGTGGTCAATATGAAGGAAAAAATCGACCACGTAATTACCTGGAGTATGACGGCCCGCAAGGAAGGTTTGTTAGGGCTGGAAGCCATCACCGACAACGAAACCGATAAATTTGCCCGCAAAGGGTTGCAGTTATTGGTGGACGGCGGTGAACCTGAATCGATCCGTAACATCCTCGAAGTGGAGTTATTGACGCAGGAAGACAAAGACCTGCATGCGGCCAAGGTATTCGAGGCCATGGGTGGCTACTCGCCTACTATCGGTATTATCGGTGCGGTAATGGGTTTGATCCATGTAATGGGTAACCTGGCCGATCCCAGTAAACTGGGAGCCGGTATCGCCACCGCATTTGTGGCTACCATCTATGGTGTGGGCGCAGCCAATCTGATTTTTCTTCCCATAGCCGCCAAGCTCAAGTCCACGATCAAAGCCCAAAGCAGTCAACGTGAAATGATTATCGAAGGCTTGATTGCGATCGCCGATGGAGAGAACCCCCGTACCATCGAAATGAAACTCGAAGGTTATTTGGATAAATAATCCGGAGGGTCTATGCGGCGCAGGCGAGTAGAGGAACATGAAAATCATGAACGTTGGGTAATCTCCTACGCGGATTTTATCACTTTGCTGTTCGCCTTTTTTGTGGTGATGTATTCGATTTCTTCCGTGAATGAAGGCAAGTACAAAGTCCTGTCGGATTCGCTGGTAAGTGTCTTCAATGCCCAACCCAAAACCCTGGATCCACTGACAGTAGGGGACAGGGACGTTTACAAGAGTAATGATCAACTCATCAAGCTCCCGGTTCCTGGAGACTACCCCAGTAAGGACGATTTCAAATTCAGCGTTGAAGGGTTGTTCGATGACGTGGAGAACCGTGCTGCACGACAGGGTGAAATGCGCGATAACGAAGTGGATCACCTCTCCAAGATAACCGAACAGCTGGCGGCTAAATTGCAGCAGCAGATTGAGAGTAACGAAGTGGAGATCCGCGGCAATGATGAGTGGATTGAAGTGAATATCAAGGCCAGTGTGCTCTATCCCAGTGGCAGTTCGACCTTGTCTGCGGAGGCAAAAGCTGTGCTGGCCAAAGTCAGCGACATTCTGAAAGACAAGTTGAATCCCATTCATGTTGAAGGTTATACGGACAACGTGCCCATCGAAACCCGCCAATTTCCCTCCAACTGGGAACTGTCTGCCGCGCGGGCAGCCAGCGTCGTGCGTTATTTTGAACAGCGGGGTATCAACCCGGCCCAATTAGCCGCGGTTGGCTATGGAGAACATCATCCAGTGGCCGATAATAATACTGAGGAAGGTCGATCCCGCAATCGCCGGATTGCCCTGGTCATCTCCAAAACCGAATCCAAGGCACCCCCCGGCGTGGATGAAGCAGGTAAACCGGACTATAAAATGGGTATCGGCAAGAGCGATGGCAAGGATCGGCGACAGCGTGAAGAGGCGGAAGTACCGTTGCGAATCATCCGTTTGCAGGATGGCGGACTGTTGTTTTCTGCGCAGGGCGAAGAAGAGAAATAGGGTTATAGCGTGAAAGTCTGGGCAGTAGCGAATCAAAAAGGCGGCGTAGGGAAGACCACAACGGTGGTTGGCCTGGGTGGTCTGTTGGCTGAAAAAGGCCATCGAGTCCTGATGATCGACCTTGACCCCCATGGTTCTCTCACCAGTTACTTCCAGCATAATCCTGATGAACTCACCCGGTCGGTATATCAGTTGTTCCAACATAAAGGTGAAGTACCAGCCCACTTGCCAAGGGAGTTGATCCTGAGCACCGGGTTTGAGCGCCTCGATTTTCTGCCGGCATCCACTTCCCTCGCCATGCTGGAACGGCAAGCGGTGAGCCAGGGCGGCGCGGGATTGGTGATTTCCAAAACCATTGCCTGGCTGTGGGATGATTACGACTATGTGTTGATGGATACACCTCCTATTCTAGGAGTGTTGTTAATCAATGCATTGGCGGCCTGCCAACAATTGCTGCTGCCCGTACAGACCGAGTTTCTTGCCATCAAAGGTCTGGAGCGGATGATGCGTACTCTGCAAATGGTGATGAAATCCCAGAAGCGGGAATTGCCTTATCTGGTGGTGCCGACTATGTTTGATCGGCGCACTCAGGCTTCCGTAGGCAGTTTACGGCTGCTGCGTCAAACCTATGACGGCCATATCTGGCCGGCAGCCATTCCGGAAGATACCCGCTTTCGTGACGCCAGCAAAGCGGGACAACCTCCCAATGCCTATGATGCAGGCAGCCGGGGGGTGGCGGCGTACAGCTCTCTGCTAAAATATCTAATGAACCATCAGCCTCAGGTGGCGGTGCAGCACCGGATTTCCTCCTAAGCGGCTTTGGCCTATGTCGCACGCAGTAGCACAGACATGAAAGACGAGAAGCAAGATGATCTGCCGGTCAGCGATACTGATCAGCAGATAATTGATTACCTTGACGAAATGCTCCAGGATCCGGCGGCAGGGCAGTCTGTTTCCGTGCAACCGGAGTTGGGTCTGGTGGTCCCCGATAACGTTGCTCACTTTGATGTGAGTAAAAAGAAAGTGTCCGGTTCTGTTCCGGTGACATCCTCTGTTTTGCGTCCGCCTACGGAACAGAAACCATTGGAGCAAAAGACCCCACAACAAAAGTCTCCACAACAGAGGGTCGCGCAGAAATCCGAGAAGCCCCTGGCATTGATTGACCGGCCGGCCTTGTTATCCGAATCGTTGCTGCAGATAGCGCAAGAAAAGCGCAAGTCTGTTCCCGGTAATCAATCTGCTGTCGAACCCGCCGGGCCTGATGAGCCCGGGAAAGCCATACCCGAGAAAACCCTACTCAAGAAAACTGCACCTGCGAAAACTGATCCGGAGCCAGCGGCCATTGAGCCGGTTGAGGCGGAGCAGGAAGAGGCCGATGAAGTGGTTCTGGAGGGTGTGGCCTCCATCCGCAACAACCAATGGTGTGAAAACGGTCGTCCGCAGTGGGCGCAATCCCGCTTCGAATGCCTGATATTCACGGTCAATGGGCTGAAATTGGCGGTGCCCCTGGTGCTGTTGGGGTCTATTCATCAGATCGACCGTAAATTCAATGCTTTACCCGGTCAGTACGACTGGTTTATCGGCATTCTCCAGACCCCCAATTCCGGCAATATCAAGGTATTGGACACGGGATTGTGTGTGATGCCTGAGCGCCATAACCCTGAGTCCAGGGATTCCCTGGCTTACGTCATCACCATTCATGGTTACTCGTGGGGGTTGGCGTGTCACCAGGTGGAGAAGTCCATCACGTTGGAACCGGAGCAGGTGAAGTGGCGCAGCCAGCGGGGCAAGCGGCCCTGGTTGGCCGGCACTGTGCTCGACCACATGTGCTCGTTGGTGGATACCGACGGCTTTCAGGACATCATAAATCAGGCAGAGCAGTCTCTTTAGTTCTACTGATACCAAAAACTGGCACGCTTTCCCCCCTGATCTATAGTTATAAAACAACCAGTTAAACTGGCCGAAGTGTCATCAAAATCGAGTGGCATATAACTATGGCAAATACAGCTCAATCCCGTTCCAGCGACGATCCGATTATTCAATGGGTCACCTTCCAACTGGCTGGGGAAACCTACGGCATCAACGTGATGCAGGTGCAGGAAGTGCTCCGCTATACCGATATCGCACCGGTGCCCGGTGGTTCCTACCATGTGTTGGGTATCATTAATCTGCGTGGCAACGTGGTGACGGTCATTGATACGCGACTGCGCTTTGGTTTGCCCAGGGGCGAAATCACCGATAACACCCGGATTGTCATTATCGAGGCCAACGGCCATGTGATCGGCATTCTGGTGGATAGCGTGGCGGAAGTGGTTTATCTGCGACAGTCAGAAATCGACAGTTCCCCTAATGTGGGCAATGAAGAAAGTGCCCGCTATATCCAGGGCGTCTGCCACAAGGATGGTGAGCTTTTGATTCTGTTGGAGCTGGATAAGTTGCTCACAGAGGACGAGTGGGCTGAACTGGAAGCCCTTTAACAGAGTTTTTGGCACGCCAGCTGCATTTATCATTAAGTGCGGGCTGGTGTGATGAGTTTTTGACGCTAGGGAAAACGCAGGAGTCCTGATTATGGCCAGAGCTGAAGCTACCTCCGACGACCAAGTGACGCAATGGGGTACGTTTCGTTTGGGTGACGAGATCTATGGTGTGAATGTTATGCAGATCCGTGAGGTGCTGCGTTACACCGAGATTACGCCGGTTCCGGGAGCACCGTACTTTGTGCTGGGCATCATCAACCTGCGGGGTAATGTGGTAACGGTGATTGATACCCGGACCCGGTTCGGCCTTGGCCTTGGTGAAGTGGATAACAACACCCGCATTGTGATTGTTGAGGTGGATAAACAGGTGATAGGCATGTTGGTGGACAGCGTAGCCGAAGTCACTTACCTCAACGAATCGGAGATTGAGAAAGCACCGAATGTGGGGAACGAGGAAACCTCCAAGTTCATCACCGGGGTGTGCAACAAACACGATGAATTACTGATACTCATTGATCTGGAGCGCATGATCGACAACACCAGTAGTGGCGTTGGGATGGCAATGGGATTCTAGTGAGGCTGCTATGTATATTGATCAGTTTTGGTTGGGCGTATTAATTGCCGTATTGCTTACCACGGGCATGGTGTTCCTGTTGTTGCAGGTGCAGAAAATGAAGCACAGCCAACAAAATCTGCAGCAGGAGAAGCAGGCGCTGGAAAGCCGCCTGAAAAGCCTGGAGAGCAAGATCGAGTTTCTCAACACCGGTTCAGTGGGCATTGGCCAACGTCTGATGAATGCGGAGAAGCGGTTGAACCAGGCTCTGGACCGTCAGGAAGATCTGGTCCATAACAGCAGTGAACAACTTTTTCGTCGCCAGGCGGATCGCGTTTTGAAAGGCAGGGATCTGGATGTGGTGGAGGAAGATGCGCCGTCCCGCTCGGAAGCCAAATTAATGGCGCTGGTGAACAAACAGAAAATCAAAAACACCTAAGCCCTTTAGAAGTGTCTCCTTTCTGACGTTTTTCCAAAAATAGTTCTATAAAATTCAAAGTCTTGCGAATAGATCTTTCAATTCTTAGAGCCAAATATTCCAACTCGTCCCGGCGCTCACACCTATACTCAAAATGAGTTTTCAAAGCCGGTTCGGGTGTAATCGTTATGAAGCATTTTGCGAAGGTTGTGAGTTGTCTGGCGCTGTTGTTGGCTTCAGTTGTGGCGGTTGCTGAAGCGCCCGATGCAGTAAACGGAGCGAAAACGGTTGGTTTGGAGCAAGCCAAATCGTTGTTTGACGACGGCGCGGTGTTCATCGATGTTCGTGATGCGCAGTCCTGGAGCCTGGGACATATTCAGGGATCAGTAAACCTGGATTTCAACGCCAGCGAGTTTGCGGTGCTGTATATTTCCAAAGAACTCGATCGCTCCACCCCTATCGTGTTTTATACCAGTAGTCCGCTGAATGTCAGTAGTGCGATGGCGAGCTACTTTGCCTCCAACTGGGGCTACAGCAATGTGTATTACTTCCGTGAAGGGTTCTATTCGTGGATGGCGGCGGATTTCCCGGTCGAATTGAAAATGGCCGGGCGCAGTGTGCAGGTTGATAGCGTAATTCAGTAGTTTCCTATCATTTAAAATACAAGAGTGCTCGTATAGGAAGCGGTTTCCCGGTTGGGAAGCCGCTTTTTTTTGCTTGTTTTTGTTAAGGGTAAAGATTATTTATCAGGGGGGAGGAGACAGTCGCGCCGCTGCGGTTTCCTGCTTGCGATTAAATCCTTCCGGAGTTTTTCCTTTCAGCATGTAAACAAAGGCAATGATCTCGGCGATGGTGCGATACAACAACTCCGGGATTTCGTCACCGATTTCCAGGCGTGCCAGAATCTCCACCAGCTGAGGGTTCTCGTAGATCGGAACTTCATGTTCTTTGGCAATACGGATGATTTCCTCTGCCAGTTCGCTGCCACCGGATGCACTTACAAAGGGAGCGCTTTTACCGTCATAGGTCAGGGCCACTGCCTGAGTTGGTTGCTCACTCATGTCCGTATGTCCACCAATTGATTTTTCAGAATAGCCTGTTCCGATTTGGGAATGCCCAGATGCCCCTGCAGCTTTTCCACCCGCAATCCCATCTCGGTCAGTACCGATTGAAGATAATCGAAGTGGTTGCGAGTATGCTCCAGCGTGTTTTCCCATTCCGCCCAAAATGAAACCGAGGCCGACTGTCCCAGCATGCTGATCTGGCAGAGCATGGGACCTAACCCCTCCACATCAAACGCCATTTGCACCACCCAGCGTTTACCCATTTGCTTTTCACTCTGCTCGCTTTGGGTTTCCTCTTCTTCGATCAGAAACTGAAAAATTTGAACCTGGCCTTGATGCAGAATGGGCAGCTCAAAACTGAGTAAGGGTTGGGGTGCCCCTGGATCCTGACTGCGGGGTTGGGATGCCAGTTGATGCAGCGTGACCCGGCTGATGGCCCCTTTAACCTGCTTTAGCAGAATGGAGACCAAGGCATCGGCCATGTCGCCAGCGCTGTGTCTGGTGCGCGGCTGTGGTTGCAGCGGAATGTTTCCAGGAAGAGGCGGCAGGATGAACGTTTCCAGGGCCGTTCTGGCACCAGGATCTGTTGCCGGCGTATTGCTCTGAATGGCGTTGTAGCCTTGGACTTTATTAGCCGCTGTGCGTTGAATAAGGTTGCTTGCATCATGGCGAACGCTGTCCGTGCTACGCATGCCCGGCGCGCGATCAGCTGTGCTGTCAAGCGAACGGTAGGTGCTGTCTGCCTGATTTTTCAGGGCGTTTACCGGTAGCGATTTTCCATCTGCCGCTTTGTTGGCGACATCACTTCCTGTGGGCTTGGATTCTGTTCCCAACGGTTTGGGAACTTCGTTGGTAATGGCGTTGGCGTTGGTAGCGGTATTGGTAGCATTATTGGAAGGCCTTGCGCTGACTTGTTGCTGTTCCAGTTTACCTTGTAACTGTTGTAGCAGTTGTTTGACGTCCCCTTGTACCAGCCTGGCCAGGTCCGGCTTTGCCGTCTGAACTGATTCAGCAACATTCTTGGTCGCACCGCTGGCTTCCTTCAGGCCCACCGCTTCCTTCATTCGGGAGGATAACTGTTTCAACCCGTCAGTGAGAGGCTGGCTCGGTTGATTGCCCGCCGGTTTGCTGTTCCCTGGTGGCTGTTGCTGTATTGATTTCAGAATCTTGTTTTCCAGAAACAGGCCACTGTTGCTGATGGCTTGGCGCACCTGTTCTGCGGTTTTAAGTTGTTCGAGCTTGGGCAGCAATTGCAGGAGTGAGGCGGTGAGTGTGACTACCGCGTTATTTATTTTGGGAGAAGCGGAGCTGTTCACCAGTTGTTCCAGAGTCTGGAATAACGGGCTCATGCTCTGTTGCTGGGGAACCAGTTCCCGCAACGCCTGATTCAGTGTGGCCGCCAATTGCGCTGGCAGAACCCGGTTAATGACCACTCCCTTATTGGTGGACACCGAGGCCAGCAGTTGAGTACCCGGGGGCAGGGATATTTCACCGTTGGTTTTAATCAGCAGGGTTTGTCCCAGGCGCAGTGCATTAATGGCTTGGGTTGTGATCTGGGTTAACGGGTTAGCCGTTGGCTGGTTGGTCGGCGGGGCAGTGCCGTCGCCACTGGCTGTCAACGGCGGCGCTGTACCCGGTGCTGCACTAGCCCGTAACAGGATTTCGTAGACTGCTTTACTGGTTGAGCCGGCTTCCTGGGTGAGCTTGGCTTCCAGTACCACAGCCTGAATGGCCTGGCTTACCTGATGGCGTGCCAGTCCAGCGGCAGACTTGATCTCCGCAACAGACTTGGTTCCCGGCGCGCTTGCGCTGTTCCCGGCTCCCGGGGTTCCGGGCAAGTCAATCATGAGCTAATCACCAAGATGCTGTTCATGAATTCAGTATAGTTCGGATGGGTTCCGGGGTTCGGATATCATTTTAGCAGTGCTGCCGCACACACCAGCATGGCCATGCCCAACAGAATCCATTTCAGGGTTTTCTGCTGGGCCGAGATGGCGAATTTAACACTCAGCTGTACGCCCACGATGGAGCCCAGGCCCACAATCAAGCCGGGTATCCACATTACCTGATCCTGATAGATAAACACGCCCAGGGCTACGATGCTGAACACCAGGGTGCACATCATCTTCAGGGCATTGGCCCGCAACAGATCATAGCGCAGCACGCCTGCCAGTGCGGTGAGTAGAATGAATCCCACGCCCGCTTGCACAAAACCGCCGTAGAGCCCTGCCAAAAACAGCCATGCTACCGCTGAGGGACGTTGCTGCAGGTTATAGATGGGCTCATCGGTCACTGGAATAGTGCTGGGTTTCAAGACGATCAACAGTGTCATCGCCATCATGGTGCCCAGCAAGATGGGCTTCAGCACCTCGGCGGGAATCACCGAAGCCACCGAGGAGCCCACCAGGGAACCCACAATGGTGGGCAGCACAATGGGCAAAACCGATTCACGATCCAACTTGTTATGGCGGTCAAATCCCCGCACAGCGGCCAGTGACTGCATCAGGACCCCCACCCGGTTGGTGCCATTGGCTACATCCGCCGGCATTCCCAGCAAAATCAGGGCGGGCAGGGTGAAGATGGAACCCCCGCCGGCAATGGTGTTGACGAAGCCGGCGGCGATGCCGGACACGATCAGCAGGATTAGGTGAAGGGCATCAATGTCCATGGAGGCGGGCACAGGGATCGGAAAACGGGAGCTCATGGTAGGGGATGAAATACAGGACGGCAAGCGGTACAAAGTTTGGTTATAATGGGCCGCGTTGAACGACCAACCAAGAATAATTAGGCTGACTTTGTGACCACAGCACTTTTGCAGACGGTGAAACTGTTTTGTGAGCGGGATGACCGGGTCCTGATCCGCGACCTGGATTTTACTCTCCATCCGGGGGAGGTAATGCAGATTGAAGGCCCCAATGGCAGTGGCAAAACCACCCTGTTGCGCATTCTCTGTGGTCTCTCCGATGATTATGAAGGGGACATCCGCTGGCAGGGAGAAGCCCGCCACCAGGTGGATAGCCGGTTTCGCAGCGATACCTTGTATTTCGGACACCTCACGGGCGTCAAATTTTCGTTGTCACCGCGGGAAAATCTGCGCTGGATTCTGCAATTAAAGGGGGTTTCCCCAAAACTGGCTGGGCTGGATGAGCGTATTGACCAGGCTTTAAAGAGTGTAGGTCTCCACAGTTACGAAGATGTGCCGGTGTACAGTCTCTCGGCCGGTCAGAAGCGCCGTGTAGCGCTGGCCCGGCTGTTTGTGGAACCGGCCCGCCTCTGGGTATTGGACGAACCGTTCACCGCCATCGACCGCAAGGGAGTGGAGCAACTTGAAGGTCTGATCCAGAGTCATGCGGAGATGGGTGGTTCCGTATTGATCACTACTCATCATGCGTTGGAGCTCTCTGCCATCCGAAAATTGCAATTGGGCCTGGGGAAGGGAACATGGCGGATCCATTAGTGTCTCAGCCTGTGCAAGCGGAAGAAGTGCCGTCCATGTGGTCCGGTATGCTCGCCGTGATGAAGCGCGATCTGCTGATCGCATTCCGGCAACGCTCAGACATGGTAAATCCGTTGTTCTTTTTTATCATGGTCATCGCACTGTTCCCGCTGGGAATTGGGCCCGAACCGTCCACCCTGCAAAAGATCGGACCGGGTGTTATCTGGATTGCTGCCTTGCTGTCGACCCTGCTGTCGGTGGACAGCCTGTTTCGGCAGGACTTCGATGACGGTTCGCTGGAGCTGGCGTTGCTTAGCCCCCAGCCTTTATTTGTGCTGGCGTTTGGCAAAGTGATCGCCCATTGGCTGGTGACGGCGATACCCTTGATATTGGTGGCGCCGATTCTCAGCATCATGCTGTTTATGGATGGCGATACGGTAAAGGTAACCCTCTACAGCCTGCTGCTGGGCACGCCGGTGTTAAGTATGATCAGCGCCATTGGTGCGGCGTTAACGGTAGGTTTGCGTAAAGGGGGTGTGTTGGTGGCGGTGATCGCCCTACCGCTCTACATCCCGGTTTTGATTTTTGGTACCAGCGCCGTGGAAGCGGCGTCCATGACCCTGCCATATGCGGGGCAGTTGGCGTATCTGGCTGCGTTCCTGATCATGGCATTGACCTTTGCTCCCTTTGCCATCGGGGCTGCCCTGCGCATCAGCGTCACCAGCCAGTAGCGTGTAATTAAATTTTGAGGTTCCTGTGTTTGAATCCCTGAAACGGCTATATCACAAGTTCGGCTCCCCCAAGTATTTCTATGATATCACCGGCAGGATGTTGCCCTGGCTGGTGGCGTTGTCGGTGCTGTTACTGATTCCCGGGCTGATCTACGGTTTGGGTTTCGCGCCTCCGGAAAAGTATCAAGGCAACAGTTACCGGGTGATCTACATTCATGTCCCGGCTGCCAGCATTGCCATGTCCGGTTACATGCTGATGGCCGTGGCTGGCGTGGTAGTTTTGGTATGGCGCATGAAAATGGCGGAAATGGTGGCCAAGTCGGTTGCCCCCATTGGGGCCTCATTTGCCTTTATCTGTTTGGTGACAGGTTCCATCTGGGGTAAACCTACCTGGGGTACCTGGTGGGTATGGGATGCCCGGCTCACTTCCATGCTGATTCTGCTGTTTCTGTATCTGGGGGTGATGGCGCTGAATGCCGCTATTGAAAATGCCCAGTCAGCGGCCCGTGCCACCGCCGTACTCAGCATTGTGGGGGCGGTCAACCTTCCGATCATCAAGTATTCGGTAGAGTGGTGGAACACATTACACCAGCCGGCGTCTATAAGAATGACCAGTTCCGCCATCGATCCGGAAATGTTGTATACCCTGTTAAGTTGTATCGCCGGTTTCTATTGTTTGTTCGCTGTATTGGTTATTTTGTCCACCCGGTGTGAGATCCTGTTGCGGGAGCAGCGCAGTAGCTGGGTCAAAAAACTAGTCGGTGTCTGAGGAGCCTGATATGGAATTTGAAACCTTTGCTGACTTTATTGCCATGGGCAAACACGGACCCTACGTCTGGTCCGCCTACGGCATTACGTTGGTGGTGGTGATCGCCAATATCCTGGCACCGGTGATTCGGCGTAAGGGTTTGGTGGAAGAGATTAAACGCAAAGCAAAACGGGAGCAGTTAGAATCATGAATCCAAAGCGCAAGCAGCGGTTGATTATCGTATTGGGTATCCTGGTTGCGGTGGGATTGGCAACCGGTCTGATGACTTTTGCGTTGCGGGAGAATATCAACCTGTTCTTTACCCCATCCGAAATTGCTGAAGGCAAGGCACCGTTGCAGCGCCGTATCCGCGTCGGTGGATTGGTGGTACCCGGCAGTGTCAAGCGGGGTGAGGACTTACAGGTATCATTTGATCTAACGGACAACGCCCAACAGATTACGGTTCGCTACGCAGGGATACTCCCGGACCTGTTTCGTGAGGGGCAGGGCATCATAGCACACGGCAAATTGATCAGCGGTACCCTGGTGGAGGCGGATGAAGTGTTGGCCAAGCACGATGAAAATTATGTGCCCCCTGAAGTGCAGGAAGCCATTGAGAAAGCGGGCCATCCGAAGAAAGAAAGTTAAAGTGATCTGAAATTAAAAAGCCCGGCACGAGACAGGCCGGGCTTTTTTGTGGGACTTCACTGATAATCAGAGTACATCCCGGGGCTTGGCACATTCAGCTCGGGTCGGATCGAACTTACAACGCACCCGGCGCTGCAGCTTGATCATATCGCCGTCCCAATAATCCGCTTTCACCGCTTCAATTCGAACATCATCCATCAATTTTTCGTAGTTTGATTTGTCTTCTTCGGGGATTTCTACCCACCATTTAGGATCGATGGTGTTGGTGGCAGACTCCACTTCTTTCATTACCCGGTCGAATTGGGCGAAATGGAACTCACGGGATTTCTGACCAAAGCCTTCAGGAAAACGTTCGTGCCAGATGATCAACTGCCCCGAAATCTGGGCCAGGGGATAGTTGATGATGCCGCCGCTGGGTTCCAGGCCTTTGTACAGTTCCAGTGGGTTGTAGGCAACCGCCGGCGCGGGCATGACGTCCACCGCACCGTTGTTGAACATACTGCCTGCTGTGGCTTCCGTAACGCTGATGGGTGTGCCGCCGATCAGCTCCACCATTTGCTGTTGGTATACATCGTCTCCCAACACGGCAATTTTACGACCAACGGCTTTGTCCAGGCTGTTAATACTCTTATCCCGAACGAAGACATACACTTCGCCGGCCGGTGCAATACCCGCAATCTCAAACGGGCCCACCCGCATTTTGTCGGCCATTTGCGGTGACGCCAGTAATTGATACATCAACTGCAGGTGCTTGCGCTCTGGCATGGCCCCTACTGCATAGAGGGAGCCGGTGAATTTAACGAAGTTACGGATACGCAGTTCCGATAGAAACGCGGCATCACATTGCTTGGAACGGAATTGCTCCACCACAATTTTTTCGCTGGAGTTCACCAGCATATCAAACTCCACACCCCATTTGATGGCCTCCAGGTTGAACTCTTCCACTGCCTGGGCAATTGGACCCCCCCGGCCGACGATATCCCACACGCACACCGTACGCTTCAAGTAATCAGCGGCCTGTACCGGCAACACCATGGCGGTGGCAGCCAGCAACATCAATCTTCTTATTTTTGACAACACGACAGGTTCCCTCTTTTTAAATACAGGTTTTAAAAAAACCAGACACATAGTAAAACGCTCTGCTCAGAGAATTCATGTATATCACACATCCCTCTGTCGTTAATTGGCCGGAAGGATGATGATATTCGATTGTTTTTAATAGTGAATTACGAAATTACTTAATTTCTTTGCAGTGTTTGTATGATTGTAGGACAATAGGTCAGTGAGTCCGTAGGTACACGGATTGTAGTAGAAACACTTGACTGGGTTGGTGGCAATGAGGAAACTCCACGCTGACATGCTCTTAGGCATGCCTAAAGGACATGATACACACTATACAAGAAGTAGCCTCTCTAACATGAGCTTTAAAGCACCAGACAGCCTTTCTGAGCAAATTGCCCAGCATCTCGGTCAACTTATCATTACCGGAAAACTCAAACCCGGTGATCGTATTCAGGAACTCAGGGTAGCCAATGAACTGAACGTCAGCCGTGGCTCTGTGCGGGAGGCTTACCTGATCCTCTCCCGTCGTTACCTGATTGATATCGTGCCCCGCAAGGGCGCCGTGGTCTCGGCGATGACCCCCAAGCACGTCCGCGACGTGTATGAAATGAACATTTTACTGATCGGCCAGCTATGTCGGCGAGCCACCCAGAACTGGAAAGACGGGGAGCTGGAGCCCTTCCTGGAATTGTTGCAGCTGATGGAAGGCTATGTGGCAAACGGACAGGTGATGGAGTTCTATGATGCCACCTTCAATTTTGCCCGCATGGCCTACCAGTTTGTGGATAACCCGTACCTCGAGGACATGTTGGAAGACCTGCAGCCCGCAGTGCGCCGTACCTACTATTTTGCGATTAACCTGAATCGGGCCGAAATCGATACCTCCATGGTGTTCTTCAAAGAACTGATGGCCTGTATTCTGGCGCGGGACGTGGATGGGGCCGAACAGAAGTTGGTGCAGTTTGGTGAGCATCAATGTGAGACAGTATTGAAACGGCTCGAATCCAGTGAGGCTGCCTCGGCGTGAGGCAGCCGGTTGCTCATTAAAGTGACACATCAACCAGCCAATTCGGGCTGAACCTTTTTAACCCAGAACACCACCCCTCCGCATACCGCCACCGGAATAATGAACAGGTTAACGATGGGCAGCGAGGTCAGGGCCATGACCACGGCACCGAACGCCATGACTGAGGTGCGATGCTGGCGCATCAAAGCCAGCACTTCCTGAAAGCTGCGCCCGTTATTGTCTGCGGGTACGTCCAGATACTGCATTGCCAGAATCCAGGAACCGAACAGGAACCACAGTACCGGCACCACAGCATTCACCCCGGGAATAAAATACAGAATCAGGGACAACACGCCCAAGCCGACTGCCCGCACGATCCAATAGATCAGTTTGCGGAATTCCCGGGCCAGGGTGCGCAGGGCGATTTGACCCAACGTGTGCTCGGGATAACTTGGGTTGTGCAGCTCGCGCTCCGCTTTTTCCCCTAGGATGCCGATAAAGGGCCCGACCACCAAATGGGTGAACATGGTAAACGTGGAGCCCATAATAAACAGCAATCCCAGAATGATCACGGCAAAGATGACCCACTTCAGAGCCCCCAGCAACTGATCAATAAACGGCTCCAGCCAGTCCAGCCAGCTCCATAGATCCACTGCGGTGGTCCAGCCGGAAATCCACTCATAGGCATAGCTGGTAACCAGATAACCGCTGATGGTGAACAGTAAGATGTTGGTGATAAGGGGGACTATCATATAGGGCCGCAGACTGCGGCGCTTGGCGAGCGAGAACCCCTCCGAGACACAGTTCACCCCTTCCCGTAAATCCTGAATCATTGCTACAGCTCCTGCTTGGTCAATGCGCAAAACCCTACCACATTCTCCTCCTGCCTGTCTTAACGGAGGCTGAACGGGGCCCGTTTAAGCTCCTATAAATATTCGGAAAACATTCGGAAATATTCGGCATTTTTACCCCGCTATCAGGGTGGTGCTGACGCTAAAACCCGCTACAATAGGCGGTTTGTTATTTAGACCACATGTACTTAAAACATGTTGTTAAAAAAGCCGTTTTGTATAGCGGCTGAACAAATTCCAATAAGGATAAGAACGTTTCATGCGCTTGAAATCGATCAAACTGGCTGGATTTAAATCGTTTGTGGACCCCACCACAGTGTCGTTCCCCAATAACTTGAGCGCGGTGGTGGGTCCCAATGGTTGTGGTAAATCCAACGTGATTGATGCGGTGCGCTGGGTGATGGGGGAGAGTTCCGCCAAGCACCTGCGGGGCGAATCCATGACCGACGTTATCTTCAATGGCTCCAACTCCCGCAAGCCCACTACCCAGGCCTCGGTGGAGCTGGTGTTCGACAACAGTGACAACACCATCGTCGGGGAATACGCCAGTTACAACGAGATTGCCATCAAGCGTCAGGTGACCCGGGATGGGCAGTCCAACTACTTCCTCAATGGCACCAAGTGCCGTCGTAAAGACATCACCGATATCTTCCTGGGCACCGGTCTGGGCCCCCGCAGTTACGCCATTATCGAACAGGGCATGATCTCCCGCCTGATTGAAGCCAAGCCGGAAGAACTGCGGGTCTATATCGAGGAAGCTGCGGGCATTTCCAAGTACAAGGAGCGTCGCAAGGAAACCGAGCACCGCATGCGCCGTACCCGGGAGAACCTGGAGCGTCTGGAAGATCTGCGGGAAGAGCTGGGCCGTCAGCTGCAGCATCTGGAACGTCAGGCGGCCGCGGCTGAGAAATACAAGCAGTACAAGGAAGAAGAACGCCTGGTGCGGGCGCAATTACAGGCACTGAAATGGAAATCCCTGAATGACCTGGTGCAGGGCAGCGAGACCAAGATCCGTGATCTGGAAGTAAAACTGGAAGCCTGTATTGCCGATCAGCGTGCCATGGACGCCCAGATTGAACAACAGCGGGATCAGCACCATGAGCTCAGCGACAAGCTGAATGAAGTGCAGGGGCGCTACTATGGCCTCGGTGCTGACATCGCCCGGGTGGAACAGACCATTCAGCATACGAAAGAGCGTGGTAACCAACTGCGGACGGATTTACAGCAAACCATCGAAGCCTGTAGGGCCGGTGAAGAGCAGATCCGCATGGATGAAGAGCAGCTGGAAGAAGTCACCATCGAGCTCACCGAGATTGAACCACAATACGAATTGGTGAAGGAGGAATCCGATGCCGCCAATGAAAATCTGCACGAAGCGGAAGACCGCATGCAGGAATGGCAGCAGCAATGGGATGACTTCAACCATAAAGCCAACGAGCCCCGTCAACGGGCTCAGGTGGAGCAGTCCCGTATTCAGCACTTGGAACAATCGGTGGAACGTTTGCGGGATCGCATTGAACGTTTGAAAGGCGAGCAGGAAACCCTGTCTGCCGGTCCGCTGGAAGAAGAAGTGGCCATGCTGGAAGAACGCATGGGTGAAGCGGACATGAAGATTGAGGACATGCAGGCCGGCGTCTTATCCATTCAGGAAGAAATGAAAACCAAGCGTGAGGCTAATAACCAGATCAATCAGGAATTGGATCACGCCAAAAGCGAATTGCAGACTCTGAAGGGCCGACACGCCTCTCTGGAAGCCTTGCAACAGGCCGCCATGGGTGAATCCAACCTCGTGGAGTGGCTGGCCCAGAACAATCTGGATGACAAGCCTCGTTTGGCGCAACAGGTCACGGCCGCTTCCGGTTGGGAAAAAGCGGTCGAGACAGTGCTGGGAGATTATCTACAGGCCGTGTGCATTGACGGTCTGGATGCGGTGACTGCCGTCGTCAGTGGCCTGGAAAAAGGCGTGGTCTCTTTTTTGGATACCAGTAGGCAGACCACTCTGCCATCCAACCGGGGTTTGACCCCTCTCGCAGAAAAAATAGCAGGGGAAGAGTCCGCAAAATCCCTTGCTGCCGGGGTCTATGTTGCCAATGACTTAGCCCAGGCGCTGCAGTTACGAGGCCAGCTCAATGGCGGCGAATCCCTGATTACCCCCGATGGCATCTGGATTGGTCCCAACTGGATGCGGGTGGCCCGGGATACCGCCCAGGAAGACAGCGTCCTCAAGCGCCAGAAAGAATTGGAAGAGACCACCTCCCGCCTGGAAGAGCTGGAGATGAAAGTGGAGACGCTGACTGAAACCCTGACGGATGGTAGAGAGTCCCTGCGCGAGCTGGAAGAGCAGCGTGAGGAAGCCCAACGGGAGTTGACGGATTTCAACCGCTCCATCTCGGATCTCAAGGCGCAATTGAGTGCCAAGCAGGTGCGACTGGAACAGTTCAGCATGCGCCGCGAGCGGATCAGTAATGAATTGGATGAGTGTCGTGAACACCAGGCCCACGAACAGGAAAGCCTGGGTGAGGCTCGACTGGTGCTGCAGGAAGCCCTGGATGTGATGGCGCAGGATACGGATCAGCGGGAAGCGTTGCTGAAGCAGCGTGATGAATTGAAAAATCGCCTGGATCAGGTGAAACAGTCTGCCCGCGGTGGCAAAGATCGAGCACACCAGCTGGCGTTGCAGGTGCAGCAGTTGAAGTCCAAACAGGATTCCTTCAAGCAGGGGCTGGAACGTTTGCGTCAGCAATTGGCCACCATGCAGGAGCGCCGCACCGGCATCGAAGAACAGCTGGCGCTGGGTGATGATCCTTTTGTGGAATTGCAGGCTGAGCTGGAAGAAAAACTGGAAGCCCGTTTGAAAGTGGAAGAAGAACTGGCGGCTGCCCGCCGTACTCAGGAAGAATGCGAACATGTTTTGCGTGGTGCGGAGAAGAAACGCGGCGAGGCAGAGCAGTCGGCTCAGGGTGTTCGTTCTGAACTGGAACGGCATCGCATGGATTGGCAGGGCATGCGGGTGCAGCGGGAAAACCTGCAGGCCCAATTGGCGGAATCCCAGTTTGATCTGGAAACGGTGGTAAATGAATTGCCCCAGGAAGCCAATGAACCGGATTGGACCCAGGAACTGGAGCGCATAGCAGCGCGTATCTCCCGCTTGGGAGCCATCAATCTGGCGGCCATTGATGAATTTAAATCCCAGTCGGAGCGGAAAAATTACCTGGATGCCCAGCATGACGATTTGATGCAGGCGCTGGATACCCTGGAAAACGCGATCCGCAAAATCGACCGGGAGACCCGGACCCGCTTCAAGGAAACCTTTGATAAGGTGACCGCTGGCTTGTCCGAACTGTTCCCGAAAGTGTTTGGTGGCGGTCACGCGTATCTCGAACTGACCGGCGATGACCTGTTGGACACCGGTGTTGCCATCATGGCCCGTCCGCCCGGTAAAAAGAACAGCACCATTCACCTGCTGAGTGGCGGTGAAAAAGCGTTGACTGCGATTGCATTGGTGTTCTCCATCTTCCAGCTGAATCCGGCGCCATTCTGTATGCTGGATGAGGTGGATGCACCGCTGGATGATGCCAATGTGGGTCGTTACTCGCGAATGGTGGAGGAGATGTCCTCCAAAGTGCAATTTATCTACATTACCCACAACAAGATCGCCATGGAAATGGCCCATCAGCTGATGGGGGTTACCATGCATGAGCCCGGGGTATCTCGACTGGTGACAGTGGATGTGGAAGAGGCCGCTGCGATGGCAGTGGCTTAATTAACGAATATTTGACGTATTCGCTTTATTTTTATTGGATATGCTCTATGTTTCTGATAGATGTGAAAAAAATGCGATCAGTGTGTGATCGAGCAGAAACCACAGAGAAGACGCGAGGATTCGATTGATGGAATTCGGCCTGAGAGAAGTCTTGATACTGGTAGGTTTAGTGGTAATTGTAGGGATCCTGGCAGACGGTTATCGCCGTATGCGCAAATCGAAGCTGGGAGAGCTGGAATTACCTTCCGAAATCGGTGGCAGCTGTGAAGATGATTGGGAGCTCTACCGGGGTGAACTGCCCAATGGCGGTGCCAGAAAAATTCCTTTAAGTGTGCGTCGGTCCATCGGTGAGTCGGTGGCGCGCCCATCCGCTGAATCTGAAGTGGGCGACGGTTTTGGTTCGGCACTGGATGATGATAATGACGTGACCTTTGCTGAAGAAGAAGTGGTTGCTGAGCGTCGTACCCGGCGTTCCGGTGTTGCCGCTGCCGTGTCCGCTGCGAAGGGGGAGGAGCCTTCCCCGGAACAGGAATACGTGGATGAGTTGGTGACGCCCGAAGGGGATGCCCATACCCAGAACGACCTGTTTGCGGACGACGATCTGTTGATTGCCTCCCGGGCAGAGCAGCAGGCCAAGCTGGCCAAGAAAACCGGTGGTCGCGCTGAACCCAAACCGGCAGAGGTGGAAATCGATCCGGAGCTGCAGGAAGTATTGGTCATCAATGTGATGGCCCGACAGGGTGAATTGGCCGGCAACGACCTGTTGCGGGTGATGTTGTCCTGCGGTTTCCGCTTCGGAGACATGAATATCTTCCATCGTTACGAACAGCATAGTGGCAAGGGCAGTTTGCTGTTCAGTGCCGCCAATGTGGTGGAACCGGGCGTATTTGATGTGGATAGAATGGACGAATTCAGCACGCCCGGTATCTGCATGTTTATGAAATTGCCCGGACCCAAACGTCCCATTCATTCTTTCGACATCATGATGGATTCGGCGCGCAAGATTGCCAATTTGTTGGATGCAGAAGTGAAAGACGAGCATCACAACGTCATGCGGCAGCAAACGGCAGAGCATTACCGCCAGCGGGTGCTGGATTTTGAGCGCCGCTTCCTTTCCTATAAAGCCAGTCAAAAGCAGCATTAAGCGCTGTTAATTTCATTTTAATATCCTTCCTTCAGGCGTCGTGACAACGGCGCCTGATGTGTATAATTCCAGCATAAAAATAGTTTTTATCTGGAATCACCCATGTCTTCAGTAGAGCAGGAAATCGAGCAGCTTCGAGAGCAGTTGCGTGATCACAACTATAAGTATTATGTGCTGGATGAACCCTCCATTCCTGATGTGGAATACGATCGCCTTTTTCACCAACTCAAGAAACTGGAAGCGGAACACCCGGAACTGATCACCTCGGATTCTCCCACACAGCGGGTGGGTGACAAACCGTTGGATGCCTTTCAGCAGGTACAGCACCGGATTCCCATGTTGTCCTTGGATAACGTCTTCAATGAAGATGAGTTGATTGCCTTTGATCGCCGGGTGCGGGAACGTTTGCATCAGGAAGAAGAGGTTGAGTACGTGTGTGAGCCGAAACTGGACGGGCTTGCCGTCAGCCTGCTCTATGAAAACGGCATACTGATGCAGGCAGCCACCCGGGGCGACGGCCAGACGGGGGAAGACATTACCCAGAATATCCGCACCATTGATTCCATTCCATTGCGGCTGCGTGGCAACGACTATCCGCGGGTGCTGGAAGTCCGTGGCGAAGTATTCATGCCGAAAGCGGGATTTAACCAACTCAACCAAAATGCGCTGAAGAACGGTGAAAAAACCTTCGCGAATCCTCGTAATGCGGCAGCGGGCAGCCTGCGTCAGTTGGACTCCAGTATTACTGCCAAGCGTCCGCTGGATATGTACTGCTATAGCGTGGGTTATGTTGAAGGAGATCTGGCGGACACCCACCACGGTAACCTGATGTTGCTGAAACAATGGGGTGTGCGCGTTAATCCAGAGATTCAGGTGGTTACCGGTGCCAAGGCGTTGCAGGCCTACCACGATCATATCCTGGAAAAGCGCGAACATCTGGATTACGAGATTGATGGCATTGTTTACAAGGTCAACGATCTCAAGCTGCAGCGGGAATTGGGCTTTGTTTCGCGGGCCCCCCGTTGGGCGACGGCCCATAAATTCCCCGCCCAGGAAGAGCTGACCACCTTGCTGGATGTGGAGTTTCAAGTGGGGCGTACTGGTGCTATCACCCCGGTGGCTCGCCTGGAGCCGGTTTTTGTGGGCGGTGTCACGGTGAGCAATGCTACGTTGCATAATATGGATGAAGTGGCCCGCATGGATGTACGCAAAGGTGATACGGTGATCGTACATCGTGCCGGAGACGTGATCCCAAAAGTGGTGAAAGTGGTGCTGGAACGGCGGCCGGAGTCCACACAAGCGGTAACATTGCCCAGCCAGTGCCCGGTCTGTGGTTCCGATATCATCAAGCCGGAAGGGGAGGCAGTCGCCCGTTGTTCCGGTGGTTTGTTCTGTCAGGCTCAGGTGAAGGAAGCCATCAAGCATTTCGCTTCCCGCAAGGCCATGGATGTAGATGGCCTGGGGGACAAGCTGGTGGAGCAGATGGTGGATCAGGGTTTGATTGCCCACGTATCTGACCTCTACAAGTTAAAAGCAGAACAGGTGGCTGCCATGGAGCGGATGGGACAGAAATCCGCCGAAAACCTGATTAATGCATTGCAGAAGAGCAAGGCCACCACCTTGCCCCGCTTTCTGTTTGCGCTGGGCATTCGTGAAGTGGGGGAAGCCACGGCGCTGAACCTGGCGAATTATTTCGGCAATCTGGAATCCATCAAGCAGGCAGACGCCGAAGCTTTGCAGCAGGTACCCGACGTGGGCCCCATCGTGGCCGACCATATCGCCACCTTTTTCCAGCAGCCCCATAACCTGGAAATTATTGACGCTTTGATCGAGGCGGGAGTGCATTGGCAGGAGCAGGAAGCCATCGACCGGGATTCCCTGCCGTTGGCGGGTAAAACCTATGTGCTCACCGGCACCCTGAACGATATGACGCGGGATGACGCCAAGCAATACCTGCAAAACCTGGGAGCAAAAGTCAGTGGCAGTGTGTCCAAGAAAAGCGATGCGGTGATCGCCGGGGAAAAAGCCGGTTCCAAATTGACGAAGGCCGAATCCCTTGGGGTTCCGGTGCTGGATGAAGCGGCGTTCATCCAGCTATTAAAAGATCACGGTATTGAATTGTCGTAATGGAGGTCTTGTGTCCGAACAGACAAATCATCCTGTTGTAACACTGAAGGAAAATCGTTTTCCATTGTTCAGCTTGGTACTGGTCATTCTCGCCTTTTGTTTAACAGCGTATATGGCTTACCTCAATTATGAGATTACCAAGGTGGCGGGAGCGCAACTGATTCGGGCGCAACAATTACAGGAAAATGCCCAAACCAAATTTTTGGATCAGTATGCCCATTTTCTCTATCAGCGTGCAGAGGCTGAGCGCTTCGAACGTTCCTTTGAAGTGCGGCAGAAACATTACTCCGAATTCATGGGCGCATTGGAGGATGCCTGGAATGCGGTAGGCCGTAAAAATCGCCAGGACCTGGAGCAGGCACTGCATCAATTGGCCAAATCCTATTATGGTCTGGAACCCTTTATGGACGGCGGCAGTCGCCTGTATCTGCAGAAACGCATTGCCATGTTCCATAACCTTGCCAACCAGTTAATTGGCTATGAGCAGAACAAGCGGGGTATTATCATGGAAGATAAAGCCACCATGGACCGCATGACCCGGGAATTCCAGGAGTTCCTGTATCCTCTGCTGTTCGAGCCCAAGCGTGAGGAGGGTGAGCAAAGTGAAAGTGGTCAAGCTAAGCGGTGATCCGGTAAAACTGAAGGATCTTGGTACAGCGCCCAAGCGCAAAGTAGAAAAAGCCCGCGATAAAATCGATGAGCTGCAACTGCAGTTGCTGCGCGCCCAGCAGGCCCTGTTTCGTGAACGCAAGCGCGTCATCATCCTCATGGAGGGCACCGACACTGCAGGAAAAGGCGGAGTCATCCGGCGTCTTACCCGTCATCTTGATCCCCGCGGCGTGCGGGTTTGGCCGGTTGGTGCTCCGGCAGAGTGGGAGCAGTCCAGACATTATCTCTATCGTTTTTGGCAGAAACTGCCGGAACCCGGCGAAATCGCTATCTTTGATCGCTCCTGGTATGGTCGGGTTTTGGTGGAGCGGGTGGAGGGCTTTGCCGATGAAGCCGAGTGGAGTCGGGCCTACCGGGAATTGGTGGAGTTCGAGCGTCAGTTATCAGACGATGGTGTGGTGCTGATCAAGTTGTTCCTGAATCTTTCCAAAGAAGAACAATACAGTCGCTTTATGGATCGCCTGCGGGAACCGACCAAACGCTGGAAAATCACGCCTGCGGATCTGGATAGCCGTCATTATTGGAGTGACTATCAAAACGCCTACGAGGACATGCTGAACAAGACCGCCAATAAGACTGCGCCCTGGTATGTGGTGCCTGCCGATGACAAGCAGTATGCCCGGGTGAAATGCCTGTCGATCATTGCGGATCAATTACAGCAGGTGACCGATTCAAAACGCATTACCATTCTGGATCCCGCCGTCATTGCCAAAGTGATCGAGGAATTCGGGGAAGATGTTTTACAGGTTCAACTGGCGGAAGACGACAATGGAAAATCTGATTGAGATTCCCTGGGATCAGCTGGCAGCCGATACGCTCCATGCGTTGGTGGAAGAATTTGTTACCCGTGACGGTACTGATTACGGCGCAGAGGAAGTGGCGTTGTCACGTAAGGTGGAGCAGGTCGTGAAGGGGATTAAAAAGAAGGAGTACATTATTGTTTACGATCAGGAAATGGATAATATACATATCGTAACGGCGCAGCATTGGCGCTCGGCCGGCAACTAGAAATTAACGGTCAATGACCATTTCCGGGGTGGAAAGCAGGGTAACCCACGACTGATTTCGAATATAATCTGCCAGTTCATTGGCGCCTAAGGCCGGGCTGAAGTAATGGCCCTGTACCACATCGCAACGGTGATCCAACAGGAACTTAAGTTCTTCATACTTCTCTACCCCTTCCGCTACAACTTCCAGATTCAGGTTTTTACAAAGCTGGATAATGGTGTGGATAATGGCAGCTGCCTGCCCTTTCTGTATGCACTGGGATACAAAGCTGCGATCAATTTTTAAAGTGTTAAATGGAAAACGGGTTAGATAGCTCAAGGATGAGTACCCGGTGCCAAAATCGTCCAGCGCCACTTTGACACCCAAATTGCGAATGCCATCCAGGGTTCGTAACACCCGATTGGTGTCCTCCAGCAATACCGTTTCGGTAACCTCCACTTCCAGTTGCGATGGCGCCAGCCGATAGGTCAGCAGTGCATTGCGAATCATCTGTACCAGTGGACTGCCCCGAAACTGAATTGGGGAGAGATTGATGGCGATTCGTATAGGCTGTAGACCGCTTTCGTTCCATTGTTTGGCCTGCAGGCAGGCTTTGTTGATCAACCATTCTCCGAGTTCATTGATCAGGCCGATTTCTTCAGCCATGGGTACAAACTGTGATGGACTGACCAGGCCCCGCACCGGGTGTTGCCAGCGCACCAGGGCTTCCACGGATTGGATGCTGCCGCTCTTAAGATGCAATTTCGGCTGGTAATGCAGTTCCAGCTCGTTGTGGCGGATGGCGTGGCGCAGATCATTTTCAACTGACAAACGCTCCTTGGATTTGAAATCAATGTCGCTGGAATAGAAATGAAAATTATTGCGCCCCTGGGATTTGGCGAAGTGCATGGCTGCATCGGCGTTGCGCAGGATCATTTCCGCGCCCAGGCCGTTAACTGGGTAAAGTGCTATGCCGGCACTGGCGGTCAGGACAATATTATTGCCCTGTAAACTGAATGGCGTCACCAGTTGTTTCAGCATCTTCTGCACAAACAGAATGACATCGTCCAGGCGTTCGAAACGATTGATGAGTACCGCAAACTGATCACCTTCGAGGCGGGCGATTTTATCCGACATGGTTTCTATCGGCGCCTGGGGATCGATGGCGTGCATATTCAATGCAGTACAGCGATTGTCATCAAAGGTGCGTAACAGCCGATTGGAGACTTTCTTCAGCAACTCATCACCAGCGTCATGGCCAAGAGAATTATTAATCCGCGTAAAGAGGTCAAGGTCCAGCAAAACAACCGCCAGTAGATGGCCACTCTTACGGGCCTGCTTGATAGCGTGATCCAGGTGGGTTTTGAAAAAAGTTCGATTGGGGAGTTGGGTCAACGTATCGTAATACGCCAACTGCAGGATCTGATCTTTGTGGGCAATTTCTTCCGTTATGTCATGAATGGTGCCATACACCGTATAATCTTTATCGTTGTGCAGAACAAACCGGGCTTCATGACGCAGTGTGCGCCCCAACCCTGTCTCGCTACCGACGCGGTGGTGCAGGGTTATCTTCGTCTGGTGTTTGCTGTTGGGCTGCTGAAAATGACGAATTATCTTGAGCCGCTCCGACTCCGGCAATTTCTCCAATACATCCCGGACGCTGGTGAGGCGGCTCTCGTCAAATCCAAGAATGCGGTTGAATTCCTTCGAGACGTGCAGTTCTCCGCTTTTGCTGTTCCACTCCCAACTGCCTATGTTGGCGATTCGTTCTGCATGTTCCAGAATGCGCTCCCGGCGCTTGAGCGAATTGAGATTCATGCTGCCACGTATTTGGTACCGGCAGCGTTGCACCAATACCAGATAGTTGATGGGGTGAACCACAAAATCTGCTGCACCGGCATCAAATACGGCAGCCGCTAAATCCATATCGTTATGTCTGGAAAGTACAATGACCGGCGCATTGATGGTGGCAGCGAGGACGGTTAACTGCGTACATAATTCAAGACCTCCCTGTGCGTCGGGGAGATCGATATCCATCAAAATCAGGTCTGGTTGAATCTGCTTGAAATACACTGTCGCCAGCTTGGCGTTTTTGGCTTCCACAGTGTTAAAGCCAGCTTCGCTCAGGTAGTCGCTGGTGGCGATTCGGCTTTTATCGTTGGCGTCCACCACCAGGATGGTATGTGTTTGCGGATTGACAGCTTTCAAGCGCGACTCGATTTATGCTTGTTATTGGAGATGGTTCGCGTATTGGATTGAACCATGTTGCCAAGCTATTTTTCCTCCGGCAACCGGTTTTTACTCCAGCCCTGCATGTCCCCCTCCAAATGATACAGCTGGGTGAACCCCAGCTCGGTAAGGGTGGCTTCCGCCATACTGGCACGCCGGCCGCTGCGGCAATACAGCAATACCGGTTTATCCTTCAGGTGACTGATTTGATCCAGATGGTCTTCGATCTGGTTATGGGGAACATTGAGTGCTCCCGGAACATGGCCGGCTTTGTATTCTTCCGCGGAGCGTACATCGATGGCGGTTATGACTCCGGATGCTATTTGCTCCTGGGCCTGAGTTTGGTTCAGCTCGCCCTTATAGTCCGCATAAGCCCATGGGGTGGTCAAAATCAGCAGCAGGCTGACCAGTTGGATACGCTTACTGAGTGCCTTCATGGTCTACTCCCTCAGAAGTTATTGTTGTCTTCTAATTATATTCCGAATCAGAAATCGTGCAGGGTGAATGGCAAAAAGGGTTTCCCGGTCCAGGGGCTGGGGCTCTCCCGTCAGGTAGGAGGCGATAATCTCGGCGGAAAAGCATGATGAAGTGATGCCCCTGGAACCATGACCACAGCTTACCAGCAACCCATCAAGATGGTTTCCATAGGAGAAAGTACGTTTGAGGAAGCCTTTACTCAGGTCATGGTACGCTTCGCGGTACCAATCAGCGTCCGGCAAGGGGCCAACTACGGGCAGATAATCCGGGGTTTGGCAGCGAAATCCCACCCGGCCCCTGGTGACAGCCTCAGGAGGTGGCGTCAGGGCTTCAGCCAGTTCGGGTAACGCATTATGTAATTGGTCAAGGTTCCACTGGTGATCTTGCGGGCGTTCCTGTGGCGTGTCGATTTTCGGGTTAAAGGTTGCGCCGACGCAATGGTAACCGTGCCGAGCCGGATTGATGTAACCCTGATAATTGACGGCATACTGCAGGGTGTCTGAGGTCACTGTTGCCGGGCAATAAGTGATCTGGCCCCGCACGGCTTTCAACGGCAGATGGCGTGCTTGTTCAAATTGATTGACGCCGAAGGCGCTGGTCAGGATAACGGCATCAAAGGGTCCATTGTCAAAGGGGCCATCATCATCCAGATACCAACGTTCGTTCCACCGGTTCAGTGAGGTGATCTCTCTGCCGGTTTGCAGATCAATATTGCTGTGCTTTAGTAAAGCTGCGCAAAGAGCATTTGGGTTAATCCAACCTCCGCCGCGCAGCAACATACCGTTAAAAGGTGTCTTTATTCCCAGTTGATGCTCAATTTGCTCAGCGCTGAGGCCCTCCATCAGCTCCGCCGGCCAATAGGGTTCCGCCAACAGGGCTGCTTGTTCGGCCGCTTCCTTTTTATCGTATGCCAGTCGCAGTACGCCATTAAGATTCCAGTCCAGACCCTTTGCCACATCGTTTTGCGTAAGTGTGTTCAGCAGGTAACGACAGGCATAGAGATAGGCCCACTGGTAGAACCGGTTTTGCGGGGTATCGTGCAGGCTGAGTTTGGTAAAGGTGATTCCGGTTGGGTTCCCCGAGCCCTGGTTGGCGATAACCGCTTCTTTCTCAAATACGGTAACCTGCCAGCCCCGGCGGGCCAGGCTGTTGGCTACGGTAGCGCCGGCCAGACCCGCACCCACAATCGCCGCCTTGCCCTTGGGTTGCCGATGCCGGCGGTAATTGAAACGGAACCAGGGTTTGGCGTCCGGAGGCAGTTCTACCTGGGCCGTTTCAGACTGCATTTGGCCTCGCAGCATATCCCGCTTGCGGCCGAAACCGGGCACCTTCTCAATGGTGAAGCCCACTTCCTGCAGCCCCCGCCGGACGATACCCGCCGCAGTAAAGGTAGCAACCGTAGTATGGAAGTGGCTCAAACGGCTGATTTGCTCAAACAGCTCTGGCTGCCACATGCCCGGGTTTTTCGCCGGAGCAAACCCATCCAGGAACCAGGCATCCACCACCCCATCCAGTTCACTGAAGCCGGTAATAGCGTCATCCAATATCAAGGTGAGCGTGATGTTGGCGTCGAAAAAGTGCAGCCGATGAAAACCGCGGGTCAGGGCAGGGTACTGCTCCAGCAAATGCCGGGTTATCCATTGGAACTGAGGCCACTGATCGCCGGCCTGTTCCATATCTTTCCGGCTCAGGGGGTATTTTTCCACACTGACAAAATGCAGGTGGGCTTCCGCTGACAATGCTCCCTGTTGTTTTTGTTGCTGCCAGAAATCGGCGGCGCAGAAGAAATTCAGCCCGGTGCCGAAGCCGGTTTCGGCGATGGTGAAGCTGGTCAGAGTGTCGTCCTTCCAGCGTTCATGCAATCCATTCTGCTGCAGAAACACATACTGGGTTTCGTCGATTCCACAATCCCGGGAAAAATAGACATCATCAAACGCATGTGACACCGGTGTAAGGTTTTGCCACTCGACCTGGGCGCTCTGGATGATTCTGGAACGGGAAACCGGTTCTTGCATCGGACAATTCAATACCATGGGTTATACTGTGCGCCATCATAACATAGTCGAATCAGGACCTTATGCTGCAGACGCTGTTACCTGTCACCGGTCCGGTGATGATTTGTATTCTGGTGGGTTTTTGCTGGAAAAAGCTCAATGTTCCCTATGACACCGATATGGTGACTCGCCTGGTCATGTGCATCGGCGCGCCTTGCCTGGTGGTAGCTGCCATGACCAATGGAGCCGTTTCCCGCTCTGTCATCGAGGAAATGTTCTGGGTCACTCTGGTTTTGATCATGGTTACCCTGTTGCTGGCGGCGATTGTCATTGCCTTGAGCCGGCAGTCCATGAGAGCTTTGCTTGGGCCGCTGGTGTTTCCCAATGCCGGCAATATGGGATTGCCGGTGTGTTTGTTTGCCTTTGGTGACCGGGGCCTGGTGTTGGCGCTCGCCGTATTCATGATGTTGTCCCTGGTGCACTTCACCTTGGGGATCGCGCTGGTTAGCGGGCGATCCGTTTTTCAGGAAATGATCAGAAATCCGATTATTTATTCCATCGCAGCGGCGCTGGTGATGATCTATGGGGGACTGTCGCTGCCGAAATGGGCGCAGAATACGGTGTCGATTCTGGGCGACATGACGATACCCCTGATGCTGATTACCCTGGGGGTGAGCCTGGCGAATATGCAGGTATCCCATCTGGGAAAAAGCGTGGTATTTGCCCTGTTACGCCTGGGCATTGGTGTCGCCGTAGGCTTGGGGGTGGCCACCGGGTTCGGGCTGACCGGCGTTGCCCGCGGCGTCGTAATCCTGCAGAGTGCGATGCCGGTAGCAGTCTTTAACTATCTGTTCGCCATGCGTTATGGGCGCGAGCCCCAAGTGGTTGCCGGCATGGTGGTGGTTTCGACCCTGCTCTCATTCCTGCTGCTGCCGGCACTATTGATCTATGTGATCTAGCGTTACGCGTTGGTTGCTCTGGTGAAGGTCAGTTGTCTGCGGACAATCGTTCCAGCATCATCTGGTTCATCGCGTACAGTTGATCACGAACCACTGCATTAGCCTGATCCATGACCGCCAGATGGCCATCAATAATCTCTGTACCCATCAGGAAAAGTTTGTGGCTGGGCACCTGGAAGGTGCGCTCGGAATCCATTTCATGGCCCAGCAAACTGATGAAATAATTCAGTTTCATATTGAGATTGGGCAGGGATTTCAAGCCGGGAATGCAGGGCAGATACTGACTCGATATCAACTGGATATTCTGGTCAAAACGTTCCTTGCGATAGCGGAATTCCTGCAGCCAGAAAGAGACCCGGCCACCCAGTTCCTTGTCGGTTTGGCCGATGACCGCCATATGGGTACCGATACCGCGGATTCTCGCCAGGTATTCCACCAGTTCATAGAGGTCGATGACACAGGTTTGTACCAGCCCATGGAGTGGGTAAGTAAAGCTTTTGTCGGCGCGACTGCGTAGCGCTTCGTTATGCTCCAGTCCGGCAGGGGTCGCCAGCACCTGCTCATTCAACTGGCGGGCAATGCGGATGATGAGTTCCAGCAGATGGGAGTGGAACTCGAAGCTGTGGTGCAGATCGTCGTTCTCCCAATCCTTGATGATCGTAAGCCAGCCCAACGTTAATTGCTCGTAGTCGTTATCGGCCAGGGGCTTGTCTGCGGAGTTATTGAGGCACTGCAGATACTCGAACTGGGTTGATGTCTGTTTTTGGAGCGCTTCCACCTGGTTGCGAAAGCTGTTATCGCCCCCTAGTAGTGCCAGTGTTGCACCACGATGGCGCTGAATGAAGCGGCTTAGGTTTAGAATTGTAACCATCAAATCCAGCTGCGCCATTCTCAGCGTGTGGGCTTTGAATAATTCTTGAGCTAAAGTGCTGTGTTTTGTAAGGTTTTCTGGCATATCAGCGTCTTGTAAGCAGTGTTCTATTTGGCCCATCGCACATTTCAACCATCGAAAAGTTAAGCTTTTTTGTCCTATGGCAAGCAGTAACGCAATAGTTATGCCAGGCTATGTTGACTGTTTATTACACACTATCAACATAGGATACAATAATTGTATACTTGCGCTGTTCGCTTTGGGGTAGTGTTGTTTTTCAAATAATTAGATTCATGATGGGGCACAATGTTCAATTGCTTGACGCGCCCGTTGCGGTTTCTATTGGGTGCGTTGCTTCTTGTTCTGGCCAGTTCAGCTTGGGCAGATAACAGTTCGTCTTTTCTGGTTTCGCCCGGTTATCAATATCTGGTGGATGAATCCGGAGATTTGTCGCTGCGCGATGTTTTGGACCAGGAGCATCCATGGCGCGCGGAGTCGGTGGAAGGCGCGGTGCAGAGAGGCTACACGTCGAATACGCTGTGGCTGAGATTCAGGTTCTCGGTTGCTTCCGATCAGCAACAACGAATCTACCTGGAGCTGGCCTCACCATTCCTGGATTTTGTGGATTTCTACCTTGTTCAATCGACCTTGCAGGGCAACAACCTGTTGGCCCATGGGGTGGGAGGCGATCATCAGGAATTTATCCAGCACGCCTTGGATCACCGCTTTCCCCTGTTCCCTTTTAGTGTGTCCCAAGCGGGTGAGTACGAGGTATATGTCCGCCTGAGAAGTGATGGCGCCCTGATTTTTCCGGTAAGTTTTCTTGCTCCGGAAGCGTTCTTCAGGAATGAGTTTCGTGCTCAGGCCTTTTACGGGCTGTTCTTTGGCATGATGGCCGTGCTGGCCTTTTATAATGTCTATGTATGGTATTTCCTAAGAGACAAAACCAATCTTTTCAATGCGGCATTTATTGTCTCCGCCATGTTCTACCAGGCCAGTATCAGCGGCTTTGGTTCCCAATACCTTTGGGGGCAGCAGGTTTTTCTAAACGACAAAGGTTATGGGTTGGGAATCCTCGCGACGGTGTATTTCGCCGGCCGATTTGCGGTCCTGTTCATCGACTTGAAGAACAGGATTCCATGGCTCGCCCGTCCCACCGATGCTTTTGTTACCTTGTTTGGTCTGGCCGTGATTCCCACTGTGCTGCTGCCTGAACGATTGGTGCTACCTCTTGTTTATCCTTTCGAAATTCTGGTTTGTGTTTACGCGGTGCTCGTCTTGGTACATCAGTGTTTTACCAATAATTACTGGGCGCGTTATCTGATGGCCGGGTGGTCTGTGCTGATCGTTGGCACCTGTTGCTATGTGGCCGCGCAACTGGGGTGGATCAAATTCTCTATTGCCATTGAATATATTCATGCCGCCGGCTTATCACTGGGCAATCTGATGGTGACTTCGGCATTGGCTGCACGCATGCAGCGTGAACGGACGGAGAAGAACCGGGCACTCAAGCAGGCTTTGGAGCTGGCGCAGGAGGTCACTGAACTCACCAGGGAAAAAGAGCAGATTGCCGCTTCGGCCCGGGATGAACTGGATCGTCGTGTAGATCAGAAAACCAGGGACTTAAACTCGATGCTGGACCAGCTCAAGCAGAGCAATGAGAAGCTGGCAAAGGACACCTTGACGGATGCTTTGACCGGGGTAGGTAACCGGCGTTTTCTGGACCTGCGATTTCCGGAGTTGATCAAACAGTGCCAGCAAACCCGTGCGTCCCTTGGGGTACTGGTGATTGACGCTGATCACTTCAAAAAGATCAATGATCAGTTCGGGCACCTGGTGGGGGATGAATGCCTGAAAAAAATTGCGGTTATGCTCCAGCGATTCTCCCGTCGCAACCTGGATGTGCTGGTGCGCTATGGTGGTGAGGAATTCATTCTCCTGTTGCCGGCAACGGATGAAGAAGCAGGGCTGAAAGTGGCGGAATCCATTCGGGGCCATATACACTTTGCTTCGTTCTGGTCTGGCAAACAGCGGATTCCTGTTACGGTCAGTATCGGCCTTCACACAGTAGTTCCTGATGGCAGAGAAACCGGCGAGATGCTGTTGGTGAAAGCCGACGAAGCACTGTACAAAGCGAAAAAGAGTGGCCGCAACTGCGTTCAGGTCTACCAGCAGGAGGCCGAGGCTGCAAACCCTTGATTAAGGGCGTTGTTCTCTTCATTATGTAGTTAATGTGAGATCACAGGATGCAGCCCATGTCTGAAGTCGATGCCCATGCCCCGCTGCGACAGGATGTCCGTTTATTAGGACGCTTGTTGGGAAACACTCTGCAGGAACAGGAAAGCCCGGTCCTGCTGGAATTGGTGGAAGAGATACGCAAGCTGGCCAAACATGCCCGCGGCGGCCATGAAGACCACTCCCAGAAGTTGTTTGAGAAGTTGTCCCGTCTGGAACCGCAACTGCTGGTGCCGGTGGCACGGGCCTTCAGCCATTTTCTCAATTTGGCCAATCTTGCTGAGCAGTATCATCGGGTGCGTCGTCGCCGCGAATATCAGCAGAGTCAGCGCAAGGATCAGCGGGCGACCATGGCGGAGCTGCATCCTCGGTTGCAGCGGGCCAAAATCTCGGATGACCAGTTGTTTGCAACCCTGCAGGAACTTTCTATCGATCTGGTGTTGACCGCTCATCCCACGGAAGTGACCCGGCGCACACTGATTCGTAAATACGATGACATCACTGATTGTCTGGAAAGGCTCGATACGGTCAACCTGACCGATATAGAGCGCAACCGGGTAATGGAAACCCTCAAGCGCAAAATCGTTTCCGCCTGGAATTCTGATGAAATACGACAAGAAAGACCGACGCCCGTGGATGAAGCCCGCTGGGGATTTGTGACCATCGAGCAAACGTTGTGGGACGCGGTACCGGAATATCTTCGTGAACTGGATGAATGGTGTCAGGCTAACCTGAATCGCAGCCTGCCCATGGACTTTTCGCCTTTCACTTTTTCTTCCTGGATGGGGGGGGATCGGGATGGCAATCCCAATGTTACCGCGCATGTGACCAGAGAAGTGTTGACCCTGGCCCGCTGGATGGCCGCGGACCTGCTTAGTCGCGATTTTGAAGATCTGCTGATGGTGCTCTCCGCGGTGCATTGCACGGATGAATTACGTCAGGTGGTGGGTGATTCCCGCGAACCATACCGGGCCTTGATTAAACCGCTCCGGGATCGATTGTTTGCCACCAAGGAATACCTGACTGCCCAGCTGGCGGGGGAAGAGTGGCATGGTGAGACTCCCATCCTGAACCAGCAGGAATTATTGGAACCACTCAAGCTTTGCCACCGTTCCTTGATGGAATGCGGCATTTCTGAAATTGCCAACGGGGAGCTGCTGGATACCATCCGGCGCATCAACACTTTTGGTGTCACCTTGCTTCGTCTCGATATCCGGCAGGAATCCACCCGCCACGGGGATGCGATGGCGGCGATTACCAATGCCATCGGTTTGGGCGACTACAGTCAGTGGAGCGAAGAAGAAAAACAGCGCTTCCTGATCGGCGAGTTAAACAGCAACCGCCCTTTGATTCCCCGCCACCTGCAATGCAGTGAAGAAGTGCGCGAAGTATTGGATACGTTCCAGATGCTGGCGGAACAATCCATTGATGCATTGGGGGCGTATGTAATATCCATGGCTCATGTGCCATCGGATGTGCTGGCCGTCCTGCTGTTGCAGAAAGAAGCGGGCATGGATCGGCTGATGCGGGTTGTTCCCTTGTTTGAAACGCTGGATGACCTGGAGCATGCCAGGGAAACCCTGCATCGGCTGTTTCAGATTGATTGGTATCGGGAACACATTAATGGCCAGCAGGAGGTCATGATCGGGTATTCCGATTCAGCCAAGGATGGTGGCTTTCTGGCGGCCGCCTGGGTGCAATATCAGGCCCAGGAGCAACTCACTGCATTGTGCCAAGAATACAAAGTACAACTCACCCTGTTCCATGGCCGCGGCGGTTCCACCAGTCGCGGTGGTGCGCCGTCCCATGAAGCCATTCTGTCCCAGCCGCCGGGGGCGGTGAATGGTCGAATTCGAATCACGGAACAGGGTGAAGTGATTCGAGCCAAGTTCACCCCGTTCGGGGTGGCGATACGCACTCTGCAGCGATACATTGCAGCGACTCTGGAGGCGACCTTGTTGGAGAAACCGGCACCGCCTCAGGAATGGCGGGATGCAATGGCGGATCTGGCGCAAGCGGGAATGGAATCCTATCGCAGGCTGGTGCGTGAAGATCCCCGCTTTCTGAGCTACTTCCGCCACGCCACACCAGAGCAGGAATTACAGCGTCTGCCCCTGGGCAGCCGGCCCGCCAAGCGCCGCAAGGATGGAGGAATCGAAACTCTGCGGGCGATTCCCTGGGTATTCGCCTGGACTCAGATGCGTCTGATGCTGCCCGGTTGGTTGGGCGCTGATGAAGCCTTTCACCAGGCTCTGCAGAAAGGGAAGGGCGGGCTGCTCCATGAAATGTACGAGCGCTGGCCGTTTTTTCGCATGATTGTCGGCATGCTGGAAATGGTGTTGGCCAAGTCTGATCCCCAGATTGCCGCCTATTATGAGCGCCGCCTGGCACAGCCGGAAGACCGCCAACTGGGCCAGGAATTGCGTTCGCGGCTGGCCGATATGGTGGATTTGGTGAACGCCATCACCGGACACAGTAGCCTGCTTCAGAACAATGCCGTGATTCGGCGGTCTATAGAAGTGCGTAACCCTTATCTGGACCCCCTGCACATGTTGCAGGTGGAGTTGATGCGTACCGGGCGCCTGAAAGCGCAGGAGCTGCCGGAGGAAACCAGGGCCTTGATGATTACTGTGGCCGGGATCGCAGCGGGTATGCGCAACACCGGATAGTTGAGTTTTTTGATGCTGACTGATTAAATGCATCGCCTTGGGCCTGCGAGTCATTTCCGCGGGCCTAGTTTATTTTGGAGAAGTGAATGAATTTTATGCGTTTTGGCGTGCTGGCGGGGGTGGTGCTGGTGGCTGGCTGTGGTGGCTCAAATAATGATGATAAAGCGCCCAGGGATCCTTATGTTGAGTTTCGAGTCAATGGGGTGCTTGAACCTAAAACGGTCACTTTGGACTGGCAAGAAGTGTCATCTGCGGATGACGGTGGGGTTTATTGTAATCCTGATGTTTATGAGAACGGACAAGCGGTTTTAGATAGCTCTGATGCGGGTTATTGCAATCGTTCCGTGACTAATGTCACTTTCTCGGTAAGATTCACGAATCCTACATATGAAAGCATAGAGGTGAGTTACAAGGGTATAGGGTTCGAAGTTCATGTTTTTCAGTATGATAATGGGGTGATCGGCCCTGAAGTATGGAACTCAAGTTATTATTATCAGCGTCCAACGCTTGAAGCTCAGGAAGACGATGCCTCATATCCGAATTTTGACCCGGAAGAGGAGACCACCATTACGCTGGAAGCCAGCGATTCAATTCCCAACTATGCGAATTTTACTACAGTGATTTTCGAAGGGGACCAGATCTTCAATGTCAGTTCCTATCCAAACTATGACCCGGATACTGCTGAAGCGGCTTTGAATGAAGTTAAAACTCCCGTTAATGTGGATTGCGACTGGGCACTTCGCGTAAATGACACCGGCTTAGCCTATGAGAAAGTGAGATGTCTGGGGACAGAATTGTTGCCAGAGCCTGGAACTGGAACAGATCCTGTTCAATTTTTGGCTCGGGTAACCTTTAATTTTAATGGTTGGACAGATCAGCCTGATGACATCATCATCACGTTGAACCCGCCAGATTGATGGTCTTTGAAAAAGACTCTAAGGTAATACCAAGTCGCAGCCACGCGGAGTAATCTCACGCGTTGGCCGCGACGAAGGTCCTCACGCAATCAGCTTATGCGTGGCTTCGTTGATGTCTTTGCCGAGGTAGTAGGTGCTGCTCAGCAAAGCAGGAACCATTAGCAGTCCGAAAACCACCATGGTGAAAAAGGACGCGTCCACAAGGAACAATCCCCAAAATCCACCAACGGTTAGTGCCAAAACTGCCATGAAAGACAGGCTGTCGATTGCCAATTGTCTTACAGTTGATGTTGCCAGTTTCATAGTGAACTCCTTTGTGTATCTGACACAACATTTGATAAGCCAGACTTTGCTAACCCGATAACGTGACCTTTTTATTTGTTGGAGTTCCGTCGCGTTACCTTTACTAAGTTAGGCGAAATTTTCGCCGTCCTTAAATATATAGGCTAACAATCCCACTGTTTCCAGCGGTTCTGATCAATTCTAGGATCAATATTTAGAATGATCAGCCTAATCCATCTTATCCATGCGTGTTTACCGTTTAATGAAGGTTAAGAAAATTGTTCTCTCAGCTTCATTGTTTACAAGTGTACACCATAATTTTGGGAAGTCTAGTAACCAATTCACGTTTTGTGTGTTTCAAAAGGTAACATTAAGAGTAACAAATAGCCTTGGTCGTTTTGGTCACAACCCCTGAGCGGTGAGGTCATTGCGCAGAAAAGGCAAAAAGAGCAAGGTATGCAACCTGAGTGTCCAGTGGGTCATAGCCCGTTATTACTGGGCTCACATCAAAAACAAAGAGGAATGGTTGAATGTCTACAGAAGCCTATGTCTTTGATGCGGTGCGTACGCCGCGCTCAAAGGGCAAACAGGATGGGTCACTGCACGAAGTCAAGCCCGTTGACCTGGTCGTGAATCTGCTGAACGCGCTGAAAGAGCGTAACCCAGGTCTGGACACCGCTCAGGTGGACGATCTGGTGATGGGTATTGTTAGTCCGGTGGGTGATCAGGGTGCTGTGCTTCCTAAAACGGCGTTGATGAAAGCAGGTTGGGACACCACAGTGGCAGGGGTTCAGCTCAACCGTTTCTGTGCATCCGGTCTGGAAGCAGTGAATACTGCGGCTCAAAAAGTGGCTTCCGGTTGGGAAGATCTGGTGATTGCGGGTGGCGTTGAGTCCATGTCCCGAGTTCCCATGGGATCGGATGGTGGTGCCTGGGCGATGGACCCGCAGACCAACCTGATGACCGATTTTGTTACCCAGGGTATCTCGGCCGACCTGATTGCCACCATCGAAGGTTTCTCCCGGGAAGATGTGGATAACTTTGCCTACCAATCCCAAATGAAAGCGGCGGCAGCGCAAAAGTCTGGTTATTTCGACAAGTCTGTGGTGCCGGTAAAAGACATGAATGGTTTGACCATTCTGGCACAGGACGATTATCTGCGCCCCAGCACAACAGTCGAAGGACTGAATTCCTTGAATCCTTCTTTCACCATGATGGGAGAGATGGGCTTCGATGCGGTTGCCCTGCAGAAGTACCACATGGTTGAACGCATCAATCACGTTCACACACCGGGTAACTCCTCCGGTATCGTCGATGGTGCCGCGTTGGTGTTGATCGGCTCTAAAGCCAAGGGTGAAGAAATGGGCCTGACGCCCCGTGGTCGCATTGTGGCTACTGCGATCACCAGTACTGATCCCACCATCATGTTGACCGGCCCCTATCCGGCTGCCAACAAGGCGCTGGCGAAAGCCGGCCTGACCTATGACGACATCGACCTGTTCGAAGTCAACGAAGCGTTTGCCTCTGTTGTGATGCGTTTCATCAAGGAGTCTGGCGTGCCGGCCGAAAAGGTTAACGTTAACGGCGGTTCCATAGCTATGGGTCACCCACTGGGTGCCACCGGTGCCATGATTTTGGGTACTGTGCTGGATGAGCTGGAGCGTCGTGGCCAGAAACGCGGTCTGTGTACTCTGTGCGTGGGTGCAGGTATTGGCATCGCAACCATCATTGAGCGCGTGTAAGGGGCAGGAGAAGAACAATGAGTGAAGCTATTCGTTACGAAAAAGACAGTGATAACATCGTTGTGCTGACGATGGACATGCCTGGACAGTCCGCCAACACCATGAACGAAACCTATGGCAAGTCCATGGACGAGTGTATCGCGCGTCTGGAAAAAGAAGAGAACCTGGCGGGTGTGGTAATCACCTCTGCCAAGAAAACCTTCTTCGCTGGTGGTGATCTTAATAGCCTGATCAAGGCCACACCTGAAGTGGCCCAGGAATTCTACGATGACTCCATGGCCGTAAAAGCCCAGCTGCGCCGTCTGGAAAAAATCCAGGCACCAGTAGTTGCGGCTATTAATGGTGCTGCACTGGGTGGCGGCTATGAAATCTGCCTGGCCTGTAATTATCGAGTTGCCATTAATGATCGCAAGACCAAAATCGGTCTGCCGGAAGTAACCCTGGGTCTGTTGCCAGGTGGTGGTGGTGTGGTGCGTCTGACCCGTCTGCTGGGTCTGGAAGCAGCATCTCCTTTCCTGCTGGAAGGCAAGCAGGTAAACCCGGAAGGTGCGTTGAAAGCCGGTTTGATTCATGAGTTGGCGGATGATGCTGATGACATGATGGCGAAGGCAAAAGCCTGGTGTAAGGCGAATCCCAAAGTGCAGCAGCCATGGGATACCAAAGGTTACAAGGTGCCCGGTGGTACTCCTGCTTCTCCGGCATTGGCCATGAAACTGCCGATCATTCCAGCCATGCTGAAATCCAAAACCAAGGGTTGCATGCCTGCACCCGAAGCGATTCTGTCTACCGCTGTGGAATCCCTGCAGGTGGATGTTGATACCGCTTTCAAAATTGAAGGCCGCTATTTCACCAGCCTGGCAACCGGTAAAGTTGCCACCAACATGATCACTGCGTTTTTCTTCAACCTGCAGCAGATCAGCAAAGGCGGCAGCCGTCCCCAGGGCTTTGATAAGTACACCACCAAGAAAGTGGGTATCCTGGGAGCGGGTATGATGGGTGCCGGTATTGCTTACTCTTCTGCTATGGCCGGTATCGAAGTGGTGCTGAAAGACATCTCTGAAGAGAACGCGCAAAAAGGTAAGGATTACAGCAAGAAGTTGCTGGATAAGGCGGTTTCACGCGGCAAGATGACCCAGGAAAAAGCCGATGGCATCCTCAGCCTGATCAAGCCTACTGCCAATGCAGAAGATCTGCAGGGGTGTGACCTGGTGATCGAGGCGGTGTTCGAGAAGACTGAACTGAAAGCAGCCGTTACTCAGGAAGCGGAAGCGCAGATGCTGGAAACCGGCGTGATGGCTTCAAATACTTCCAGTCTGCCCATCACCGGTCTGGCGGAAGCATCTTGCCGTCCAGCCAATTTCATCGGTCTGCACTTCTTCTCTCCGGTAGATAAAATGCCATTGGTTGAGATCATCTGCGGCAAGCAAACCTCCGATGAAGCGTTGGCCAAGTCTATCGACTATGTGCTGCAGATTCGCAAGACGCCGATCGTGGTGAACGATGCCCGCGGTTTCTTCACTACCCGTGTAATCGGAACCTATGTTAATGAGGGTCTGGGTATGCTGGCGGAAGGTTTGCATCCGGCTTCCATCGAGAAAGCGGCTTCTCTGGCTGGATTCCCGGTCGGTACGCTGGCTATCAGTGACGAGCTGAACCTGCAAACCATGCGTAACATTCGCCTGGCGACAGAAGCGGCGTTGAAAGCAGAAGGCAAGGAGATGCCGAAAACGGCCTCTGACTCTGTTATTGATCGCATGATCGATGAGTTCGACCGCGCCGGTAAGCTGGCAGGCAAAGGTTTCTATGACTATCCACAGGGCGGCAAGAAAACGTTGTGGCCTGGCCTGAAGGAAGCCTTCGGTGCCGGCAGCAAAGAGATTCCTTTTGAGGATATGAAAGAGCGCTTCCTGTTCGTTCAGTCACTGGAAACGGTGCGCTGCATGGAAGAGGGTGTTATCGAGAAAGTGGCGGACGCCAACATTGGCTCCATCATGGGTATCGGTTTCCCACCCTGGACTGGCGGTGTTGTTCAATACATCAACCAGTACGGCCTGCGTGAGTTTGTGGCTCGTGCACAGGAACTGGCTGACAAGTATGGTGAGCGCTTCGCGCCACCTGCGTTGTTGGTGGAAAAAGCGGAAAAAGGCGAAATCTTCGAGTAAGTTTCCCGTTCCAGCCGGAAAAGCCCGCCATTGTTTGATGGCGGGCTTTTTTATTGGTTGTTGAATACCAGTAACCGGGGGCGATATCAGATATCGGTCAGAGCCCGAATAGTATGCCCAACTGGAATGAATCCACGTCGCTGTCGAGGGCAGTGTATTCCAGCTCGGCTCGAAATTGTTTGGCAAAGTTCAGCCCAGCCCCCAGACCGTAGACAGTTGCGCCGTCATCCTTTGAAATGGTGTCAGTGCAAAAGCCGTAGGGGCAGTTCAGATTGGTTGCGTCAAGATGATTAACCGAGACACCCAGTTTCACTTTGCCATAAAATGTCCCGGGGGTACGATAAACGCCATAGGCCCCGATGTGTTGTAGTCGGATTTCTCCGCCCTTGATGGTGCTACCATCATATTCAAAATCCGCATTACCACTGTCCCCGTACTCGAACTCCAACGCGAGCCCTTTGCTCAGGTCCAGATTCCCGAAGATGGCAAACCCCTGGCCCTGGTCAACTGCGGCCATGCGCTCAAGGTTGAAATCGTACTGCCCATATTTTGCCCCCACATAGACCTGTTTCTCTTCGGCGTGAAGCTGGCTGTTCAACATACAGAATAAAGATGAGGCTGTGAGCAAAAAGTGAGAAGACTTCATAAGGAAGGATCCGTATAAACAACAAACGGGATAATCAAAGCCTGGATTGTAACGGAAATTCTCAATAGGAAACGTCGCGGTAAGGAAAAATGTCGCTGGCATTTTGTTCCGTTTCGCACTGTTTTTGTAAATATCATTTGTGGGAATTATTGGCTGGATAATTTTGTTGCCGGTGAAGCCTTGCTTTCTTATCGCCACAATCTGGTCGGCGCAATCTGGCCATTGAATAATCCAGTCGTCAGCAGTGCTATACTTCAACCAATAATGGGGAGGGGGTATGGTCCGTCAATTCTGTAAGTATCATCCGTTGGAGCCGGCGCTCTGGTACAGCTCCAACCGCCATATAGCTTATTGTGAACGCTGTGTGGACAGTGGAGAAACCCTGGGTGGTTTGGGGCAGGCGAAGTGCCTCGTGACCGGAGAGGAACTGGATTACCTGGGCAGTTCCAACACGGCCCAACCTTTTTGGGATCGCCTGGGCGCCTTCTTTCGATTCCCCTTAAAGCAGGATAGCCTGCTGGTGATTGCTGTTTTCATGGTATTGACCTGGGCGCTGGTGGGCCTGGTCGACATGACCTCTTTTGTGTTTTTTGTGATTGGCGGGTTGTTGCTGTTAGCCTGTATTACCCGTTATGGGTTTATGATTATTGAGCACAGTGCTGAAGGGCGGTTTGATCCGCCAACATTACAGGAAACCTTCTCGGAATCCGGATTTGGGGTGTTGTTCCAACAGATCGTCGTGCAGCTGGTCTTTGCCGGATTCACTATTCTGGTGTCTTTGCTGCATAGTGACTTTTTTGATGTGCTGGCCAATGCCATTGTAATTTTTGTTGCGCCAGCCAGCATGATGATTCTGGCGACGGAGAAATCCATCGGCTCAGCTATCTCCCCCGCTGCCATATCCCACCTGATACGCAGTATCGGTTGGTCTTACCTGTTGTTGTACGCCTTTTTGTTTCTGTTGTTGGGGGCGGAGGCCGCGCTTTTTGAGGTGTTTGCAGAAGAGATTTCGGTAGAGTTGTTTGTGCCGGTGTTTGTTGGGGTGACTTTGTATTTTCTGATGGTCGGCTACCACCTGATGGGGTACGTCATTTTCCAGTATCAGTCCGAAATCGGGTTTATCGCCGAAGACCAACAGGTGCGTGAGCGGAGGCGCCTTGTTATAGAACCGGTGGATGCCAAGTCAGAAATACTGGTGAAGGAAGGTCAGTATCAACAGGCGGCGGACCTTCTGACCAGACACCTGATGGCGAATCCCAACAGTGTTCGGCATCATGAAAAGCTAGCCCGATTGTTGCTGGCGATGGAAGATAAAGAACAGGCACTTGCCCATGGTCAGCGTTACATGACGGTGTTGAACCAATTGGGGGATGATTCCCGGTTGTATTTTCTGTTCGGGAGTTATGAGGCCCTGAATCCGAGTTTCAAACCGGATGACCCGGACGTGGCTGTCAATCTGGCTCACCAGTTCTTTAACCGTGGAAAATTCAAACAAGTGTGCCAACTGCTGGCGAACCTGCATAAAACCGCTCCCCACTATGATCGCATACCGGAAGCCTATCTGGTGATGGCCAGGGCGCTGCTGGACGGCTTTCAGCAAAAAGAAAAGGCTGCCCAGTACCTCAAGTTTATCAAAGCGAAATATCCTGATTTCAACGGTTTAGCCGAGGTTGATCAGTTGTTGAGCCAGTGCAGCTCTTGAAATTCGGCAACTTGACAGCATTATAGGGAATAGTCCTTTTATACCGGGAGGTAGCATGACCGGTCCAGACGTTTTCCCTGCTGATGGGATTAATCCTGACAGCCCCTTTATTCATTCCACGGAGTTTTGGCAGACGCTGTCGGATGGTCGTGTGCAATGTGATGTTTGCCCCCGTGCCTGCAAACTGCGGGAAGGCCAAAGGGGGCTCTGCTTCGTTCGGGCCAACCTGAATGGCGCTATCGTCTCCACCACCTATGGACGTTCCAGCGGCTTCTGCGTAGATCCTATTGAGAAGAAGCCTCTTAACCATTTCTATCCCGGATCTTCGGTATTATCTTTCGGCACGGCGGGCTGCAATCTTTCGTGCAAGTTCTGCCAGAACTGGGATATTTCCAAATCGAGGGAAATGGATACCCTGGCCAGCAAGGCCACTCCTGACATGATCGCACAGGCGGCGGTGGACGCCGGTTGTAAAAGCGTGGCTTACACCTACAACGATCCGGTGATATTCCAGGAGTACGCGATCGATGTGGCCAAGGCCTGTCGGGAACGGGGTGTTCTTTCGGTGGCTGTGTCAGCCGGTTATCACTCGCCGGAGGCGAGAAACCAGTTTTATCAGCACATGGATGCGGCGAACATTGATTTGAAATCCTTTAATGAGGAGTTCTATTGGAAGTTGACCGGTGCTCATCTGGCGCCGGTTTTGGAAACCCTGCAGCACATCTATCATCAGACGGACATCTGGCTTGAGATCACGACGCTGGTCATCCCCGGCCATAATGATTCCCCTTCGGAGTTGGAGTCCCTGGCGTCCTGGATCAGGACGAATCTGGGGGCGGAAGTTCCGTTGCATTTTTCCGCCTTTCATCCGGACTATAAAATGCTGGACGTACCGGCAACACCCAAAGCGACCCTGGTGAAGGCCCGCGAGATCGCTCTTGCCCAGGGCTTGCAGAATGTCTATACCGGCAATGTCCACAATCGGGAGGGAGACACCACCTACTGTCCGGGTTGTGGTAAACCGGTGATTGAGCGCGATTGGTATGAGTTGACCGGTTGGCATCTGAGCGCAGCAGGTCATTGTCTGCATTGTGGTACAGCGGTTGCCGGGCGCTTTGACAGTGAGCCGGGGAATTGGGGGCGGAAACGGGTAGGCGTGCGTTTCAGCGAGTAATCTGGAAGCTTTTTTCTCCCGGGAGCGACGGGATCTCCTTCTGAACCACCGCATCGACTTTAGCATGATCCGGGCCTTTACCGGCCCAGGCAATCAGTCGATTCACTTGCGCTGCCGGGCCTTGGGCTTCGAACTCCACCCTGCCGTCACTGAGATTGCGTACCCAACCGGTCAGCCCCAGTTGCAGAGCCTGTTCCCGGGTTGAGGCCCGGTAATAAACTCCCTGGACCCGCCCGCTTACCAGTACATGGATTCGTATCGGTTCACTCATCTTGCAAGCCTGCTGTTTGCTTCTGGTAATCTGCATAAGACGCTGTCGTCTAATATACTGTAGAATCTCCAGCAAATTGAAGAGGGTATCCATTGATGAAGACGATCTTGATAACAGGCGCCGGGTCCGGCATTGGGCGTGCAGTTGCAAACTTGCTGTACGACAATGATTGGAATCTGGGGTTGCTTGATGTTAATCGGGAACCTCTGGCGGAGTTGACACGGGACTGGGATGAAAGTCGTTACTGCATTCAGGTGGCGGATGTTACCAACGCGGATATGGTATCTACCGCGATCAGCGGGTACATGAAAACCGTTCCCCAGCTGGATGTCTTGTTCAATTGCGCCGGCGTGTTGGAAATCGGGGATTTTGAGTCCATCGACCTGCACCGTCACCACCAGATTCTGGACATTAATAATCGCGGCTTGCTTAATTGCTGTTATGTAGCGTTTCCATATCTGCGGGATACCAAAGGCGCCCGTGTTGTGAACATGTCCTCCGCATCTTCGCTGTTTGGTGTGCCGGGATTTGCCAGTTATTCCGCCTCCAAATTTTGGGTGAAGGGGTTTACTGAATCCCTGAACGTGGAGTGGGCTCGGCACGACATTACGGTGATGGATATTGAGCCACCGTTCGTGAGGACGCCGATGCTGGCTGGTAAGGAGAGCCAGATTATCAAGCGGCTGGGCGTTAAGCTGGATGCCGATGATATTGCCCAACAGGTGTTCGCGGCGCTCTCTACCCATGATCTGCACCGACCGGTGGGTCTGGAGTACAAGGTGCTGCGCACTGCCCGCAAGTACCTGCCTGACGTGGCTACCCGCACTCTGATGAAGGTGCTTTCCGGTTATTAACACTTGGCGCCCTCCAAGCAGGGCGCCATCGCCTATCTCATTCAGTCGATGAAGAAGTCAGGTATCAGTTGGTTTACTTCCAGCGACTGGTCCACTTGGTAATGGCGCAGATCGGTCACGCCGGCGGAGGCCATCACCTCATCGTCGATGAAGAAATTGCCAGTGCATTCAGCACTGGGCCGCTTGAAAATTTCATAAGCAGCGTCTGCCATGATGGTGGGCAAGCGGGACAGTTTCACCGTAGTGTCTCCGCCCAAGTGGTTCTGTACCGCGGCGGTGGCAATAGCGGTGCGGGGCCAGAGTGCGTTGAAGGCGATTTCATCGCGGCTGAATTCCTCTGCCATACCCAATACACAGAAACTCATGCCGAATTTCGCCATGCTGTAAGCCAGGTGAGGGGAGAACCAACGGGAGTTTGTGCTAAGAGGTGGCGCAAGATTGAGCACGTGTGGATTTTCTGCATTTTTTAGGTGCGGGACCGCAAGTTTGGAACAGAGAAAAGTGCCCCGAAAATTAATCTGGTGCATCAAATCGAAGCGCTTCATATCCACCGACAGAGTGTTGGAGAGATTGATGGCACTGGCATTGTTCACCAAAATGTCGATCCCACCAAACGTATCAACCGCCTTCTGCATGGCTTCGGCGACCAGTTCCTCATGCCGCACATCCACCACCAGGGGCAGTGCTTTACCACCGGCCGCCTCGATTTCTTCCGCCGCGGTATAGATCGTCCCTTCAAGCTTTGGGTGGGGTTCTGTGGTTTTGGCCGCGATCACCACATTGGCCCCGTCCCGTGCGGCTTTCAGGCCGATTTCCTTGCCGATTCCCCGGCTGGCACCGGTGATAAAGAGTGTTTTTCCTGCCAGGTTGTCGAGCGCTTTAGACATGACTTTTTTCCTCGTGAATGAGCATTGACAGAGAACACTATAAATCAGTTTCAGGGTGAAAAAACTCCCTTGCCCTGCAGGGTGAATGATTTGTCATTTTCGGTCGCGACAAGGTGCATTCAGCGCTGCCCTAAAAATGGGCGCCGGATTTTGGCCCGACTATTGCTATTTCGAGGCTGTATTGTTGCAAAGTGATGACAGTCACTTTGGTGCAGTGTGGTATGTGATTAAAGCCGTGCAGGCCAATGAAAAGCCAGTATCCGTTTTTCAGCATGGTGATTTGTGGGGGCACAGGCAATACATCTGTGATTTGTTATTTGTTTTTTGACTGTACTTTAAGAATCTCTAAGGAGTACCACCATGGCTAACACCAAACCAATGGCGAAAGCAGTTGCCATCAGTTCTTTGCTGAGTGCGATGGGCATCGCAATTCCCTACAACGCGATGGCGGCCGACGCGTTCGCTGAAGCACTAACCAGCGGCAAAGCATCCGGAGATTTTCGCCTGCGTTATGAAAGCGTAGAACAGGACAATACTCTTAAGGATGCAGAGGCTCTCACTCTTCGTTCCCGCGTTGGTTACACTACCGGGGCCATGAGCGGCTTCAGCGCAATGATTGAATTCGAAGATGTTCGGATTGTTGGCGGCATGGATGAATACGCTCCTGCAACTCCTGGATACTCCATTATCGGAGATCCTGAAACGACAGAAGTAGAACAAGCCCATATAAAATACAGCGCCGATTGGGTGACAGCTAAATACGGTCGCCAGGTATTTACCTTGGACAACCACCGTTTTGTCGGTCACGTGGGCTGGCGTCAGGATCGTCAGACATTTGATGCGTTGACTACTGTGTTCACGCCGATGGAAGACCTGACTGTCACCTACGCCTATTTGTTCAAGCGAAACCGTATTGCAGCTGAAACCGATGATAGAAAGTCAAAGGACCACATTCTGAACGTAGGCTACAAAACTCCAGTGGGCACACTGACCGGTTACGGTTATTTCCTGGAGGAGGTTGATACCCCGACAGAGCCGACAATTGACACGATAGGTGTCCGCTTTGCCGGTACCAGCGGCGCATTCAGTTATGCCCTGGAATTTGCCACGCAGGAAAAGGATGATAACACCGGGGCTGATTTCGATGCCGATTATATGTTGGCGGAAGGTGCCTTCGCGTTCAGTGGCCTGAAAGCAACTCTGGGTTACGAAGTGCTTGGCTCGGATGACGGTTCCTACGGCTTCTCCACGCCGTTGGCTACCCTGCATAAGTTCAACGGTTGGGCCGATCAGTTCCTGGGTACGCCTGCGCAAGGTCTGGTAGACCTGTATGTCTCTCTGGGTGGTAAGCTGGCCGGCGGTAACTGGGCTGTGGTTTATCACGAGTTCGAAGCGGATGAAGAGTCCGGTGGCATTGATGACCTGGGCGATGAAATCGACCTGGTGTACAGCACCAACTTCGGTAGCAACTACAATGCTGGTATCAAGTATGCGGCTTATACGGCAGGTGACACCAAAGTGGATACCGACAAGTTGTGGGTCTGGGTTGGTATGACCTTCTAATCACGACCTGATAAATAAAAAGGGGGACTCTGTCCCCCTTTTTATTTACTCCTGAACAGGGTTGGTAACCCGATATTCATCTGCCAGGTCTTCCGGCGAGTGAATGTCCACACCCAGGTCATTCACCAGGCCGTCTTTTAAGCTGTAGATCCAGCCGTGAATAGTCAGGTCCTGACCTTTGGACCAGGCATCCTGCACCACATGGGAATGGGCCACGTTCTTCACCTGCTGAATCACGTTCAGCTCACACAGGTAATTGTGGCGAGCTTCCTCCGTCGTCAGTGAATCCATGCGGTATTTATTGCGGTAGTAGAGATTTTTAATGCTGTAGAGCCAGTTATCGATCAGGCCGTGGGAGGTGTTGTCTACCGCCGCTTTCACACCACCGCATCCATAGTGGCCGCAGACGATGATGTGCTTCACTTTCAGCACCTTTACCGAGAATTCAATCACTGACATACAGTTGAAATCGGTATGCACCACCAGATTGGCGATATTGCGGTGCACGAAAATTTCCCCGGGCAGTAAACCGACAATTTCATTGGCGGGCACGCGGCTGTCTGAGCAACCGATCCAAAGGTACTCCGGAGACTGCGCTTCGGAGAGGCGTTTAAAGAACTCAGGATCCTCCTGGGTAATGCTGTCCGCCCACTTGATGTTATTGTCCAGTAGCGTCTGTAACTTATGCATCTGTTTTAACCCGGTCTTTTGTAATGATATGGGGCCATAATAGGGACCGGCAGCTTAACTGTCGATCCTTATGCACAGGCAAAAGTTGTTACAATTGTTAGCCAAAGACGACTTGGTATACATCTCTGTAGTGATCGGCGAAGTGCACGGTAATTCCCTTGCGTATGTAGTCCGGCAGTTCGTCGTAATCCCGCTGATTGGCTTTGGGCAGTATCAGCTCTTTGATTTTCTGCCGGCGGGCGGCGATCACTTTCTCGCGAATACCCCCAACCGCCAGCACCTGGCCGGTCAGCGTGATTTCACCGGTCATGGCGATGGGGCGCCGCGGCTTTCTGTTGGAGGCCAGGGAGATCAAGGCTGTGGTCATGGTGATACCGGCACTGGGACCGTCTTTGGGGGTGGCTCCCTCCGGTACGTGCAAATGGATAAACGCCTTTTCGAAAAACTCTTCGGTGCCTCCGTACTCTGTTATATGAGAAGAGGAGTAGCTGTACGCCAGCTCGGCAGATTCTTTCATCACATCCCCCAACTGGCCGGTGATCTTCATTCCGGCACTGCGTCGGTGGACCACAGTGGCTTCGATGGGCAGGGTGGCACCACCAAGGGAAGTCCAGGCTAATCCCGTCACCACACCGATACCCTGGATCGGGGTTTCGTCGCGGAAGATGGGCGGGCCCAGATATTCTTCCAGATTGGCGGGCGTAATACTGATTTTGGTATCAGGCGCCTTCAGCAGTTTTACCACCGATTTGCGAACTATCTTGTTGAGCGTTTTCTCCAGGTTGCGCACACCGGCTTCCCGCGCATAACCTTCGATGATATTGCGCAATGCGGGCTTGGAAATTTTGAGCAGGGATTTCTTGACGCCTGCACGGGTTAAACACTTGGGCCACAGATGATTCTGCGCGATCGCCAGCTTTTCCTCGGTGATGTAGCCGGACAGGCGGATCATATCCATCCGGTCCAGCAGGGGTCCGGGGATGGTATCCAGTTGGTTGGCGGTACACACAAACAGGACGTTGGACAGATCCAGGCGCAAATCCAGGTAGTGATCCAGGAATTCTTTATTCTGCTCCGGGTCCAGTACCTCCAGTAGTGCAGAAGCCGGGTCGCCCTGGTAGGATGCGCCGATCTTGTCGATTTCATCCAGCATGATGACCGGGTTGCTGACCTCCACATCTTTCAGGGCCTGTACCAGCTTGCCGGGCATGGCGCCGATATAGGTGCGGCGATGGCCTTTGATCTCCGCCTCATCCCGCATGCCGCCCAGACTGAAGCGGTAGAACTTGCGGTCCAATGCTTCTGCAATGGATTTGCCGATGGAGGTTTTACCCACGCCGGGAGGCCCCACCAACAGCAGGATAGAGCCACTGATTTCGCCTTTATAGGCACCCACGGCAAGAAACTCCAGAATACGGTCTTTAACATCGTCCAGGCCATCGTGGTGTTTATCCAGGGTCACCCGGGCGTGCTCTATATCCAGCATGTCCTCTGAGGTGATACCCCAGGGTACGGAGGTGGCCCAGTCCAGATAGTTGCGGGTCACCGCGTATTCCGGTGAACCGATTTCCAGCATGGACAGCTTGTGCAGCTCGTCGTCGATCTTTTTCATCGCCGCTTCGGGTACCACGCATTTGTCCAGGCGTTCCCGAAACTCGTCGACGTCGCTTTCCTTGTCATCCTTGGTGATGCCCAGCTCTTTCTGGATAACCTTCAATTGTTCCCGCAGGAAGAAGTTACGCTGGTGCTCTTCCAGCTTGGCGTTCACCTGACGGTTAATCTGTAAGTGCAGCCGTGCCACTTCCAACTCTTTCTTGAGCAGGAGCAATACCTTTTCCATGCGTTTTAACAAGGGGACTGCATCGAGCACTTCCTGCAGGTCTTCCGGCTCTGCGGTGGTCAGGCCAGCGGCAAAGTCCGTGAGCGGGGAGGCATCGTTTGGACTGAAACGATCAAGATAATCCCGCAGTTCTTCGGTATACAGCGGGTTGATGGAAACCAGTTCCTTGATGGAATCAATGATGGCAATACCATAGGCTTTCACTTCCTGGGCGTCTTCCTCCCGGGGGTAGGGGTAGGTGACCCCGGCCATCAGGGGGGGAGACTTGTGCAGCCACTGGTGCACCCAGGTGCGACGGATTCCTTGGGCGATAAACTGGATCTTGCCTTCATCCCTCACTACGTTGTGAATACGCACCACACAGCCCATCCGTTCAAAACGGTCCGTCAGCAGCACACCGTCATCCGGTTCCGGGGCATAACACAGTGCCAAACAACGGTGCGGTGTCTTGGCGACCCGCTCGATGGTGGAAGCCCAGGGCTCGTCGTCCACCACGATGGGCTGAACCTGGGCAGGAAAAAAGGGTTTGTTGGATATGGGAATAACGTAGAGACGTTCCGGCAGTGATGAATCGGGCAGGGCCAGACCCCGTTCCAGTTGTTCTTCACTGACTTCGATGATATCTGGGTCTTGATCGTCTTTTACCACCAGCTGTCCACCCGTTTTCTGAGAATTTGGAAATATCCAACTATATCGGTGCCGGGTGGGGAAATTTCAAGTGTGGCAGGGATTTAATTTGATTTTGTCCTCCTGGTGGGGGTGGTTTTGTCAGGTGTTTTACCGAGTTAGCGCAGGCTGTCCAGGGTCTGTGAGAGGTGCTCAAGGTCAGTGATCTCCAGGGCACCCAGCCGTGACAGCATGCCGGAGTAACGGGCAGTGCTGCTGCCTCCCACCAATAGCTGACATTTTTTGGGAAGCCCCTGCACCAGTTCCTCGAGCATCAGCGGTATTTTGGGATCATCCATTGGGTAGCCCAGGCTGATGCCGATGGCGCGGGCGTCTTTGCACTCAGCGCTAAACAGGATTTCCTCCAGCGGCACTGCGGCTCCGAGGTAAATAACATTCCAGCCGATCTGCGCTGCAACAACTGCAGACATGGTGGCACCCAGTTCATGCAGTTGGCCGGGCAGGGTGGCGGCAATGAGTCTGGGGCCCTTGGTGTCGGTATTGGACTCCAGCATGTAGCGTCCCAGGAATGAGCGCACATGAGCACTGGAGAAATGCTCCTGGCAGGTTCGGACCGCACCGGTGCGCCAGAGATCACCCACCTGATCCATTAATGGTGCGATGAAGCTCATCATGAAGCCCACAGACCCCAGACTGATAAAAGCCTGGCCCAGGATTCGCTCCAACTGGATGGGATCCAGTTCAGTGATGGCCTCGATGGCGTCGGAGATAGACTGCTGCACGTCCAGGTTGCTGTTGGTAAGTGGGCGTGACTGCGGACGCAACGTATCTGTAATGTCCTTGAGCTCTTCGTTCGTGAGATTGGCGATCGCGCTGATGCGGCGACCTTGCTCGGTGACCCGGCGCAACAGGTTCAGACGTTCGATATCGTCGTCACTGTAGAGCCTTTGATTGGAAGGTGTTCGTTCCGGAGCTACCACGTTGTAGCGCCGCTCCCAGATGCGGATGACATCGGGGGTAAGACCTGTTTTCTCTGCTACGGATTGTATAGTGTGCACTGCGGAGACCTCAATTTTCGTATCGCTATTGTACTGTTTCAGAACAGCATCACAATCTGGTGTGGCTGCGCCTGTTCGTATTCGTAAAAAATGTTGGCTTCTACCGGACTGCCTCCGGCGAGGCTCAAGTTGGTCAGTCCGCTGTAGTGCAACAGTTTTGGCGACCCCTCTTGTGTCGAAGGTAACTCATAGGTCAATAAGATGGGGTCCACCAACCAGCGCAGCAGGGTGTTTTGGGGATACACCCTGAGAGTGATGGTGGTAGCTGAGTGCTCCACGGCTTCGGCGCTGAAACGAAACCAGTCCAGACGGGCCGGGTTCAGGAAGTTGAAATTCAGGGTTGTACCGGTCAGCAGCGTTGTCATGTGATCTTTCAGAAATGCGTCAAAGCCGGCGTCAGCGACAATGGGCTCTACGATTTCCACCCGGCTTTCGCGCCATGGGTCTCCGGATTCCTTTGTCCTCAGAAGCACTGTGTTGCCATCCAGCCATTGCAGGGATTCTTCGTACTGTGCGGCGTGATTTGAAAAAGTAAACTCGGGAGCATACGGATGCTTTTCGTACTTGAGTTGCTTCGTCGCCAGCACAGTGGATTTATCCGGACCATGGTAAACCACTTCGCTCTGGGTCAGTTTGCCTTGTTGGTCATAGTAATTTCGGTAGGCTTCGGTGTAGTAGAGAGCGCCTTTTCTGACATCGTAGGCGTAGCCGACGATGGTGGCCGACTGTGACCAGGCAACACTCGAAAGCAGGCAAAGTAAAAATAACAGGAGCGGCATGGTCAGTTTTACATGGCTCCTGATTCTAAGGTCGGCAACAGGTTTCACGATTCCATCCTCCAGGTTAGTTGGCAGTCCATTTTAAAGTTGACCCAGGACCGTGGCGCCGCGGTAGAGCGGCTTCGCAAACAGCATTTGTACATCACCGATGACGCGTTCGGCGAAACCACCTTCGCAGTAGCAAAAGTAGTAGTCCCACATGCGAATGAACTCTTCGTTGTAGCCAAGGTCGCGAATGGCGTCGACGTTGTGGAAGAAATTCTCCCGCCACAGCTCCAGGGTGCGGGCATAGTGGGGTGTAATGTCCTCCAGATGGGTTAATTCCAGGTTGCTGTTTTTGCCGCTGACCTCGGTCAGGGCTTTAATTGACGGCAGACAGGCACCGGGAAAGATATAACGCTGAATCCAATCGATATTGTTCTTGGCCTTTTCGTATCGCTTATCGTCAATGGTGATGGCCTGAATCAACGCGAGGCCATCTTCTTTGAGTAAATGGCCCACAGTGCGGAAATAATCGGGATAGTACTGATGTCCCACAGCTTCGATCATCTCGATAGATACCAACTTGTCGTACTTACCCTGCAGGTTGCGGTAGTCCTGCTTCAACAAGGTAACCAGATGTCCGACGTTTGCCTGCTGGATCTGTGCCTTGGCGTAATCATATTGTTGCTGCGATATGGTGGTCGTGGTGACCCTGCATCCATAGTGCTTGGCTGCGTATACGGCCATACCCCCCCAGCCGGTACCGATTTCCACCAGATGGTCAGAGGGCTTCAGGTCCAGTTTTTGGCAGATCCTTTTCAGCTTGTAGAGCGAGGCTTCTTCCAACGTTGATGCCGGGTCGGGAAAGATCGCCGAGGAGTACATCATGGTGGGATCAAGGAACAATTTGAACATATCGTTACCTAAATCGTAGTGCGCCGCGATGTTGCGGCGGGCGCCTTTCTCTGTATTGCGATTGCCGAGGTGATAGATAAGCTGGGCTGGTTTTGAGAGCAATGCCAGTCCGGAATCCAGGCGTTCAACTGTATTCAGGTTTTGACTCATGAATCGAATCACATCGGTGGTGTTGGGGGACGTCCAGTCACCAGACATATACGACTCACCAGCACCGATGCTGCCACCGAAGAGTATGTCGGAATAACAGGCAGGGTCTGTGATGGTTAATTCGGCATGAACCGAATCAGCATCGGTGTTGCCGCAGAAGGTATATTTTCCTTCCGGGTCTGTGATGGTCAGGGTGCCGTATTGAACTTTCTCAAAAACATTGAACAGAAGTGCTTTTGAAATTTTTTTTATGCCCTTGACCGGGGCAGCCGTGGTTATGGCATTGGAGTTCATGATGTGTGGTCCTCGAACGTTTTGGGATGTTGGTAAATGGGTGCACCTTTCAACCAGAGACGTAGTGCATGCCAGTAGATGCCGGTTATGGTCTTGAGCGTGACGGCAGGGAACTTCAGTAGAATGGTGTTCAGGTTGCGTGGCGTGGCTTCCAGCCTGTCCATCTTCAAGGTGGCATTAAAAACGGGTTGTCCATTCTGCACATTGGTAATGGAAATCGTTGTGCTTTGTAAAGGCGGACTGATGCGCCAATGGTATTCCATGTCCATATCCAAAAATGGAGAGACGTGGAACGTTTTTGCCGTGGCTTGACGGCGGTTAATATCGTTTGCGGACAGCACATAAGCATGCTTTTCATTCCACGGCGTGTTGGTCACTTCGGTAATGACATACTTAAGCTCGTCATTGTCGAAACAGAAGTAAAAGGTAGCAGGATTAAAGCCTATACCGAAATAGCGGACGTGCCCCAACATGCAAACCCGACCGTCGAAGTCCGTGCCGGTGTTGCGCTTTATGGTATCGACCACAGCCTGCTTGAGATCCGGGATGGAGGGGTTCAGATAGTCATTTCGATGGAAACTCGCCCAGTTGAAGCGCTCCATCGACCAGGCCGGGGACAGGCTGAAAAAGTCTGTCAGCTCATCGAGGTCCAGGTACGCCATAAAGATCGGATAGGCAAAGCTGTGCTCCGGCCCCTGTCGCCTTTGATGGCTTATGACGCCTTGATAGATTGCGCTGCGCATGCCGGTACCATGTCGTCAAAGTTCACGTTAAGGGATCGAGCAACCCGTATGGCGCTATTGACCCCATCCTCATGAAAACCGTTGAACCAATAGGCTCCACAGTAAAAGGTATGTTGTTTGCCATTAATCAGCTCGAATTGATTCTGGGCTTCACTTCCTGCAATGGTGAAAGCAGGGTGACTGTAGCGGTAGCGCCGCAGTATCTTGCTCGGATCGATGGATTCATCTTGATTCAAACTCACGCAGAATGTCGTGTCTGAGTTGAAGTTCTGCAGTATGTTCATGTTGTAGGTTACGGTAACCGGTTGATCGGGGCTGTCCGGAATTCGGTAGTTCCAGGCGGCCCATCCATTTCGGCTTCTGGGAAGCAGGCGGGTGTCGGTATGGAGTACGACACTGTTATCCTGATAGGGTATCGCTCCCAGGATGGAGACCTCTTCGCTACTGGGTTGTTCCAGCATGGCGAGCGCCTGGTCGCTGTGGCAGGCCAATACCACAGCATCAAAGTGATGATGATACCCTTTGCCATCGGTCAGGGTGACACCCTGTGCGTGACGGGTTACTGACTTTACCGCGCGATTGATCAAAACCGGTCCCTGGAGTTTTTCCTTCAACACGTCGACGTAGGTTCTGGAGCCACCGCTGATCACCCGCCATTGGGGGCGATTATCGATGGATAGCAATCCGTGGTGATGGAAGAAGCGGACAAAGAATGCAGCAGGGAATGCCATCATGTCTGCTTCAGGTGCTGACCATATAGCTGAGCCCATGGGAATGACGTAGTAGCGTCGAAAGGTCTCACCGTATCCCTGCTCATCCAGGTACTCCTGCAGCGTAATACCGGATTCAAGATCGCCCCCCAGATAATGTTGAGTGGCCTCCTTGTTGAACCGCATGATGTCTTTCAGCATGCGCCAGAACCGGAGGTTGATCAGGTTCCGGCGTTGGCAAAACAATGTATTCAAATTGGAGCCGTTATATTCCAGGTTGCTCTGATCACAGCGTACACTGAAGCTCATATCTGAATCCTCGCTTTGCACGCCCAGATGATCCATCAGGCGGATAAAGTTCGGATAGGTCCAGTCGTTGAACACGATGAAGCCGGTGTTGACCGGATAGATGGTATTGTCAACCTCTATATCCACGGTGTTGGTGTGTCCACCGAGATAATCCTGCTCCTCGAAGAGGGTCACCTCATATTGGCTTTGCAACAGGTAGCTGGTGGTAAGGCCGGATATGCCGCTGCCGATAACAGCGATTCGTTTATAGTTCATGTTGTGCATTCCTGGATAAGCTGCCGGTAATACGATGGCGTACGAAGAACGGTGTCGACTTCAAACAACGCAGCAGCCAGGTGAGAGCTCTGGGAAAATCGATTGAGAACTGCTCACGTGTGATGCCCTGTATGATGCGCTTGGCCGCCTTGTCCGGCGTCATGATCAACGGCATGGGGAAGTCGTTGTGCCGGGTGAGTTCAGTGTCTACAAACCCGGGATGAATAACGCTCAGAGTGAACCCCTCCGGCTTCAGGTCAGCGGCGAGGGATTCCATAAATTGGGAGATGGCCGCTTTCGATGCACTGTAGGCTTCGGCGCGGGGCAAGCCGGCAAAGACAGAGCTGCTGCTCATGGCGACGACGTGAGGGGATTCGGCCCGGCGTAACAATGGGAGGCTGGCTTCCAATGAATACACAAACCCCATGTAGTTGGTTTCCATCATGCGCCAGGCAATGCTGCTGTCAAAGCTTCGCACGTCCATGTATTCACAGTGACCGGCGTTGGCAATGAGCATATCCAGTTTGCCGAACAACTGTTCGATAAAGCGACAGGTGTAAGCGAGTTCCGATGGTTGGGTGACATCGGCTTGCCGAATCACAATTTCAGGAACTTCCTCTTTCAGTTTCAACAATTTTTCCCAGGAACGCCCGCTGGCTATGACGGTGTTTTCCTGTGCCAGTTGAACCGCTAGTGCTCGCCCAATTCCGCTCGAAGCGCCGGTGATCCAGATAACTTTGTTTTCCAGTTCCATTACACGGACTCCATGGCTTGTGCCGTTTTGAAAGCCTGTTTTACGTATTCCACCGAACTCTTGTGATCAACGATGGGTAGTGGGTATCCTGCAATCTGCCGCTCTATCGGCGATGGGTCGTGGATTTGGCGAGGACCCAGGCCCGCCAATTCGGGTACCCACTTGCGAATGAAGTCGCCATTGGCGTCAAAGCGCTGCGATTGGCGGACAGGATTGAAGACACGGAAATAGGGGGCGGCATCAGCGCCGGTTGAGGCAGACCATTGCCAGCCGCCGTTGTTGGCAGCGTAGTCTGCATCGATCAGGTTTTGCATGAAGTAGGCTTCCCCCAGATGCCAATCGATGAAGAGCTGCTTGGTGAGGAACATGGCTGTTACCATACGCAGCCGGTTGTGCATCCAACCCAGATGGTTCAACTGCCGCATGCCGGCGTCCACCAGGGGAAACCCGGTCATCCCTTTCTGCCAACGCTGGAGTATTTCAGTGTCTCGCGACCAGGGTATGTGTTTGGTTGCGGAATTGAAGGCTTCCCCTTTACTGAGTTCGGGATAATGATAGGAGAGGTTTTTGTAGAATTCTCTCCAGATCAGTTCATTAATCCAGGTCAGGATGCCTTGATTTCCTGAGTCCCATTCGTGGTGGTTGTACTGCAAAGCCTGCAGCAGGCATGTGCGCAGGGATATTGCGCCTACTCCCAGGTACGGCGACAACTGGCTGGTGGATTCCAGTGACGGCAGGTCCCGTTCCCGTTGGTAGCGGTCTATGACAGAATTACAAAAGTTGTCCAGGCGTTTGAAGGCTTCATGGCTGCCGGCCTGCCAAAAGCGGTTGGCGTGAGTCGGTGATTGCCAGGACAGTATCTCCTCCACTGAAGTGGGCTCGATGTCCAGGGCTGTTTGCCGTTTCGGCGGAGGCGCGCTGGCCAGGGTGGTGGCAGCGGCCTGCTTCAGCCAGGCTCTTTTGAAAGGGGTGAATACTCGATAAGGGGTGCCTTCCGCCGTCAGAACCTCACCCACGGGCAATATGGTTTGGTCCTGATAAAACTGAATTGATTTGCCTGCCTTCTCTAAACGTTGGACTGCGGCCCGATCCCGTATCCTTTCATTCAGCTCCAGTTCTCGGTTGGCAAATACCGTTTGCACGTTGTAACGGTCGCACAATTTCCCCAGCAGGTTCTCGCTGTTGCTGTAGTCGCTGCTCAACATGGCTATCAGAGGAATGTTAAGGGCTGCCAGGTCCTTTTGCAGTTCTGCCAGGGTTTCCAAAATGAAGCGTTGTTTGGTTTCACCAACATCATGGAGCCTGAATTGTTCAGGGGTGAAAAAATAGAAGGCAACAATCGGATGACTGCTCTGCCCGGCCGCGCACAATGCAGGGTTGTCGTAGAGTCTAAGATCGTTTCGGAACCAAATAGCGTTCAGCATTATTCCAGCTCCTAATGCACGTGGCTACGCAGCCCCAATTCATGGGGATAGGGCGCCAGGTAATGCTGTTGCAACGGATATGTGTGTTGCTCGGCTTCTTTTTCGAAGTGATGCCGGAGCAGCGCGATCGGCACAATTAACGGAATGATTCCCTTTCTGTAGTCTTCAATACTGGCGAGTAATTCCTGCTTGTCCCGGCCACTGAGCTCGTGTTTGAGGTATCCCATCAGGTGCTGTAGTACGTTGCACTGGGAGCCACGTTTGGGTGGCACAGCCAACGCCGCCATCAAAGTTTCTATGTAGGTGTCTGCCGTCTTCTTCAGATCCGGTTTGTCCAGTCGCGCCACCATTCTGCCAAGGGTTTTGTACGCCTCATAATTTCTCGACATAACCAGGTATTTGTTACGACTATGGAAGTCTACCAGTGCGGCTGCGCTCAGACCGGACTCAAGCATTTGCTTCCAGCGATACAGGGTGAAGACACGGACTATGAAGTTCTCCCGCAAGCCGGCGTCATTCAAACGCCCCGACTCTTCAATAGGCAAGAGCGGATTGGCTCTGCGCAGCGCACGGGCGAACAGTCCTTCCGTCTTGTTGATCGGATTACCGTTCGGTAAATACAGCTTCACCCCGAACACGCCGCAGCTGGGGGAATTGGGAGTCGCTATGAAGCCACAGATATCGTTGTTGCCAGTGGCATAGTCATGACCTTTCTGCTGCAGTGGAATGCTGTAATCCTTGCTGGGATCATCTGATTCTACCGCCCGGATGTCGTTGCCGAAGTCCACCAGACGGATGGGCTTGCGGGGCACTGACATGCCGATTTCCACCTCGGGGCAGGTGGGTACAAAGTCGAAGTAGTCCGACAAAACCGAAGTGCAAAAGCGATTGTGTTTGTGATCGCCGTTGTAGCGAACGTTCTCGCCCAGCAAGCACCGGCTGATACCGATTGGAATTTTGACTGCCTGTGTCATGATTTGTTGTCCATGTATTGTCCTAGACAAGGCAATCATAGCGCCTGTTGAGCGGTTTTGTCAAAGGTTCGTCCATATTTTGTTTTTTTGTTGGCAAGTATCTGAAAGATAAGCAAAAAAAAGCCAGCTGACGCTGGCTTTGAAGCTAAACGGGAAGAGTAATGTCAGGTTTTGTACAATGAATTGGCGCCGGGTTAAGCGAAATACATGTTTTCGAGGTATTCTTTCAGAGCAGAGAAGCCAGCGGCCTGCTCCGGATGAGTGATTTCAAATAAGAACGTAGCGGATTCCTTGATACTCATGACATGCCTCCAGGCGGTTGCGTGATAGTGATAAGCGAGATGCTTGATCGCTAAATGTATACAGCAACGCTCGTGCCATTCGTCTATCCTTGCTGATAAGGTTATGAATATTCAGTGAAAACCTTTTCGAGAGAAGGTTTTCACCCTACCATCGACTTTCATTAACGTGTTAATTGGGGGCAGTCAGTTCAGGCTTGGTTCACAATAGGTGCGTTAAGGTGTGTCTACGTTATTGGAGTTTTCCGGGTTCATGAGATTTAAAAATCACATTGTCAGTGTCTTCCTCTTGTTGGTGTGCAGTTTACCCTTGTCCACCCATGCCTGGGAGCCGCATGTCCTGCTTGCGGATATAGGCCCCTCTGAGGCTGCAGCCAGAGTGGTACAGAAGACCGGCGGCAAGGTTCTCAGGGTCACGCTGGAAGAGCGCGATGGCAGAGAGGTTTATCGGGTGAAGGTGTTGTTGCCTGAAGGTCGAATAAAAACAGTGTTCGTGGATAAAGATTCCGGTGGCAAGGGAGGGTAATTCGCCGTGCGAGTTTTGGTGGTAGAAGACGAGATGCATCTGCGCGAACAGGTCAAGACCGCGCTGGAGAAGAAAGGCTATAGTGTTGATCTGGCGATTGATGGTGAAGAAGGCCGCTATTACGGCACAGAGTATCAGTATGATGTTGCTATTATTGATCTGGGATTACCCAAACTGAGCGGCATTGATCTCATAAAGTCGTTGCGGCAGCAGGATATCAATTATCCGATCCTGATATTAACCGCCCGTGGACATTGGCAGGACAAAGTCGACGGTTTGGAATCGGGGGCCGATGATTACGTCGTAAAACCATTCGAGATGGAAGAGGTTTTTGCCCGCCTGAATGCGTTGATCCGCCGTTCCGCCGGACATGCCAAACCCGTGGTCTCGGTAGGGGGGATTGAGCTGGACACTGCAGCCCAAAAAGTGCTGTTGAACGGTGCTGCGGTGGAACTCACCAGCTTTGAGTACAAAGTGCTTGAATACCTGATGCTGCGCCCCGGAGAAGTGGTTTCCAAAACGGTGTTGACCGAACACATTTACGCTCAGGACTTTGATCGTGACAGCAACACCATTGAAGTGTTTGTCGGGCGCTTGCGCAAGAAACTGGATCCGGATAACCGGCTCAAACCGATTGAAACCCTGCGGGGTCGAGGTTACCGCTTCGCTCTGGAGGCCTGAAGGTTGTTGTCTCTGAGAACACGGTTTGTGTTGGCCGCTGCACTGATTCTCGCGGTGTTTTCCATCAGTGCCGGTTGGATTCTGCGACAGTCGTTCCAGGCCAGTATTGTGGATCGTGCCCGGGAGCAGCTGAAACTCCAGATGTTCGGCTTTATCGCCACCGCCGACTATGTCGAAGGCGAGCTGACCTTGCCGGCTGATCTTGCGGATCCGCGTTTTAATCAGTTGAATTCCGGGCTGCTGGCGGTGGTTGTACATGACGGCAAAGTCATTTGGCGCTCGCGCTCCGTGCTGCTGGAACAGTTCCCGGCGCCGCCGCAATCGGACCCGGGCCAATGGCTTTTCCAGACCGTGGCAGATCAGACCGGCAAGCAGTACTACCAGCTCAGTATTAATGTGTTCTGGGAAGAAGGCGCCGCCGCTTCGCCTTACACCTTTGTCGTGCGCGAATGGGAGCAGCCATACATTGCGCAAATCAAGAGTTTCGAGACCACCCTATGGGTATGGCTGGGTGGTTTGGTGCTGGCGGCCATCGTGCTGGTGTTTTTATTGCTGAACCTGGGGTTTCGTCCTTTCCGTCGTTTGGCCAGAGAGCTGGATGGGGTTGAGCAGGGGCGTCAGCAGAGTATTGCCAGGGTTTATCCCTCAGAAGTAATGCCGGTGGTGAATAACTTAAATCGTCTGGTGGAACATGAGCGTTCCATGCGGGAGCGCTACAAGCACAGTCTGGGAAATCTGGCCCATAGTCTGAAGACACCCCTAGCGGTGTTAAAAGGCTTGGACACCAGTAACAGCTCGGCGTTGATCCAGCATCGGGAAACACTGGATGAGCAGGTCCGGCGTATGGATGAGATTGTGAACTACCAGCTGAAGCGCGCCATATCAGCCGTACCGCAGGTGAGTGGGCAGGGTGCTGTGCTCCTGGAGATGTACCAGCGCATGATTGCGGTGTTAACCAAGGTCTATGCGGACAAGTCCATTCAGTTTGAGCAGGATATTCGCCCCGGCTTGAGAATGCCTTGGGACGAAGGTGACACGCTGGAAGTGTTGGGAAACCTGATGGACAATGCCTGCAAATACGGCGGTGATCGGATCAGGGTGGGCGGTCATATTCATTCGGGCCGGATCCGGCTTTATGTGGAGGACAATGGTCCCGGTATTCAGCCCGGCGATAAGGCAAAGGTGTTGAGCCGGGGAGTGCGTCGTGATGAGCGGGAAACGGGGCAGGGGATTGGTCTGGCGGTGGTAAGCGATATTGTTACTGCATCCGGAGGTGAGCTTACCATTGAAGAATCTGCTTTGGGGGGCGCTCGCTTCCTCATCAGCCTGCCTTTGAATTGGTAGTGAACTGGTAGAGGGTCAAGCCAGCTGCTGGGCCTCGGTATCGTAACTTAGCCAACGGTTAATGGCAGCAATCAGCACCGCTTGGTTGAAGGGCTTCTTGATGTAGTCATTCATGCCGGCGGCAATACAGTGCTCCCGGTCGCCCGGGTTGGTATTGGCGGTGACCGCGATAATGGGAATCGAAGCATTGCGGTTGTTGAGCTGGCGTATACGCCGGGCTGCTTCGAAACCATCCATGATTGGCATCTGGCAATCCATAAAGACCAGGTCGTATTCCCGCTTTTCCATCATGCTGACCGCTTCGCGTCCGTTACCCGCCGAGAATACCTGAAAGCCCAGTTTTCTTAATTGGCCTTCCATAACCAGCTTGTTGACGTAGTTGTCTTCCACCACCAGAATATCCGTGTTTTCCGGCTTGATGGTGGTGGATATCTGATTGGCTTGGCGAAACTGATCCTCAGCCGGACGGAAGGGCAGGGTCAGTACCACCTGTGTCCCCTCGTTAACCACGGATTTGAACTCCAGCTTGCCCTGTAGAATACTGATGATCCGTTGGCACAACGCCAGTCCGATCCCCAAACCGCCTTTACGTCGGGTCAAGGAACCATCCGCCTGCTTAAAGGAATTAAATATGTCGGATTGCAACGATTCCGGTACACCGCAGCCGGAGTCCCGGATCACGAACATCAGCTTCTCCTGATCGGCCTCACTGGATTGCAGGTGGGTCACCTCAAATCGAACGAAGCCTTGATCGGTAAACTTAAAGGCATTATCCAGCAAGTGATCCAGTAACAATCGGAGCTTGTCCTCATCCCCTTCCAGGGTCATGGGAATATTGTTATCCAGCCGAAAATCGAAATCCAGATCCTGCATGGCGGCGCGGCCGCGGTAGTGCATGGCGATTTCCTGCAGGCACTCTTTGATGCGGAACGGATGGGTGTTGGGCTTGGCAATACCGGATTCCAGTTGGGTGTAGGTCAGGATGTTCTCGATCATACCCATCATATCCCGACTGGAGCGGCTGATGGTGCTCAGGTACTTCACCTGCTCAGTATTCAGGTCCGTGTGTTCAAGTAGTTCGTAGGCACCAAAGATTCCGTTCATGGGGGTGCGCAGTTCATGGCTGACGGTGGACAGGAACTCGTCTTTAAAGCGGTTGCTGGCGGCCAGCTTGATATTGTTTTCCTCCAGCCGCCGCTTGGCCTCCTTTTCCACCTGGATGCGTTCAGCCTGCAGCACATTGATGCGGTCCCCCAATGCCAGCCCCAGCAGAATGGTTTCCAGCAGGGCGCCCATATGCACGCTGAACAAGGTGATTTTGTTGAGGGGGAATACGCCTGAGATGGTGAGCACCCAACTGGCACTGCCGACAATAACGCTAAGCCATGCTATGAGGAAAAAGCGGGCTGTTTTCAGGCCTCTCATGATACCTACACTTCCCGCCGAGAGCCCCGCAACACACAGGAGAATGGTCAACAGGTTGGCAGAGTTGGGCAGCTGTACCTTGCTTGTCATAATGATCAGAATAATGTCAACGACGCCCATCAGAACCAGAAAACTGAAAGCCTTGTGATGCAGCGGCATATTTTCAGCTGTGTTCAGGAACTTCTGGCAGAAAATAGCCCCCATGCACAGGCTCAGCAGGGTGAAAATAAAGTGTACCCGGTAGGAAGCAAGAGCCTCGTACTGCATAAACAGCATTTCCCTGAGCACACCATCATGGGATAGTGTCCAAAGCGCGACGGAAATAATGTAAGCCACGTAATAGATATAGCTGCTCTTGCGGGTGGAAAAATACAGAAACAGATTGAACAGCCCCATCACCATAAATGCACCGTAGAACAAAGCCGACAGTGCCATCATGATGCGCTCGCTCTTCAGCTGGCTATTCGGGTTGCGCAGGTTAATGGGAACAAACAGGGGAGAATCGCTGTTTACCCGTAAGTACAGCGTTTGGACGCCATCGCTTTGCGGAATGTCAAAGCACGGGCGGGAACAATGCAATTTCGTCGTGTTCGGGTCGCCGTAGCCGGCGCTCTCCTGGTCAACCAGTTGATCGTTCTCATATCGGTACAGGGTGATGTGTTTCAGGTGGGGGTAACCCAGTTCCAGAATCAGGTCAGAGTCATTCGCACTGAAATCCAAATCAAATCGGAACCAGAATACAGAGTGAGTCCGACCCAGGTAGGGGGTATCCACAAACAAGGGTTCAAATTGCCTGCTGATGTCCGGGGAACGTACATCTTCCACCAACAGGGTGCCGGAAGGGTCCTCCAGAATTTGCAGCCGTTTACCCAGAGGCATGTCCTGCACCTCTGAGGCTTTAATGGGCACAATATAGGGCGATGCGAAGCCCCGCCCGCAGAGAACGGCCAGCATTACAAACAGCAAAGGTTGAAACAAGCGAAACTTCAACACGCCCCCCGGCCTGCCTTGCACTACGCGAACAACAAGAGGGCATTTAGCCCTAAACTGCTGTAAGTGTAGTAAATATTTTCTTAAGTGATCGAAAATTAATGTGTTTTTTTGCAAGAACAATTGTTGCGCAGCCGCAAAATACATAAAACGCGAAAAGCTGTTTACATATACGCAATCAAGTGCTTTGATTAGGTGGTAAAAGTGAAGTAGTTCTCATTTTTTTCGTAATTATTCTTTCAATAAACCATCAAGGACCACTGGATGTCACACGTTCAGGATTCTCGTTTTCTGGGTGGTGTGAATGAGTTAACCGTCATTACCACCATAAGAAGGGGCCGCACGCCGGAGGGTGTGCTGACATACAAACAACAACTGCAAAAAGTTTTGGATTCGGTACTGAATCGGGAATTGAAAGGGATACCAACACCCATTCGTTTGGTGCAGACCATACATTTTGCCCGCTGGATTATTTGGGAAGACCCGTCGTCCGGAGAGGACAAGCTGATTTTTACCTCTAACTATGACGGTAGCATGTGGCAATACCTGAGGGATTTCTCGACCCTCATTGCCGACGATATGGATCGGGTCTGGGGTAATTGTGTTGGTTATCCCGAAAAAGGGTGTCGTGACTTCGACGCATTCTGGCAATACGTGAAATCGCACCAGGTTCAGACCACCGCGTTCTATGCAGCGATTCCGGATGAGTCACTGCTTCGCAGACAATCCCTGCGCCGGTTCAAAGCCAATTTTGATCGTTTTATGGCGGATTGGTATGCGAAAGAGAGCAAAGGATGTTGCGACGACTTTCGCAAGGCGTTCGATACGTTCGTTAAAGAGAACCAAACCTACCTAAACTAACAATTAATCCGGAGCACGCCTGTGAACTCGGGAAAAAATCTACTTCAGCTTGACGATATTCAGGCTCACATCATACGCAGTGCCAGACCATCGGCGGCACGCTATTTCTTTCTCACTGTCACTGACCCACTCCAGTTTTCCCGCTTTATTAGCTCCGACCCGTTCCGCGGACTGCTGGTATCCGATGGGGACTTGCATGAAGAAGGCGGTGTCGCCTTGCAGAACCCCTGTTTTGTCAATATTGGCTTTAGCTACAGCGGATTAAAACGCATGGGGTTGCCGGATCATCTAATTCAGCAGTTCCCGCCCGCTTTTCGGGAGGGCATGGCACGACGGGCCCAGTTCATTGGCGATCAGTGGGGAGATTACCCAACTCAGTGGGAAGGCTTTTATGGCAGCCCCCATATCCATGTTTTCCTGGCGGTTAATTATGTACCTTCATTGGAAGACGAGTTCGCCAAGCCCCCGGAAGAGTGGAGTGAAGCGGACCGGGAAGCGCATTTCAAGAAAATTGATGCCTGTGTTTCGCCATTGCTGAACGCAGGGGGTGAGTTTCCCGGCACCCATTGCCTGGCCCGTGAGCAGGCTCATGTGATTCGTCATGAGCGTCGCATTCGGGAGCACTTTGGCTTTGTGGATGGTATATCCCAACCGAGGGTGGCTGACGGTATGCCGGGCAGTGCGATCGCGGGAAAAAAAGAACACGCCAAAGCGAAATGGGAACCCCTCGCTGCAGGCGAATTCCTGCTGGGGTATCTTGATGAGCTTGACCTGAAAAATCTCGACGAAGAAGATAAAACCAGACTGAATCCACTTACGCCCAAACAAACAGATCCAGCCAAATCCGCCTTTCAGGATCTCACCATGAACGGCTCCTTTCTGGTGTATCGAAAGCTGGAGCAGGATGTGGCGGGTTTCCGGGATTACTGTAAAGATGATGCTGAATTAGCTGCGAAGTTGGTGGGGCGACAATACGATGGCACGCCACTGGTGTCCGGCCATCCGCAACCTAAGCAGAATGATTTTGACTTCCATGATGATGCGGAAGGAGAGCGTTGCCCCTTCACATCCCACGTGCGACGGGTAAACCCCCGCCTGACGCTAAATGACGGGGTGGATGAAGGCACCCGGCTGGTGGATCAGCACCGAATTATTCGGCGGGGTATGCCCTATGGGACGTTTATCAAGCCAGATGAGTGTGCCCAGTCAGCGCCCGAGGAATCCCGTGGTCTGCACTTTTTCTGCTATAACGCCCGGATTGATTCCCAATTTGAATTTATCCAGAAAAGCTGGATCAATAATTGTGACTTCATGCACATGCCCAGCCCCATCATCGACCCCATTGTCGGCAGCAGGGGGCCAGAAGATCTGGGGCAGTTCTCCTTTAATGGGGAAAGGATGCCGATCTTCGGTTTGAAACAATATGTGCATGTTAAAGGTGGCGAATACTTTTTTACCCCGGGTCGCAAGGCACTGGGTTTGATCGCCGGACTGGCACAGCCCATCAATCCGTTCAAAATCCCCAAGCAACACATCATCCCGTTTAAGCCGGATGCCTCTGATCCTTTGGATGTGGCCAGCTACGTTGATGCGGGTGCATTGTTGACCGGCAAGCGCTTTGTGAAGTTGCGGGTCGCCAATGGGCAGGCAGATCGCTATTACTATTATTTCGCCCACCCGCAAGATGTGTTCAGCATTCTTAATCAGCCCAGCTTGTTTACCAATGATCATTACGCTAAAAAAATCTACAATCTGACCCGGAGCAGTATGTTGTTGTCCCGGCCCAATACCCCTGAACGGGTGCAACTGAAAGCGGAATCGGGCAAGCAGGTAGAGCACCAGGGCTACCAGGATCAATTAAAGAATATTTTAAAACCCCAACTTGAAGCCATCAGAGATGGTTTTTTAAGTTCGGGACAATTGGAATTGGTGGAAGGCCTGGGTAGAGTGCTGCCCTTGGCTGTGATCAAAGACTTCTATGGGGTCGCTGCACCGCAGGAAAAGCCGGGTGAAGTGCTTTCGAAAACCCAGATCGCCCATTTCTTTGATCGTGCCGGATTTTCCGAGTTACCTCCGGTATGGCAGGAAAACTATGCCTCGCTTGGCTTCAGTACTACGCCGGATCAAACGCTGTTGTTCTGGGTGCGAATGCTGTTTATCGAAGTGTTTCTCAACCTGTACAACGCAGATTATCTAACCGAGCTGGCGAAGAACGCCTCGTCCGAGTTGCTGGACCATCTGGAGGCTCAGATCAGAGATCGCATTGCCCATCCTAAAGAGGACGGCACAATGGTGTCGCGTTTTATCAGCATGTACCAGCAGCACTATGGTTATAGCGACCAGCATCTGATGATCGCTGTGCGCCAGAGTGTGCTTGAGCTCATGGTAGGCAGTACCGATACCACCGCCAAAGGCATCAGTACGGTAGTAAAAACGCTTTTGGATCTGGGTAAGGATCTGGTGAGTGGTCTGCAGTTTTTGGCCGCCAACAAACCGGACGTCCCGGAGCAGGCGAAGGAGACCGTTAAGGAACAGGTCAGGCAATTCCTGGAAGCCTGGCGCATGGCGAGGGAGCCCCAACGTGTAGCAATGGAGGCGAAGCTGGACCCCATGCTGGATGAGGACATTGTTACCTGCTTGCGTATGAATCCGGTTGCACCTGTTCTGCCACGCTATTGTACCAATGGCGCGACCTACACTTCATCGGTTGGCGAAGTGTTGAATATTGAGCCGGGCTCCGTGGTGTTGCTGGTTTCCCAGGTTACCATGGGCGCGAACCTGAAAAATAAAGTGCCCACTGATCAGGAACCCTTTATTTTTATGGATGGAACGCCCCATGCCTGCATGGGTCATCATGTCGCTATGTTGGAGATCCGGGAAGCGCTGAAAATGCTGCTGACCCTGTCCAACGTGCGTCCTGCCGCAGGTAATCTGGGGGATATGACCTACAAGTACAACATGCCGGCGGCAATGTTGTTGCGCTGTGATCCCGGTTGATCAGGCGATACGTTCTTTCAGAAAACTGAGCTTATCCAGAAAGGGACGATGGCCTGTGAAGGTTGCGAATTCATGGGCCAGTTCCATGTACACCAGACTGGCATCATGATCTTCACGACGTTGTAGCTCTTCCGCATGGTAATAGGCGGTGTTGTATCCCAGTAGGGCCATATTCTTCTGCTTTGCAATGTCCAGCGCCAGATCCACCAGTTTATCGGCCTGCAGTTGCTGATCCATGGCGTTGTGAACTTTGGCCAGGGTGAGACAAGCCCAGCCATGGTGCGCTTTCTCATTGGTTTCGCTGGTGACGGTGAAGGCCTTGCGCGCATAAAGGTGCGCCTTATCCACGTTGTCCAGGGCCAGTTGTAACGCCGCCATGGCCTTGAACAGATAGAACCAGGTGTAACGACCACCTTTACGGTAGCAGCTGGGTTGGACCGCCTGTTCCAGCACCTTTTCAGCCAATTGCAATTCGCCACTGGCAATCAGGGCCTCGCCAAGTTTGGCTGATACGGCCGGGACCATGGTGTGAATGGCAAATTCGTCGCAGATGGTGAGGGCGGTGTCCAGGATACTGCGGGCAGTATTGTAGTCCCCCACTGAAAGCAGGTAGTAGCCATAGGTATCGTAGATCATGGCCTTGGAGTATGGGTGTTGAGCCCCTTCTGCGATTTCAATCCCCCGTCGAATGACATTCTCAGCTTCCGCCAGGCGACCTAATTCCACCAGGCTGTTGCCGTAGAAGGTTCGGCAAAACACACTGGGGTATCCGGTCCATCCAAGGCGGCTCACTTCCATATCACCGGACAGCACACGCAGAATACCCTGTTCCAGGCGGATACAGTTTTCAAAGTCACCCATGGCATGGTGCACCATGGCGTGATTGTAGTTAGCTGCGATTTGCAGAGGTGCATGTTCTATTTCATTGGCCAGTTCCACTGCGCGGCTTGACGCACTGAACGCTTCATTGTGCTTGCCAACCATCCACAGGGCATTGGTGAGCTGACACAGAATGGAGCAGGTACGTTTGGGCTCCCCGACTGCGTCACAGAGTTTTTCGGCCTCTTTGAGATCCCGCACCAATCGGTCCTGTTCCCCCAGGGGGATCAGCGCATTCATGCCCACCGCCAGGAAATCGATGCGCTGGCCAAGTGTATCTTTATTCAAAGGGAGGTGGCGCAGCGCTTCCAGTCCACGATCCAACAACAGTACCGCCTGATGATGTGAAGACCGTCCAATCGCGTGATAGCAGGCCTTCAGGTAGTATTCCACCGCCTTGTGCCAGTACTGGCCCATATAGGCATGTTCCGCCAACCGGTAGACGTGCTCCTCCAGACGTTCCTTGTGGAGCGACTCGATGGCATTGACCAGGCTGGCATGAATCAGGCGTTTGCGCTCGCGGGGAATGGAATCGTAAGTAACCTGGTGTACCAGGGCATGTTTGAACTGGTATTCATCATTCAAACCCTCGCTGGTCTTGATGATCAGGCCACACTGGATCAGTTCATCGATGGCATGTTTGGCGTAATCCCTGGGGATGTCCGTAATGTAGTCCAATAGGCCGGTGGAAAAGCGTTGGCCGATGGCGGATGCGGCCTGCAGGATATTTTTTGCCAGCTTCGACCGTCGATCAATACGGGTGGAGATGACTGAATGAATGGTGAGGGGTAAGGTATCCGGAAGCGTGTTCAAACCGGAGGTGTATTGTCCCGGATGCCCCCAGATCAGGTTACTGTCCATTAAATGGTGGATCATTTCCTCAATGTAGAGCGGGTTGCCTTCGCAGCGGCGGCTGATTTCATCCCGCAGCGTGGTCAGGCTGGGATCCTTACCCAACACCCCTTTGAGATAATCACTGGATTCCAGGTCGGTAAACGGTTTCAGCTCGAGCAAACTGACGTTCTCGTTCAGCCAGCTGGCCTGGTATTCGGGGCGGTAGGTCACGATCAGCATGATGGTATGCTCATGAACCGATTTCACCAGCTGTTCCAGCAGGGTCTGACTTTCGCCGTCGATCCAGTGCAGGTCCTCCAACAAAATCACCAGCGGCTTCTGGCTCGCCAGTTCCTCCAGCAACGCCCGCATGGCTTTCCTGGCCCGTTGTCGTTTTTGTACCGGCTCCAGGTTATTCCAGCTCTGATTCTGGATCGGCAGATCCAGCAGAAAGTGATAAGCGGATAGATGCTCGGCAAAGGTCTCCTTCAGATTGGCAATTCTGTCTCGGAGCTTTTGCGCTATGTCCAGTTGTGAATCTGAATCCTGCACATTCAACCAGCAACGTATAATGTTTGAATAGGGCAAATAGGCTGTGCTGCGATTGTGGGAATCGCAGGCGGTGGTTAATACATTGAATTGAGTGGGGTCCACGCTGTGGAGGAAACGGGTCACCAACCTGGATTTACCCACACCGGGTTCTGCACAGATAGCCACGCATCGACCGCAATGATCCCAGGTCTCCATCAGGTTCTGCTGGATCAATTTGAATTCATGCTCGCGACCAATGAAGGGGGTGTCGCCCAATTTGCTGTCGCTACTGTCTTCCTGCCGAATCTTGCCTTGTATCTTGAACAATTCGACCGGTTCATCCAGCCCTTTGACCTGGACCGGCCCAAGCTCACGCACCTTGATCAGCTTTTGAGCGGCGTTGTAGGTTTCTTTGGAAATAACGGCGGTATTTGGACTGGCCAACACTTCCATGCGATGTGCCAGGTACACGGTGGGCCCCAACGCTTCATAATCAACTGAGAAATCATTATAGAAAGGCTTCATCAATACTTCGCCGGAGTGGATTCCGATGCGAACAGCAATACCGGTACGCTCGAATTCGGCCTGTACCGATTTCAGCATATCCAGTGCAGCGTAACAGGCCCGCACAGCGTGGTCCTCATAGGCCACAGGAGCACCGAAAATAACCATCATGCCATCGCCGTCAACCCGGTTAATCATGCCGCCGTAGCGATGCGCGTTTTGTTTGAGGGCCGAAATGGTGGGGTCCAGGTAATCCGCACTGTCCTCAGCCTTCAGCTTGTGTATCAGCTGTACTGAGTTGGTGATATCGACGAATAAAATGGAGACTTTTTTAAGCTCAGGCTGCAGATCCTGGGTTCGTGGCGCAGAATATTCGCCTTCCGGGGTCGAAGATTGAGCAACTTTGCTACCACATTGGTAACAGAAAGCGTGAAACGCAGGGTTATCAGCCCCACAACTTGGGCATCGCATGTAATGTTCCCGAATCCTGTCCGCTAGACTCGTGCAGCGCGCAAAACACCATTTGGCCCAATTTTAATGCGAGCTGGGCCGTTTTTTGAACGACTGTACTACTTATTGATTCAAGTATAAACCGCGCGATTTAGGATGCCAATGCCACATTTTAGGGGCGGGTTTGACAAAAAATGACAGGAAAACCCTGAAAATAGGAAGGAACGGGGGCCGTAATAGCGGCTGGGTTGCAGTTGGTGAGCACCACAATGGTGTCTCCATTGGGCGTTTTGGAGGTTTGAACCTGCACGATACCCTCATATTTCAGCCAGCCTTGGGCCTGCTGCAGGGCAGTATGGATATCAAGTTTCACAGCTTGCATCGTAGTTCCATGTTGAATGTATTCTCGCCAACTAACCCCGAAAGCCGGACCCTAAGTTAAAAAAGTGTTGGTAAGGGGCTCGCATCCCTTACCAACACATACTGACCGTTCCAGAGCATCCGTACTCATGGCCAGTTGGTGCTCGCATAGTTGTGAGTTCCTCGAATATGTATTCCGAGGAAGGCGCCCAGAACGAAGGGTGCTCGCGGTGTTCTTAAGCGCCTGATTTAAATAGTAGTAGCATTCGGCATGGTTTTTTATTGGCAAATTACCAAAGCATTTTGTGAAAAATTACCAAAAGTGCCGCAATGGGAGGTTTTTGATCAATTAATGGCTGTTTTGCTGATTGATCTATTAGGGTGTTTGTTGGCGTGGACCAGCATATCGTTCTCCAGCGTCATCGCAGCGTAGGAAGCCAAACCTTTGACCAAAGGCTCCAACTGGGAGGAGAAGGGGATCACATCCTGGTTGAAGGCATTGCGAGCATTAATCAGCTGCATGACACCGATTACTTCTTGTGCGTGATTCAAAAGCGGAACACTGAGGAAGGACTTTGAGTGGTAGTGATACTGCTGATCAAAATTTTTCATGCCTGAGAAGTCAAAAGTGGTGTTGTTATAGGCATCATCAATGTTGACCACCTGCTTGCTGATGGCCGTAAAAGTGGCGACGTTTTGTAGATTGGGTTCACCATTTTCCTCGAGCATCAGAGGTGCAATGTCCCTGGACTCGGACTCGAAGGCAGTGAAGGACAAATTGAGTGAGCTGTTTTTCAGGGCGACAAACTCCAGCCGCTTGGGCTCGTCTTCCCGATACCAGTAGATGGTACCGCCGTCAGCGCGGGTGACTCGCATGGCTTCATCCAGCACCCGCTCAAAAATGGCATCAGTCCCCTTGGGTTGGGACAGCCTGACCAATAGGCCCCCTTCTGCGTGCTCCAGTTCGGCACTCTCCAATATGGTCGCCATCAGTGCGGCCAGGGATTCAATGATCGCGATTTGGGTTTCTGAGTAGTGGGCCACTGTTCCCGAAAGCGGATTCAGTGGGTTCACCAGTTGGATAACACCCAGTACCCGGCGCCCGGGTTTGATCACCGGCACGGAAAGCACAGAGCGGGTGCGGTAATCAAACAGATCGTCGAAGGCCTTGATGCCACAAATGTTGAACTGGCTTGAGGTATATACATCTTCCACACAAACGGATTTCGCCCGGAGCGCACAGTAGGCCGCAATGCTGTGAGTCTGGTTGTTGTCGGAATCGGTGGTCTGAATTCGGATGGGCGTCAGCGCAGATTGGCCGGGCTCGCAAAATTTCTGGTTCAACCCCAGAGACTTGTTCTGGATCATCGCGTAATCCAGACGGGAGCCGGCTTCATCTTCTTCCAGAAGGTAGAGGGTTGCGCCATCGCAATGGGTTATTTCCTGGCATTCGTCCAGGATATTGCTGAACAGCTTCCACTTGTCTGTCTCGGTGGAAAGGGAGCGGGTCAGATTGATTAAACGCCAGAAGAAAGCGTCCTGATGAAAAATGGCCATTGGAAAACTCCTGCAAGGTCTATCTCACCAGTTTAGTAGGTGGAGAGATATTGAGGAGCTTTCCGTTGTTATTTCCTTCACAGCTGGAGTGCAGCTGAATAAAAAACGGACGAAATTGTGATGATATTCACGCTAGCCGCCGTCTCAAGGCAAACAAGAGAATTAGGTTAAGCGACCACCACCAACTGAATGCGCCACCGCCACTGCCATTGCTGGTGAGCAGATCGGGAGTGCCCGTTCCTGGAGCGGTCGGGTCGACAGAGCCAACTACAGCAATGGTTTCCTGCACCTGGTTATCGTCGGAATCAACGTCGAAGTCATCGGTTGCCGTACTGGAAATTTGATGCAGGAGGTTGAGATCACTTAACGCAACTTGAAGCTGCAGATCCAGGTTGTGTGTACTGGCATTGGCAAGGTTGCAGGTGTAGCGGGTACCGCCATTGGAGATCGTGCAGGCTGAGGCGTCCACGGAAGCACTTAGAATGGTTGCGGCGCTGGTGGTTATGTCACCCCTCAAGCGTACGTTGAGGGTTCGATCACTGCGGGCAGCCGCGTTAATGGTATAGCTTGTGTTGATAATGGTCCCGGGGTCGGCCGTCGCGGGATTACCGCTATCTTTCAGCAGAGACACGTTGATGGGGAAATCAAAACAGCGTTCAATGTTGCGAATACCACTGAGGTTGGGGCCGACGGCTTCGTTGGAGCAGGAGGAAAAGTTGGTTGCGCCGGGATTGAGTTCTGCTCCCATGATGAAATCAGTAGCGGAGCAGGAGCTGACCTCAGGGTCGTCGCCATCGTGAAGGAAGCCGAAGTTATGTCCGATTTCATGGGCAACAATAAGTGAGGTCAGTGCTGTGCGGTTACTGCCGCTGCCAAATACCTGGGAGGTTCCAATCGCGTATCCGGAACACAGCAACGGCTCCACCGGCGTGGGGTAACTAGCATACTCCGGACCATATGCGATACCGATTGCCGGGCCGTTCTCGTTGTAGTTTCGGCCGCTGATGAAATGCAGTATTGAGAACACGTTGGGATCAAATGAGGAAGTTGCACCGTCAATGCGCTGATCGGTCATATCATCAAGTACGGCATCAATATTGTTTTCGCCACCAAACTGGTCGCCGGCCCCGAAGGCCATACGCAGTTTGTTGAATACAATACTGAACTCACTCTTGTAGATCAGATCCACGTACTCTGCAATGGCGACCGCTTGTGCTTGATAGCTGGCGCCAAAGTCGGATTCGAATTGGCTATCAAAAACCAGGGTTAGTTGTCCTACCAGACAGACGCCATCCACTGTATCCGTACAGTAGGAGTCGTAGTCGATTTGCAACGCATTGGTGGTCAGGGAACGCGGAGTAATGTTGCTTAGGGGTTGGTTCGGCGCCCTAGGGGTAAAGCCACATTGTCCCAGGTTCATATCCTGGTTCAGGGTCTGGGCCACAAAACGGCTTTGCTGAACGTCCTCAGCGCTAGCCGCCACGTCATCGATCAGGTGTAGTTGTCCATTATGGTGCAGCAACCCTTGCCATTTTCCATCGATCAGCGCTGCGCGCCCGACGCTATTCGGAAAGTCTTTCAATTGAATAGAAAAGAACTGGTTTTGGGTCGCAACCTTTACGCCATACGCTTCTATGTTCCTTGGCGTTAGCTCCAGGCCCAGTGGTTGACCGTCAATATTGATGTACCCGCTTTCGGAGGCTGCTTGTGCGCCTGCTGCCAGTGCCAGCACCGAAGCTAAAAGGGTGGCCAAACTAAGTTGTTTCAGATGTTTCATTATTGGTATCCGTACTTCATTCCTACACCGACTATGACCCAGTTCGGTGTGCTTTATCCAATATTTTTTTGATAATACGTGAAGTGGCCACAAATCCAAAGCTAGCGGTCACGCAGGTTGATGCCCCGATGCCTCCGGCGCAGTCCAGCCGTACACTGCTGTCAGCATGGGCGGGTGGTCTGGTGGAACAAACGCTCCCATCCGGTTGCTGAAACAGCACGGGTTCATCGGAATAGACGCACTCGATACTGAAGCGGCGCTTGAGGTTGCTGCTGTAGCCGTGTTCCTGGCGTAGCTTTTTACGCACCAGAGCCAGTAAAGGGTCCTGCTCGGCACGGGTCAGGTCCGCATATTGTATCCGGGTAGGATCGGTCTGGCCGCCGGCACTGCCCACCACATAGATGGGAATTTTGTTGCGCTTGCAATAAACAATCATGGCGACTTTGTGCTTCACACTGTCGGTGGCGTCCAACACGAAGTCAAAATCCTTACGCATTTTCTCCGCCACATTGCCGGTTGTGACGAAATCCATATCAGCGTGGCAGCGGATATCGGGGTTGATTGCCTGCAGGCGCTCCGCCATGACTTCCACTTTGACTTTACCGTAGTTTCCGGTTTGAGCGTGAATCTGCCGATTGGTGTTGGATACACAGATCTCATCCATATCCACCAACGTGACTTCACCCACCGCGGAACGGGCCAGAGCTTCCGCTGCCCAGGAGCCGACGCCGCCGATGCCCACCACGCAGACATGAGCCTGCTGTAGGATGGCGAGGGTTCCCGCTCCATAGAGACGTTCAATACCGCCAAAACGATTTTGGTAGTTGTCAGACAGCATGTTGTGCGAAACCTGGCCAATGAATGGCGCGCATTATAGATGAGGGGTGTGATGGTGAATAGGGTAGAAGGGTGCCATCCTGACACAATAGTTTTATACTTATCGAAGTATGAAATTCCCGGGAGAGGCTTTCAGGTGGATAACCGAAAACTGGCCAAGGCCTTCAAGGCGCTGTCACATCCCAATCGACTGCAGATCTACCAGGAGATTCTGCGCCGACGTTCGCTGTCTTCGAAAGAGTTCGCAGGCTGTGCCCTGACGGACTTCATCAGTGCGTTGAATGTGGGAGCGCCCACGGTGTCACATCATATCAAGGAGCTGGTGAATGCGGATTTGATCAGTGTGGAGAAGCAGGGAAAGTATGTGACCTGTTTTCTTAACGAAGCCACCTGTGAGTACCTGCAACTGTTCTTTCGTGACAAAGGCTCTTTAGACAAAGGCTCTCTGCAAAACCATGAGGAGAAGGTGTGATGCAATATAAAGGTTATGTGCACCCCGGTTTCAGTGCAGTGGCAGCGGAGTTTATCGGGCAAATCCCGGAGGATGGGCGCAGCGGTGCTGCGTTGGCCGTGTACTACCAAGGCAAGAGTGTGGTGGACATCTGGGCTGGAAAACGGGACAAGGCGGGCAACCCCTGGTTGGAGGATACCCTGGCATTGTCTTTTTCCACCACCAAAGGTGTGGCTTCCGTCATGCTGCACATGCTGGTGGACCGGGGGTTGATTGAATACGACAAGCCTGTAGCGTTTTATTGGCCGGAATTCAAAGGAGCTGGGAAAGGCGAGATCACCATTCGTCATCTGCTGTGCCATCAAAGCGGTCTCTATAATATCCGCAGCATGATTGAAGATGCCATGCACATGCTGGATTGGGAGCACATGATTGACAGTCTGGAGAAGTCTGCACCATCCCATCGACCCGGCACCCGTCACGGCTACCATGGTCTTACCTATGGTTGGTTGCTGGGGGAGGTGATGAGCCGTGTAACCGGCAAATCGTTCTCAGAACTCTTGTTTGAGCTGCTGGTGCTGCCTTTGGGGCTGGATGGCATGTTTGTGGGCTTGCCGGAAGAGCAGATGTCCCGCAGAGCTATTCTAACGGCCTATGCTGAGGAATCCAGGCCACCCTCGGAGCGATCACAACGACGTAGACCCAGCCTGATCAGGCAGGCGCAGGGTCAACTGATCAAAAATGCATTTCGTATTATGGGGGCTGATCCGAAGGGATTTGCTGCGGGTCTCGCGCCCAGGGGCATCGGCCGCTTCAGTTTTAATGATCCCCGAGTGGTACAGAGCTGTATTCCGGCCGCTAACGGCATGTTCACCGCCCGCTCGCTTGCCCGCATGTACGGGGCAATTGCGGAAGGCGGCGAACTGGATGGCGTGCGGATATTGTCGCCGCAACGGATTCGGGAAATGGCCGAGATTCAAAGTCGCCGTGTTGACCTGGTGGTGCCTTTGCCGATGCACTGGCGCCTTGGGTTTCATCGGGTCTTCACCACCGGGCCGCGTACGCCGGACGCCTTTGGGCATTTTGGCTGGGGTGGCTCCGGAGCCTGGTGCGACCCCAGTCGGCGCCTGGGGGGGGGCTTTACCGTAAATAGCAGTGGGGGGACTTCGCCGTTCGGGGATACCAGGATTGCACGGTTGAACGGCGCCATTATTCGTTGTGCTGAGCAGCTGGAAGGCAAACGCGGCCCGTTCCGCAATATCATTACGGACCGGTTTTATGATCTGGTGAACTAACTTACGCTCTGGTGAGCGGTCAGGTCCAGTCTCTGAGCTGGGCGCCTTCTGCATCAACGAATTTACCCAGGATCAGTAATACGGCATCAAAAATCACCCAGAATCCCAGCCCTCCCAGGGTCAGCATCTGCAGAATGCCGGTACCCACCTTGCCAACGTAGAAACGGTGGGTACCGAACAAGCCAAACACCAGGCACAGGATCAGTGCCGGAAATATTTTGCGGCGGGAGGTGACGCGTTTAGGTTCGGGCGGCAACAGCGCACTCCTTATGGCGGTAGCAACTTGTCAGATGATCGTTCACCATCCCCATCGACTGCATGTAGGCGTAGCAAATGGTGCTACCTACAAAATTAAAACCATCTTTTTTCAACTGTTTACTCATGCGGTCAGACTCAGCGGTAAAAGCAGGCACCTGCTTCATGGTTTTCCACCGATTTTGAATCGGTTTACCTTCAACAAATTGCCAGATGTAGTCCGAAAAAGAGGACTCGCGCTCTAGAATGTTCAAAAACGCCTTGGCGTTGCGCACGCTACTTTCCACTTTCAGACGGTTGCGCACGATACCTGGGTTAGTCAGTAATTTTTCGATTTTTGCGGGTGTGTAACGGGCAATCTTCTCCGGATTGAACTGATCGAAGGCGGCCCTGTAGTTTTCCCGTTTTCTTAATATGGTAATCCAGCTTAAACCCGCCTGGGCGCCTTCCAGCAGGAGAAATTCAAACAGGGTGGCATCATCGTAACAGGGAACACCCCATTCGTTATCATGATACTGCTGGTATAGTTCGTCGTCGCCACACCAGTCACAGCGCTTTATGTTCATACCACCTCTCATCCCGAAGCCGAGCCAGCATCATAGCGAAAATAAAGCCAAACAGAAAAAAATCCCCGCCATCGCGGGGACGATGCGGGGATAGGATTAGCGCGGTTTTCAGTTGTTATAGTTATTCTCTGTTGAACGAGAGAGTAGGGAGACAGATACAATATCTAGTTATTTGATAACCAGTACACTACAAGATAGTGCGCTATATGGGGGTTATCAAGGCGACTTTCAGTGGAAAAGCTGTGGATAAAATGTGGGGTAGCTGTGAGGATTGAAAATTTTACCTAGCTCATTTAGAGGCTGCTGTTATAACCTATGCTACAAAATTTGAACGATGCGCTTGATAAAACTGGCGCAGATGTCGTATACAACCTATCTTTGTATGTAAGTCGTTAAAAAAACATAATATTTTTATAGACATAGCCAGGTTCAAGAGGTCGCAGCCCATGCGCACAGATACCACAGAAAACAGCCAGCCCTATGTGATTATCGTCGAAGATGACGAACGTCTGGCGGAGTTGACGGCGGAGTATCTCCGCGGCAATGGATTGAGAATTGAGGTCATTGGGGATGGCAACGTGGCGATCAGTGCCATCATTGATCGCCAGCCGGATATGGTGGTGCTGGATTTGATGCTGCCGGGAGCGGATGGTCTGGAAGTGTGTAAAAGCGTACGCGACAAGTTCCGCAAGCCTATCCTGATGCTCACTGCGCGCACCGATGACGTTGACCAGGTGCTGGGGCTCGAAATGGGGGCGGACGACTACGTCGCCAAGCCAGTCAAACCGCGTGTTTTGCTGGCGCGAATTCGGGCTTTGCTGCGCAGAGCCGACAGTGGTGACGGCCAGCAGGAGAAAAATACTTCAGAGTCCACTCAGAACCGTTTGGAGTTCGGTGACCTGGTAATTGACAACAGTGCCCGCGAGGTGTGGTTGGGTGGCACCGCTGTGGACCTGACCAGCGCAGAATATGATTTGTTGTGGTTGTTGGCGTCCAACGCCGGCACCATTCTGTCCCGCGAAGAGATTTTTGAGCGTTTGCGTGGCATCCAGTATGACGGGCAGGATCGTTCCATCGATGTGCGTGTATCCAGGATCCGCCCCAAAGTCGGAGATGATCCAATGAATCCTCGCCGTATTAAAACGGTGCGCAGCAAGGGATATTTGTTTGTAAGAGACCTCACCTGATTCACAGGTGCGGCAGGCGGTAAAGGTTAAGCCCTTTGAACAGTATTTTTTTGCGAATTTACGGCGGCATGGTGGTAGTTTGCCTCGTAATTGGTGTCGCATTTTACGTTGCCCTGGAAGCGATCAATTTTTTCCGCCTGCAATATTATCGTAGTGCCCTCATTACCGGACCGGTACAGCTGATTGCAGACCTTACGGCCAGCCAACCCGAAGATTATCGGGAGCGTTGGGTGCAGGAAGTGGGACATATGCTGGATTCCCGTATGTCTCTGCTGAGCCTCGATCAGATTGATCTGACCAATGCCCAAAAGGAAGAGCTCAGGGACAATAAGGTAGTCCTGCGGGTGGTGGATGAGTTCAACCGGGAAGGGGAAGCCATCGTGGCCATTCCTTATCGTGAAGGTACCCGTTACCTGGTGGCAAAAGGTGAGTACCTCACCGAGCAACAGGGGCGCGGTATGGCTGAACTCATTGCCCAGTACCTGTCCCGCTACCCGGTTAATGAGTGGAACGCCCGCCTGGCACAAATCAACAAGACCTTTGGTTTTCCCGTTCTCAGAATTGCCCCTTTTGAAGTCAAGCTGGACGATGACAAAAAGCACCGGCTGTTCAATGAGGAACAGGCGGTCGCCAACTTTGCGGGTAATCGTGGTAACAACACCCAGATCACCGCTTACAAACTGTTGAATGAAACCGGCGAAGTATTGCAGTTGGGGCCGCAGAATATGTTCAACTGGTACCCCTTTGAGTTAATGGCGGTGATGGTAGTCATTGCGTTGGGGCTGGTTGGTTTCGCGGTGTATCTGTTGGTGAAACCCTTGGAGAACCGTCTTTCCGGCCTGGAAAAGGCCGTGTTAAGGATTCGCGGTGGGGATCTCAACGCCCGGGCGCCGGTGGAAGGCTCGGATGCTATCGGCCAGTTGGCAGGTACGCTCAATGGCATGACCGAGCACATACAGAGACTGTTGAATTCCCAGAAAGAACTTACCCGCGCGGTGTCCCACGAATTGCGTACACCGGTGGCGCGCATTCGTTTCGGGCTTGAGATGTTGATGGATGCCGAGAATGATGAGCAGCGTCTGCGCCAGGTGGATTTGATCGATCTGGACATCGAGCAGCTGGATAAGTTGATCGATGAGATTCTCACTTATTCCAAGTTGGAGGAAGGCACGCCGGTTCTGGACTTTGTCATGATCGACCTGGATGCGCTGATGCGCCGGGTGGAACAGGAGAGTAAGGCGCTGTCCGGGGATAAGGTTGTGGTTTATGTGGCTCCGGATCTGCCGGAAGAACGCTGTTATGCCGAAGGTGAAGAACGTTATATTCATCGGGTGGTGCAGAATCTGGTGGGTAACGCCCTGCGCTATGCACAGGGGCGAGTGGAAATCACCTTCTCCGCCATGGGGGATGTGTTTCGAATCGACGTGCATGATGACGGCCCCGGTATTCCAGAATCGGATCGCAAGCGAGTGTTTCAGCCGTTTACCCGTCTGGATGACAGCCGTACTCGCGCATCCGGCGGTTATGGTTTGGGGCTGTCCATCGTAAACCGCATAGCGTATTGGCACGGTGGGCGGGTGCGAGTGGGCGAGAGCGAATTAGGCGGGGCCAAATTCAGTTTCCTGTGGCCCCGGTTACAGAGTTTGCGGGAATCCAATTAAGCGGTCTCTTCCACCGACAGGATGCCGCGTAGATTTTGATGGCTGCAAATGCGCGCGGTATTGATGAACTCTTCCATGTAGGGAGCGTCGGCCTGGTCATCACGAATGGCTGCGTACAAATTTGCCCAGATACCGTCCTCCCCCAGTGACCGCGCAATCACATATCCCTTTTCCAGATAATCGGTAATACCCCAATTTGGTAATGCGCAAACTCCACGGCCTGAGGCCACCAACTGGATAATCATAATGGTAAGTTCAGCAGTTCGGGTATGGGCGGGCATCACATTGGCTGGTAGCAAAAAATACTTGAAAATATCCAGGCGCGAATGTTCCACCGGGTAGGTAATCAGGGTTTGGTCAGACAGGTCGTGGGGGACGATGATCGACTTTTTTGCCAACGGGTGATTCTTGGCTACACACAGCAGCGCTTCGTATTGAAACAATGGCAGGTAGCGAATCCCCGGCAGGTTCTGAGGGTCTGACGTGATCACCAGATCCAGTTCCGCCCGTGCCAAGGCAGGCAGGGGATCGAAATTGAAACCACTGATCAGGTCGATTTCAACCTCAGGCCAGTCTTCCCGGTATTCGTCAATGGTAGGCATCAGCCAGTCAAAGCAACTATGGCATTCGATGGCTATGTGCAGGCGTCCTTGTTTGCCTTCTGCCAATCGTACGATGTCCTGTTCGGCCTGCTCCACCGCCGGAAGCACCTGATCCGCCAGCTGCAGCAATCGTTCTCCACCTTTGGTGAACTTCAGGGGTTTGGATTTGCGGACAACCACAGGCTGACCCAAACGATCTTCCAATTCTTTTAATTGATGTGACAGGGCGGACTGGGTCAGGTGCACCTGTTGGGCCGCGTCTACCAGCGTACCGCAATCCCTCAGTGCAACCAGGGTGCGAAGATGTTTGATTTCAATTCGTGCCATGTTGTGGTCCAAAAAATTTGCCGAAAACCAGTAATGCTAGCCTATCTCATTTAGCCCTATTTTTTGACGCTTGTCACAAAAATCTACCCTTCCTTGATGCGTCGACTAATCTTAGTTATTGCTAATAGAACAATGAGAGCAGCTTAAATGAACATTATGCAACGATTGTTGATCAGGCAGCGAATTTGGTTGCTGGTCGGTTTGTGTTTGGTTGGTTTAGCACTGTTGGCCGGACTCTCAGTAAACAAAGCTCAGCAGCAGTTTCTTGACTTAAAAAAATCCGAATATGTGAAACTTACTCAGTCAGCCCTTAACACTCTGGATTTTTACTATAAAGCCGCCCAGGATGGAACCTTGGAACCGGTTGAGGCGCGTATGCTTGCGAAAAAAGCAATTAATAGTATGGCGCTTGGGCCGCGAAACTATTTCTACATGTACAACCGCACTCACGATCTTATTATCTCGCACCCCTACGTGGAGATCCTCTATTCAGATGATACCGAGGAGGAAATTCAAAGGTCCGTTGCTTTGAACAATAAAATTCAGGAGGGCCTGGCAAGTCGATTGGGTTGGGACAAAATCTACACCTCACTGGCAATTCTGGATGAGCTGTATCCCGATACCTACACGGGTTTTTTCGAGTACTACCTTTACATAGAGCCACAGACAAAATATCCGGCGATACGCAAGCTGAACGAACCGAATATCCCGGAGGCCGCCGAACTGAAGATGTCTTATGCGGCGTATTTTGAACCGTGGGATTGGGTGGTTCTGACCGGTATCTACCGGGAAGATGAAGATGTCGCTTTCTACAATTGGTTGTGGAGTCTGCTTGTCATCGCCGTTGGCATCATGACCATCATCTTTGCCGTCTCCTTCGTGATTTCCAGTTCCATTACAAAACCACTTCAGCATATTGTGGCAAGAATGACTGACATATCCGAAGGTAGTGGCGATTTGACCAATCACCTGGAAGTTCATGGGGAGCATGAGCTGGCTCGATTTTCCCAAGCCTATAACACCTTTGTGGATAAAATCGCAGAAACCGTAAGGCAGGTGATTTCCACCAGTAATAATGCCTTTTCCAACTCAACGGCTATGCAGGGCAAAGTAGAATGTACGGTAAGCCGATCGCAAGAACAGTTGCGAGAAACAGAGATGCTGGCCAGCTCTGCAAACGAATTGTCCTATTCCGTGAAAAGTGTGGCTGAGCGGGCTCATGAATCTTCTGAAGCGGCCAGTAAGACAGAACAGACCACTGCTTCTGCCAACGAGTCGATGTCTAAGAATATTGCCGCTATCAATGATCTATCAGCTGCCTTACAGAAAACGCAGGTGGAAGTACAACAAATGGAAGCGTTTAGCACTCAGGTGGCGTCGGTTTTGGAAGTGATTCGGGGCATCGCTGAACAAACCAACTTACTGGCGTTGAACGCCGCCATCGAGGCCGCCAGGGCTGGTGAGCAAGGGCGTGGGTTCGCGGTGGTTGCAGACGAGGTGCGTTCTCTTGCGCAGCGAACCCAAAACTCCACCAGTGAAATTCAGGGCATCATTGAAAACCTTACGTCGGGGACGCAAAAAGTAGTTTCTGCGGTGGGTGTTGGTCTGGAAAATTCTGAAGTCTGCGTTAACACCGCAATGGATGCAAATGAAACGTTAAAGCACGTGGTGGAATACGCGGCCACCATCAATAAGATGAGTAACCAGATTGCTACAGCGGTTGAGGAGCAATCTCAGGTCACACAGGAAATCGCCAAGAGTACCCAGAACATTTCCAATAGTTCTCGGCTTAACCTGGATGATGCTGAAGACAACCAGGAAGAAATCAACAGGATGAATCAGGAGATGGAGTCGATGGCTACTTTGGTTAAGCAGTTCAAGGTGTGAATTTCATGCTGAGGTTGGGTTAAAAAATGCCGGGCTGTAGGGGTAGCCCGGCGACAACAAGCCAGAAAGAAAAGTGAGGTTTGGAGTCAAACGGCTTGTTTAAGAACTTCATTTACTAGCTTGCAAGTATGATCAATGCAAACCGGCTCATGGATTTTGACAAGATATTCGTGCAAGCCCAGCTTTTCCTGTTCATTCAAACGCAGGCCCAGTTTGCTTCGACGCCAGATGATGTCCTCCAGCGAATTCGCCCACTCTTGTTCTATCAGGAAATCCACTTCCCGTTGAAAGAGGCCGGCACCAAAGTGTGTGCCCATATCGGTTATAGACCGGCAACCCTGCAGCAAAGCATGTATTCGGGTTCCGTAGGCATTACAAAGGCGCCTGCAGGTATTGCCATCCAGCCATTCATACTGTTGTTGTACCAGCGTAACCCATACGTCGAAGTCGGTTTCCCCGATGTCGCCACCCGGCAGCACACTCGTGTCTTCAGCAGGGGAGCCCAGAGTTTCCAAAAACCCGTCAAGGGATTTCATAGCCGCCTGAGCCAAGCGGCGATAGGTCGTGATCTTGCCACCAAATATGCTGAGCAACGGCGCTTGTTGGTTGCAATCGGTTTCCAGCTCCAGGGTGTAGTCACGGGTCATCGCCGATGGAGAACTGGATTCGTCGTCACACAGGGGGCGTACCCCGGAAAAACGCCATAGTACATCTTCACCGCTGATAGGCTGTTTGAAATGCCGGTTCACGATATCCAACAGGTACTGCTCTTCATCCGCATCCATTTCCACCTCGGATGGATCGCCCTGGTAGGCTTTGTCCGTGGTGCCAATCAGAGTGAAGTCATCCTGGTAGGGGATAACGAACACGATGCGCTGATCTTCGTTCTGCAGAATGTAGGCCTGGTCACCTTCATATAATTTACGGGTGACCAGGTGACTGCCCTTAATCAGGCTGATTTTGCGGGGAGACTGAGCTTGCAGACTGTGTTCGATAAAGCGCTGTGCCCAGGGGCCTGCAGCGTTGACTAGGGTCTTGGCAGTGCAGGTTCTCTGTGTTCCGCTCGGCAGATGCTCCAGCGTAATCTGCCAGTGTCCGTTTTTACGGATGGCGTTCAGACAGCGAGTATGAACCTGTATATCTGCGCCACGCTCCCGCGCCGCCACGGCATTGGTAACGACCAGGCGAGCGTCATCCACATTGCAGTCGAAATATTCAAACCCTTTGTGGATCACGTCCTGTAATGGGTTGTTGACGGCATCCGCAAGCAGCAGACCTTTCGAACCGGGCAGTTTGTTTCTGCGGGTCAGATGGTCGTACATGAACAATCCCATACGAATCATCCACGCTGGGCGCAGATGGGGGCGATGGGGCAGCACAAACCGTTGTGGTTTGATGAGATGGGGGGCTTTGTGCAATAAAACTTCCCGTTCAGCCAACGCTTCCCGTACCAGACGAAATTCATAGTGCTCAAGGTAGCGCAAGCCGCCGTGAATCAGTTTGCTGCTGGCCGATGACGTTGCTGAGGCCAGGTCATTCTGTTCGCAAAGACCCACAGAGAGTCCCCGAGCACTGGCTTCAGCAGCAATGCCGCACCCATTGATACCACCCCCTACGATAAACAGGTCGTAACAGCCTGATGCTGCTACGGTTTTCTCAGCAGGTTGCACTGTTGGTAAGGGGATTTTGTTGAGCATGAAAATCACCACCTTTGCAATCAAATAGGTTCATACGACGGTTGAATTAAGTGTATTTGTTTTCGAATATGTTCGCAATGGAAATAAAACGAATATTTTGTGACAGTGCCCATAAGCCACAACCTAGATATCTGTTCGATAGGGATAATTTCTGATTAGCTAACCCGGTGATTTGAAATTATGTTGGATCTTTAACCTGGAGCAGGCTGAATTCGGTATATGAATCAGATGGTTAGGCAGGGCATGTCGCTAACGGCGCAGCCGGCTAATGGCAAGTTGTTGTTCTGTGGTTCCAGGCTTCCAGGCACGCCGGGGGATTTTGAGTTGTCCCACCATAGTGGCCGGCACTATGGTGGGCTGGTTGAGCTATTCCATGGACAAGGTTAGTGAGAAACTTTCTCCAGCGTGTTGATGCTGATGTGGGGCCAACGGATCAATCCGGGCAGTCCGTCAAAGCGGGGGAAGAAATCCAGCATTACGACCTGAACGTATTGCATTCGTAATTTGCCTTCCAACTCCTGAATCCAGAAAGTGGATTTCATTGAGGCGGCATTAGCCTGTTTTACCACAAATGGAATATTGGCGATGCCACCGCTTTCAATTTCAGTGTCGAACGTCAGGCGTGTGATGCGCTTGAATTCCAGGTTTTTGTTGGCAAAGTTGAGAAGGTCGTGGGGGTCTCTTGGGTTAAACCCAGGGAAGCCGGCAACACTATCCGGTACGTTGCCGCGGAACGGTTTCTCTACGTAAAAGGCGTATGGCATCAGATAACCCAGTTTGCCCGAGCTGGGCAGCTCGGATGGGACTGTTGGCAGCGTGGGATTGACCCCGATGGGGAGACCATTAATACCGGGAATCCGGAATTTTTTTAAGGCATCCTGATCCTCTATGACTTTGCTGGTGCCCAGTGCGAGCACCGAATCACCGTGGGGTATAGTCGCTAAGCGGGCGATATCAACTTTATTCGTACGTTCATCCTTCATATGCAGGAACAAGCCTGGCTCGTGGTGAATGGTGGATGGCACTTCGCCTTTCAATCCGCTTTCTACGATATCTTCTGTGCCGTCCTCATTGATGGCAATCATTTTGTCTTCTGCCGCCACCTGAGTAATGATTTGTTTGTAATCCAAACCAATCAGAAACTGATCCGGGTTGTTGTCTTCTTCATCTTTATTGGGATCATTGCGCAGAATGCCCCGATTGGGAATGTTGTCATCCACCTCAAGAAATTCCAGGGTTTCGCGGTACTGATTCATCAGCAGACGGTAGCTGAACTTGGGTCCCTCGGTTGGCAGGGCAATCATATTCCAGCCCGTGTCTGTACTTGCCCATTTGCCTGGCAAAAGCTTTAGAATGCCCAGGTTCTCATCGCCTTCTTTGGCGGGGCGAACTTCGCGCTTGGGGCGACGGCGGTGGCATTTGTCCATAATCCGGTGAGTAGACATAGTAATCTCCTTATAGGTTAACGCTCGTACGAAAAGGCCCGGTTGACCAGTGGAAGGATATTACTAAGTAATTTTGTTTGGCGTCGCCAACAAAGTGCCTAACGTAAAGTGGTAATTTTTCTCAACGAAGAAGAATCAGGGTTGTAGCCGCTGAATATTCCATTCTCCGTTGGTGCGAAGATATTCAAATCGATCATGCAACCGGTGAGGTCGCCCCTGCCAGAATTCAATGCGGTCGGGCACAATCTGGTAGCCGCCCCAGAACGTAGGGAGTGGAATCTTGCCTTCACCAAACTTGCGCTTCATTTCTGCCAGTTTTTGTTCCAGTAAACCTCTTGAGCTGATGGCTTTGCTTTGGTCCGAAACCCAGGCACCGATTTGGCTTTCACGTGGGCGGGAAGAGAAATATTTAAAGGATTCAGCTTTGCTGATGCGACGCACCGTGCCTTGAATGGACACCTGTCGATTCAAACCAATCCAGGGAAACAGGGCAGCGGCTTTATGGGTGGCTTCAATGTTGCTGGCCTTGCGGCTTTCATAGTTGGTGAAAAACACAAAACCGTGCTCGTCGAAGTATTTCAAGAGGACAGTACGAACCGTGGGTTGGCCGCTTTCATCCACAGTGGCCAGAGACATGGCATTAGGTTCCAGGATGCCTGCATTGCGCGCATCCTGAAACCACAATTCAAACTGCTGAACTGGGTCATTGTTCAAATCTTCTCTATTCAGTCCGGCGCTTTCGAACTCGCGCCGCATGTCACCAATGTCCACGTTTACATCCAGTCGGTAATACTCGTATTGACGAGCGGGTTAAGGAAATGAGTCGGACGCAAAAATCAGTTGGCTTCCAGATCTTCGTCGGCAACCAACGTGGTCACGTCCGCCTCATTCAGCAATGTCACAAAGTGCTCATCGGGAGCACGGTCGGTAACCAGTACATTCAGGTCCGCCAGCCGGCCCAGTTTGATCATGGCGTGTCGACCAAATTTAGTGTGGTCACAGGCCAGCAACACCTGGCGGGAGTTTTTGATCAGTGCCTGGGCGACACGTACTTCCTGGTAATCGAAATCCAGCAACGAGCCATCATCGTCTATTCCGGAAATACCGATGATGCCGAAATCGGTGCGAAACTGGGAGACGAAATCCATGGTGGCCTCGCCAATAATACCCCCATCCCGGCTGCGCACCTTACCACCGGCGATGATGACGTCAAAATCTTCCTTGCCACTGACAATGGCCGCCACATGCAGATTGTTGGTGATGATCTTTAGCCCCGTGTGATCCAGCAATTCCTTGGCGATGGCCTCATTGGTGGTTCCAATGTTGATGAACAGGGAGGCGTGATCCGGGATATGCTGCGCCACCAGTTTGGCGATGCGGTTTTTCTCCGGTGACTGCTGAAGCTTGCGCTGGGCGTACTCGATGTTCTGGGTGCTGGGTGCTGCACTGGCGCCGCCGTGGAAACGGCGGACGCGGTTTTCTGCCGCCAGCGTGTTGATGTCCCGGCGCATGGTTTGTGGAGTGACCTCAAAGTGACTCGCCAGGTCCTCTACTGAGACGAAACCTTTGGCGTTCACCAGCTCCACAATTTGTTCATGGCGGGCGGTTTGCGATAAATTTGCCACGTTACTTTCTCGCTTGTTACAGTTTTATCTTCTTATAGGAATTGTTCGTTTGCGGACGAATAATACACCAAATAGTGACTGATTCGGTTTGTAATCGAAAATCAGATATCATTTCAATCTGTTAACCCAATATTCCAACGAAACATCAAGACGGGGGATCTTATCGCCCGCCTAACATAACAAGGAAGACTCAGTCATGAGCCAATATTTGCTTTCCATTGACCAGGGAACCACCAGTTCACGGGCGATCGTGTTTGATGAACGCGGCATCATTGTGACCACGGCCCAACAGGAGTTTACCCAGTTTTTCCCCAATGATGGATGGGTGGAACATGATGCGGAAGAAATTTGGGATACCACCCTGGCGGTATGCCGGGAAGCCCTTAAGAATGCCCAACTGAAAGCATCGGAGATGGCTGGCATCGGTATTACCAATCAACGTGAAACCACGATTGTCTGGGATCGGGAAACAGGCAAGCCGATTCACAAAGCCATTGTGTGGCAGGATCGCCGTACTTCAGCATTGTGCCTGGAGCTCAAAACCCAGGGGCATGAGGCCAGTGTTCAGGAAGCCACCGGGCTTTTGATCGATCCTTATTTTTCAGCCACCAAGGTGGCCTGGATTCTCGACCAGGTGGAGGGTGCCCGGGAACGGGCTGAGCGGGGCGAACTCGCTTTTGGTACGGTGGACAGCTTTCTGCTGTGGCGTTTGACCGGCGGTGCCAGCCATAAAACCGATGCCACCAATGCCAGTCGCACCATGTTATTCAACATACACACCCAGCAGTGGGATGATGGTATGTTGAAATTGTTTCGGGTGCCAAGGGCCATGCTGCCGGAGGTGGAAGACAGTGCGGCGGATTTCGGCAATACCCTTCCGGATTTGTTGGGAGAGTCCATTCCCGTGGCCGGAATAGCCGGTGATCAGCAGGCCGCACTGATTGGTCAGGCCTGCTTCCAACCCGGAATGATCAAAAGCACCTATGGCACCGGCTGCTTTATGATTCTGAATACCGGAAAAGAAGCGCTGGACTCCCAAAATCGTTTGCTCACCACGGTGGGATATCGGCTGAATGGGGAGGTTACCTATGCCCTGGAAGGCAGTATTTTTATTGCCGGTGCTGCCATTCAGTGGCTGCGGGATGGCATCGCGCTCATTTCCAATGCTAAAGAAACCGAGGCCATGGCTCAGGAAGTGGGGGTTGAGCATGGGGTGTATATGGTGCCGGCCTTCACCGGATTGGGTGCTCCCTATTGGGACCCTGAAGCCAGGGGGGCCCTGTTCGGGCTGACCCGTGATACGGGTATCAAGGATATTGTCACCGCCGGGCTGCAGTCCGTTGCCTATCAAACCAAGGATCTGATCCATGCCATGGAAGGGGATGGGGCCGGTAAGCCCACCACCTTGCGGGTGGATGGCGGCATGGTGGCCAACAATTGGGTGGTGCAGTTCCTGAGTGATGTCTTGAACGTTAACGTGGACCGGCCTGCGGTGATCGAGACGACGGCCTTAGGGGCTGCTTATCTTGCGGGCCTGCAGGTGGGCATCTACAACTCCCTGGAAGACATCGCGAAGCTCTGGCACTGTGAGCGGCACTTCAGTCCGGATATGAAAGACGATCTGCGCGATCACCTCTACAGCGGTTGGCTGAAAGCCGTCGCCCGGGTTCGCACGTCACAGTAACTAAAGTTGATTGAGGGAATGCAGTTCCCGGCAAAGGGCCAGGGCTGCCTCCCTGTGTTCCTGGTCCTGTTGTTGGTTGAGGATCTGCTCGAGCGTTTTGAGCAGGCTCTGTTCCAGCGCCACCAATTTTTCCTTGCGCTGATGGCTTCCGGCTTCTGCCTGTTGAGCAATCATGCGCACCTGTTCCAGGTAGTCGGAAACCTGGCTCACAGCGGCGGCCACCTGGTTGAGGCTATTGCCCGCCGATTTGGTTTCTTCCACCCGTTCCTGCACCATTTGCCGGCTGAGCTCCATCATCTCCACGCTGGCGGCGGCAGAACGTTGGATGTCGGCTACCTGCTTCTTGATGTCTTCGGCGGCGCCAGCGGTTTTGGTTGCCAGTGAGCGTACTTCATCGGCAACCACCGCAAAGCCCCGCCCATGCTCGCCGGCGCGGGCGGCTTCAATGGCGGCATTCAGAGCCAGCAAGTTGGTTTGACTGGTGATATTGGTGATCATGTCCACCACGGCGCCTATGGACTGGCTGTTCCTGGCCAGTTCCTGAATATGATGACTGGCCGCGCTGATCTGGTCTGTCAGTTGGTTGATGCTGGTGACCATGGACTGCAGAGTCTGGCTGCTTGTCTCAATCGAGCTGGTGGCGGAAACACTGGCGGCAGTGGATTCTTCGCAGTGTTGATCGATACGGTGAAACTCGGAGTCGAGTTGGCGGGCATCCTCGCACAGGTGGTTCAATTGCGCGCTCATGGCGCGGCTGGTGTCATTTCCCAGGGTCAATGATTCAGCCTGATTAAGCGCGCTTTCTAGTTGCCCAAGCGCTTCTTGCCGTTGACGCCGTTGGTCGGCGGCCTGATCCAATAATTGTTGCAGTTGATCGAGGTTTTCCACGGCTCCGTTACGGAGTCCGATGGCACTGGACAGCAGTTCTTGCTGCTTTTTCTCAAAGCCGTGGGTGATGGTGGCAAACAGAAAGTACACACCGAGGGCAACCAGTATCACCGTCAATACGAACATCAACTCCATAGACCAGCTGGTGTGTTCAGCATTGTCCGTTTCTATACCTTGGTTAATTTCTGCGCTCAGGGGGGACAGGCGGGCGAAGGCGCCATCCAGTTGGATTTGATGATCGCGTATTTGGCTAAGCTGGTTCACCAGCTTTTTGAACAAGGCGTTTTGATTCTGGATCTTCTGTTTGGCGGCATCAAAATCTTCCGGGGGCAGTTCCGACAGCGGGATTTCAGAAGTCAATTTTTCCGCCAGGTTGATCGCGTCAGTCGAGGTTGCCTGATCGAAGGTAACCTGGTACTGCAGCTGTTTGGCATGCATGTCGGTGAACAGACTGAACAGGTAGACCGCGTTTTGATCCTTAAAATAGTGTTCCAGTGATTTCGTCTCTGCCTGAAGTTCTGTCTGGGTAGACACCAGCTTTTCCTGCAGTTCGACCAGGGCGTTGAGATTGCGCTGGTATTCTCCCAGCTGCTCGATCAAAGCAGTAGCAGCCTTTTCCAACGTTGCATTGGCGCTTTCAAAGGAGAGGGCGGCCACCTCGGGCAGGGACTGACTGCTTTCACTCAGGGCGGCCAGCACCTTGCGGTTGGTTTCAGGATCGGCGCCGCTGCGCAGTTGTTGCAATTGGATCACCAGGGCCTGGATCTGGTTGGCCGTGGTCAGGAAATGCAGCAGTTGTTGTTGCGCGGCCAGCCGTTCGCGGGCCGTGTCCCGCTGACTGAGAAACAGCATGCTGAGCAGCGCGATAGCCGCCAGTATAACGGCGGTGATAACTTTAACCCGGGCAGAGGAATTGGCCAGCATCATTGGTGATAGGCTTCCAAAAGTGAATCTTTTTTAAGCATAGCACCGCTTAGGGTGTGGGAGAGGAGAATGCTACCAGATGGTCTGCTTCCAGCCTGATACCCACCATGGTGCCAATTTCATGGTCGTTATGGCTGGGAAAGATGGCTTCCACAATGCTGCCGGTGGGGAGCTGCAGTTTGAACAGCATGGAGGCGCCGGTAAAGGTCTTCTGCAACACTTTGGCCTGCAGAGGACTGTCTGGGTCGGGCAGTATGTCGTCGGGGCGCAGCAGGATGTCCACGGGGCTTTCCGGCACCCATTGGTAAGCCCGATTGCCACGAATGACGCCCATCTCGGTATCCACCAGATCCGGCGACAGGGCTTTGCCACGAATGAAATGGCCCAATCCGATAAAATTGGCGACAAACCGATTTAGGGGCTCGTGGTAAATGTTGTAGGCGCTGTCCCACTGCTGCAGTTTGCCTTCGTTCATGACGCCAATGCGATCTGCCACTGCGAAGGCCTCTTCCTGGTCATGGGTCACCAGCAGGGCGGTGGTGCCAAGGGATTTGAGAATATCCCGCACTTCCAGGCTTAGCCGCCGGCGCAAGTCCACATCCAGGTTGGAAAAGGGTTCATCCAGCAGGATCAGGCTGGGCTCCGGTGCCATGGCTCTGGCCAGGGCGACCCGTTGTTGTTGCCCGCCGGAAATTTCATGGGGATAGCGGGTGGCGTACTGCTCCAGTCCCACCAGCTCCAGCATTTTCGCTGCCACTGATTTGCGTTTGGACGCTGACGCCCGGCGCAGCCCGAAGCAGACATTTTCCTGAATGGTCAGGTGAGGGAACAGGGCGTAATCCTGGAACACCATGCCCAGGTTGCGTTTCTCAGGGGGAACCAGCAACTTCGGTGCAGACACCTGCATGCCGTCCAGTTTGATGCTGCCCCGGGTAATGGATTCAAATCCAGCGATACTGCGCAAGGTGGTGGTTTTGCCACAACCGCTGGGCCCCAACAAACAGGCGATGTCCCCTTTGTTGATATGAAAACTCAGATCCTCAACAACGGTACTGTCATCATAGGCGCACCAGACGCCGTCCAGCTGCAGCAGTGGTTCCATCGGGGTCAGGGTTTCCAGGTGCCTAACAGATATTCCATCAGGGCCTTTTGGGCATGCAATCGGTTTTCCGCTTCATCCCAAACCACAGAGCGTGGATCTTCCAACATGTCTTTGCTGATTTCCTCCCCCCGGTGGGCTGGGAGGCAGTGCATAAACAGGGCTTCAGGATCGGCCTGGTCCATCAGGGCAGGGGAGACCTGGAAGGAGGAGAAAGCCTGTTCGCGGGCCGCCTGTTCCTCTTCCTGACCCATACTGGCCCAGACATCAGTCACCACCAGATGAACTCCGGCGACGGCTTCCTGGGCACTGTTGGTTACCGTGACCCGGTCACTGTTGTTCGCCACCAGAGTGGCATCCGGTTCAAATCCGGGAGGGCAGGCAATGCGGAGCTGGAAACCAAACTGGCGGGCCGCATTGATGTAAGAGTGGCACATGTTATTGCCGTCTCCGATCCAGGCCACGGTTTTGCCTCGAATGGAGCCGCGGTGTTCAATATAGGTTTGAATATCCGCCAGCAGCTGACAGGGATGGAACGAATCCGTCAGGGCGTTGATCACCGGCACCTGGGAATTACGGGCAAAGGTTTCAATCTTCTCGTGTTCGAAGGTGCGGATCATGATGATGTCTGCCATGCGGGATAGTACCCGGGCCGTGTCCGCCACCGGCTCGCCACGGCCCAGTTGGGTATCCCGGGGGGAAAGGAACATGGCACCGCCACCGCACTGGATCATGGCGCTTTCAAAAGACACGCGGGTGCGGGTGGAGGATTTCTCAAAAATCATCGCCAGTACCTTGTTCTTGAACGGCTCGTACACTTCACCGCTGCGCAGCATGCGTTTCAGCTCGATGGCCCGATGCAGGAGTTTCTCAAGGGTGTCCGGTTCAATATCCAACAGTGTCAGAAAATGCCGTGTTGCCATGGCTTACATCTCTTTAATAAATTTGTTAACAGTTATTTGGCGGCGAAGTCCTTGATCAACTTACTGACGGCCTGCACCATCTGGTCGGCTTCCGCGTCACTCATCACCAGGGCAGGCAACAACCGCACGACGGTATCGGAAGTCACGTTGATCAACAGCCCGTTATCCTTGGCTTGTGCCACCAGCTCGGCGCAGGGCTTCGCCAGTTGAATACCAATCATCAGGCCCTTACCGCGAATCTCCTCCACAATGCTGTTGCCTTCCAGCTGGGTGGCAAAACCGTCCAGGATTCGCTGCCCCAGCTTCAGTGCACGCTCCGGCAGTTTCTCCTCCAGCAAGGTGTCCACTACGGTGAGGGCGGTGGCACAGCAGAGGGGGTTGCCACCGTAGGTGGAACCATGATTACCGGGCTTCAGCGTGGCGGCGGCTTCGCCGCGGGCGAGGCAGGCGCCGATGGGCAGGCCGTTACCAAGTCCTTTTGCCGTGGTGACCACATCCGGCAACAGGTCGTGTTGCTGGTAGTGAAAATAGGTGCCGGTACGGCCGTTGCCGGTCTGGATTTCGTCCAGCATCAGGAGCCAACCGTGGTCGTCACAAATTTTGCGCAGGCCTGACAGGTAGTCGTCACCTGGGATGTTGATGCCGCCTTCGCCCTGGACCGGTTCCACCAGGATGGCGACGACGCTGGGGTTGTTTTCAGCGATGGTACGGATGGCATCCAGATCGTCGTAAGGTGCACGCACAAAGCCTTGTACCAGGGGTTCAAAGCCGGCCTGTACCTTGCGACTGCCGGTGGCACTCAGGGTGGCCAGGGTTCGGCCATGGAAAGATTTATCGGCAACGACGATAGCGGGCTTTTCGACGCCCTTGTTGTGGCCATACAGGCGTGCAATCTTGATGGCACACTCATTGGCTTCTGCGCCCGAGTTACCAAAAAAGCAGGCTTCCATACCGCTGACTTCCGCCAGTCTGGCACCCAGGGCTTCCTGGTGTGGGATGCGGTACAGGTTCGATGTATGGATCAGGCGCTGGGCCTGTTCCTGAATGGTCTGAGTTACCCGGGGATGGCAGTGACCCAGGCCGCACACAGCGATGCCGCTGATGCAATCCAGATATTTTTTGCCATCGGTGTCATACAGCCAAACTCCATCGCCCTTATCGAAGGCGACGGACATTGGCTTGTAGGTGGTCATCAAACCGCTTGTTGCCATAAGTCGTTCCTGATACAAACAAAAAAGGCAGCTATTGCTGCCGATGAAACCGCTAATCATAGTCTTATAATATGACAGTTGCAATCGCCGACAGGGGCTCTAGCCCTTGAAAAATCAGCGTATTCCCTGTGATGGACCGAAAGCTGTCACTTTTCGCCGTTGAACCGGGTTCACGATTCGGAAACCATTGTATAGGTTGACGTTCACAGCCTCCGAACCATCGAGCCTATGAGTCCCATTGCCCCTATGAACCCCATTGAACTCAGTTTGTTTTCCAGCCGTATTGAATCTATCTGCGACGAGATGGGGGCCACCCTCAAACGATCAGCCTTCTCACCCAATATCAAGGATCGTCTGGATTTTTCCTGCGCCATTTTTGATGCACAGGGCCAGTTGACCGCTCAGGCTGCCCATATTCCGGTACATCTGGGCAGCATGGCCTATGCCATGGAGCAGATCGTGTCGGCCATGCAATGGCTGGAAGGGGATATGGTGGTGGTCAATGACCCGTTTATGGGGGGCACTCATCTACCGGATGTCACGGTGATTGCCCCGGTTTTCATCGCAGGACAGTTAACCGCGTTCGTGGCGAACCGGGCGCATCACGCCAATATCGGAGCAGCATCGCCGGGTTCCATGCCGGTGTCCCGGACTCTGCATGATGAAGGCGTGGTGATATCACCTACCCAGCTTATGGTGGGGGGGCGCTGGTGTAAACCGGTGCTGGAGCGATTGGCCGGTTTGCCCGCCGGTGCTCTGGCGGGCGAGGATCTGGCTCATCTTGAACCTCATACACTGGCGGCCATCGGCGATTTTACGGCCCAGGTGAGTGCCAATCGAACCGGTGTGAAACGTTTGCAGCAGCTGATTGATCGCTATGGAGCTGAGCGCTACCCGCAGATGGTGGCCGGGTTGAACGACTATGCTGCGACGCTGGCGTTGGAAAGTCTGAAGCAGATTCCTGATGGAGAATATGCCTTTCAGGATGTGCTGGATGATGACGGTGCCGGCACCCTGAACATTTCCATCAAAGCCCGCCTGAAGGTCAGCGCAGGAAAGGTGATCGTGGATTTTGCCGGCACTTCCTCCCAGGTCCCGGGCAACGTGAATTGTCCTCTATCCGTAGCGGCTGCGGCGGTGTTCTATGTGTTTCGTTGTTTGATGCCCAATCAGATACCGGCCTGTGCCGGCGCCTTTCGCCATATTGAGTTGCAAGCGGAAGCGGGCAGCTTGTTGAACGCAGAATTTCCGGCAGCAGTGGCGGCGGGCAACGTGGAGACCAGCACCAGGGTGGTGGATGTGGTCATTGGAGCCCTGGCTCAGGCCATTCCACAACGTCTGGCTGCCGCCAGCCACGGCAGTATGAATAATGTGGCCATGGGTGCCATCGAGCCGGATGGTGGCCGTTGGGATTATTACGAAACCATGGGCGGCGGCATGGGCGCTTCGCCGAAAGCGGATGGATTGAGCGCGGTGCAGACCCACATGACCAACACCCTCAATACGCCGGTAGAAAGTCTTGAGCTTCATTACCCAATTCATGTGAACCGCTATGAGATCCGTCGTCACTCCGGCGGCGAGGGTGAGTATTGTGGCGGTGACGGTCTGGTGCGTGAACTGCGCTTCAAGAGGGCGGCAACAGTGTCTTTGCTGACAGAGCGACGTCACAGCAGGCCCTGGGGGCTGAATGGAGGAGAGCCCGGTGCCGCCGGTGAGAACACTCTGAACGGCGAGCCTTTAGCGGCCAAAACCACTTTTTCCACCCAGCCTGGTGATGTATTGCGAGTGGCGACACCGGGAGGCGGTGGCTGGGGGCCCAAGCTCCGTAAATGACAACGAAGAATTAACGTGATTGAGAATTGAGAGAATCCATTTTAAAGAGGAAACCGGGAATGTCAGAGCAACAGATTCATTATCGGGTGTGTCACCTGTGCGAAGCCATGTGCGGCCTGGAGATCACGACTGAGGGCGCCCGGGTGACCAGTATCAAAGGTGATGCAGAGGACCCCTTCAGCAAGGGTTACGTGTGTCCGAAATCCACAGCCATTGCTGACATTCACGAAGACCCGGATCGAATCCGCCAACCCATGCGGCGGGTTGGCGACAGCTGGCAACCCATTCCCTGGGAAGAGGCCTTTGAGTTGGTGGCTGAATCCCTGGTGAAGGTCCAGCAGAACCACGGCAATAACGCGGTGGGCATCTATCTGGGCAACCCCTCCGTTCACAACTGGGGCATGCTGACCCACGGTGCCAACTTCTACAAACCGCTGAAAACCAAGAGCCGCTTTTCCGCCACCTCAGTGGACCAGTTGCCGCATCAGCTTATGTGCTACTGGATGTTCGGACATCAGGTTCAGGTGCCGGTGCCTGATATTGACCGCACGGAATACCTGATCATTGTGGGCGGCAATCCCATGGCATCCAACGGCAGCCTGTGGAGCGTGCCGGGCTTCAGGTTGCGCGCCAAGGCGTTACAGAAGCGGGGCGGCAAGCTGGTGGTGATTGATCCACGCCGCACTGAAACGGCCGCCATTGCTGATCAGCATGCGTTCATTCGTCCGGGTACTGATGCGTTTTTACTGTTGGCCATGGCGCGGGAGATTTTCAGCAATGGCTGGGTCAAAACCGGGCATTTAAGCAACCATCTGGCTGACCTGGACAAGGCAGAGCAGGCCGTTAGCACCTTTACCCTCGAGTTGGCGGAGCAGAAGACCGGAGTCGAGGCGAACGTCATCCGACAACTGGCCTACGACCTGGCTCACACTGAAAAGGCCGCTATCTATGGCCGGATGGGCATTTCAGTGCAGCAGTTCGGTGCCATCTGCCAATGGGGTATTCAGCTGCTGAACATCATCACGGGTCATCTGGACGTGCCGGGTGGTTATACCTTCAGCCTGCCGGCGGTTGACATGGTGTGGGGGCCGATGAACAAGGCCGGGCATTTCAATGCCTGGCAGACCCGTGTACGTGGTTTGCCGGAATTTGGCGGCGAGCTGCCCAGCAGTGCGTTGGCGGAGGAGATCTTGACCCCGGGAGAAGGGCAGATCAAAGCCCTGGTGACCGGTGCAGGCAACCCGGTTCTGTCAACGCCCAACGGCGAGCAGTTGGAAGCGGCATTGGAATCCCTGGATTTCATGGTATCCATCGATTTTTATATTAACGAAACCACCCGTTTTGCCGACGTGATTCTGCCGCCCACCAGTCCATTGGAGCATGATCACTATGACCTGGCGCTGGCGCCTTTTGCCGTGCGCAACGTTGCCAAATATAGTGCGGCAATATTCGACAAACCGGAAGGCGCCCTGCACGATTGGGAAATTCTGTCTGCTTTGGGAGAAAAGGTCTGTGCTCTGAAGGGCATGGAGCCTGGGCAGTCGTCCCCGCCGGAAACAGTGTTGCAAATGGGATTGCAGAGCGGCCCCTACAAGGACGAGTTAACGCTGCAGACGCTGAAAGACAACCCCCATGGCGTGGATATGGGGCCCCATGAATCCCAGTTTCCGGAACGCCTGGTCCATGCCGACAAAATGATCCGCTGCGCCCCTGAGCCCGTGCTGGAAGACCTGTCACGTCTGCTGGAACAAAGCATTGAGGAAGAGGAAATGCCGTTCCGCCTGATTGGAAGGCGTCATGTGCGCAGCAACAACAGCTGGATGCATAACTACCAGCGTCTGGTGAAAGGTAAGGGGCGTTGCCAGCTGATGATGCATCCGGACGACGTTGCGCGCTTGGGACTGCAGGACGGCCAGTCGGTTCGGGTCAGTTCCAGGGTGGGTGAGGTTGTGGCCGAATTGGAATCGACGGATGATATGATGCCCGGCGTCGTCAGTCTGCCCCACGGTTGGGGGCATGGCCGCAAAGGGGTTCAGGTCCAGATTGCCCAGGCTCACGCCGGTGTCAGCGTAAACGACCTGACGGATGATCAGTTCCTGGACGAACTTTCCGGCAATGCGGCGTTGAATGGGGTACCGGTAGCGGTAGTGGCGGCCGGATAGTCTCGGGGGAGCGAGCAACGGAATCAGCCATACAGTAAGTATGGTGTTAGAGCCGTCCGGCTTTGGTACAATAAGGCAACTTTCACATTAGTAGGTGCATTATGGAAACGCTTGACGTCATTAAAGATCAGATCGGCAGTAACTCGGTGTTGTTGTACATGAAAGGTACGCCGCAGTTCCCTCAGTGCGGATTTTCAGCCCGCGCCGTGGAAGCCCTGATGTCGGTGGGTAAGCCCTTTGCCTACGTAAATATCCTGGAGCATCCGGACATTCGTGCAGAGCTGCCCAAGTACGCTAACTGGCCCACCTTCCCCCAATTGTGGGTGAAAGGCGAGTTGATTGGCGGTAGTGATATCATATTGGAAATGGCCCAGCAGGGTGAGTTGAAGACGGTCGTGGAAGAAGCGGCCGGCGATGCGGAATAATCGCGACACAGCAAGAAAAAAGGCGCCTATTCGGCGCCTTTTTTATGGGTGCCTGTCTGTTAGGACATCACTTTCTTCAGTGGTCCGTTGTCCTTGATTTCCGTGTCCTCAGAAAAATGACCTTCAAAGAATGCCATGGCTTGGTCCGGCTCGGTAGGACGGGCGAAATAGAAACCCTGAATGTAGTTGCATTCCCGCTGCTGCAACAGTTCCAGTTGTTCCTTGGTTTCCACCCCTTCCGCCACCACATGCAGCTCCAGACTCTTGGCCAAACCGATAATGGACTCCAGCACTTTGAGGGATTCCGGTTGTGAATCGATATCGCGGATGAACGCGCGATCGATCTTCAGGGTATCGATGGGGAATTTTAACAAATAGGCGAGGGAAGAATATCCGGTTCCGAAATCATCCAGCGCAATACGCACACCCAGGGATTTGATCTCATTCAGCAACTCAATCGCGTGCTTTTCATTCTGCATCAGGCCGGATTCGGTAATTTCGACTTCCAGTTGCTCTGGTCGGATGTCAAAGCTGGATAAGGCCTGCTTGATGGTTTGCAGTGGGTTACCATAATTCAGCTGTACCGGTGACAGATTGGTGGACACTGAAACGTTCTTGTAGCCTTTGCGATTCCAATGTTCGATTTGACGGCAGGTTTGTTCGATGGCCCAGTCGCCCAGGGTTTGGATGTAACCGGAATCTTCCGCCAGGGGAATAAACAGTCCCGGGCTGATCATGCCCTTTTCACTATGATTCCAGCGCATCAGTGTTTCGAACTCAAAGCGGGTGTCGCCAAACAGCGGAACTTTGGGCTGGTAGTAAAGAATAAACTCATTATTTGCCAGGGCAGAGCGCATAGAGGCTTCCAGCTCGATCCGCTCCAGCACGGGTTTATTCATTTTGGAGTCGTAGAAGCGCGAATGATTTTTACCACTGGCTTTGGCTGCGTACATGGCAGTATCGGCGTTTTTCAGCAGGTCTTCGGGAGTCCGGCCGTCTTTCGGATACATGGAGATACCGATACTGGCACTGATAAAAACGTCGTTGTCGTGCAAGACAAACGGCTTTGAAAGTTTCTGCAGAATACGAGCCGCCACTTTCGCAGCTTCTTCGGGCGAGTTGATTTTCGACAGCACCAGGGTAAATTCATCCCCGCCCAGGCGCGCTATGACTTCATCTGCATCGTGCAGCGCCAGGTGATTGCTGGGAGCGATGACATCGTGGCTGCGAATACATTCTTTCAGCCGTCCGCTCACCTGCATTAGCAATTCATCGCCGACTTCGTGGCCCAAACCGTCATTAATGTGCTTGAAGTTGTCCAGGTCGAAAAACAGGATGGCCACCTGGTGCCCCGAGATCTGTGATTTCTCAATCAGGTGCTGAATGGTATCGATGAAACTGACTTTGTTGGGCAAGCCGGTGAGTGAATCAAAGTAGGCCAGTTCCTCAATATGTTCTGATGTATCCTGCAAGTGTTGGCGCATGGTTTCCATGGATTTCGAAAGTTCACCCAGCTCGTCTTCACGATTCACCACTTTAACCGGCTTGAAATTACCGTTAATGATGTTGTGGGTCAGGGTGTGGAAACGTTGTAATGGAACCGTGACCAGCGTTGCCACGCTGCGGTGCAAGATAAGTAAACTGATGAGACCGGCCGTCACCGCAACATAGAACAACATGTTGTTGAGCGCTTCCCCGGAGGCTTCCATTTCCACCGTAGGGGTGAGGGTCACCATCTCCAGCTGGTTGGTAATATTCGTTTTGTTTACCAGATAGTTGTTGCTGTTCCAGAGCAGGCTGATGCCATTTTGAATGTCACTATTCAGCAACAGTTGCTTGATGGATTCTTCCTTGCTGAGTACACGGCCGTGGTCCAACAGAATCAAAAGAATGTTGGAGGTACGCCGGGTTTTCTGAATAAAGGTTTCCAGTTGTCGGGCACGCACGATGGTGCGGATGGTTAAGCCCGCGGCGATTCCGTTGCCGGCATGATGGTATTCCTGCAGATACAATTGATGCTCAAAATCGAAGAACGTCGATTGATCCGTACTGCTGTTGATAGGATGTGGGGTCCCGGCTTGGGCAATAACGGCTTCGTCAGCGGCAACGATTTCAACGAAGCGAAGTCTGGGGTGGTGCTTCTGAAATTGCTCCAGGCGGGGTTGTAACAGTTCCGGTTGTTCCTGCCGTTTTTTGAACGCCTCTACCAACTCCGGATAGCTCAGCATTTCAGCAAGCAATTCCTGAGTGCTGTGGGTGGCCATATCAGCGTTCCACAGCACTTGCTCTTTCAGAATATTGTTTTGCTGATCAACACTTTCACTCATCATTTCAGCGAAATGATGGCGGGTGATGTAGGAGTTCAACAGCAGTGGCACCACTACCAAAGGGAAGAGGATCACTAGGAATTTGGTTTGAAGCTTCATAAACCGGCAACTGCAACAATACGGGCACTAATGACAGTATAGTGAGCCCATTTAGGAGAGTCGGTCGGTAAACTCTTATTTCCTTTAGAAATTTCCATGCTTTCCACCTAATTCCTTATTCCCAAAGAATTTTTTGTATTTTAGCCTAATTTTGATAATGTGAATCTCGTCACAGTTTGGAGGTGCAGCCCATGCCAACCAGCCAGTTTCTTCACGATGTTCGCGTGTTTGATGAAAAAGGTAATCACGTTATTGGTCATGTTATGTCAGTAGACGACCAGGGTTTGTTGATGTTGTCAGACATCGCAGTGGAGTCCGAAAAGGAGCTCTCCTTCATGCTGGAGGATGTCACCCGACTGGAGTCCGGTCGACTCGCTTCGTTCTCTGCCACCTGTGGCTCCTGCGAGCTGGTGCAGAGTGTTCTGGATATGTACCAGGTGAGACTGAACTTCACCCACCTGTCCAGCGCTGCCAGCGAAGTGACCAAAGCCCTGCACTGACTTTCCAAGTCATCTGCAAAGATTGGGGTTGACGAATTCCTGCGGCTGATGGAGTCTAGTACCAACAATAACTCCATGGTTTAGTAAGGAATTTTATGGATTGGCCGGTTCAGATCGTTGACTGTCTGAAAGGGAAGCTGCCTGTTGGACAGTCTATTACCCTCAAAGGTTGGGTACGTACCCGTCGTGATTCCAAGGCGGGTTTTTCCTTCATCAATCTTCATGATGGATCCTGCTTTGATGGGATCCAGATCGTTGCTGACAATAAATTACCTAATTACGAAACTGAGATACTCAAGTTGGGTGCCGGGTGCAGTGTCACCGTTTGCGGAGACATAGTCGCATCCCAGGGCAAAGAGCAGGCTGTGGAGATTCAGGCCACAGCGATCTCTATATTAGGCTGGGTTGATGATCCGGAAACCTATCCGGTAGCGAAGAAACGACACACCTTTGAATACCTGCGCACGGTGGCCCATCTCCGCCCGCGCACCAATACCTTTGGTGCCATTGCCCGCATTCGTAACAGTGCCTCGCAGGCGATTCATCGCTATTTCAATGAACGCAATTTTTACTGGGTAAATACCCCGATCATTACCGCCAGTGATTGTGAAGGGGCCGGGGAAATGTTCCGGGTGAGCACGCTGGATTTACTCAACGTGCCAAAAACCCAGCAGGGCCAGGTTGATTTCAGCCAGGACTTCTTCGCTGATGAGGCTTACCTGACCGTATCCGGCCAGTTGAACGGTGAAGCCTATTGTACGGCTATGTCCCGTGTTTACACCTTTGGTCCCACCTTCCGGGCAGAGAATTCCCACACCAGTCGGCATCTGGCGGAGTTTTGGATGGTGGAGCCGGAGGTGGCGTTCGCAGACCTGCAAGCCAACGCGGATATGGCAGAGGAATTCCTCCAGTACGTGTTTAAAGCGGTGTTGGAGGAGCGGGAAGATGACATGGGCTTTTTTGCCAAACACATCAACGGCGATGTGATCAGCCGCCTGGAAAATGTAATCGCCTCGGAGTTTGTACGTATGGACTACTCGGAAGCGATCCAGATCCTGGAGCAATGCGGAAAAGCCTTTGAATTTCCGGTGAAATGGGGGCTGGATTTGCAGTCGGAACATGAGCGCTTCCTGGCAGAAGAACATGTCGGTCGGCCGGTTATCCTGATGAATTATCCTCAGGAGATCAAAGCCTTTTACATGCGGGAAAACGATGACGGTAAAACCTGTGCGGCTATGGACGTGCTTGCTCCCGGTATTGGGGAGATCATCGGCGGCAGCCAGCGGGAGGAACGCCTGGATATCCTGGATCGCAAGATGGCGGCACTGGGCCTGGCGGAAAATTTGTGGTGGTATCGGGACCTGCGTCGCTACGGCACCATCCCCCATGCCGGGTTCGGTCTGGGGTTTGAACGCTTGCTGAACTACATCACCGGAATGGAAAACATTCGGGATGCTATTCCTTTCCCACGGGTACCGGGAAGTGCATTGTTCTGACCTTTGACTAACAGGTTTAGCAGGCAACTGATGACACACAAAAAGTAAACGGAGATTTCCGTTTTCCTGTGTCAGTATACGGCCCAGTTGATTTCAAGCCTGTTGCATTTTGAGGTTGAAGGCAGTTTTGAGTTTTATTGAATCCAAAGAATTGAAGCATCTTACCCGCTATGTGCGTGGCTACCTGGGCGGGCTGCGCTCCTTGCACATGGATATTGAGGGAGAGGAGTTCAAGTACCTGGAAGGTGGCGAAGGGGAAACCGTCATCTTTCTCCACGGTATCCTGGGGTCGAAAACCCAGTGGCGCAGTTTGATGCAAGCCTATACCAATCATTACCATGTAGTGGCACTGGATATTCCCGGGTTGTGTCTGCACCAGTCTTTCGCCCAGAAAAAACATACCTTACGCCAATTGGGAATCTGGTTGGAACGGGTAGTTGATCGGTTGCGAACGGAGCGCGTGCACCTTGTCTGTCATTCCATGGGATGCGCGGTAGGCAGCTATTTTGCGGCGACCCGGCCGGAAAGAGTGAGTTCGGTGGCGTTGATGTCTTTCCCGGATGTTTTTAATAACCGGGGTGAGCTGCTGCTGAAATTAATGCATGAAGTAAACGATATGCTCATCGGGACCGATGTGGAGCCGATGGCCGATTACTATCGGCGGGCGTTTGCCAATCCGCCGAACATTCCCAAAATTGTCCTGCGTTATAACTTGCGTGAGGTCTGCAAATATCGTGGTGATTTGCTGCGTGCCATGCAGGAGTTTGCGGAATCAAGCCCAGTGCTGATGGCGCAGATTCGTCAACTTAAAGCACCGTGCCTGATCATCCAGGGCGATCAGGATGGCATTAGTCCAACCTTTGAAGATCAATTCTGGCAGGTGAATATTCCCCATCATGAAATGGTGAGGTTTGACGAGTGCGGTCATATGATTCCGCTGGAAAAGCCCGATGATGTTATTTATGAGCACCGGCGTTTTCTGGAACGGGTAGGCAAGGCTGACCGGCATGCTCCCAGCGAGGATACCGGCCGTTACGGCATCATTATGGATTAAGAAAACATTATGCCAACAATGACAGGATTTGTTGGGATAGTGCGTTTGCCTGGGCCTGTAAAGCCAGCCCGGCCTGCCGTTTTATCTGTTCGCGGGACAGAGCCGTAATTTGTGAAGCAAAGTTAGTGTCTTCTATCCGTGACCGCGCAGCGGTCTGGGATTCGGCAACGGATGACAGGTTGCGGATACTGGATTCGAAGCGGTTTTGAATGGCACCCAATGACGCGCGATAGCTGTCGATCCGGTTCAGCGCGGAATCGATGGACTCCACTGAGGACTGCGCACCTTCCACGGTACGTACGTCGATTGAGGCCACTGCCCCGGTGGCCTGTACATTGTCTTCCTGTAAGGCATTCAAACCGGCAGAGCCTGCATCCCCGCCACCGAACGTCAGGGTGTCACCCGCACTCACGGTTACTTCACCGCTTACTCGCAGATTGTCGAAGCTGTCGCTGAAGCGGTTTTCACCTCCCCCGAACAAACGATTGGTGACCGCCGTGGAGGCTGTGTTGATTACGATGTCACGGCCATCCTCCGCCTGCAGTGTCAGCTGAGCCTGATCGTTGGTCGAGGCGGTAACCCCGGTCAGATCGCTCTTGGCATTGATGGCGTTCACCAGGTCGCCGCCGGCGTCATTGGTTTCGAATAGCGCCGGTCCGATATCGACACCGTTAATGTTCAGATCACCGTTGCTGATGGCGCCTGCCGCAACGTTGCTGGCCGTTGATGTGTTGACGCTACCGCTGACATCACCGGTCTGGATATCACCGGCGTTAAACTCAGTGGAGGCAGTCGCATAGACGTTTGCAAGCCCGGAGCCTTCAGTTTCCCGCAGTGTATTGATCCTGTCGGCAATGGATTTTGCCAGCCCTGAACCGTAGGTGAGGCTGTTGGGGGCGGTCAGTTCGGAAGTTGACGCAACAGTATCGATGGCTCCGCCGTTTTCATCGGTGGCAATATTGACGGCGGTTCCATCGCCCACTTGAAGGGTCAGGTCGGTGATGTTCGGTGTATCCGCGTCGCCCTCCTGGATGCCCTGGCTACCAATATCGGTGCTGCCCAATCCAGTCCGGCTGCCGGTTGACTGCACTGTACCGGGGAGTCCCCCCAGTGTGCTACTGCGGGCATCGAAGCCGCTGATGTTTACCGTTTCTCCGGCGTTGGCGCCGATCTGGAATTGCTGACTGCTGAGAGAACCATCCAACACCCGCTTACCGTTGAATGTGGTGGTTTCCGCGATGCGGTCCACCTCACTTTTGAGTTGGTCAATTTCCTTCTGGATGGCGGAGCGATCGGAGGAATTCAACGTGCCGTTGGCGGCTTGCAGCGAAAGTTCCCGGATGCGCTGTAACGCGTTGGTGGTCTCCTCCAGGGCACTCTCGGTGGTCTGGGCCAGAGAGGTGCCATCGTTGGCGTTGCGGCTGGCGATGGACAAGCCGTTGATCTGGGAGCTGAAACGATTGGCAATGGCCAAGCCGGCGGCATCATCGCGAGCGCTGTTGATCTGGTAGCCGGAGGACACTTTCTCCAGTATCCGGTTGAGATTGGTTTGAGTCTGGCTCAGTTGGCGCAGACCCACCAAAGACGACAGGTTGGTGTTTATGTTCTGCGGCATAGCATAGTCCTCCTCAGCTATACACTATACGCCTGCCGCATTTGGTTGAATATTAATCAGGTTAGGCTGTTTATATCGATTTCTTTCCAGCGTACAAAATTAAAGGCCAAACGATTTTTTTCTCCTGATCCGGGTTGCCCCAGGCGGATGTGAAATCGTCAAAATATTCCTCAACGGGGTTTTTCCCCAACGCTTGCTCATATTGTTTTACCGCAGACCAGGTATTGAGATAGCCAATCAGGTGCGAAAATTTCCAGTGCGCATTCATGTAAAACGGAGGCGTTTCCAGGCGTGCATAGGGAAACTGGATACGGGTGTAGCCGTTATCCAGCAAGGCGCGTTCCGGGGGCCAGTAGGGGCCGATGATTTCGGTGTGGAATGTTTCGACCAATGAATCAAGCCCGCTCTCGGTATAGAGCAGCTGGTAACCCCAGGCGGCCAATATGCCGTTGGGTTTCAGCACCCGATCCACCTCGGCAAAAAAAGCGTCGTGTTGAAACCAGTGGATCGCCTGCGCCACGGTAATCAGATCCACACTGGCGTCAGGTGCGTTGATCTGCTCGGCGGGGGCGACCTGGTAATGCACCCTTTCATGGGGCTCTGCCTGCTGAATTTGGGCTGCACTGGCGTCGCTGGCGAATACCTGCTGAAAATGACGGGCCAGCGCACGGGAAGCCTGGCCGTTGCCACAGCCCACATCAAATGCGAGCTCAGTGGCAGGGGCAATGTCAGCCAGGTATTGATACAACTCAAGAGGATATTGGGGACGATACTGTTTGTAGTCGTCGGACGCTGTGGAAAAATAATCTTTGAAGTCTGCCATACCTGATATCCCATTCAAGGTGCGGCAGAACGCTCAAATGGTCTGCCGCTACAACAAGTCCACGCCGCACTCAAGACGTTCGAACCAATCCAGGAACGCTTGGACCTTATCTTTGCCAACAAAAGCTTTACCGTGTTGGGGGACCATCATTTCCACGTCCAGGGCACGTACCCGTTTGACCCAAACCTGGCAGGCTTTGTTGGATGCCATGTAACGTTTGTGGAAACCCTCCATCAGGGGAATATGCTCTTCCACATTCTCAACAGGCTCATGATCTTGTCCCGGGGTCATGGCCGCCCCCACGTCTCCGGAGAAAAGAATTTTACTCACCGGATCGTAAAAATGGAAATTACCCACCGAATGCAGGAAGTGAGCAGGTACAGCCACAATGTTGGATTGACCCAGGCGAATTTTTCCACCTTCGTCCGGAACCTCCACCATCCTGTCCATCAGGGATTTATTCATCTTGCCGGACACAAAATCGGAAACCAGGTGAGGCAGAAAGCGCGCCCACAAGCGCGAGGTGACGACTTTGCAGTCGGAGTGCATCAGCCAGCGGGGCAGGGAGGTGATGATGTCCGGGTCCTGGTGTGAGGCGAATACGTAACGCAATGCCGACTTCACATTCAACTGTTTGGCCAGTTCAATGGACAGTGGGGTATAGGTCAGCTCACCGCCGGGATCAAAGAGGGCGGCCTCGCCGTGATCAATGATGACCAACTGGTTGCTGGGAATGGCTTCACCTGCCACCAGATCGGTGAAGAACAGCACTTTGTGTTCGTCATTGTCGAACAGAGTTTGTACTTTTTGGCTCATGTTTACCTCACAATTCGGACTGCATGCTCGAAATAGCTGACAGAAACTGACGACATTCTACGCAGTTGGCATGTCGCCCCGGTGATGTGAGTCAATACCAGTGTAGGTGTAACCGGGTTTACGGTAAACAAAGTGGACAGAAATAGCGGGGCAATTTGAATTTTCTGATGTCATTCTGAGCAGACATTTTATTTTTGAATAGAAAAAGGCCAACGCAAGGTTGGCCACAAAGAAGGCTTAACAGAGTCTGCTTTAAAACGAAGGCATCAGGCTTTGGCGAACAGTCGCTTGAGTAAACCGGGTTTTTTCTGACCATCCAGTTGTGCCTGCTGTTGGCTTTCCTGTTTGGCCTGGTCGGCCTGATCACCGAATACCGGTTTACCCAAAAAGGCGCAATCCATTACAGTTTTGCCCATCAGCGTGCCCACCACCTTGCCTTGTAAATTCTGGTCCTTATCCACCTGCCCGGTGTAAGTAAGGGTCATCGGCACCGGTTTGGTGAGTTTGCATTTCCACACAAGGGCATCACTGTTTTCAATTTTTCCATCGAGCACGGTTTGATTACCATGTTCCTCATTCAACACATGCCCCTGCAGGCTGTTGCCGCTTGAATTGAGAACCAAACGACTGAACTGATCACCCACCGGCGATTTGATGGTGATATCCCAAACGTTATCAACGCTATCAATGGGCACCGCTTCGATCGGCCCCAGTTCCTGTTGGGTCGCGGTCATATCGTAAAACATCTGACACTCTTCGTCAGAGAAGCCCAGGTTCTTCAGGTCGTCAAAAGTGGATTTGAAAATCTGCAGCTTGCTGGTGTCGTCCGTCATCACCACTTGCATTTGTGCTTCCACGGATTCCATGGTCATATCCACCGCCATGGCATCGCTGGATGCCATCACAATACGTTGGAATTTCCCACCACCGATGGAAAAGATTTCCCGTGTGATCTCGCACTTCTCATGACACAGGTAGCCAACCACCGGCGCCAGTTTTTCCGGCTGGAAATCTTTCTCCAGATGATCGCGGAAACCACCGGCAGGCAGCAAGGCGGACAATCGGGTAAACGCCGCCGGCATTATCACATTCACGTTGATGTTGTGGTCTACACCCAGCAAACCGGCATTGCGGGAAAGTCCGATCAGGGCGGCTTTCATGGAAGGGTAAGTGGCCTGGGGACTGAAGCCCAGTACGGAATCAGAGGAAGTATTGATGATGCGACCGTAGCCTTGTTTCACCATATGGGGCCAGGCCGCCTGCATGGTGTTGAGGGCACCCAGAACATGTACGCCCAGGTGAAGGTCATATTCTTCCTTGCTGACGTTGGGGAACACTTCGGTACTGGCGATACCGGCATTGTTGATAATGATGTCGATGTGCCCCCAGTTCTGAATCGCTGTCTCCACCATACGCTCGGCATTCTTGGCCACGGAAACATCGTGGCCATCGGCGATGGCTTTGCCTTTGCCCAGGGCATTGATTTTTTCTGCGGCGGCCGTGGCGACCTTTGAACTGGGCTTGCCGTCGTAACCAAAGGTGCCGCCACCCAGATCGTTGACGATCACGTTGGCGCCATGCTCTGCCAGGTATTGGGCATAGGCATAACCCAGTCCGCCGCCTGCGCCTGTAACGATGGCCACCTTGCCAGTGAAATCGAATGACATGTCGTGCTCTCCCGGTGTTTTTATTGTTGGTTCTTGTTGTTGTCTGTGACGTGGCTCTAGTATACGATGTATACCAAAAAAGAACAGCCCTCTTTTTAAAACCTGTTTCTAACAATAAAAAACAATAACTTAAGCTGGAGAATCCGATGCCTGACTTCCATCAACCCGAATTGATTACTGTCAATGGCGTGCAGTTGGCGGTGTATGAGCAGCGCCCCCGGGGTGACGCCATGCCCTGGCCCGTGGTCTTGTGTCACGGTATGCCGGAGCTGGCGTTTTCCTGGCGGCATCAGTTTGAACCGCTGGTAGCGGCCGGTTTTCATGTGATCGCGCCGGATATGCGGGGCGTGGGGTATTCGCAGGTGCCGGAACGCAAAGAAGACTACACACTGCAACAGCGGCTTGGTGATATGTGTGGCCTGCTGGATCACTATGGCTATGAGCAGGGCATTTTTATCGGCCACGACTTCGGCGGCACCATTGTTTGGGGCATGGGCCTGTACCACCAGGGTCGGGTCAAAGCACTCTGTGCCTGCAATTCCCCGTTTGCGGATATGCCCATGAATCCATTGGATCTGTACAACCAGCTCTATGGCCCCAAGAACTACTTTGCGTATTTTCAGACCCAGGAATGTGAAGACAAGTTAGACGAAGATCCGGCGCGGACGTTTCGCTTCTATATTCGCCGGGATACAGGGGAGGGAACCAATCTATCGCGCAGCCGTCAGCATGATCCGGAGAGTATTGGTCATGTGCATTGGATACATGATGATGAAAACACCTGGCCCGGGGAAGTAATTCTTAATGGCGAAGAACTGGATTACTACGCCAGTGCCTATGGCCGCACGGGATTCGGTGGTGCGTTGAACTGGTATCGCTGTTTGCCGCTGGATTTTGAACACCAGAAGCAGGTATATCCGGATGGGTTGCCGACCATTGAAGTGCCGGTATTGGCGGTCGGTTCTGACCAGGACTTTATTGCCGCCCATCATTTTTACGATTTGTTGGATGGTTACTGCAGCAACTGGAAGAAAGTGGTGATTAAACAGGCCGGACATTGGACCCAGCAGGAGCAACCGGAGGCTTTGAATGCCGTATTGGTTGATTGGTTGCGGGAAGTCAGTGGTTAGTCAGATCCGTCACTGCTTAGGGTGTGCCATTGAATGTTCAGCGGTTGCAGCCGTTCAAGATATTCCTCCAGAGAGACCAAGCCGATGCAGGGATGCGCACCGGTGGTGCTGATTTCGTTACGGCATAACTTCAGGGCTACCACAATGGCCGGGATGGTGGGGATGTTGAGCCCGTCCCCCTCCCGAGCCACCAGGTCGAAGCGAATGGAGCGTGGCTGGCCTTGTTCATTCAACCCTTGCATCTGCATAAAGAACGCGCTGTCTGAAGTTCCGAACCCATCAAACAGGCTGGAGAGTTTCAGCATGGGGCGGGCAAAATGTCTGAGGTTGGGGAACAGTCTGTACTGCACCAACCAGGACAGCATGGCCAAAGTGCGATGGATGACGGGCAGCTCCAGGCCGGCTTGAAAGCGAATGGTTTTCAGGTCCGGGTAGTAGGTTGGGAAGAGTGCCAGATCCGGTATGTCGCAGTTCCCCAACAGGCGTTTACCCAGTCCCCAAAATGAAATGGCTCGGGTATCCCGCCAGCCAAAGACGTTTACCCTATGCCCGTTTAGCAAAGTGCTGATGGGCTTTCCTGCATAACTGAGCACGGCCTGGGTGGTGGCCAGGCCCCGGCTGGTGTTTTGGGCAGTGGAAATACCGTAATCAATGCTTTCCAGCTTTTGAAATTCAGGTTGGTAGTGCTGAATCAATGCGCTGCTCAACCCCGGTACTGAACTGGCGCCACTGCATACCAGAACGTTGGCTGCTGTCGCTTGTTGGTGCAAGCGGTGAATACCACTGACGAAGTCACGCCCGTCTGCCAGATCAACATAATGGCAACCCTGACGGATACAGGCTTCTGCTACTTCATAGCCCTGTCCCTGAAACGGACCGGAGGTGTGAATCACAACCTGGGGTTGATGCGCGGCAAGAATGGCATCCAGAGGTTCCGAGATATCCAGGCGCAGGGGCAGTGGTTGATTTACCGATTGCAACCGGTGGCAGCAACGTTGGGTCTGTTGCAGACTGCGCCCGGCCACAATGACCTGGATATCCGGTTCTTGCGCTAAAGCATTACTGATGTAAAAGCCAAAATTGCCGTAGCCTCCGATGACCAGTATTTTCTTCATTCCGTTTCCATATTCTTTTTCCATACCCTGTTTATTCAAGCGGCTGGGTAATGGTAAAGGTTCCGGAGTAGGAGTATTGGGTGCCGAACAAAGGATGCTTCATGATGACTTTCATGGCGAAGCGGTTGTCGTCAATAGCCCACTCTTCCGCGTCTCCCCGGCCCAGCAGCCAGGTGACGGGCAGGGGGATAAGATGGCCGAACCAATACAAGCCGTAGCCGTCATGGATCAATTTGACTTTGTCTTCCTCCCACCGATAAAGCATTTTCCAGCAAAAACCGAAACGCATTATCTCAATCACTTTTTCGCCTCCCAGTGTCAGCATGCGGGAGCGAAAGCGATAGAAGCGACGATGTACAAACCAGAAATGCCGGACAAAGCCAAAGTTGCGGTTATAGGGGGAGCTGGTGAAATGTACGGTACAACGAACTCCGTACTCGGTTACCAGTGGAATGGAGCCCATCAACCGATAGAAGGGTCTGGCCGCACGCAGAGGCCAATAGCACACCACGTCCATCATGCCATCCACGATCACCTTGTCGTGACTGTAGGGGCGAATGGCATAGTGCTGTTTCATAACAGGAGGAAGTTGTTCCCATTGATCGCCGAAGACCGGTTTGAAAATTGGGTCTGCAGTCCGGTTGAGATTGTCGATAGGCCTTTTATGACGCAGGCGCAGCAGCCCATTGCGAACGGCCCTCATCCAGGGGTAGGCCAGCTTGCTCAGTGTTTGCCAGCGGAACAGGCGGATAAAATGATTAAAACCGCCCCGGGGCTCTCCGTGATGTGCCATAAAGGCCAAGGCGTCCTGACCATGATAAAACTGCCCTGCGTGGACGATCACCATGCCTTCGTCCAGGTCCAGTTTGCGTTCGCGAATTTCTATTAGTAATGGATGATCGGTATATTCCCGTGCATTCAGCAGGGTGACTCTGCCGAACTGCTGCTTGACGCGCAGGGCATGGGACGCCATTGAGCAAATAGGACAGTCGCCATCATACACAAACCAGACTCCAGTCCAGTCTTGATTCGAGGCGTTACTGCCGCTTCGCGATGTGCTCATTGGCGCTTACTCGCTGTCTTCATCCTGATTCAGGGGCCAGCCGCCCATGGCTTTCCATTTATTGATCACCCAGCAGAAAAACTCGGCCGTCTTCACCGCATCATAAATAGCCGAATGGGCTTCGGCATTACTGAATGAGATATGGGCTGCCCTGCACGCTTTGGCCAGCACGGTTTGCCCTACGGCCACGCCACCGATGGTAGCGGTATCGAAACAGGAGAAGGGATGGAACGGGTTACGTTTGATGCCGTTACGGTCCACCGCTGCATTCACAAAGTCGCGGTCGAAAAACGCGTTGTGGCCCACCAGAATGGCTCGGGGGCACCCTTCCTCTTTCATGGCAGAGCGTACCGCCCGGAAGATATCCTTGATGGCTTCCACTTCCCCCACGGCGCCTCGAAAGGGATGGTAGGGGTCGATACCGGTGAAATCCAGGGCGGCCTGCTCAATGTTGGCGCCTTCGAATGGCATCACATGGCGGTGGATTTGCTGGCCAGGCTCCAAATTGCCGTTCTCATCCATGTCCAGAATGACAGCAGCGATTTCGAGGAGGGCATCGGTCTTGTGATTGAAACCGCCGGTTTCCACATCGATCACCACCGGTAGATAGCCACGAAAACGCTTTGCGAGGCTGGGAGTATGGTCAGTCATGAGAATATTTCTTATGCATTTGCGGAAATGCTATCGCACCGGCTTGGCCCGCACAAATGTTTTGCCTCACAGGATCAATAAATCTCTCAAGAATTCACATTTCTGACCGATAACTACTTCTATAGCTGTGAACGTAAGCAGGAAAGGGGTTTATGCTTCGTAACCTGTTGATAATTTTGGTCATAACTGCGTCATTTCCGGCATTCGCCCACACCTATCTGGCGCGGGTGGACGAGGCTGTGTGGCATCTGGACCCATCGCCCCTGAAGTGCCGCCTGTGGCAGGCAGTGCCGAATTACGGGGACGCGGTGTTCGAAGTGGCCGCCGGGGAAACGCTGCGTTTCTACATGGACCTGTACCGTCCGGTAAACAAGGCGGGACAGGCTCGTATGCTGATCGAAGCGCCCGAATGGCGGGGGGACCTGACTGCCAAGTCCATTGGTACCACCTCCTTCAAGCAGGGGCGGCGCCCTATTGAACTGGCGGAAGAAGTGGCCAGCGAGTTGTTGGCGGAACTCCAGGTGGGCATGACGCCGTCCTTTGTGCACCCTGGCTGGTACGGTAAACATGACGTCTCTGTGGGGGTGTCGGCGGTTAATTTCCAGAACGCCTATTTGGGCTATGTGTCCTGTGTGGCGGGCCTGTATCCGGTGGGCTTCAGCGAGCTACAGCAATCCTACCTGCATTTTGAGACCAACAAGTATGGTATCCGGGGAGCCCTCAAAGAGCGCCTGGACCTGATTGCCGGTTACGTGGCCATCGATCCTTCGGTCAAGAAGATCTACATCGACGGACATACCGACAGTCGCGGCCGCAGGGGCCATAACTGGGAGCTTTCCCGTTTGCGGGCCAAGGCAGTGCAGGACTATCTGCAGGAAAAGGGCGTCTATCCCGATATGATCGAGATGCGCTATCACGGGGAAGGCAGCCCGGCCAAGCAAAACACCAGCAAGACCAATATGGCATTCAACCGGCGGGTGCTGGTGCGGATGCGCCGCTAACACACCCACTGTCACAGTAGGAAATTACCCTCCCGATCAGGTATAATTCGCGCCTTTCTCGAGCTCTGTATGCAGGGCTCGATCCTGTTTTCATCACATTCAGTCCTGAAGGTCTAAGGGTTTGCGCATGTCTGACATCAAAAAGGTGGTTTTGGCCTATTCTGGCGGCTTGGATACATCCGTTATCGTAAAGTGGCTTCAAGAAAGCTATCAGTGCGAAGTGGTTACCTTCACTGCCGACCTGGGTCAGGGTGAAGAAGTGGAACCCGCCCGCGCCAAGGCCAAGGCCATGGGCATCAAGGAAATCTACATCGAAGACCTGCGGGAAGAGTTCGTACGGGACTTCGTGTTCCCCATGTTCCGCGCCAACACCATTTACGAAGGCGAATACCTGCTGGGTACGTCTATCGCCCGTCCCCTGATCGCCAAGCGCCTGGTGGAAATCGCTGAGGAAACCGGTGCCGATGCCATCTCCCACGGTGCCACCGGTAAGGGTAACGACCAGGTGCGTTTTGAGCTGGGTGCTTATGCCCTGACCCCAGGCATCCAGGTGATCGCGCCCTGGCGTGAGTGGGACCTGACTTCCCGCGAGACTTTGATGGCCTATGCGGAGAAACACCAGATTCCGGTGGATTTCTCCAAAGCCGGCAAGAAATCCCCATACTCCATGGACGCCAACCTGCTCCACATTTCCTATGAAGGCGGCATCCTGGAAGATCCCTGGGCAGAAGCTGAAGAAGATATGTGGCGCTGGTCAGTGAGCCCGGAAGCCGCCCCCGACCAGCCCACTTATATTGAACTGACCTACGAAAAGGGCGATATCGTTGCCATCGACGGCGAGCCGCTGGCGGCTCACGCAGTACTGGAAAAACTCAACAAACTGGGGGGTGCCAACGGTATTGGCCGTCTGGATATCGTGGAAAACCGCTATGTGGGTATGAAGTCCCGCGGTGCTTACGAAACGCCCGGGGGTACCATCATGATGCGCGCCCACCGCGCCATTGAGTCCATTACCCTGGATCGCGAAGTGGCGCACCTGAAAGACAGCATCATGCCCAAGTACGCCGAGCTGATCTATAACGGCTACTGGTGGAGCCCAGAGCGCAAGATGCTGCAGACCATGATCGATGAATCCCAGGAAGTAGTAAACGGCGTGGTACGCGTGAAGTTGTATAAAGGCAACGTGACCGTGGTGGGCCGTAAATCTGACCAGACCCTGTTCGATGACAAGATCGCCACCTTCGAAGACGATGCTGGCGCCTATGACCAAAAAGACGCTGCGGGCTTTATCAAGTTAAACGCCCTGCGTTTGCGCATTGCCGCCAATAAGGGGCGCAAGCTCAAATAGACCTCGTTTACAGTCTATTAGGTAAATATAAAGGCTCCGGTTGTAACAGACCGGGGCTTTTTTTTGTGTCCCCCGCACTGTCTCCCATGGAAACTCTATCTATACTGGAAACATCAACCGACGAATTTCTTCAATTAAAATCAGTGACCTGTAAGTAAAAGATCATGACTAAACAACAACCGCTCGTCATTGTTTGTGATCCGCAAGACAGCAATATTGCCTACTACACCGAAGTCATCGAGGCCTTGGGGGCTCGCTGTGTAGCGACTTCTCTGGGCGGCAATGTGGTGAATCTGGTGGTAAGTCATCAACCGGCATTGGTGATTCTGGATTCCCAGCTGGAAGAACCGGATGGTTATCAATTGCTGAACCTGCTCAAATCAGGCAAGAACAGCAGACACATCCCCGTGTTGTTTGTGGTGGGCAATTTATCCGAGCGTAAGATGTGCCTTTACGATGATATGTTCGACTTGGTGAAGGTGATCAGCAAACCCATCAATGAACCGCAATTGCAGCGCTGTCTTAATCACTACCTGGCGCAGTACGCCGTGCGGGCGGAAATCGAAGCCCTATACAGCGAAGAAAAAGCCGATCCCATAGCGAGCCATGAAGAAGGTATTCTGGCGCTGGACGCCAAGGGCCAGATTATTTTTGCCAACGCCGCGGCGGAGCAAATGTTAAAAGCCAATTCCCTGGATCTATATGGCGTCTACATTGAAAGCCTGTTTGAGGATGCATGCAGCCAGGCGAAGTCCCGCTGGAGTGAACATCCTGTTTCCAAAGTCACAGCGGGTGACCAGATACTGCAAGTGGACAAATCTATCCTCTGGCGCCGTGACGGTGAATCGATTTCCTCCAAATTTGCCGCTATTCCTTTTTCCTCAAGCAACGGCATTGAATTATTGTTTGCCTTCAAACAGCTGAAGGATACTCGGGAATCCAAAGATAAGTTGGCGAAGCTGTCGCAGGTGGATCATCTGACCAACCTGCCGACCCGTGCTTACATTGAAGAACATATTGATCGTACTGTTTTGAAAGCCGGTATCACCGGTTATTACTTTGCGGTGCTCTCCGTGGATCTGGATCACTTCCGCCATATCAACGAGACGCTGGGCCATGACCGGGGCGATACTTTGCTGAAGGCTGTCGCTGACCGGATTGACTCATTGGTGCGACGGGATGATCAGCTGGCGCGTATGGAAGGGGATGAATTTGTCCTCCTGCTGAGTCATATCGATTCCCCCGAGAACGCTGGCATGGTGGCGAATAAAGTCATTGAGCGTATCCGCGAGCCTTTTCTCATTGATGGGCATGAGGTCTTCACCGGTTGTTCCATCGGTGTGAGCGTGTATCCCACTTGCGGTGATGATGCCACCACGTTAATGAAAAATGCCGAAGCGGCGCTATCCCGGGCCAAGGCCATCGGTCGCAATCACTATCAGTATTACACCGTGGAAATGAATAAGTTGCGGGTAGAGCAGATGCAGATGGAATACGAGCTGCATCAGGCGCTGGAACAAAAACAGTGGCGCATTCAGTACCTGCCGGTGACCAGTCGGGATAAATCGGAGGTGGTGGCCTGTGAAGTCCGGCTTACCTGGGTGCATCCGAAAAAGGGGGAGTTGGCACTGGAAGCTTTTATGCAACAGGCGGAGGAAGCCGGTCTCGCGCCCACCATGTTCCGTTGGTTGTGGCAGCAGGCGCTGGAGCGTTTTGAACAGCTGCACGATGAAGCCAAAGCCAAGGTGCGTCTGATCATGCCCACTTCACCGGCGATTCTGTTGCAGGAAGGTGGCGTGGATTGGGTCATCAACTCCATTGCAGAAGTGGGCCTGGGTTCCCATCAGATCTATATCGAATTACCGGAAAGTTATTACACCGTGCGCCATCGCCAACACGGTGATGTCCTCAATGAACTCTGCCGCAATGGCTTCAATCTGATTCTGGACAGCTTTGGTACCGGGTACGCTCCTTTAAATTTGTTGAAGGAAGTTCCCTATACCATGGTGAAACTCAGCGAATCCTTTGTGGCCACCTGTGAAGTTGCGAAAACCGACCAGGCAATTATTAAAGGTGTGGTGGATATGGTGCACCAGTTGGGTATCCAGGTTTTGGCCACGTCAGTGGATTCCGATTCCCAGCAGACCTTTTTGCAATCCGTTGGTTGTGACTGGTTGAGCGGGGATGCCATCGACCGAGACCTGGAGCAAACCCCGCAAAAGCTGGACGATATGGGGATTTTCGTCTTTCCGGGATAACGCCTCCCGCTTTCCTGTAATGAGCTGTGGTAAACTCCTTTTTTGATTTGATTTGATTTGATTTTTGACAGGAGGAGCCTGCCGTGCGTTTGCTTCACACTATGATCCGGGTAGGCGATCTGGATCGCTCCATTGCGTTTTACACCGAAGTGTTGGGAATGAAATTGCTGCGTCGCAAGGACTATCCTGATGGCAAGTTCACTCTGGCGTTTGTGGGATATGGTGAGGAGAGTGAACAGGCTTGCCTCGAGCTGACCCATAACTGGGACACCGACAGTTACGATTTGGGTAACGGTTATGGCCATATTGCGCTGGAAGTGGACGATGTCTACCAGGCCTGTGACCAGATTCGTGCCCGCGGTGGCGTGGTTACCCGCGAACCCGGCCCCATGAAGCACGGCACCACCATTTTAGCGTTTGTGAAAGACCCGGATGGTTATGCCATCGAATTGCTGGGTAAAAAGACCTGATTCCCTCATAACTCGTCTCATACCCTGGAGTCGATGGCTGCGGGTTTTGGTATGGGCTCCGCTGTGGGTTTGGGGGCGCCGCGATTTACCGCGAACAGATCCCGCATATTCAGGAATGGTTTCTCGATCAGTATCCAGCAGAGTACACCCATAATCACCGATACGATCAGTGACAGAACCGCCCCCAGCCCGACTGTGGTGATCATGGCCAAAGCGGGAGAGATCTCAAGCGTCTGCACATATTTGTTGATGGGGAAAACCACCATCAGGATCACGATCAGGTGCAGCAAATAAATGGAGTAGGTGAGCTGGCCCAGCGGATGCCAGATCTTCAGGGAATAGAACCAGGAGAACAGCCGCACGTGGCTCAGCTGCAGGAACACGGACATCATGAACCAGGTAAATGCAACGCTGAAAATAGTGCGGTTGAAGATCAGGTACAACCGCAGCCCATTACCGGGTTCACTGAATCTGGCTTCAATTATGGGGAAATACATAAAGAACACGATGGTGCCCATACTCAGTACGTTCAATATCAGCGGGCGGTAGGGGGTGGCGGTGGCCCAGTTACGAATGGCCTGCTGGTGGAAGCAGTAACCGTAACCGGCAATCACCCCGACAATCAGGGGGCCGAAACGGGTGGCAAGGTTATCGTACAGTTTGCCGTAAAAGATCATAGACACGCTTTTATCCGACAGCATGTCCCGATAATTGCCGTTCCATAACTCATCATAGTAATACAGCACACCGGCGCGGATCAGGAACGAGAGCACCAGCAACCCCAGCATGGTTTTCATAAAGGAGCGTTGCGGGGATTTGGCAATGAAGATCAGGATCAGGGGTAGCAGCAAGTAGAACTGTTCTTCCACCGCCAGGGTCCAGGTCCATTGCAGGGCCATGTTGTCCGGGTGCAGGAAGTTGTTTACATACAGCAGGTTGGCCCAGATCCATTCATGATTGCGGGCGCCACTGAACCAGAAAATAATCGCAATAACAGCGTAGAGGGGAGTGAGGCGCAAATAACGGCGCAAGTAGAATCGCTTGAGTTGAATATCCCCGGTTTTGGATTGTTCCTTCAGCAGCATCAGGCTGATGAGGAACCCGCTCACCACAAAGAACAGATCGACCCCTTTGTCCGCATTCCAGATCCACCACAGGTAAAAAGGGGAGTCTTCAAGGGATTGGAAGAAGACTTCTTTACCATTGTAGAGACTGTATACGAATACGGTGTGGGCGATCAGAATCCAGACCATGCCGAAAAAACGCAACCCGTTGATCAGGTAGAACGTGCCGGAGCTGTCCTCTGTCAGGGCTTTGAGATTGCGTTTGACGGACCAGATTTCCCCAAGGGTGGTCAAGAAAGAGGGTCGTTTGCTATTCATTGTTTTAATTTTTTGTTTTATTCCTGATGACTTTACTGCAAGCAGGGCCCCGGACCAAGTGAAGTAGTGTTGCGAAATGCAATTATAGGTCAGGTTACTGGGTATCCCAGTAGGGTGTATCACCAATTCGCTGACTCAGGAAATCCACGAATGCCCGGACTTTGGGGGACAGATGGCGACGTTGGGGGTAGAGCACGTAGATTGACATCTGCAGCGTCTGATAAGACGGGAGCAGGATTTTCAGGCGTCCTTGCTGAACGTCACTGCCCACCACGAAGCTGGGTGCGCGCATAATGCCTGCCCCATTGAGAACGGCTTCCCGCATTCCCATACTGTTGTTCATCTCAACTTTACTGTTGATCGCCACCACCGTGGATTTACCCCGGGTGTCGATGAATTCCCACTGCCGCGCTGATTCCTGGTATCTGTAACTGACAATGGCGTGGTCTTGTAAGTCCTCCGGTTTGCGTGGGGTGCCGTAGCGGGACAGATACTCAGGGGCGGCCACAATACAGTGATGACAGGGGCCGAGGCGGCGTGCCACCAGGGCAGAATCCGCCAGATTGGAAATGGTCAGGGCGACGTCGAATCCCCCTTCAATCAGGTCAAGCTTGCGGTCATCAAACTGAAGATCCACGGACAGCTCTGGATACTGGTTGAGAAAGTCCGGAATGGCCGGAGCCAGATGCATGATGCCGAACGACATCGGCGCATTGATTCGAAGGGTGCCCCTGGGTTCACTCTGCAGACGGGTGACTTCCGCTTCGGCTTCTGCAATTTCCTGCAGAGCAACCTGGCTGCGCTCGTAAAAGGACCGGCCCACCTCCGTAAGGCTGATGCGTCGTGTGGAGCGGTTGAGAAGCCGTGCCCCCAGGCGGTCCTCCAGCCGGCTAACATATTTACTGACCACCGACTTGGACAGCGAGAGCTGTTCGGCTGTGGCGGTAAAACTCCCCTGTTCAACCACCTTGATGAAGACAGCAATATCCGAAAGCGAATCCATGATCCAACCTATTGGTCCATATTTGAGAACAATCAGTTTCTATAATGGGTGATTATCTTTCTTTTGTTCTCCATTAGTCTAGTGCCTTGTTGATTGAGTATAGCGACAATGGGAGTGACACAATGAATATTCTGGTATTGGGTGCAGCCGGCAACGTGGGGCGGCGCACTGTAATGGAAGCCCTTTCCAGGGGGCATACCGTCACCGCAAGTGGGAGAAACCGGACGCGTTTGGAGGGGTTCCCGCCTGGGGTTGACGTGCAGGAATTGAACATTACCGACCCAGCCGCCGTGACCAAACTGGTGGATGGGCAGGATGTGGTGGTCAACGCCACCCGGCCCCCGGCTGGGGAGGAGCAAATGGTGGCCGGCACTACGCGGTCATTGTTGCAGGGGATGCAGACCTCCTCTACCAGATTGATCGTCGTCGGCGGGGCCGCCAGTCTTGCAGTTCCCGGAACCGGGGGCCGGCTGCTGTTGGATGACCCCAGGTTTCTAAGCCCGGATTTACGACACATCGGCCAGGCCAGCCTGGATCAGTACCTGGTGTGTCAGCAGGACCACGGCGTTGACTGTACCTACCTGAGTCCACCGGCTGATTTGTTTGCGGGAGAACGTACCGGCTCCTACCGGCTAGGCCGTGATGAGCTTCTGTTGGACGCGCAAGGTCGTTCGCGAATATCGATGGAGGATTTTGTCGTCGCGTTGCTCGATGAAATCGAGTTGTCGCGCTTTCGCAACCAGCGTTTTACCGTTGCCTATTAAGAGGGTTCACCCATGAAACCTCATCCATTAGCGTTGATAGCCTTGCTGATTGCGGGACTGCTGCTGGGATTGACCACCAACCTGGTAAAAGTGGCAAACCGTTGGGATATATCCCCCTTAAGTTATTTGACATGGTCAATGATCGGGGCGTCAGTGTTGTTGTCAGGATATTCAATGTGGCGCAGGCAGATTCCAAAACTAACACCGCAAACACTGGAATACTTCTTCGTTTCGAGCCTGTTGACCACCGTGGCTGCCAATCTCATTTTCTTTAAAGCTGTGCCGCGCCTGGGCGTGAGCTTTGTCGCCATGATGATTGCCTTGCCGCCGTTGCTAACCTATGCCGGAGCGTTACTGTTTCGAATGGAACGCTTTTGCTGGCGGCGGGCATCCGGTGTATCGCTGGCGTTGGTGGGTACCGGGTTGCTGGTTGTAAAACAGTGGTCGGTTCCGCAGGCCGATCCCGCCTGGATTGTGCTGACTTTATTGGGGCCGGTGTTACTGGCGTTGGGTAATCTCTACCGAACCCGGCGCTGGCCCCCGGGAGAAAGTTCTGAAGCCTTAGCCCCCGGCATGTTGATAACAGGTTCCGGGTTACTGATTATTTACGCTTTGATGACCGAATATCCGCTCCCTTTGCCCTTGGTGGATATTTATACTGTGACATTGATTGCGATCCAGTCTGCAGTGTTTGCCGGTCAGTTCCTGTTGATGTTTGTGGTACAGAAACAGGGCGGACCGGTTTTTCTCAGTCTGATGGGGGCCGTCAGCGCAGTATTTGCGGTTCCTATTGCCATGGGAATCCTGGGTGAACCCATGCTGCCGGGAATAACAATCAGTGCGTTATTGGTTGCCGGGGGAATCATCGGCTTGCTGGTTGGTGAGCAAAGGTCGGTTTGCCCGTCATAGTGGCTTCAATCATCGGTTAAGTATCCAGCCTGATTCAGTTATAGTGTTTGGTACTTATGCTGCTGCGGTTGTAACCCGACACTAGTTAATATGGTAGGCATGTGGTTAGATTCAAATAAATCCAGCTAACAAGGAGCTCGTTCATGGATAAAAACTACAAAGCGATTTCGTTGAGCGTAGTGTTATTAACCTTGTCCGCCTGCGACTCAGGCAAGGATACTAAAGATGCCACCACGCCTGCCGCAACCGCAGTCCAGACTGCCCAGGTCGAACCACCAGCTGCTGCCCAACCTGCCTACCCGACCCAGGCCTATTTCGGTGACACCCATGTGCACACCGGCTGGTCTGCGGATGCGGGGATGGATGGTGCCATCACCAACCCGGACGATGCCTATCGTTATGCGTTGGGCATGGAGGTGAAATCCAATACCGGCATGAAAGCAAAAATAAGCCGCCCCTACGACTGGTTTATGGTGACGGATCATTCCGATGGTATGGGAACCATCAATGAAATCATTGACGGCAATCCGGAAATGATGGAGAGCGAGGTATTGAAAGGCTGGCATGATGCCTTTAACTCCGGCAGTGAAGAAGCTGCCGCGAATGCCAAGAGTGAATTGATCGTCTTGCAGTCCACTGAAAAGTTGCCCAAGCAGGTGATGGATCCCAAATGGATGATGAATGCCTGGCAGAAAACAGTAGATGCTGCTGAAAAGTACTATGAGCCCGGCAAGTTCACTACCTTTATTGCATTTGAGTGGACCGTTAATGCCGGTGGTGGAGATAACCTGCACCGTAATGTGATTTTCCGGGATGGTGCGGATAAAACCCGTGACCTGACGCCTCTCACCACGTTTGTAACTCAGGACCCACGCAAACTTTGGGAGTGGATGCAAAACTATGAACAGAACACCGGAGGCCAGGTTCTGGCGATTCCCCATAACGGCAATATGTCCAACGGCCGCATGTTTGAGGAGCAGGAGTTTGATGGCTCACCCATGAATCCTGAGTGGGCAAAACTGCGGGCTGCTTATGAGCCGTTGTATGAGGTCACCCAGATAAAAGGGCAGAGTGAATCCCACCCGACGCTGTCCCCGAATGATGAATTTGCCAGTTGGGATTTGTGGGATCGTGGCAACCTGATTGTTAAACCCAAACCCGACGGTGCGCTTAAGTACGAGTATTGGCGAGAAGCCCTGAAATCCGGGTTGCGCCTGGAAGAGGAATTGGGTACCAACCCATTCCAATATGGAGCCAATGCGGCAACGGATACTCACACCGGCCTTTCCACAGCGGAAGAGGATAATTTCTTCGGCAAGTTCAAAACCGTAGAGCCGGCCAATACACAACGTTGGTCGTTTCCCCTCATAAGCGGTCCTACGGGGGCTTATGTTGGATGGGAGCAGGCGGCCTCGGGTGTCATGGGGGTGTGGGCTACGGAGAATACCCGGGAAGCGATCTGGGATGCCATGAAACGTAAGGAAACTTTTGCTACCACTGGACCCAGAATGAGTGTGCGTTTCTTTGGCGGTTACCAATTCAGTGACAGCGATCTTGATGCAGGCCTGGTGGCAAAGGGATATGAAAAAGGTGTGCCCATGGGCGGTATGTTAAATGGTGCCCCGGGCGATAAACCTCTGACGTTTATTGTGGCGGCCGGTAAAGACCCCGATGGGGCTAACCTGGATCGGGTCCAAATTGTGAAAGGATGGTTGGATGCCGAAGGCAAAACCCAGGAAAAAATCTTTGATGTGGCCTGGTCCGGCGACCGCAAGCCGGATGCAGAAGGTAAGTTACCGCCCGTGGGTAACACGGTGAATATGGAAACAGCGCAATATACCAATAGCATTGGGGCTGCCGAATTGATAGGAATCTTTACCGACCCGGAATTTGATCCAGCGTTGAAAGCAGTCTATTACGTTCGTGTTCTGGAAATTCCGACGCCTCGCTGGACACTCTATGACAAGGTGCGTTTGGGCGCGACGCCGGATGATTCAGTGCCGCTGGTGCATCAGGAGCGCGCATTCAGCTCACCCATCTGGTACAAGCCGGGCTAATTTGGTTGATGTCTTCACCCGCTGCTACCAGTGCCAGTCGTAAGTAAAGCTGGCAAATAGCCCGTTTTCGTCTGCTTCCTCAAAGGAGTTAGATCCATCCTGTATGGAAAGGGTAGTGCCCCAGTTCTGCTCGCTGTAGGAAAACCCCAGTACGACAAATAATTGTTCATGAATAAGAGTGACCGCGTGGCTGTCTTTGAAGGTGTTGCCATCAAGGGTGATGTCGTTGAAAACGTAGCTTGCGTACAGGTTGATGAAAGTATGCCATTCCCGACGCAAAGACCAAGTCATTGGATTTGGATTGCGCGTGGGCATGATACCGGCGCCGGCAAAACTACTATCCAGGTTGCGGCCAAAGCGAAATCCCAGGCCCATCCCCAGTTCACTGTGTAAGGTGCCAGCGTCTGCCCGCCCTGCCAGAATCCAGTCGTATTCGATCTTTTGGGAAAGATTTCCCTGGTGCATTCGTCGTAGTTGCTCTGTTGATAGGGCGAAGACCAGCTCGTTGGCAAGCTGATGATCCCAACCTTCCGCCTGGTTGACTCCGATCAGTTGGTGAATGGCATTCTGAACCTGCTCTGCACCGGACGCAGGACCGACTACTCCCAGGGTCAGGCCATAACGTTGAGAAAGCTGGTGATCAAAATGGTGAGTGGAAGCCCTCCACAGCAGTAGACCTGCGTAGGGGCGATCTTCCACTATCAGTTCTTCAACATCGATATCAGCAGGGGTAAACATGGCCTGTGCTACCCGGTAACTGATGGCGTGCTGTTTGGTTGGGTCGTTGTAGGCGGGAAGAGGACTGCCAATCAGCTTTAGCCAGTCGGGCAAGGGTGAACGGCGCATGCTACCAAACCCCTGGTAGCCCCAACTATAGCCAATGCCATTGGTGTAACCACTGTCATCATCGGCAATGAAGTCGTTTTCCCAGGTGACCGCATGCCAGAGATTGCTCTGGTCCTGCCCGTGGCATGCTTCGCTGCAAGCGATTAAAAGGCACAAGAGTGCGCCTAAGCAGGTAGCGTAACGGCTCGGCATTCAGACGTCTCTGACTTCAACTTAATGTTAGGATAAGGAATAAGTTCAATATTAATTTGATGTTGCCTGTAAAGGTACTGATGGATATCAATATGACAGATAAACGGTCGGGAATCATAGTGCCGCCTGATATTTATACTGTTATATTCCTGATAATAGGGGGTCGCGCATTTGCAGTGCGGGATGCTAAGATCTGATCCATCTTCCAAATGAGGATATGTCTATGAAAAAAATCAGTGTATTACTTTCAGTCCTGGTCCTGGGTGGTTTTAACATTTCATATGCCTTGGCAGCCGAGAAAAAGTCGGATGCAGATTTTCTTAAATCTTACAAGGCCTCGTTTCTGGATTCCTGTATTGAATCTTCCGGTGGAGCTCAGTATAAGGCAACCTGCGAATGTGTGTTGAACGAACTTGTTAATAACTTTTCAGTGGATCAACTGAAAGACAATAAGCTGACCTCGGATTTCATCGAAAACGTCGCCATGAAAAAGTGTGATCAGTAAACGCAATAACCCGTATGCTGTAGTGCAGTTATGATATCCACAGAAATCCAAACCCGTGGTTATGAGCTGGATGCCTCCAGGAGTATTCCTCCAGCCATATTGATCCGGTATATGGAATGGGGCCGATGGGAGCTGTTCAATTCAAAAGAGATTGTTCTGCATCAGTCCATTAACAGTGTTGTCGTTGCGACTCAAAGTATGGCGATGCTTTCTCCGGTTAAAGAGCGGGTGGACCTTGTTATCAAGGCTTGGATAAGCCGTGTTGGTAATACCAGCCTGGATATATCCCAACTGCTTCTGGATAAGGCATCGAATAATCCAATAGCCATGGGCCGGGCTACCTTGGTGAACGTCGGTGACAACGGTCGCCCCTATCCTGTTTCCGACAAAACCAGGGAACGGGTGGAAAATTCCCCGGAAGGATTTGATCCCGGAAAACTTCCCAGGATCGAAAGCAGGCAGCCTCCGCTCGATGCCCGCTCAATGGAACGCAGGGTCATGGCAAGTGAGATCGATTTGCTGCAGCACGTCAATCACTCCCGCTATGTCGATTATGTGGAAGATGCCCGCAAGCTGTTGTCTTCGGACCAGACGCCGCTCGGCAAAACCATCAGTGGGGTGACGGTTGAATACGTCAAAGAAGCTCTGCACGGAGATTTGCTGACCATCCAATCCTGGCCTTTGGCAGGTGGTTTGGTTCAATCCAGGATATCCCGCCATGATGAAGTGCTGGCCAATGCTATCGTAAAGCTCTGAACCGCAAAGAATCCGTATCCGTTCCCAGGCAGGCGAGGAAATCTGTAACTGTATACAGTCTCTCTGGGCCGCTGGTGCTTTCAAACCTTGACTCAAAACAGTTTGTAAATGAACGGCTTGTGTTATCTTGAACAAACTGAACAAGGAATTTACTCATGGCGAAACTTACCTTTTGGGGCGCGGCCCAAGAAGTCACCGGCTCCTGTCATCTGATCGAAACCGATGGTGTGCGCATTCTGCTGGATTGCGGCATGCACCAGGGCGGCAAACAGGCGGAACGACGCAACGGCGAACCCTTCCCATTTAACCCACGTCAACTGGATGCGGTGGTGCTGTCCCATGGCCACCTGGACCACAGTGGGCTGTTACCCCGCTTATTCAGGGAAGGTTATAAGGGGCCGGTGTTCTGTACCGAGGCGACCCGCAACCTGCTGGCCATCATGCTGGAGGATGCTGCGGGAATACACCTGAGGGATGTGGAATGGGAGAACCGCCGCCGCAAGCGGGCCGGCAAGCCGGAGATCGAGCCCTGGTACACTATGGAAGATGTGCTGCATGTGCTGGAGCATTGCGTAGGCGTTCCATATCACGAAACCCGCACCATCAACGGTCATGTGAAGCTCTATTTTTATGATGCCTGCCATATCATTGGTTCTGCCATAGTCGAGCTGCGTATTGAAGAGAAGGGTGGTTCCAAAAAGCTGGTGTTCTCCGGAGACCTGGGCAACCCCGATGCGGTGCTGATGAAAGATCCGGAGTTTGTTACCGATGCCGATGTGGTGCTGATGGAAGGCACCTATGGGGATCGTAACCACCGAACCCTGGACAACACCCTGGAAGAATTGGGTGAAGCTTTAGCCCAGGCCAATCAAGATAAAGGCAATGTGCTGATCCCGGCCTTTGCGGTAGGGCGTACCCAGGAAATGCTGTTTCATCTGGGGGTGTTGTACAAACAGGGGCGTGTGCCGCAGCAGAAGATATTTCTGGACAGCCCCATGGGGATCGAAGTCACCCGCCTTTATACCGAATATATGGATCTGCTGGACCCGGACGATTTGAAAAAGGTGTCCGCCAAGCTGGGGGATGATCCCAAATCCTATCTGCCCATGCTCACCCTGACGGAAGATACCGAAGACTCCATGGCCATCAACCGGATCAAGGATGGTGTGGTCATCATTGCCGGCAGTGGTATGTGTAACGGTGGACGTATCCGGCATCACCTTAAGCACAACATCTGGCGCGATGAGTGTCATATTGTGTTTCCGGGTTTTCAGGCCCGAGGGACATTGGGGCGGCAAATCGTAGAAGGGGATAAGCACGTTAAAATATTTGGACAGGATTTTGTGGTGCGGGCCAAAATTCACACGCTGGGTGGTTTTTCAGCCCATGCCGGACAATCGGAGTTGATGGAATGGGCGTCGCACTTTAAACAGCCAACCCGTTTTTATCTGGTGCACGGTGAGCCTGATGCACTGGAAGTATTGCAACAGAAACTGCAGTCGAAGTTGGGTATATCAGCCGAGATTCCAGCCGAAGGGACCAGCATCGTATTCTAAAACAGTGGGCTCAGAAGCAAACTTTGCGTCCCTTGTCCCCGGCGCGCTTTTCGCATTCGCGACGAATATTGTCACAGGTGATAGCGGCACCGGGAGACAGGCTGGACGCATTTTCACACTCAGAATAGCGATTCTGCAGCTCCGATTGCGGCATATCGGCGAACTTGGAGTCACCACAGGCACTCAGCAATGTAATGGATAAAAGACTTAATACTACCCGCATGACGTGATCCCCCGCCCAGGAAACTGAATTAAAAGAGTACTTAACCAATGGGTTATTAACTCAGTATAGGTTAGTCTTTTTTGATCTCAACCTGATGATTGAACGGATAACCAATATGCACGTTGCCAGCTTACACATTCACCCGGTGAAATCCCTAGGCGGTATTTCCGTAACCAGTGCTGATATTGACCGATTTGGTTTGCAATGGGATCGGCGCTGGATGGTGGTGGATGAGAACGGAAAGTTCATCACCCAGCGACAGCGTGCAGTCATGGCCTTGATCAAGGCGCGAATGGAAGGTGAAACGGTGGTACTGACCGGCGCGGAGGGCACTGAACTGGCCTTCAGCCATCGGGATTTTGAGAATGGACCGGTGTTGTCGGTACAGGTTTGGCGGGATGAATGTCAGGCCAGGATTGGCGCCGCTTCCATGAACCAGTGGCTGAGTGATCAATTAGGCGTGACCTGTCGTTTGGTGTTTATGCCGGAAGACAGTCACCGTCCGGTGGATCCGGACTACGCTGGTCCCGGTCATACGGTGGGGTTTGCCGATGGTTATCCCTTACTGCTGACACAGCAGTCCTCGCTTGCCGATCTGAACCGGCATATGAGTATTGATATCGGTATGGAGCGGTTCCGTCCCAATGTGGTGGTGGCAGGTGCGGAACCCTGGCTGGAAGATCAATGGCGCGTGGTACAGATTGGTTCAACCGTGTTTGATGTGGTGAAGCCCTGTTCCCGCTGCGCTATCCCCACAATCAATCCACAAGATGCCAGTAAACAGCCGGAAGTATTTAGCACCTTGAAGCGACACCGGGCAAAAGGCGGGGAGGTGTTTTTTGGCCAGAACCTGGTACCACGCAGCCTGGGGCAGTTGCACGTGGGAGATACCATGACCGTGCTGGAGTAATTCGCTCACCATGAAAAAGTGGAACTCAATATTAATGTTGGTGAGTCTGATCATGCTGGTGGTGTCATTCTGGAACCGCAATCAGTTCACAGAACCCATGAGATTGCTGGAGGATATTCATCAGGAGCCGATTCAAATGCCGGTACAGCAGGCGCCATTTGACGTGACAGTGAATGAACGCACTTATCGGATAGAACCCTTGTTTGACTACGAACTGTTTGGTGTGGTGGTGTCTTATCAACATCATGATGGCGATTCCATGCTGCATGCCGCTTGGAATGATCACCTCAACATGCTGGATCTGTGTGTGGTGTGGGATCAGTCCGCTACAACACCCTATTTAAACAACCTGGATTTCTGGAACGGACAGTTCACATGCTTCGTAGAAACCCGTGATCAGCAGGCGTGGGACAGTTTCAACATGAATCAGCTTTCCAATAATCACCTAATCTCGGCAGACCCCTTCATTCGTGATCAGGTAAGTAAGGTCAGGATTGGTGACCAGGTCCGGATTCGGGGCTGGCTCAGCCGCTACCAATACCCGGGAGGAGGGGTGCGCGGTACCAGTACCTCGCGCACAGACTCTGGCAACGGAGCCTGCGAAACCATCTATGTGAACGATTTTCAGATCGTGTCAACCATGAAAAATGGCTGGCGTACACTGATGTGGCTGTCCCTGGTGATGCTTATCACAACGCTTGTGATTCACTTTCGTACACCATTTACAGTGATGGATAACAAAACTTAAAAAAGCTCGATGTCGTCATCCGTATCGTCGTGATTCAGGGATTCAGTCTGCTCGAACTGGTGACGATACAATTCCAGCGCTTCGCGGATGGTGGCACCTTTCATGATGTGATCGAACATCAGGCGCTCGCATTCCATGGTGTAGTTGGAGCGGATTTCCTGTTGGATTTTGCTCCACTCTCCGGGATTATAAAGACGACTGGAATCACTGATCAGGTCGCCCAGGTGGGTCAGGCTTTCATTGACATGATGCAGTTTCTGAGTGAGCCGGTCATAGAACTGGAAGGCAACGATCGCCCGCTGCATTTGCTGGTGCATCTGCTGGGACGCGGCCATAATATCAACCCGCTGGGTTTCCCATTTGTCGGAGCTGTCCGCGTGTTCGCAAAGGTTCATCACCTTCTTGGCGTCCTGCGCCATGCCGGTAAAGGTGGTGGATAACTCATCCACGGATTTCGAGCTGTCTGTGAGCGTCGTTTCGATCTGAGCCATGGCCAGGCACAACATGGAAATGGTTTCCTTGACCTGACTCCAGTCCAGATCGGGGTTCACAGAACTGGAACCCGGGTTGCTCAATTGAGATCCGATTGACACGCTGTTGGCTCCTTTCCTGGCACCTGTGGTTGCGTGGTGATAGCGCTTCTATTTAGTCAGCATAGTCCAGAAAATCTATGGGGGCTAAAGCGAAAACTGCGCAATTTTTGAAGCAGTTAGCAATCAAGAGCTTAGCCAGTCCCTAGTACGCTTTGGAATCTAAAGGCTGCGGGTCTACACTGAATAGACAGGCATGTTACGGGAACCCGACCATGAAAATTCAATACCGGTTTGATATTGAGGACACTGCGCTGGAGTACGAGGTGGATGTGGATCGCACCTTCGACTTCAGGGTTGAGCGGGAGGATGCCCCGGAGTGGGCAAAATTAAAGCATAATCAATGCCCTAACTGCCCATTGACGGTGAAAGACTGCCAGTATTGCCCGGCCGCTATAGACTTGGCGGCGGTGGTCACCGACTTTCAGCGCCTGCCTGCTCAAAAAACGGCCACGGTCAGGGTTTCCACCCCGGAGCGGGAGTATAAAAAAGAGACCGCATTGGAGGAGGGCCTGCGTTCATTAATGGGCTTGATCATGGGTTCCAGTGCCTGTCCCATCCTCACCCAATTGAAACCCAATGCCCGCAATCACCTGCCGTTTGCCTCCCAGGATGACTTTATTATCCGCTCCACCGCGTTGTATCTGCTGAAGCAGTATTTCAATTACCGCGAAGGCAGGCGTCCGGATTGGGAGCTGCAGGGATTGATCAGTTTGAACCAGGAATTGCAGACCCTGAATGAAGCCTTCTGGGGGCGGGTGAAGGAAGCCTGTGAAGGGGATTCCAACCTGAAAGCGCTGCTCAGTTTCCTGGATATGTCCTCCAGTGTCAGTTATTCCCTGGAGTCACAATTGCAGAAAGTGAAACCCTTGATGACGGACGAAGACGTGTCGCCCGCCATAGAGGTGAAGAAGGAAGCCGGCTTATTTTGAGTCCTTCTTGATCCGCACTGCCAAAACATCAATCTTGGCGTGATGCAGTACCGCATTGGCGGTGGAGCCCAGTAACAGGGCCAGGCCATGACGGCCGTGGCTGCCAATGACAATCAGGTCGGCGCCTTTATCTTCCGCCACCCGTAAAATCTCTTTCTCGGTAATACCCACTTCCAGATACTGGCGATCTTCTGGTACGCCCAGCTTCTGGCCCAGCTCCCGCAATTGGGACATGGCCTGTTTCTCCAGTTCCTTGTGCAGGTCTCCCAGATCCACCGGGAATTCACCACCGTAGGCAATGGAGATGGGTTCCAGTACGTGAACAAGGCTCAGGGTGGCGGAAAACGTGTTTTGCAGCGCCGCAGCGCGTTTTTCTACGATTTCTGATTCATCGTTGAAATCAGCCGCCAGCAGAATGTGGTTGTATTGGCCCATGAAATTGATCCTTGTGCGATTGGGTTTTGTGAATCACTCAATGTATTAGATAATGCCCGGCGCTTTTATTTCAAGCGTTGTTTATTTCAAGTGTTGTTTTTAGTCAAGATTGGGTGCGAATTGATGGTTTATCTGATAATTGGTCTGGCGATGTTGTTTATCCTGGGCCCGGTGTTCATGTTACGGCCCTCCGCCCGGGAACGACGTCTGGCACGCATCCGCCAGCGCGCCATGGCCGATCATGTGGTTATCAGCCCCATTTCCTTGAACCGGGACAAGAAGTTCAGCACCCTGTTGCAGCGCAATCCGCATATTGATGTCTATCGTTGGTACCGCTATCAATTGGTGGCCCGGGAGGATCAGGTGGGACCGTCGGTGAAGGGGGAGTGGCTGCAACGGAAAACCCGGGAAGGCAACCTGGTGTGGGAAACCTCTGACGTTAAAATCAAGACGCCCCGGGCAGTGGAACAGATCATAGAAGGCTGGCAGCAGCAACAGACCGAAGATTTTCTGGCGCTGGAGTTGGGGCCCCGCAGCGTTGCCATTGTCTGGAACGAGCGGGGTGATCTGGCGGAAGTGGAAACCCTGCTGGAAAACCTGAAGCAGTTACTGGTTGTCTGAACGCGGCGGGTATTGCTCCTGCACCCATTCCGGTGGCTTCACCAGGATGCGCCAGTCGCGATAGGTGCGCAGATCCCGCCACATGCTGACCCATTCATGCAATTGCAGATACACCGGGTTGTAGGGTTGCTCCGGCATTCGGGTTACACCGTAGATAATTTCCCCGGCATCCCGCTCATCCCGAAAGGTTCCGAATAAACGATCCCAGATGATAAAAATACCACCGAAATTGGTGTCGATCTGCGCCGGGTTACGCCCATGGTGAACCCGGTGATGGGAGGGGGTGTTAAACACGGCTTCCAGCCAGCCCAGGCGTTTGACCTGCTCCGTATGCAGGAAGAACTGGTACACCAGATTGCCTTCAATGGCCAGCAGGACCCAATCCTTGTCAAAACCCACCAGGGCCGCCGGAATCCACCACAGTATCCAGGCGCCATTGAACGCATGGGTGAAGTTCTGGCGCAGCGCGGTGGAAAAGTTCATATGCTCGGAAGAATGGTGGGTGACGTGGCTGGCCCAGAACCAGCGTGTCTTGTGCATCAGGTAATGCTGCACATAGAAGCAAAAGTCCACGATGACGATCAAAGCCAATACGCTGAATACAGAGGCCTCGGGATTCCACTGCAGGCCGTATTGATAAACCCAGCTGTAAAACGCCTGGATGAACAGGGCAATGGCGATGCCATCCACGATCTTATAGGACATGCCCGTCCCCAGGTTGGCCAGGGTTTCCTTGAAATGATAGATGCCGTGTAATCCTTTCCAGCGGATATAACCGGCCTCCATCAGGATAATACCGATGAAGATGGCGCCAAAGGCCATTACAAAAAAGATAGCGTGTAAAACGTCGGACATGGTGAACCTGTGAGCTGTTGTTATGCTGATAAGAATAGCGCCGCCCGTCTATTAACGATTGACCTGTTGGGTCTAATTTTTGACAATTCCCGCCACAGGTGAGCGCTAAAAACGAAAGAAAGAGAGCATAAAAGATGACCAGCATGCTGGCCGACATGAACGTCAGCGGTGATCTGGCAACATTGTTGCTGGACTACCTGACCGCCAACGACCTGCAACTGCCTGAACTGCAAAGGGAACTCAAGCAATTCCAGCCCGCCAGCCGGATGCGGTTCCGGCAATGGTGGCAGTTGCTGGAAACCTTGCAGGAACAGTTGCCGGACCACCTGGTGGGAATGGAGTTGGGGCAGGCCATCAAACCGGCTTACATCGGGGTGCTGGGCTACCTGACTCTGTCCTGCGATACCGTTGCAGAAGCGTTGCAACGGTTTCAGCGCTATCAGCGGCTGTTGCATGATGGGGATACCGCCCACTTTGAGGTCCGTGGAGACCAGGCCTGTATGTGTTGGAGCAACCAGTTTGGGCGTTCCACCCGTCTGTCGGATGAGGTGCTGGTCATGGGCATGGTAGCCAACCTGAGAGCCATGACCGGTTGTGATGAACTGCAACCTACCCGCATCAACTTTGTCGCACCGGCACCGGAGCAAGTGGCGGCATACCAGCAGTTCGTGCAGTGTGTGATTGCCTTTGATCAGCCCCAGCTGGAGCTGATTTTTCCCATTGAATATTTAGCGATGCCGGTGACCAATAGTGATCCGGCGCTGAGACAATTATTGGAGCAGCAGGCCCAGACCTTGCTGGCTGTTTTGCCTCAACAGGAGGATTTTCATGATCGTCTGCAGCAGGCCATATTGAAAGCGATCCAAGGTGGAGAACCCACGCTGGACCAGGTCGCCAGGACTCTGGCCATGTCGCGCCGGACATTGCATCGTCGCTTGCATGAGAGGGGCCTGGTATTCAAGGATTTGTTACAGGAAATCCGCCTGCAGCTGGCAAAGCAGTATTTGGCCGAACGGCGTTTGACGCTGGTGGAAATCGGTTTGTTATTGGGATATTCAGAACAAAGTGCTTTTACGCGGGCGTTTCGGCAATGGAGCGGTACCACCCCTTTGCAGTACCAGAAGCAACTGGACTGATTCAACGGCCCTTGGATTGAATATCTTCAAGCAGTAAAGCGATCAAGTCACCGGAATATCGGTTAACGATAAACGACATGGCGCCGCCTTCCTGCAGCAGCGCCTGTCGCAGTAAAGGCCACTTTTTCCTGAAGTCCGCTGGGCTATTGGGTAACTCGGAAACGTCGGCATCAATCTGCTCTGCAATGGCGGTAAGACTGCTTTCTTCATGGGGGGCCAGCCGCCACTGCGGTTCCAGGTAGCGCAGATTGGCCAGTTGCAGATGCAGGACGACCTGCTCTGGCCCCGTTAATTCCCTTTGGCCCAGGGCGGCCCCGTGGAGCTGACGCCAGAACTGGCTGGTCTGCTCCTGATACTGATAGCGAATCTCCTGATCAATGAACCCACCCTGCCGGATGGTCACCAGCAGGGCACTGAGGTTGCGGGCAACTTGCTTCCATTGTTGCTGCAGGCTCAGGGCGTCTGACTCTGGAAGGCTTCCGGTGGCGAGCAGTGATGCAAAGTGCGTGCGGAAGTTTTGTAAATGCCCGGTAAGCTGGTCGTAGACATCACTTTGTCCCTGACCTTTACGATAAAGCTCGACATCTGTCATCAACTCCAGCAGATAGTACTGGCCGGCAAACAGGTTCTGATCGGTGGCTGCCTTTGAGAACGTCGTACTCCATAGCAGGGTAAACACGACGATGACCTTTGTGATGACCTTGAATTGTTCCGGTAATGGTCCCATACACGAATTCCAGAAATACCCGCAGGATTATTTTTCCAAATCGAAGCGTCTGTTTGACCAAGATAATGTCATTATTCGCCGAATTGTGACAGTTTTCTAACTCGTTGAAAAATAGGGCTTTGTTAGCTTAGTCAGGAAAAACTTTAAGTCCAGATTTGGAAAAAAGCGGTAAATCATCCTAAAAACAAATTAGTCAAGGTGTCGATACGGTCCCTTGACCCGGGGCCTGACACCTCTTATATATGTCGCCCTTTCGTTGAAGATTAAATTATAAGTTGAATTCTTTTTAGCCAGTAAGGTTGGAATCACATCTATGGGAAAGTCACTGGTAATCGTGGAGTCGCCCGCCAAGGCGAAGACCATCAACAAGTACCTGGGCAAGGATTTCATTGTGAAATCCAGTGTCGGCCATGTGCGTGACTTACCCACCAGCGGTGGCGGCAAAACCACAGTAGATCCCTCCGAACGTGCCAAGCAGGCTGCCCTGACCCGCAAGATGGCACCGGAAGAAAAGGCCAAGTACAAGAAGGAAAAGGCCCGTACCGCCCTGATTGGTCGCATGGGGGTGGATCCCGAACAAGGCTGGAAAGCCAACTACCAGGTGTTACCGGATAAAAAGAAAGTCGTCGATGAACTGAAGAAGCTGGCAGAGCAGGCTGACACCATCTATCTGGCAACGGACTTGGACAGGGAGGGGGAGGCCATCGCCTGGCACCTGCGCGAGGTGATCGGTGGTGACGACGATCGCTACAAGCGGGTCGTGTTCAACGAAATTACCAAGAGCGCGATTCAGGAGGCTTTCCGTGAGCCCGGTAAGATCAATGGTAACCGGGTAAATGCACAGCAGGCCCGTCGTTTCCTCGACCGGGTTGTAGGTTACATGGTGTCCCCACTGCTGTGGGCCAAGATTGCCCGCGGTCTGTCTGCCGGCCGCGTTCAATCGGTTGCGGTGAAACTGGTGGTGGAAAGGGAGCGGGAAATCCGTGCTTTTATTCCCGAAGAATATTGGGAAGTGTACGCGGATACCGCCACTGCGAAGCAGGACAAACTGCGTTTGCAGGTAGCCAAACAGAAAGGCGAGAATTTCCGCCCCAGCAATAAAGAGCAGACGGATCAGGCTCTGAAGATTCTGGAGAAAGCGGATTACATCGTATCAGGCCGTGAGGACAAACCCACCAAGTCCCGTCCGGCAGCCCCTTTTACCACGTCCACCTTGCAACAGGGTGCGAGTACCCGTTTGGGTTTCAGCGTTAAAAAGACCATGATGATGGCCCAGCGCCTGTATGAAGCAGGTTACATCACCTATATGCGTACTGACTCCACCAACCTCAGTGCTGAGGCTGTGGCCGGCGTGCGCGAATATATAGAAGGTAACTTCGGTACCCGCTACGTGCCGGACAAACCATTGTCTTATGCCAGCAAAGAAGGCGCCCAGGAAGCGCACGAAGCGATTCGACCTTCCGATGTCAACGTGTTGGCCAAAGATGTGGCTGGCCTGGAAACGGATGCTCAGCGCCTCTACGACTTGATCTGGAAGCGCTTTGTGGCCTGTCAGATGCCTCCGGCAGAATATCTGAGTACCAATCTCAGCGTAAAGGCCGCTGATTTCGAATTACGCACCAAGGGTCGCATCCTCAAGTTTGATGGTCACCTGGTAGTGAACATGCCCGGTAGCAAAAAGTCAGACGAAGATATTGAACTACCGGATGTCGCCGTAGGTGAGGTTCTGGACCTGAAGAAACTGGACCCGAGCCAGCACTTCACCAAACCACCTGCCCGCTACTCAGAAGCCAGCCTGGTTAAGGAACTGGAAAAGCAGGGGATCGGCCGGCCTTCCACTTATGCCTCCATCATTTCCACCATTCAGGACCGCGGCTACGTCAAACTGGAGAACCGCCGGTTTTACGCGGAGAAAATGGGTGACATCGTCACTGACCGCTTGAATGAAAACTTCGACAACCTGATGGATTACAGCTTCACCGCCAAGATGGAGGAGCAGCTGGACGAAATCGCCGAAGGGCAGTTGGAGTGGAAAAAGGTACTGGACGGCTTCTACGCCGACTTCAGCAAAAAGTTGGAGAAAGCAGAAAATGAAACCGGCGGTATGCGCACCAATCCACCGGTGGAAACCAATATTGAGTGTCCTGCCTGCGGCCGCCCCATGGCGATTCGAACCGGCAGCACCGGCGTATTTCTGGGTTGCACAGGCTATGCATTGCCGCCGAAAGAGCGCTGTAAGGAAACCATTAACCTGATCCATGGATCGGAAACCATCAATGCCGATGATGATGAGAGTGAAGCCAAGGCATTGCGGGAAAAACGCCGTTGTCCGAAATGCGGCACTGCAATGGAAAATTACCTGATTGATGAAAAGCGCAAGCTGCACATCTGCGGTAACAGCCCGGATTGTGAGGGCTATGAGATCGAAGAGGGTAACTTCAAGATTAAGGGTTACGACGGGCCGATCGTAGAATGCGACAAGTGCGGTTCCGATATGCAGCTGAAGACGGGCCGTTTCGGCAAATACTTCGGTTGTACCAACGCAGAATGCAAAAACACCCGAAAATTGCTGCGTGATGGCAATCCGGCGCCACCGAAGGCCGATCCCATTCCCATGCCACACCTTAAGTGTGACAAGACTGACGATTATTTCCTGTTGCGTGATGGTGCTTCCGGTCTGTTCCTGGCGGCCAGCCAGTTCCCGAAACATCGCGAAACCCGGGCTCCTCTGGTGGAGGAAGTGAAATCAGTGGGCGATAAACTGGATCCCAAGTATCACTTTTTGCAGCAGGCACCGGAGCAGGACCCTGAAGGCAACAAGGCCATCATTCGTTACAGCCGCAAGACCAAATCACAGTATGTGATGACGGAAAACGCAGAGGGCAAGGCGACTGGATGGTCGGCAACGTACGACGGTAAGAAGTGGATTGAAAAAGCCGCAACAGCCGCCGCCAAAAAAGCTCCTGCCAAAAAAGCGGCAGCGAAAAAATCCACTGCGAAGAAGAAAACCGCCCCTAAGAAATCCGCAGCCAAGAAGAAATAATAACGCTTGTCTGAGGGCGGAGCCTGGTTCACACGTGGAAAAAACGCCGGATCAACCGGCGTTTTTCATGTCACCCTGATCCCCTAAACCCTGAAGCGTGCCAGTCGCTCCACCAATTCATTCAACGACATCAACATCTCTTCAGATGAATGCTGAGTATTCTCCGCGGCATCTGAAGCCTCATTTGCTCTGGAGTTAATGGCCTGAATGCTGGCAAGCACATGATTCACAGACTCGGTCTGCTCCAAGGTGGCGGCGGAAATGGACTGGGCGCGGGCATTAATGTTGGTTACGCCCTGAAGAATTTCCTCCAGCTTTTCGGTGAGTCTGTTTGCAGTACTCACCGAATGTTCGGTAACATCCACGCTGGCTTGCATGGAGTGCACTGCCTCCTGGACACCAGCCTGAATTTTCCCCAACACATCATCGATTTCCACTGTTGCTTCATGACTGCGTTGCGCCAGCGTTCGCACTTCATCTGCCACCACGGCAAAACCTCGACCCTGTTCACCGGCACGTGCTGCTTCGATAGCCGCATTTAATGCCAGCAGATTGGTCTGCTCGGCGATTCCCTTGATAACGGTTAGAATATCGGTTACGCCCCGGCTTTGCTCGGCGAGTTTCTCCACCACCTGCATGGAGCCATGGATATTTGACGTCAAAGCCTCGAAACTTTTGACAGCATCCACCACCAGTTGTTGACCTTCCCGGGCATTCTCATTGGCATCTTCTGCCGCGCCGGCGGTGAACTCCGTTTCCCGGGCCACTTCTTCAGCTGCGGATGACATCTCTTCCATGGCATGGCGGATTTTTGTGGTCTCTTCGGTTTGCAGTCGAACGATGGCGGTGTTCTGGTCAGCCAGTATTTTCACCTGACCGGCATGCTGCGACACCGTATCACTGCTATCCCGTGAAGCACGAATCAGCTGCCTCATTTGAATGACCATATCGTTGAAGTTTTCAATCAGGGTGGCAAACTCGTCGCGGGTACGATTTTCCACTTCTACCGTCATATCGCCATCTGCCACGCGGCGGGCACTGCTCACCATGTTGCTTACACTTTCACTCAATGAAAAATACAGTCCGAGATAGAGGTAGGTAATGACCGCCAGCAATGCCAGCAGGCTGGCGACCAGGACCATACGGTTCTGCTCCTTGGCGCGAAGGCGTTTCTGGATGATGGTCAAGGCGCGATCCAGGACCACATTTTCCAGCTCCAGGGCCGTGGTGATCAGCTGCGATGCAGATTCGTTGTATTGCTGCCAGGTTTGGCGCTCTGATATGGCTTCCACCACCTGGTCATTGAACAGGAACAACAATTTGTCTACAGCCTCAATGGTAGACGGGGCCGCTGCCACTATTGTTGCCTCAGGGTGTATCTTTCTGACCTTCTCGATTGCGCTCTTGAAATCTTCAAATGCATTCTGAGTGTTGAAGTATGTGGCGTCGACTTCGGTGAAGGTGGCGCTGTCCATAAAAGGGGTGTTCAGGGTATTGTTCCCATAGCCCCTCAACTTGGTCAGTTGTGATAACAACGGGCGCACATCCTCAAGGTAGACTCCGATTTCAACCGATAGATTGTCGTCCGTGTCGTTGGCCAGACCACTGTTTTTGGCGATTTCAAGTGCGATGGCTTCAACTTCATTTACCAAGCTGCCATAAGAGGTCATGTATTCACGTAGCATGATCTGTGAGCCCAGGTCTTCGTTATAAGCCTGTTTTTTCGCTTGTTGCAGCCGCTCCAGCTGAGTCGGTTTTACCAGGTTGGAGTCCTGGTATTGTTGGTTGATCCCGTCCAACAGCTCGGAGGTTTCGTTCCGCAGCTGTACAACTTTGCTGGTGGTGGCCTGGCTGCGGTCGTAGTTATAAGCCATTAACACATCCCGCAGTTGAGCGGCCTTCGAATTGAGCAGGCTCAACTCTTTGATAACATTGACACCTTTGGCTTCCGTAGCGGTGACTTGCAGATCCTGCTCCAACTGATTCCACAGTTGGGTACTGAGTAAAAGAATCGGGCATAGAAAAAGTACGCTGATCACCATGAACTTATAGTTGTAGGTCAACCGGTTCATGACGAAAGTAGCCAGCCAAAGTATTTTCATTATGTATTTGTCCACTTAACTACTGCTAAAAACACCGAATTTGGCGGTAAAGGTGAATATCGCCAGTATCTTAGGAAAGTATAGTTAATGAATCAGAAAGCTCCTCACTAGTGGTTTGGACCTGCACTCAGTAAAATAGGGTTTCCATATCAGGAGTCGACCTACCCATGGCCAAACACAAGCTGAGTCATTCCAATCAGAGACGCTATTTCGCTCGCTTCTATCTGGAAGCTATTGAAAAAGCTAAAGAAGATGAGACTGTGATAAATCGCAAAGCGCTGTTGGCAGCACACCAACAGTCCTGTCTGTTTCATCTGATGGGCGCGTATCAGGCATTTATCTGGGAGGTGGCCCAAACCTATGATGAAAACTACTCAGCCAATCAGTCATTGGATGCTTTGTTGAAACAAGCTCAGCTGAATGGAAAATCCATTCCTGAACTGGAACGTGTTCTTACGCTGGAGTTGGCCGAAGACAGTTGGTTGAATCGAATGCAGAACACCTGGAAACAGATCAACGAGGTCAATCCGGATGCAACCACGCAAACCAAGGAGTCGGTAAACCTGAATGCAATTGAAGTGCGCGTAATTAGCGAAGTTGATGAGTTCGCGCAACTGCATGATTGGTATGAGAAACTTTCAGAACTGATAGAGGAAATCAGGCAACTTCTGGGTGAGTGGTAGGAATTATATATCAATTGAGGGGGTGATTTATTTGTTACGGCGTTGCCTCACATGTTAGTATCTTCGCCCATTGAGCATCTCAAATAAGTGGTTTTTCCCGGGATAAAATGCAAAAAATCACTTTTTGTTAGCTGCTTCAAACACTTCCACGCAAAAGGTTTAAGAATGTCCTCTCTTTTAGAAATTGTAGAACTGGAGTCAGGTGAAATTGTATTGCGACGTGCCGATGGAGTTGGCTCGCCTTTGGTGGAAATTAAGTTCTCAAATGAAGTTCGTGTACTGCTTTCCGAATTTTCCCTGGATATCGGCAAGGCTATGGTCAGTGCCGGTGTGCAGGCTGTTGGTGAAGTTTATGGGCACGTACTGGAAGCCCATGAAGAGCGATCCGATTCTTCAGCAATGGCTGAAGATTACGATGACGTGCCGGGCGTTTTGCATTAAGTAGAATTTAAATTCCGTCTCGAATCACACCTACCGCCAAACCTTCAATCGCAAAATCGTCACTTCTGCTGTCTACCTCGATGGGTTCGAAATCAGGATTCTCAGGTAACAGGATGATTTTGTTGCGCTTTCGATCAAAGCGTTTGACTGTCACTTCATCTCCAATGCGTGCAACTATCACTTGGCCCCGTTGGGCATCGGATGTTTTGTGCACCGCCAACAGGTCTCCCTCCAGGATGCCTGCGTCAATCATGCTCAGGCCTTTAACCCGCAGAAAATAATCGGCGCGTGGTTTGAAAAAATCCGGATTAACTTCACATCGGCCCAGAACGTTTTCCTGCGCCAGGACTGGCTGGCCTGCCGCTACCTGACCGATGATAGGAAGCCCTGGTTCTTCGTCATCTTCCTGACCAATCAAGCGAATGCCCCGGGATGCACCCGGCAGCATTTCGATGTAGCCTTTGCGTGCCAGGGTCCGAAGGTGTTCCTCCGCTGCATTGGGAGAACGGAAACCAAATGTATCAGCGATTTCCATCCGCGTGGGTGGCATACCGCTGTCTTCGATATAGGTTTTGATGAGTGCCAGGATTTCCGCTTGTCGCTTGGTGAGTTTTTCCATGCTGATGCCCATGCAGAGTATTTACTGTTATTTTATACAGGTCCTGTGATTATATACAGCATGGCCTCAAAGTAAAACAAAAAGGCTAATAAAAACAGGCAGGTTGGAAAGGGGCGTTGGAAAGGGGCGTTGGAAAGCCCCCTAAACATGAGGTGGGGAGAAGACTACAAGCCGTTTTCAGAAGTCATCGTAAATACGAACACCATCCGACTCGAAATCATCGAATGGAAGAAATTGATCTGCTTCCATGGGCACAGGTCTGTCCAGGTCGTCGCGATCTTCCTGATCTATTTCGTAGGGACCGGCCCAATCCTCCGGCTGGTCAACCGAGCGCAGGGCGAGTTGCCAGAAGGCTTCGATGTCCATCTCTTCCAGTTCGCCTTCGAAGTATTGAATCGCCAGGCTACTGCCATCGTCATCAATGGCAACCACTTCAAACAGGGTTTCTTCTTCGATATTTTCGTACCAGTTGCCAACTTCGGGTTGAATTCGTTTCAACATGGCGCCGCTCCTGCTTATCGCTCCATTCAGGCCTTTGTCGCTAGTATGGTTCAGTACCCGGATTCATCACGAAAGATGTTAGGACACTATCCGGGCTGGAATGAAGAGGTTAAATTTAAACTTTCAGGTGGTGCTTATTAAACAGTCACTTAGCGCTGCGAATCTCAATATCCCTGCTATTTTTATAGGCGGGAGAGATAAGCGGTAATGAGTATGGAGCAGAAAAATCTAAACCGGCGTTTGGGAATCACCCGGTTGACGGAAAGGAATAAACAGGTTAGCGTGACGATTCGTCATTTTGTGACTTATGGTTATGGCTTGGGAGTGAGTGCATGAGGTTTTGGTCCGGTTTTTGGGTGCCGACAATGGCCGCGCTGATGTCAACCATCGCGGCAGCGGGGGACTGGGATTTTGAGGCGGCTGGTGAATACCGTTACCTGCCCCAGAACCAACCCTACGGGGTGAAGGATGATGCAGTATCGCTGAGTGTTCGGGGCGAGTACTTCCACGAATGGAATGACGGTAACGACCTGTTCGAATTCGAGGCGTTTTATCGCTGGTCCGAAGCAGATGATGAGCGTACACATGGCGACATTCAGGACTTGGCCTGGATTCATGTCGCTGATGGCTGGGAGCTGCGCACCGGTGTCCGTACGGTGTTCTGGGGCGTGACGGAGTTCCAGCATCTGGTGGACATTATTAATCAATCCGATTTGGTGGAAAGAAGCGACGGAGAAGCAAAGCTGGGACAACCCATGGTGAATCTGTCTTTGGTGACGGATTGGGGTATCCTCGACCTGTTTGCCCTGGCTGGATTCCGGGAGAGAACCTTTCCCGGCGAGGACGGTTGGCCGCGAGGGCCGGTGGTGATCTCCAGCGATGATGCGCTCTATGAATCCGGTGCTGAGGAGAAACGCGTGGATTTTGCGGCGCGCTGGGCGATGTCGATCGAAGCCTGGGAATTGGCGTTTTCCTATTTCGGCGGCACTTCCCGTGATCCGGAATTCCGCAATCTTAATGAAAAAGACGAGCTCATTCCGTTCTATCGAGTAATTGACCAGTTTGGGTTGGAAGCACAGTACAACTACGATGCCTGGCTGGTAAAACTGGAGGCTTTGAATCGCAGTGGTATGGCGGGTGGCCGCTATTTCGCCACCGTCTTCGGCTTCGAATACACCCTTGAAGGCGTATTTGGCACCGTGGGTGATCTTGGGATTGTGAGCGAATACAACTACGATGAGCGTGGGGAAGACAGCCCCGCGTCCTACTACTTGGAGAACGATATCGCCTTGGGGTTGCGCTGGGCATTCAATGATGCAGCGACGTCGGAAATGCTGGGCGGTGTTATCTATGACCACAAAACCCATGAGCGGGTTTTGACCCTGGAGGCCAGCCGGCGCCTCGGGGATGTCTGGACAGTGAATCTGGACGCCTTGTTTTTCCACAGCAAGGCACCGCCCACCCAGGACGATCTTGACGATGGTTCCTTTGATCCGCTCTATAAATTGGCACAAAGCAGCCGTAACGACCTTATCCAGTTAGAATTAGTACGGTACTTTTGATCGCCTGAGCCATCCGATTCTTGACAGGGGCGCCTTGCAAACGTAAGTTTCAAACGATTGTTTATGGTGGTTCTCTGGCAGTTGCCGAACCCCTGTCAGGAAACAGAACGTATGGCACAAAAAGAAACGGTAGAGCGAATCCTGGATGCAGCAGAAGCCCTGTTTGCTGAGCGCGGATTTGCGGAGACCTCCCTGCGCACGATTACCAGTACCGCCGGTGTGAACCTGGCGGCGGTCAACTATCATTTCGGCTCCAAAAAAGCGCTGATCCAGGCGGTATTTGAACGCTTTCTGGAACCCCTGGTGACTGAAATCGACCAACGGCTTGGGGTGCTGGAGCAGGACCCGGAAAACATTAACGTGGAGTCATTACTCAAGGTGCTGTCCAGCTCCATCTACGATGTGCATGGTCGCAACACCAATCGCGCTACGGCCTTTATGCGCCTGTTGGGGTTGGCGTATACCCAGTCCCAGGCCCATGTACGAAACTTTATCGCTTCTCGCTATGGGGATGCCTTCCAGCGCTATGCGCGCCTGCTTAAGCCGGCCTTGCCGGGCGCGACGGATCAGGAGTTGTTCTGGCATACTCACTTCGCGTTGGGCACAGCCATTTTTACCATGTCCAACTTTGACGCGTTGCGTGCCATGGCGATGAACGATACCGGGCACCGCGGTTCGGTGGACTTTATTGTCAGTCATCTTACCAGCTTTATGGCGGCCGGCCTGCGTAATGCCTCCCATGAAAATGCCTGAGATCAAGGTGTCCATTCAGCGTCAAACCCTGGAGCTGTGGCAGGCGAACAGGCTTGAGACGTACGCGCTGGAGAAAAGTTGGCCGGTATCGACGGCATTGAACGGGGCAGGTAACCAGTCCGGTTCCAATCAGACCCCTTTGGGATGGCATCGCATTCGTGCCTGTATCGGCGCCGGTGCTCCAGCGGGGACCGTGTTTGTCGGCCGGCGGCCCACCGGTGAAATTTACACGCCGGAATTGGCTGAGCGGTACCCCGGCCGCGACTGGATTCTCACCCGCATCCTGTGGTTATGTGGGGAAGAAAAAGGCGTGAATCGGGGCGGCAACGTGGATTCCCAGCGCAGATACATTTATATTCATGGCACTCCGGATACCGAGCCTATGGGAGTGCCGCTCTCACACGGTTGCGTGCGCATGCGCAATCAGGATGTTATGGATCTCTTCGATCGAGTTGGCCCCGGTACCCGAGTGATCATAGAACCTTAGATCATAGAACCTTAGTGAGAATCTCAGGAGATAACACGCATTATGGTGATGGGGCCATTGATGCTGGATCTGGAAGGCACAGCCCTTTCGGACCAGGACATTCGCCGTTTGCAGGATCCCGCTACTGGTGGCGTCATTCTGTTCTCCCGTAATATCGAATCCGTTACCCAGGTACGATCCCTGATTGCCGCCGTACGTGAAGTGCGTCCTGAACTGATTCTGGCAATCGACCAGGAGGGTGGCCGGGTACAACGCATCCGGGACGGCGTCACACGGCTGCCCCCGTTGGCGCAATTGGGAGGTTATTACGCAAAGGACAGGGAAGCGGCGGTGCATCGAGCCCGCGATTGGGGCTGGTTGATGGCCTCCGAGATGTTGGCTTTGGGTCTGGATATTTCTTTTGCACCGGTGCTGGATGTGGAAGTAGGGCGTAGCGCTGTGATTGGTGACCGCTCCTTTCATAACGATCCGCAGGCCGTGATTGAGCTCGGGCGGGCCTATGTGGAAGGCATGCATGAAGCGGGGATGGCGGCTACCGGCAAGCACTTTCCGGGGCATGGTTGGGTGGAAGCGGATTCCCATGTGGCGATTCCCACGGATGAACGCTCATTGGAACAGATTGAAACCTTCGACATGCAGCCTTTTGCCGCCCTGGCGGGACTGCTCGATGCGGTGATGCCGGCTCACGTGATCTATCAGCAGGTGGATGAAAATCCGGCCGGCTTTTCTCCTTTCTGGCTGCAAACCCTGTTGCGGGATCAGCTGCAGTTTCATGGTGTCATCTTCAGTGATGATCTGACCATGGAAGGTGCAGCAGTGGTGGGTGGCTATCCGGCCCGGGCCCGTGCCGCTCTGGATGCAGGTTGCGACATGGTGCTGGTATGCAACAATCAACAGGGCGCGGATGAGGTGTTGGCGTGGTTGGAACAAAGCAATATAAGCGCCAATCAAAATCGATTGATGGCTATGATGGCCCGTCGCGAAGTGGATTGGGATGCCCTGCAACAGGAGCCCCGCTACAAGAACATCAGACACTCCATTGAACAGTTGGGAGAGCAGTAAGTGGATACCGTACAGCAGTGGTGGCAACAAATGAATGGCAGTCAGGATTGGGTCATTCAGGTCTTTGTGGTGATCTTCATTACCCTGTTGGCAAACTATGCCGCCCGCAAGTTTTATGATCGCCTGGAAAAGCAATTTGCCAAAACCAAAAACCTGTGGGATGACGCGTTGTTGTGGGCGGTACGCAAACCTTCCCGGGCATTCATTCTGGTAATTGGAGTCCGCATCGTGGCTGAAATCATGGAGCCCATGATGGAGGAATCCTTCGTGACGATGATCCGGCCGGTGTTTGTAGTGCTAGTCATCAGCGTGGTGCTGTGGTTCCTGATTCGTATGATAACCAAGGCAGAAGAGCTGCTGAAAACGCCGGGATATACCCAGGAACCCCTGGATGAGACCACGGTGACGGCAATGGCCAAGTTGTTGCGTTTGTCGGTGATCATTACCGGTGGCCTGGTGATTGCCCAGTCCATGGGGATTTCCATTTCCGGCGTGTTGGCCTTCGGCGGTATCGGCGGTATCGCAGTGGGTTTTGCGGCCAAGGATCTGCTGGCCAACTTCTTTGGTGGTTTGATGGTTTACCTGGACCGACCGTTTTCCGTGGGGGACTGGGTGCGCTCACCGGACCGCAGTATCGAAGGTACCATTGAGCACATCGGCTGGCGCTTGACCATCATTCGCACTTTCGATAAGCGCCCCCTGTATGTGCCTAATTCCACCTTTACCAGCATTGCGTTGGAAAACCCTTCCCGCATGACCCATCGCCGTATTTATGAAACCATGGGCGTTCGCTATGACGATGTGAACCGACTGCCTGCGATTATCGAAGCCGTCAAAGCCATGCTCACAGAGCATCCTGAGATCGATCATAATCAGACGCTGATCGTGAATTTCAACAAGTATGGGACATCCTCACTGGATTTCTTCATTTATTGCATGACCATCACCACCAACTGGGTGAAGTTTCATGAGGTCAAGCAGGATGTATTATTCAAAATCTCGGAAATCGTGCAGCAACATGGAGCGGAGTTTGCGTTCCCCACACAGACATTGCATGTGATCGAGGGAGTTCCACAGGATAGCAATAGCAAAATCGAGGAGCCGGCATGAGCGTAACCGTTCAGGAAGTGGAAAAAATCTGGCGTGAGGCGGACTGTATCTGGACCGAACAACAGATTGAACGATCCATTGATGCCATCAGTCAGAAAATAGAAGAGGATATGGCGGATAAAAACCCACTGGTGCTAGTGGTGATGAAAGGCGGGATGATGTTCGGAGCCCGGCTAGCGATGCGCATGCGTTTCCCGCTGGAAATTGATTACATTCATGTGACCCGCTATGGCATGGAAACCTCCGGCTCGGAATTAAACTGGAAAGTGTTGCCGCAGCATGGTCTGGAAGGGCGTCACATCCTGTTGGTGGACGACATTCTGGATGAGGGGCAGACCCTCTACAAAATCATCGAAAGCTGCCGAGCCCAAAATGTGGAGTCGGTACGCTGTGCGGTGTTGGTGGACAAGATTCATGATCGTAAATACATGCCCGATTTCAAGGCGGATTACACCTGCCTGGAAGTGCCCGATCGCTATGTGTTCGGCTACGGTATGGATTACAAAGGCTATTTGCGCAATGCAGATGGCATCTATGCAGTGAAAGGAATGTAGAGATAATCCATGAGTTTGATTGCGATCGTAGGAGGCACCGGCCTCACAGAACTGGAAGGCTTGGAATTAACCGAATCCCGATCGGTGGAAACGCCCTATGGAGCGCCGTCGGCGCCATTGGAATTCGGACGCTTTGGTCAAAAAGAAGTAGTATTCCTGGCCCGCCACGGCAAAGGCCATACCGTGCCTCCCCATCAGGTGAATTACCGGGCCAATATTCATGCGCTCAAGCAGGTCGGAGTGAAAGACATCATCGCGGTGAACGCGGTGGGTGGAATCAATGCCGCCATGGGGGCGGAGAGTCTGGTCATTCCGGACCAGATTATTGATTACACCTGGGGCCGTGAATTTACCTTTGCCGACCGTGGTAACGTGCTGCACGTGGATTTTTCCTATCCCTACAGCGAAGCATTGCGCAAGGGGTTGCTGGCGGCAGCGGCAACCCTGGGTATCAACGTCCATGATGGTGGAGTCTACGGTGCCACCCAGGGCCCACGTCTGGAAACAGCGGCCGAGGTGGATCGACTGGAGCGGGATGGTTGTGACATTGTGGGTATGACCGGAATGCCGGAAGCATCCCTGGCCCGTGAAGCCGAGCTGGATTACGCCTGCCTGTCATTGGTAGTGAACATGGCTGCCGGTCGCAGTGACGGTATTATTACGATGGAAGACATCGAGCGCGCCATTCACAACGGTATGGGTAATGTCCGGGCTATTCTGGCCCAGTGGCTGAGCTAACGCTAACGGTAGAACCTGTTAACGCATGCTGACCGGGCTGGCGTCCTGCAGGGGGCTGTCCGGTAACGCTTCTTCCGCCGATTCCGGCGCGTAGGGGACCACCTTCACCAACACTCCAAACATCGGATTGTCCAGATAATGCAGTTCACCACTGCGCATGCGGCGGGATTCGTTCAGCACCACGGTGCGTACGGATTCATAGCGGGTGACGGTTTCATTATAGGAGGTGCTGCTGAAATCGATCTCCTGATAGGTGGAGTCAAAAGTGCCGGGCTCGGTGGAGGCATCGTCGGTGATGGTGTTGGAGGTTTCCCACCAGGGGGCAATCATTTCCACTTTCTGGATGTATTCAGACAACCACAAATCCGTTTTCAGATGCAGGTAGCGTGACACCACCAGTGTGATACTGCCTTCCAATTCATAGTAACCACCGTATTCATTACCCGCCTGAATTAATATGGGAATGGCGCTGTTGCCATCCAGAGCCGGTTGATTCCAGCTTGCCGTGCTCATGATTTCGTAGTTGGAACTCAGCTTAATGCTGTGCAGAGCCTGCTTGAATTCTTCATCCAGCGGTTGGGTGTTGCGAAAGGCGATCCAGTCACCGTCGTTTTCTACTTTTGGTTCCAGTTCCAGAATACCCTTAGGGAACGACAGCTGCAGGGTGTCAGGCGTAGGCCAGGTTTCGTTGCCCATGGGGCTGTTGCGATGTTTAAAGATAACGAGGGAAACCTGATACCAGGGCGTTTCTTTTTCCTCTGCCGGGTAGACCGGCGTCGTAACGACAATCAGGGCTGCGAGGAGGGCAAAACGTAGTTTGGATAATGTCATATTCGGTTACTTGCGTTCCGGATTTACGCTGAGTTTTTCCAGCAGCTCTTCGATCAGGTCCAGGCGCTGCTCGGCGGTTTCGCTTTCTATGGCAAATTTTAGCTTATCAGCGCCATCCAGTTTATAGAACTGAGGCTGAATTTGAACCATTTTCACAATTGTCAGAGGATGGACCTTGGTGTCAACACCAAATTCCACGCGACCACCCTTGGGACCCGCATCAATTTTACTCAGTCCCAGGGCCTGGGCTTTCAGTTTGATCTTGGTGAGGCGGAACAGGTTTTTGGTGGATTCCGGCAGGCTGCCGAAGCGGTCCACCATTTCTACCCGCAGTTCATCCAGTTGATCATCGGTCTTGGCATTGGCGATGCGCTTGTAGGTGATCAGGCGTATATGCACGTCCCGCAGGTAATCGTCGGTAATCAGTGCGGGAATGCGTAAATTGATCTCTGCCCCTTGCTTGAACGGCTTGTCCAGGTTTGGGGTCTTGCCTTCCTTGATGGACTGAACGGCTTCTTCCAGCAGTTCCATATAGAGAGAGAAGCCAATGCTGTTCATGTTACCGCTTTGCTCTTCACCCAACAGCTCGCCGGCTCCGCGGATCTCCAGGTCGTGGCTGGCCAGGGTGAAACCAGCGCCCAGGTCGTGCGCCTCGGCGATCGCTTCCAGGCGCTTGCGGGCGTCAGCGGTGATTGCCTTGGGATTAGGTGTCAGCAGGTAGGCATAGGCCTGGTGATGGGAGCGCCCCACTCGGCCGCGCAGTTGGTGTAGCTGTGCCAGACCAAATTTGTCCGCCCGGTCGATGATAATGGTGTTGGCGGAGGGTACGTCGATGCCGGTTTCGATGATGGTGGTACACATCAACAGGTTATAGCGTTTGTGGTAGAAGTCGGTCATCACTTGTTCCAGCTCCCGTTCGCGCATTTGACCATGGGCCACAATAATGCGGGCCTCCGGTACCAGTTGCTGGATTTCCTCTGCCCGGCGTTCAATGGATTTCACTTCGTTGTGCAGAAAGTACACCTGACCACCCCGCAGCAGCTCCCGCAGGATGGCTTCCTTCATCACGGCTTTGTTTTCTTCCCGCACAAAGGTCTTGATAGACAGACGCTTCGCGGGTGGCGTGGCGATGATGGACATATCCCTGACCCCCGACATGGCCATGTTCAGGGTCCGGGGAATGGGGGTAGCGGTGAGCGTCAGCATATCCACGTCAGCGCGCATCTCCTTCAGGCGTTCCTTGTGACGGACCCCAAAACGGTGTTCCTCGTCAACGATAATCAGCCCCAGGTTTTTAAAGGAGACACTTTCCTGCAGCAGCTTGTGGGTACCCACCACAATATCGATCTTGCCATCGGCCACCAGGTTGAGGGCTTTGGTTTGCTCCTTGCCGGTTTTGAAACGGGAGAGTACTTCCACCTGTACGGGCCAGTCGGAGAAGCGGTCCTTGAAGGTCTCGTAGTGTTGTTGGGCCAGCAAGGTGGTGGGTACCAGGATTGCCACTTGCTTGCCAGCCTGCACAGCGACAAAGGCAGCGCGCATGGCCACCTCGGTTTTACCAAAGCCCACATCACCACAGACCAGGCGATCCGTGGGGCGATCCGATGTCATATCCGCAATAACGGCGTCAATGGCGGCAGACTGGTCTGGAGTCTCTTCAAACGGGAACCCTTCGCAAAAGGCTTCATAATCGTGGCGATTGAGTTCGAAGGCGTGGCCGGGCTTGGCCGCCCGCCGGGCATAGATGTTCAATAGTTCTGCTGCAGTATCGTGAATCTGTTCAGCGGCTTTGCGCTTTTCCTTGCTCCATTGATCGGTACCCAGCCGGTGTAGAGGGGCCAGGGCATCGCTGGCGCCGGAGTAGCGACTGATCAGGTGCAGCGAGGAAACCGGCACATACAGCTTGGCTTCGTTGGCGTATTCCAGGGTCAGGAATTCCTGCTTTTGGCCGTCCAGCTCCAGGGTCTGCAAGCCCTTGTAGCGGCCGACACCGTGATCGATGTGCACCACAGGGTCATCGGCATTGAGTTCGGTGAGGTTGCGGATCACGTTTTCCGCATTGTCATCCCCGCGTTTGCGTCGCCGCCGCTGCATCACCCGGTTGCCAAACAGCTGGGATTCGGTAATCACACCAATGGCCGGTTCTTTCAGTACCAGGCCTTCGCTTAGCGGGGCGACTGTGATCATCACCGGATCTTTCTTGCGGGTGAAGTCCTGCCAGCTTTCCACTGGTTTGGGCGCAATGCGTATCCGCTTTAATAGATCCAGCAACGTATCCCGGCGACCGGCGGATTCCGCCACAAACAGCAAGCGTTGCTTTTGCTCCCCACTGCTCATGCAATAGGATTCCACATGCATCAGTGGATTATTGGCTTTGGCATTGATTGGCAGCTCCGGCGGCGGCAGCAAAGGCAGGTCGGTATGATGTTCTTTGTCGTCCGCCGGACCTTTACGCAATTGAATGCGCGGCAGCTGCTTCAGTGCGCGGTTTAACTCATCGTTGGCCAGAAACAGGCTGGTCGGGGGCAGTATGGGACGCTGCCGGTCATAACGCAGCTCCTCATAGCGGTTATTGCAGTCAACCCAGAAGTGCTCGGCGCTGTCCTGCAATCCGTCCGGTGTCACCAGCAGCGTGTTCTCGGGTAAGAAATCGAACAGGGTAGCCGTTTCCCGAAAAAACAGGGGGAGGTAGTACTCTATACCGGCGCTGGCGATGCCATCGTTGATGTCCTGGTAGATGGGGCAACTGCGGGGATCTGCGTCGAACTGCTGCTTGAAGCGTTCCTTGAAAGCATGGATCGCATCATCATGCAGCGGGAATTCCTTGGCTGGGAGCAGGCGAATTTGATCCACTTTTTCGATGGAGCGTTGGGTTTCCGGATCAAAGGAGCGCAGAGTATCGATCTCATCATCAAACAGGTCAATGCGGTAGGGGACGTTGCTGCCCATGGGAAACAGGTCCATGATGGCGCCGCGCACAGCGTATTCACCATGATCCAGCACCATGTCCACAGCTCGATAACCCGCCTGTTCCAGTTGCTTGCGTACCAGGTTGAGCTCAAATTTTTGCCCCACGTCCAACAGCAACGTTTGACCGGCCATAAAGGAGGGCGGTGCAAGCCGATGCATTAAGGTGGAGACCGGCACCACCAGAATGCCTTGCTTCAAAGTGGGCAGTTTATGAAGGGTGGCAAGACGCTGGGAAATAATGTCCTGATGGGGCGAAAAACTGTCGTAAGGCAGGGTTTCCCAGTCCGGGAAGGTCAATACCTCAGTGTCGGCGTCTGCGTAAAACGGAATTTCCAGCTCCAGCTGCAGGGCACTCTGGGTATTGGCTGTAATGACCAGAATCAGACCCTGGTGACGCCGTGCGGTTTGCGCGAGAGCCCAGGCCTGACCGCTGCCCTGCAGGTTGCCCCAGATACGTTGGTCGCCGGCCTTGCTGGGGAAATTCTTAAGAAAATCAATCGTCATGAGGCTAAACAGGGTCTTTGTACAGTGATTCGGTCAGAAAAGAAGGAGGCATTGTACATGCTTTTGATCAGGGTTGAAGAGCAGGCTTGCCACTCACACAGTTTCCTAGTATGAATATTCTAATAGACCCTGCTAACGTAAGGCGATTAACACGGGAGCGTGGTTATGGACACTGGAAACACCCACCGGGCGGCAGGCGGTTCGGTACAGGCAAGTGAGAGCATTATGGGCGACAAGAAAGCATCAGGTACAGACAAGCAGGTTGGTCAGCTGGCCGAGCAGATGGCGGACCGGGTCAAAGAATCCGCCAACCAGATCTGGTTGGCAGGGTTGGGGGCTTACTCAAAGGCAGAGGAAGAGGGCAGCAAGCTGTTTGATGCTTTGGTCCAGGATGGTGAAAAGTTGGAAGCCAAAACCCGCGCAATCGTGGACAAACCTCTGACCGTGGCTAAAGAAAAAGTGGAAACCGTTCGGGCCCGGGCCACCGGTTCCTGGGAGAAGGTAGAGAAGGCATTTGATATTCGGGTGTCAAAAGCCCTGCATCGCCTGAATATACCCACCCGCGCGGACGTGGATCAATTGACGCAACGAATAAGCGAATTGGAAGCCCAGCTGCAGAAGATTGAAAAGGCAGCCAAAGCCAGAAAATCATAAAGAAGCCGGCCATGAGCCGGTTTTTTTTATGTGTGGCGCCTGTGAATATTGACATCAAACAGACACATTGTTAACAGCTTGCCGTTACTTGAAGCGGTATCGAAGTTTTGGCGTTAACTCGTTGATAAAACGAAGCCGAAATTGTAAGTTATTGAAAATAAAAGATATTTTGTTTGGTTAAAAATCGATCATTCTGTAGGGGGAGCAGGACTGGTGCCAAACTTGGGCGATTGTCACCAAAACATCCACAGAGTTGTCCACAGATTTTGTGGATAGAATTTTGTGTGGAAACAGGGATTGTATCGAAATATAAATTCCATGTTGGCAAAGCGGGGGAATGGGAGTAGCCTATGCGCCCATTGTTATCCAGGCCCGCTTTACGGCTCTCATGGTTGCTGTTTTTCAAACGATCAGTGGTTGGGGAAATGATTGCAGATAGCATTAACAATGATTGCGGTATGATCGCACGAATTTCTTTTCGTGCCGCCAATCGAATTATCGACATGCAATGTCAACGCGGACGGATTTATCCTTCTCGATTCTCCTTGAAAATGCTGCAGTACTCCGCAGACCACGGTCATGTCTCAGCAATGTCTCAATTGGGTTGTCTGCTTTACAACTGTGGAGTGGGGCGCGCCGTTAAACGCAGTGGCCTCGAATACATTCGTATGGCTGCAAAAAATGGTGATACTGAAGCTCAGTTCCAGTTGGGCAAAGCCTATTTCGACGGCAGTCTGGCGCATCAGGACAGCAAGGCCGCCACCCATTGGCTGGCCCTGGCTGCAGACCGGGGCCACGAATTGGCGGGCGGTGTTTTGCAGCAGTGTCAGCAAGCCACAGATGACACCGGCGTAGGTCATACCAGCCTGGTGTGATCACCTCAGACAGTCTTTGACTCCTTTTGAATGTGCGGGTACTCTGCTATTCCATTGCAACATATTGGAATAATGTGATTTGGGATCAGCATGTCGGAAGCAAACTACATAGTCGAAGTAACCCCTCAGAATATCAATGACGTTGTGCAATTGTCTGCACGCATGCCTGTGCTTCTGGACTTTTGGGCTGAGTGGTGCGAGCCGTGCAAGGCGTTAGCACCAATTTTGGAAAAAATTGCCCACGAGTATGCCGGGCAATTTGTTCTGGCCAAGGTCGACACCGATGCCAATCAAATGCTGGCCCAGCAATTGGCGGTGCGCAGCATTCCAGCTTTAAAGCTGATTGTGCAGGGACAATTGGCCGGAGAGCTGAACGGTGCCCAGCCGGAGTCGGAGATTCGTAATTTGCTGGCGCCCTATTTGGGGGACGCCGACGTTGAAGAGCCTGAAGAGTCTGAAGCGACTGATCTGGTGGCTCAAATTGAAAGAGCCCGTGCCATGGGGGCTCACGATCAAGCCATCGATGCCTTGCAGATGGCAATGAAAGAGCAACCCACAGAGCTCAAATATCAAACCCTGATGGCAGAGGTGTTGATGGACGTTGAGCGCCTGGATGACGCCCAGGATGTGCTCGACAACATCAGTGATGAAAAGGTGAAGACGCCCGGTCTCGCCCGCTTGTTCTTTTTGCGGGAATTGGAAAGCTTCGAAAGCGCGGAATCCCTGCAATACCGTGTCGCGCAGGACAGCAATGATATGGAAGCCCGTTATTATCTGGGAGCGACCTGTGTGTTGGCGGGAGAACTGGACGCTGCCATGGAGCTTTTCCTGGAAGTCGTGCAAAAAGACCGTGAGTTCAAAGAAGACGGCGCCCGTCTGGCGATACTGAAAGTGATCGATCTGTTGGATGGGGACCCTGCGGTTGCTCGTTATCGACGTCGTCTTTTTGCTTGTCTGCACTGATCTGAGCGCACGTATCGTTTTTGAAATGCCCTCTCTGCGAGGGCATTTTTATATGTGGATTGAACATTAATTTCGCATCTGCTGTTAAAATGTTAGGTAACAGACAGCCCGATGTGGGTGCTTCATTGGATAAACCAGCGGCCATGATATCCAGGGAAAATCAGCATAACCAACATGACAAGAGCCCGGCTCTGGTTCGTTCCGAGCTGGATGGACACTTTTATGTCAATCGTTTGCGATTGCGGTTTGATGGTGCCCTTGAAGCTCGTTACCGGCGCTATTGCGGGTTACGGGATCGGCGCTACATTCGACAGCTGGTGAACATCCTGATTGGGTTGTACCTGTTGTATGGCATCTTTGACTGGATCATGCTGGGTTCACTGGTGGAGCCGATCTATAAAATCCGCTATGCCATGGGGATGCCCGGACTGGCGGCAATATGGTTTCTGATCCATTCACGTAAGCTGGACCTTCACCAGGACAAGTTGGTGGTCCTGGGCCTGTTCTGGCTGTCTGTGACAACGCTGACCATGGTGCGTGTGGTACCGGAGGAGCACAAAGGGCTCTATCTGCTGAGCGAGCTGGCCATAGTCATGGCGGGTATTACCATCGGCCGCATGCGCTTCTGGCCGGCATTGAACAGTGCGATCCTGTTTGTGGTGAGCTACGTGCTGATCCTGTTTCCCGACGGGGTGAAGAATACATTCCTTCTGTATTATCTATTCCTGAGCTGCGGTGCAGTGGGGCTGTGTTTGTTGGCACAATACACATCAGACCGCGCCAGTCGTCGTGAGTTTCTGCAGAAACTGCTGATCCACCGTAAAAACCAGCAGCTGAAAAAACTGAATGCAAGGTTAAAAGACCTGGCCGAGGTGGACCCTCTCACCGGCATTGCCAATCGACGTTCCTTCGATCAGGTGTTGGATGAGGAGTGGCGCCGTGCCCGCCGTCGGGGATACAGCCTGGCGATGTTGATGTGTGACATTGATTATTTCAAATCTTATAACGACAGCTTTGGACATCAGCAGGGTGACCGCTGTATCAAGCAGGTGGCGCAAAGCATGAAGCAGATGGTGCGGCGCCCCGGCGATTTGGTGGCACGCTATGGCGGTGAGGAATTTGCGGTGATCCTGCCTGCTCTGGATCAAGAGGAAGCGGCCAATATTGCCCGGGTTATCTGTCAGGGGGTGCGCGACCTGCGCATGCCGCATCCGGTGTCGCCGATTAATGATAACGTCACCATCAGTGTTGGTGTCGCTGCCGTTGTGCCGGATGAATCCATGGGGGCTGCCGATTTGGTGGGGCTGGCTGATGAAGCGCTCTATCATGCCAAAAAAAGCGGGCGCAACCGGATTCAGGTGTATCGGCCGGACCTGTCTACTGATCATTAGTCGTTTAATAAGTCATCTAAGTAAATTCGGTATCAGTGCCCCTTATCCTGATCGGCAGGCATATATGGAAAGCATCTTTCCAACGCGGTAGACTGGATTTTTATGGATTTATTTAGCGCGGTTAGGGATGTGGATAACAATAAACGATACACAGATGCGACCGAAGAACTGACCTGCCTGCGAACCGGATCATTCCTGGAGATGGGGTTCGTAGGTGAACTGGAACAACGTTATCAGGAAGGACAAAGGCAATGGTATTGTGATGCCATTCGTATCTCTTCCTTACTGGCCGCTCTGCTGCTTTCCACCAGTTACATTGTGGAATGGAGTACAGGCTTGCATCTTAGCGCGCTGACCCTGGCCATTCGTGGGCTGGTAATCGCTGCGTTGCTGGGGACTTATCTCTATGCCCGCCAATCAAAACGGCTCACCTGGAAGTACTGGGTGGTTGCCGCCAATACCATCCTGGTCTCGGGGACGCTGCTGCTGATCGCCCAGGAAGTCAGCCAACCCATCAAGTTGATGTATTACTGCAACGTGTTTCTGGTGGAAGTGGTGGTTTTCACCTTTATCCGTTTGCCGCTTAATTTCACCAATACCCTGGGGTTGGTGTTATTGCTGATGGTGGGCGGGGCGGTGTATCTGGATACAATGAACCTGGAGATCTCCGCCCATGTGCTTTTTTTCATGTTCAGCAGCACAGTGGTGTCTGTCATGGTTTCCATTAAAACCGAGAAGATGTCCCGGGAGAGCTTCCTGAAATCCCAGTTGATCGAGCATGAGAAAAATCAATTGCGGGCATTGAACGATCGGATCAACACAGATGCCAGTCTGGACCGGGTGACCCGGTTACTCAATCGGGTGTCATTCGAAGACAAGTTGCTTACTCACTGGAGCCTGTCGTCACAGAATGGAAAGTGGCTGGTTATGGTGGCTATTCACATAGAACACTTCGCGTATTTCAATGAGCAACGTGGTACCGAAATGGGGGATGACCTGTTGCGGGAGATTGCCCGTAAAATCAGGGCGGTATTGATCGACAAAGAGGATGTGGCCAGCCGGATTAGTGGTGGGCGGTTTGTGGTTATGCTGACCGGTGAAGAATCAGTGGTCGATAACCAGTTGGAGCGTCTGCGGGAAAACCTGTCCCACTTAACCGTATTGAACAGAGCGGCGGTAGTTCAGGATGCGGTTTATTTGTCCTGGGGGCGGGTGATGCTGGAACCGGATTCAGATCGCGATCCCCGTGGGCTATTGGATCGTATGTTCCGGCATCTTGTTGCACTGGAAAAGCATGCCTTGTGTTGCCGACCTGTTAATCGGCAGCAAAATGTGGGCGGTGTGTAGAGAGGTTTTTGTGAAGCAACCGGCGTTTTCAGAAATTGCGGATCTAATCCAGCAGTCCAATCGAATTTTGTTTATCACCGGCGCAGGCATCTCCGCAGATTCCGGCTTGCCCACCTATCGTGGTATCGGCGGATTATACGATGATGCCCATACCGAAGAGGGTATACCCATTGAAGTGGCGTTATCCGGTGAGATGCTGCAACAGCGACCAGAGCTTACCTGGAAGTATTTACTGCAGGTGGAACGGGCTTGTCGTGGTGCCGGTTTCAATCTGGCGCACAGACTCATCGCTCAAATTGAGACCTTGAAACCGCAGAGCTGGGTGTTGACCCAGAATATTGATGGCTTCCATCGTGCTGCCGGCACCCGTCAACTGATTGAGATTCACGGTAAAGTAGGCGAGTTGTTGTGTGGGAAATGCCACTACCATCAGGGCGCGCTCGATTACAGTCACATTGAAACCGTGCCTGTGTGCCCCCGTTGTCACAGCATCATGCGTCCGAATGTGGTGTTATTTGGTGAGATGCTTCCGGAAGAGGCGGTGTCTGTATTGCACAGGGAAATGGTGCGTGGTTTCGATTTGGTTTTCAGCATCGGCACCACCAGTGTCTTTCCCTATATTTCGCAACCGGTGTTTGAGGCCCGTCGCTGGAACGCGAAGGTGATCGAGATCAATCCGGGCATCACAGAAGTATCACCTTTTGTTCATTACAAACTTCCCATGCGGGCGGTGGAAGCGATGGAAAACATATGGCGGGCATTGGGGCAGCCGTTGCCCGAGCGTGACACGGCCATCAATTAGACTCAGGCAGCAACCACTGTATTTTTAGCCGGGTGCAGTTTTTTATAGCCACTGATAAAGTGTTCGGGCTTCAACTGATCATCTGTCCGGAAGTGGTGATACCAACACCATGCCAAAGCTTCAGTGTTGTTCTCATCTTCGGGAATCACTGCCTTGTTGAGCGCATACACGCCCCAGGCAATGGCGGTGGCGTAAGCCAGGTTAATTGCCAGCTCCATATCCGGATTGGCCAGGAATTCCCGCTGTGAGGCAAAACCTCTCACCTTGCTGGCGAGGTCGGCATCAAAGGCCAGGAACTCATCCCACACCCGGTGGTGCAGCTCCTTCTTTATTTTGTAAACACCCACTCCCAGATCGCAACGTAGTTCGACACCCAATTGAGAGGCTTGTGCTGCGGATCCTAGGAGAAGGTTTTCGAGGGAGGGGGACCATTTGCCCAGCTTTTTCAGGGTGGGCCGAACGACATACTGGCGAAAATCCAGAGGGTTTATTCCCATTTAATATACCCGGTACTTTCCAATAACTGCTTACTGATTTACTGCAAGGGGAGCGAATCCCGCAGATGAAATTCATCCGCTTAATTCGCATTTCCTAAACATCAGGTTAGTTCAATATGCTAAGTATTTAACGCAAAAGCAAAAAATATTTTTGTCTAAAGCGTCAGCTTTTTATGGTCGGCAGTTTTAATGTGACAAGCTAGTTGCCACTCAGCAAGTATGCCTCGGCGGCTTCAATAGCGGCGTGTTCGCCGGTAACCACCACCACATCGTCCGGTAGCAGCAGGGTATCGTCGTCCGGGTTCATCACCGTGTCATTGCCGCGCCGGATGGTGTGGATGCTGGCGCCTTTGGCTTCCAGGTTCAGTTCACCCACTGTTCTGTTGGCAGCGTAGGATGTACCGGGAATATAGATTGGTTGCAGGTGTCCTTGATAGCTGGACATGCCATAGGCTCCATGCTGCCCGACAATGAAACCGTGGAGCATTTTGTAGCGCTCTTTGCGTACTTGTTCAATGGAGCGGAACACCTTGCGTCCGGATAGCCCCAGGGCCACCATGACGTGACTTGCCAGCATCAAGCTGGCTTCCAGTGTTTCCGGGATAACTTCAGTGGCACCGGCCTCCTGTAATTCCAGGAGGTGGGCGTCATCCCGGGTACGAACCAGGATGGGAACTGACTCCCGTACTTGGCGGATTTCGTGAATCATATGACGGGCAGTGGCGTGATCATCGAAACTGATCACCACCAGATTGGCCTGCATCAATCCCAGTTGCTGCAGTACTTTCATCTTGCGGGCACTACCGTAATGCACATGTTCTCCCGCGGCCCGCGCCCTTTGTACACGAACCGGATCGTCATCCACGGCCACGTAGGGAATGTTTTCCTGGATCAAAAAGCGTGAGATGGTTTGGCCCACCCGGCCATAGCCGCACAGAATCACATGGTGATCCAGTTCTTCAGCGGGCACTTGCTCCAGGTCTTCATTTTCAGGTTCAGCTTTCTTCTGCTTCCTGACCAGAATGCGATTGGCAATTTTTTCACTGTTGGAGACCAGAAAGGGGGTGGCGGCCATGCTGATGACAATGATTGACAGAAAGAACGAAGCCACATCATGGGGCACCAGGGTACCTTTCACCGCCAGCGCCAGCAATGCAAAGCCGAATTCACCACCCTGGCTCAGAACCAACCCGGTGCGAATGGATACGGTGCCCGAATTTCCAAAGAATCGACAGAGCAGGGCAATCAGCGCGGTTTTAAAAACAATGAGGCAGATGCTGAAAAAAACAATTCGGGGCCAGAAGTTGGTGATCAGTTCCACGTCGATGATCAGGCCGATGCTGACGAAGAAAATCCCCAGCAGCACATCCCGGAAGGGACGTATCTCTGCTTCGATCTGGTGTCGAAAATGACTTTCACCCAACATCATGCCCGCCATGAACGCACCCAATGCCATCGCTAGTCCCAGAGCGTGAGCGGCAGCCGCTGCCAACAGGGCCACTACCAGCACGGTGAGCACGAACAGTTCTTCAGAACGGGTCTTGCTGATCTCAGTGAACAGGGGGGGCAATATCCATTTTCCGATTGCCACCACTGCAATAAAAAAGCCCACCGCTTTGGCACCGGCAATGGCGAGAGACGTGGCCAGTTGTTCCCCGTTTGCGTCACCACCAACCGAGATCAGGACCAGGATCACGATGGCGGCGATGTCCTGAAACAGCAGAATACCGATAGCGATATGACCGTGGGCGGTTGCAATTTCGTTGCGCGCAGACAGCTCTTTGCTGACGATGGCGGTTGAGGAGAGCGCAATGGCGGAAGCGGCAATCAAGGTTCCGGTAATCGAGATTTCGTACACAAACCGGGAGAGGTAGATAAGCCCGCCAAAAATGGAGATGCAGATGAGTACCTGCAGGGTGCCCATACCAAACACCACCCGCCTGAGGGCAATCAGGTGGGGCAGTGAGAACTCCAGCCCCAGGGTGAACAACAGGAAGGCGACCCCAAATTCGGCGATAATCTGAAACTGGCTGACATCGCTGACCAATCCAAGCTCTTTCGGGCCGAGAATAACGCCCACCAGCAAGTAGCAGATGATCGTGGGCACCTTGAGCCGGTTGAATAAAGCGGCTGCGGCAACCGAAGCCGCCAATATAATAATAAGCTGGTTGATGATGTTGCTGTGTTCCACAAAGGTTCCTTTAAATCATCAGTCGTTGGGGAGCCGGGCCAGGAACATAGCAACCCACTTCCAGAAACGTTCTCTTATTTTTTCATGCCAACCGCGTTGTTTCCAGCTGCTAAGCGTTATTTCTTTGCTGGCATGCAGACCCTGCTCCAGTAAATGGGTCACCTGTTGGTTCAGTTCCGGGTCCAAAGCTTCCAGGTTAGCTTCCAGATTCCAGTGCAGGTTCCAGCGATCGAAGTTACAGGAGCCGATGGTCAGCCAATCATCCACTGCCGCCGCTTTCAGGTGGAGGAACCTGGGTTGGAACTCAAAGACGCGAACCCCAGCCTCCAGCAACGGACGATACCAGGTCCGGCCGGCGTAACGCACACTGGGGTGATCCGTGTGATCGCCGGGTAGTATCAAGCGTACATCGACACCCCGCTGGGCTGCTTTGCGCAGTGCTTTCAGCAATTTGCGGGAAGGATAAAAATAGGCTGTGCAGACCCAGGCCCGGTGCGAGGATTTGTTGATTTCGCTGATCAGGGAGCCCAGGATGGGTTTATGGCCCAGGCCGCGACTGGCAACGACCCGGGCTTGAGGCAGGCTTCGGTTCATCAAGGGCGATGCTTCAGATCGATCAAACGCCTGCCTCAATTTGGCTCTTAACTCCTCCTCATGCACCGAGTCGTAATGTTGCCAACTGCGTTCAAACAGCAACTGCCAGTCGTGTACCAACTCGCCCTGGATCTCCACCATGGCATCATGCCAGGCCCGCTTGCCCCGGTGCTGCGGGGAGAAATCATCCGCCACACCGGCGCCGCCGATAAACGCCACCGCGCAGTCCACCAACACGATTTTGCGGTGGTCCCTGGAGAAGTTGCGTAAATGCTTATTGCGTTTTACCCGGTTGAAGAAGCGTAAATCCACTCCGGCCGTGCGCAGCCGTTCGCGGTCGTTGTGGCGCAGATTGTGTGAACCAACGTGGTCCAGTAGCAACCGAACATAGACATCCCGGTCCCTGGCTTTCAGTAGGTGATCAATAAGCTCGTCGGTGATTTGCCCGGACTCAAACAGGTACATCTCGATGTCCACGGCACTGGTGGCAGATGCAACAGCCTGCAGGATGCGCGGGAAGAATTGATCCCCATCCACCAACAGTTGGTAATGGTTTTGGGTGCGCCAGGGCAGTATGCAGGTGAAACTATCGGAGTTGGCCGGATTCATGGCCTGAAGCTAACGGGAAATCGGCGACAAATCAATGACTGAGCTGTGACATGATGGTCCAGATGCCGAACCCCATCAGCATCAGTGCGGCAAACAGGCGAGTTCCGCTGGCCCGGGCAAAGTCCGATAAGATATGACTGAAGGTACCCACGCTGATCATGGCGGGGAGGGTGCCCAGTCCAAAATACAACATCAGTAAAGCACCACGACCCGCGCCGCCGGACCCCAGCGACCAGGTCAGCGCGCTGTACACCAGGCCACAGGGCAGCCAGCCCCAAATAAAACCCAGAGCCAATGCTTTATGGGCGCGATCAACCGGGATAAAGCGTCGCGTCAAGGGCGCTATTCTCTTCCATACCTTGGCGCCAAGCCGTTCCAACTGATTGAGCACTTTCCACCAGCCACTGATATAAAAGCCCAACAGGATCATCATAATGCCGGCAAAAATACGCAGATAGGATGGGCCATGGTCCGGCAATTGGGCGTGAAGTCCAGCCCCGGCCAGTCCGATAACGGCACCAGCGCAAGCATAGGCAGATATCCGGCCGAGGCTGTACAGTAATTGGTAAACCAGTTGCCGCCACATGGGGTTGCCCTGCATGGGCTGGATTGCGGTAGACAGAGCGCTACTGATACCACCACACATACCTACGCAGTGCAGGCTTCCCATAAAACCCACGGCGAAGGCGGCAATCAGGTCATGGCTGAAGTCCATATTATTGTGGTTGCTCCGGGGACTTGGATTTTTCTTTGGCGGACGGTTGCGTGTCCTCGTCGAACAGTATGCGGCTGGCTTCCCGGTCAAGGTCTTCAAACTGGTCGCTGCGCACGGCCCAGAAGAATGCCGCTACGGCTACCACCAGCAGCACCAGCGCCAGGGGAATCAGCAGGAAAATGATATCCATGATCGGGCTCCGTTCAGCCGGACGTCGTGCCGGCTTATTTGTTCAATCGCAATGCGTTCAGCACCACCAGCAACGAACTGGCAGACATCCCCAGGGCGCTGGCCCAGGGCGGGATAAAGCCGGCCGCGGCCAGGGGCAGCGCTATCAGATTATACAGTATTGCCCAGGACAGGTTCTGGCGAATGATGCGGTAGGTTTTTTCCACCAGATTGAGAATGTTGTGCAGTGGCTGCAGGCTTTGACTCAACAGAATACCGTCGGCAGCCACTTGGGCCAGGTCCGAGGCACCGGCCACGGCAATGGACACGTCGGCTCCCGCCAGTACCGGCGCATCATTCAAGCCATCTCCCAGCATGAGAACCTTGGCACCGGACTCCTGTAATGACCGAATAAAGGAGAGTTTATGTTCGGGAGTGGCATTGCTGATAACAGATTCAATGCCCAGCTTTTTGGCCACTACCTCGGCATGTCCACTGCTGTCTCCGCTGAGGATATGGCAGCGTTTACCGGATTGCTGCAGATGACTAACCAGGTTGTCGGCATCGGCCCGCAGCTGATCCTCAATGCGGAACCAGCCCAGTACCTGATTCTGATCGGCCAGCATTACCCATTGGCCCGGTTTATCCGGTTGTTGCGGGCTAACGCCTGCTGGTGCAGCGAACTCAGGTTTGCCAATTCTTAAAAGCCGCTCCACTTTGCCAGTGGGTGTTGCCTGCTCCAGGGTTCCCTCAACGCCTTGGTTGGCTATGATTCGTAGGTTTTTTACATCCGGGTTTTTGGTGTAGGGATGAAAGGCTCGGGCGATGGGATGCTCAGACACAGACTCCAGTGCGGCCGCCAGGGCCAGTAGGGCATAGAGGTCTTCTGTCGTTGCTGCCACCGTTTCCTGTAATTGAAATTCTCCCAGAGTGAGGGTGCCGGTTTTATCAAACACTACGTCGGTAACCTGGCGCAGGCCCTCAATCGTGTGAGAGCGGGTAGCCAGGAATCCCATCTGCGAGAGCCGGGCGGTGGCGGCGGTGATGGCGGTGGGTGTGGCCAGGGAGAGGGCACAGGGACAGGTAACCACCAGTACCGAGAGCACGATCCAGAAGGCATCCTGAGGTGAATGAAACCACCAATAGCTGTACACGCATACCGAGGTCACTAGAACCGCCGCCACAAAATGAGAGGCGATCCTGTCCGCCAGCACAAAGGTGGCCGGCTTGTCCGCTTCCGCCCGCTGTAACAATCGTTTCAAGGTGGAGAGCGTACTCTCTTTGGGAAGTGTGCTGATCTCCAGGGTGATGGGTTGCTCCACGTTCAGGGTGCCGCCGGTCACCAGGTCACCCTGGTGCTTGCTGATGGGGAGTTGCTCCCCGGTCAGCATGGATTCGTTAACGGAGGAGTCCCCCTGCAGAATTTTGCCGTCGCCGGGAATGACCTCTCCTGCTTTTACCAACACCCGGTCCCCCGGGACCAGTTTATCGGCAGGTACCAGTGTGGGGTGATTCTGGTCGTCCAGTTTGCGGGCGGTCTGCATTTGGGAATGGGATAAACGGATACTGGTGTTCTGCGAACGATGACGGGCTCGCATTTCCAGGTAACGCCCCACCAACAGGAAGAACACGAACATACAGACAGAATCAAAATACACTTCTGGGCCATTGGTAAGAGTGGCCCAGACACTGGAAAAATAGGCAAAGGTGAGTGCGATGGCGACCGGCACATCCATCGACAAATGCCGATTACGCAGGCTTCTTACCGCCCCTTTCAGGAACGGCATGCCGGAGTAGAAAAATACAGGGGTTGTCACCAGTGCGCTCACCCAGCGCAGGAATGTCTCATGGGCCGGGTCAATGCCCTCGAAGGCGCCCATATACAAGCTGACTGCGTAGGTCATTACCTGCATGGCTCCCAGACCAGCCACGCCGATGCGGGTCAGCGCCTGTTTGTTTTCCCGCTTGATGCTTTGTTCCTGCTGAACCGGTGTATAGGGCTCCGCTTTATAACCTACGTGAGCGATGGCTTTGATGATGCCGCTGAGACTGATGGCTTCAGGATTCCAGCTCACCACCGCCAGATTGCTGCTCATGTTGACGTGACAGCGATGGATTCCGGCCTGATCATTGAGATGTTTTTCCAGCAGCCAGACGCAGGCTGCGCAAGTGATGCCGGAAATCAGCAGGGTTATTTCCCTGGCACCTTCCGGTAATTGATGGACAAAACTTTCCTGCAAACCAGGGTCATCCCAATTGTTCAGGCCGTCAAGAAAGTCGGGAACCAGGTCAGCAGCCGGCGAGCTGCCGGGGGGACACTGCTGGCGATGTTCGTAGTAGGACTCCATGCCGATAGCGACAATGGTCTGGGCCACAGACTGACAGCCCGGACAACACATGGCCCGGGGTTGGCCCAGAATGGTGACACTGTAGTGATCATCGGCCGTAACCGGTAGACCGCAGTGATAGCAGCTTTGCTCAGACATCAGCTGTTGGGCGTTAAGGCTTTCCCGCTGATGTCGTTATCGAAATTCACACTGCTTTCGATTTCCCATTCACCGGATGGCGGGCTGAGTAACAGGTAGTAGAAGCCTTGCGGCTGAAAGTCCAGCTTGGCATAGAACCGGTTATCCGGTGTCAGATAAAGTTGCAGCCTGCGGTCCTTGCCTTCCAGCGTCGGATGGATCAGATTCAGCGCCAACTGGTTGTCCAGCCGGATATCCAGGTTGCGGGTTTCCAGAAACAGATCACCGGAGTGTTTGTCCAGGGTGAGATTGGCCTGAATACCCAGTTCCTGCGCTCTGTTCTGTTTATCCATGCGCTGGTTGATGGCCATACCATCCTTGTACCAGTCTTGCCGCACCAGGCTGTCTTTGCCGCTCATGGCCAGGTTAATCATGATGACACCCATCACTACCGAGCTGCCGGGGATGGCGATCAGGAACCAGGGCCAAAACTGGCGGTACCAGGGTTTGGAGTCAGTTTGTGTCATTGCAAATTCCACGATTAATTACGGGGGCTCAGGAAGCGGCTTTCCTCGGTCACTTCCTGTGATGGGTCATTCACGGCAGTTACCGTAAAGTAGACCGTGGAATTGCGTCCCTTGATATCTTCCGGCTTCATTTCCAGTGTGACGGCCAGTGTCAACAACTCACCCGGCAGGGTCTTTATATCATCAGGGATGTGGGTAATAACATTATCCAATCCACTGACGCCAACTTCGTACTGTTGGGCCTGCTGGGTTTTGTTCATGATTTTTAGAGTGTAGGTGTTCTCAATGGTTCCTTCCCAGGTTTCCCGGTAGAGGGCATTGCGATCCCGGATGATATCCAGCTCCAATGGTACCCGGGAAAATACAGCGGTTATGAACACGGCCACCATCACGACAAGCATCGCGCCGTATCCGATTAACCGGGGGCGCATGACTTTGCTCGGCTTACCTTCCACCGCATTTTCGGTAGAATATCTAATCAGGCCGCGGGGATAGTTCATCTGATCCATGACGGAATCGCAGGCGTCGATGCAGGCCGCGCAGCTAATACACTCATATTGCAGTCCGTTACGAATGTCGATCCCGGTGGGGCAGACCTGCACGCAGAGTTGGCAGTTGATGCAGTCCCCCAGCGCAGTTTCGTTGCGATCCAGGGATCGTTTGCGGGCGCCGCGGGGCTCACCACGGCTTGCATCATAGGTGACAACCAGGGTATCGCGGTCGAACATCACGCTTTGGAAGCGAGCGTAGGGGCACATATACATGCAGACCTGTTCCCGCATCCAGCCGGCGTTCAGGTAAGTTGCCGCAGTAAAGAAGAACATCCACCAAGCTGCCCAGCCGGACAGATTCAGGTGGTAGATATCGAAAAACAGCTCTCTCACCGGAGCGAAATAGCCCACAAAGGTGAACGCTGTCCAAAAGGCCAGGGTCAGCCACAAGCCGTGCTTGAGAAACTTTTTGTTGAATTTACCCAGAGACATGGGCTGCGCATCCAATTTGATACGCTTGTTGCGATCACCTTCGGTAATGAACTCGATCCACATATAGAATGTGGTCCAGACTGTCTGCGGGCAGGTGTAACCGCACCAGACGCGCCCCGCCAGCACTGTAAAGAAAAAAAGCGCAAAGGCGGCGATAATCAATAGCCAGGATAGATAGAGAAAATCCTGTGGCCAGAAGGTAAACCAGAATATATAGAATTTGCGTTCCGGCAGGTCGAACAGTACGGCCTGTCTGCCATCCCAGGTGAGCCAGGGGCCAATGAAATAGATACCCAGAGTGATCCAGATGGTGGCTACGCGAAGAGTTTGAAAGAATCCTGAAGGGTGGCGCTGATAAATCTTCTCCCGTTTTTTATAAAGATCCATGCCGTCGTCGGCTTGTTTCACTGCTATCTTTTCGGGCTGATTCATCGCTTCACCTGCTTGTTACAACTTGCTGATGAGAAGGGGCGCGCACCCACCGGGGAAGCGCGCCCAGATTGTAGGCAAAATTAATTACTTAAGCTATAAACATAGGCCGCGAGAACGTGAATTTTTTCTGGGCTCAGTTGATCCTTAAACGATGGCATTTTGCCTTGGCGGCCGTTGTTGAGGGTTTCGATGATGGTGGCTTCCGTGCCGCCGTACAGCCAAACATCGTCGGTCAGGTTGGGAGCCCCCAGCATCTGGTTGCCCTTACCGTCCGGTCCATGGCAGGCGGCGCACATCATGTTGAATTTCTCTTTACCGGCTTCTGCATCCCCGGAACCTTGACGGCCGCTCAGGCTCAGTACGTAAGCAGCAACGTTTTTGGTTCCGTCTTCACCTAAAGCGGCGCCCAGGGCAGGCATCATGCCGCCACGACCGTTGGTGAGGGTTTCCTTGATTTTTTCAGGAGTGCCGCCGTACAGCCAGTCACCGTCAGTCAGGTTGGGGTAACCCACATTGCCGCGGGCATCAGAACCATGGCAGATAGCGCAGTTGTTACCAAACAGGCGCTGACCGGTTTTTACCACTTCTTCCTGAGTCGCCAGTTTTTCCACAGAATGCTGTGCATATTCCTCAAACAGTCGGTCATAACGGTTTTCGGCTTTTTCCACTTCGGTTTCCCACTGGCCGACGGAAGTCCAGCCCAACACCCCTTTGGCATCGCCCCATCCGGGATACAGAGTCAGGTAAATCAGTGCAAACGCAATGGTGAAATAGAACAGGTTCAACCACCAGTGTGGCAGGGGGTTGTTCAGTTCTTCGATGCCATCAAAAGAGTGGCCCATGGATTCGCCTTCTTTGATCGTGTCGTCGGGGCGCTTACGCGTCCACCAGAGCAACCACAGGCAACCCAGTAGATTGATCAGGACGATGGTTATAATCCAACCATTCACCCAGCCAGCTGTAAAATCAATACCAGTCATTCTTTAATCTCCGTGCCCTTTTTCGTGCTTCTTCAGGGTATTTTCGTGGTTGGCGTCGTCTGCAAACGGTAGATTGGCAGCATCATCAAAGCCTTTTTTGCGGCGTGCGCTGAATGTCCACCAGCACACGCCAATAAAAGCGACAAAAGCCAAAACCGTAGCGATTCCACGCCAAGTATTGATGTCCATATGGGTTACCTTTTCACCTTGAGGAAAGTACCCAATCCCTGCAAGTACGCAATCAGCGCATCCATTTCCTTCTTGCCTTCCACTGCGGCCTGTGCACCAGCGATGTCTGCGTCGGTGTAGGGCACGCCTACAGCACGGAGCGCTTCCATCTTGGCTCCGGTAGTTTCACCGCTGAGGATGTTCTCATCCAGCCAGGGGAAACCAGGCATGTTGGATTCCGGTACCACGTCACGGGGATTCATCAGGTGATCATAGTGCCACTGGTCGCTGTAGCGCTGGCCAACGCGAGCCAGGTCAGGGCCGGTACGCTTGGAGCCCCACAGGAATGGGTGCTCGTAGACGTGTTCACCGGCAACACTGAAGTGACCGTAGCGCTCTGTTTCCGCGCGGAAGGGACGGATCATCTGCGAGTGACAGGTGTTACAGCCTTCACGGATATAAATGTCACGACCTTCCAGTTGCAAAGCGGTCCAGGGCTTCAAACCTTCGATCGGTTGGGTTGTCTGCTTCTGGAAGAACAGGGGAACGATTTCCACCAAGCCCCCGAAGCTCACCGCTACCAGGGTCAGGATGATCATCAAGCCAACATTCTTTTCTACTATTTCATGAGTCTTAGCCATCTTCGTCTACTCCTTAGGCTGGCTGTGCAGCAGTGTTGCCGGAAGTGGCTGGGTTGGACATGGTCTTGAATACGTTGTACGCCATCAAGAACATACCGGACAGGAATACCAGGCCGCCGATCATACGCACTATGTAGTAGGGGTAGGTGGCCTTGAGGGCTTCCACGAAGGTGTAGGTGAGCGTGCCGTCATCGTTAACCGCTCTCCACATCAGGCCCTGGGAGATACCGGAAACCCACATGGAGGCGATGTACAGAACCGTACCGATGGTGGCCAGCCAGAAATGGGTGTTCACCAGGCCAACGTTGTACATCTCTTTCTTGCCGTACAGCCAGGGGATCAAGGCGTAGATGGAGCCGATGGAGATCATGGCGACCCAGCCCAGCGCGCCGGAGTGTACGTGGCCGATGGTCCAGTCGGTGTAATGGGACAGAGCGTTTACGGTCTTGATGGACATCATGGGGCCTTCGAAGGTGGACATACCGTAGAAGGAAAGCGCCACAATCAGGAAGCGGATAACCGGGTCATCACGCAGTTTTTCCCATGCACCAGAAAGCGTCATGATACCGTTGATCATGCCGCCCCAGGATGGTGCAAGCAGAACCAGTGAAAACACCATACCAATGGACTGGGCCCAGTCTGGGAGCGCCGTGTAGTGCAAGTGGTGAGGGCCTGCCCACATGTATACAGAGATCAGTGCCCAGAAGTGAACGATGGACAACCGGTAAGAGTAAACAGGGCGACCTGCTTGCTTGGGTACGAAGTAATACATCATGCCCAGGAAGCCGGCGGTCAGGAAGAAACCTACCGCATTGTGTCCATACCACCACTGCACCATGGCATCCATGGCACCGGCGTAGACAGAGTAGGATTTGGTGAGAGTAACCGGGATCGCCAGGCTGTTTACGATATGCAGCAGGGCAACAGTAATAATAAACGCACCGTAGAACCAGTTAGCCACATAGATGTGGGAGGTCGTCCGCTTGGCGATGGTGCCGAAGAACACAACAGCATAGGCCACCCAGACCACGGCGATCAGAATGTCAATCGGCCATTCCAACTCCGCATACTCTTTTGCTGTAGAAATACCTAACGGCAGAGTCACCGCAGCCAGCAGAATAACCAGTTGCCATCCCCAGAAGACAAACTTGGCCAACGCCGGTGCGAACAGAGTGGTTTGGTTCGTGCGTTGAACTACATAGAAAGACGTCGCCATCAGCGCGCAGCCGCCAAATGCGAAAATAACCGCATTGGTATGCAGGGGGCGCAGACGACTGTACGTCAGCCAGGGTAGGTCAAAGTTCAGGGCCGGAAAGGCGAGTTGGGCAGCGATGAACACACCGACAGCCATCCCCACGATGCCCCAGATTACGGTCATGACCGCAAATTGCTTAACGACACCATACTCGTATTGCGGCGTTGCAGCTTGACTATTACTCATTGAGTGTCATTCCTGTGTTGAGTGATTGAACACACACGGTTACTACGGTTTCTCTCACGAAGGTAGAACTTGCCATTGATGAAATTGGCAGCATGGAATTATAGGAGTGATCGGTTGTACGTTGTTGATACATGTCAACTAAGGTAGTCACTGCCTATACCTCTTTTGTACTACATCGGCAAGCACTAATTAGGTGCGCTTTTGCGGGTTTGTGTTCGCAAAAGGTGCGTTTTTCGCGAAAGCTCTAGCCTAAAAATAACTAAGTCATTGAAAAACTTGGAAATCTTTAGATGGCCCAATATCTGCATGCTCCGTTATGGTGCGACAGCACCAGAATAGAACAAGAAATCCGGTAAATTACCAAATAGGTTCCTAAGCTACAGAAATTTGGGGCGGCAATTATGAAAATGATTACGGCAATCATCAAGCCTTTTAAGCTGGATGATGTGCGAGAAGCGTTAACTGACCTGGGAATCACCGGCATGACGCTGGAAGAAGTAAAGGGTTTTGGACGTCAAAAGGGTCATACTGAGCTTTATCGGGGCGCTGAATATGTGATCGATTTTGTGCCCAAATTCAAACTGCAGGTTGCGGTTAATAATAATCTGGTGGACGTCGTGTGCGAATCCATCGCCAAGGCGGCCAATACCACCAAGATAGGGGACGGCAAGATCTTCGTGTCTGAGCTGGAGCAGGTTGTCCGTATTCGTACCGGCGAGCAAGGAGAAGCCGCTCTTTAGTGCTACCAATTCATTAATAAATAAAAGGCCAATCCAGTAACAATCCTTCAAGGGGTATCTTCAATGTTAGGTATAAGCAACCTGCAGCGGGTTTTGCTCGCTTCACTGTTTCTTATTGTTCCATCTTTCGCGCTTGCGGATGATTTGAGCGGCGCCAACACCGCTTGGATTCTGACCGCCACGGCACTGGTTCTATTTATGACGATTCCAGGGCTTTCATTATTTTATGGTGGTCTGGTGCGTTCCAAGAACGTGCTTTCTGTGCTGATGCAATGCTTTACGCTCACCTGCCTGATGTCCATTCTGTGGTTTGTGGTGGGGTATACCATGGCTTTTGGGTCGGGGGGAGAACAGGGCGCCTTTGTTGGTGATTTCGGGAATATCCTGTTTGCCGCAATGAATGTAGACAGTCTGAACGGAGATATCCCGGCCGTGCTGTTTGCGGCTTTCCAGATGACCTTCGCGATCATTACCCCGGCCCTGATTGTCGGCGCCTTCGCGGAGCGCATGAAATTCTCCGCCATGTTGTTGTTCAGCTCTGCCTGGTTGCTCCTGGTCTACGCACCAGTGTGTCATTGGGTCTGGGGCGGCGGTTGGTTGGCTGAGATGGGCTTCCTGGACTTCGCCGGGGGATCTGTTGTGCACATCACCGCGGCTGTGGCTGCCCTGGTTGCGGCTCTGGTCATCGGCAACCGTCGGGGTTTTCCGGGCACAGTCATGATGCCCCATAACATGACCATGACGGTAACAGGGGCCGGCATGTTGTGGGTAGGCTGGTTCGGGTTTAATGCCGGCAGCGCCCTGGCGGCCAATGGCAGCGCGGCGATGGCTTTACTGGTGACCCATATCTCCGCTGCTGCGGGCTCCCTGGCCTGGATGGCCTGTGAATGGATTCGCCATGGCAAGCCTTCTGTGTTGGGGATCGTTACCGGTATGGTGGCGGGGTTGGGTACCATCACTCCAGCCTCCGGCTCGGTGGGTCCGGCGGCTGCGCTTGTCATTGGCCTCTGTGCCGGCACCATTTGCTTCTATGCCACTTTGTTCATCAAGCAACGACTGAAAATAGACGATTCTCTTGACGTTTTCCCCGTGCACGGCGTGGGTGGCATTCTGGGAACCTTCCTGGTGGGGGTGTTCTGCTCTGGTGAACTCGGCGTTTTCAGTGGTTTGGGCTTTGGCGGCGACAATGCCAGCATTGGTGAGCAGCTCAAGGTTCAGGTGATCGGTATTGTTGCCACCTTCGGCTACACGGCCGTCATTTCCTGGGTGCTGCTGAAATTGGTGGACGCGATGGTTGGTTTGCGGGTAAGCGAGGATCAGGAAACCGAGGGTCTGGATATCGTGCTGCACGAGGAAAGAGGCTACGATATCCGGTGACAGGCTGCTACCTGTATTAGGTTACTAATTGGGCATCCCACAGTGGATGCCCATTTTCTATTGACCAAAAAAGACCGGCCCCTGGTGAAAAAGGCTATTGTCTTTGGAGTGTGGATTTTATAACTTAGCGGACAACGTCTCGAACAGTCGTTTGATTGATCAGCGTATAAAGCGTATCCGGGGCAGTTCCCCTGATAGCAAGAATAAAAATTTATAGGAGAAGGTGTAATGAGTCTCAAGTTTCTGTCTGAAGATTGGTTTGCAAAAGTTGCTGAGCTTAAAGAAGCGGCGGGTGATCTGGACGTTCCAGCCGCGATGCACGATTTGGTCATCAACATTACTGTTTCCGGAACCGATTTCGGTGACGTGGACATCTGCATGAATGCCGGCATGATCGAGAAAGGTCATCATGATAGTGCCCCCACTAAAATGACTTTGCCGGTTGACTTGGCTCACCGTCTGTTCATCGATAATGACCAGTCTGCCGGAATGCAGGGCTTCATGTCCGGTCAGATCAAAATCGAAGGTGACATGAGCAAGCTGATGGCAATGCAAACGGTACAGCCTTCTGCCGCTCAGAAAGATCTGCAAAAGCAAATTCTGGAAATCACTGCCCCCTAAGGCTGGCTGATAACGGTATTTGAAAAACCCGCCTTGAAAATCAGGGCGGGTTTTTTTATGGCTCGAAAATAATAATTGAAGAGGGAATGGCTATGTCGAAACCTATATCTGCGGAGTTGGTGGGATTGTCCACTGATCCCGTTGAAGTCAGCTGGTCTGAGAAAGATGTGTTGTTATATGCGTTGGCGGTGGGCTGTAAACCGGACGCAGAACTGGATTTTGTTTACGAAGCGCGGGGGCCCAAAGTGTTGCCCACGTTCTCGGTGATTCCCGGTTTGAATATCATGGGGGCCGTGATGGCGCAGGTGCAATTTAATCTGGCCATGTTGCTGCACGGAGAGCAGAAAATTACGTTGCATCGACCCATTCCACCTTCAGGTAAGGCGACGGGTATTGGCCGGATTGTCGAGGTCTGGGACAAAGGTAAAGCGGCCGTTGTTGGCGTGGAGTGTGTGGTATCGGATGCAGAAGGGCCTTTGTTTTCCACCCATGCCACTTTGTTTATTCGGGGTGCTGGTGGGTTCGGCGGCGAGCGTGGGGCCACCCGTCAGATATTGCAGCAGCCGGAAAGGGAGCCGGATTGGGTGGTGGAGGACATCACTCGGGAAGAGCAGGCAGCGCTGTATCGATTGACCGGCGATCGCAACCCGATTCACATCGACCCCAATTTTGCCAAATTCGGCGGTTTCGAGAAGCCGTTTTTACATGGGCTCTGCACCTATGGCTTCGCCGGCCGCGCCGCCTTGTCGGCGTTGTGTGGTGGTGATCCTGCCCGCTTTGTTTCCATGTCAGGCCGGTTCTCGGATCAGGTGTACATGGGCGATGCCATCATTTCCAAAATCTGGAAAATTGAGGAAGGAAAAGCCTTGATGCAGGTTGAGACCCAGCGGGGAAATGTGGTGTTGAACCAGTGTGAGGTGGCGTATCTACCTGCATGATGTTCAACAATCGCCGTTACCCGTCACGCCAAACCTCGGCGCTGTCCTCGTGCTGTCTTTGTAACGGACCTTTCGTTAGAATGCGCGGTCTAGTCAAACGCAGGCTTGATTTTGGGTATCCATGCAGCAACTACTACTAACCTGCCGCCCCGGTTTTGAATCGGATCTGGCGGCGGAAATTCAGGATAAATCAGCCGCCATTGGTGAGTTCGGCTTTGTGCGGGCAAAACCGAATGACGGCTTCGTGGTGTTCGAAGGCCAGGATGCTTCCTCGGCGGATACCCTGCTACAGAAGCTCCCTTTTGCCGACATTGTCTTCGCCCGTCAATGGCTGGCTGTCATAGCCCATCTGGAACAGGTGGACCCACAGGACCGGATTAGTCCCATCGTAGATGCGCTGGCTGGCCAAGCCTGTCGAAGCCTTTGGATGTCCTACCCGGATACCAATGAGGGTAAAGGTTTGTCCAAGCTGACACGAAAGTTGGAGCGGCCACTGGAAAAAGCCCTGGCGCAGCACATTCATCCCAAAGCAAGCGCGAACGTGCACATGTTTTTTGAATCCGGAACAAATATCTGGGTTGGGGTGACGCCGCGCAAAAACGCAGCGCCCTGGGCCATGGGATTCCCCCGCTTGCGGCAGCCATCTGCGGCGCCCAGTCGATCTACACTTAAATTGGAAGAAGCCTGGTTGCAACTGATACCGGAACCACAGCGCGCCTCGTTATTGAAACCGTTCCAGAAAGCCGTGGACCTGGGGGCCGCTCCTGGGGGCTGGACCTGGCAGTTGGTGCAGCGGGGTATGCAGGTGATTGCCATTGATAACGGCCCCATGGATAAGGCGCTCATGGACAGTGGGCAGGTGACCCATCTGCGGGAAGATGCTTTTGCCTATAAGCCGGTGCGTCCGGTGGATTGGCTGGTCTGTGACATGGTGGAGAAGCCTGCCCGGGTGGCCGAGTTGATGGAGCGCTGGTTGGTGAAGGGTTGGACCAGGTTTGCCATCTTCAATCTCAAGTTGCCGATGAAACGCCGTTGGTTGGAAGTAAGTCAAATACTTGAACGGATGGAGGCGGAGTTTGAGGCGGCAGGGTGTCGCTATCGGTTGCGGGCGAAGCAGCTATACCATGACCGGGAAGAAATTACGGTATTCGCTGCTCCGGAGCATTATTGAACCGGTTTGGTCACGCGGTTTTATGCAGGCCTTTGGCGGATTGATAAACACAAGGTTCTAGAACGGTGAAGCGCTCCGGCTCCTGCAAAAACACACCAATCTTGCGCAGCATGTCCATGCGGGCGGAGGAGCCAAACCACAGCTGCCAGGCGTTGATGCTTTCCCACATGGAAATGACCACATAATGATTAGGGCGTTTGGCATCGCGATAGGATTCTCCCCCCAGATACCCGGGAGAATTCTCGGCATGGGTGAGCAACTCTACGATGGTTTGTTCATAGTTGCCTTCCAGGCCTTCTGCGACGGTCCGTTCTATCAATACCTTAATCATTCTTTCCTCGGTAAACACCACTGCAATGTGGCGTTAATGGTAATCCCTTCACTTGAATTTTCAATGACTAAGAGAGCGCTTTAGGTATGATTGGCGGTATTTTCCCGGCTATGAGTTTGTTGGGGGGTATTAAGAAGGGTGTCTAGAGCGCTATGTCCATAAGTTCGTCCCTGTCGTTTCGCCTGGGATTGTTGAGTTGCCTGTATTTCTCCCAGGGATTGCCGTTCGGTTTTATGAGCCAGGCCTTGCCCGCGCTGTTGCGCAGTTACGATGTGAGCCTGGAAAAAATTGGACTGGTCTCTCTGGTGGCTGTGCCCTGGGCGCTGAAATTCCTTTGGGCGCCCTATGTGGATCATTATGGCAGTCACCGTTTTGGGCGGCGCAAGAGTTGGATCATTCCCATGCAGGCGGGGTTTATGGTCTGCCTTCTGCTTTTAGGGTTGCTTGATCCCGAATCCCTTAGTGGAAGCGGGTTCTACTGGTTGTTGGCGATTCTGTTTTTCTCCAATCTGATTGCTGCAACTCAGGATATCGCCACCGATGGACTGGCCGTGTCCAGTCTTGGCCCCGGGGAACGGGGCTTGGGCAATGGTGTGCAGGTGGCCGGTTATCGGGTGGGGGTGCTGTTTGGTGGGGCGGTGATTCTCATACTGTTGGACCGTCTGGGCTGGTTGTCCACGTTCATGGTGCTGGCTTTGATGATATTGGTCGTGAGCGTGCCGGTTTGGCTGTTTCGGGAGGCGTCGTCCGAGTCAAACCTGGAGCATGATTCCCCCCGTAATGTGTTTGCCCTGGCTCTGCAGTTTGTGCGTCAGCCGGGGATGTGGGCCTGGGTGCTGGTGATCGTGTTGTACAAGGTGGGTGATTCGTTTGGATCAGCCATGTCCAAGCCGCTGCTGATTGACCTGGGTTACTCCCTGGAGCAGGTGGGATGGATCAGCGGTGGCGCCGGGATGGCGGCCGGTATCGGTGGCGCGTTGTTCGGTGGTTGGTTGGTACCCAGAATCGGGCGGGTAGCGGCGTTGGTGGGGTTTGGCCTGTTGCAGACGCTATCATTACTGGGCTTTTGGTGGCTGGCCGCAAGCAACGCCAGCCCGGATTCCAGTCTGCACTGGGTGACGGCTGTCATCGCCCTGGAGCATTGGTTTGGGGGTATGTCCACGGCCGCTTTATTCACCTTGATGATGGATGCCTGTCGCCGTCCATTGGCGGGAACGGACTATACGATGCAGGCGAGTGTGCAGGTGGTGATGGCGGGGTTATTACACAGCGCCAGTGGCTTCAGTGCATCCGCGCTGGGATATGAGGTACACTTTATGGCCTCGTTTGCCATGGGAATCCTGGCGCTGTTGCCGGTTCTCCTCTGGCTGCCGCGGGTGCCTCAGGTGCAGCGGGAAGCCTGGCATTAATACGGGGTTTTAGTGATTTGAAAGAAGGTTTGAGGAGTTGCCATGACGGATACCGTTGATCACCATTTTGATGCCTCCGGATTGATGTGTCCGGAGCCGGTGATGATGCTCCATGGTAAGGTGCGTGATATGCAGGCAGGCGAAGTGCTGGAAGTGCTCGCCACCGACCCTTCCACCCAACGGGATATTCCCAAGTTCTGCCAGTTCCTTGGCCATACGTTGATTATGTCGGAAGAGCGGGATGGCAAGTACGTTTTCCGTATCCAAAAAAAGCCGGACTGATCCAGGTTAAGGAAAAGCGAATTTAATAAATTTATTAAATCATTCTTTGGTAAGCTGATCCCTAAAGCAGGTTAATCGTAAAAATAAAAACAGAAGCTATAACAGAACCTTTAACAGGACCAAAGGGGCGGGAAGCCTTTCGTATGCACATGTCGGGAATAGCAAAAACTCTGTTGCTGTTGATGATGACATCCATATTGGCAGTGACGTTGCCGGGCTGTGGGGGCTCCAAGTCTTCCCGGTCTGATGATCAGGATCGATCCGCGCAGGAACCGCCATCTGATACTGGCCAGGGTACAGATCCTGAGGATGAGCCGGGAGACGAACCTGAAGACCCACAAGATCCCGGGGATCAGCCCGAACCCCTCGTTTCGCCCAGTGTCGCGTTTATACTTACCGATACTGGCCCCATGGGGCCCGGCAGAATTGTGGATTCTACTGTTCGTTTCAGCGGCAACGCGAATCCCTACGATTCCGTCCTGGTGATTGTGAATGAGGTGCCTTCCGGTTCTGTGCTGGCAAACGCCAACGGTAAATGGGAGCTGGATTTTACCCGCATTGAACTGCTTCCCGGTGAGTACCGTATTGATGTGCGCGCTGTTACCAGCGGTGGTGAAACCCTGGATTCACAGCAACCGTTTCTGTTTACCTATGATCCCACTTTGCCTGTTTCGCCTCAGATTCTCTCTATCAGCAATGATACCGGCCAGCCTGGTGATGGGATTACCTCCGACCCTGGTCAGGTCCTGCTGGGCAGCGCTGTTGCAGGGTACCTCATTGAAGTGTTTGTGAATGGTGCTTCCCTGGGGGAAACTGCTGCGGACGAGCAAGGTCAGTGGTCTCTTGATTTGGGTGCGGTCAATGCGTTGCCGGCAGATGGTGTTTACCAGCTAACGGCCGTGAGCAAGGATTTTGGTCTGCAGAGCCCTGCCTCCCAACCCTATGGCCTGACATTGGACACTACCGCTCCTGGCCCAGCCGCACTCCAGCCCAGTCCAAACAGCAATGGCGTGCCCCGAAGTCCGGCCCTGCAGATTGAATTCGATGAGCCCGTTCTGCCGGGTACAGGACAGATTATTTTGCGTCGTGTAGCGGATAACGCCCTGATTTCCAGTACCGGAGTGGATAGCCTGGATCTGGGAGCAGCGGGGGGCCGACAAATTCCCATCCCGCTGGGTACGCTGCTGAACTTTGCTACCGGTTATTACGTGGAAGTGCCTGCGGGGGCATTTCAGGATTTGGCAGGCAACCCTTCCGCGGCTATTCAAGGGCCGCAGGCATGGGCTTTCGATGTGGAGCAAGCTTCCTTCCCTCCCATTGATATTGGTGCTCTGACGCCTGATCAGGGCTATCGCTTTGCCGGGGCCTCGCCCCTGGGTGCAGCCGTTGCCGGTGTGGGGGATGTCAACGGTGATGGATTTGAAGATTTTGCGGTGGCTGATCCCGGCTTTGAGGCAGAGCGTGGTGCGCTATATCTGATTTCCGGGCGCAGCGGTCTGACTCGATCCAATCTGTCCCAGGCGGATTGGTCTCCTGCCGATGGCGTGCGCTTCCTCGGTGCGAACGCCGGTGATCAACTGGGCACTGCCGTGGCCAGTGCCGGGGATATGAATGGGGACGGCATTGATGATCTGATGCTGGCGGCGCCGGGCTCTGATCTCGGTGCCACGGATGCCGGCGTTGTGTATGTGGTTTGGGGTTCTGCAACCCTGGGTGATCTGGATCTTGGCGTTTGGGATACCAATACGGGATTTCGCATCCTCGCCCGTGAACCAGGCCAGCGTCTCGGGGATGCCTCGTTGTCAGCGCTGGATCTGCCGGGAAATGGACAGGGCTTGAGTGCGGTAGGTGACTACAACGGTGACGGTTTTGCGGATCTGGTGTTAGGTCATCCCCAGAGCGATACAGGCGGCGAAAACAGTGGGCGGGCGTATGTCATACTGGGTCAGGCCGGTGCGGCCCGAACTGACGTGGACCTCAGCTTATTGGGTGCAGACGGATTGTCGGTGTCCGCAACGGGCCAATCCCAGTGGCGCCTGGGTTACAGTGTGTTGTTGGCCGGGGATCTGAACCGGGATGGTTTGGATGATCTGGTCTTATCAGCACCCACTGCTGACACTGTATTCATCATTTATGGGCGGCCAGGTTCCAACCCTGGCAACCTGGATGTGGGCAGCTTGACCTCCAGTGTCGGTGTTCGCTGGCAGTCTTCAGAGTCCGGTTCGTTGCTGGGAGCATCGCTTGGCGCCGGGGAATTCAATGGTGATGGTGTGGTCGATGTTTTTCTTGGACAACCGGCCCGTGATAACGGCGCTGAACAAAACACGGGTTCTGCCTATGTACTGTTCGGTGGAAAAGCCTGGTCTGCGGTAAATGAGGTTGAGACATTGAGTGCCACTCAGGGATTCACTCTAAGCGGTATCGACGCGGACAGTTTTACCGGTCAGGCCGTTTCCGGCGCAGGTGATATTAATGCGGATGGCTTGGATGACCTGCTATTGGGTGCCTATAACGGCCAGTATGGCGGTGTCCGCAGTGGCCGGGCCTGGGTCGTGCTGGGCAGCGATGACGATGTTATCGAGTCCTGGAGTCTGGTGGACTTTCTGGCTTCCGACGGCATCCCTTTAAAAGGCAGTGTCGCCGGTGATGCTTTGGGGCAGAGTCTGTCGGCGGCGGACCACAATGGCGATGGCTTTAGTGATGTCATCCTGGGGGCGCCTGGCAATGCGGAAACCCCGGGTCAAGCCGCCATATTATGGGGTAATGATTGGCTTGGCGATGTTGTGTTCCGGTCTGGTCAAGCAGGTGCTGATAATATCGTGGGCAGTGCCGTTGGCGAAACGCTTACGGGTAATGGCGGTGCGGATGCCTTTTCTGCCGGAGCCGGGGATGATCGTATTGAGATAGCGGACACGGCGTTCTTCCGGGTGCGGGGCGGCACCGGGGAAGATACTCTGGCATTGACTGGCAGTAATCTGTTCCTGGATTTACCCTCACTCCCACCGGAAGCCGTCAATAGCATTGAAGTAATTGATCTGGGTGACAGTAATAACCGGCTTAAGGTCAGCCGCAGCAGTGTCCTGCGCTTGTCGGGTACCACCAACAGGCTGCGTATTAACGGCGGCCCCTCTGACGTGTTCGAAGGGGATAGCGGTGACAACTGGACCGTGGTGGAAGAGACGCAACTGGATGGAGTGGTGTACACCCGTTACGCCGATGGTGAAGCAGAATTGCTGGTGGAATCTTCGGTGATACAGCCTGGTGTGGAGCGGCTACAGTCCAGTCAGCGCTATTACTTTGATACAACGAACAACGGTGCCGGAGTGGCTGGCGATGTCAGCCAGTTCCCTTTACTGCTGCGCATAACGGATGCGGAGATTATAGATGCAGTGCAGCCGGGGGCACCGGATATTCGTTTTGTGGACAGTGACGGCACAACACGTCTGCCCTATGAAATTGAACGTTGGAATCAAAATGCTGATGAAGCGCTGGTTTGGGTGCTGGTGCCTCAGGTGGATGGCGACAGTAATACGGATTTCATTACGCTCCAGTATGACGATGCCATCGACGGCACGGTGTCCGATGGCCAGGATCCGGCTGCGCTGTGGAAAGATTATGTCGGGGTCTGGCATTTTGCCGAAGCGGGTGAGGCGCGGGATTCTTCTCCGTTCGCCAATCATGGTCTGGATGTAGGTGGCGTCAGCAATATTGAATCGTTTATCGGTCGTGGCGCGGCGTTTACGGACGACGAGGCCTATCGAGTACCCTACAGTGATTCCATAGCCGCAGATGGTGGTGCTTTCAGTGTGGAGGCCTGGTACACCAGCAACACCTGCACCACCAGCTTGCTGAGTCGGTTTGACTTGAACATGCTATCCCGTGGGGACAATGTTGCGGGGTTCTGGGAAATGAAAAGTGCACACTATGTTGCCAGTATTATCGTAATTGGTACCCGGGTGGATAGGGCGTCCTTCACTGTGGGAACAAGTAATAATGCTTCTTCACTTTCCGGTGGTTCGTTATTCGGCTTGTTCATTGGTGACTGCCAGGAGCATGTGATGGCGACCTATGATCCTATCCTGGGGGCCAGTATTTACATCAATGGTGTTCTCCGCCAAACCAATGACCGACGCTATACCCTGGCATCAACGGGGGATCTGATTATTGGGGGGCACGGCACCAATTACCGCTTGACCCTGGACGAGTCACGTCTGGCTCGTCGCCTGTGGGATGCGGATCGGGTGAGTTTGACGTACCAAAACCAGCGCGCCGACAGCACGCTGGTCTCACCCCGATAGCGGAACTAGTTTTCGATCAGCATCGAGATTGCCGCCAGGGCTTCAGGATCCTGTTCCTTTATCTTGTTGGCGATTCGATGCTGAAAGAAATACTTGAACTCAGCCTGTTCCTGAGCGGAGTAAAGGCACGGATCGCCTGGCAGCACCGGGGTCGACTTCACTTTGTCCTCGTCCACCAGCATGGCATGCACCGTGCCATCGGCCATCAGGCGCCAGCTCAGCACTTCGATCAGCACAAAGGAACGGAATCCATTATCCGTCAACACCGCATGGGTGCCGATGGCATCGGGGATTTCCTGAATGATGTCGCCGTCACGGACTTGTTCGATGTGGTAGAACTCTTCCGCCAGTTCCAGCTCTCTGACTTTGTGTTTGGGGGGGGTGTAGAAGATGTCGTTGGTGCCCGGGTCGCGATAGCCTTCCCAGCGGCCGTTGAGGGGATCATTGATTTCAGTACAGGGGACCACCTGATTGAGCCAGGGAACCAGCCCCACCACTTCACCGGATTCCCGCAGCGCCCAGCACACCACTTTCAGTGAGTACAGGCGGTTGGGGGAGGTGTCATTGGTGTAGAGCATTTCCAGCCCATCCAGCTCCGGCGCTATGCGCACGATGCGGTCAACCACTTCGTCAATGGGGCGCCCGGAAAAAAGGTCGATCACATTGGAACGATTATCCGAAGCCTGTGGTTTCATACGACTACCCTCGCGGACCTGAGCCGGGTATACCGTGGATCCTGGTTATGCGCAGCCCGGGTCGTCATGGACACACTTCTACTCTATATCTAAGTACACTTGCATGCAAAATGCCAGTTTTTGCTATGTGTCTTAGGCGATTAGGCAGGCATGGGAGAGCTGGGCATTGAGAATCAGGCCGGCAGGGGCAGAGTGCGCCTAAGGCGCCAGATAACCCGCCAGCAGAGCATGATGGCGGCGGCGGTGAGGCCGGCCACCAGGCCAACCCAGAAGCCACGGGCCCCCATTGCAGGCAGTATCCAGTCCGTGAGACCCAGGCAGTATCCGATGGGCAGGCCAAGGCACCAATAGGCCAGCACCGTCATCAGCATGGGCCAGGTGGTGTCTTTCATGCCCCTGAGCACACCATTGGCGCTGACCTGCAGGCAATCCGAAATCTGGAATAGGGCGGCGAACAGCATCAGGCCTGACGCCATTTCTATCACCACCAGATCATCGGTATAGATCATGGCTATCTGGGTGCGGAACAGGGTCATCAGACTGCTATTGAAGATCGCGATAACCAGGATGATGGCCAAGCCACTGAAGATCGAGAGGTGCACTCCTGCTACGTCCCCTTTACCCAGATTGGTGCCAACCCGCACGGTAAGCGCCAGGGAGAGGCTAAGGGGAATCATGAATGTCATGGAGGCGGCATTTAGCGCAATCTGGTGGCTGGCGACCACTTGAGCTCCGATACCGGCAATAAACAGGGCGATGACACAGAACAGGCTGACTTCGATAAAAATCGAGAGACCGATTGGCAGCCCTAATCGAATTACCGCCCCCAACTCCGGCAGGCGGGGGCCAACAAATTTCTGGAAAACGCCAGTGCCCTGTTTTTGATCAAAAACAATGCTATAGAGCACCATCAGCACCAGCATAAGCCACATCACGACGCTGGTGGCCCAGCCACAGCCCACTCCACCCATGGGCTCGAAGCCGAATTTGCCATAAATCAACACGTAGTTGACGGGGATGTTTACCGCCAGTCCGATCAGGCTGATCACCATCACCGGTTTGGTGTAGGACATGCCCTCGGTGAGGGCCCGCAAGGCCAGGAACAGGGTGATGGCGGGGAAGCCCCAGGACAGTCCCTTGAGGTAACCGACAATCATGGGGCGGATGACCGGGTCCACATCCATCAGGTCCAGCAGGGGATCGAGGTTCCGCATCAGCAGGAATCCCAGCCAGCCCAACGGCAGGGCAAGCCAGAGCCCCTGTTGCACTACCACGCCGATGGCCGAGTGGTCCTGTTGCCCCCGGTATTGGGATACAAAGGGGGTCAGGCCTTGCATCACCCCAACCAGAAACAGGAATACCGGCACCCACACCGCAGCTCCCACCGCTACAGCTGCCAGATCATCCGGCCCCACGCGGCCGGCCATCACTGTATCCACAAAGCCATTGGCAGTTTGCGCAAACTGGGCGACGATAATAGGCATGGCCAGCACAAGAATGCGTTTGCATTCCTGGCGGAGTGATTTGGCAGTAATAGTCATGGATACAACTGGGTGAGTCCGGAGGCCGTGTAGTTTATCATGTTGATTGCCGTTGTAACGGTCTGTTTTATTGAGATATATCGTGCTTGTTTAGTCAGGAAAGTGAAGTAGTGGCGCAGTTGGATCATCGTATTGAGGACATCATCAGCCTGTTTAACCAGTGTTTTCTGGAACAGTACAACACCCGTTTGGTCCGAGGGGGTGATGAGCCCATTTACCTGCCCCGGAATGAGGAGCGGGTGAACCACGAGCTGCATTTTGCCCATGGATTTTTCCGCAGCGCGCTGCATGAAACCGCCCATTGGCTGATCGCCGGAGAGGCCCGCCGGCAGCAGTTGGATTTTGGTTATTGGTATGAACCGGATGGCCGCAGTGCAGAACAACAACGCGTTTTTGAGCAGGTGGAAGTCAAGCCGCAAGCGCTGGAATGGATTCTTTCCGATGCAGCGGGCGTGCCTTTTCGGGTGAGCGTGGATAATCTGAACGGAGAGGCCACTGACGCCGAGCCGTTCAAAATGGCCGTGTATTCCCAGGTCTTGGTGTTTATCGAAACCGGTTTGTGGCCGCGGGCAGAAACTTTCCGCAGAGCCCTCTGCGCTTTCTACCAGCGTCCGTTAGATTTGGATGCCCGGCGTTTTGATGCGGAAAGCATCTGATCAGCTTTATTGGACCAGACTCATCATGTAGCGCACCGCGTTGCGGATATCCTCATCCGAAAGGCCCGGATTGCCTCCCCGCGGTGGCATCATTTCCATGGCAAATCCATTGATTGCATGGCTTACCAATACGTCTTCTCCTTGCGGGAGTCGTTTACCCCACATCTTTTTGTTGCCCAGTATCGGCGCGCCGTTCAACCCCTGTCCATGGCAGGCAATACAGGTTTTTTCAACGACCGCTTTGCCAGCCAACAACTCCGGAGCAAGTTCCTCGGTTTGGGCAGACTCATCGGAGGGTCCACTGCAGGCCACAAACAGCAGCATGCAGGTGGCAACAATGAATGAACTGAAAATGGATGGTTTCATGGAAAAAGCCTGTGCCGTTACAACGGACTTTCAGAAGCAATCTCTATACCAGCGAAACGCTGGCGCACCACGCCCAATCAATCATGTAACCAGCTTTGCTGCTTGGAAGAGACTTTCCTTAAAGTGTAGAAGACACCTTGGCTTTAATAGTGCACGTTGGTTGTGCATTGCGGGTTGCGTCTGCATTGTTATCAGGCAATGTTATCAGGCATTTCAGGTGCAGGTATGGTAACGTTGGCCCCCTCTTATCGATCGGGAATACAGAATAAAATGACAGACAAGCACCAGCAAAAAATGGCAGCCAAGAAGGCTGTGATGGACGCCAAAATTGCCAAAGCGACGGAAGAGCGGGGCGTCCTGATTCTGATGAAAGGAAATGGCAAAGGCAAAAGCAGTTCCGCTTTCGGCACCATGGCCCGTTCACTGGGACACGGCAAGCGGGCCGCCGTCATTCAGTTTCTGAAAGGCCGTAATGAAACGGGTGAGTACAAATTTTTTAAGGAACATCCAATGGTGGACTGGCATGTCATGGGGGAGGGATTCACCTGGGAAACCCAAAACAAGGAACAGGACATTGCCACTGCTCAGAGAGCCTGGGAGACGGCTAAACCTTACTTGAGTAATCCCGAAATTGATTTGGTGATACTGGATGAGATGAGTTACATGTTCAAATATCAATACCTTGACGTGGCACCCGTCGTTGCAGCCCTCAAGCAACGTCCCAAGTTCCAGAACGTCATCATTACCGGCCGGACCATGGCAACCCCCCTGCAGGAAATCGCCGACACCATCAGTTCCGTGCAGGATGAGCGACACGCGTTTCGCCAGGGTGTGAAAGCCCAGCCGGGCATTGAGTTCTGAGTAATCGCTCAGGGCTCGAATCTGCGAATGAATTCATGGTAAAGTTGGTTGTTCAACCGATAATAACAACAATAAATCTGTGAGTTTACGCATGCATTATGATGCCCAGATTCAGATGATAGTGAGCACCTTTAAACTGTCGCAAACACTCGATGTCGATCCCGAAACCGGTAAGGCTTCCATGCGCTACAAGTTGAAATGCAGCGGTGGTGCCCGTTCTTCTTCGTTCCCTGAAACCCAGGCGGTGGTGAATGTTCAGGAAGCCGCCAAGCTTCAAAGCCGCTCCCTGGGGTCTGTTCAGCAAGAACAGGGCAGAATCCACATTCACATCCTGGCGCCCAGGGAATACTTCAATGGTCTGATCCAGTTGTTTCCATACTGTCAGCCGAATGATGGTGGTTACCTCTCGTTTGACTTTCTGCTGAATGGTGGTGATCACCTGCAGGTATTGAGTGCTGAGTACAAAATGGTAAAAACGTTGTCAGAAAACCCGGACCTGATCAGCCGGACATGAAACTTTAATGGATGTTCAAAGAGACACACTATTCAATGAGCCGATACCGACCGCCTTCACAACCTGCTGCCCCATATATTACACCGGAAGGTCGCGATGGCTTGATGACAGAACTCAGATATCTGAGCGACACCTTGCGTCCGGAAGTCACCAAAGCCCTGTCTGAAGCGGCCGCGGAGGGCGACCGTTCTGAGAACGCCGAATACATCTATCGTAAAAAACAGCTCCGCGAAATTGACCGCCGTATTCGATATTTGGTTAAGCGCCTTGAAGTGGTGAAGGCAGTGGATAAGAAGCCGGCTGATCAGAGCCGGGTATTTTTTGGTGCCTGGGTCGAATTGGAGGAGTTGGATACGGGCGCGATCGAGCGTTATCGATTAGTTGGTGCCGACGAAATTGATCTTGATCGCGGCTGGATCAGTGTTGATTCCCCCATGGCAAAAGCGTTGCTGAAAAAGCAGGAAGGTGACGAAGTGGTGGTGATCAGGCCGAAAGGAAAGGCGTATTATGAGGTCTCCCGGGTAAGCTATGATCCACTGTCGTAGCGTGCTAACGTAGCCGATATGAAACAAAGGAGCAGGGCATGAAAACTGTATTCATTACCGGAGCCAGTCGTGGACTGGGATTGGAATTCAGCAAGCAATATTTGGCGGCGGGCCATCGGGTGATTGCCACTGCACGCAACCCGGAGCAGTCAGAAGGGTTGCAGCGTCTCCACCAGGAATATGGAGACAATCTGAAAACTTATGCGCTGGATGTGACCAGTGAGCCAAGCCGAAACAAGGTCTCCGAAGCCGTGGGCGACCGGGTTATTCATTTGCTCATTAACAACGCCGGTTATTATGGTAACAGCAACACTTTGGGCAAACTGGACGAAGCGGAATGGGCCCGAGTTTTTCATATCAATTGCATTGCTCCCATCAAAATGGTTGAGCTTTTGCGTTCAAATCTGGTGAATGCCGGTAGCGCAACTGTTGCCATGCTCAGCAGTAAGATGGGTTCCATGGGAGACAACACTTCCGGTGGTAGTTACATCTATCGCAGCTCAAAAGCGGCGTTGAATGCGGCCTCTAAGTCCCTGTCAATTGACCTGGCCCCGGAACAGATCAAGGTTGTGGCCCTGCATCCCGGCTGGGTATTAACGGAAATGGGTGGCCCCAATGCCCTGATCGATACCACCACCTCTGTGAGTGGCATGCGCAAGGTGATTGAAGGTCTGAAGCCAACCCAGAGCGGCGATTTCATTGCCTATGACGGCACCTTGCTGCCCTGGTAGCGCTCATATTAACTGGAATGGGTCTCCTGTTGTTGCGATTTCCTAAAAAGCTGCTGACGTTGCTGTTACTGCTCAGCGCATGCGTGCAGACAACCCAGGCAGAATGGTTCAGCCGCAAAGAGCCCATCATGGGGACCCGGGTTTTTGTGGAGATCTGGCAGGACGATCCGGAGCGTGCCCAGTCGTTGTTGCAGCAAGCCATGGATGAAATGGAGCGTATCAACCTGTTGATGAGCCCCTACCAGGACGCGTCAGAACTGGCCAAGGTAAATCGCGATGCCGCGTTGGCCCCGGTACATATCAGTCGGGAGTTGTTCAACCTGATCCTGAAGGCCAATCATTACAGCGATATCAGTGGTGGTGCCTTTGACATTACTTTCGCTTCTGTCGGCCACAAGTTTGATTACCGTAAGCATATCCGGCCGTCTGCAGAGGAACAGAAAGCAGCCGCAGAGTTGATTGATTACCGCCACCTTGCACTCGACCCTAAAGGTTTGACCATAGCCTTTGCCAAGCCCGGGATGCGCATTGACCTCGGGGGCATTGCTAAAGGTTACGCGGTGGATAATGTAGTGGCTTTGTTGCGGGCTTCCGGTGTTCGCAATGGTATCGTCACCGCCGGTGGCGACAGCCGCTTGATAGGGGATCACCGCGGGCGTCCGTGGATGCTTGGGATCAAGCATCCGCGGGGTGAGGAACACGTTATTACACTGCCCCTTTCGGATTCTGCAGTATCTACTTCCGGGGATTACGAGCGTTATTTTGAAGAGGATGGCGTGCGTTTCCATCACATTATTGATCCGGCTAAAGGTGAGTCCGCCCATGAGTTGTTAAGTACCACGATTCTGGCGGATCACTCTGTGGATGCTGACGCCCTGTCTACCACGGTATTTGTCCTGGGAGCGGAAAAGGGGTTGAAATTAGTCAATTCTTTGGCGGGCGTGTCCGCAATACTGATAGACAGGACAGGAAAGGTGCGTTACTCGGATGATTTAGTGGATCCGACGATGCATTGAGGGTCGGGACATGGTATAACCGTTTCAAATTGGCTTAAAAAATAACAATAACAAGCGGACCCGTGGCTTTCCCATGAATTCGTCACTGATGCTGCACGATCCTGCTGAGGCGGGCCTACATTCTCCAAACTATGTTTTTGTTGCTGATCAACATCAGCAACATATCATCTGTTCCAATATGATTTCCCCCCAACTCCTGTTGACCCAGGAATCTCATGACACGGACTTATATCAAGCCTATCTCAATGGGCCGGAAACCTCGGTGTTGCAGCTGAAGAACATCAAGGAAGACCTGGTTGATGCCATTGTCAAAGCCAATGAAACATCCGAAGGGCATCTGTTTCGATTTCGGGATGAGCGTGGTTACTGGCGCTTTGGTTTGCTGGAAAATATTCTTCTGTATGGTGGGGATGCAGCAAACCAGGAATTTTTGTGTGGCGTTATATCCCGCATCCAGAACCCGGCCGTGTTTATGGGGCAAGACCAACAGATGTTGTCCCGACTGGTATGGGTCACCGATCAGGATTTACGCCTCACCAAAGTCAGTGGCGATTGCCGGACGCTGGGCTTTGATATGGCCACTTTGCTGGCCTCCGGCCAGTTGAGTTTTTTAACCGAGGAAACCGGCGGTTTCCTCGATTCGATTTGTCAGGACCTGTTTCACCAAAGCAAACCGGAAACCCGTGTGGTACGGCAAACCCTGCGCAGTCTGGATGGTAACGCCATTTCTGCAACGATTCAGTTTTCATTGTTATTCAATGAGTTCGGGGATGTTATTGGCACTCTCGGTATTGCTGAATTTATTCCCAGCCGCGAGCTGCTGGAAAGCGAACGCCAGTTGTTCTCCGCGACTTTTGATGCTGTGTCGGAAGGTTTCTTTATTACGGATCGCAGCGGATTTATTCTGCGGGCTAATCCCGCGCTTTATGACTTGACTGGCTTTTCGCCCAAGGAATTGTTGGGAGTGCATTGCAGCCACATATGGCGCGGCAGACACGGACCCGAGTATTTCCGCAAGATACGTCACTGCTTGCAACGTGATAACAAGTGGCGCGGTGAATGTGACTATGTGCGCCGGAGCGGAGAACTCCGTCCCGCGATCTTGAGTTTTAGCCAGACCCATAATTTTCGCCACGAAGTGCAGAATTACGTGGGTATGTTGATGGACATCGCCGATAAAAAACGGGATGAAATGCGCATCTATCGACTGGCCCATTATGATTCCCTCACCGGCGTGGCAAATCGGTTGTTGTTTAATGAGCGGTTGCAGGATGCGGTACACCAGGCGGAAGAGTCCGGCAAAGCCATCGCGGTTCTGTTCCTGGATATGGATCGTTTTAAACCGGTGAATGATTCGCTCGGTCATAGTGCAGGTGATCAGTTGCTGAAAGCAGTGGCCCGCCGCCTGATGTATTGCCTGGGTGAGGGGGACACGGTGGCCAGAATGGGAGGCGACGAGTTTGCCCTTATTCTACGCAACCTGTCGATTGATGAGGCCGAACAGGTGGCCATTAAGACGGCATCCCGCGTATTGGCCCAGTTTTTTGCTCCGTTCCTGATTGATGGGCGCGAGGTGTATTCCTCCTGTAGTATCGGAATCAGCCTGTATCCCTATCATGGCCAAAGCGCCGAAATTTTATTACGCAGTGCTGACACCGCCATGTATGCGGCAAAACGCGCCGGCAAAAACAATTACCACTTTTATAACGATCACATGAACAAGCAGGCCATGGATCGCCTGATCATGGAAAACGCCATGCGCAAGGCGTTGGTGGGGGAGGAGTTTGACCTGTTTTTCCAGCCCCAATACTGTGTGCGTAACGGTGTCATGACCGGCATTGAAGTCTTGCTGCGCTGGGACCATCCGGTGTTTGGTACAGTCCGGCCCCTGGAGTTCATTGATCTTGCTGAGCAGACCGATCTGATTATTCCCTTGGGGGAATGGGTGTTTCAACAGACCTGTGAAAAGATAGCCCAGTGGCAGAAACAGGGCGTGCAATTCGGGCGCGTCGGTGTAAACGTCTCGGCCAATCAGTTCAAGCGGGAGGACTTTGCCGAATGGGTATTGTTCCAGGTCCAGCGCTTTGGCGTTAATCCGGCCCATCTGGAACTGGAAATAACCGAGAGCGCACTGATGGAGGATGTGGAGCACAGCCTGCAGATGCTGGAAAGGCTGCAGCAGGCGAATGTCCGTATCGCGGTGGATGATTTCGGTACCGGCTATTCCTCTCTCAATTATTTACGCAAGTTCCCCATCAGCACCCTCAAAATTGATCGCGTGTTTATCGAAGACATCGTTGAAAATGAAGATACCCTGCAGCTGGCCCAGACCGTTATTGCCATCGCCAAGAGCCTGAACTTAGGGGTAATTGCCGAGGGGGTGGAAACCTGGGAGCAGTATCGACTCCTCAGTGAGCATGGTTGTGATGAGGTACAGGGCTATTACATGAGTAGAGCGTTGTCCGAAGTCGCGTTACTGGATTTGGTGGCCTGTGTTTCGGAATAACTGATCCGGGCCCTGATCACTGAGGCAAGCCTGTGTTAGTATGGACTCAAATGGTGTCAGCCAGAGCCCAGTATTCTATGAACGCAGCGCCACAAAATCCAAAACCACAACCGGATTCCAGACAAACCCAAAAAGATCCAAAGAAAGATCCGCAACCCGGTCATCCTTTGTTTGACTGGCGCCCCTTGTTTTTCACGTTATTCTTGTTCTCGCTGTACTACACATTTTCTTCCCAGGGTACTCAAGGGCCCGAAGAAATTCCCTATACCCAATTCAAACAGCAGCTCTATAACAATGAAGTGGCGAGCGTGTTGATGCGTGGGCAGCAGATTAGTGGCCGCTTACGTAATTCCGATAAAACCAAGGGTTACGATTTTGTTACCCACATGCCGTCCCTGAAAGATGAGACCTTATTGCCTGCGATAGAAAGCCAAAATGTAGAGATGGTTGCCAAGAGCGAGGAACTGCCCACCTGGGCAACGGTATTGATAAACCTGCTGCCCTGGATTCTGATTTTCGGCTTTTTTGCATACAGTAATCGTGCCCTGCAGAGCCGTATGGGCGGCGGTGGCGGTGGCATTTTTGGCTTTTCCCGTTCCCATGCCCGACTTTATGAAAACCCGGAAAGTGAAGGTATCAACTTTGATGAAGTGGCCGGTTTGGACGGGGCCAAACAGGACTTAAGAGAAGTGATTGAGTTCCTGCGTAATCCTGAAAAATTCCGCAAGCTAGGGGCCAAATTGCCCAAGGGGATCCTGATGATGGGGCCTCCCGGCACTGGCAAGACCCTGCTCGCCAAGGCAACCGCAGCGGAGGCTGGTGTTCCGTTTTTCAGTATCAGTGGCTCCGAATTTGTGGAGATGTTTGTCGGCGTGGGTGCCGGTCGGGTGCGCAGCATGTTCCAGCAGGCTCGCGAGAAAGCGCCGGCACTGATTTTTGTGGATGAAATCGACTCGGTGGGAAGAGTGCGTGGTTCCGGTGTCGGTGGCGGCAACGATGAGCGCGAGCAAACCTTGAATCAGATTCTGGCGGAAATGGATGGGTTTTCAGGTGAGGAACCCATCGTGGTGTTGGCGGCCACCAATCGGCCGGATGTTCTGGACCCGGCGCTGATGCGACCCGGTCGTTTTGATCGCAAGATTACCATGGAGTTACCACAGAAAAAGGCCCGTTTGCAGATCCTTCAGGTCCACACCCGTAAGAAACCGTTGTCCGGAGATGTGGACCTGGAGCAGTTGTCCAGCAGAACCATCGGATTTTCCGGTGCAGATCTGGAAAACCTGGTAAACGAGGCAGCGCTGCATGCTGCCCGGGAGAATAAATCCACCATCGAGCAGAGTGACTTCGAACACGCACACGATAAGATTCTGCTGGGCTCTGAACGCCAGGAAATTCTGAATAATGAAGACAAGCAGCGTATCGCCTATCATGAATCCGGCCATGCCCTGTTGTCCATGTCGCTGGAACACGCCGACCCCGTAAGCAAAGTTACCATCATTCCCCGGGGCCGGGCATTGGGGGTCACAGAAACCATGCCGGTTGAAGACCGGGTCAACTACACCCAGGCTGTGCTGGAAGATCGTCTTTGTGTGTTGTTGGGTGGGCGATGTGCTGAACGTGTCGTGTTTGGTAATGTGAGTTCCGGTGCCGCAGATGATCTCAAACAATGCACGTTGTTGGCTCGCCGAATGGTGACCCAGTGGGGCATGAGTGAAAAGCTGGGCCCAGTGCATTTTCCCCAGCATGAAGAACATCCCTTTTTAGGTATGGAAATCGCAACATCCAAAGATTTCAGTGACGTCACAGCTCATACCATTGACCTTGAAGTAGAAGCCTTGGTGAAGAAGAGCGAACAGCGTACGCTGGCGTTGCTCAATGAGAAGCGCACGCAATTGGATGCTTTGGCGAACGCATTAGTGGATCATGAAACGGTGACAGCAGAGGAAATCCAGCAACTGATTACCTGAACAGGCGGATCTGATCACCAGTTGTAATCCACGGTATAGGTAACCACTTTTTCCTGGCCCGGTTTCAGTTTGATATCAAACTCGATGGTCTGGCTATCAGTTTTGGTGTATTGATCTGAATGGTTGCGGATGCTCCAGGTATTCCAGCGGTACAGGTCTTCCACAACGGTGACAGTCACCGGTTCTTCTTTACTGTTTCCTGAATCCGTGAGACCGGCCCCCGGAAGCACTTCTAACCCACTGACCTGCATGGCAATATAGCCATTATCGCCATTCACCCAGACAGTGCCATGC
>PAPM01000046.1 GCA_002708905.1 Pseudomonadales bacterium | reverse complement strand
TTGCGAAAGCCAACTTGCACGGGGCGAATGATCAAAAAGTGCTCGCTGGCGGTGATAGGGAAAGTGTCGGCGCCGGCTTCACGGATTCAGGTGTTTCTAACGGTAATGGCGAAGGATTCTTCTGCGTGATTGTCCCGACTGTTCATTTTGAAATCCACCCGCTTGCGCTCCCCGCTGATGTCAAATGCGTTTCCCGTGTAAACGGAAACCAAGGCATCCTTGGCGGTGTGATCTATGTTGTTTTCTCCCAGGAATTCCAATTGACGGTCACTGTCCTGCTGATAAAAGCGCACCCGCCCCATGGGGAGGGGGATGCCCAGACCATTGTCCTTGCTGTTTTTGAATTCGCGATAGATCGAGACTTTGGGATTGCTGTTGGTGCCGTAGTTGGGGTCGTTACGGATGTGTTCCATGTTCGGGCGGAAACGACGGTCAATCTGGGCGCCGTTGTATAGGTACCGGGTCTTGGAGGTGACCCCTGCTGCAGATATGAATTGAACCTGCTTGCTTTCACCGTCGTTCAGTTCCAGCGGACGTTGAATAGTGTAGAGGTGATACTCGTCCATGGTCTTCTCGGTTACCTGGGGGCCGGATGCTTCGTCCATCATCGCCAATCGAGCTCTCGCTACAGCAGGAGCATTTGGTGTGATCTTGTTAACATCACCCGCCATCAACTTTACTTTGGCCTCCGCAAAGCTTTTGCCTGAGTTGTTGTCGAATGTTACCCAGGCGACCAGGTCAACCTTGTCACTTTTTTCCTTTGTAATGACGTTGTAGTCCGCTTTCCAACTTAAGCCTCCTGTCAGGTACGCCAGCTCTGCATTCACGCTGCCGGTACTGCTGGAATCCAATTTCAGGTTCAGTGCCGGCTTCAGTAAAGTGTCATCTTTCAAGGCAGGGAACAACGGGCGGCCGGGTAATCCGAAGCGGGTTTTGCCTTCCATTTCAATGATGGGAGTCCCCGCGGTTAATCCGCTGCGAATAATCCTGCCGGGTAGCACGGACATTTTATCGTTAAGCTTTATTTCGAAGTCGATGGTTTTGCCTTCGAAGTGATCCAGTAGCAACGTTTCATTCACCGGAAGCGATAAATAATTCTGCTCCAGAATAGTGAAGCGAGAGCTGCCATCCAAAGGACGGAATACCACGGAATTCGGCTCCAACTGCTTGGTGATTTCCTGGTAGGTGACCTGGTTGATACCTTTGCTCAGCTTCAAGCTCAGGGTGTCTCTTACCACGGCAAAGTTGCCGTTGTAGATGGTCAGGGAGGGTGCAGCGAACGCGCTTTGGCTTAGCGCCAGTCCTGCCAGCAGGATCGAGCAGGTAAGCATTTTCAAATCTCTGGAAATTACTTTTTCACGCTGCATGGATTAATTCCTTTTATTGGGTGTCGCTATAGTGGATAACGGGATTGCAACGACTGATAAACGATATCCTGTAAATCATCCTGAGTGCCATCCAGGGATGCGAGGATCTCCGCCAGATGTTCGTTGTCTTCTTTACCATGCCATACTTTATGGTATGTACCTTCTTTGTAGCCGTTATCCTGGCGGAAAAAATTCAGTACATTTTTACCGACATACTGATGGTAGAGTTCGACAAACGGGAAGTTACTGAGTTCCATCAGTTGACAGAACAGTGAGACGGAAAAGTCTTTGCTGGCCAAAGTGTCCTGCGCCAGTGCTTCCACTGCTTCCAGGAAGTTATCAGTGGTGCCTGCGCTTTGCCATTTGGATTCCAGTTCGTCCGCCAGTTGATCGGAGGGCTTGCCGGAAGCCAGCAATATACTCAAGCCAAAATGCCAGATGTCCACAATTTCCAGCTTGATCTGGTGAGTGTCGGGTGTTTGCTTCTTCCACCACTTCCAGCCGTGGTGATCCATCAGCTCCGCGCATTCGGTCCAGATGGCTCGATACCATTCATAGCCCTGCTTTTGCCATTCCGGATGCACTTTACTGTTCATTTTATCCTGCAGATCCAGCATGCTGATAAAGGCTTGTTTCATGGTGACTCCTATTCAAATCCCAGTGACTGGAGGTTGCGGTCCCGCTCCCGCAGTAAATGCAAACCCGCATAAAGTACAATGAGCCCAGCCATACAAAGGTAAAGGTGCCACCAGTAACTTGGTAAGCTGGGGACATATTGTTCGGGATGCTCCGGATTAAAGTAAACTTTGTTGATGGGGTGATCGCTTTGTGGCGGGTGCTTGACTCTGTAGCGCTTTTCTCCCACTTGATAATAGTGGGCTCCGGCCACTTCAATTAAGTCAGCAGCCAGCCATCCCTGTTTGGTGATTGTGGCGTGCAGTAAAAACAGACTGAGCAGCAGGATGGTTATGCCACCTGCAATGGCGAGGTACGCAATGAAGCGGATAACCGGGTGTTTGGGTTTTGGTTCGGGCATAGGGAATCGGCGGTTGTATAATCTGCCCCTATGCTAGCCTGTCTCAATATATCTAACAATGAGCGGGAACAAATAATGCGCGGTCGCTTTCATATTGTCGATGGAAGCGGGTGACCCGGTCAGAATCACCCGTTACTGGATATCAATCAGAGAAGATGCGTTTGATGACGTCGCTCAGGTTTTGTGCCGGCTCGTCATCTTTGCCGGGAAGAACCTCACCTGTGGCGGCGGCCGGTTCCGCTCCCAGTTCCAGCATAATGCTTTGATCCTGCTGCCGTTTTCGATCACGCTCCTGCATATAGCCAAGATCCTGCAGGCGGGCAATGGCCAACAGGGATTTGGCACGCATTTGATCCAGTTGTTTCTGTTGCAACTCGATGATCTGAACGGCAACATCCTGCATCTGACGCCGCTGCTGTCGCAGTAATGCCGCCGTTTCCATCTCCAGATCCTTGATCTGCTTATACAGGGTCTGGATGCGGGTTTCAAAGCCATAGAAACGATTCAGGCGTACTTCCCGGGCACGGGTAACGGCTCTTATGCGGTCTTCCAGTTCCACCAGCATGTTGTTCATAGCAACCTGCTCTTTGGTAGCTTCCCAGCGCTTGTCGATGGCGGTAGCGTTGAGATCCCACATGAGCAGGCCTTTGACCAACTTAAATTTTTGCCATTCTTCATAGTACAGATCGGGATCGTCCAGTTGATTAAGCGCCGCTTCGATGGCATCAAGGCGCTCTTTCTGGAGTAACTGCGCCACATTGGCCAATCCCATCAGATCATCATTGGCAATGATTTCGTCAAGCCGGGCTTCGAACTCATCCAGTTTCACCCGCGAGTAGGCGTAAAAATTCTTCGAATTCTCGATAGCTGTCTCGGCTTTCGGTGCCAGTTCGTTAAGGCGCTCAACGTGGGTGTTGATCATTTCGTTGAAACTTGGGAACTGACGCTCCCAGTGCCGCAGCACCATGTACAGCCTTTGCAGCTCCCGGTAATCCCGATACAGCTTCTGGAACTCATTGCTGGCGAAGTACCGGTAAAGGTGCTGTGAAACTTCATCCTCCACCGGCAGTTTGAATTCCGGTAACTTACCCATGGCGTCCTGGCCGGAAATGTCTACCGGGCTGATGTTTTCAATCCAGTCCGGTCGCTGGATCTCCTGCTTGATGGCTTCCAGCCGACGGCGTTGATTGCGGAAGATCTTGTAAGCGGATTTATAGCCATCCAGAGCATCCTGCAGTGCACCCAGTTCCTCAAACACAAAAGGCACATTAAGAATGCTTTCCTGCACTGAAGGGTCGGTCAAGGCGCGCTCGTTCAGCTCCATCCAGGGGGTAAGGGCATCCAGTTTGCGATCCGCATGGAAATGGGTCCAGCCCAAGGCCAGCAATGCTCGATTGGCTACAGGTCCGTACAACCGGATGCGGTTGAGGGTCTGCTGCGCCAGCTCCAATTGATTCGAACGTAGATAATAAATACCCAGGGCCAGTGCCGCCTGGTCATTAAGAGTTTTGTCCAGTTCCGAATTGGGGCGGCCGTGAATCAGTACATCAGAGTAGTAACCTGCCGCCCGTTCCATGTCGCCCAGTTGCGCCATGGCGGAAGCCATATTGAAGCGAACAAACACGCTTTGGGCCTGGTCTTCTTTCAGATATTGGGTCAGGGACTGCGCTTGCTCCACCTGCCCCAGACGGATGTGACACAAAACCTGCAGCAGAACGTGTTCGGTGGCACGGGATTCCAGCGGTTCGTTAATATTGCTGGTGAGAATACCCAAGGCATGCTGAGTGTTGCCCCGTTTGTAATAAATCCGGGCCAACTGATACCAGGACTCGTCGGCGCCTTGGGGTGAGGTATACGTGTTGAGCAGATTACTGAAAATGGCTTCGCCAGAATCCAGCAGCCCATAGGAGACATACAGAGCACCCAGCACCAGTTCGGCGTGCTCGCTGTTGTTTTTGAACAGCCCCCGTTCCTTGGCCACGAGTATTTTGGTAATAGCTGAAAAGTATTGTTGTTGGTAAAAATCGAACAGCAGGTCCCCATAGGCCAGGTCTTCAATGGCATGTGGCTGGTCAATCGGTACCGGTGCCTTGGGTTGTTCAGGTGTATCCGCCGCAATCGCTTCCTCGGAACCAAACCACTTCAACGGATTGAGTTCCAGGGCCAGAGCGGAAGAAGGAATGAAAACCCCCAGGACAGCCGCCATGGCACTACACCGTATCCATCGGGACACGGTCAGCGGGCAAAACACAGATACAGGGTGATGACGTGTTGGTTTCAAAATCAAATCCTAGAGGCCCTAGCCATCACTCCCACTGTTTCAGTTGGAAACCGGGTTGTTTGCGAAGGTCATCACCTTCGATTTTTAATTCTATGTATTTTGTGCCGCTGGTTTTTTCAAAGGCAATGCTTACCGCGCGTTTGTAATCACGACCCTCAGGACCAATACCGGTAACCACTGCCACCAATTCGTGTTCACCAACCGGTAGGTTGCCGGTAAACAGGCGTTGTACTGCTCCCCGGTTCATGGCTTTCAGTTCTCGTTCGGTGTAAAGATGGTTGCTGATGGGGCGGTCGTTGAGTTTGAGTGTCACACCGTCCAGCTGGAAGTACTCCAGGGCATCGAACGATACAAATACGTTGACCTGAGTACTGCTGGGGAACAGCAGGTCTTCCTCCAGAATGAACAGGTCCCGGTTCACCTGGAGGATTTTTTCCTTCAGTTGCTGCATTTCCTGCTGCATGGTTTCCGGGTCTTTCTTGGCGATGGTGCCTTCTTCTGAGTCTCCCGGAGCTTCACCACCGTACAAGATCTGATTCAGGTCGACGAATTCACCTTCTTCTTCCGGCGCGGCCACGGCTGGTGCCGGGGCCGACTGGACCTGCTCAGGGGCACTGGCTTCTTCATCAAGGATCTCATCAATTTCGATGAATTCCAGATCGTCTCCCAAATCGAGATCCACGGTGTCGTCAATTTCCTCCGCTGACGTCAGGTTGCAGGCTGATATCAGCAGCAATGCAACGAACAAACGGGACAGTATGTGATTGATCGCGTTCATGTGCTTCACTTCACTCGTTTGGGTTCACCTACTCGGATACCAGGCTTTGCAGCAAGGTATCGAATGTGTCGACATCCGTGGGTTCAAAGCCATCCTGCAGATGTCGGATTACGCCATCCCGGTCCACGATGAACGAGGATGGCAAGTCATCAATATCGTAACGTTCGCTGACGATGAAGCGGTCATCGAACAATATGGTCAGGTCCAGGCCTTTGTGTTGCCGGTAGTGTTCGGCGTCGCTGCGTTTTTCATCAAGCGTCACTGCCCAGATTTTCACGCCATATTCCTGATATTTTTTTTGCAACTGCTCCAGCGCATTCAGTTGCACCGGGCAGGACCGGCACCAGCTGGCCCAGAACACGACCGCCACAATGTAGCCTTTCTGTTCTGACAAACGCAGGTTATAGGGGCCGTCGCTGTTGAGCGTGAAATCCGGCGCCCGGTCACCTACCGGTGGTTTTTTGGCAAATGCCAACGGGCTGGCTGTCAAAACCAACCCGATCATCATTGCTGCCAGCCATCGTGCCATACTGATCACTCCCGGCGTCAGGACGGTATGAATGAGATGGGATAGGTGTCTTTCCACACATCCACATCCATTGCGCCGAAATTGATGCGCTTGATCTTGAGCACAATCTTGCGTTCCAGATCAGGATCATTCAACTCACTGCTCACTACTTCGCATTTGGTCACTGTGCCGTCTGGCTGGATGACCATGCTCAACACCACGGTGCCTTCCAGCGCAGGGTTGTTACGCAGGGCACGGCGATAGAGCGAGTAAATGGAACCCTTGTACTTGTCGAACACCAGTTGAATGTCCTCGGTGGAGCGGCGCGCGCGTCCATCCTTGCCCCGGCGTTTTTCCTGTTCTGCCGCCGGGTCAGCAATCTGGCTCTCAACCTGGGTGGAAGTGACGCCCGCCAGAGAACCGGAACCACCACCACCTGAACTGGCTTTGGAGGTGCTGACACCACCGCTTCCACCCAGGGCCATGGCACCCACCAGGTTGCGCTGGGTTTTCTGTTCCTGGGCACCAAGGGAAGGTACCGACTTCTGTTCCGCTTTCAGGTCAGCCAGGTCATTGGTGTCCCGCAGGTCGCTCAAGTCATCGAAAACCGCAATGGCGGCCTTGGCCTTTTCTTTAGCCGTAGGCTTGGGCTTCTCTTCCTTTTTCGGTTCCTCTTTCTTGGGCTCTTCTTTTTTAGGTTCTTCTTTCTTCGGCTCCTCTTCCTTGGGCTCTTCTTTCGGAGGAGGCGGCGGCGGAGGTGGTTTCTGTTTCTCCATTACCAGTTTGGCCAAGCGGGGCGGAACCTTTTCCACTTCATCACGCTGCTTTTCGGGCACGGGGATACTGGGCAGGACCAACAGCATCACAACAAAGATGACGGTAAACACAGCCACCATTTTGCGGAAGAGTTTTTCCTCTTCGGCAAAGCGGTCCCAGGGCAGGCTGGGTGTAGAGTAGTACAAAGGCTTCATGAGGCTTTGTCCTCCGTTTTCTTGAGGACAGCCAGGGAAATCCTTGAATACTCATTGGTACTGCAGGTCATCATGATTTTGCGCAGCAGGGCGTAGGGGATTTCCTTGTCACCCATGATGGTGACGTCCCGCTCTGCCACACCCAGTTCATTCACCACCAAAGCCGGCGCTTTGCTGGCCTGGTAACGCAACTCTTTCTGCAGAGCAGGGATATTGTCACTCCGCAGGGCCATGATATTGGGTACGCTTTCCACAATGCGGCCATTCACCAGAATGGTCTGGTCGTTCACCATGATGGTCAGGGTTTCCCGCGGCATCTGTTCCGCAATGGATTCCGGCAGCTTGATGGATTTCTGGTTGGGCAACTGCGTGGTATTGGAGGAGTTTACCAGCAGGAAGAACACCAGAATGGTGAAAATGTCCATCAGCGACACCAGATTCACACCCGGCAGGAATTGGCGCTTGTGACGGCGGTCCATACGTTTTGCACGATGGGACAACTTCATGCGTCACCTCCTGTCGCGGAAGTGTTGGATGAAGTTTTTTGCTGGTCGGGCGGCGCGTCGCCAATGGCGATATCCGGGAACAACTCGGCATTCTGCACCTGGGTGCCGACAACCTGTTTGGTAACCCGTACCTTGTCCATGGTGGTCACCAACTCTTCATAGGGAGTGTTGGCTTCCAGCAACAGGGTAATCTCGGTGATGTCCGGGAAGCGGTTTTTTACCGCTTTCAGGGTTTTCACCAACGTATCGAAGTCGTGTTGGTCGCCGACTTTGGGAATGATTTTAAGTGGTCCTGTCTGACGGTCGACCACTTCCAACCGATTCTTGTAGATCAGTACTTCCAGCACGATGGGCTTTTTGTCTTCTTCCTGTTGCTGTGCTGCCGGTGTGGTGGCGGGCAGATTCAGCTCCAGGATAGAGATCTGCGAAAACACAGCGGTAATCAGCAGGAAGGGCACCAGTACCACCATCAGGTTCATGAAGGCGGTAATGTTGATCTCTGCTTCTGCGGTGTGCTTTCGACGCGAGCGTCTACTCATAGCGGCTCCTGCTCAATCGTATTCGTTTGATCAATGCCCGTGGGCATCAACCCTGTCCGTTGCCCTGGGCCTTTTGGCTCTGTGCCTGACGGAATACGTTGAGGAATTTAACCGAGGCCATTTCCATACTGTCGATCAGCTGGTTGGTCTTGTTCTGCAGATAGGTAAAGGCCAGCAGCAGGGGGATCGCTGCCATCAAACCAAATGCGGTGGTGTTCATGGCTACGGAAATACTGGCAGAAAGCAAATCCGCTTTCTGGGAAGGGTCGGCGCTGGCCACGGCGGTAAACGCATTGATCAGACCCATGATGGTACCCAACAGACCCAGCAGAGTGGCGATATTGGCAAACGTCGCGATGTAGTTGGTGCGACGCTCCAAGTGGGGAATGGCCTCCATCAGGCCTTCTTCCATGGCCATTTCCACTTCATCGTGGCGGGTGGCATAGGCGCTGCGGGACAATCCATACACCAGAATCTTGGCGATGGCGCTGCCTGAACTTTTGGCTTCTTCCATGGCGGATTTGAATTTGCCCTGGGTCAGCAGGGGAAACAGCTTTTTCCATACCATCTGGTTGCGGGTCTGGGTCAGGTTCAGATAGATAAATCGTTCCAGCGTAATCGCCAGACCCACCAGGAACACCGCCAGAATGATGTACATAAAGGGGCCACCCTCCTGAAAGAACTGGGCGGTGGTGGTAATCAATCCTGCGCTTTGTTCAGCCGCATTCACTGTGTCAGACATTTTGGTCTCCTGCGTTACCAAATAATGGTTGTTTCTATACTTTGATTCACTTTGATTCGGGTCTGGCGCAAGGCCCCTGACCTGGTTATTGTTTTTGTCTGGGCCCGTAATTCCTTATTGATCAATCGCTTGGGGATCAGAATGCTGCAGCAGGTTAAAATATTCAACCTGCCTGCGCAACTCGTCCTGATCCACCGGTTTCAATGAGTCATTCAGCAATTGAGAATCGAGACTTGGCTTGGATTGCCAGGGATCGACGGACAATTCACGATTCTGCCAGGGCACCACGTTGAGCACATTGGGTGCTTCTTTGGTTCCGATAATGGTTGTTCCTTCGTCCAATGCCCAACTGGTGCCACTTATCAGTGTAAGGCACCCAACTAAAATGACGATGAATTGGCTTGGCTTCCTGTTCATTGTGTCCTCGCCGCTCTTCGTTGCAATTCAATGATCCAGCCGCTGACCGTTTTATCCGGTTCGGGAATCAGTGTTTGATAGGTTTCGAATTCCTGTAAAGCCAGTGCCGGATCATGCAGATACAGATCCGCCAGCACTGCTAAATTATAGTGAGCCGCTGCATAGCGTTCATCAATGCGGATCGCAGATTCGTAGCTCACCTGGGCCTGCTTGAACTTGCCCAGCTGTCGGCTGAGTACGCCTAACTCATTGAGTAATCTTGGGTTTTTGCCATGCTGCAGGATGGATTTCTGCAGTAAATCGTATGCTTCCTGGGTTTGCCCTTTTTTTCTCAGAATGATGGCCTGGTTCACAATTGGACCAGACAACAGGGGGTATTGCTCGCTCAGCTTTTTAAAGCGGGCCTCGGCAGAATCCAGGTTGCCTTTGCGCATTTCCGCCAGTGCCCGGTTATAATCTGAGCGGGCTGCGTTGGCCTGCTTTACTTGTTCCGGGTCGCGGGTAACGGGCTCGACACCTGTTTGATTGAGGCGATTCAGTACGGCGGCGGAGTCTTCGTCTTTTATTGCCTTTTTCCCGGTATCGGTGGCGGCCGCTAAATCTTCGGACTTTTCTGCGGCCTCAGCTGCCCCGGTTTCAGTGGCCTCCGGAGTATCGGCTTTTTCTTCCGGCGCCTCACCGGTCAGGTCAATGGTGACCGACTCCGGCATCTCGAATTCTTCAGACCCGAACAGACTGCCTTTGTCTTTGGTGGAAGCACAGCCTGCCACCAGTAACAATGCCAACAGGAGTCCAGTTGATTTAATAAATCTCATCAACGAAGTCCTCCATTATTTCTTTCTTGTTGTAACGACCGGGGGACAGTTTGCCCAGGGATTCGTAGCTTTTTTGCACCCACTCATCCCAGACCCCGTTCAAAGTACGCTCGGTGTTGGTCTGGAAGATCGCAATCGCCTTGTCCTCAAAGGGCAGGGCCTGATCTTCCAGCAGAATTTCGTATTCCTCCAGGGCGAGTTCATCCAGGCCCCGGGGCCGCTCGCTGTCCATGATGCTGCGGGCGAACAAGCGGTTCAACTCGCCCAGTTTGTAATTGGCGGCGGTAGTGAAATCGATGACGCCGAATTGTACGGTCTGGGTATAGGCCTTGCTGGCGTTCTGCAGAGCTGATTTCTTCTTGCGCAGGCTGGTCTTCAGCGGCTGTGTCAGTCGGATATTGCGGAAGTCATTAAACAGCATATCCGCGCTGTGATAGGAGCCATACGCTGCCAGGTAGAGTGTGCGGTCCGTCTGCTCCGCACCACCGGCATTATGGGTTTCCACCAGCTTGTTGAGCCAGAAATAGCGTTTGCCGCCGTCACCCTGTTTTTCGTACAGTTCCACCAGCTTGAACTGGGCTTCCATCCTGGGTTCCACCGGGCGCTCATAGTCCCATACAAATTTCTTGTACAGTTCGATGGCTCCACCGACGTCGCCGCTTTTCTCCCTCATACCCGCTGCCTGCAGCAGGGCATCACGGGCCAGCTCCGGGTTGGTGTCTTTGTTCAGCAGGGCGATGGCAACTAGCTCAGTTGCTGCCATGGTCAGGTTGCCGGTTTTTTCATAGGCGAAACTCAGCTTGGCCGGAATGGATGCCGTAAGCGAATGACTGGGGAAACGCTTGCGGAACGATTCAAGCACTTCGATCGCCTTATCGTATTCTTCCAGCTGCAGCAGAATGTTGGCCGCATCATAGTCCGCGTTGGCCCGCACGGAGGCGTTGGGCAGGACCGCGCCAACCCGCAGGTATTCACCAGCGGCTTCAGCCAGGCGGCCCTCCTGCTCAAGAATTTCACCCTGCTTGTAGATACAGGTGGCCAGGTTTTCCTCAAACTTCTGACGCTGCTGGGGCTTAAGCGATTTGAACTCAAGCACTTTGGTGATGGCTTCTTCGGCTTTGACCCAGGCCTGCTTGTCGAACATGCCGTTGGCGTAGGTGATCCAGGCTTTTTCCCGCAGCGCTTGCGGAGCCGGCGGCACCAGTTCGATGATCAGCTGCGCGGTCACGATGGCACCCTCGATATCGCCCAGCAGCAATTGATCTTCGATCACGTTATCCAGAATCTGGGGCGTGTGTTCATTGGCGGGATAGGCTTTGGCAAAGCGCAGGGAACTGCTCGCCCGCTTCGCTACCCAGCCCCGACGGGTGGGGTCGTCTTTAGGCAGGGTATTCAGGAATTCCTGATAGGACAGTAATGCAAAGTACGCTGCTTTTTCAGCATCCCCGTGGGGAGGGTAATCGTACCCTGTGCGTTCGAATTCCTCGATGGCCGGCCGAAAGTCCTTCGCCGCAAATAACGTCTCGCCCAACAGCATGTTCATGACCGGAGCGTTTTCATCGTTGGGGAAGGTGGCCAGAAACTCGCGATACCAGCGGGCAGCGACGCCATAATCCTTGGGCAGTTTGGTCTTCTGGGCAGCGGCATGGTAATGCTGGGCCAGCTCGATCAGGTGTTGCTTGAGGTCATTGCTGTACTGCTCCCGGGCCTCCGGTGTGGCTCGCGCCCAGAATGCACTGTAGACACCGTACTGATCAACAAAGGTTTCCTTGTAGGGCAGAACCAGGCTGGGAAAGCCGCCCTTCTGATAGGTGTCGATAACCTTGGAGGACATGGAGGGCGCCATGGGGTGCAACGGGTTTTTCTGGGAGAACATGGCATAGGTGTCGGCCGCATCTTTATAGCGTTCCTGATAGAGATATAACTCCGCCAGAGCAGCATAAACCTTGAATTCATAGATCCGTGGGCCGTTGACCCGGAAATATTCGGAGACACTGTTGGCGCCCTCCAGATTGGAGAAGGACATGCTCAGCACGCGCAAGGTGTCGTCCAGCGTCTTCTGCTGGGTTTTGGATACTTCAGGCAGTGGAATGGCTTCAATTTTGGTGATGGTTCGTTCCCGTCGCTCCGCTGCCTTTTCCTCCTCAGTTTTCGGTGGGGGAGTGGGCATGTAGCCATCCAGCAGGGTGACAAAATCGGTTACCGCCAGGTCGTAATCGCCCAGTTTGTAGAGGCTCCAGCCATGCTTGTAGAGGGAGTGCTCGTAGAATTCCCGCTGTGGTCCGGCTTTGAGGACATAAGCATAAGCATCCGCCGCACCCTGGTATTCTCCCAGCAGGAACAAGTGTTCACCGCGCCGGAATTGGGCTTCGTAGGTGAACTCACCATCGGGGTATTTGGCTACCAGGGTATTCAGGGTAGCCAGGGCTTTGTCCTGCTCACCGCTGAGGTCGTAGGCCTTGGCCAGCAGATAGTATTCTTCAGATAGATCGGTTCCTTGGGGAGCCCCCAAGATCAGAGCTTCATACAGCGCGACAGCTTTGCCGTACTGAAGCGATTCGTCTGGTAAAGAACCGGTGGCAGCCACCACCATCGGGGCTTCCTCTAACGAGTCGATCATGCGATCTTCAGTGGCCACCATGGTGAGGTCAGCCATGCGCCGCATTGCCAGCGCGCGCTCCTCCTGGGTGGAGAAGAGTGCCACTGCCGATTCGTAGCTCTCCAGAACTTTTTCCGCAGAAATCGGCTCCAGTTCCTGGGGCCGCACACTGATATTCCGGCGCTTCAGATCGGCCAGAGTGGGTTCATCGGAGGAGAAGGTCTGGTTGGAAGAGGAACAGCCGGAAATCACCAACGCTCCAGCTAAAGAACAGGCGGTAAGAGTAGAGAGCACCCAACTTGGCTTTGACTGTTTGATAGATTTACTCACTCGTAACAACCTGGCACTTCTTATTCTTTTCTCTAAGAGCGTAATTACCGGAGGGTCAACGGATTAATGACGTTAATTGTCGCTGGTTTTAAATGAACAGGCAAAACCACAGGCAATGTGATTGTTAATTTTGTGCGCCCGTTATCCAAAAACATGAAACCGGTTCCCAAAGGCAGCCTGTTTGGGTTGTTAACGAACTAAGGTATGATCCCACTCACAGAGCAATTGTACGCATTTCATATAGTTATAACTTTGAATATAGCAACTTTGAGACAATCTGACACGGTTTATCTGCTGGATTCCAGTATCTATATTTTCCAGGCCTGGTTCGGCTACCCGGATTACTTCCATGACGGGTCCGGGCGGTCGGTAAACGCTGTGTATGGCTACGCGAAAACACTGCTCTCCCAGCTGCGGAGGCTGAATCCTGCTTATATTCTCGCGGCTTTTGATGAAAGTTTGTTCAGTGGCTTCCGGCATGAACTCTACCCGGACTACAAAGCCAACCGCGCTTTACCGGATGAGGAATTGGCCCATCAGCTGCATTTGTGTCGCCGTTTTACGGACTTATTGGGCATTCAATGTGTTGGCGACAGCGTCTATGAGGCAGACGACTGGCTCGCACTCGGAGCAGAAGTGGCAGCTGCAGGGGGGCTTAGAACCACCGTTGTTACCCGGGATAAGGACCTGGCCCAGTTGGTGCGCCCGGGGGATCTTTGGTGGGACTGGAGAGAGGACCTGCAACGGGATCACCGGGCTTTGCAGGAACACTGGAAGGTGCTGCCTGAGCGGATCCCCGATCTATTGGCATTAATGGGAGACAGTTCCGACAACATACCCGGTATTGCCGGGATCGGTGAAAAATCAGCCAAAATGCTGCTTGGCCACTTTGGTGACCTGGAAAACCTGTATGCGAATCTGGAGGCGGTGCTGGCGCTGGAGGTGCGTGGTGCCCGCCGGCTCTATAACGCATTACAGAATACAGAAGAGGAAGCCTTCCTGTTCCGGGAGCTTATCCGTTTACATCCACCACCGGAGCATCTTACCCTGCAGGATATGCGGTTCAATCCGGTACCACCTGCGGCGATACTGGAATTTCTGGAACAGGAAGGTCTGGGCACAGCCTTTCGGAACTTGGTGACACAACATTATGCTTAGGGGAAATATTCAGGAAGGCATCCTTGACTGGTTGAGCGAGTTGCTCGGCCATGATTATCAGCGTGCCCGGGTGGAGGCCTCCGGCGCTGGGTGTATCAATGAGACTTATGAAGTCTCTCGCAGGAACTCGCCGTCAGTCTTCATCAAGGTTGGCTCACCTGCACAATTGGATATGTATGAAAAAGAAGTCAAAGGCCTGGAACTGTTGCGGCAGTGTGACAGCATTCATGTGCCCGAGGTGTTTGGAACAGCCCAATTGGACAGCTGCAGCGTGCTGGCCATGGAATTTATTTCCTTGTCCCCGCTGCGCACTGCTCATGAATCCCGGTTTGGAGCAGCGTTGGCACAACTGCATGGTATCGAGAGAAATGCTTTCGGCCTGGATCATCATAATTTCATCGGCCGTAGCCATCAGATTAATGATTGGAAGTCTGATTGGTGGGAATTTTATTGTGAGAACCGGTTGCTGCCGCAGCGTAAACTGGCGCAGATGAAAGGCATGCGATTGCCATTGTTGAAGGACCTGGATCGTCTTATCGAAATTATTCCTGTTGCCATGCAACGCTACCAACCCAGGGCATCGCTATTACACGGGGATCTCTGGAGTGGAAACATGGCTGTGGACGATACCGGTGTTCCAACCCTGTTTGATCCAGCCGTTTACTTTGGTGATGGCGAAACGGATCTGGCCATGAGCCGAATGTTCGGGGCGCCGGGGCAAGCATTCTATGATGCCTATCATGAACACATTCCACAGCAAGATGGACATGAAGTGCGCAGCAAACTGTATGACCTGTATCATTGGCTGAATCACTTTAACCTGTTCGGTGTAGGCTATCTTGGCCAGGTGGAACTGACGCTGGAAGCATCATTGCGAGAGATAGACTAAGTTACGAGAGATACACTGATCGGTGAAGAAGCATTTATGAAGATAGTGGTGGACGAAAATATTCCCATGGCCGAACGTTGTTTTGGCCGGATCGGTGAAGCGGTTGAGGTGGTAAAACTGCCGGGTCGACATCTGGAATCTGGACAGGTACTTGATGCGGATGCGTTGATTGTTCGTTCCATTACTAAAGTGAATGAAGCATTGCTGGCAGGCTCAAAAGTGCGTTTCGTGGGCACTGCCACCATTGGTGTCGATCACATCGATCAAAGATATCTGGCGGAGCACAATATCGCGTTCACCAGCGCACCGGGGTGCAACGCCCGCTCCGTCGTCGAGTATGTGATTGCAGCATTGTTGGAGCTGGAATCCATTCGGGACTTCAGCATGGAAGGCAAGTCCATCGGCATCATTGGGTTGGGTAATGTGGGTTCAAGATTGCGGGCGCAATGCGAAGCGCTGGGATTGCGCGTGTTGGCCTGTGATCCACCGTTGCAGGAGCAGGGTGTTGCCGGGCTGGTGAGCCCGGATGAAGCCTGGCAGGCTGATATTGTGACACTGCACGTTCCTTATACTCAGGAGGGCCGGCACAGCACGCACCATCTTGCTGACGAGAAACGTTTGCGGGATATGGTGCAGGGGGCTGTGTTGGTCAATACAGCCCGTGGACCGGTGGTGGACAACATGGCCCTGAGCCGGGTTTTGGACGAGCGGTACGATCTTTCTGTAGTGTTGGATGTCTGGGAGGGAGAACCCTTCGTTAATATTGAACTTGTCAGTCAGGTGGACATTGCCACCCCGCATATTGCCGGTTACAGCTACGACGGCAAAGTTCGGGGAACCTGGATGATCTACCAGGCGCTGTGCCGCCATCTGGGGCAGGATGTTCTTTTGCAGGAAACCGATCTGATCGATCCGACCTTGAATCTGCTGTTGGATGTGCAGGGTGAGCAGATAGCCACGCCCACCACCGCAAGGGACATTGTGATGCGGGTCTACGATATTCGGGAAGACGACATCGGCTTGCGGACCAGTTTGCGTCTGCCGCGGGAAAAACGCGCGCTGGGCTTTGACGCATTGCGTAAAAATTATCGGGTGAGAAGGGAATTCAGCACAGTCCGCTTGCGTGGCCGCGAATATTTGCAGACGGTGCTGCCGCCTCTGGAATTCAATCGCCTGAAGGCATTGGGGTTGCAGCTTGAGCCTTGAACTCTGACGGGTTGGCAGACTCTTTGGCATGCGGTCGGGGCGATAGTGTATGCAGTGCTTCCACCAACCCGCCCCTGGTCAGGACCCAGTGCAGGTACACCAGGAACACCAGAATGATGATGTGATACCAATCGTTGTAGTGCAGTGGGCCGGTGGGCAGGCTGCCTAATGCCATCATTGACCAGACGCCCCCGGCAACCAGGTTCAGTGTCACCAGGGCAATCAATTGCCAGAACAGCCGCAGCCCCTGAACAAATATCAGATACAGTGAAAAACCGATCACCAGTATATGGGTGAACAGGTGGAACACCACCACCAGGGAGTATTGGCTGATCAGCAGGGATGCACAGCAGAACACCAGCAGTGAGATCACCAGGCAGCTCTTGACCCAGCGAAAACCGTAGCGTTCGGACAACGGGTGCAGGAAAATTCGCATAAAATAGTATTCGGTCAGCCCGATGGCGAAGAACGTCGCCAACCATACCCGCAAAAATACATTGTGGAATGAGCCGACCTGGGAATGATCGGGCAGGAACTGATTTACCTCAAATATGAATCGGTTCACTGCGGCCTGTTCCGCTTCCATGTGGTGGGCGAAGCCGCCTAATAACGCAGCGATGGCAAACAGCGCCATGTGTGTGGCTGCCTCCCGAAATTGCCGTGGACGGCGAAACAGATCCAGGCTCAGGTACATGGCCAGGGCAAAAATAGCGTAGTTCAGTGAAATCAGCATAATGTCGGCTAGTGTCGCACGTTTTGCCGGTGTTCGGCATGTCAGAACAGGTCATTAGCCCCCTCGGATGCTGGCAAGCGGCGACTGGGATAAACTGCCAGCAAGCGTAGTCTATAAGAACGGTAGTCAGTCGGAATTTCTATGAATCAAATCAAACTGGGATTGATAGTGAACCCCATGGCCGGGATCGGCGGGGCGGTGGGCCTGAAGGGCAGTGATGGTGAAGCCATCGTGGACGAAGCACTTAATCGCGGCGCCATACCCAGGGCTTTGCAGAGAGTGGGTATCTTTCTGCAGGAACTGAAACCCTATGCCGATCAGATTACCTGGTATTGCTGGGGTGGCCAGATGGGTGAAGACAGCCTGCAGGAGGTGGGTTTCAACGCCAGGGTTTGTGGTCAGAGTCCGGATACGACCGGGCCTATGGATACCTGCGAGGCGGCGCGGGCATTACAGCAGCAGGGCGTGGATCTGGTGGTGTTTGCCGGTGGTGACGGTACGGCACGGGATATCCACCGTGCGGTAGGCACCTCGATACCGGTATTGGGTATTCCTGCCGGCGTAAAAATTCACTCCGGTGTCTATGCTGTTCATGCCAAAGGGGCGGCGGAGATCATCATCAAGATGATCAAGGGCCAGCTGGTCAGCTTGGCGGAGATGGAGGTGCGGGATATCGATGAAGACGCCTTTCGCCATGGCCAGGTGCGCGCCAGTCATTACGGAGAACTGCTGGTACCGGCAGAGGAACGCTACCTGCAACACGTGAAATGTGGTGGCAAGGAGGTGGAAGCCCTGGTATTGCAGGAAATGGCCGCCCACGTAATCGATGATATGGAAGACGAGTGCCTCTACATTCTGGGGCCCGGCACCACCACCCGTGCCATTACGGATGAAATGGGACTGGAAAAAACCCTGCTGGGGGTGGATCTGCTGTTGAACCATGAGATCGTGCAAATGGATGTGACGGAGCAGGATATTCTGGAATGGCTCGAACGCTATCCGGCCAGAATCGTTGTTACTCTGATCGGTGGCCAGGGCCATATCTTTGGCCGGGGAAATCATCAGATCAGCCCTTTGGTCATCCGAAAGACCGGGTTGGACAACATTACCATTGTTGCCACCAAGACCAAGCTAAAGGAACTGGAAGGGCGCCCATTATTGGTGGATACCTGGGATGCCGATCTCAACAGCGCCTTGACCGGCTATCTGCCGGTGATTACCGGCTATGAAGATGCGGTTTTATACCCGGTTGAAGGTTAATCTGCTTGACCAGCGTGGCTGACCTCAGGTAAACGCCATGCCATCAGGGCCGCCAACAGGGAGGTAATCCCCAGCACCAGAATGGCGAGTTCTACGCTACTGTTACCCAATACCGCAAATGCGGAACCGGCAGCCAGCAACACTATGCCGATGATGGTGTTGCTCAAGGCGACCATCTTGGCCCGGTTACCGGCGTTGGCCATGTCCATTAAATACGTGGTACGTCCAAGTCTTACTCCCGCATGTCCGATATAAAGTACGAATATTACTGCCCCATACCACCAGGGAGATTGGGCATAGGGAAGCTGCCAGTGCAGTCCGGCGTTAACCAGCAATGCCAGGATGCCGCACAGGGCGCCGGTAATCACCAATACCCGGCGGCTGGAGATATCGGACAGCAATCCCCAAAAACGACCGCTAAGCAGATTGGCCAGACCGGTCAGCAGGATCAGTACGCCCAGGGCAGTGACACTCCCGGCGCTGTATTGGTTGGCCAGGATGACATAGAAAGGGGCAACCAATGCGGTGCTGATGAACAGGCTGCGGGTTATCAGAAACCGCACCAGATGACGATCTTGCAATAATTTCATCAAAGGATGCAGCAGTCGGTCACCGGACGTTTTCTTTACTGCTTCCGCGTCCGGTTCCTCCGGTACCGCGCAATAGTGCATGGCGGCAATCAGCCACAGGCATCCGGCAACCATCAGCACGATGCTGACCGCCAGCTGGTTGGACTCGCTGAGCCAGCCCAACATCAGGGCCGCCGCAAAGGCGATTCCGCCAACACCGGCGATGGAAGTGGCTACCCCACTGACGGAACCGCGGCGCTGTTTATCGATTGTCTTGCCTTGTACATCCTTGATCACAATAGAGCACAGGCAACGGGCAAGGCTGAACAGCGTTAACAAGCCCAGAACGATCCAACCTGCCGTCTCGCCTTTGGCATTCGCCAGCGGTACACAGCCCATGAGGAAAATGGTGATCCCCTGAATCACACTCCCCAGACTCCACAATCCCTTGCGTTTGCTCAAACCCTCAATCCAGTGGGCGAACAATAGTTGCGGCAGCAGCGCCAGTGCTTCCCGCAGGGGTACCAGCCAACCGATAAACCCTACGGGTGCCCCCAGAGTATGCAACAGCCAGGGTAACATCAGTTTTACATCGGCCAGCGCATCGCCCGCTTTGGTCAAGCTGAGCGCAACCACATGTGCGCCGGCGCTGATGTCCTGTTGCTGGTAGGCTGAGGGGGAGATGTCTTTGGGGGAAGAAGAAGTGTTGATCTCACTCGGTAGAATGTGATCGTTGACCCAGCGGTAGAACGACTTCATAGATGCTCCGCGGGGATAAAAAAAGCCCGCCGGGTGGCGGGCTTTTATGGTTAGATCGCTTTGATGTGGCTAGATGATAAGCCGTTGCTCAGAGCGGCGATGCGGGCATCCAGTGGGGGGTGGGAGGAGAACAGTTTCGCCACCTTTCCGCTGCGGATGCCGAAGGCCACCATGGTGTCCGGCAAATCGTTGGGCATTTCCATCTCGGCTTTTAACCGTTGCAGGGCCCGGATCATGGCGCCCCGTCCTGCCAGGTCCGCACCCGCTGCATCGGCGCGGAATTCCCGCCAGCGAGAGAACCACATCACGATAATGCTCGCCAGAATACCGAAGATCATGTCGAAGATAAATACTACCGCCATGTGGCCGAACATGCCCAGGCCGCCTTCGCCTTCGTCATTGCGGGCGAACTGGTCGATTACAAAGGCGGCGATACGGGCAAAGAACATAACAAACGTGTTCATGATGCCCTGGATAAGCGACAGGGTCACCATATCGCCGTTGGCCACGTGGCCGATCTCATGGGCCAGTACCGCCCGTACTTCTTCACGGTCAAAGCGCCGCAGCAGGCCTTCGCTGACGGCCACCAGGGCGTCGTTTTTATTCCATCCGGTGGCAAAGGCGTTGGAAACCTGGGACGGGAAGATCGCCACTTCCGGCATTTTGATACCCGCTTTGGTGGACAGCTCGCTCACGGTTTCCAGCAGCCACTGCTCAGCGTGGTTGCGCGGTTGGGTTATGACCTGAGCCCGGGAGCTCCACTTTGCCATCTTTTTTGACAACAGCAGGGAAATGAAGGATCCGGCGAAACCGAATACTGCACAGAAGATCAACAAGGACATCAGGTCGATGTTGGTGCCGTTCTGCTGCAAGTAACCAGGTACCCCCAAGAGACTCAGGGTGATACTGGCTACGGCAATCACGGCCAGGTTGGTACCAAGGAACAACAGTATGCGCATCATGGCTGGTTTTCTAACCTCTCTAGGTAAATGAACAATTCATCCGAATGCTGTCTACATCTGGGCGGCCTGACAATTTTCAAGTGCTTGAATTGCAAGACCAACTGTCCGTTAGACCTTTCGGTGTGGGAAAGATTCCGACATATCATGTCATTATTTTGTTAAACATAAAAGACGATTTTAATGTGGTCTTTATCCTGTCCCCCAAGATGGTAAACTGCGCGGCATTTCGTGCGGTCGTATGGGATAGGCCGCGTCTACACAGTTCGATTGACCTTTGACCAAAGAGTGGAAAGCGATGGAATTCAATCCGGTAATGCCTACCTCCATAGATGCATTGCACCTTATTTTGGGGGCTCTGAGCCTGATCCTGTTGGCAGTAGCCCTGGTGCGGGGCGGCAGTAAGCGCTCCGAACCTGTAGAAGCGCAACCTGTTCAAACAGCGTCTGCAGAGGCCGCCGACGCACCGGAACCGAAGCCTGCGCCGGTGCTGAAATCCAACGATCCGGAATCTGCGCTCCAATTGCTTGGCTTGCTGCAGCAGGAAGCCCGTTTCATTGATTTTCTCAATGAGGATCTTAAAGGCTTCAGTGATGCGGAAATCGGTGCGGTGTCCCGGGTGGTGCATGAAGGCAGTAAAAAACTGCTGGACCAGTATTTTTCCCTGGCACCTGTACGTACTGAGGAAGAAGAATCCCGCGTTACCCTCGCCGCCGGTTTTAATCCCGCGGAAAACCGCATTACAGGCAATGTTGTGGGGGAGCCGCCATTCACTGGTGTGCTGGTGCATCGGGGTTGGAAGGTTACCAAAGCGGACCTGCCGAAGCTGGCAGAAGGTCATGATCCCAGGATCATTGCACCGGCTGAGGTTGAGCTATGAGCGAAGGCAGTCGTTACAGCGTCGGCGTCGACCTGGGTACCACCAACAGTGTGCTCTCCTATGTCGATCTGGCAGCGGAGACTGATCATCCTGCGGAAGCGGTGTTGGAAATTGAGCAGCTCACCCAGCCCGGTGTGGTGGAAGCCCGTCCCCAGTTACCGTCTTTCCTCTATCAGGCCCATGAAGCTGAGGTTTCTACTGCCGAATTGAGCCTGCCCTGGGGTCAGAGTCCACCTCAGTTAGTGGGCTACGTGGCCCGGCATTTGGGCGCAAAAACCCCGCTACGTCTGGTGGCCAGCGCCAAGAGCTGGTTATGCCACGGCGGCGTGAATCGGCGCTCTGATTTTTTACCTCTCAACGCGCCGGATGACGTGGTTAAGACGTCTCCGTTAGCCGCGTCTGCCGCTTATCTGGCTCATCTCAAAGCGGCATGGAATTACCGTTTTCCTGATCAACCGCTTGAGCAGCAGGATATAACGCTTACGGTTCCCGCATCGTTCGATCCTGCGGCACGTGACTTGACAGCGGAAGCCGCTCGCAGTGTCGGTCTGAATCGATTCACTCTGTTGGAAGAACCTCAGGCAGCGCTTTACAGTTGGGTAAACAGAAGTGGCGACAGCTGGCGCGACCAGGTCAACGTCGGCGACGTGGTGCTGGTGGTGGATATCGGTGGCGGTACCACCGATTTATCGCTGGTGGCGGTTACCGAAAGCGACGGCAATCTTGAATTGAACCGGATTGCGGTGGGTGATCATATCCTGCTGGGCGGCGATAACATGGACCTGGCCCTGGCCTATCGCGTCAAAGCGAAACTGGACGCTGAAGGCAAGTCATTACAACCCTGGCAGATTCAGGCCCTGACCCACGGTTGTCGTGATGCCAAGGAAGCACTGCTTAGCGACAGCGATGTGCAGGCGGTGCCGTTGGTGGTACCCAGCCGGGGCTCGAAACTATTGGGCAGCACCCTGCGCACCGAACTGACCCGCGACGAAGTGGAACAGACCCTGGTAGACGGCTTCTTCCCGCAGGTGGGTATCGGGGAACATCCTCGCCAGCAGCCCCGGGGTGCGCTTACCCAGATGGGTTTGCCTTATGCCCAGGATGCCGGGGTCACCCGTCATCTGGCCTCGTTTCTGTGTCGACAATCCAATGCCGCGCAGGATTTTTTCGGGAGCGCCCAGGACTTCATCAAGCCAACCGCCATACTGTTTAACGGCGGCGTACTGAAAGCACCCAAGCTGGCCCAGCGCCTGATATCAGTGGTAAACGGCTGGTTACAGCAGGCCGGAGCGGAGCCGGCACGATTACTGGATGGCGCCGATCTGGATCTTGCAGTAGCCCGGGGAGCAGCTTACTACGGATATGTGCGGCAGGGCCATGGCGTGCGCATCCGCGGCGGCTTGGCCAGCGCTTATTATGTGGGAATCGAAAGCTCTATGCCGGCGGTGCCCGGCATGCCGCCGCCACTGCAGGCGTTGTGCGTGGCACCGTTTGGGATGGAGGAGGGAACCGAGACCTCACCCTCGCAGCAGGAATTCGGCCTGGTGGTTGGGGAGCCGGTGACGTTCCGTTTCTTTGGTTCCACTGTGCGCCGCGATGATCAGTGCGGTTTGTTGCTGGATTACTGGGATGAAGCGGAGCTGGAAGAGTTGCCCCCTATACAAGCCTCATTACCCTCCGCAGGACGGCAGGCAGGAGAAGTGGTGGCGGTTCGGCTGGCGGCCCGAGTGAACGAACTGGGTACCCTGTGCCTGGAAGCGATTCCCCGGGATGGAGAGCAGCGCTGGCAGGTTGAATTTGAAGTGCGGGATGTTTGATTTGCCGGAAGTTGGATCAGCTAATTGAAAGTAGAAGTGAACCCTGAATGATGGAAGCAAACAAAGGTCGTTATCTGGTTGGGATCGACTTGGGTACGACCCACACGGTGGTGTCCTACGCCGATCTGTCCCAGGGAGCCGGGGAAGCCGAGGCCAGACTGTTTGCAATTGAACAGTTGGTTGGTCCGGGTGAAGTGGCGAAACGACCTTTGTTGCCTTCATTTCGTTATCACCCCGCAACCGGAGAGTTACCAGAAGAGCAGCTGATATTACCCTGGCCCAGGCAAGCCATTGCCGGTGATGATATCCCTTACCTGGTGGGTGAGTATGCCCGTGAGTTGGGCAGCAAGGTGGAAGGCCGCCAGATCGCCAGTGCCAAGAGTTGGCTTTCCCACAGCCGGGTGGATCGCTCAGCGGCGATATTGCCCTGGGCTGCCGCAGATGACGTGCAGAAAGTTTCTCCCGTGGTGGCGTCAGCCTCCTATCTGCTGCATATCCGTTGTGCTTGGAATCACGAGCATCTGGACGCTCCGCTTGAACAGCAAACCCTGGTGATTACCGTGCCGGCCTCATTTGATGAAGCGGCCCGTGCGCTAACATTGCAGGCAGCTGAGTTGGCGGGCCTGCCCCAAGTTACTTTGCTGGAAGAACCCCAGGCCGTTTGTTACGACTGGTATTTTCGTCACGCTGACCAGGCGCAGGCCGCATTGGCCGGCATCCAATTGCTGCTGGTGCTGGATGTGGGTGGTGGTACCACCGACCTAAGTCTGATTCAGGTCCAGCATCAGGATGGCAAGCTGCACTTGAATCGAATCGCCGTGGGGGATCACTGGATGCTCGGTGGCGATAACGTCGATCTGGCATTGGCGAAAATGGCGGAACAGCGCATTACCCAGGGCAATAAACCCCTGAGTGCGGCCAGCCTCAGCCAACTGATCCAGCAGAGCCGAATAGCCAAGGAAACCCTGTTGGGAGAGCAGGCTCCCGACTCCGCCAAGGTGACATTGCTGGGCGGAGGGTCCCGTTTGATCGGCGGCGCCAAGAGCGCGCAGTTCAGTCAGCAGGAAGTGCGTGAGCTGGCTCTCGACGGCTTTTTCCCTCTTATCAATTTGGGCGAACTGCCGGCAAAGCGCAGCAGTGCCATTGTCGAGTTCGGCTTGCCCTATGCGCCGGATCCGGCCGTCAGTAAGTACGTTTCCCAGTTTTTGACCCAACATGAGCAGGGTTGTCGCAAGGCTCATGGGCGGACCGGTTCGGAGTTTGAAGGCGAACCTGCGGTACCGGATGCGGTGCTGATGAATGGGGGAGTATTTAACAGCAAGTTGTTGTCCGAGCGTGCGCAAGCCCTGTTAAGCCGGTGGCGTGGAGAGCCGGTCACTGTGCTGGAAAATCGGGATCCCCATCTCTCTGTGGCCTTTGGTGCGGTGGCGTTTGGCTTGAGTCGCGCAACCAACCAAATGCGGATCGGCGGCGGCTCCGCCCGTTCTTACTTTTTGAAAGTGGAATCGAAAGCCGATGCACCGTTGGGGGTCTGTATCCTGCCGAAGGGAAGTGAGGAGGGGGAAGAAGTGCCCTTGGTGGAACGGCGCTTCGCCTTGCAGCTGAATCAACCGGTTCAGTTTTCCCTGGTGGCAAACTCGGGGGACGGTGTTTTCACTCCCGGTGAAATAGTCGAACTGGATTTGGAAGAGGAACGCTTCCAGCCACTGCCGCCCCTGGTGGCGGCGCTGGATGCCGGTGATGAGAACTCGGAAGTGGAAGTTTCCCTGGTTACGCGCCTAACTGAAGTCGGTACCCTGGACATCCAGTGTCGTGCGGTTGCCGACCCTGACCAGCGCTGGCAGGTGGAATTCCAGTTGCGCCGTGACCTGCAGCGTCAGCATCCGGTGCAAACTCTGCCACCCCGGTTTCCCGAGGCGGTGGCGGCTTTAGAGGCGGTTTTTGGCGCCAACGACAAGGATGCGGATAAGAATGCGGTGAAACAGCTGCGCCAGCAGCTCGAAAAGCTGTTGGGCGAGCGCAAAGACTGGGATACTGCTCTGGCGCGGGCACTGTTTGATGAACTCTGGGACCGACGCAAGAAGCGTCGCCGTTCCCAGGCCCATGAGCGGGTGTGGTTCAACCTGGCCGGGTTCTGTCTGCGTCCGGGATTCGGTTATCCGGCGGACGAATGGCGCATACAGCAGGCCTGGACTTTGTATCAACAGGGTTTGCAGTTTGAGAAGGAAAACCAGTCCTGGGCAGAGTGGTGGACCTTTTGGCGGCGAACGGCCGGGGGGCTGGATGCAAGTGCCCAGAAAAAGCTGTATAAAGAAATCAGTAAATTTATAAACCCTGCATCAGCTCGCAATCTTAAAATTAAGACCGAGATCAAGAACAAATCCTACGAGGATATGGTACGGTTAGCGGCTTCCCTGGAAGGCTTGCCGGTGGACACCAAAGTCGAACTGGCGGGTTGGTTGGCCAAGCGCCTGGAAAAATCCAGCGAAACCCAAACCAGTTGGTGGGCCCTGGGCCGGGTGGCATCGAGGGAGCCTTTCCACGCCGGTGTCGATACGGTGATTCCTCCGGAGAAAATCGAGAAGTGGTTTAAGCTGGTGCTGAATCAGGATTGGAAGAAGAACAGCAATGCAGCATTTGCTGCCGTGATGATCGCTCGTAAGACCGGAGACCGCACCCGGGATGTGAAAGGCGCCCTGAGGTCTACAATTATAGAAAAGCTGCGCGCGGCGAAGGCGCCAGCCCTATGGCAAACCATGGTGGAACAGAAGCTCGCACTGGACGACCAGGAGAGTAAACTCGTTTTTGGTGAAGCCCTTCCTGTCGGCTTGAAGCTGTTAAGCAGGTAAATCGCCAATACTAACGTGGCATCAGCTAATGAGCGAAACACGAGAACAAGCAAAAGCAAGCCCCGTCAAAAGGCGCATCTGGTCAACTTCGGAGGCGCCGGTTTTGATGCGCGAATCCCAAAGCGACGTATTGGTTGCCGAGGCTCCCCTGGCGTTTAGTGATCCTATCCGCGAGATCCGCTCTTTCCACCGTTTTCATTTCCGCCTGACACTGCTTTACGGCAGTGTGGTCATCCTCACATTGGCGGTTTTGGTTTACCTGTTTTACAACCTTTGGTCCAAGTCGGAAATTGACTCTCTGCAGCAGCGGTTGCTGACCCTGTCCACCAGTCTGGCCGCCACCATTGATGCGGACCGCATTGCCACCTTTGACTTGAAGTCCACCGCTCTGACGCCCTTTCACCAAGGGATTCACGCCCAGTTCGAGGCGATGGCCGAGCGCGACAAGGACATTGATTCGATCTATATCCTGCGGCCTTCTGATGTACCCACCGAACTCTACTTCTTTGTGGATTACGCGAAGGGCGAACTGCAGGGAGAACCGGGCCAGTTCTATTCCGCCGAAGACACACCGATCATGCTGAAGGGGTTCTCGCGGCCTTCGGTCGAGGATATGCCCTATCGGGATGAATTCGGTTACACCCTGTCTGCCTATGCACCGTTGCGCACCAGTGATGGTAAAGCCATTGCCCTGGTGGGGGTGGATGTTAAGGCTGAGCGGCTCAATATGGTGGAAAACCGGGTGTTGATGGCCTCCAGCATTATCTTTGTGGTGTCTTTTCTGGTGATTGCTTTGGTGTCATGGGTAGTGTCCCGCAGTATCCGGGAGCCCTTGGGGCGCCTGATTCAGGGCACCGGTGCCGTTGCTCAGGGCAACCTGGATGTGCGTATGCATATGCGGCGAGAGGACGAGTTCGGCCTGTTGGGTAAGTATTTCGACAAAATGGCGGATGAATTGAAAGAGCGCCAGACCCTGCGGGATTTGTTCGGCCGTTACCTGAGTGAAGATGTGGCGCGTTCCGTGTTGTCCCAGGAGCAGAAGATCGACCTGGGTGGTGAAGAGGTGGTGGTAACGGTTCTGTTTTGTGACTTGAAGGACTACACCACCATCAGCGAACGCCTCTCTCCCCTGCAAATGGTGTCCATGCTGAATGAATACCTGGGGGTGATGAACAGCATCATTGACCAACACAAAGGCTGCGTGATCGAGTTTCTGGGGGATGGCATTCTGGCGGTGTTCGGAGCGCCCCAGGCGACGCCGGACCATGCGGAAAAGGCGACCCGCTGTGCCCTGGCCATGCGGGATGCGCTGGAGGCTTTGAACAAACAATGGCAGTCGGATGGCTTGGCCCAGCGCTGGCAGGCATTGGGGGTGGATCATATTGAGTGTCGGATCGGTCTGCACACCGGCGCCGTGGTGGCCGGCAATCTGGGTTCCAAGACCCGGATGAAATACGCGGTGATCGGCGATACGGTGAATGTTGCAGCCCGCCTGGAGCATTTGAACAAGGAATTTGGTACTACGATTCTTGTGAGTGATGATGTGAAGGCGCGTCTGCCCAACGACTTGGCAGGGCAAACCACTCAGATGGGTCTAAGCCAGGTGAAAGGGCGTTCTCAACCGGTAATCTGCCACTCCCTTTAATCGCGGTTTGACTGGAGCTCGTTGAAGAAAGCCCGCATGACCTGGGTCACCTGCTCAGATGACTGCGAATTAATGGCCCGGCGCATGTGCTCAATCATGGTCAGGCGTTCCTGGGCCTCAAAAGAGGGTACATCCTCCAAATTGCTTTCTGTCAGCGGTGCAGTGACGATCGTGGTCAGCTTGATCAGGCCCCTCGAAGTGAGGTAAGCCTGATCAACACCTTCCTGGCGTATGGTGGCTCCATATTTGAGGTATCCTTCCTCAGCCAACCAGAGCATGGCGCCGAAGCAGGCTTCGTGACGTTTGGTATGCAGCCCGAATTCATCCACCTGATCAGGCCCGATAAAATCCTCTACAAACAGGTCCATCTTGCGGGGAAATACCCGCTGCAGGCTCATTAATATAAGCGCCGTATCCTTATAGAAGTCCAGTATGTTCAAATCCGCCATGGTTAGCTCTTCAGGTTAGCTCTTCAGGTTAGCTCTTCAGGTCAGCTCTTCAGGTCAGTTCGCAGGCGATCCAGGAATTCAGCCATTTTTTCCAGTGCCACCTTCAGGTCTTCCTCCCGGGGCAGGAACACCAGCCGCAAATGATCCGGGTCCGGCCAGTTAAAGCCGGTACCCTGCACCAGTAAAATCTTTTCCTGAATCAGCAGATCCAGCACTAACTTTTGGTCATCCTGGATTGGGTAAATATTCGGGTCCAGGCGCGGAAACAGATACAGGGCGCCCTTGGGTTTGACGCAGCTGACCCCGGGAATATCGCACAGCATCGAATGGGCTAAATCCCGCTGGCGGTACAGCCGGCCTTCGGGCTTGGTAAGCTCGTAAATACTCTGATACCCGCCCAGAGCGGTTTGGATAGCCAGCTGTCCGGGCACGTTGGCGCACAGTCGCATGGACGCCAGCATGGTGATGCCTTCGAGATAATCCCTGGCGGCGTACTTGTTGCCACTCACCACCATCCAGCCGGCGCGATAACCCGCCACGCGATAGGTCTTGGACAAGCCGTTGAAGGTGATGAACACCAGGTCATTGGCAAGAGACGCAGTGCAGGTATGCTCGGCATCGTCATACAGGATTTTGTCGTAGATCTCGTCGGAGAATACGATCAACTTGTGTTCCCGCGCGATCTCGATCAACCCCTCAAGAATTTCCTTGGGGTATACGGCACCCGTTGGGTTATTGGGGTTGATGATGACGATGGCCCGGGTTTTATCGGTGATTTTGCTGCGGATATCGGCCAGATCAGGAAACCATTCCGACTGTTCGTTGCACAGGTAGTGCACCGGCGTACCACCCGACAGGCTCACTGCCGCCGTCCACAGTGGGTAGTCCGGTGCCGGAATCAGAACCTGGTCACCGTTGTTCAGCAGCGCCTGCATGGACATGACAATCAATTCACTGACGCCGTTGCCCAGGAAAATATCTTCGATCTGTACGTCTTCAATGCCGCGGGCCTGATAGTACTGCATGACGGCTTTGCGGCCCGCGAACAAACCTTTTGAATCACTGTAACCGGAGCCGTCCGGTAGCTGGTAGATCACATCCTGGATGATTTCTTCAGGGGCCATGAGGCCAAAGGGTGCGGGGTTGCCAATGTTGAGTTTGAGTACCCGGTGTCCTTCTTCTTCCAGGCGACGCGCCTCATCCAGTACCGGGCCCCGGATGTCGTAACATACATTGTGTAATTTGCTGGACTTCAACACTGGCTTCATAAAGACAAACTCTTGCCTCGCTCGGCTTCTATTCATTGGGAAGAAAAAGGTTCATAGTATGCAAGCATAGCAGCTTACAAGGACCGGTAAGTTTATACGAAAACCGGTTGTTTTTAATGTACTTTAATCGCGAGGTGTGGAGTGTGGTTAAACGGGTGAAAAAAACCGACGAAGAGTGGAAGCAGAGTTTGTCGGAGGAAGCCTTTGCCGTTTGTCGACTGGCAGGAACCGAAAGGGCCTTTACCGGAAAGTACTGGGATCATAAGGGGGTGGGGCAGTACCACTGTGCCTGCTGTGACGCTCCTTTATTTCTGTCTGAGACAAAGTACGATTCCGGTTCCGGTTGGCCCAGTTTTTTTAAGCCGGTTGACAGTGAAGTGATCGTGGAACATCGGGATACCAGTCACGGTATGGTCCGGACCGAAATTCGATGCGCTGCCTGTGATGCCCATTTGGGCCATGTTTTTCCGGATGGGCCGCCGCCTACCGGGCTGCGCTACTGCCTTAATTCCGTTGCACTTGAGTTTCATGAAAACGGTCAAGAATAGTTATTAACAACCGGATTGCCTAAGATGCGCCTGTTATAACTACAAATTGTTAACAGGCGCCCATCTATATTTTCTCCCCTTTTATTTGTGCACTAAGCTGATTCGGCGCTTTTTTATACGCACTTAATTTGTACACAGTTAGTGGAGACTACCTCTCTATGCCGCTAAATATCGGTTCTGACTCGAATTGGTGCAGATTGTCAGATAAGTTGCTGAAATGTGGATGAAATATGACTGTTCAAAAAATAACCAGTTTGTTGGGGCGTGCACAATGAGGGTCTTTTACGAATTTTTACATAATGTATCAACAGAGTTATCCACAGATATTGTGGAAAACTGTGAACTGCGCACGGCCCAAAGGCACTATGTTTGTGAGAAATTAAATTGCGCACAATTTAATTTCTGTGATAATCTGCCCGCTCATATTCAGCGCTTACTAATGTCATTGGGAGAACAGGTATGAGTGGTGTACACGAATTTTCAGCGGTCACGATGCAGGGAAAAGAAATCCCACTGTCCGAATTCAAGGGCAAGGTTTTGTTGGTGGTGAACACTGCAAGTAAATGTGGCTTTACCCCCCAGTTCAAGGGATTGGAAGAGATGTACGAAAAGTACAAGGACAGTGGGCTGGAAATCCTGGGATTCCCCTGTAACCAATTCGGCAAGCAGGACCCCGGCAGCAATGAGCAGATAAGTGAATTTTGTGAACTGAATTATGGGGTGAGTTTCCCCATGTTCCAGAAGGTGGAGGTGAACGGGGATGATGCCCACCCGTTGTTTAAACACCTGAAAGAGCAGGCTCCGGGTTTGTTGGGAACCCAGGCCATCAAATGGAATTTTACCAAGTTCCTGATCGATCAGAACGGAAAGGTGGTGCAACGCTTTGCTCCCAAGGACACACCGAAACAAATTGAATCTGAAGTGCGTAAACTGCTGGCCTGATTGGAGCACTACTTTTGAGCATTGCAGATGATATTGACGAAGCGTTAAAGCTGGATAACCAGTTTTGCTTTGTGCTGTATGCATTGTCCAGGAAGGTGATTGCACAGTATCGGCCATTGCTGGATGAATTGGGACTCACGTATCCCCAGTATCTGGTAATGCTGGTACTGTGGGAAGCGCTCCCTGATCCCCAGTACCCGGAGGGCGTCTCGGTAAAATTCATCGGTGAAAGATTAATGCTGGACAGCGGTACACTGACGCCCCTGCTTAAGCGCCTGGAAGGCAATGGCCTGATTCACCGGGAGCGTTCACGTCATGACGAGCGGGAAGTGCTGGTGCGTCTGTCGTTGGATGGTATCGAGCTGAAGGAGCGCGCTCGCGTTGTGCCGTTGCAATTACTGTGCAGTGTCAATGCCACTCCGAATAAACTGATGGAGTTGCGTGATCAGTTGCGGGGGTTGCTGTGAACGCCGGTGGGATTAAAAGAGTTTAGAAATATTTTTTCTTCCAGGCGTCTTCTTCCTCAATCAACTCATTCATCGCCTGGGTCAGTTCGTTGGCTTCTTCGCTTTCCTCTTCCACGCTCTGGCCTGCTTCGATTTTGAGTTCATTAATGATGGCGGCAATCTGTTCCAGGCGTTCCTTGTACGCGCCTTTTTGATTGCGCTTCTTCATCTCGGTCATGGCTTTTTCATAATTCAATATGGCCAACTTCGGCTTGTTCTCTTTGCGGGAGTTTTCCGCCATTTGCAGAAGATAATTGAGGTTGGCATCAACAAAACTGGCCTGCAGATACGCCAGATAACGACGGGCATCCTCTACTGAGACAACTTTGTTCTGGGCGAAGTTTTCAATTATCTTGCTCAGATCCTGCAGCTGAGTACGAATTTCGTTGGCTTCTTCCGGGCTTTTTAACTGGGGCTTGGTTTGAGGGGCGGTGGAAGCGGTCACTTCGGCAATTTGGGCGTTGGCGGAATCCAGTTTTTTGCGGAACTTGTCGTTGCCCGGCGCAATGTCCTTCAGGCGTTCCATCCGCTTTTTGATTTGACCGAGCAGCAGCAGTTGAACGTCCTTACCCATATAGGCGGGAGGAATGGAGTCCAGTATACGCTGCATGCGAAACGCATAATCCGAAAGATTGGCGATAAGCAGTGCCCGTTGGCGCCGTTGCTTCTCAATGCTATGGCTTATGTAGAATAAGCCGATGAGACCAGCGCCACCCACTATGGACATGATTACGATCAGTTCTGTTGACATGGTGATCCTTTGCCGGGTAGCCATCCTATTTTGTTAAGTGTAGACCTAAATTCTTGATTCAGGTGTTAAAGGCGATACTTGGAAGGAAAAGCTGGCGAACCAATTTAGGTTAAGTTAAAAGCGAATTTTCCCGGTCAGAATGTCCTTGTACATTACCCAGTCGCCCATGAAGCTATACCAGGGGTAGGTGAAGGTCGCGGGCTTGTTTTTCTCGAAGAAAAAATGCCCAATCCAGGCGAAACCATAACCAACGAGCGGTAACAGAAGGAAGAACGCCCAGCTGGCCGTTATGACGATGTAGACAAGCAACATCAATACGAGCGTACTGCCTACAAAATGCAGGCGGCGGCAGGTCTGGTTGCTGTGTTCCGCAAGGTAGAAGGGATAAAAACTTGCAAAGGAATCAAACTCTTTAGTTTCAGACATGAGGCTTCTCTTTTAGTCTTTGTGGTCAGAGTAAATGAAGTCACGCATTGTCACCATAGGTGTAACCAAGCGTTCCAAAAGTGCGCTTTGTTATTCCTGTTTGTCGCTTCCTGCCAAAGAAAGTACACCGATACCGCTGCTGGTTAGTGAACCCAGGTACAACTTGCCGTGGGACTCCTGTACGGATGTGATAATGGGGAAGTTGTCTCCCTCCGGGTCGTGAAGGCTGCGCAGGATATTGCCTTGCTCGTCCAGCTCCAGTATGAGTCCATAGGGTTGTGGTTGGGGGCGGGCAAAGTCCGGCAGTTTGGCCACGATATTTTTAACCAGCGGGTAGGGGTGCATGCTGTCCGCTTGCCGGTTACGGACTGTGGGCAGGGCCACCCAAAAGGTGCCTCGACCGCTGCTGGACACGCCGTCAGGGAACCCGGGCAGGTTGTCGATGAAAATATCGGATTGCCCCTGTTTGGGACCGCTAATCCAGTAACGGGTAATGCGGTAGCGATAGGTCTCGTTCACCAGGACGAAATCCTGGTTGCTGGAAACGGCTACGCCATTGGCAAAGTAAAGCCCCTGCAGCAGGGTTTTTGTTGCACCGGTTGCGGGGGTATAGGCTATCAGTCTGCCCCAGGGGCGGGCTTCCAGCATATCCAGGATGTAATGCTTCTGATCGAACCTGGTACTGGCATCGGTGAAATAGATAGTGCCGTCTGCTGCGATCTCCAGATCATCGGTAAATACCAAAGGTTGCCCATCCACTTCCGTGAGCAGTGTTTTCAGTGTGCCCTGGGGGGACAGGGAAAGCAGTCCTTTAAACGCATCACAGATAATCAGATTGCCCTGGGCATCCCAGTGCAGGCCCAGTGGGCGGCCTCCGGTTTGAGCCAGGGTTTCAAGGGTGCCGTCTGTGTTTACCCGCATGATGGCACCGTCTTCGGTTGCGCCGTAAATATGTCCCAAGCGGTCTACGTCCACATCTTCAGCTCCGTGAATGCTGTCCGTCGCCAGCACTTCAATCTGATCCAGTGCCTGGTTTACCGCCAGTGGCCCGGTGAGCTCTGGCGGCGAGGGTGGATAATACGCCACAGCATCAATGGGAGAAGGTATCAGGATGAGAATCCCGGCTGCTGCTACCATCAGCAAAACCAGGCCCAGAATCAGTTTCTTCATTATTGTTATTCCTTGTTTGGGTCTCTGTATCCTAGTACAAGATGTGCCGGAAATGCGAATGGCAGCGCTGATGTATAGCTTTATGTTTACATGGATGATTTTGAATTATTTCAAAAAAATGTCTTGACGGGATTTGGGTTCGTCCATAAAATGCGCGCCTCAGCACAGAGCGAAGTGTTGGATGCGTCCCCTTCGTCTAGTGGCCTAGGACACCGCCCTTTCACGGCGGTAACAGGGGTTCGAGTCCCCTAGGGAGCGGATTAAACATCCTGTCCACCACGAGGAG
>PAPM01000045.1 GCA_002708905.1 Pseudomonadales bacterium | reverse complement strand
TTGCGTCCTTCTACAGCCTGGCTGCCTCATCTCTGAGCGCCTATCCCGTCGAAGTGGTGCGCATTATAGGCATCTCAATTACTACGTCAACGCTTTTTTCATCAAAATTTCAACATCTTATGCTTGCATTTCCAGAGCCATTCAAGCCCGGAGAAAGCCCTCGCCTGCAGCCCGCAGAAAACCTCATCTGCAGGAAAATCAAGCATAATTTGCAGGGGTGAGAATGAGTGTAGAACGCTGTCTGAATTTTGCCGAATTATTTTGATTTGAAGATTCGGCGGCAGATAAAGAGCAACGACAATATCAGGGCGAACACCAATACTTGCAGGTAGTCCAGCTTGGCAATCCAGGCCATATGGATCAAGCCCAACACGGCGACAAGGTAAACCAGCTTATGCAGGGTCAACCAACGCCGACCAAGCCGGCGTCGAGTAGCTCGGGTTGAGGTAAAAGCAAGTGGCACCAGCAGCAGCCAACCAAGCAATCCAATGTAAACGTAAGGGCGCTTGGTGACTTCCTCAACCACAATCCCCCAATCCAACCCGGCCCAAATCACAACAAACGCCAACAAATGCAGACTCAGATAGGCAAACGCCCACAGACCAAGCGCTCGCCGATAGGCTATCCATTGAGGTTTCCCCGTCAACAAGCGCAATGGCGTCATAGCGAGACTGCCCCACAGGAAACACGCGCCGTAAAGGCCCAACTCCCTGACAATTTTCTCAGCGGGATCAGCCCCGATATGTCCGCTGAATACCAAATAGCTCAACCAAGCCAGTGGCAATAAGGAGCCCACGTGGACGAAAATTCGAAGCATGGTTTGGCTCTCGGTTAATAGTTAGTACGCAGATTCATTCCAGCGTAAAGTGGCGCGACCTGCTCTTCGTAGCCATTGAATTTCTGGGTTGGCATCCAGTTCGGATCCCAGATGCTGTTGGGCAGGCGTCGCTCCCGCTTCTGGCTCCAGCGCGGATGATCCACTTCCGGATTCACGTTGGCAAAGAAACCGTACTCCTGAGAGGCCAACTGCTGCCAGGTGGACTTGGGTTCTTTCTCAACAAATTGAATTTTGACAATGGATTTAATGCTCTTGAAGCCGTATTTCCATGGAACCATTAAGCGCAGCGGGGCGCCGCTCTGCGGCAACAAGGCTTTACCGTAAACCCCAACCACCATCAGGGTCAGCGGGTGCATGGCTTCGTCCATGCGCAGGCCTTCCACGTAGGGCCAAGGGATGGTAGAGCGCCCAAAGCGTTGCGCGGGAAAACGATCCGGATCCACCAGCGTTTCAAAGCGAACATATTTGGCTTTGGAGGTAGGTTCAAATCGCTTCAACAGATCTGCCAGTGGAAACCCAACCCAGGGGACCACCATCGACCAGGCCTCAACACAACGAAAGCGGTAGATTCTGTCTTCAAGAGCATGGGGGCGAAAAATGTCCTCAAGGGTGTAGTTCCCAGGCTTACCGACTTCACCTTCCACCTTGACCCGCCAGGGGTCCACCCTGAAATCCTGGCTGTTCTTGACCGGGTCATCTTTGCCGGTGCCGAATTCATAGAAATTGTTGTAGGTAACAACATCTTTGTAGGGCGTTGGGGTTTCCTTTGTGGAATGAGGCCACTTGCTGCGGTTGGACAACTTATCCAATAGCATCGCCTGCCAATTGGGATCCTGCGCAAGCGCGAATGATGGGGCAGCGTTCAGAGCAGCCAACCCGGCCCCCATGATTCCTACTGATTTCAGCCAGTCTCGCCGAGACCAATAGCGGGTCTCGGGGGTAATTTCATAGGATTTTGGCTCGGTTTTATCCTGAGACTTGATCAACATCTTGGAACCCTCATCTATCCGTTAAAGATTAGATGCCGCAGCTCCGGGGATGTTTCATTTTTTTCGTTTGAAGATCAAAAGTGGCCCACTGAGAGCGTAAATCAGAAATATGGCCAGCAGCATGCCAGCAGGATAGGAGGCCACTACCGCCAGCACCAACACCACCACCAGAATCGCAACAAAGGGTACCCGGCCTTTAAAGTCCAACTCTTTGAAACTGTTGTACTTTACATTGCTTACCATCATGACGGCAGCAAAGGCTGTCAGCAATGCAGCAATTCCCGCTACGGCTTTGCCATCAAAGCCATTTTCTGTTCCGAACCACACCATACCCGCTACCACAGCAGCTGCAGCGGGACTGGGCAAGCCGGTGAAATAACGCTTATCCGCAGTATCAATCTGAACATTGAAGCGGGCAAGACGCAGTGCAGCACAGGCCGCAAATACAAACGCCACCATCCAGCCAATTTTTCCAAGATTGGAAAGTGACCAAGCGTAGGATACGAGCGCAGGTGCTACGCCAAAGGAAATACAGTCCGACAAGCTGTCATATTGCGCGCCGAATTCGCTCTGGGTATTGGTCATACGGGCGACACGGCCATCCAGACCATCCAGAATCATCGCGACAAAAACGGCAATAGCAGATTGCTCAAACAAGCCGTTCATTGCGGCAACGATGGCATAAAACCCTGAGAACAATGCCCCTGTGGTAAACAGATTGGGCAACAGGTACACCCCCTTGCGGCGGATTTTTTTCCCACCCACCAACTCTTCGCCTTCGACGACTTCAAAGGTGACGCCATAATCTTCGAACTCAGACTGTTCTGCGTGCTCAGCCTGGTGGGGCGGTGTTTCCACTTCTGTTTTCCCCGCCGACGACTGAACTGGTTTTGCTTCCGGTTCTTTCTTCTGGTTGGCCTTCTCTACCATGTTCGCACCTTAGGATTCGCTCCGTTATCCGCTAAATGTGGAGTTCCAATGCCCATTTTGCAACCACATTACAATATTTTGATGACCAGAAACAAAAAACGCGGCTAATGCCGCGCCTTTTGTCATACCAACGATCGATTAGTTTTTGGACTTATCGATGATCTTGTTGGCTTGAATCCAGGGCATCATCTCGCGCAACTTGGCGCCCACCTGCTCGATGGGGTGAGCGGCGTTGTTGCGACGGTAAGCAGTCATGGATGGGTAGTTGTGAGCACCTTCAGAGATGAACATTTTGGCATACTCACCATCCTGAATGCGCTTCAGTGCATTACGCATGGCTGCACGGGACTGATCATTGATTACTTCCGGACCCGTCACATACTCACCATACTCCGCATTGTTGGAGATGGAGTAGTTCATGTTGGCGATACCGCCTTCATACATCAGATCCACGATCAGCTTCAGTTCGTGCAGACACTCGAAGTAAGCCATTTCAGGCGCATAACCTGCTTCCACCAACGTCTCAAAACCGGCTTTCACCAGCTCAACCGCACCACCGCACAATACGGCTTGCTCACCAAACAGGTCTGTTTCAGTTTCGTCTTTGAAGGTGGTTTCGATGATGCCGGTACGACCGCCACCCACGCCACAGGCGTAGGACAGGGCTACGTTCTTGGCATTACCAGAAGCATCCTGATAGATCGCGATCAGGTCAGGAATACCACCGCCTTTTACGAATTCAGAGCGAACAGTGTGCCCAGGCGCTTTAGGGGCAACCATGATGACATCGAGATCTGCGCGGGGAACAACCTGATTGTAATGAATGGCAAAACCGTGCGCGAAGGCCAGGGTTGCACCCTGCTTCAGGTTTGGCTCGATTTCGGTCTTGTACAGTTGCGCCTGGAATTCATCAGGGGTCAGGATCATGATCAGATCCGCCCACTGAACGGCTTCAGGTACCGCTTTAACGCTCAGACCAGCCGCTTCAGCCTTGGCCGCAGATGCAGAACCTTCACGCAAAGCCACGACAACTTCAACGCCGGAATCTTTCAGGTTGTTAGCGTGCGCATGGCCTTGTGAGCCGTAACCGATGATCGCAACTTTCTTGCCCTGGATAATGGAAAGGTCGCAATCTTTGTCGTAATAAACTTGCATGGGTCTTCCTCTATATGTAAATGCTATCTTCGTAATAATGTAATGAGTAACTTCGTTCGCCGGCTTATAACGCCAGCACCTTATCGCCACGGGCAATGCCGGACACACCGGAACGCACAACTTCCAGAATGGAGGCATCGCCTACCGATTCCAGAAAGGCATCCAGCTTGTCGCTGGCTCCGGCCAACTGAACCGTGTACACGGAGCTGGTGACATCCACAATCTGTCCACGGAAAATATCCGCCGTGCGCTTGATTTCAGCACGCTGTGCACCAGTGGCTTTTAACTTGACCAACATAAGCTCACGCTCGATGTGGGCCCCTTCACTGAGATCCACCAGCTTCACGACTTCGATCAACTTATTCAGCTGCTTGGTGATCTGTTCGATGGTGCGATCAGAGCCACTGGTGGTAAGCGTCAAGCGTGACAAAGTGGGATCATTGGTGGGCGCCACCGTCAACGTTTCAATGTTGTAACCACGCTGCGAGAACAGGCCCACAACCCGCGACAATGCACCTGGTTCGTTTTCCATCAGGATAGAGATAATTCGTCGCATGATCAGGTACGCTCCGTTTTGCTCAGCCACATGTCGCGCATGGAGCCATCTTTAATCTGCATTGGGTATACGTGCTCGGAGGGATCCACCGAGATATCCATGAACACCAGTCGATCCTTGAGAGCGAAGGCTTCTTTCATGGCACCTTCCAACTCTTCAGGCTTGGTGACACGCATGCCCACATGACCGTACGCTTCCGCCAGCTTGATAAAGTCCGGCAGGGATTCCTCATAAGTGGAGCTGGAATGACGGCCCTGATACTGCATATCCTGCCACTGGCGAACCATACCCAGGGACTGGTTATTGAGGTTGATGATTTTCACCGGGAAGTTGTACTGCAGGCAGGTGGACAACTCCTGGATGTTCATCTGGATACTGCCCTCACCGGTGACGCAGGCGACGGTGGCATCGGGCCGAGCCACCAGACAGCCCATGGCCGCAGGCAGGCCGAAGCCCATGGTGCCCAAACCACCGGAGTTGATCCATTGGCGCGGATATTTGAACTTGTAATACTGGGCCGCGAACATCTGATGCTGGCCCACGTCGGAGGTAATGATCGCTTCACCATTGGTAACCCGATACAGCTCCTCAATAACGCCCTGCGGTTTCAAAATGTCGGGCTTGGTTTCATAGCGCAGGCCATGATAAGCACGCCAGGCATCAATCTGTTTCCACCAGGCTTCAAGGGCCTGCTGGTCCGGCTTCTCATCGGTTTTTTCCAGCTGTTCCAGCATTTCTTTCAGAACCTGGTCAACGGGACCTACGATGGGAATATCCACCGGGATGTTCTTGGCTATGGACGCCGGATCCACATCTACGTGGATAATTTTGGCGTTAGGGCAGAACTTGGAAGTATGGTTGGTTACGCGGTCATCGAAGCGAGCACCAATCGCCATCACCACATCTGCATGGTGCATGGCCATGTTGGCCTCATAGGTACCGTGCATACCCAGCATACCGAGGAACAAGGGATCATCGCCGGGGAAGCCACCCAGCCCCATCAGGGTATTGGTACAGGGGAACCCCATCTTGCGCACCAGCTCGGTCAATTCCGCCGCTGAGTTACCCTGGATAACACCACCACCGGTGTAAAAAATGGGACGTTTGGCCGCCATCAGCAAATCAACTGCTTTTTTAATCTGCCCCGAATGACCTTTTGATACCACGTTATAAGAGCGCAATTTCACCTTGGACGGGTAATTGTACTCATAGGTAACCGCAGGGTTAGTCAGATCCTTGGGGATATCCACCAGCACAGGACCAGGTCGTCCGGTACTGGCAATATAGAAGGCTTTTTTAATGGTCGCCGGAATGTCCTCGGTCTTCTTGACCATAAAGCTGTGCTTCACGATCGGACGAGTACACCCAACAATATCGGTTTCCTGGAAAGCGTCATCGCCAATCCAGTCCGACTGGACCTGGCCAGTAATGACTACCATCGGAATGGAATCCATATAAGCGGTGGCAATACCGGTCACAGTGTTGGTAGCGCCGGGGCCGGAGGTAGCCAGGCAGACGCCGGTTTTACCGCTGGTTCGGGAAAACGCATCCGCCATGTGGGCTGCCGCCTGCTCGTGGCGGACCAACACGTGGCTGATGCTTTTTTGCTGAAATAGCGCGTCATATATATGCAGTACGGCACCACCTGGGTAGCCGAAAACTGTCTCTACTCCCTCGTCCTTTAAAGCCCGGACGAGCATTTCTGCACCAGAAAGAAGTTCCACGATCTCACACCTTAATCCTGAGCAATCAGCATCAGCCCCAATGGCTGATCCGCCCTTGCCCAAGCCTGTTACAAACCAATTAAAGTCATGAATGTCAGTTCCACCCCATTGATTTACTCATCAATCGGAGCGGCCTGTGGGTCAAAGCTAGCTTGGCAATCAGGGCACGGGGGTTTTGGCCCAATTACCTCATACGCTGTTAAGCCTATGATTTATCTAGCGAGATCGACGGGGTATGGCAGGAAAGCCGGTACGCGGGGCCTGCCTAAATGTGGCGATACTCTCGCTCTAGCGCAGATCGGTCAGGTATCTCCCGGCGATCTGCACCCACCTCAGTGAGCCGCATATCTTGACGACGGATGTAATTTTTGTCAATAGAGTATCTTTATGTGGAAAACCATGAACTTAGAGCGGATTCACCTATACTTCCCCAATAGCGTTGATGAATTCACAAAATGAGCGCGAATTCATGCGAACACGGCGCCTAACCAGCTATAGTTAGAGTAGTTACTTCACAGATTAGAGCAACGCCATGATAAAAAAACCATTACTGCTGCTGTCAGCACTGTGCTTGACCCTGCTGCTCTCACCAGCCAGCCACGCGGGTAAATTCTATAAATGGGTAGACTCGCAGGGCGTGACTCATTATGGGGAGAACCCACCGGATACCGAAACGGCAGCTGTGGTGAATGTAAAAACCGGCGCATCCAGCGACCAGGAACAGGCCATTGAAAAGCTCGAGGAAAAACGTAAAGCAGCGGAGGCCGCCGGGCAGGCACCCAAAGAAGAAGCAGAGCTGGATCAGAAGAATCGAGAAATCATGGCCAACAACTGTAAAATCCAGCGCCAAAACCTTGCGCAGTTAAAAGCCAATCGCCGGGTTAAGGAAACCGGCGCCGACGGCGAAATTCGCTATCTGGGCGAAGAAGAGATCAAGGCCAGGATGAAAGAAGTGGAAAAGTACATTTCTGAAAACTGCAAAGATCTCTGAAACAATGCTCATGCCCCACAAACGTGGGGCTTTTCGTATCAACCCGCCTGCTTCTGACCCGCCCCGATCAAATCATCCTCGATGAAAAAAGACGTCAGCAGAGCCCTGGTCAGGGGTTTGGGCAGGTGCGCATTCATACCGGCCTTGAAAGCTTTGTCTTTGAATTCTTCGAATGCATGGGCGGTAAGTGCCACAATTTTTACCGGGCGCATACCATGCTTCCTCTCATACGCCCGAATGCGTCGCGTGGCCTCATAACCATCCATTTCAGGCATCTCACAATCCATCAGCACATAATCATAGGAAGCGCCGGATTTACTGAAAAGGTGAATGGCCTCCACCCCGTTACTGGCCAAGTCCAGATGGGCGACCAAAGGTTTCAGAAGCTCTCTGATCACCATTTGGTTCACGGCATTATCTTCTGCCACCAGCACCCGCAGATTTTTCACCCGCACTGACGAACCTGCTGATTGATGAGCAACCGGTGAAACCGCGGGAGCGGGCTCCCAACCGAGCCAGGCGTTGATGTTAAACGGCGAATCAAAGGAGCGTGAAGCGGACTCCTGACCAACCGAACAGACCGCACTGCCGTTCTCGCAAACCACCCTGACGGAATTGCTTTGGTGGTGCCCTGACACCGACAACGTGTCCACCGGTACGCCTTCCCCGTTGAGGCACTCACGCAGAAATGACGCCAAAGGGCCATAGTCAATCAAAGCGGATACACTCTCTTTAGCTTCAACCTGAATAGCGGCGGCGTTCTGAGCCACCCCCAGAGTCAGTTCAAGCCAAAACGCACTACCATTGCCGGGTTGACTGGTGACACCGATTTGGCCCCCCATGGCCTCCACCAACCGTTTGCTGATCGCCAAACCCAGTCCGGTACCTCCGAATTTTCTACTGGTGGAGCTATCACCCTGACTGAATGATTGAAACAGCTTGCTCTGCTGGATTTCGGACATGCCAATCCCGGAGTCCAGCACTTCAATACGGATTTTTTGATAATCGCCGCCTTCCGCCACGCAGTTGACTCGTACAAAGACATGACCTTGCTCGGTGAACTTGATCGCATTACCCACCAGGTTGAAAATCACCTGCTTGATGCGGGTGGGGTCCCCTAACAGCGGACTCCTGATGGATGGGCTTACAAATGAAGCCACCACCAGTTGCTTTTGTCGCGCGGAAGCATCATAGATCGTCACTGCATCATTGATAATTTGGTGTAAGGACATGGGAATGGTTTCGAGATCCAGATGACCCGATTCAATCTTACTGATATCCAGAATATCATTGAGAATATTAAGCAGCAGTCGGCCTGAACTTTCGATGGTTCCGATCATACGGGATTGTTCCGGGTTGAGCGGCGTGTCCTTCATCAAGTCCAGGACGCCCAGCACGCCGTTCATCGGTGTTCGAATCTCGTGGCTCATGACGGCCAGAAAATCACTCTTGGCTTTACTCTCGTACTTGGCCTCCATTAATTCCTTTTCAGACTTGATCTCATTTTCCCGCGCCAGCAATTGATTTTTCTCCAGCGTCAGGCGGTCTTCCCGCAACCGATTGATGCGGGCAGCCAGAGCCAGAGACAACAGCACTGTTTCGATGGCTGAGCCGATCTGCACCAGATTATGCGTAAACCAGTTGTAGGGCAGCAGGGAAAATTTGCTCAGCGCCATCCCCACCGTTCCGAGCAGAAATATATTCCAGGCAACGGTAAATATTCGCGCATCCATGGCGTACTGAGCCCAGTGCCTTATCCCCAGATAAGCTATGGTGGTGGCACTGATGGCGGTCATAAACGTAGAGACAGGGACCACATACTGGTATGGAAAAACCAGGCTGGCGATGGCCAAAACCGGAGCCGAAAAAATCTGCAGCAAAACCAAACGGTATAATCCGGGGGACACCTGCTGAATACGAAGCATTTTGTTGGAAAACAGGTTGGCGCAACCGGTGACGATCGGGATAAAGAAGGCGATGCTCACCGCGTTCCATTGCGGGCTGTCAGGCCACAGGAACTGAAAAGCAGTCCCATGGAGAATGGTTTGAAAAATCAATACTGATGCCATGGCACAGACATAATAAAGATAGGCAACATCCCGAATTCCCCACACCAAAAACAGATTATAGAGAATCATGGCCAACATCAAACCATAGTACAGGTTAATCCAGGATAACCGGCTTTGATCGGCTTGCCAGAAACGGGACGCTTCCCACAACGCCAAAGGCACCTGCAGGCCGTTACCGCCTTGCACTTTCAGGTAAACGGTGGAAATAGAATCCGGGGGGAAGGACAAGGGAAATATCAAGTCACGATGATCAATGGGTCGGGTGCGGTAGTCGATGCTGTTCCCCAGCACCAACGAGTCCAATTTTCGCCCGTCCAGCATGTGAATCACTTCAACCCGACTTAGCAGCGGATACCCCACTTCCAGAAAGCGCTCCAAAGAAACAGCTTCAGGATTGGCTACTGAAAAACGCAACCAGAGCGTGGCGTGGGAGAAGCCGAAGTTCGGCACCTTATCATCGTGCTGGCGCCACTCACTTTGCAAAGGGATGGCGTCAGACTGCACCGATTCATCCACCAGCACATACTCAAGCCGCCCATAGTCGAAGCCACCGCCTCCATCCGTCATCATCGGGGACGCCTGCGCCATGGATAGACACATTGTTGGCAGCACAAAGAACAAAAAAAGTATTGAACGCAAAAACACACACCACATCGTGGATTTACAACCGGTGAACCGCGAAGCAAACATTATTTTAAGTCACTTAGCTTCATTGCCCGCTCAAAACCGAATGCAGACCTATAAAGAATAGTATGAATCAAAGGGGAAAGCCTGATAAGCCATGAAATGAAAATGGCCTGGTCGATCCCAGGCCATTTGAGTGCAGATTAAAGCATGTAAATACAATTATTTAGAGAAGCAAATCGTATTATCCACCAGTTCGGCCTTAATGGTCTCACCGGGCAGGAATTCGCCGCTCAGTATCGACTGGGCGAGCGGGTTTTCAATTTCCCGCTGAATCGCACGCTTCAAGGGGCGAGCACCGTATACCGGATCAAAGCCAGCTTCCACCAGCTTCGCCATCACTTCATCCGACAACTCAAGGGCCAGATCCCGATCCGCCAAACGCTTGCGCAGATTAGCCAGCTGGATTTCGGCAATACCTTTGATCTGTTCGTTCAGCAATGGATGGAACACCACCACTTCGTCGATACGATTGATCAGCTCTGGACGGAAATGAGTGGCAACGATATCCATCACCGCCGCTTTCATACGCTCATAATGCTCATCCCCTGCCATGGTCTGGATAATGTCCGAACCCATATTTGAGGTCATCACAATGACGGTATTGCGGAAGTCCACCGTACGCCCCTGGCCATCGGTAAGGCGCCCATCTTCCAGCACCTGCAGCAGAATATTGAACACGTCCGGGTGGGCCTTTTCCACCTCATCCAGCAGGATTACTGAGTAAGGTTTGCGACGCACGCTTTCCGTCAGGTAACCACCTTCTTCATAACCGACATAACCGGGAGGCGCACCAATCAGTCGAGCAACTGAGTGTTTCTCCATGAACTCGGACATATCGATGCGCACCAACGCTTCTTCGGTATCGAAGAGGAAGGTTGCCAACGCCTTGCAAAGCTCGGTTTTACCCACACCGGTTGGGCCAAGGAACAGGAACGAACCATTAGGCCGATTAGGGTCCGACAGTCCGGCGCGGGAACGGCGAATAGCATCGGATACTGCTTTGATGGCTTCGTGCTGCCCTACAACACGCTGATGCAGGGCATCTTCCATTTTCAGTAACTTCTCACGCTCCCCTTCCAGCATTTTGGAAACGGGAATACCGGTCCACTTAGAAACAACTTCCGCGATTTCCTCTTCGGTTACCTTGTTGCGCAGCAGTTTCATTTCCATCATTTCAGCCTGGGCTGCCATATCCAGCTGTTTTTCCAGTGCCGGGATGCGGCCATATTGCAGTTCGGACATCTTGGTGAGATCGCCGCTGCGGCGTGCCTGCTCCAGATCGATACGGGCCTGCTCCAGATCCGCTTTGATCTGCTGGCTGCCGTGCAAGGAAGCTTTTTCGGCGGTCCAGACTTCGTCCAGATCCGCGTATTCCTTTTCAATCTTGTCAATGTCGTCGTTCAATTTATCCAGGCGCTTGCGGGAGGCTTCGTCTTCCTCTTTTTTCAAAGCTTCGCGCTCCATTTTCAACTGAATCAAACGGCGATCCAGACGATCCAGCTCTTCCGGTTTGGAATCCATTTCCATACGGATGCGGCTGGCGGCTTCGTCGATCAGGTCGATGGCCTTATCCGGCAGTTGACGATCCGTGATGTAACGCTGGGACAGTTTGGCGGCTTCCACGATGGCGGAATCGGTTATGTTCACCCCGTGGTGAACTTCGTAGCGTTCTTTCAAACCGCGCAGAATGGCGATGGTGTCTTCCACTGAAGGCTGATCCACCAACACCTTCTGGAAGCGACGCTCAAGTGCCGCATCTTTCTCAATATACTGTCGATACTCGTCCAGTGTGGTGGCGCCCACACAATGCAGCTCACCGCGGGCCAGGGCCGGTTTCAACATGTTGCCGGCGTCCATCGCGCCTTCACTTTTTCCGGCTCCAACCATGGTGTGTAATTCGTCGATGAAGAGAATGACACTGCCCTCTTCCTTCGCCAGTTCATTCAGGACCGACTTCAGGCGCTCCTCAAATTCACCCCGGTATTTGGCACCGGCCAGCAACGAGCCCATATCCAGGGACAACACCCGCTTGTTCTTGAGACCTTCCGGCACTTCACCATTCACCACCCGCTGGGCCAAGCCTTCCACAATGGCGGTTTTACCCACGCCAGGCTCACCGATCAATACCGGATTGTTTTTGGTGCGACGCTGCAAGACCTGAATGGTGCGACGAATTTCATCATCACGACCAATCACCGGGTCCAGCTTGCCATCAGCAGCACGCTTGGTGAGATCCAGGGTGTATTTTTCCAGCGCCTGGCGGGATTCTTCTGCATTGGGATCGTTCACTTGTTCACCCCCGCGAACTTTTTCGATGGCTGTTTCCAGATCTTGTTTGGTCAAACCCAGTTTCTTGAATATCTGGCCGGTGACGCCTTTATCTTCCACCATGGCCAACAGCACAATTTCACTGGAAATATACTTGTCACCCCGTTGCTGCGCGTACTTATCCGCTACGTTCAAAATGCGGCCCATGTCGTTGGACATGTGTACGTCACCATCATGGTTCTGCACCTGCGGCAAACGGATTAATTGTGCGGTCACTTCGTCTTTCAACTGACCCACGTTGACGCCGGCCTGAGCCAATAACGGCTTGATACTGCCGCTGCTGTCTTCCAGCATGGCGGACAGAACGTGCACCGGCTCGATAAAGTTATGATCCCGCCCTACGGCTATGGACTGAGCATCAGACAGCGCCATTTGCAGCTTGCTGGTCAATCGGTCAATTCGCATGAAATACCCTCGTAATCTACTTTGCGGCGTCGACAAACGCCCCTTTAAACTGCTTTACAATTTGGGGGCAATACCCGGCTTTTTCAACGGTAGATCAAATTTTAAGGGGGTTAATTGACAGAAATTATTGAGCTGGGTCAATCCAGATGAGGGACAGCAATCGCCCAGTGACGGGCTGGCGGCGAAATGAGAAAAAGCGGTGGTCCCGGTAGGTGCAGTGATCTCCTCCGGAGATGTGTTGAATCCCGGCATCATGCAGTCTGGCGCGAGCCAGACCAAACAGATCACACTGCCAGCGATGATTGGTGTTGGCTTGGAAAAAGGCAGCATTACCCTGGGAATGTCGCAGAAAGACATCCCTCACATCGTCGCCCACTTCATAGGCGGCCTGACTGATAGCCGGTCCCAGCCATACCTTAATGAAATGGGACTCAGACTGAAGCTTTTCAAGGGTGGCTTCCAAAACGCCCGCTGCCAGTCCACGCCAGCCGGCATGGGCCAGAGCCACCTCTTTGCCATCTTCGCCAGCAAAAAACACCGGCAGACAGTCCGCAGTGTGCAGGGTGCACACTTGACCAGGCTCACGGGTATAAATCCCATCGGCTTCCCGCTCGACACCATCGGACCGGGCCTGCACCACCTGGGTGCGATGTACCTGCCGCAACCACTGGGGCTCGCTCTGCCATTGAAAGTAATCGGCCAGCGCCTGGCGGCACCTGGCTACCGATACGGGATCATCCCCCACATGATTGGCGGTGTTAAAGCCATCATAAGGCGCTTTAGCAAGCTGGCCATAACGGGTAGTGCACCAGGCCCTCACCCCCGGAACATCCCACTGCGGTTGCAGCCAATGCGCCGGATAGTCAGCGTTAATCAGCGGCGGCATCGTCACGCAGGACCTTGATCATGGAGCGAAAGTCCTCCGGCAGGGGGACTTCCCACTCACAATATTCGCCGGTTTCCGGATGCTCCACACCGAGTTTTTTGGCATGCAGGGCCTGGCGTTTGAACAGGCGCAACGCCTCGATCAGCTCCGGTGTCGCCCCTTTCGGTAAGCGCAGACGGCCGCCATAAGTGGGATCGCCTAACAGTGGATACTGAATATGGGCCATATGCACCCGAATCTGGTGGGTACGTCCGGTTTCCAGTTGCACCCGAATATGGGTATGGGCCCGGAAACGCTCAATCAGTCGATAATGGGTTACCGCAGGTTTGCCGGAGTGCGTTACCGCTTGTTTGGTCCGCTGGCTCGGGTGACGCCCGATGGGTTCATCCACCATGCCGCCACCGGTCATCACGCCCTGGACAATAGCTTCATATTCCCGGAAAGCGGTTTTTTTCTGCAACTGATCCACCAGGGAGGCATGAGCCTTCAGTGTTTTGGCCACCACCAGCAAACCGGTGGTGTCCTTATCGATGCGATGCACAATACCCGCCCTCGGTATGGTGGCCAGCTCCGGGGAGTGGTGCAGCAGGGCATTGAGCAAGGTGCTGTCGCGATTGCCCGCCGCCGGATGCACCACCAACCCGGCAGGCTTGTTGATGACCAGCAAATGATCGTCCTCATAGACAATATCCAGGTCAATGGGCTGCGCCACCCAGCTTTGCTCTGCTTCCAACTCAGCGTCTATAGCCAGCTGTTCACCGCCAATGACCTTCTCCCGAGGCTTGCAGGCCTTACCATCCACCGTAAGCTCACCGCTTTTGATCCAGGTCTGCAGCCGGGAACGGGAAAAATCAGGGAACAGCTCGGCCGCCACCTGATCCAGGCGCTGACCGGCCTGCTGATCGGAAACCTGGGCACTGAGTTGTATTTGCTGTGACATGGAACTCTCTCATGGCGTGTGGGTCGGATATTTTACCTCATATTGAATGGGGAAGCCTGACTTTGCTGCTCTCTCCGTCCAATGTGGCTATAATGCCCTGCTTCAAGAATTCTAATAGTGGATACAACGACCCTATGTTGATTTGGCGAAACCCTTTTACTCAACGCCTTTTCCTGTTGATCGGCACCCTGGCCCTGATGGCGGGTTGTGCTTCCAGCCCGAAAACACCACAACTGTCCGAGCGACAGTTCTATGAAGATGCCCAGAAGGCGATTGAAGCCAACAATATGACCCTGGCCATTGAACGCCTGCAGGGACTGGAGTCCCGCTATCCATTTGGTCGTTACGCCTCGCAAGCCAAGCTGGACCTGATCTACTGTCATTATCGCGCCCTGGATTACGAAGCCTCTGCCGCCACTGCAGAGCGATTCATCAACACCCATCCGGATCATCCGCAACTGGATTATGCCTATTACATGAAGGGGCTGGCGTCCTACAGTGTGGACCGGGGTCTGTTGGAGCGCTTTATTCCCAGCGACTTTACCGAGCGGGATATGGGACCGGCCCGGGAATCCTTTGAGGACTTCAACCGTCTGATCAACCGCTTTCCCGACAGCCCCTATGCCGCCGATGCACAGCAGCGGATGGTCTATCTGCGTAACCTGCTGGCCGCCTACGAGCTGAGAGCGGCAGAGTTTTATATGCGTCGTGGTGCCTTTGTGGCTGCCGCCAACCGTGGACGGTATGTGGTGGAGAACTTTGACACCAGCCCATCCGTTGCCGATGCCCTGGTGATCATGGCAGAAGCCTATGTCGAGCTGGATCAGCCGGAGCTGAAGGATACGACTGTGAAAGTGCTGAAAGCCAACTATCCCCAGCACCCACGCTTGAAATCCGGCGAGTTCCAATACGAAAAAAGCCCAAGGGGCCGACGCTCCTGGGCTAACATCCTGTCCTTTGGACTGCTGGATTAAATCGGGAAATATCAGGCCGCTGGGAAGAACCTCACTCCCCGGCGGGCCATTTGCACGTAATCGGATAACGGCGGTCACGACCAAAAGCCCGTGACGTAATACGGGCACCCACCGCTGCCTGGCGACGCTTGTATTCGTTCAAGTCCACCAGGCGGATCACCTTCCGCACCACCTCTGCATCGTAACCTTCCGCCACAATGGCATCGGCGCTGAAATCCCGCTCAACGTACATTTCAAGAATCGCATCCAGCTCCGGGTAAGGAGGCAGGCTGTCTTCGTCTTTCTGATCCGGAGCCAGTTCAGCCGACGGCGGGCGGTCGATGACCCGTTGCGGGATCGGAGGGTTGTCGGGGGTAAGACGGTTTCGGTATTCACAGAGCCGGAACACCAGGGTTTTCGGAACATCTTTCAGCACGTCAAAACCACCGGCCATATCACCATAGAGCGTGGCGTAACCCACCGCCATCTCACTCTTGTTACCGGTAGTAAGAACGATGTAGCGTTTTTTGTTGGAGAGCGCCATCAGCATGACCCCACGGCAGCGCGCCTGCAGATTCTCCTCGGTGGTATCGCGGGCGGTACCTGCAAAATCCGGGGCCAATGTCTGCATAAAGGCTTCATACATGGGTTCGATTGGGCGAATCTTGTAGCTGACACCAAGGGCTACCGCTTCCTCCTCTGCATCCTCAAGACTCATTTGGGAGGTGTACCGGAACGGCATCATCACCGCTTCCACCCGCTCGGCCCCCAGTGCATCCACTGCCACCGCCAGAGTCAGCGCAGAATCCACACCACCGGACAATCCCAACACCGCGCCCTTGAAGCCATTCTTATTCACATAATCTTTCACCGCGAGAACCAGGGCCTTGTAAGCGCTCTCCTCCGGAGTTTGGTCAGCGGCAATGGTGGACGTCACCGGCAGCAAACCATTGCCCTGGAAGCGGACTTCATAGAGCCCGGCTTCGAAGGCCGGTGCGCGGAAGCACATCTTGCCTGCAGCATCCACGACCATGGAGCCGCCATCAAATACGAGCTCGTCCTGACCACCCACCAAATTGGCATAGACGATGGGCATATTGCCTTCCAACGCCCGCTTTTCCAACAGATCCTGCCGCACTTTCTCCTTACCCAAATGGAAGGGAGATGCGTTCAGGTTCAACATGATCCGCGCACCGGCATTCCGTGCCTGGGACATGGGGCCCTCATGCCAGATATCCTCGCAAATGGTGATGCCAACGGGATGGCCTTTGATATTCACTACACAGGGTTCGCGTCCAGCCTGGAAGTATCGTTTCTCATCAAATACAAGATAATTAGGCAGTTCCTGCTTGTGGTATTCGGCAACGATTTTGCCGTCATGGATCAGCCCCGCTGTATTGTAAAGCCCGCCGTCTTCCCGCCGGGGATATCCGATCAGGGTGTAGATGTCAGAGGGCAATTCCGAGCACAGGCGCGCGAGGGCTTTCTCGACCCTTATGCGGATACTGGCCCTAAACAACAGGTCTTCCGGTGGGTATCCAGTCAGTGTAAGCTCTGGAAAAACAACGATATCAGCTTTGAATTCCTGGTGTGCTCGACGGACCGCTTCCAATATTTGTGTGGTATTCCCGTCAATATCCCCTACCATAAAATCCAACTGCGCTATAATGATCTGTAAATCATTGTTTTTCATGAATTTTACACCCTAACAATCAAAACACTGCCCGGCTCTGGCAAAATAAGCGCGTATTTTGGGCCAAATCGGACCGCCGCGCAAAGGCCAATAGCATTGAGGAGCCTATATGATGATCATTCGTTTAATAATTTTAATCGCCCTGGTGAGTTTACTGATCTTCGCTTATCGCAAACTCACCGGCAGCAACCAACCTGCCAAAAAAGAAGAGAGCCTGCCCAACACCATGCGTAAGTGCGAACACTGTGGCGTGCATTTACCAGAGGCAGAGGCCTGCCGCAAAGATGATCACTTTTTTTGCAGCGAAGAACACCGCCGTGCCTATCTAGAACAGCACCCAGATGACTGAGATAGAAAAACAACACGAATCGACCCTAGAGGATGTGCGCCAGAACCAGTGGCGCCTGCTCCAGGTTTACCTTTACTATCGGCTGGTTCTGGCTGTCAGCCTGGTGGGGGCTTATTTTCTCGAAACCAGCCAGAGTTCAAGAACCACCGGACTGGATGAACGCTTATACTTTACGACTATATCAACCTACTTTGTCCTGTCTGTTCTGGGGCTCCTGATTAACCGGTTGAAAACCGGCCGGATCGGAATCCAGATCTTTATTGTCATCCTCATCGACATTATCAGCATTGCGCTGCTGGAGTACGCCAACGGGGAGACCAACAGCAACCTCACCATCCTGTTGATTGTCACGGTTGCCGCCGGAGGAATTCTGGTGGAAGGCAAGCTGGCCACCTTTTTTGCCGCCGTCGCCACCCTGGCCATTCTCTACAAACAAATATTGAACGGCATCCTCCACGGCAACTTTAAACAGGACGATTTCCTGCAAAGCGCCATTATCGGCATCGCCTGTTTCGCCACGTCCATACTGGCACAACAGATTTCACGCCGATTAAGGGAAAGCGCTGCCCTGGCGGGTCGGCAGGCCGAAGACCTGGCCAATCTGGAAGAACTGAATCACCTGATTATCCAGCGCATGCGCACCGGCATCGTGGTGGTTAATCAGGAAAACCATATCGTGTTGATTAACGAAGCCTGCTGGAAAATGTTTGGCATGCCCAGCATGAGCAAACACCAGTCACTGGAGAATTTCTCTCCCCAACTCACGGCGCAGCTTAGTGCCTGGCGCCAGGACCCTTATAAACGCCCGAAGCCGTTCCGGTCCCATGCCACCGGGCCGGAGGTGCAATCCAACTTCACCCTGATGGAAGCCGGTGAACAGGCCAATATTCTGATCTTTGTGGACGATAACACCCGCATGGCGCAACAGGCGCAGCAATTGAAACTGGCCTCCCTCGGAGGGTTGACCGCCAGCATCGCCCATGAAATAAGAAACCCCCTGGGGGCCATCAGCCATGCTGCCCAACTGCTGCAGGAGTCGACCGAGCTGAGTAAAGGTGACGCCCGCCTCTGCGAGATCATCCATCAACATACCATCCGGGCCAACAAGGTAATCGAGAACGTACTGCAGCTGTCGCGACGCAAGCAGGTCGAACCGGAATTGCTGAATATGCGGGAGTGGTTACAGAATTTTATCAGTGACTTCCAGGCCAATCAGGATCAACAGTGCAAGATCAAGTTCGTCTGCAAGACCAAGGATCTCAAATTTCGGATCGACCCGTCACAGATCCAGCAAGTGCTCACTAATCTGTTTCAAAACGGTATTCGTTACAGCGAACAGAATACCGGTAAACGGACCCTGATCGTGATCGCCGATTTCAATATTCAGTCCGAACAACCCACCCTGGACATCATCGATCAGGGCCCCGGCGTTCCGGCAGATCAACAGGATAAAATCTTCGAACCGTTCTACACTTCAGAGAAGAGTGGTACCGGCCTTGGCCTCTATATCGCCCGGGAACTGTGTGAAGCCAACCAGGCTCGCCTTGACTACCATCCTGTTACCAGCGGCAGTTGCTTCCGTATTACCTTTTCTCACCCATCCAGAATAGTGACCATATAACAATGAGCCAATACAAAGCACTAATCGTCGATGATGAACCTGATATCCGTGAACTGTTGGACCTGACGTTGTCACGCATGGATATAGAAACCTTCACCGCAGCGAATCTGGATTCAGCCCACGTATCCCTGGAGCAGGAAAACTTTGATCTCTGTATTACGGATATGAACCTGCCGGATGGCAACGGTATTGATCTGGTAAAACACATTCAGGCTAATCACCCCAGCCTGCCGGTCGCCGTGCTAACCGCTTACGGCAGCATGGAAACGGCCATCAGCGCACTGAAGGCCGGCGCATTCGACTTTGTCTCCAAACCAGTGGATCTCCAGCGTCTGAGAGATCTGGTCAACACCGCCCTGAAACTCAAGTTTGAGAAGCAGGAACCTGTCGCGGAACCAAGTGATTCCCCGATCCTGGGACAATCAGCGCAAATCAAGAAACTGCAGGTACAGATCAAGAAACTCGCCAGAAGCCAGGCGCCCGTCTACATCAGCGGAGAATCCGGTAGCGGTAAGGAATTGGTAGCCCGGGAGATCCATCGACTTGGCCCCCGTGCGGAGGGCCCATTTGTGCCGGTGAACTGCGGCGCGATACCCAGCGAGCTGATGGAAAGCGAATTCTTCGGCCACCGCAAAGGCAGTTTCACCGGCGCCTATGAAGATAAGATGGGCCTATTCCAGGCGGCCAAAGGCGGCACTCTGTTCCTGGATGAAGTGGCCGACCTGCCCATGCAAATGCAGGTTAAATTGTTGCGGGCGATTCAGGAAAAGGCCGTGCGCCCGGTAGGCTCACAAAAGGAAATCGCCACCGACATCCGCATCCTCAGCGCGACCCACAAGGATCTGACCAAGTTGGTGGAAAATGGCGATTTCCGGCAGGATCTGTTCTATCGCATCAATGTCATTCAGGTGAGCGTTCCGCCACTGCGGGAACGGGGTGACGACATCGCCCTGCTCGCCACTTATGTCCTGCAATCCCTCGCCAAGGATTGGGATATGGACCTGCCCAAACTCAGCCCCAAAGCCGAGCAGGCGCTGCGCAGTTACCAGTTTCCGGGTAACGTGCGGGAATTGGAAAACATTCTGGAGCGCGCCGTCACGTTGTGCGACGATGAAGTGATTACCCCGGAGCACCTGCAGTTACCCACCGATGGTGTTCCGGTGCAAAAGCCTTCTGCGGCAGCACAAAGTGAGCATGCCATTCCGGATTTCGTGGAAGGTGACTCCCTGGAAGAATACCTCACCGATATCGAGAAACAGGCGATCCTCAAGGCTCTGGATGAAACCCGCTGGAACCGCACTGCCGCCGCTAAAAAGCTGGGAATGAGTTTCCGTTCCCTGCGCTATCGCCTGAAAAAACTGGGGCTGGATACCGACGACTGATCAGAACATTTCCCCTGAAGGTCTTGGACTCAGGGGATGATAAGGTGAAGGATCAACGATCGGCTCCTCCCCCAACAGTATGTTGGTCATCAGCCGCACAGAAGCCGGCGCCAGCACCAACCCGTTGCGAAAATGTCCCGCGTTGACAAACACATTGTCCCAACCCGGCAACGAACCAATGTAGGGAATACCGTGCGGCGCGCCGGGCCGCAATCCCGCCCAATGGGCCTCTACCGGAACTGAGCGCAATGCCGGCACCAACTCACAAGCCTTTTCCAACAGTGAGTCTCTCGCTTCGTTGGTAGTCGTCTTGTCGTAACCTGTATGTTCCAGTGTACTACCCACCACGATGCGCCCATCCAGCCTGGGGATCAGGTAGCGACCTTCGTGCAGAATAATGCTGTTGATCAGGCCAGGTCGCGGCTCGAACACCATCATCTGGCCCTTCACCGGCTGAATGGCAACGTCGATTCCCATGCCCGCAAGCAAATCACCAGCCCATGCGCCGGCACAGACGACCACCTTATCCGCACTCAGTGTTTTTGACGGCGTAGACACCTGTACGCGGCCACTGTCCAACCGCTGGATACCGGTTACCCGACTGTGCGGTTCCAGCGAGCACAAACGCTGTCCCTGCAGGTAAACCACCAGACTCTGCAGCAAGCGCGGGTTACGGATGTTGCCTATCTGCGGCCACCACACCGCTTCACTAAACTTTTTTTCCAGCGCCGGCTCTTTCTGCAAGGTAGTAGATCGATTCAAAACACCAAACTGCTTTTGGTTGGAATCCGCCCAATCAACAATCCTATCCTTCTCTGGAGGATCAAGCATCAGCAACCCACAGGGATTGAATTCCGGATCAACGCCCGTCGCGCCCTTTAACTCCTGAGCCAACTCGGGATAGGCATTTTGTGCCCAACTGGCGAGTGCCGTAATGGGATCAGAATAGGTCCAGGGATAGAGGGGTGATACGATGCCACCCCCTGCCCAGGAGGCTTCAGCCCCTATTTCACCTTGCTCAACCAGTTTTACAGTTACCGAGCGCTGCACCAGGTCTTTTGCCAACAAAAGCCCGATTACACCACCTCCTACGATCAATACGTCCGTCATAACTACCTTGCGTCTCAAAACTGTTCAGTGTCCAACAGCGAAATGGTAATCTAACGAGCATTCTAAATGAACCGATTTAAAATTATGGACCGATTGAAGAAAGGGGGGCAGCATGCAACGGCGATCAAAGGGATTTACCATGGTAGAGCTGTTGATTACGCTCGCGATTGCGGCGATCATCCTGGCGTTGGCTACACCGTCGTTCCTTGACCTGATGGAGAAGAACCGGGTGAGGTCAACTGCAGAGCAATTAACAGATCTATTTCGCTTATCCCGAGTGGTAGCAGTGGAACAGAGGTTAAGAGTTTCTGTGTGCGGCAGCTCCGACAACACAAATTGCGACGATGACTGGGATAGCTCCATACTCTCGATAAAGAAAGGGGACAGTGTGGATGAAGTCTTAGGTACGTTAAATATAAGCAGCAAGGTGTCCGTTAGTAAAAACGGCACTCACCCAGAGGTCGAGTTTCGAGAAAGCGGGTGGGCACCTGGAGACAGCTCAACAATCACCATCTGCCCTGTAGATGGTGATCAACGCAACGCCTACAAAGTCATTGTCCGATTTTCCGGAAAGGTGAGGATGCAAGCCAACACGGATAACGAGTCCTGGTGTTAAACCCGGCTCTTACCGCGCAACAAACCAATGGTGATGAGTGCCACACCAAACAGGGATAAGATCAGGTGGCCGGGAACGCCGACACCGGATTCGTGGTCCATTTCGTACCGCGGAGGATCGCTGGCCACTTCTGGGTCCGCTTTAACCTTCGCCTTGTTTAGAACCGTCGTTGTGGGCAACCAGTCCACAATCTGTCCCGGTTCTGAGGCTCCGCCGAACGGCTGAGCCTCCGCCGCCAACCGTGATTCCAAGGCAGACCCGCTAACGCCAGGCGATAAACTGGTAGATAGCACAACAACAGCAGCAGTGACTACCGCCCTACGCAAAGACATACCCAAACACCCTATTCCAATATGATCATTTGGGATGCAAAACTTACACCGAAGAGCATAAGTCACTGAAATAACTGATCCTGTATTTTTACCGCGGGCTACAGGATCAAACTATGTAAAAACCTCCGACGATGACCTTGTATCCTTTATACGATCCGCCTAATCCTGCTGGCTCCAACGGGTTCTGCGAATATGATCCAGGCTCAAAGGAGCCGGCCCAACAGAACCCGTTCCCGAGACCACACCACCTTGCAATCTGCCCGGACCTTCCTGATCAGGTATGTGATCCCCATCCGTATCAATATACTCGGGCAATATGGAAATCAGGGTTTGAATGGAACCGGCTACATTCTGGCTGAGCCCATCCTGCAGCGTGAGCGCCTTGGAATCCCCCGGTACAAACTCGTAAAGAGCAGAAGCACCTTCGCTTACCTCGCAAGTCTCACGTGAAATGGATACCGCGGGTCGGTAATACGTGGAAAAATAAGCGGTGCCACCCACAATCAGAGGCGAACCTAACAGCTTCTCTGCCTCGTAATCTGTACCACCCAAAGACAGGCTGTAGCCTCGAACCCCGGAATAGCTTGCTGCTTTTTCTATGGGCGTTTCGGCGTCATCCGTTTTCGTCAATTGCAACACAACCTTGTCTGTACCTTCTCCAGTGGTCGCTGCTTCGGTGATAATTGGCTCATCATTTGTGGAGAACGGCTCGTAATCCATCAGGAAATAAAATTTCTCCTGCACCGCAACATCGGTTGGGTTGGAACGCCAACCAGAGCCAATAGCCAACGCCATACAAAAACCCTCAGGGCAGCGCATCTTGGCAACACTGGGTGGATAGAAGAAACGACGGTCGTTCTCGGTGGATACCGTTGAGCCTGCCACACCCAGTTGAGCCACCACCGTGCGGTCGTCGGTCTCAACATTATTAACATTCACGTTCCTGATCAGGTTACCCGCACCGGTGTTGGCATTATTGATATCAAAGCGATGGATCTGACCGCCCATATCCCCCACGTAGAAGAAATCCAGATAACCATCGCCGTCAATGTCCACAGTCTTCATGCTGGAGGGAATGCTGTATTGGAGGCCCTCAATCTGAACGTGAGTAGGGTCGCTTAAATTGGATTCTGACGATGCCCACCACAGCACATCACCGGCATTATGGGCAGAGCTGTTGCGGGCGGCGATGATGTAAACCTGCGCCCCCTTGGCGGGCAAGTCAGCCTGAGCCAAGCGTGATCCATCATAACGATCATCATATCCACCACCGACGATAAACACCGCGGTTGCGACACCATTGTATTTGATAATCGCTAACCGGGGCTCGGACCAGCTCTGACCATTATTAAGGAACGCCCCCTGGCCCCCCTCAATCACTGCCAGCTCCGCTATTTCCTGAGAGCCCTGTACCTTGGTAGCATCAAGAATGTAGTAATTACGTCCACCCCGGCGCATGCCACCATACAGATAGACAAAGTCCAGGCTGTCATCACCCTCATCTATATTACCGTTGCCATCCACATCCTGCCGCCACACAGTCCAGGTTGAATCCAAGCCATAGATCAGCGATCCATCCGCTGCATCCGGCTTGGTGGCTTCATACATCTTTTCCACCAGAGAGGACTCAGTCAGACCAGGCCGCTTGAGCATGGCTTCCGGCATATAGGCCAAAAGCTCCTCACCATTTGCGGAATCCACTGCGTAGAGCTTGCCGTCATTGGTACTGACAAACACAACGTTCTGCGGGTCATCCAGAGGAACACCGTCAGAGTCACGACTTTCATAATTCACCAACACAGGAGAGGAATGCAAAGGTGCGCCGTAGAGGCTCCTTACACCGGCGTTTACCTGTGCCGACAAATCGAGGCTTTCGATCTGTGCATCTATTCGTGCCCACTCGTTGTTGACGTCAATACCCGATAGCCATTCCAGGGAAGGTTCCAAAATTTCAGTGTTGTAGGTAGCGATGGCTGTGTTGGTTTCTGTAGCATCGGGGTCCGGATGAAGGCCTCGATAAGTCGACAACATCTCAGCCTTTAAGCGGTCTATGTCTTCACCTTCAGCAGCATTATCAGGTTCGAGCTGATATCGAGTACCGCCGTAGTACACAAACAAGTTACGTCCGGGATTGGCATTCGGATCATTGATCTTTCCCGCCGCACCACCAGTCAGGGCGATATTGCCATCCTCAACCTCAGACCATTCACTTGTCACGTCAGGAAGGAAGGATCCACTTTCATCAACCGCAGACGAAGTCTTGGCTTCATCTGTATATATACCCAACTCACCTTCGTCACTAATCTGGAAAAAGTATTTCTTTAAATTTCCATACCAGAACGGCTTGCTGGAAGGCATGAACTTGGAGAAATAGAATTCATCAAGATGGGAAAAACGGTTGAGGTTACTCACGCCTACCCCACCGGAGGCAATCACGAAGGTGCCCGGCATCACGGCTTTGTCGTTGATAGTCAGGAACGCGTCCTGCAATTGTTCTCTCGAGCTTGCTTTTACGTGTACGCCGGTAGCCCAGGCCATCATGCCGTTGTTGGTATCCTCGCTAGCACTATCCAGATCATATGCAATCACATGAGTCAGAACGCCGTTTTCATAAACCGTTTCAATCTGGTCATCTTCTCCTACAACCGTTGTGGGCTCACCCGCAATAACCCGGGACATTAGACTCAAACAGCCCCAATAGCTTGTGTAGGGTGGATCACCTAATTCTTCATAGAAAGAGAAGAAATTCGCGGGGCAGGTATCGCCACCCCTATCAAAAGTGCCATAGGCTTCTCTTTGGATGAATTCTTCCACACGAGGGCTCAAATCATCCCTGTACAAATTACTGGATTCAGAGCCACAGCGCAGCACACCATTATTGGTTCTTTCGCTGGGTGTAAAACTCGCCCCCTTTTCGCAGGTGGATTCCCCGTCAGTGAGAAAGATGATGTGATCATTGGTTTGACCGCATTGTGGACCCAGCTCCACTCCGGCATATTGTGCCTCCGAGGCCCAGACATTGTTATCGCTGTATATATACGATTGGGTTACTGCAGTGCCACCGGTCAAATACTCCATAACCTCCAGATAACTACCCACCAGTGGGGTTCTACCGTTAGCGCCCAATGAATGGATAGCTTCGATTAACTGGTTGCGCTTTGATGCAGCATTGTTATTGCTTCCCAGCCTGCCTATCGGCTCTTCGATGATCGCCCCAGGCTCACCATAACGCGCAAGCCCTACCTCAAAATTGTCAGGCCAAGCAGACTCACCTTGCAAAAAGTCCAGCAGCACCTGCTTCACAATACAGATTTTCCGATCCGCATTGGGTATCGCCGCGCCGTCGGTATCCAACACACCGTCAATGTTGCCGGTACAATCCCCAGTATAAGAGCCGGACAACCGCACCCTATCCCCCTCCAACCGAGCCATGGAGGTGGACGTATCCACCACCAGCATAATGCGGGCCGGTGAGGATATACTCGCGTCTACGTCAAACAGATCCGTATCATCCGGAACAGCCAGCAAAGTGCTTGAGAACATCAGGTATGCCATGATCAACACAGCAAGCCTTACTACTTTCGATCCAATAGCCATCAACTTGATATCCATGTTCTTTTATTACTCAGCTGCGATCTAATTACTGTAATCAATCAAACCGTTCTCATCGGAGAACTGCCCGGAACTTGGCCCAACTTTGCGCCATTCCTGTAAATTGGTGCTGTCAAACGGCATCGAAGCCGCAATAAAACGGCCGTTACCTTCCGACTCAAAAACATAATCCTTGAAGTACTCAACATCGGAAGCCAGCAGCGGTTTCTTGGTAACGAAGCGGGATGTTGCCTGGGAAAGAATGCTGCCCCGCTCATCAATAGTATCTGAGTTACTGCAGGCATCATCAGCCAGACCATTAGCCTTGCTGATGCAGTGGATTGTGTCCGCGCCGCTATCAACCAGATCGTTAACCAAAGCGCTATTGCCGCGCGCTTCGGCTACCACTCCACCGATTGCGGTCTCAGCCGCGTGGAATGAAAGCTCTTCCGCCTGCGCATTGAATGCCATCCGCTCATGGAACAGCCCGGACTTGATAGCGGAAACTCCCATCAATGTGACCATCAACAATATGATCAGTGCCACCAAGAGCGCCGCGCCCTGTTGATTATTATCCGTCATAGACCACCTATCAGATTACGTATAGCAACCGTGGAACCATAAGTGCGATACAGCCGGCCATCTCTAAAGTTGATGGTATTGCCTTCTGTAACGTCTCCTTGTATGTAACGCTGGTCCAAAACGTCAATGGCCTCCGGTGCCAGTTCAGGATCAAGAGTCACCTTTTCATCACTGGCCAACAGTACGGAAAAACGTACGCTGACGATTCGAACATTCCCTTTATCAACGTCGTCCTTCAGCGCCTTAAGCTGGGTAGCATTGGTATACACATCCGCAGCACCATAGCCCGCATTGTCCGCAGTATCGAAATCCAAGCCATACAGCACCTGAAAGGATTCCACGTTATCAATCAGGGTCCCGCTATCATCAGGCGTCCAGGTGTCGACGGTATTGCCGTCAGCATCCGTGTCACTGTGCTCATACGATCCGCACATCAGCCGTTTGCCATCGGCATCATCATTCACGTAAAAGCGCTTATAGCCGGTCAGATCGTTGCCGAGGCAGTCCTTGCCGCCCACTACTTCATATACCACCGTGTCGAATTTATCCCCATCTGCAATTTCAGCATCGCTCGAGTTGAATTGGCCCTCGCCATCCAACGCAAATGGAACTATGGGTTCGTCTATCCCCATGCCTGCCTCCATCAGTGAACGACTGACATAATCAAACGCAAATCGCCCGTTATCCTGCACCGCAGCGATACCCGTCTGTAAATTATCGGTTTGGCGGCCAACCAGAAAGAGCTGGGTGGCCGCAATAGTCAATAGACTCCCCAACACCAGGGCGATCATCAACTCAATAAGGGAGAGGCCTTTTTGATGGAACATAGAATCACCTAAGGAATGAATTCCACTTTGATGCAGTGGGAATCGGACTGACGTTCTCCGTCCGCAAACGAATCTTGGTCACAATCAGCTAAGGAAGTTTCGCCCCAGGCAACGGTAACGCAATAAACGCTATCGCACTCAGCAAAGCCGATGCTGCCATTCAACAACAGATTGGAAGCACTGGTGCGGACTTCATAGACGTCCGCCTCGGCCATTTTTCGGGACGTACAGGCATCGGCATTCTCTGGGGTTTCCCCAGTGACAACACAGCTACCTGGATCATTTAGCTGACCGCTCCAGCTGGAAGCCGTTTCATAATAGGCTTTGGATTCTTCAGAAAAGTTCGCTCTTGCCCGCTCAATAAAATCATGGGCAATGGACATGGCCTGGCTTCGGCTGTAGGTTTCCTCAACCTGCCTGACAGACTTGAGCTGAAGCGCAGCAAACCCAACGATACCCACGGCAAAGACAAGAATCGCCACCAACACTTCTATTAGCGACATCCCTTTTGATTTGTTCATGCTGCCCCCCGACAACACCACTGGATCTTATTCTAATTAGGGAGGCATCTTATCAAGGGAGGCTGAACCATCCAGTGGAAACTCGACGAACGGTTGATAATCAAACACCAACTGACTGGATATGATCAAAACATGAGCTATAGGCAATCTTCTTCAGCCACGCCTGTGCTGGATGTCCAGGTGCCCGCGCTGGAATAGGTGAGCGTGCCACACAAATCATTCACCTGGTCTGTGCCGGTGACAGGGGTAACCGTTATTGTGTAGCCGGTCACACCGCCATCCGTCAAAACAGGCGCCACTTCGTATTCATATTTAACTTCAGCCAACTCAAAGCCAGCCAGGTCAGCTTCTGATGAGGGATATGTAAAACGCTGGGTACGAAACTGCTCAACGCGGCTGGCAATTTCCAGCGCTTTGCCGATGGCCGCTTTGCGGGCAGAGCTTCTGACATGGTCGCTGTAGCGTGGATAGGCAACGACCGCCAGAATCGCGACGATCATTATTACGATCAATAACTCTATAAGAGTGAAGCCTAAAACCGTTCTTTGATGGCTTTGCATAGTTAGCCCCCCGTTCCTGATTTAGGGGGCTAGGGTAATATAGATAAGACTTGGGGACCAACTCGAATATTGATGAGAACTCAAAAGGGAAAGGCCCTGTTGAGGGCCATGAGCTTACCAGCAGTCTCCACCGGCCGGCGTTGAAGACTTGACGCCGGCATGAGTCAAGGTAAAAGTGGCACACTGAGTGTCATTGGCCTGCTGGCCTTTCGCCGTCGCAGTCAGGGTGAAGCAGGATGAGTAGCTGGTGCCACCCACCGTGCGACTGCAACTTAATGCCACGGAGATATCATAATACCCTTCCGGAGAACTTTGCCCATCCGCATTGGTGACCAGTTTGGTAAGGTCGCCGGTATAGGAGTTGCTTTCCGTATAGATTCGCTCCTGACGGGCTGCCGCTTCCTGCAGCGCCGAGCGCGCATCCGCGCGCCGGGTTTTCTGCACATGCTGATTGTAAGCCGGTAAGGCAAAGGCAGCGATGATGCCGATGATCGCCACCACGATCATCAGCTCGACTAACGTAAATCCTTTATTTATTTTCATAAAATCATGGCCCTTTATTAAAAGTCTATATCAAAGATCTGGCGCCAGGACTGTCTGCGCAGAGACACCGTGGTCTGGTAGGGCTCAATCACCCGCACGCGGCCGGTAGAATCGTGCAGCACCAGATTACCATCAGGAAGATTGGTCATATCACCCACTTTTCCTGCTCCCAAATCCAGGGACGGTAGAATCTTCGTAATGGTTTGCCCACTATTATTCGGATCAGTTACTTCAGTCGAATCAAGATAGTACTTCGCCGATGCCACCCCGTTGGTGGAATCTACAGCCCATCCGTTGGAAGTGCCTTCCGGGGTACATACATCTGAGCTTGGAATGTACTCAGAGAACGCAATAGCATCGAGATAGGTCGTTGCTTTGGTATCAGAGCGACCACTGGGGTTCGTACTATTATCGTAAAGTCGGCGGATCCAGCCAGCGTGAGACTCATTAATTCTAGAAGTCAGCCCAGTGGTAGTATTTACGCCGGTGGGGCCGTTTTCGATTAGTCCACTTGCGTACACTTCTATATTACTGACATCCAGCAACTCACTCGTATTGACTGAGCCAAAGGTCAACTCAAAATTAGAATCAATAGGTTCTTTAACCCCGGCAAAGTATTCCTGCTGGGTACTGGCACCATCCGCATTGACCAGCATACGGCCGGTACCAAAGTACACCCAACGCCGGCCATAAACATCTGACTTGGGAAGAGGCGCTCCCATGATGCTACGTTGGATATCCATAAAGCTTTGGATTGACGCGTTCGACAACCAAGTTGTACCGGTACCTGAACTATTAAGCTTTAATCGAGCTAATTGTCCATCAGGCGCAGCACTGCCGCCGCTGTTGACCCCGAAGTAAACAGCATCATCGATATAATCCCGATCCCAATCCACCGAACTAAAGTCACCAGTAAAGGCATTACCTTCCAGATTGATAGGCGTTTCTGTCCAGTCCAGCACGTCCAGCGCCAGGTCAAATGTAAATAGACTAGCGTTTTGGTTGCTGGTGGCGGTATCCAGGTCGGTTGGCCCGGAGCCAAACACCAACAACCAACGATTAACCGAAGGGTTAGCCCAGGAACCCGAAGCGGAGGCAACCCGGTGCTTAATTAAAGCTGGCTTGCCTAACGTGAAGCCCAAGCTGGGGCTGGAAATTTCTGCCAACAAAGTAGGCTCATCTTCCGGGTCAGTCACATCAAACACCATGACACTGGGGCGTATTACCGTATTTTCAGCGACGCCGTCCCGAACATTGTTGCCGTCCTCATCCACGCTCACCGTAAACGGACCACCACCCAGGCGCATCGTCACCACCAGAATCGTACCCCAGCCACCCGGATGCACATCATCATCCGGGAAGATGTTTACGTCGAACGCCTGCGGCGCACCGTCCATCAATGCCATGTGGGTATAATCTTTATCGGCCACAAATTGCAGATGAGGAAGTGCCGCCTTGGGAATAAAGGACCACAACTCAGCCCCCAACGGATGAGCCACCGCGCTATCCCCGCTTAACTGGGTAACATAGCCGCGCTGGGAATCGCTCCAGAATCCTGCATTGAATGCGTGCAACATCCCGTCATTACTACCGACATACACTACCTGTCTGCGATTGAATTTCTCAGTCATGTAATTACTGTAGGTATCATCACCGTAGCGGCTGTAATACAATTCAGACGGACGACCAACCACCACCGGCGTAGAGTGTACAATGTCCGCCAGTCGCCACACTTCTTTAGTGCCATCGCCATCAAAATCAATGGTGCGATTACGCAGCCCTGTCACTTCCTGTCCACGAATCCAGTTAATAACATCATTGCGCTCACTGAATGACAGGTCAGGATCACCTGTTTGCCCAAGAATGTTGTCATCCATAAAGCTGATATAGTTTCTCTTGTTGATGTAGGCCGTTGCCTGCGCCAGCGTGGTAGACGATTTCGAAGCATCTAACTCGATTTTGGCGTTATGATAGGCCGATCCATATTCATACAGAGAGTTGGTAGTGGCATCGCTAACATAAACAGTGCCTTTGCCGTTACTGGCGTAAATATTGCCGAGTGCATCCAACAAGCCCTGCAGCAAACCATCTGTATCTGCATTTGGAACAACAGGCACGGTAGTATTGGGTGCGCCAGTGAACAGATCCATAATAGCCCCCAACAAATCAAAGCGTTCTGTGGAGCCCAGGTTTTCTATCAGGGATAAAGAAACGTTGTCCGTACTGGTCAACATAGTGGCGTAGGCCGCGACAAATGCTTCGATCTGTTTTATAAAATCGTAGGCGCGCGCCACCTCCAAGGTAAGCTCAGCTGCATCATATGCAGTCTTGGCAGCAGTTAAGGCCGTTTCTGCGTTATTCAACGCAGTGGTCGCGTCCGTGACATCCTGGTTGGCATCGGTCAACGCCTGGTACTTTTCGTCATATGTCTTTTGAGCCTCGGCTTCTTCTTTCTCTTGGGTTGTTAGATTGGATTTGGCCGTATTCAATTCACCCAATGCCGTATTATAAATGCCCTGAGCCGTTGACTGATCTCCTACTGCTGTCTGCAGCTGACCATCTATCGTGTTGAACTCATTGGTTTCTGTGGTCTGCGTGGACAACGCTGTATTAAGTACACCCTGCTTGGTATTCAGAATGCCCTGCATGTCATCCCGTTCCTGCAGCGCAGCATCACGATCAGATTCGGCATTCAGGTAGATCTGGCTGCTAGGCGGAAAGCCGTCAGCGATGACATCATCAAAGGCTTGCTGGGCGGCATCCAACTTTCCTTGGGCGGTATCGCGAGCAATCACAGCATCGTCTCTCTCCTTTGTGGCCGTGATCACTGCAGCGTCTGCAGCATCCTTATCCTCTTTCGCAGTATTCCAGGGCGTTTGCAGATCCTGCACAGCTTGGATCGCGTCCTTCAGGGCCTGATCAGCCGGATCGAATATATCTTGCTTTTCCTGCACAACAATCTCTGCATCGGCCACATCCTGTTTTTCCTCATTGAGAGCCGTATCTGCGTCGTTAAATTCCTGCTGTGCAGTGGTTTGTGCACCTACGGCCGCTGTTAACGTGCCCTCCGCGGTATCACGGGTACTCTGCGCAGAACCCTGCACCAGACCCGCCGATTCCTCTGCCGCTTGCGCACCACTCAGCGTCAAGGTGCCCGCATCCAGGTCCGATACCAGAGTGCCGTGTTGTTCTGACAACTTTGCAAGTGCATCCTGAATGGCTGCGGTTATCGCACCCAAACCAGAAAGATAGTCTGCTACGTTGCTATCAAGAGCTGCCAAAGCGTCGTCGACCGTTTGCTGATCCGCATCAATCTTACCCAAGCCAGCAAGTTCAACATTAATATTGTTTGTGAATCCGGCTTCATCAACCGCCACAAAATCCTGCAAAGTGGATCCGTCAACGCTGGTGTAAATCCGGCGCCCACCATTTGCACTGCCATCCACTAGCGCGCTGTATAATCGTTGAGTCGTCACATTGGACAATGCCGCAAGTTCATCCCTCGCGTTCCAAATGGATTTAATATCCTCAATAGCCGAGGTTAATACACTGCTGGTATCAATCGTGATTTCGTCTGCAGACGTAGCATTAGCAGTATCCAAGGTAGCAAACATGCGATTGACTAATGTCGCTTTTTGATTTGGATCGTATTCGAATTCGATGATCCGGTCTGTAACATAGTCACCCAACAGGCCGTCCTGATTGGTATCTTCACGCAGTAGTCGGTTTTCATCGATAAAGAAACCATGCAGTGTACCGACCCAGGTAACGGTATCATCATCCTTGCTACGTGAAGGCGTATACAGAGCCTGGAAGTCAGCAGACAATCCATTCCCCCGGTTTGCTACCACGGCAGCACCCGTACCTGAAGCGCTTTTATTCACAATCTCATTAAAGATCTTATTTAACTCTATAGTCAGCGACGACAGATTGTTAGCTGAATAGGCAGTCGCGCTCTCATCACCTGCGCCACCTTTTGCAATTTCATCAAGATAGGCAGTTGCGCCTGAACCTGTTCCAAAACCGATAACAAAGGTTTCCACCCCGGCAGCCAGAAGTGCCTCCGCTTTTTGCCTGACTTCCTGAGTCAAATCAGAAATAACCGCATCCGAGCAATAGTTCGATGCACTTGAACTGCTGCTGCACCAGTTATAGTTATTGCCTCCAACCCTCAACCTATCCGATTCCATACTCACAGAGGGCAAACCATCGGTAATCAGAATGGCATAGCTGGAATTGCTGCACTGGTTGTTATCTTGCGGCCACTGTAAGTCGCTTGCGCTGATGGCAGGATCATAGGTACCACTAGTCATTGTACCGTTGTAATAATTTAAGGCCGTATCCAATGCACCGGCTAACGGTGTTCCACCGGTATCAATGATACGGCCATTAGAACGGTCCGAACTATTATCGTAATCACTATCATCATACTTAAACAAATCGTAGTAACCAGTGTCAGGAGCGGTTTGCGTCACTTCGTTAAGGCTGAGCTTGGTTGCCAACTTCGCAATCCTGGCAAGAACCCCGGTGTCAGTCGAGGTACTGTCCACACCACCAATGGGTACTTGCAGATAACCACGATCCATCCGAATCTGTCGATAATTGGTATTCGGGACAAACGTATTGGAAGACTCCCAATATAGATTGGGGGATGAGCCTGCGCGATAATAGTCACCGGATGGATCCGGCTGGAACGTCATCAGCCCCATGTCGACATTGTCTGCATATGCGTCCATCAATTTGGCAATGGCCTGCCGCGCAATTACTGATCGTGATTCCGCATAATTCTGATTATAACCAGTACCACCAATATCCCAGCGCATACTGCCTGATGTATCCAATATCAACAAAACTTTGGGCTGCGATGTATTTATCGACGAACTCAACAGCGGAGGAACTGAATCATAGTCAGTCGCCAGACCATCTGCTTGCGTCCACTGCGTAGGCATCGCCACCCCCAAGAAGAGGGAGCACAGCGCAAAAACATTTTTTAAATTTGCCTTACTCTCATTCTGCTTCATAGCTGTTCTCCTGCTCTTTTACTAGAACTACTCACTGATAACAACACGCTGCAGTTTCAGATCGTTAGAAAAATGGAAAGTTACACTTGCATCTTTTGCTTCGTACCACTGATCGACAGGGCGCGTATCCAAAAGCTCTACACTAAAGGGAATTTCCCGAATGCCGGCTTCTGTATTTAACGTACGTTCAGCAACGCGCTGATGCAGCACCATCGTTTTGGACACTTCATCAGACTCTACTGACTTTCCCACCTCCAGCAGCGGAGGCCTTCCCTCCTGGGCTGCTAGTAGAGCCGGCGTCGAAACAAGTGACAGCACAACAATAAATGGCTTAAGTACGCGCAAATAAATATTCATAACAACCTCCGGGCTCAGTCAATTCTATAGGTTGACTGCAACATAACGCGTGTTTCAGGATGGGTTCCATACGCCAAGGCGGTAACCCGATAGATACGGACCCAACTGGTATAGTTCGGCGGTTCTGTAAAACTAGTGGGGTCTCTGGGCGTGTAGCACAGAAACTCGATCAGATATTTAGGCGGCTCTACGGCCGGGATTGAAACCGAATAGGTGGCCGCACCCGCGTTCCAGATAGCCTCGTCCTGCCAAACTGGTGTTCCTGAAGAATCCACTTCACAAATCGAGTTGGATGCGGAAGGATAGCTGCCACGGAAGCACAAACCACCGGTGCAGTTTTGTGTCCAGCATGTCGTGCCTGAAGAGCAGCCGATGTGCGAATGACTCCAACCACCGTCATAATCATCCAGCCACTTTTCACCCTGCACCAGCGCGGCTTCTGCCATTTCAAAAGCAATATCGTAATCGCGCTGACTGTTGGTCATTTTCTCTGTCATCGATACACCACTGATTGAGGCAATACCCACCAATGTAAGAATCAACAACATCACCAGACTGATTAGCAAAACGCTCCCATTTTGACGTTTCATAATCACACTCCTCGATTCCTGAGCTTCACAGTGGTGGAATAAACCCTGCGCACATAATTATCCGTGGGTGTGTAACTTGTTCCCAGGTAACTAAATGCTTGGGGCGTACTGGCAAGCTCGGTGAGGGATCGTAACAGCAGGGTTATTCTGGCGCTCACTACATTGGTTTCCCAATCGTCGTCCCCTACGTCGCTTGCATCGACATAGCGATCGGGAATGGAATCTCCATCTTTGTCCAATCCATACTGGATCTGCATGTTCTCCACGCCCTGCACCATTTCTTCAGCGGTGGTTGTGGAGCCTCCGGTATCAAGACTTTCTCGAAATAACGATGGAACACCATTGGATGCCGTATCTATATAATAGGCGTGTCCTATAGCTCGCATGACAAACGCATCTTCTTTGTAGGTATAACCGGTACCATTGGCGGAGCACACCACTGGTAATCCCAAGCCTTTGGTACAATTCCCCGGTGATACAGAGTTACCAGGGTTATGATTAACCTTGTTCTGTTGAGGTGCGGTTGATTGGAACACCGCAGAATGGTGACAATCACTCACAATCAGAATCGTGCCATCTGGAAAGTTATGGGGAGACTGCAAACCAATAACCGATGAATTCGCATTGTGACTTACCACCTGAAAGGCATTATCCAAGTCCGCTTTATGGATGGTAAACACATCTGTTTTCGGCAACGAATTAGGCAAGCTGGCCGTTACAGGCCGGGGAAATACAGTGTTCGGAAACGATGTCGAATCACCGTCATAGCCATGAATGCCTTTACCAAAATCAGTCACCCAGCTTGTATCCGGATCTTTCAAGACGTTAGCGATGCTAGAGGCTCTGGATGCGCATCCATAATATCCAGCCATCCTCAAGTCTTCTGCCATGAAACCCACTGAGAAACGAGCGTTTTCTTGTATCCAGGCCATTTCTTCATTTAGGTTGTAGGTTTGTTTTGTAGAAATAAACGCTTGAATCACACCACCCATCAACACCAGGCCCAGCACCATAGCAATCATCAGCTCAACAATGCTGAATCCCCGCTGTGAAGAATTCTTCAAATAGCTTTGCCGCAAACTCATATTTCAGTCCTCACGCTTACTTCACGCAGACTGGCGCCAGCTGTTCCACCTTCCAGCGCGCTATCCAGCCTCTGATCGCTAAAGCGCACAGAAATAGTGTAGAAAGGCCGGGTACCGGAATTATCTACGGCAATTTGTCCATCTCCCGATGGCAGATTAACTTCTATTGCACTTTTCCAGGCTGCCGCATCAAACTTTGCCATTTGCGAGGGTGAACAATCCGAACTCTCGCAATCAGCGTTTGCAATGACATTCGAGCCATAGTCGACCAAGTAGTCGAGTTGACTGCCTTTATTGGCTCGCATGCGGTCCGTCATTTCATAAGCCATCATCAGGGCCTGGGAGGTATACACAGACTCCTGATTGAACTGCAACGCCTTCGTCTGCAGCGCGACCATACCCAGAATACCGATGGTCAGCACCAGCACAGCCACCAAAACTTCGATAAGCCCAACACCTGTCTGTCGATTTGAAATCTGATTATTCATTAACATGAGAAATCAGTGCCTCCGTTATCTTCATGAATACCTGAACTATCTGTATCCAGAGACCGTCTGGTAGCTCCGGTTGAAAGTAAAATGATGCCCCGCGCCAAACCGGCGTCAGCTTCTGAGTCGCACAACTTGAAGGTACCGCTCGCTCCGCTGGTCATCCCCCTGGCAACGAATGTAATGCTGGAACCACCGCCACTGAAGGTGAGGCTGTAACCGCTTTGCACGCCATCGCCCACACGAATTAATTCATCAGCATCCACTGCGCCGTCGCCATCCGCGTCGTGAAAGATCAACCAGCCATCACCCCAGGCTCCGTTGCAGCTGGCGGAATCAGCGGTCGCGCAAAAAACCACTGAATCATTACGCTTTACTGCTTCCAACCGCGCCAAACGCAAACCGGCATGCAATTCATTGATGGATGAGATAACACGGTTACTTGCCACCACCTTCTGGAAGGAAGGAATGCCAATCGCGGCAATAATCGCGATCAGGGCAACCGTGATCATGAGTTCAATTATTGTGAAACCTTGCTGACGCATTTCGCACTTCCACTTGAATGGTTTTTAATCAATCTAAGCATAGGAGGCGTGCGGGAACCTGCCGGGAGGTGGCGACTATCGGTAGCTTTTGGGGATCAATGGGTTAACAAACGGTCAAATTGTGAACTGATGCCCGTTTTATATACGCAACAGTTCAAATCAACTAATAACCAAATAAGCGAGGGAAAAGTGTTTTTTATTACAATAACTTAGAGTCGGGATTAACGAAGTTCCTTAGGCATTGAGAAGACGATGTTCTCTTCCCGCCCCACCAGTTCATCCGGTGTGGCCCCGCCCCAGGCCTTCAACTGATCGACCACCTGAGACACCAATTCCTCAGGGGCACTGGCGCCGGCGGTGACACCTATGGTTCTGACGCCATCCAGCCAGGATTTGTCTAATTGCTCCGGTGCATCCACCAGAAAGGCCCTGGCGCCACAGCGTTCTGCCAGCTCCCGCAGGCGATTGGAATTGGAGCTGTTGGGGGAGCCAACCACAAACACGACATCGGTTTCCAGCGCCAGGGTCTTGACCGCATCCTGCCGGTTCTGGGTGGCGTAACAGATGTCATCCTTGCGCGGCCCCTGAATGGCGGGGAAGTGCTGCCGTAAAGCATCAATAATGGCAGAGGTGTCATCCACAGACAGCGTGGTTTGGGTCACATAAGCCAGCTTGTTTTCATCGCGTACCTGCAGGCGGGCCACGTCCTCCACGGTTTCCACCAGATGAATGGCACCGCCAAAGGATGCATCGTACTGCCCCATGGTGCCTTCCACTTCAGGATGACCTTCGTGTCCGATAAGCACACATTCCATACCGTCGCGGGAATACTTCATCACTTCCATATGCACCTTGGTCACCAAAGGGCAGGTGGCATCAAACACTTTCAAGCCACGGCTGGCCGCTTCGTTTTGCACCTGTTTGGAAACGCCATGGGCGCTGAAAATCACGATGGCATCATCCGGCACTTCGTGCAGCTCATCCACAAACACCGCGCCCCGTTCCCGCAGACCGTCCACCACAAACTTGTTATGCACCACTTCATGACGGACATAAATAGGCGCACCAAACACATCCAGTGCACGATTCACGATGGCAATGGCGCGATCCACACCGGCGCAGAATCCTCGGGGGTTTGCCATTTTGATTTCCATGTTGAACCTCGTACTTGGAGTTGTAAGTTATTGCAAAGTGACTGCTTGGGAATCAGCATCCACTACATTAATGATCTCCACCTGAAAAGTGAGATCCTTGCCCGCCAGAGGATGATTGAAATCCACGATCACCTGATCATCCGTGACAGATTGTATAACCCCCGGTAATTCCGCTTTGCTTTTGTCTGCAAATGACACTACCACTCCGGGCTCCAGATTCATGTCCCGTTGGAACAAACCCCGACGCATGGTTTGCACATTTTCGGGATTATGGGGGCCGAAGGCGTTTTCCGCATCCAAAACAATGGAGCGTTTATCGCCGGCCTTAAGTCCAAAGATACTTTGTTCAAAGCCGGGTAATAAATTGCCATCACCCACGCTAAAGGTGGCCGGTGCCCTCTCCTTGGTGGAGTCCACTAGGGAGCCGTCCATCAACAACACTGAAAAATGCAGGGTTACCCGCTTGCCGGGGCCTATTCGCTGTTCACTCATCAATGCTTACCCGGATTACGCAACATATCAAGAATCATCATGGCCGCGCCCACGGTAATGCCGCTGTCTGCAATATTGAATGCGGGAAAATGATAGCCCTGCCAGTGGAAATCCAGAAAGTCCACCACATGCCCATACACCACCCGATCATACAGGTTACCCAACGCCCCACCCAGGATCAGGGAAACCGACATGGCCGACCACCAATCCGTTTTCGGCATCTTGCGTAACCACAGCGTCAGCATAATGCTGACTGCTACCGCAATGGCGGTAAAAAACCAACGCTGCCAGCCACCGGCACCAGCCAGAAAGCTGAAGGCTGCGCCTTCGTTATAGGCCAGCGTCAGATTGAAGAACGGCAGGATTTCCAGGCGTTCATATTTTTCAAAACTGCCATCTACCGCCAGCTTGGTGATCTGATCGATGATAACCACCACCGCCGTCAGCCATAACCATTTCAGCATACCTACGGCCTGGTCGGTTTTTTCATTAATTGCTTCTGTCATGCCGTTCACGTTCACCAATGCCTTTTAACACTGCCTTTAACAAAAGCTGCGGGGTTCACCGCCGCCTTCCACGTTATCCACGCAGCGCAGACACAATTCCGGATGCTCCGAGTTAGCGCCCACGTCTTCCCGCAGGTGCCAGCAGCGCACACATTTCTGGTGCACGCTCTTCTTCACTTCCACCCGCAGGCCATCTACTTCCGTGATGTCGCCACCCTGATTCCATTGATGCACCCGCACAGCACTGGTAATCATGGCAAAACGCAGCTCATCTCCCAAACGGTCCAGATCTTCCTTCAGGTCCGTGCTGCAATAGATATCCACTTCCGCTTCCAGGCTGCCGCCTACCAAGCCATTCTTGCGTGCATCTTCCAGCTGTTTGTTGACCGCCACTTTCACTCCCTGGATGGTCTGCCAGAAATCACCGTTCATGGCCTCGCCCATTGGCAGTTCGAACAAGCCGTCGTACCAGGTTTCCAGATGCACGGACTCACTGCGCTGCCCCGGCATAAACTCCCAGAGCTCATCGGCGGTGAAACTCAGGATAGGGGCAATCCAGCGCACCAATGCTTCGGCAATATGATACAAGGCGGTTTGTGCAGAGCGCCTGGCCACACTGTCCTGCTGACAGGTGTACTGGCGGTCCTTGATCACATCCAGATAGAACGCGCCCAGATCCACCACACAGTAGTTATGCAGTTTCTGATAGATGGAATGGAACAGGTACTCGTCGTAACACTCTTTGATTTCCTGCTGCAATTTGGCCGCACGATGCACCGCGTACTTGTCCAGAGCCAGCATCTCTTCCGGCGCAACTGCGTGCACTTTGGGATCGAAGCCATTGAGGTTGGATAACAGGAAACGGGCGGTGTTACGGATACGGCGATAGGAGTCCGCGGTTCGCTTGAGGATTTCATCGGATACGGTCATCTCACCGCGGTAATCGGTAGCGGCTACCCACAGGCGGATGATATCAGCCCCCAGGGACTTCATGACTTTCTGCGGGGACACCACATTGCCCAACGATTTGGACATCTTCTTACCGTTGGAGTCCACGGTAAAGCCATGGGTCAATACGGTTTTGTAAGGTGCTTCACCACGGATCGCCAGACTGGTTTTCAGCGACGACTGGAACCAGCCACGATGCTGATCGGAACCTTCCAGATACAGATCTGCAGGCACGCGCAAATCTTCACGCTGTTCCAACACCGAAAAGTGCGTCACACCGGAATCGAACCATACATCTAAAGTATCAGTAACCTTGTCGTAACTGGCAGCGTCATCACCCAGCAGTTCAGCAGGTTCCAGATCGAACCAAGCATCCATCCCCTTCTCTTCCACTTTTTTCGCGACCGCTTCGATCAGCTCAGAAGTATTGGGATGCAGCTCGGATGTCTCCTTGTGCACAAACAACGCAATGGGCACACCCCAGGTGCGCTGACGGGAGATACACAAATCCGGGCTCTGATCCAGCATGCCGTCGATGCGGGCCTTGCCCCACTCCGGCAGCCACTCCACTTTATTGGCGGCTTTTTTACAGGCATCCAGCAAACCATTCTTGGTCATGCTGATGAACCATTGCGGCGTGGCGCGGAAGATCAGCGGTGTTTTGGTACGCCAGCAATGGGGGTAACTGTGGGTCAGTTTCGCCTGTTTCAGCAGGGCGTTATTTTCCTGCAACAGTTCCAGGATTTTCGGCTCAACCTTGTAGACATGTTCACCCGCAACCAGCGGTGTTGCTTCCACATAGGTACCATCCGCACCCACGTAGTTCAGGGTTTTGATGCCGTATTTCAGGCCAACGTTAAAGTCGTCCAGACCATGGTCGGGGGCAATATGCACCGCGCCGGTACCCGCATCCGTGGTAACGTGATCGCCCATCACCACTGGCACTTCGCGCTCGGTGATAAAGGGATGTTTCAGCAGCAGGTTTTCCAAAGAAGAGCCCAGGGTGGTACCCACCACTTCATAGGACTCCACGTCATAACGCTTGCACACAGTTTCCACCAAGTCACTGGCCAGCAGGACAAGCTCGCTACCATTACCGGCATCGAGTTTTACCAGGCTGTATTCCAGATCCTTGGCCAAAGCCACTGCCTGGTTGGCAGGCAAGGTCCAGGGTGTGGTGGTCCAGATCACCACAGACACCGGCAGATCAGTACCATCCAAACCGAACTTATCAACAAAGCCAGCCGTATCCACGGGGGCAAAACGCACGTCCACCTGGGTGGAGGTCTTGTCCTGATATTCCACTTCCGCTTCCGCCAAAGCAGAGCCACCCACCACACTCCAGTAAACCGGCTTGAAGCCTTTTACCAAGTGGCCGTTGTCAGCGATGCGACCCAAAGAACGGATGATGTCCGCCTCGGTTTTGAAATCCATGGTCAGGTAGGGGTTTTCCCAGTCACCCAACACACCCAGGCGAATAAAATCCTCACGCTGGCCGTTCACTTGCTGCATGGCGTACTGACGGCACTTGGCACGAAACTCGGAGTAAGGCACCTTCACCCCGGCCTTGCCGATTTTCTTCTCCACATTGTGCTCGATAGGCAGACCATGACAGTCCCAACCTGGCACATAGGGCACATCAAAACCACTCAGGCGCTTGGAGCGCATGATGGTGTCTTTCAGAATCTTATTCACCGCATGGCCGATATGAATTTCGCCATTCGCATAGGGAGGGCCATCGTGCAAAATAAACTGTGGCCGCCCGGCGGTGGTTTCCTGTACCTTTCTGTACAGATCCATTTGCTTCCAACGCGCCAGCAATTCCGGCTCGCGCTGAGCCAGGTTGCCGCGCATGGGGAAAGCGGTATCCGGTAGATTCAATGTCGCTTTGTAATCGGCCATGGAGTTTAACTGCCCTTCGCTTTTGGTTTTGCAAAAAACTGCTTTGCTGTTTCGATATCCTGGCGGATGGCGTCGGTTAACGCCTCCAATCCATCAAATTTTTTCTCGTCCCGAATCTTGTGTCGGAACATCACCCGCAGGTGCTTGCCATAGAGGTCACCCTGGAAATTCAGCAGGTGCACTTCCAGCCGAACCTGCTCACCACCCAAGGTGGGACGGGTACCCAGGTTGGCAACGCCCTGCTCAATCTTATCCAGGCCCCGCACTTCCACCGCAAAGACACCGGTTACCGGAGTACGTACCCGCTTGGGCAACAGGTTCGCCGTGGGAACGCCAATAGTGCGGCCCAGCTTCTGACCATGGATCACCCGTCCGGACATGAAAAACGGCCGACACAGCATCACCGAAGCCGAATCGAAATCGCTGTGCTCCAGACATTCTCTGACCCGCGTGCTGCTGACCCGTTCCCCGTGCCATTCAAAGGTGTGGGTGTTTTCCACGGTGTAACCGTTTTCCTCACCCATGGCCTGCAGGAAGCGGAAGTCCCCGGCCCGGTCATTGCCGAAGCGAAAATCGTCCCCCACCACCAGGTGGCGAATGCCCATGCCCTGAATCAGGATGTTCTCGCAGAATTCCCGCGCCGACTGACTGCAGAAACGGCGGTCAAACTTGACGCACAACACCCGGTCTATGCCCAGTTCGGTAAGGATCTCTACCTTTTCCCGAAAGGTCATCAGCCGGGCCGGCGCTTCATCCGGAGCAAAAAATTCCCGCGGCTGAGGCTCAAACACCATGACGGCGGAAGGCAGGCCCAATGCTTTGGCTTTCGCCGTGACCTGACGGATGATGGCACGATGACCAAGATGAATGCCGTCGAAGTTGCCAATGGTAGCCACACAGCCCCGGTGTCGGTCCCGTAAATTGTGAACGCCGCGAATCAGCTCCATAGTTCTGCCATCATGCCAAAAAGGCGAGCATTATAACGGACTTGGGCGCGGGATATAAGTTAATCCCCAGCCCCTATTCGCCATGGCGCGACACCAGATCCCGTAACCGCATGCCCGAAGCCAGTAAGGCACCGAAATAGGCAGCCACGCCGGCTACCACCAACAGCGCCAGATGGGCACAGCGTTGCTGCCAGCCCCAGGCCAGCCACTGCTCCAGATCCTTATTCAACACTATAATCACGCCGACCATCAGCACTGATGCAGCACCAAGCCGAAGCAGGAACAACCACCATCCAGCCTGAGCGCGATACACCCCTTCCCGCCGCAATCCCATCCAGAGCAGACCTGCATTCACCGCCGCCGACAACGTGGTGGCCAACGCCAGACCCACATGGGCTAACGGGACGATTAAGGCCAGATTGAACACCATGTTGGTCACCATGGCCTTAATACCCACTTTAACCGGGGTCTTGGTGTCCTGGCGGGCGAAGTAGCCCGGCGCCAGCACCTTCACCAGCATAAAGCCCACCAGTCCACCACCGTACGCCTGCAGACTCAGGCTGGCCCGCTCTACATCTTTGGGGCTGAACTCACCATACTGGAACAGTGTGACCAACAAAGGCGACGCCAGCACCACCAAGGCCAGTGCCGCCGGTACACCTATCAGCAATACCATGCGCACCGCCCAATCCAGGGTCTGGGAAAAGGCTTCCGCCGATTGGCTGGCGTGCTTGCGGGACAAACTGGGCAAAATCACGGTTGCAATGGCAATACCAAACACCCCCAGGGGCAATTCCATCAGGCGGTCGGAATAGTAAAGCCAGGACACACTGCCATCCACCAGGAAGGACGCCAGCACTGTATCAAGCAACAGGTTAATCTGCGCCACCGACACACCGAACATGGCCGGCAGCATCAGCTTGAGAATGCGTTTGACACCCGGGTCTTTCCAACCCCAACGCGGCGGCGTCAGCAAATCGATCTGTTTGATGAAGGGAAACTGGAATACCAGCTGGACCACACCGGCGGCCAACACCCCCCAGGCCAGCGCCATCACCGGAATTTCCATCATGGGCGCCACCACCAGCGCCGAGGAAATCAGGCAGATATTCAACAGCACCGGGGTAAATGCCGGCATGGCGAACTTGCCATAGCTGTTCAACACACTGCCCAGCATGGCGGTGAGGGAAATCAGCAGCAAATAGGGAAAGGTGAGCCGCAGCATGTCCGAGGCCAGCCCGAACTTCTCCGGCATATCATGGAAACCGGGCGCGAACAGAAAGGTCACCGCCGGGGCAAAGGTCACGCAGAGCAGGGTCACCACCATCAGGACACCCCCAAGCGACCCCAGGGTGTAGCTGACCAACAGGCGCACTTCCGCATGCTCCCGCTGGGCCCGGTACTCTGACAGCACCGGCACGAATGCCTGGGAAAACGCACCCTCTGCGAACAAGCGTCTGAAAAAATTGGGAATTTTGAAGGCCACAAAGAACGCATCAGCGCCACCGCCCGCCCCGAACACATGGGCCACCACCACATCCCGCACCAAGCCCAGCACCCGGGACAGCATGGTAAAAAGGCTCACCACCCCCGTGGACCGCAGCAAACCACCCTGCTTATTGCCTGATTTTTCGTCTTTCATTAATGCGCGTTCTCCAATCAAGGCGGCCATTATACGGATACACAAGAAAATCCGTATCCTTACAGATAAATAGGCCAGAGGCCTTGACAGTGAGGGTCTGGGTGGGAATAATCTTGCGTCCTCGAATTCAAGTCGCTTTGCGTCTGATTATTCGACAAAAAGTTACTAACCTGATTAGACGTTCAAGATTAAATCAGACGTTCAGAATTAAGTTAGACGTTCAAGTTTCAGCAATATACTGATTATCGTAAAGATAAGGAGCTAGACCTTGGCTAACATCAAATCAGCTAAGAAGCGTGCACGCCAGGCTGAAAAGCGTCGCAGACACAATGCCGGTCTGCGCTCCATGGTTCGCACATACATCAAGAAAGTGGTTAACGAAATCGCCACTGGCAACAAAGACAATGCCCAGAAAGCCTACCTGGAAGCGGTGCCTGTTATCGACCGCATGGTAAGCAAAGGCATCATCCACAAGAACAAGGCCGCTCGCCACAAGAGCCGCCTGAGCGCTCAGATCAAGGATCTGGCGGCTTAAGAGCTTCTGCGGATGCAAAAAAACCGGCTTTGAGCCGGTTTTTTTATGCCTGTTTTTCCGGAAAAAGATTCGGAGCCTCAGAACACAACCATTCAGAACACAACCATTCAGAACACAACCATATTGTCCCGGTGGATCAACTCTTTCTCATCTGCGTACCCGAGAATGGAAGCAATGGCATCAGAGCTCTTACCCATGATGCGGCGCGCCTCTTCCGCCGAGTAATTCACCAAACCACAGGCCACCCGCTGATTATCCGGACCCACACAGGACACCATCTCGCCCCGGGAGAAATTACCGGTCACATCACGCACCCCCACCGGCAGCAGGCTGACGCCTCTTTCACGTACCGCTCTGGCAGCACCCTCATCAAGGGTGAGCACCCCGCGCATCTGCAAATGCCCAGCCAACCACTGCTTGCGGGCCGCCATAGGGGATTCATCGGCCGTCAGCAGAGTGCCCACCGCTTCAGCCTGATAAATTCGGGACAACACCTCCGGCAAGCGGCCACCCACAATAATGCTTGAAGCCCCTGAACGGGCTGCCAGCTGAGCCGCGCGCAATTTGGTGGCCATACCGCCCTTGCCCAAAGCGCCCCCGGTTCCACCGGCCATGGCCACCAGCGCCGGATCGGATGCTCTGGCGTGGGAAATCAAAGCAGCTTGCGGATTGGTGCGGGGATCAGAATCAAACATCCCCTGCTGGTCCGTCATAATGACCAGCAGATCGGCCTCCACCAGATTGGTGATCAAAGCCCCCAGGGTATCGTTATCACCAAACCGGATCTCATCGGTGACCACGGTATCGTTTTCATTCACCACCGGCACCACACCATGGGAAATTAGAGCCAACAACGTGCTGCGGGCATTAAGATAGCGCGTGCGGTCAGACAGGTCATCGTGAGTAACCAGCACCTGGGCGGAATGAACGCCATGGGCCTGAAAGGACTGCTCCCAGGTTTGCACCAACCCCATCTGACCCACTGCCGCGGCCGCCTGCAAGTCATGCATGGCTTTCGGACGCTGCTTCCAACCCAGACGCGCCATACCCTCCGCCACAGAGCCGGAGGACACCAGGACCACCTCTATTCCTTGCCGGCGCAGCTGCACGATCTGCTGCACCCAACCGGCAATAGCAACCTTATCCAAACCCTGACCGTCATTGGTCAACAGGGCGCTGCCGATTTTCACCACCCAGCGCCTGGCTGCCGCGGCTTCAGCCCGCAATTTCTGACTGTCCTCACCTGACATAGAATTCTTGTGCTCCAGAACGATCAGTTAGGCGCATACACCACTTCAACATCGTGATCATCATCGTCGTCATCGTCATCTGCATCCGCCGCTCGCTGACGACGGCGCTCTGCCTTGTATTCCTGAATTTTGAGGCGGGCCTCTTCCTCCAGGCGCTGGCGGGCAGCCCGCTCAGCCTCGGCAAACTCCTCATCTGCCGCCATGCGCTCATCCAACTCTTCCAGATGATTCATAATGGCAAAAATCAACTCTTGCGTACCTACACCGTTGGCCGCAGAAATCTTGAACACCGGACCTTCCCACTCCAGCTCATCGATGATGTCCTGGCAGCGGGCTTCGGCCTCTTCTTCCGGCAACAGATCTATTTTGTTCAACACCAGCCAGCGCTCACGATCTGCCAGTGCCGGGCTGAACAACTGCAGCTCGCCGGCAATGGCATCCACCGATTCCACCGGATTGGTTTGATCCCAAGGCGCAATGTCCACCACATGCAACAGAATGCGGCAACGGGCCAGATGCTTGAGGAAACGAATTCCCAGGCCGGCACCTTCTGCCGCTCCTTCGATCAAACCGGGAATATCCGCCATCACAAAGCTGCGTAGACGGTCCACCTTAACCACACCGAGGTTGGGTACCAGGGTCGTGAAAGGGTAATCCGCCACCTTGGGCTTGGCCGCAGACACCGCTCGAATCAACGTGGACTTGCCGGCATTAGGCATGCCCAACAAGCCGATATCCGCCAATACTTTCAGCTCCAGGCGCAGATTGCGATTCTCACCCGGGGTGCCCGGCGTGGTTTTGCGCGGCGCCCGATTGGTACTGGACTTGAAGCAGGTATTACCCAAACCGCCGCGACCACCCTTGGCCACTACAAAGCGCTCGCCTTCTTTCAGCAAGTCACCCAACACCTCTTCGGTGTCTTCATCCACTACCGTGGTGCCCACCGGCACTTTCAACACCAGATCATCACCACTGGCGCCCGTGCAATTGCGACCGGAACCGCCCTCACCCCGCTGCGCCTTGAAGATGCGCTCATAACGGTAATCCACCAGAGTATTCAAGCCACTGTCGGCCTCGAGAATGACACTGCCGCCAGCACCGCCATTACCACCGTCCGGTCCGCCATATTCAATATATTTCTCACGCCGAAAACTGAGGCAACCATTGCCACCATCACCGGCTTCCACTCGAATGGCCGCTTCATCAACAAACTTCATGGTTGCTCCCGTAACTTCCCGCTGGATATCGATAGAGATTGTACTGTGTTTACGTAAATTACGCTGCGCTAACCGCACAACGCAAAAAGCCCCGCCTTTCGGCAGGGCTTAAGCGATCCTGGACGACAGCAGTGTCGTTTAGGCTACAGGCTCGATTGAAATGAATTTACGGTTTTTAGGGCCTTTCACTTCAAACTTAACCACGCCATCGGCCTTCGCATAGATAGTGTGGTCTTTGCCCAAGCCAGTGTTCAGACCAGGGTGGAACTGAGTGCCACGCTGACGAACAATAATATTACCGGCCTTAACAACCTGGCCGCCAAAGCGCTTAACACCAAGGCGTTTACTCTCTGAGTCGCGACCGTTACGGGTACTACCACCAGCCTTCTTGTGAGCCATTGTGCTTCTCCTTAACTAACTTAGGCGCTGATACCAGTGATCTTCACTTCTGTGAAGTACTGACGATGGCCCATTTGCTTACGATGGTGCTTACGACGACGGAACTTGATGATCTTGATTTTCTCACCACGACCGTGGGTTACCACCTCACCAGTCACTTTACCGCCTTCTACAACAGGTGCGCCGATCTTAACGTCGTCACCGTTGGCTACCAATAGAACTTGATCAAACTCGATGGCAGAGCCGGGTTCGGCTTCCAATAATTCCAGCTTAACCACGTCGCCTTCTGCGACTCGGTGCTGTTTGCCACCACTTACAAATACCGCGTACATAGCTGCTGACTCCAACCGCTTCAAAAGCATCAGAATAGTGTGTCTTGTTCCGACTGACCAACCGACGCTCTTGCTTTGTTGGCGTCAGGTCACAGGGGGCGCAATTGTAAGGGAATCGGATAACGCACGCAAGCCTAAAGCTCAGCTCATTTTTCCAGCCCTACCGGCCGGCCTTACAGCAAGCAAAATCAAGTCTTTAGCTTGACACCCCCCGGACCCCGCCATAGCATTCGAGACAATTTCATGTTCTTTTTGGTGCGGTCGATTGTCGCGCCCTGTCCAGGTTGCTCTTCGTATGGATTTTAAAGCCATTTCCGGTGCGGTCGGAACCGACTTTCAACAGGTTAACGACTTTATTTTCAAGCAGTTACATACCCATGTACCGCTTATCAAGGAAATCGGTAACTACATTATTGACAGCGGCGGCAAGCGTTTGCGCCCGCTGGTATGCCTGCTGAGCGCCAGAGCCCTGGGGTATGAAGGGCACAAGCATGTGGAAATAGCCGCCGTGGTGGAGTTCCTGCACACCGCCACCCTGTTGCACGATGATGTAGTGGACGAGTCCTCCCTGCGCCGCGGCAAACCCAGCGCCAATGAGGTGTGGGGCAATGCCCCCAGCGTGCTGGTGGGTGATTTCCTGATCTCCCGCGCCTTTCAGATGGTGGTGAATGTGGGCAACATGCGCATTTTGCAGATCCTCTCCAACGCCACCAATCTGATTGCAGAAGGGGAAGTGTTGCAGTTGATCAACTGCAAGAACCCGGACACCACTGAAGCCCAGTACATGGAAGTGATTCGTTATAAGACGGCCAAGATGTTTGAGGCCTCGGCTCAGTCCGGTGCCGTGCTGGCTGCTCCATCCGAAGCAGTGGAGCTGGCCTTTGCCCGCTATGCCGACCACTTGGGATCGGCCTTCCAACTGATTGATGATGTGCTGGACTACACCGGCAGCGCTGAAGAGATGGGCAAAAATGTCGGCGATGATCTGGCGGAAGGCAAACCCACCCTGCCGCTAATTTATGCTTTGCAGCACGCCACCGAAGCGGAACAGGCTATGATTCGGACCTCGATCCAAACCGGTGGCCTGGACCAAATTGATGGGATCACTGCAGCGGTGCGGAGCTGCGGCGCCATTGACTACACCATCGAGAAAGCCAACGACCAGGCACGTTTTGCCAAAGAAGCACTTGGCGAAATTGAAAATTCCGTATATAAAGAAGCCCTGTTAGCGCTATGCGATTTGGCGGTTGCCCGTAATCATTAAACTGTCAGTTCAGTCGGAGTGTAGCTCAGCTTGGTAGAGCACTGCCTTCGGGAGGCAGGGGTCGGAGGTTCGAATCCTCTCACTCCGACCAGCCAAATCAACAACTTACAAACATACCCCACTCACAAAACATACAAAAATCTTGCCTGGGTTAACAAATGGGTTAACAACCTATATTTGCCAGCAATTACCCCTCTCCATCCTCGAACGATTCGGCTTTCAATGCATTGTGAAGGTAACCAGGGTAACCCGTGTAACAGGCCTATTGCGCAAGGGCTGCAGAGGTTACCCGGCTGCAGGTAACCGGGTAACTTGTGTAACCACCTCAAACCTGCTTTGATCACATCTTGAAGAATTTGACCACTGAGGAATTACCTATGGATATGGCTTCGATATCTGCAGCTTATGAAGGCCTGAAACTTGGCAAGAATGCGTTGAAGATGTTGTATGACTTGAAGGTAGAAGCCGATGCAAAAGCATTAATCCAAGAAATAATGGGTAGGTTGGGAGAGGTTCAGGACACTTTGTTCTCAGCCAGAGAAGAGCTGTTCACTCTTCAGGAGGAAAATAACAGGCTCAAGAATCAGCTAAAAGAAATTGAAGGGTGGGAAACCACCAAGCAACCCTACCAGCTGGTAAAAACCGATGGTGGCGCAATCGTCTACCAATACATTGGGGAACCAGCGCATTTTGCATGCCCTAATTGTTTCAATAAAAAGCAAATCCAGTTCCTGCAGGACACTAGAACCTTTTCAGGCAACTTCAAGTGTGTGAATTGTGAAGCTGAGTATCCGATAAATCCCATGGGCACAGATAAAGGTTCTATGAAACTTCCAACTGTTTTCTGAGCCGATACAACAACCAAAGCCTGCATCTATTTCCGGTTTGGTTGTTAAGTGTGTTCGTGTGTGATTGAGAAAAACCAAATATATTCAATAGCTTAACTGAATAATCGGTTGGACATCTAAACGGCAACCGGCAATCTGAAATTTTTCATAAATAGCGAGCGTTCGGGGTTCGAAATACCCTCAGTGGGCGGAGACCTTCCAAGTACCTTTTTTGTTTCCCGCTTGGAAGGGGCAGCCCTACGCTGCCAGGTGGTGGGGTAGATGCCCGATTGCCAATCAAGCGGAAGGATTGTGTGCCGTGCAGCTAGAGCAACCCCAGCCAAGCCCTGAGTAACACACGAGGGCCAGTAGACCCACTCAGCAGAAAGAAGTGTGTGCCGTGCAGTCTGAGCAACCGAAGAGGGAAACCAGAAACCCAACTCAAACCCCGAGTAGCACACGGGCCAGCATGCCTGTACCAGCCCACTCAGTAGGAGATCATTAAGACAGATCCACCTGCACCAGGCCCCGGAAATCTACCGGCACAGCGGCAAAGTCCATGCGGCACTTCAGTGACGTACCATCGACCTCCCAACCTTGCTGGGTTTCAATGAAGGGGCGGCCTTCACCCATCAAATAGACTTTGGTGATAGTGTCGATCTGTCCCGGGCTGGCTGCCAGATAACACTTGGTTTCGCTGTCTTCATCCAAGCGGCTATCTACCACCAGTGTCAGGCTGCGGATAAATTCAATGTTCGGGGTGTCGTTGTTCTTGCTTGGGTCCACCAGGCTGGCCAGCAGCTGTTCTGCCACGGTTTCAAGGGCAGCCGGTACGATCAAGAATTTAGGCACCACGTTCAAGGTCTGAAGGCCTGCAGGGCCTTTCTGTTTTCGCATCTTCGCCCGCGCTTGGCCCAATACATCAATGGTCAGTGATCCAGTTACCGCAACAATGTTGTTATGGTCAGTGTGGAACAGTGCTTTGCCATCGGATAAAGCCGGGTTACTGGTTAGCACTTGGTAAACCAGATCCGCTTCTTTGCGTCGAGCGGATTGTCCAAAAGCTTGGGGCAGTCTGGTGAAGGCATTCAAATCATCATTGATCAAAGCTTGGCGGCTGATCTTGAACATTTTGCCATAAGTCAGAATGCTGAATTTCTCGGCCTGATCGCCAAGGGTGCCGTGTTTGTATTCCCCATTTTCTAACACCAGCTCCAAATCAGGGGCTTCAGAAATCTGAACCAAACTGTTCTGTTTGAAGTCTTTAACTTCAGCTTCACCGGTCCAAGCGATATGGGAAGCCGGTTCTTCCATGTAAGCAATCCGCATAGACTTACTGGCCACATTCTCCAACAAGCTGGGGAAGTCGCTGGTGGAGTGGCTGGCGCGAATATTGTAGGCCTGAGAAATAATCTGATCGTTGCTGAGGCCCAGGGTGTTGGTGCCGTTCAGTTTCAAATACTGTTCAGCGATATTCACAATAGAATACTTCGCCATGTCACGGGCACCGGTGGAAATGTCTTTGATTGCAACACCCCCACGAATCAGCAGGGCGTCACGGGCATCGTTGATAAAGTTTTGGTTCTGTTCCATTCCTGTTACCTCGATTATTGGAGCTCCACCACAAGGGGTGGTGTCTTTTCCAAGTTCGTTCAAAATTTTTGTGCGTGCGGCTTCTACGTTAATGCTGGGATCATTGATCAGGCTTGCCGTGAAGTCGCTGGGAAGGTTTGTGAATGCAACCAAGTTTTTGATCTCGGTCACTCGTTGCTTGTTGGCTTCGAAAACTGCGGTGATTTTTTCCGGCACTTCGTTGAAAATTGAAAGATCAATGCTTGCTGCTATCTGGTGGGGTTCGCTGATTTCATCTATAAAGCCCAGCTTCAGAGCTTCATCGGAATCCAGCCAGGTTTCCTTTGCCAGCATTTCTTTAATCTGCTTTTCAGGCAGTCCCGTTTTGCTTACGTATGCTTTGACCATCTGGGCTTCTGCTTTATCGAGAATTTCAACGTATTCCAGCAGATCGTTAGCATTGCCCTGGGGTGTTCCCCAAGGCTTATGAATCATCATCAAAGCATTGCTGGACATAATGACTCTTTTGCTCGACATGGCTATCACCGTCGCCATTGAAGCGGCTAAGCCATCAATATAAATCGTAACATTGTCCAGCTTTGCAAGAGCGTTATACATGGCCATGGCTGCAAAGACTTCACCGCCATTGGAGTTGATCCGTAACACAACGGGTTGGCCTTTCTCGATGGCATTTAAGCCTTCAATGAACGGTCCCGCGTCTCCTGCCTTGATGCTTTCGTATAGTAATATTTCGCCCACCTTACACCCCCGCAAATTCTCGAAGGGTGGAAGCTACGTTCACAGTCAAAACTGATTCCGGATTGGTAAGGCAAGCGTAGTCGTACTGCCACTTGCTACGATCAATATCACCAAGCACACAATCAAAATCATACTCGGCGGCTTCTTCGGCGGTCATGTTGATAAAGTCCAGTTCACACCAAAAGTTGTAGGCGCGAACATAGCCGGAATCCAGCAAGTGACCAAGGATAATGGGCTCATGGTCGCCGTACTTGAAAAACAGGTGATCGGTATCCACCACCCTCACATCAAATGGTTTTTCATGTGCAATGGCATGTACCAGAATGCAATCTGGCACCAGGCGTGAAGCGCTCAGTGCTTTTTCTTCACTCACGCCCGAATCTTTCAGGCATTCAAAAACAAAATGCTTGCGGGCGGCTTTATTCGGTAAGTTCATTTCGTGGGCTCCATATTGGTTAGGCCAGTATCAGGCTATTGGCGAATCAGTCAGGGACATATACCGGCGCGTTGATGTCCATCCGGTGGGCTGCGGTTTCCCGCTTTAGAATCCTGTAGATCTGTTTTCCTGACTTCGGGCAGCCTGGGTGGTTGTTCTGGATCGTTGCCAAAATGCGCTGGGCTTTGCGGGGCCAATCGTCGGCGGCGTCAGGATCGCTCAGGCCTGCGGCTATTAGTCGGGCCAGTGCGTTGGTGCTGCCTTGGTAGGTTGGTTTCAATTCGCGGGCAAGGTAGTGAATCAGGGCGTTTTGTTCGGCCTGGGCAATCACCCGGTTTAAGCGGAAGTGGGCACCACCGGCGCCCCCATCCACAAGCAAGGCTTTTTCCAGGGAGGGCTCACCACTCACAAAGGACCTGAATCCTTGGGCCAGCCATTGGGCTATATCTGGGGTTAATTGTTCGCTGTTCTCCAGTTGCTGCAGCGCAGTCAAAAAGGCTTCGGTGGGGGTCATGACTCACCCCCATATATTTTTTGTCCTTGGTGCCACACCGCCTGCAGCCTGGGTCCCCATCGGTATAATTCCTTTTTCAGGGATTCATCCAGGCTTTTGGATGTGCAGTCAATGGCGGTAATGGTGCGGTCATCTACCTGCAGCTTTAGCACTAATCGAACCGGGCGGGTAACTGGTGTAACTCGTGTAACAGTCTCGCCGTACGTGGTCTGCAGACGGTTACCCAATTTTTTGCAGTGGGTAACCCGTGTAACTTTCAGGCGTTCCAGAATTTCAGATATTGCGCCCATTAGTTCACCCCCGCATTGATTGCGTAAAGGCTTAATGTTCGCCCGCCAATCTTCATCACTTTGCGGCGTTTACCGTCTGCGGTTCTCTCTGCAATCCAACCTGCTGAGTCCAGGGCATCCAAGACATGCTTGATTTCATGCCCGGTGGTGGCACGCTTCAGGCCTTCACTGGTGAAGTACCAAACCCTGCCTTGATCGCAGTCTTTCCACCATCCGGCGCGGTCGCGCACTGGTTTTTCAAAGTCGTTCACTTCACTGAATAACGCATCACCATTGCGCTCTACGAATTCAGTGATTGATTGCATGATGTGGGTATCTTCAGCGGGACCGGTTCCACGCTCTGCAGCCCATTCAAGGTATAGGCTTTTGATGTGCTCAAGGGCGGAGCCTGGGGCAGTGGGCAAGATTTCCCATTCAATAGCCAGTTCACCCGCCAGGGCTGCCAATGCGAAGCGTTCGGCGGCTCTGCATTCCTGCCCGGTGGTTGCGGGGAATTGTTCGGTAATGGCGGCGAGAGCAGTGTCCAGTTGATCGGCTTCACCTGATTGGATCAGTTTTTCAATGAAGACTGGTCCGGCATGCCCATAGTGTTGGCGGGCGGCTTTTTGGATGGTATCGGAAAATGTACGGCCATCGGGTAGCCCGTGCAGGTGATCCCATGCGCCGTAGGTGCGATTGGCGGCCACGTCTAATAGGCGTATTTCTTGGCCTGCTTTTGCCCGTTTCCCGGCTTCCTGCATGTGGGTAGTGAGTTTGATTTCACCGCTTGATAACAACACCACACGCCAGCGCTTTGCCTTTCGGGTAGCTCCAGATCGATTAGCCCGAGTTTTTCCGGTGCCTTGATCGACCATGTAAACTGTGTTTCCCACGTCAAACGGGGAGCTCTGGCCAAGCTCATCCAGAATCAGGGTAGTATCGTTGTGCTGGGCAGCTATGCCTTCCAGCCCGTTCGAAGTAGCCCGCCACGTTTTCTTGAAGGTCTCCGGGTTGCCCCATGTGGCGCTGGCAGCTTCAATGGCAGAGGTTTTGCCGGTGCTGCTTTTACCATAGAAGTTAATGCCGCCACCGCTACGGCGAACATGAAACAACAACGGCCCTGCCAGGGATGCGCACACAGCCAACATCAGAAGTGGGTTTCCCTCGCAGTATCTACCCAATGAAGCCTGCCAGCCTTTGAGCGTCCCTTTCTGCCCGTAATCATCGGCGGCGGGTGAGTCGCTTTGAAAAACGGCGTTGCCTTCGCCAATGTTTTTACCGGGCATAATGAACAGGCTTGGATTAACCCAGCCAGTGGATGTGGCCGCTATAACCCGTTCCTTGGGGTGTCGGCTGGCCAGGTACTGTATAACCTTGGCCCGGTGGTGGTGGCTGATCTCCAAGCCTTGGTTGAGCAGTTCAGCCAGAATAGGATCGTTGCGGCCTGCCATCATCCAGGCTGGCATGGCCCATGTGATCCAATGGCCATCAAGATTTTTGAATCTCAGCAGGCGGCCATAGTCGCTGTTTTGATCTCCGTTGCGGGTAATGGCATCCACCAAAAGGGGGCCGCAATACCATTCATCAATATCCACCTTCACCCCGTCCACCACATCGGAAGACAGGTAATACACACCGGCTTTGCGGTATTCACCCTTTTTGGTTTTGGCGTTGCTTTCCAGCACGAAATAACAAGGCCTTTCAACGTCAGGCATGACTGCAGGGGGCACAATATCGGCCCCGGTTACCTTGGTTACCCGGTTACTTTTCGCGGTGTAATCGCTGCAGCCCCCGTCATTCGTGGCGGTTACATCAGTTTCACCGGTTACACTGGTTTTTCCTTGGTTGGATATGTGGGTCATGAGCCACCCCCGTTATTGCGGGAGCGGCATAACGCCACGTCATTAAAATCAGTACAGGAACAATCCGGGCAGCAGAATTCCGGAAAAGTCACCAGGCCATTAATGGCGGCGGCGGTTTCATTCGCCTTTGTCCGTCCTGGGTTGTTGGGCGTGTTCTTGTCATCGTCACCGGCGATCACAATGGTTGCCCTTGGGTACGTAGTGCGAACGTAGGAGGCTACCGGTAGCAGATTTCCGGCGTTCATTGCACAGGCGACAGGGTTGCCTGTTGATTCGTGAATGCTGGCCCCGGTGGCGAAGCCTTCGCACACGTATATGACGCCCAATGGATTAACCCGCCCTATTGGGGAAAAGCAGCCCTTGATCTGTCCACCCGGTAAAAAGCGCTTGCTACCATCGGGATAGATGCGCTGCAGGTTCACCAATTTCAGGTCGGTGTTGATTATGGGGATCAGCAATACTTCACCGCTCTGGCGGCATCCGTGGTGCTGGATCTGCTTTTGGGTAAGGTAGGGGTGGTTAACGTTGTCAGTTGCTCCACCATATTGATAACGGGCTTTCTGGGAGGCCTGTTCCTGTTTGTGTTGGCGGGCTTTTTCCAGGCGTTCCCGTTGGACTTTCAGCTTTACTTCATGGGCTCTGTAATCAAAGTCGATAGGGGGAGGTGTAGAGCCATCGGGAGAGTAGCGCCACTTTCTGGGCCCCAGCCCATCAGTGAAATTTTCAAACCAACCGGCGGGCCATCCATCCAGGTGCAGGCATACGCTGGCGGCCTTATTGCCGGGTTTCTTGCCTTGTACGTCACAACGGATAATTTCACCAGTGGGGAGGTGATCAGGTAGCAAGATTCCGGCAATAGTTACCACTGAACGGAATTGGTCTAGTGCATCGTTGGTGTTATAGTGCTGGCGTTGAATTTGATTTGATTTGGAGCCTCGATCAGTTGCCGCTGATACGGGGCTTTTCTTTGTCTGGCTCATTAGGCGGCACCCCCCGCCCCTTCAGTAACCAGCTTTCGGAGCGTGCTACCAGGAAGAAACTTGGAAGCACCAATCTTGACGAACTGAATCAAGCCTTTCTTTTCCCAACGCCAGAATGTGACATCAGAAACAGGGATATACTGCTTTGATTCGTTAATGGTATAGAGCCGCTCATCATTAATGGGAGCTTGGGAGGGGATACTCGTTGCTTCTGGGGTCATTCGCTTGCACCTGCTTGCTATGGGTTACAGGTGCAAAGTCTGTATGGCTACGAACGAACAAAATAGGAACTTATAAGGGGTGTAGTTATAAGTTCCTTGTTAGTTTCGCGGAAACCATGCGGTGTACTGCATAGCTGTTTTGAAATTTTTCTTTAGTTTTTTGGTCACCCTGAAGTTCGGGTAACCATTGTCTTCATGTGGATACAGCGCTGCGGCAATGGCTTCCCAGTCCTCATCAACTGCACGCGCATCCAAAATTCTGAGATACATGCCGAAATTAGCTTCTTGGCGGCGGGTTCTGGTCTTTTTGATTGGATTTCCAAATTCCTTTCGAGCTAGCTCATAGCTTTTTAATATTTCTTCGGCCAACTTAAGTTGAGGGCCAATTTCTTTCCCAAGATCAAAAGCCAAAACCACAGGCACCTCAAAGTTTTCAAGGTCAATAAACTGATGTAGAAATCCATCTTTATCTGCAAATTCATCAGTGGTCTTGGGGTGAGCAACTAAGCCGTATTTGCTGGGGAGGTGTATTTCCCTAGGATACTCTTCATAGTTCTCCGACATACACTCAGGTACAAAAACATACTCAGGATTGCTTTCTTGAGGATCAGTTGGATGAGCACCAAATTTACGGATAAAAAAGTCTTGATAGGACTCCACACAGTACTCGATCTCAGAGTTACGCTCAATATACTGCTCGTAGGTCTCACCTCTCAAAGCTGGGGGGCTAACATACCCATGGTAGTTTTCGAGAACTTGCTTAAGCCAAGGATCCCCTTTCCATTTACCATTTTTAACTCCCACTTCTGGACTTGAGTTAGGTAGATTTTTGAATATGTCCCAGTGCTGTTGGTAATCAGGATTCCTTCGAGTGAATTCCCACGCCCACTCATCGGCATTAAGCTCATTACCGCCAGTTGGGTATTCATCACTTTGGCGCCAGTTCTTGATTGGGTACGGGTATTTCATGGGATACCGACAGAAAACCCCAAGCCACACGGGCAGCCTGGGGCGGGTTGGTTTAGTTAAATCGCTGGTACATGAACAGTGACTTCACCACCACGAAACAGAACAGTTTTAACGATATATGCTTCCGGTTCTTCAGCTTGAATTTCTTCAAGCCAATGTTCAACAATCTCTTCGTTAATTGCACTTTCAGACAGTATTTCTTTAGCGATCTTCGAGCCGGGTGCATTGTCCTTTTGGACAAAGTAGAAAGAATCACCGCTTTTCATTTCGACTGTTTTGGTTTGGGTTTTCATTGTGTGAGCCCCTCTTCGGCTTCAATTGTTGGATGTTGGTCATTCATGCTGCCTTCTGTCTGTTTCCTAACTCGTTCGTCATGGATCACAAGCGAGTTAACTTGGTCTAGAACATTGAGGGCAGTCTCTAATAGAACGTATCCAGTAACCTTTTGGTTGCTCTCAAACATGTCTTTGGCTGCGAGGATTAGGCATTCAACTCTTTGCAGGTGAATGCCTAGAACTCCCTCCTGCAGCGCTGGCGCATCAGGTATGACACCAAAGAAGCATTCAGGAGCATAGAACTCGTTTGGTTCGGTAGTGATTGTCAATGTGTTACTATTTTGATCAGCCATAAGGTAGCCTCCTGTGTAGGCTGTTTGTGGTTAGGGCTGGCTGGTGTGGCTGCACCAGTCATGCCCGCTTTGTAAACTGTGTGATGTTGGTCACCGGCTCTACTGCCAGCTCGACGAATTCTGCCCAACGCGTCATTGCCTCTTCACGCTGCGCATAATATCTCCCTGTGTCGTATGTCTGCGTCAGCTTACCCATGCTGTGATTCAGGCACCTTTCAGCGATATGGGGCTCAATGTTCAGGGTTTCCCCCAAGTGGGTTCTCATGGTCCGGCGCAGATCGTGAGGGGTGAACCGCTCGATATTCAAAAGCGGCTCTTTTCGTCCATTGGCTAGGGTAATCTCTTTCTCGAATATACGGCGAAGAGCCCGACCCAGCACCTTGTCGTCATAGTGCCCTGATTCTGAGCTGTCACTGCTTACCACCCATGGTGAGCCCTCGGACAGCACCAGCAGTTCATCAAATTGAGCCACTACGAAAGGTGCCAGCGGGATAACAAAGGGCTTTGCTGATCGGGCCCTATCGACGGTCAATTTCTGGTTTTCCACCGGAATAGTCCACTTCCCTGCTTCCAGATCCACGTCTGACCACTTGGCCAATAACAATTCCTGAGTCCTGACCCCAGTCAAGAGCAGCACCTTGAACGCAAGTCTGGTGCGCTGATCCATACGTGGGACCATGGGCAGCACTTTCCAGAAAGCGATGATTTCCTCCCTATCCAGTGCTCGGTCTTTTGGCTGGTACTTCTGCACCCCCAAGCTGACCGCCTTTAATGGGGCTGCAGGATTGAATTTGATATGCCCATTACCCAAGCCGTGGTCAAACATCTGCTTAACCAGGTTCAACACCTTGCCGGCGTGCACTGGTGCACCACGCCTAACGATCTTGCGGATCATGGCACCTATAACGGGAGGATGCGGCGGCGGTGATAGAGGGAGCTTTCCCAAGCTGGGGATAATATCCAGATCGAGCATTCTACGGGCTTCCTGGGGTCGCTTTCTGGTGGATTCCAGCAGCTCGTAGAAGTCTTCAGCCAGTTGGGCCACCGTCTTGATATGACGGTACTGGTCACTGCCTAAAGAGCGCTTTTGCTTGAGCAGCTGCTTTTCTTCTTCCACCACCCCCCGGGCTTTGGCCAGTCCCACATCCGGGTATTTGCCAATGGTCAGCAGCTTATGCTTTCCATCAACACCGCGATAAATCCAGCGGAAGGTCTTTATGCCCGTTTTGCTCACTCGGAGCGTCAGGCCAGGGCAACCCAGATCCCGGTAATCTATGCGTTCCTCTGCCGGTTTGAGTGCCTTAATGGCCCTATCGGTAAAAGCGAATTTTGTCTCTATCTCCGCCAATTTGTGACCCCTTCCTAAGCTGGGTTAACCGGGCCGTAGAAAATGGGTGCGACCCCCTTCTCCAATGCCGGGTTAACGATTGGGTCAACAATAGCGTGAAAACAGATGAAAGGCAATGAAATGAACTGAATCCAATGCAGAGCAAAGAATACACACTAAATAACTGTTTTTACTGCATTTTAATGGATTTTTGCAATTAGATGAAATCTATTGAAAAACACTGAATTGATTGCTTTTTATTCTTCGGGAGGCAGGGGTCGGAGGTTCGAATCCTCTCACTCCGACCATCACTTACTCTTACCCCGCCTCAGCCAGACTTAACCGTTCCTGGCAACAAATCCCCCGTTAAACTGCGGCAACCACACAGAAAACGTTGTCCCCTTGCCAAGCTGGCTCGACACAGTCACGACACCCGAGTGCAATTCCACCAGCTCTTTGACCAACGCCAAGCCTAGCCCGGATATTTCACTAAAAGAAGGAGGCGGAACCGTTTAACCCTTATAATGTAGGTGCTTAAGCCAAAAAACAAGGACGGTCCCGC
>PAPM01000044.1 GCA_002708905.1 Pseudomonadales bacterium | reverse complement strand
TATGGCGCCCGTCCCTTGCGCCCTGATGAAGCCCCCGCAATCTGGTCGTTGCTGCGAGCGCTCGCAGCTCGCGCAGGATTGCCGAACACGCCGGTTCCGTACTATGTGCCCAGCGACATCGTCAATGCCTTTGCCACCGGCTCCAGGCGCCTTGCCTCCATTGCCCTCACCGATGGCCTGCTCCGCAGCCTGAGTATGCGCGAACTGCAAGCCGTGCTGGCGCATGAAGTCGCGCACATCGCTCAAGAAGATCTTCGTGTCATGGGCTTGGCCGATTCGATCAGCCGGCTCACGAACCTGCTGGCGTTGTTGGGTCAGGTCGCGCTCCTGATCAGCATTCCAGCCTTGCTGGTCGGTGCAGCAGAAATTAACTGGATTGGCTTACTGTTGTTGGCCGCTTCGCCGCAACTGGCACTGCTCGCACAGTTGGGTCTGTCACGTGTGCGAGAGTTCGATGCCGACCGGATGGCCGTAGAGCTGACGGGGGATCCGCACGGGCTCGCCTCGGCGCTGGCGAAGATCGAGCGGGTGAGCCGCTCGTGGCGCGCCTGGATGTTGCCCGGTTGGGGCAATCCCGAACCGTCCTGGTTGCGCACGCATCCGGCGACAGAGGATCGTATCGCGCGCCTGATGGCGTTGGCACCCCAGCCATCGCAGACCCTGCCGTTCCAAACGGAATATCTCGCGCCAAGGTCGTTCGACCCGATGCGCCCACCACGCCGGGGCCTGAGCGGCCTTTGGCGCTAAATCACTCGAAAGGAACCCCCGTCATGGCTTACCACGATCCTTACCCACAACGCCCAGCTCCGGATCAATTCGTCCGGCGGTGGCTCTTCATCACCGCTTGCGTTGCCGCACTCATGCTGTTCTGGCAGTTCCTGCCCGCCATCGAGGCCTGGTTCAGCCCGCGCCAAGCCGCTGAGCGCACCGTCACGCCGCGTGGCGATCTGGCCGCTGACGAACAGGCCACCATCGAACTGTTCGAGAAATCCCGGGCATCGGTGGTCTACATCACGACGTCCCAACTGGTACGAGATGTCTGGACGCGCAACGTCTTTTCCGTGCCGCGCGGGACGGGTTCGGGTTTCATCTGGGATGACGCCGGTCATGTCGTTACCAACTTTCATGTGATTCAGGGGGCGTCGGAGGCCACTGTCAAACTGGCCGACGGCCGAGATTACCAAGCCGCGCTGGTCGGCGTGAGTCCGGCCCACGATATCGCGGTGCTCAAAATCGGCGTCGGTTTCCAGCGCCCGCCCGCCGTTCCGGTCGGCACCAGCGCAGACCTCAAGGTGGGACAAAAGGTGTTCGCCATCGGCAACCCCTTCGGCCTGGACTGGACGCTCACCACCGGCATCGTCTCCGCGCTCGACCGCTCGTTACCCGGAGAAGCGGGCGGCCCGGCCATCGATCACCTGATCCAGACCGATGCCGCCATCAACCCCGGCAATTCCGGTGGCCCGCTGCTCGATTCGGCTGGGCGGCTGATCGGCATCAATACCGCCATCTACAGTCCGTCTGGCGCCTCGGCCGGCATCGGCTTTGCGGTGCCGGTCGATACCGTCATGCGCGTGGTGCCGCAACTCATAAAGACCGGCAAGTACATCCGTCCGGCGCTGGGCATCGAGGTGGATGAGCAGCTCAACGCGCGTCTGCAGGCGCTGACCGGCAGTAAGGGCGTATTCGTATTGCGCGTGACGCCGGGCTCGGCGGCGCACAGGGCCGGGCTCGTCGGCGTCGAGGTCACCGCAGGCGGCATCGTGCCCGGCGATCGCGTTATCAGCATCGACGGTATCGCCGTCGACGACGTCACCACATTACAGGCCCGGCTAGACGACAAGAACGTTGGAGATGTTGTGGTCTTGTTAGTGGAGCGGGCCGGCAAGACTCGCGAGATGCTTGTGGAACTACAACCGGGAGTTTGATGGAAAGTGGGTCATGGATCTGCACAGCGAAGCAGCCAAGCGACTTCAGCCTTGCGCCGAACTACGAGCCCTAGCTAGTGCAGTGGGGGGAAGGCTGTTTAGGTTAAATGGATATAAGGGTGTCATTTTTGATTGTGTTTTTAAAAGAAGGTGTTGATTTTTTTGGGTAAGCATTTAGGGCGTCCAAGGGTTGGAGCAGTTGGCACGGATGAGAGAGCTCAATGCTCGCTAGGGATTGGATCTATGTGTTTTTTCTGACTGACTGCTTACGTGTTGGAACGGGCAACATCGGAAAAGGATGAATCTTTATTTTCACCATTTACCGTATTTTTCGAGCCTGGGCGAAAATTAGGATGATACTTTAGCGCCCTTAATCATTCTCCCATGAAAGGCAAAACGATCCAGTCTCGGGTGTAAGTGCTCACAACATACTGATATAAAAGGGATTTTTTATGAATAGGAGAGCGCGCGACGTTTCTCTCTGTTTTTAGGGTTAGGATGAAACTTTATTTGCATCCCACACGTGTCATCCTGACTAAACGAATATCCGGCGATTAGGAGCTAGAGAGTCTGCAACTGGGCCTCGGTGTTATTAATAGGGCGCAGCGTTACGGCAGGTTGTACCTGTATGGGTGCAATACCGCATTGCACCCGGTAACGGCTTCTGATATAGGCCAATACCAGGCATGCCTCTAGCATGGCCAAGTATTCTCCGATACAGGTGCGCGAACCGGCGGAGAACGGTAAGTATTGGGAGCGGCTTAGAGTCAGGTGTTGCCAGCGATCCGGGTTGAATCGCTCAGGCTCCGGAAATACAGCGGGATTGCGATGGCTGACATAGGGTGAAATCAATACCAGGCTTTTTTGCTTGATGGCTTCTCTGCCCAACAAGGTGTCGTGCACCACGGTGCGGCCGAACAGATAACCGGCTGGATACAGCCGCATCGTTTCCTGCACCACATTATAGGCAAAGGGTAAACGTTCACGGATGTCGTTGAGGCTGCAGAACGTGGCGAAATCCGTGTGTTGGCTCTCTGCCTGTAGTCGTTCGGCAAACTGTGGATGTTGGGACAGCAGAATAAAACTGAATGCCAGTGTTGTTGCGGTGGTTTCGTGGCCCGCCAGAAACAGAGTGACAATCTGATCCCGAAGATGGGCTTCGCTGATCAGCCCTTCCTGTCGGGAAGCGGTTTCAAGATCGCTTAACAGGCTGGGGTTTTTAGTATGTTGTTGCGCGCTCCTGTGCCGAATATTGGTAATGATCAGTCGGTCCAATCGATTCACAGCGCGGCGGTAAGCCGGGTTGCCCCCGACCGGCAGCCAGTCCGGTGTGTATATGGGATAACGCAGGCGTGGGCCCAATGAGGTCATCAGTTCATCCATGCATGTTTCCATTTCCACCATATCAACATCCAAGTGCATTCCGAAAATACAGCGGGTGATGATGCGTGCCGTCACCCGGGACATGGCTTTGGCAATGTCCACCTCCTGACAGCCACGCCACTCCGACATCAAATGCTCAAGCTCATCGAGAATAATGGGAATGTAGGTGTTGGTGGATTTGGGTTGGAATGCAGGGGCGGACAGTTTGCGCAGGCGTTTCCATTCCTCTCCTTCTGAGGTGAGTAACCCATGGCCGAAGAGATGCCGCAGACGGCGGGCGAAACTTCGGTTGCGTATATACGCCTGGGATTTGTTGGAGAGGACATCATTAACCAACCCGGCATCGCTGATAAAGTAAACCGGCGTCCTTAAGATACGAAAGCGGATAAAGGGGCTGATCTCATTGATGCTGGTTAAAAAGCCCAGGATATCCGTGGCGAAGGGCTTGAGATTCCCTGACAGAAAGTGTTGCGGAGGCAGGTGATGGGCGCTAAGTTCCGAAGGCACAGTGTTCATCCTTGTTGTCCCTGATTATTGTGGCTATGGTGGACGTTGGGATATTGTAACATCCGTTATAACAGCACAAGAATTGGAACTGAAAATGTGTGACCAGGTTAGAAAGTGGATCTTCGGCCTCTGCTGGTTGGCCACGATATGGGGTGAGTGTGCTGTTGCGGAAACGGTGTCTGTTCCCAAAGGTGCAACGGTCGGTCTAGTCCTAAGTGGTGGCGGCGCGAGAGGCCTTGCCCATGTCGGAGTGATACGGGTGTTGGAAGCCCAGGGTATCCACCCGCAGATCATCACCGGTACCAGCATGGGGTCCATTGTCGGTGCGCTCTATGCCAGTGGTCGCTCTGCCGATGAAATTGATCAGATTGCACGGTCCATGAATTGGCAGGAGGCGTTGAGTGATGCTTCCCCGCGCCGAGATCAACCTTATCCCTTCCGCAATCTGGAATCCGGTATGAATACCGATTTGCGGATGTCCATCACCAAGAATGGCATTGCATTTCCAAAGGGCGCAATCCAGGGGCAACACCTGGAGCGAACACTGCGGGCTTTGTTTTCGAAAGATGGTGCGCCTTTACAATTTGAGAATTTGCCGCGCCGTTTTGCAGCGGTGGCAGCGGATCTGGAAACCGGGGAAGCGGTGATCATGCAAAGTGGTGAAGTGGCCTCTGCTGTGCGTGCCAGCATGTCAATCCCCGGCGCCATCGAACCGGTCAAGCGTGATGGCAAATTGTTAGTGGATGGCGGTATCGCCAACAACATGCCCATTGATCTGGCGCGCTCCATGGGGGCGGATTTTATTATCGCCGTGGATGTGTCGTCGCCGCTGAAGAATCGTGATGAATTGAATTCATTGTTCGGTGTCGCCACTCAGATCACGGCGTTTCTGGTGCGGGTGAATACGGTGGAGCAACGTAAGAATCTGCAGCCTGGTGAGATCCTGATATTGCCGGAGCTGGATGGTTTTGGCTCTGCTTCATTCGATCAGGCCGATCCGATTATCGATGCCGGTTTGCGTGCAGCGTTGGCGCATTTTGAACTGGATGAAGCAGAGCTGCCCGAACTGGAATCCTATATCCATCATGTGGGTGATGTGCTACCGGTTATTGATTTTATCCGCATCGAAAATTCCAGTGTGATTGCCGATGAAGTGCTGGCCGCCCAGATCCACCAGCCATTGGGCGCCCCGCTGGATCGTAAGCAGTTGGATCAGGATCTCTCCCGTCTTTACGGGCTGGATTACTTCAAAGTCGTCCGATATCAGGTGGTGGAAGAACAGGATAAGACCGGTCTGGTGGTGTCCGGTGTGGGGCGCGATACGGGTAACAGCTGGTTGAAGCTGGGCCTGGAACTGGCGGACGATTTTGAAGGCAACAGTGTGTTCGGTTTAGCGGCCAGTCTGCGGGCTGCCGGTTTGAATCCCTATGGTGGCACAGCATTTGGTCGCGTTGTATTGGGTACGACACCGGAAATTGAGTTGCGTTATCTGCAGCCGGTTTCCGCTGATCTTGCGTATTTTGTTGAACCCTCGATGGGTTACAAAGCCGACGTGCTGGATATTTATGTGGACGCTCTGCAGCAAGAACCGGTTTCGGAATATCAGAAACGGGACATCTGGACCACCTTCGCCGTGGGGCGCTCACTGTGGAATGGGGCGGGTGAAATCCGGTTGGGGGTGACTTACGAATCCGGCGAGCTGGATTTTCGCAGCGGTCTTGATCTTGAGCAGTACGGGCTGGAGCTTGAAGATTATGAGGATGGCTTCTACTTCGGCCAGATTGGATGGGATACCCTGGATAATCTTGGCTTTCCCACCACAGGCTATCGCTGGGACGTGAAAAGCGAGCGTCACGAACCGTCATTGCAAGCGGAAGAAAGTTTTTCGCGGGTGGAGATAGATGGCACCCTGCCATTAAGCTGGGGGCGTACCACGATGTTGCTGGAAGCCGATGCGGAAGCCAGCGACAGTGATGACGCGTCGTTTGTGGACATCCCCTTTATTGGCGGCTTTCTGGAGCTTTCGGGTTTGCCGCCCCGTTCCCGTTTTGGGCGTCACCGGGTACTGCTGCGCAGCGTCATCTACCACCAGTTAAATGAGAACGGACCGCTGCCCATCAACGTACCTCTTTACCTTGGTATGTCGTTGGAGCGCGGTAACGTCTGGTTGAATCGGGATGACATAACCTGGAACAACGCCATCGGCGCTGGCAGTGTTTTCCTGGGAGCGAAAACGCCCCTCGGGCCCGCCTACCTCAGCTATGGGCGGACCGATGATGGCAACCATTCCTTTGCCATCTTCCTGGGGCAGCGCTTCCGTTGAGGCGTTAGCTGTAAATATGATGGATGCTCTTCTTGGATTCGCTGAGGCCTTCCCGGTTCAGGTCTTCCAGAATGCGGTCCAGGGTTTTTGAAATCAGTGCGGCGTTTTTGATTTGTGCCAGCTTGGGCCAGGTGGAGCGCATGCCGATGTCCACCAGGTTATCGATCTCACCTTCCTTGAATTCAAACACCGTCTGGCGCCATTTGAAATCCTGTTTGCGTAACAGAATATTGATGTCGCCCAGGTAATTCTGCTCCAGCATTCGCACCGTATAGGCGATCTGGGCTGCGATGCGGTTGCCCATTTCGCCACGTCGATCGAAGAAGCGTTCCGAGTTGGACAGGGTTTCGTTCAACACTTTAATAAAAGCTTCAGTCAGTGTATGGCGGAAACCTTTGGATGGGCGGGTTTTCACATCCTCCACGAACGGCACCACCATGGGATTGATCAGGCTGACAATAAAATGGTTGACCCCATACAGGCGGCTCAGGCGTTTTGCCGGCAAATCCCCGGACACGGAACCATCCACCCAACGGCGGCGCGCCAGGTAAGGGCGGGGTTTGCCGTCAAAACCCTTGGCGAACAGCCGCTCCGGCGGCATCAGGCCGGGTACGCTGGAAGAGGCGGATACCGCGGAGCGGATATACACATTGGGTGAAGTGATGGCGTTCATCAGGCGCGAGGACTGATGTTTCTCCGCCGGTGAAATGGACACATTGATATAACGTCCGGTTAGCTCGAAGGCTTCCTGAAACGTCAGGTCCATCGGCACGATTTCGTCAAGAGTGCGTTCCCGCGCTGCCTTGGCGTCCTCATCCGACACTCGCCCCATAAACACGTCCATCAGCCGGGTCTTTTTCGGTTCTTCATACTGCTTGTGGGTAAAATAGCCTTTCAGCTCAGCATCGGTTTTCGTGCCCAGAATGGCGGAAACGATGGAACCGGCACTGGCACCGGAAATGACATTGGGCAGCAAATCATGATCTATCAGTTCCTGAACCACACCATGGTGGAAGTAGATCAGGCCGGCCCCACCGCTCAACAGCAAAGCACTGCGGCCATAGCAGTGGCTGGCGCGGCGGAAGAAATCCACTTTTTCCGGATAGGAAATAATGTCATCCGGGCTGTTGTGAATGAACTCCAGGGCCTGAGCTATGGTGGCGACATAACTGTCGATCAGGTTCTTGGTGCCGGCCTTGGCGCGTGAATACATGATCGGGCGTCCCATGCCGCCCATATTGCCGTGGACGCCTTCGTTCAAGGCATAGAGCAGCTCCTGGTGCGCTCCGGCATTCAACAGTTTCTTCAGTTTGTCGTGGCGTGATCGAATGGCGGCGCAGTCGTACAGGTTGGACTTTTCGGCGTCGCGCCACAGCTCTGCTCCGGACAGCAGATCGTGCTCTCGTGCCAGTTCGTACCAATCCTGGTAGCTGTGTACCGAGTCCATACGCTTTTCCAGTTGGCGCAACCCGGACTTGCCGGAAGATCGAACGGGCAGGGAAAGTGATTGCATAAAGGCAGCCTCAATAATTTACTTTCTGCTAACCGCCAAACTGCCTTCTTGTTAGTATTTTATGTTTGCTTTACAGCAAGTTCGGCGCTTAGTGCTTGTATTGGGCAATAGACAAGGAGCTATAAATAGAACACTCAATAAAACTCTATACCCCGCCCTGGGGGTTTGCAACGGCTAAATGGGATGAACCCCATGCCGGGTGATATTTGATCAATTTATTGTTGATTTTGAATGGATGATTTGTGGAACTGGTTCAAACATAGCAAATAAATGCCAATTCCGTTATGTTGGCACACATTGTGTTGCACTCTGATTCAGTGCTCCCTCCAGCCTGCTATATACTGAATAAATTGTTGTAATGACTGCAGAATGCCTATGACGACTTTGCGATTGACTGTGACCAGCGCTCCCCCGGGTAGTCCCCTGGCGGGACAGCATTTGGATATTGGCGTAACCGGCGCTTCCCTTGGCCGGGGTGCCACCAATCAGTGTGTACTGCCTGACAGCGAGCGTATTGTGTCATCCAGGCACGCCAATATCGCCCATGAGCTGGGTGAGTTTGTGCTGACCGATCACAGTACCAATGGCACCTTTGTGAATGACAATCCAACCCCGTTGGGTCCGAATAATTCTGTCTCCCTGAAGGAAGGGGACAGCATCGCGATAGGTAAGTACTTATTTACGGTCAAGCTGCTGCAGGAAGAGGCAAAGCCCGCACCTGCGGCGCCGGCTGGTGACAGTTTCCTGGACGATTTGGGGGTGGCTTCACCGCCACCGGCTGCTGCAGCGCCGGCGGCATCTGATTCCGGTTTGGATGATCTGGACCGTTGGCTCGAACCCCAGTCTGCCGCCGCCCCAGCCACACCCAACTGGGGGGCCTCCAACGTGGTCCAGGCGGACACCAATTTCGACGAAGAGAATGATCCCCTGGCCGCTATCGACCAGGCCCGCCGTTCCGAAGATCCATTTGCCGGTTCGTTCCTGGATGAAGTGCCGGCCGAAGATGACGACCCGGACTGGTGGAAGGGCAGTCAGAATGACAACGTGGACCCGATGAACCATGCGTTCAACATACCCAAGCCGGCGGGAACACCGGACTTCAGCGCTGAACCACCACCGGCACAGGAACCGCCGGTTGCTCCCCCGCCCGAACCGGCCTTTCCCGCCGAGGAACCTGCGGTGGAGGACGCGGATGCGCTGGATGCCCTGCTGGGACTGGACAGTGGAGCCGCTGACACGCCACCGCCCGTTGACGTGCCACCCGCTGACATGTCAGCCCCGATCACCCCGGAATTGACAGAGCCGCCGCCGATGCCGCTTGCGGCCGAACCGGCGCCGATTGTGCCTGAACCGACACCCGTGCCTCAGCCCACGCCCGAGCCTACACCTGAAGTGCAGACTCCTGCGCCGCAAATACCGCAGCCAAAAGCGCCGCAGCCGGCTGCCAAGGCTCCCGCTGCAGGCACCACGGATCTGGCGACGCAGCTGGCCCAGCTGCTGGAACTCGGGAACCTGGACCAGGCCCAGCTCGATGCCCTGACGCCGGAAGTGGTGGAGGTGTTGAAGGTAACCATCAACCACCTGCTGGAATTACTGCGCGCCCGCAGCAGCATCAAAAACGAGCTGCGGCTGGATCGCACCATGATTCAGCCGGTGGAAAACAATCCCCTTAAATTCGCCCTCACGGAACGGGATGCCCTGCGCTATCTGTTTGGTGAGCACTCCGGGGCCTACATGTCCGGCAGCAAGGCGGTGACCGAAGCCTTCAACGACGTGGCGAATCACCAGATGGCCCTGCTGGCGGGGATGCGCAGCGCCTATGAGAAGATGCTGGCTAAATTTTCACCAGATGCTTTGGAGGCCCGTTTTGGGGACGGTGCCTCAAAAGGTTTACTGGGCAGCAAAAAAGCGCGCCTGTGGGATGCCTACGCGGAATACTTTGATAAACTTCAACAGGATCCTGAAACCAGCTTCAATCGCCTTTTTGGCGAGGAGTTTGCAAGTGCGTACGAAACGCAAGTGGATGACATCAAATCCAGTAAGCGGGATCGCTGAGGATTTAAGAAGACGCTTGCCACATTCACCTTAACCAATAATTAAGATTGATAACATGACGATGCCGCTTCGCCGATTTTTGCAGATCACCCTTTCCATCATTCTCGTGATGAGCCTGTCCGCCTGCGGCACCACCCGCAAGGTGCTGAACCTGGAAACCACTGCCCAGTTCAAGTTAGTGGCCAGCAAGGATGTAAATCCAACCAATAGTGGTCATCCAGCCCCTCTGGTGGTTCGGATTATCACCCTGCGCGATGCCCGCCAGTTCAAACAGGAGGATTTTCTCAACCTGTATGAAGATCCGGAAGGCCGCTTGGGCAACGATCTGATAGAGATCACCCGTTTGAAGGAGCTGGCTCCGGGTGAAAGCAGGGAGGAAACCTTCAACCTTTCGCCGGAGGTGAAGTTCATCGGCATTCTGGGTGAGTACATCCAGTACGAAGATGCCCAGGCCAAGGCAGTGATTGCCATTGAGCCCCACGCCACCAACAAAGCCCGTATCAGTCTTGAGAAGTTGAAAGTAAATATTGAAGACTGATTGTTATGCTTATGACACCACCAAGTGGAATGAGCATCGGTAATACTTTTTTCTTTGGGAGCCCACAATGACAATCAGCAATAAAGTGGTCTGGTCGGAAGGGCTGTTTCTGCGGCCCCAGCATTTCCAGCAACAGGACCGCTATTTCGAACGATACATCGATGGCCGCTGTGAGGCCATTGGTGGTTATCTGTGGGGATTGCTGGATATTGCCCTGGATTCCGAATTACTGAAGTTGGGTAAAGTGGGGATCGCCCAGGCGCGGGGGGTGTTTCCCGATGGCAGCCCGTTCAGCTTCCCGGATAATGATGAACTGCCGCCGGTGTTGAGTGTGCCGGAAAACACCAATAATGAAATGGTGTATCTGTGCCTGCCGCTGCGGCGCCCGGGGGCCATGGAAATCGCCCAGGAGCATGGCCAGAATACATTGGCCCGCCACAACAGTGCCGAAATTGAAGTGCGCAATAACGTGGGGGAGAACGGCGAACCTACGGATATTGAAGTGGGCCAGCTCAATGCCATGTTGAAACTGGGTTCCGAGGATCTCAGTGGTTATGCCAAAATCGGCATTGCCCGCATTCAGGAATACATCGCCGATAAGGCGGTGGTATTGGATACCAATTACATCCCACCCATGGTGGATTGCCTCAAGTCCCAGGTGGTCAGCAGTCATCTGACGGAAATTCACGGGTTGATTCATCACCGAGCAGAAGCGCTTAGCGGGCGTCTGGCGGACAGTGGTCGTGCCGGTTCAGCGGAGATAGCCGATTATCTCTTGTTGCAGGCGCTGAACCGGATGGAACCGCTGATTGCCCATATCAGCACCATTAATCAATTGCATCCTCTGGCCTGCTATACCGAACTGTTGCAGATGGCCGGAGAGCTGGCGACCTTTACCACCCGCAACAAACGTCCACCTGAGTTTCCCCGTTATCAACATGAAGAGCTGCAACTGATCTTTGATGCGGTGCTCACCAGTTTGCGCCAGTGCCTGAGTACGGTGTTGGAGCAAACGGCGGTGTCCTTGGAACTCACCGAACGCAAGTACGGTATTCATGTGGCGCCCATTGCCGATCACTCCATTATCGGCAAAGCCACCATCGTACTGGCGGTGAAAGCGGATGTACCCGGTAACCAGTTGCGCACCGCGTTCCCGGCTCAGGTAAAAATTGCGCCGGTGGAACGGATTCGGGAATTTATCAGTGCTCAGTTACCCGGTATCGGTTTGCAGGCCTTGCCGGTGGCACCACGCCAGATTCCGTATCATGCCGGTTTCACTTATTTCGAGCTGGATCGTTCCAGCGACCTTTGGAAAATGATGCAAAGCTCCGGCGGTTTCGCCATTCACCTGGGTGGCAACTTCCCTGGCCTGACCATGGAACTGTGGACCATACGGGACTAACAGCGGGATACAGCGATGAGTAACGACGACGATAAAACCATATTCACACCGGGGCAGCGGCAACCGTCCCAGGATAATATGGAAAGTACGGTTTTTATTCCCAAGCCCGGGGCACAGCGCACATCTCCTAGTCCCGCGCCTTCTGCTGCGCCGTCCCCGGCCGCGTCTGCGCCGGCCATGATGGCAGCGGAGTTAATGCAGGTGGAACGTGGCCTCAATCCGGTGATCAGTGCCGCTTCCACGTTGCTGGCGGTGGCCAACAAATTACGCAACACCGCCCAGCACAGTGACGTGGCCGGCTTGCATCGCAATCTGGTGGACGAGATCAAGCTGTTCGACAGTAAACTAAAAAGCCAGAACACCCGCCCGGAAATCGCCCTGGCGGCCCGTTACCAGATTTGTGCTGCATTGGATGAAGCTGTGATGAATACCCCCTGGGGTGCCCAGGCCGGATGGGCGCAGCGTTCTTTGCTCAGCTTGTTTCACAAAGAAACGTCCGGCGGCGAAAAATTCTTTGCCATTCTTGCCAAAATGATGGAAGCACCCAGCAGTAATCTGGACATCATTGAACTGGACTATCTTTTGTTGAGTCTGGGCTTTGAAGGCAAGTTCCGCATTGATCCCCGTGGCCGGGATCAGTTGGAAACTTTGCGGGACAACCTTTACAACACCATCGAAAAATTACGCGGTGAGTTTGAACCGGATTTGTCTGCCCATGCAGCCACTACGGTAAAAGCCAAACGCAGCCTGATGGAGTTCATTCCCCTGTGGGTGGTCAGTGCGGTGGTGTTGGCATTGATTTTGATTGTGTACAGTGGCTTCCGTATCTGGATTTTTCAGGCCACGGAACCCACCGCCACTCAGCTGGAAACATTGAATACGGAAATATTTAAACCGAATAGAACCCCATAGCGTCGGATCAGAGTGGGGAGCCCGTGGGTAAGATCCAGCGATGCAGGACGTCGGCGGCCATGGACGGCCGCGGTCGAGCGCACAGGGATGTGCTTGTAGCGTGCCTGCATCGCTGGATCTCACCCACGCTCGGAACTGATCCTTGTCAACGGAATCGTTCATGAAACGCATAATAAGCATACTGACCAATAAAATTTTTCTGGGATTGTTGGGCGTCATTGCGCTGTCACTGGTGATTTGGTTTGGCGCCGACTTCGTTAAGTTCGGTGAGGACAACGAGACCCTGTCCACCACCGTGCGCTTGATCCTGATGTTGGGGGTGTTGCTGATCTGGTTGTTGGCCCAGCTGCTGGTGATGTGGCTGTCCCATCGCAAAAACAGCAGCATGCTCAAGGAAATCGAAGAAGAGCAGGTGGATCAGGATGCACTGCGGGCCGGTGAAGAAGTCTCAGCCCTTAACCAGCGTTTCAGCGAAGGCATGGCCATTCTCAAACGGGCCAAATTTGATACCGGCAAAGGCAAAGTGGCGCTGTACCAACTGCCCTGGTACATCATTATCGGTCCGCCGGGTTCCGGTAAAACCACTGCACTGGTGAACTCCGGTCTGGAATTCCCGCTGGCGGAAACCCACGGTAAAAACGCCTTGGGTGGCATTGGCGGTACCCGGAACTGTGACTGGTGGTTTACCAACGAAGCAGTAATGATCGATACTGCGGGCCGTTATACCACCCAGGACAGCCATAAGACTGTTGATAGCTCTGCATGGCAGGGCTTTTTGTCACTGCTGAAAAAACACCGTCCCCGCCGCCCGATCAATGGCGCGCTGATTGCCATCAGCGTACAGGATTTGCTGACCCAACAACCAGCCCAGCGCAGTTACAACGCCAAGCTGATCCGTGAGCGTATTGATGAATTGCAGAAAAGCTTCGGTGTGAAATTTCCGATCTACGTGATGCTTACCAAGTGCGACCTGGTGGCAGGTTTTACCGAATTCTTCTCCAATCTGACGCAGCCGGAACGCCAGCAGATTTGGGGCACCACCTTTAATATCGATTCCAATCAACAGCTGAATAATCTGCCCAGCGAACTGGATCTGTTGATTAGCCGCCTGAATGATCGTGTATTGTGGCGCGTGCACAACGAACGGGATCCGTCCAAGCGTTCTTTAATACAGGCTTTCCCACAACAGATGGAAAATCTGAAACCGCTGTTGGTGGAATTCATGAGCGAAGCCTTTGCCGCCAATCGCTACAGTGAGCAACCGTTATTGCGCGGCGTATATTTCTGCAGCGGTACTCAGGAAGGAACACCCATCGATCGCATGATGTCCGCAGTGTCCTCCAATTTTGGTTTGAGCCGAGATGCATTGCGCAGCCAGGCTGGTAGTGGCAAGAGCTTCTTCATCAATCGACTATTCAAGGATGTGGTGTTTCCGGAAGAGGAGCTGGTGGGCAGCAACAAAAAACTGGAAAACAGTTTGCTGTGGTTGCGGCGCGGTTACTTTGGCGTACTTGGGTTGGTTTTTGTGGCGTTAATTGGGGTGTGGTCCGTTACGCTCAGTCGCAACAATGACTATATGACGGAAGTGAACAAATACATCGCCCAATACCAATCTGAGCAAAGCAAACTGGGTCAGTTCGATCAGGACCCGGTTAACACCCTGCCGGTTCTGGAACCACTATACGAAGCATCCCGGGTTTACAATCAGGAGGATCATCCCTGGCTGAGCAGCGTGGGCCTTTACGACGGTTCGGTGGATGAAGCAGCCGATGCACTTTATCTGAATGCCTTGCGTAAGGATTTCCTGCCCCGTTTCCAGTTTTTCCTGGAGCAGCGCCTGCAAAGCATGAACGCCACCAACCCGGATTTGATTGATACCTTCCGCACTTACTTAATGTTGGTGGACAAAGAACATTTCGAGCCCGACGTGTTGCGCAACTGGGCCAGTGATCAATGGCAACAGCGATTACCAGGCGAAGCCGGCAAGCAGAAAGAATTGAATGACCATCTGAACGTGTTGTTACAGGATGGCTTCGGCACAGTGGAACTGAATCAGGCGGTGGTGGACAGCACCCGCTTCAAACTGAAACAGATTCCGGCTGCCCAACGCCTTTACAGCCAGATGAAGTCCGGTAACCTGGGGCGGGAAACCCTGGACCTGTACGCACAGATCGGTGGCAAGTCAGCGGCGATCTTTGGTTACGAGCAGCCCAACGGCCTATTGCAAATGCCTGCGCTGTACAGCAAGCCCGGCTACAAATCCCTGGACTTCAGCGTGAAGTCTCCGTTGTTGCAACAGTTGGAGCGGGATCGCTGGATTTTCGGTAATGAAGAAGTGGATGACTTCACGGAAGCGGACATGGAGAAGCTGGGTGAGGAATTGAAAACGCTGTACCTCAACGATTACACCAGCCAGTGGAATGCATTGTTGAATGAGTTGCACGTGGCCAAGTTCACCGATATGACCACGGCTACGGCCACGCTGAAACAAATGGCGGACCCGGTGTTTTCTCCGGTGGTAGCCATTCTGCGGGTGACCAAAGAAAACACGGCGCTGACACCGGGTTGGCCCAAACCCGCTTTGCTGCCGGGTACCTCACCCACCGCCTCCGGTGCAGCGGAAGCCATTATTGGTAAGGTGGTGAAACCCACCGCCGTGGACGTGGCCTTCCGCGATATCAACCAACTCACCACGCAGACGGAACAGTTGCCAGCACCCATCAACGATGTGTTGGCGGGCATTAAAGAACTGCACGGTTATCTGAACAATATGGCGGTGTCGCCGGATCCCAACGAAGCCGCCTTCCAGGCCGCCAAGGCTCGCTATTCCACCAACAGTGCCGATGCCATCCGCAAGTTGCGCATTCTCGCCACCAATACACCAAAGCCGGTGAGTACCTGGTTGAACGAAATGGCGGACCACAGTTGGGGTGTGATTCTGCAGGGCACCAAAGCCCATCTGGACCGTGCCTGGAACCAGCAGGTGTATTCGGTGTATGAGCGCACCATCGGCAGCCGTTATCCATTGCGTAAAGTCAGAAGCGAAGCTACGGTGGATGATTTCAGCCAGTTCCTGGCACCCGGCGGTGTGGAAGCCACCTTCGTTCAGGAAAACGTGAAGCCGTTCCTGGATCGCAACTGGTTGCCCAAGGCGCTGGACGGTCAATCGGTGGCGTTTACCGAAGGCAGTCTGGGTCAATTGCGCGGGGCGGACACGCTGCGGCTGGCGCTGTATCGCTCCGGTGATACGCCGGGATACGATTTCAGTCTCAAGCCCCTGGGTCTCGACACCGCCGTGGGCAAATTCGAACTGCAACTGGGTGAACAACGTTTTGCCTACACCCATGGTCCCAAGCTGAACAAAAAAGCCAGCTGGCGCAGCGGGCGGGATACCAACATCCGTATCCTGTTTGAGGATCTGAACCAGACGCTGCATCGGGAAACCTATACCGGCGCCTGGGCCTGGTATCGCCTGCTGGATGACGCCAATATTCGCAAGGTGGGAAACACCACCTACCAGGCCACGTTCAACAAGAATGGACGCAATGCCAAGTATCAACTGACCGCTGCCAGCCGTATCAGCGGCCTGAACCTGTCACTGTTGCGCAACTATCGTTGCCCGCAGGGCCTGTAAGGGAGACAGCCATGGCGACCGACATGGGATTTTTCGGCAAATTGCCGGGGTATGGGGATTTCATTGAGCGTTACCTGCCCCGCAGTTTCGTTGAGGTCTGGGACCAGTGGTTACAGCGGGCCATGGCAGGCAGTCGCCAGTTGCTCGGGGATCACTGGCTTGATAGCTATCTCACTTCGCCGGTGTGGCGCTTTGCGCTGTCATCGGGTTGCGTCGACGGGCACGGTTGGGTGGGTGTCATGTTGCCCAGTGTGGATCGGGTGGGGCGCTATTTTCCCCTGACCATTGCCATGCCGGTGAGCAGCGGTGTGAACATGAGCCATGCGTTGTATCACAATGCCGAATGGTTCCTGCGCCTGCAGGAAATTGGCCTGGCCTGCCTGCACGAGTCCCCCACAGTGGAGGCCGTGGTGGAGGTGCTGGACCAGTTACCCGATCCGGTGTTCCGCCCCTGGAAGGTGAAGGCCGCCCACAGCCGCAGTCTGGGTACCAGTGTGACACTGGTGGAGACCAGTGACGTGAAACCGGATCAAAGTGACGTGTCACTGACACAGAGCCTGATTCAAAGTGAGGCGCTGTTGCGGCAGCACTATGCCAGCTACAGTCTCTGGTTTTGTGCGGGAAATGATCAAACCCCCGATTGCATGTTGACCAGTGAGTTCCTGCCGGACCCGGTTGGTTATGTGTCCATGCTCACGGGACAATGGCCTGAATACGGTTGGAACCGGGTCGAATAACAGCAAATTCAACGCGTACATCCCCAGTTACAGGGATTTTAGCTAGAATAGATAGGACAGAAACGGGTCGGTACGCGAACAACAACCTATAACACAGCGTTAGAAGGACCAGTAATGGCATCCCCACATATCATCGACATCGACGAACTGCTGCAGCCCATTTCCGAGGATCAGCCTCAGGGAGCCGATATCCGTGAGGATTCTTCCCCCACCTCCCTCTACTACCAGGTCAAGGATGCCCGTAACGCGGCCCGGGCGGCGGAGCGTGCCAGCCTGTTTGATCCGGAGGAAGCCTCCAATGTCCTGAATGCCTGGCGCCCGATCCTGGATCTGGGGCCCAGCATCCTGAAGGAACACAGCAAGGATTTGGAGGTAGCCTGCTGGCTCACTGAAGCGCTGATTCGTTTTCATGATTTTCCCGGCTTGCGGGACGGCATTGCGCTGACCAAGGGGCTGGTGGACAACTTCTGGGATGGCCTCTATCCGGAGCCGGACGAAGATGGTATCGAAACCAAGGTGGCACCCCTGGCCGGGCTCAATGGCGACAGTGGTGAAGGCACCTTGCTGGCGCCCATGCGCAATGCACTGATTACCACGGAAAGCTCTACCGGCTCCTTCAGTTTTTGGCAGTATCAGCAGGCCCGGGATGCCGCCAGGATCGCCGATAACGACAAGCGTCACGAAAAAGAAGAATCCCTCGGTTTCACGCTGGCAGCGGTAGAAACCGCGGTGGCCGAGGCAGCGCCGGATTTCTACGTCAATCTGGTGGAAGACCTGGAGCAGTCAGTGGCGGACTTCAAAGCCATGAATGACACCTTGCGGGGGCATTGCGGGCACGAAGCCCCCCCTTTTTCCCTGATTCTGGAAACCCTGGAAGAAATACTGCGGGCGGTACGCTTTATAGCCAAAGACAAACTGGCTGCCGCCGCACCCGAGGAGAGCGTCGTGACAGAACAAGCAACGGACGGTACCCCGGTGGTGGCCGCAGCAGCGGGCGCGGTCAGTGCAGGTGCGTCAGGACCCATTGCCAGTCGAGCGGATGCCCTGCGCAGGCTGGAGGAGGTCGCCCAGTATTTCCGCCAGACTGAGCCTCACACACCCTTGGTCACGGGAATTGAACGTTTGGTGCGCTGGGGTCGCATGCCCATGAATGAACTGATTCTGGAACTGGTGCCGGACCCCACCGCCCGTGCCTTCTACCAGCATCTCACCGGTGCTAAGCTGGATGAAAGTGAGGATGACGGCGATGTAGCGGCCTATAACGCAACCGCGGGCACTGTGACGGAAACCAAACCCAGTTCATCCAACAGCAACGAAGAAGACAGCAATATGGGGTGGTAACACGCACTCCAGCCAAAAACGTGAAATATTAACAACATAGGGAAGTGGAACAGAATCTGGAACGGAACATGCCTACTACCACGGTATCGAACACGATTAAAAGCAAGACCAACGAATTCTAACGGAGGAACCACCCATGTCAGATAGCATCCACGATAAACTCAAGCGCGTTCGCAAGCCGCGCGTGCACATTACTTATGACGTCGAAACCGGCGGCGCGGAACAGGTCAAGGAACTGCCCTTCGTAATGGGCGTGATGGGTGACTACTCCGGCGACAACACCGAAAACAAAAAGTCCCTCAAAGAACGCAAGTTCGTCAACATTGACCGGGATAATTTCAACCAGGTGATGGGTAATGTGAATCCCACGGTTTCCATGAAAGTGGAAAACACCCTGGCCGGTGATGATTCTGAAATGGCGGTTGACCTGTCCTTCAAGAGCATGGACGACTTCGATCCTACTGCCATCGTCAACCAGGTTGAACCGTTGAAACAATTACTGGAAGCCCGCAACAAACTGCGCGACCTGATGAGTAAAGCGGATCGCTCCGAAGCACTGGAAGGCATTCTGGAAGACATTCTGCAAAACGCGGACAAAGTGGCCTCCATTTCTACGGAACTGGGCCTGGATAAGAAAGAAGGGGGAGATGAATAATGGCCGAACAAGAAACTCAAGCAGAAGGCGGAGCAGAAGCCGCCGAAGGCTCGGTCAGCCTATTGGAAATGGCCATTGGTGCCACCAAACAAACCGAGCGTGACGAAGCTCAGGATCTGCTGGCCAACCTGACCAAACAGGTTCTGGACGGCACGGTGACCTGGGATCGCAACCTCACCAAAACCATCACCAACGCCATTGCGGCCATTGATGCGGCCATGTCCAAGCAATTGGCGGCGATCATGCATCATGAAAAGCTGCAGAAAGTGGAAGGCTCCTGGCGCGGCCTGCATCACCTGGTGATGAACACCGAAACCGGTACCGGCCTGAAAATTCGCATGTTGAACATCAGCAAGCGCGAACTGTTCAAGGATCTGGATAAGGCTGTGGAATTTGACCAGAGCCAGATCTTCAAAAAGATCTATGAGGCAGAATTCGGTACCGCCGGTGGTGAACCCTATGGTGCGCTGATTGGCGATTACGAATTTACCAACCATCCGGAAGACATCGACCTGCTGTCCAACATGTCCAATGTTGCGGCTGCCGGTTTCTGTCCGTTCATCAGCGCCGCTGGCGCCCAGATGTTCGGCTTTGATGACTTTACCGAGCTGTCCACGCCCCGCGACCTGTCCGGTATCTTTGCTTCCCAGGAATACATCAAGTGGCGCAGCTTCCGCGACAGTGAAGACTCCCGTTTTGTGAATCTGGTTATGCCTCGTGTTCTGTCCCGCCTGCCGTACGGTGCCAACACCAAGCCGGTGGAGGAATTCAACTATGAAGAATTCGAAGGCGACGAATCCGGCATGCACAAAGCAGTGGATCACAGCGATTACACCTGGATGAACGCCGCTTATGTGATGGGTACCACCTTAACCAAAGCCTTCGCTGAAACCGGTTGGTGTACTGCGATTCGCGGTGCCGAAGGCGGTGGTAAGGTGGAAGGCCTGCCTTCACACCTGTTCAAGAGCGACGACGGTGACGTGGACCAGAAGTGCCCAACTGAAATCGGTATTACCGATCGCCGGGAAGCGGAACTCAGCAACCAGGGCTTCCTGCCGTTGTGTCACTACAAGAATACTGACTACTCTGTGTTTTTCGGTGCTCAGACTGCACAAAAACCCAAAGTGTATGACGATCCCGATGCCACGGCTAACGCAGCTATCTCTGCCCGCTTGCCTTACATGATGGCTACCGGTCGTATTGCCCATTACCTGAAGGTGATGGCCCGAGACAAGATCGGTTCCTTCATGGAAGCCAAAGACTGCGAACAGTGGTTGAATCGCTGGATTGCCCAGTACACCAACAGTAACCCCGATGCCAGCGCAGAAATGAAAGCCAAGTTCCCCTTGGCGGAAGCGCGCATTGAGGTAAAAGAAACTCCTGGAGCCCCGGGTTCCTATAACGCTGTTGCCTATCTGCGCCCCTGGCTGCAGATGGAAGAGCTGACCACTTCCCTCCGTATGGTGGCCAGTATTCCGAAAGCGGGTTAATTTACCGCAGCGTTGGGTCGGCGTGGTTATTCGTAACCACGCCGACTGTTTTCTCGCCCCAACAAAAATGAATCCAACATCATGGCCAATATTGATCTTGCAGAATTGCTCAACGCGACCCAGGCTGCCTTCGGCGAGTCGGGCAATCCGTTGCAGGCGTTTTTGCAGGCCACTGATGATGCAAGCGGATTCAAAACCTGGGTGCAACGTTTCTGTGCACAGGGCAAGCCATCCGGTTTGTCACTACAACAGTTTCTGGCACAACAGGTTGCCTTGATAGACGAATTGATTGAGGAGCAGGTGAATGCCATCCTCCATCATAAAAAATTCCAGCAGTTGGAATCTTCCTGGCGCAGTCTGAGAAAACTGTGCGACGAGAGTTATATCTACCCGGACATCAAACTGAAGCTGTTGAACATCAGCTGGGCAGAAGTCTGTAAGGATATTACCCGGGCCCAGGATTTTGACCAGAGCCAGCTGTTTCAACGCATTTATAACGACGAATTTGGAACACCGGGTGGTGAACCCTACGGCTTGCTGGTGGGGGACTACTACGTTAGTCACCGCCCCTACAAAGGTCATAAATATAATGACCTGGAAGTGTTGCAGGGTGTCGCGCAAATTGCGGCAGCCTCCTTTGCACCGTTTATTTGTGGTGCAGCACCACAACTGTTTGGTCTGGACGATTACCAGACCCTGGGCAGTCACCTGAATTTTCAGGCCATATTCCAGCAGCAGGAATACATTAAATGGCGTGCTTTTCGGCAACAGGACGATGCCCGTTTTGTTTCCATCACCTTGCCCCGGATTATCCTGCGCAAGCCCCATCAAAGTGTCGCCGGGGAGTTACCCTTCAAAGAGCGCTGTGAACGGCCGGAACATTATCTGTGGGGTAATGCCGCGTTTGCCTTTGCCAGCGTGATCATTCGCGAGTACGGCGAGATTGGTTGGTTTGCACAAATCCGCGGTGTGCCCCGTGGTCAATTGGCGGGTGGGGTGGTTACCGGCTACGAAGCGCTGCCCATTCCCGATGGCACCGGCGCTTATCATATTCTGACGGATGTAGTGATCACCGATTCCATTGAACGGGAATTCAGCGAGTTGGGCTTGATGGCATTGTGCCAATGCTATGGGGTGCCCCTGGCAGCCTTCCACAGTAACCCGTCGGTGCACATGCCGAAAAAATTCGACACCAAAAGTGCCACCGCCAACGCGCGCATCAGCGCTATGTTGCAGCAGGTGCTGTGTGCCTCCAGATTCGCCCATTATCTGAAGGTCATGATTCGGGACAAGGTAGGTTCCTATACCACCGAAAAAGAAATCGAAGGCATGCTGACCAAGTGGTTGAACCAATACACCACCGGGCGGGATGACTTGAGCTGGGAAATGCGCGCCAAGTATCCACTACGGGATGTGCGACTGCAGGTAAAGGAAATGCCCGGCATGCCGGGACAATACACCTGTGTCATCTTCCTCAAACCTCACTATATTGCCGAGAACCTGGTGTCGGAACTCAAGCTTACCACTGAGTTGTCACAGGCCGGTATCGGATCGAGAGGTTAGGGGGAAGCGATATGATCGATCAGGAACAAAAATTAGTGGTGCCGTTGCTGGACCGGCTGCTGGACGACAATCCCCAGGAAAACACGGAAAGTCAACGGGCCCATCACCTGTTGATTCACCAGTTAAAGGAAAGCGTGCGCCGGGATCTGGAAGAGCTGTTCAATACCCGGCAGTGTTGTATTGCGCCGCCAGAATCTTTACCACACATACAGGCTGCATTACATAACTATGGTTTGCCGGATGCGGCCACACTGAATCTCAGCTCGCAGAAAGCGCGGCAGGAATTCTGCCGTACTGTAGAGAAAACCATTGCCAACTACGAGCCTCGCATTCGCAGTGCCAAGGTGCAAACCCAGTCCTCTGTTGATCCGGAAGATCCCAGCATACGCTTTCGGGTGGAAGCCACGCTGCATGCTCTGAGTGCAGATGAGGTCATTGTATTTGATTCAGCATTAAACCCGGTTACCCGTTCGGTGACTGTGGCGGAGACCAAGTAAATGAGTGACGAGTTGCTCAAACATTACGAAAAGGAGTTGGCCTTTGTGCAGAAGGCCATGTCTGAGTTTGCCCAACGTCATCCCAAGATTGGTAATCGCCTGCGCATCTCAGATGATCGACCGGAAGATCCGTTCGTTGAGCGTTTGCTGGATGGTGTGGCGCTATTGAATGCCCGCATTCAGGATAAGCTGAACGACGATTTTCCCGAGATGACGGACGGTGTGTTGGGGGTGATGTATCCCCATTACCAACGTCCTATTCCGTCCATGACCATTGTTCAGTTTCAGGCGGCAGAAGCACTGGATGAATGTGCAACCGTAGCGGCGAAAACTGAGTTGGATACCAATAGCTTTGGTGGTGAAACCTGTCGTTTTCGAACCTGCTACCCAGCAGACATCCAGCCCTTCAAAGTGGAATCCGCCCAGCTACTGGCGCGGCCGTTCATCGCACCCGGTGCAGATGAAGTGGGGGGTGCCGATGGTGTATTGAAGATCGCCCTGAAAACCTTGTCGTCGGCGTTGAACATTTCTGAACTGGCACCGGGAAAGATCCGCTTTTATTTGCGGGGTCAGCCCAAGCACATCTATCCCCTGTATGAGCATCTGCTCAATGGTGCGGTAAAAGTGGTGTTGGCTAAAGGCGAGGGTGATACCAAACCGATATTCTGTAATGCGGACATCATCAAGCCGGTTGGGTTTGATATTTCCGAAGGGTTGCTGCCGTATCCGGCCAATGCTTTCGAAGGTTACCGGTTGCTGACCGAATATTTTGTCTTCCCACAAAAGTTTTTGTTTGTGGATATTGATCTCAGTAAATTGCCGCCGGGCATCAGCAATGAACTGAACCTTTATATCTACCTGAAAGAATCCGACGGCGAGCTGGAACATTACATCAATGCCAGTGTGTTTGTGCTGGGCTGTACTCCAGCAGTGAATTTGTTTTCCTATGTGGCCGACCCCATTGCCCTGGACCATACGGAAACCGAGTATCGGGTAGTGCCGGACGGCCGCAGAACCGGATCCTTGGAAGTGTATTCCATCGATAAGGTGGATGCTTCCAACAGCACCGGCAATAAATTTGAATACACGCCGTTTTACGGTATTCGACACCGCCACACGGAACGTAATCACGGTACTTACTGGCTTGAGCGCCGGTTGTCTGTCATAGAAGGCGAAAACCACAACGAAGAAGCGTCGGAAATCAATATCAGTCTGGTGGATCTGAACTTCGATCCCAACCAGCCCAGTGATGAAACCCTGAATTTACGTTTGACCTGTTTTAACCGCAACCTGCCAGCGCGACTACCCTCGGGTACCAATCAGCCCAAGCTGAATATGGTGGAAGGGGATGCGCCGGTGGCGTCCATCCATTGCATTTCACCGCCGACCCATACTTTGCGGCCGCCTTTGCGCAACCGCGCTTACTGGAGGCTGATGTCGCATCTGAATTTGAATCATCTGTCACTGACCGGCGATGAGAGTGGCGATGCCCTGAAAGAAATACTGCGGCTTTATGATTTCCGCGATGCAGACAGCACCCGCAAAATGATCGAGTCCATTCGCCGTTTGCAGGTGAAACCCATCATGGCACCAATAAAAGTGGGTAAGGGCACCGCCATGTGCCGTGGTACCCAGGTGGAAATGGAATTTGATCCACGGCTGGTAGCGGGTGGTTCCCCCTATCTGTTTGCCAGTGTGCTGGAACGGTTTCTGGCGCTGTATTGCAGTCTGAATTCCTTTACCCGATTAATTGCCAAACTCAGCAACTCTGAAGGAGAAATGAAGCGATGGCCTCCGCGCGCCGGCGAAAAAGCCTTGCTGTAACCCGGCAATTACAGGAAGAACCGTATCGCTTCGAATTTTTCCAGGCGGTACGCTTGCTGGAAATGGCTGCCCGAATCAACGCGGGCAAAGGCCAGAAGTTTGCGCGGGTGCCGGTGGCCAAGGGTGCGCCACCGAATCGGGAAAGCGTTCGCTTTCGTGCCCAGGCCAGTCTGGCATTTCGTGGTTCCGATGTTGACAGGGTTGAGATTGCTGAAACCCTGGAAACTGATGATCAGGAAGCGCCGCAAAAGCAATGGCAGATGCTGATCAACAGCTTTGGTCTGTTCGGCAGCAATGGGGTTTTGCCTTACCATATCAGTGAGCTGGTCATTAAACGGTTGCGGCAAAAAGACCGCTCCTTGGCAAACTTTCTGGATGTACTGAATCATCGCAGTGCCTCCCTGTATTACCAGGCCTGGCACAAGTATCGTTTGCCGGTGGTGTATGAACGGGCCCATCGTGAAGGTCGCAACCGGGGTGATATCTTCAGTCACATGCTGGCGTCCTTCGTCGGATTGGGCACAGAGAAACTGCAGGAACGTTTGCCTATCCCCGATGATGCCATGCTCGGCTTTGCCGGGATACTGGGAAAAGGTGTGCCTTCGGCACCCACCATGGCGCGGATATTGGAACACTACTTTGAATTGCCCGTACAGGCGGAACAGTTCGTCGGCAAGTGGCAACCGTTGCCGGAGGATATGCAAAGCCGGTTACCGGGTTTGGGCGTTCCGCTGGGCCAGAATAATTACCTGGGTGAAAACGTGATCCTGGGTCGGCAATGCTGGGACATTCAAAGCAAGTTCCGCATTCGCATTGAACAATTGAATTACTCACAGTTCGTGGGCATTGCGCCGGGCACGGCCAAGATGAAAGCCATGAAAGCGTTGGTCCGCTTTATGGCTGGCAGCGAGTTCGACTTTGATATCGAAATCAGCATTTGCCAAAAAGATTTGCCCCGGGTCGGATTGGGGCAGGTGGCACAGATTGATGGTCGTGCCATTGAAGGGGGCGAGTTGATGCTGGGCTGGAACAGTGGCCTGGGCATGCAGAGCCAACAGGAACAAGACCAGAATCGACTGATCCGAATCCGGGTGAGTGAATAACCTATTAACCATTAGTAGCCATTTATAAACATTCATAAATACAGGGAAGCTCAACATGATAAACGTGAACCTCAAATCCCTGGTGGACAAAATGTCCCCCGTTTTGCGCGACAGCCTGGAAGGTGCTGCCGGTCTTTGTATTGGACGCAGTCACTACAATGTGGAAGTTGAGCATTGGCTGTTGAAGTTGCTGGAAACGGTGGACAGCGATTTCAATACTCTGTTGGAAAAGCATGGCCTGGACATCAGTCACCTGAACAAGCAGCTCACCAACACAGTGGAAAAATTCAAATCCGGCAGCTCGCGCCCGGCGGCTCTGTCTCCCGCTATTGTGGAGGCGAGCAAGAACGCCTGGATGATCAGCTCAGTGGATTTCGGTCACGGCATGATTACCAGTGGCCACCTGCTGGCCGCATTGATGTTGGACGATCAGTCGCGCCGCGCGTTGTTGGACTCGGCACCGGAATTCAAAAATATTGCACCGGAATCCCTGCGGGAAACGGCAAAAGCGATTATCGGTACTACCGGAGAATCTTCCAGTGGATCATCCGCTGGCACTGGTACCGAAGGTGTCGGTGGTGATGCACCCGTGCGTCCTACCAAAACGCCAGCCCTGGATAAGTACACCATCAACCTCACTGAAAAAGCCCGCCAGGGTGGTATTGATCCGGTGTTGGGTCGCGATGATGAGATTCGTCAGTGTATTGATATCTTGACCCGTCGTCGCCAGAACAACCCGATTCTGACCGGTGAAGCCGGTGTAGGTAAAACCGCCGTGGTGGAAGGTTTCGCTCTGCGGATTGCCAACGATGATGTGCCTGAGCCGTTGAAAGGCGTGGATGTGCACACCCTGGACCTGGGATTGTTGCAGGCTGGCGCCAGTGTCAAAGGCGAATTTGAAAATCGCCTCAAGTCCGTTATCGAAGAAGTGAAGTCCAGCCCCAAACCCATCATCATGTTCATTGATGAGGCCCACACCCTGATCGGTGCTGGTGGCAAGGAAGGTCAGGGTGATGCCGCCAACCTGTTAAAGCCAGCTCTGGCGCGCGGTGAGTTGCGTACTGTCGCCGCGACCACTTGGGCTGAGTACAAGAAATATTTCGAACGGGATCCTGCCTTGACCCGCCGCTTCCAGGCGGTGAAAGTGGAGGAGCCGGATGAAGAAAAAGCCGTCAACATGATGCGCGGTATTTCCAAAGTTCTGCAGGACCATCACAAGGTGCGCATTCTGGACGAAGCCATTATTGCTTCCGTTAAATTGTCAGGTCGTTACATTCCCGGTCGCCAACTGCCGGACAAGTCCGTCAGCCTGCTGGATACCGCCTGCGCCCGGGTGGCGTTAAGTCAGACGGCAACACCTTCGGCGATCGAAGATTGCCGTCGCAAGATTCGCCAGGATACCACCAACATTGCCAACCTGGAGCGGGAGAACTCCTCTTCCGGTGTGCATGATGAACACATTGCCGCACTGCAGGCCAGCAAGGAACAGTCGGAGCAGCATCTGGAACAGTTGGAAGCGCAGTGGGAAAAAGAAAAGGAACTGATTCAACAGATCCGTGACGTGCGTGACCAGATTGAAAATGATTTCATGCGTACCCGCAAAGGGGAAGACCGCGAGCTGGATGATAACCAACTGGCCGAACTGAAAACCCAGTTGAAGGATCTTACGGCGCAGCTGGCGGAAGTACAGGGTATTGAGCCGTTGATGCAGGCCTCCGTAGACGAGCAGGCGGTGGCCGAAGTGGTGGCCAACTGGACCGGCATTCCCGTCGGCAAGATGGTGAGCGATGAAATCAATGCGGTACTGAGCCTGCAGGATCGTTTGGAAGAACGGGTTATCGGTCAATCACACGCATTGTCCGCCGTTGCCAAGGCTGTGCGCACTTCCCGCGCAGGTTTGACCGATCCCCGTAAACCCGTGGGTGTATTCCTGTTCGTGGGCACCAGTGGTGTGGGTAAAACCGAAACGGCACTGTCTCTGGCCGATGTGATGTACGGTGGTGATCAGAACCTTACCGTTATCAACATGTCCGAATTTAAAGAAGAGCACAAGGTGTCCATGTTGTTGGGTTCGCCTCCAGGCTATGTGGGTTACGGTGAAGGTGGTGTGTTAACCGAAGCGGCCCGACGTAAACCGTATTCCATTATTCTATTGGATGAAATGGAAAAGGCTCATCCCGGTGTGCAGGATATTTTCTATAACCTGTTTGATAAGGGCACCATCAAGGATGGTGAAGGCCGTGATATCGACTTCAAGAACACCATCATTATCATGACTTCCAATGCCGGTGAAGATGCCATCCGTGCCATCTTCAATCAGGTGGAAGAACGTCCTGATCCTGAGGTAGTACTGGATAACATCCGTCCCCATTTGTTGCAGCACTTTAAGCCGGCGTTCCTGGGTCGTACCACGTTGATTGCATACAACCCCCTGGACGATGAAGACCTGATGAAGATTGCCGCCATCAATATGCGCCGTATCGAGAAGCGGGTGAAAGGTCATTACGGTGCCGGCTTCAGTTACGACGAAGATGTGCTGCTGCACATTGTGGCCCGTTGTCAGGAATCGGAAACCGGTGCCCGTAATATTGAAAACATCCTGAATAAAACCATGTTGCCGGAGCTGGCCAGCGAATGTTTGCATCATATGGCGGATGATGAGCCGGTGAAAAACATTCATGTGGGCGTGACGGAAGAAGGCGATTTTACTTATCAGGTGAGTTAAGACAGCATTAGGACTCCGCGAATCGTGAACATCGGAGAGAGGAACACATTCAAGACACGCCGTGAACCCATCCTTGGGGGCTTCACAGGGACATCCATGTCCCTGAGAGTCTTGAATGTGTTCCTCTCTCCGACGCCCACTCTATCGTGCCAATAATCTAATCAGCAAAGGGAGCAATCATGAGCAGGGCAACCATCAATACGGGCGGTATACCCATCGCAACCGCATCGGACAGCGATCAACCCACCCTGGTGCGTAACAAACCCTGCCATATTCTGGTGTTGGCGGATTTCAGCGGCCGGGATCACCGTAACGAAAACGATTCCGCCAATCTGGCACAACGTAAGATCTTCGAGATCACCCGGGACAACGTGGATGATGTCTTCGTGCGCATGGGCGTGACTTTGGATCTGTCCATCGCCGATAAGCCCATCAAGTTTTTGGAACTGGACGACCTGCATCCTGATTTTATCTATGAACGGGTGGATTTATTCAGCCAGTTTCGGGCACTGAAACGCAAGCTGAAAAAACGCGATACGTTTGAGGCGGCAGCAGCGGAAATTCAAAGCTGGTCCAAACAACCGCAGGTTGAAGAAACTGCTCCGGAGGCAACGGGGCAGGAAGAGGATGTGCTGGATATGCTGCTGCACAGTACTCGCGCCCAGGCGGAAGCGGCTCACTCTGTGAAGGGATTGATCCAGCAGATCGTAGCGCCTTACGTTATTCCCAGCCCGGATCCCCGGGAAGCCGAGTTGATGGAAACCGTGGACCAGGCTGCCAGTCACCTGTTGCGGAAAATTCTCCATAGCAGTGCCTTCCAGGATATCGAATCATCCTGGCGTGGTTTGTATTGGTTGCTGAAGCAGCTGGAGACGGACCAGGAGCTGCGTTTGTTTGTTGCCGACGTGAGCCTGCAGGAAATCATCGAAGACAATGAGGCCCATGAGGACAGCACCACGCAGCTGCATAAATTATTATTGGAGAATCGTGTCGGTGAAGGTTCGGTGCCATTCAGTGTGATCGTGGCGGATTACCAATTCCAGGACGAAGTCAGCCACTGTGAGGCGCTTGCCAATTTGGCCAGCACGGCTGCTGATTCCCATGCTGTTTTAGTAAGTGGGGGCTCAGAACGTTTGGCGGGATGCCCGAACCTGACTCAGGTGCCGGACCCGGAACACTGGTATTTGCATCGTGATGCTGAAAGTGATTTCAATCTGATGTGGCAGGCTATCCGGGAACAGGATTACACTCAGTACGCCGTGTTGGCCTGTCCCCGCTTTATGTTGCGCTTGCCTTACGGTGCCGGCACCAGTCCGCTGGAGGCGTTTGATTTCGAAGAACTCCCCAAAGACGGACAGCATGCCTATTACCTGTGGGGCAATGGGGCCTGGCTATTGGCGGCGCAGCTTGGCAACTATTTCAGTCGTGGTGGCTGGTCTGAAGATGCCACCCGTGGTAGCAAAGTGACTCAACTTCCATTGCACGTATATAAAGAGCATGGCCAAAGCCAGGTCAAACCCTGTGCCGAAATCAACATGCTCGATACCACGGCAGCGGCGCTTCGGGAGCATGGCTTGATGCCGATACGATCGGTCAGGGATGAAGACAGTGTGGTGATTCCGCCGATGCAGTCCATCTGCAGCGAATCAGCCGTGTTGCTGGGGCCCTGGTCGGAAGTGTTATAGCCGGGGCTATTCAGGTGCGTGCCTGAGATGGTATTGATAGAAAAGCAAGGGTGCAACGCTATACCATGCCAGGCCAACCAGGTAGGCGATTCCTGAAACAGGATCTCGATTGGCGATATACTCACTCAAGGGAATATCCCTTAGCCAGAGTACAACCGTAAATTCGAATAGCAACAATATCGCTAACGCCATTAGTCCCACAAGAACCGCACCGGTCGCGGTCAATTCTTTAATGTTCCTCTTGATCAGATATTTAGCCGCAAGCGCACATACGACGGCCATAACCGGCATCTCAACAAGCTCTGCCAACCTTTCTCCGAGCACATCGACGAGCAGCAACACTCTGATGGTGCCCAGAACAAAACCAGCGGCAAACACAGCCAGAAAATACAGAAGTGCAACGCGAAGCGTTGTTTTTCCAGCACCCATTTTTCCCTGTAACAACACTGACATTTCTTTTCCTGCAATTTATTGATTGGGAGCAAACAACGTTCTATTCAATTCAAACAGGTCACTGATCCAGCGGGCGACCAACTGAATACGAGGTATGCGATGGGCATCCCGCTGGGACACCAGCCACAGTGTATTCTGCAGATCTTCCAATATAGGGGTCAGCCTCACCAGGTCGGGACTTTCGGCTGCCAGACTGCAGGGTAACGGGGCAAGACCATAACCCTGCTGCACCGCCTGCAAGAGTAATGAAGAACTACTACAACGAAGTCCAATCTGTGCATCTTTGACTCGTTGTTTCAACCAGATATAAGACGGCGGTGTTCCCTGCTGGCCATCGAAGGTTGTCCAGCGGCTGTAGTGGTAACGTTGTTCCGTCAGTGCGTGCTGATCCCCATTGACGTAGTCCTGTGAACCGTAAATGGCGTAGGCACTCTGACCCAGCTGACGTACAAACAGATTCGGGTTGTCGGGGCGCACGTTGCGAATGGCAATGTCGGCTTCCCCTTTCTCAAGGTTGACAAAGTTAAAGCCGCTGATGATATCCAGGGAGATTTCAGGATGTCGTTGGCTCATCTCGCGGGCGTGCCGGGTCAGGAAGCGGCCAAAGGTTTCTCCACAGGCAATTCTCACCCGCCCACTGGTTACCGGCTTTTGACTTTGTGCCTGCAGGTAGAATTGCCGGGCCGTGGAGCCCAGTTGATCCGCCAATGGTAGTAAGTGTTGAGCGCTTTCAGTCAGTTCATAACCAGTGGGGCTGCGGGTAAATAAGCTGAATCCCAGAGCCATCTCCAGCGCCTGTATCCTGCGGCCGACGGTGGGCTGGGACAAATTCAGCTGCTTGGCGGCCTGGGAAAGACTGCGGTGTTCCGCAACGGCAACAAAAATTTTGATGTCATCCCAGTTTCCCTGGTCATTCATTTTTGCATACCCCATATCGGCGTACATAGCTGGTGAAGGTTCAAGCTTGGCTGTTAGGCTTGGACCCATTAAATCAATTCATTCAAACCATTGGAAGGAGTAAGGTGTGGCTACCAACATGAGAATCGGCTTTGCAGGAATGGGGATAATGGGGGCGCCCATGGCGATGCACCTGTTGCAGGCCGGATATCCCCTCACGGTATTTAATCGGTCGCAGGAAAAATGTGAGCCCTTAGTGGCAAAGGGGGCAAAGAAGGCAGCGTCATTTGAGCAATTGCTTGGAAGCAGCGATGTGGTGATCTGCATGTTGGCGGATGCTGCGGCACTAATCCAGTGTCTTGAGCAGGTCACAGGGGAGGTTGAGGCACAGGGTATCATCAATATGGGAACCATTGGACCTGGGGAAAGTAGCTTAGTGAGAGAGCGGGTGGCGTCCTTGGGTTTACACTACCTGGAGGCACCCGTAGCCGGATCAAAGCCTGCGGCAGAGGCCGGCCAGCTGGTAGTGCTGGGCAGTGGTGAAACGGAATGGTTTGAGCGAGTTGCACCGGTACTGTCCTGCTTCAGTAAACAGGTTTTTTATTGTGGCAGTGGTAATCTTGCCTGTGTTCTGAAACTGTCATTGAACAGTTTACTGGCGAGCATGACGGTTGCGTTATGTGAATCGCTGGCATTATGTGAGCAGTCAGGCGTTGCGCCGAACGACTTCTTTGATGTGCTTGCGGTTACGGCCTTGAACGCTCCGCTATATGATATAAAACGGCCGCTAATACAGAATCGTAATTACCCGGTACAGTTTCCGTTAATGCATATGTTGAAAGACCTGAATCTCGCCCGGGAGCTTCTTGAATTACCGTTGTTGAGCGCTTCGCATCAGCAATATTCCCAAGCTGCTTTGCAGCGGAACGAACAGGACTATGACATGAGTGTCGTCAGGGAGATGCTGCCATGATGGCGTTGTTTGATGATGTTGTTTGAAGACGAGTCTGACGTTATACCGGCTTCCTGAAGCGACAACGCTCAGGCCTTATGATATAAACCCTGAATCAGGTTTTAGCAAAAGGGTTCTGGTGTGAATACGACAGTTCAGATCAAACGACGATTCTGTGGTCCACCGGAATCGGGTAACGGTGGTTATGTGTGTGGCTTGATTGGCGAAGCGCTCGCGGACACTGCTACGGTGCGCTTGTTTTTACCTCCTCCGTTGGAGAAAGATCTGACACTGCAGCTTGTGGATGGTGAGGCCCAATTACTGGATGGTGAAAAGCTGGTAGGTAAAGGTTGGGTGGAAGCATTGGATGTCCAATGTCCGCCCATACCTTCATTTGATGAAGCGGTGGAGGCTGCCGGGTACTGTAGTGGCTTTGAACAACATCCGTTTCCGGGTTGCTTTGTTTGTGGTCCTGATCGCGCTAATGGCGATGGCTTGCGAATATTCCCCGGACACCTGATGGATTCCAAGGTGGTGGCAGCGCCCTGGGTGCCCGATGCATCCCTGAAAACAGAAGCCGGAAACGGCGTCATCGACCCGGTTTTTATCTGGTCTGCCCTGGATTGCACCAGCGCATTTCCCATGCTGCCGGCAGGCGAGGGCAAAGCATTGGTGCTGGGACAAATGGGCGTACACATTATCGGTGAAGTGAAAGTCGATGAGCGTTGTGTCATGTTGGGTTGGCCGATTAAACAGGAAGGCAAGAAGCATTTTTCTGCTTCAGCAGTAATAGGTGAAGACGGCTCCGTCGTCGCTATGGCCAAAGCGACCTGGATAGAAGTTGCTGCAGCCAGCTTTCAGTCATAGTCAATCAAGACTTACCTGTCTTGGTCTAACAAATATCAATGGAAAATCACGATGAAGATATTTGCCCCATTCCTGATCATTCTCTCTCTGACGGCTTGTTCGAACAGAGGAGCATATGAAGGCATTCAGGCCGGCAACCGCAACCAATGTTTGAAGGTGCTACCCGCTCTGTTTGATGAATGCATGGAGAACGCCAACAAGTCTTATGACGAATATGAGCGCGAGCGCAAAGAGGTTTTGGAAAACTAGGTGATAGTGTATATGCAGATCCTGAGATATGACCCGTATAGTCGAACCCAAAACTGATCGACTTCAGCTTCGTCAGTGGATAGAAAACGATAGGGATGCATTCGCAGCCATGTCTTCTGATCCCCGGGTCATGGAATTTTTTCCTGCCACGTTGACGCGGTTTGAAAGTGATGCTGTTGTTGACAAATGTCAGGCGTTGATAGCCGAAAGAGGCTGGGGTGTTTGGGCTGTCGAGCTTTGTGATACCGGACAATTTATCGGTATAATCGGACTGCACGTACCGGACTTCGAGTTGTCTGTAGGTCCCTGTGTCGAAGTACTCTGGCGCCTTGCCCGGCCATTTTGGGGTTTCGGATATGCTACGGAGGGTGCATCAGCTGCTTTGAAAGTGGGATTTGAAATTCTCAACCTCCAAGAAATTGTTTCGTTCACTGTGTTGAAGAATGTTCGCTCACGTTCAGTAATGGAAAAACTCCGGATGATCAATTCTGGCGAGACGTTCCATCACCCGGTACTACCAGAGGGAAGTGGGTTGCGTGAACACTGCTTGTATACAATTTCCCGTAGTCGATGGGTTGACGTCTGCCATAGTTCATCATAATTCAGATTCTGAATTTGCATATTTGCCATAGATGATGGAGCTCCAATTCTACAGGGAGCGAACAAAAATGATCAGGACTTATGCATTGGCGAGTTTCCAAAAAGTGTAGTAATGACTAGTTGTCCAGATTCAGTGTTGCGTTACGCATCGCTCATATTTGAATTTATGACATGAAGAAGCGCTATAGGTTCATTGCTGCTATTGCCTTAGTGGCTGGTATTGGTTTCCTGATCCCTGATCCCAGTGTTGGGGGCGTCAGAATCTTATTGGAATAAAGATACATTTTGGTATGAACCTTGGCGGAGCTCAGGCGTGCACAAAGGTAAACCGCCGCACCTGCACTATTCTTTACTAAGTCTTTTTCCAAGGGTTTGGGCGATGGACGGTGCTACTCAGGGTGATGAGAAAGCATTTTTTATCACCCCGATAGAATATTTCGCATACGACAACGATGTTTAGAGTGCTATAAAGGCGGTAGATATGAATAATTACGAAGCTCCGATGGCTAATGTTGAATCGACGATAGCGGAATTCAAACCGGTACGGGGGATCATCTATTCACTGCTAATCGCCGTTGTGGGCGTCAGTATATTCAGCCTGGTGGGGAGCATTGTGGCGATCGTGTTAAGCGGTGTCAGTTTCATCGATGAGGAGGCGGTTGATGCCGCTCTGTCGCAAAACGCTTTGTTCATGGTGATTGATGCGATCGGCTCACTGGTTCTTCTGGTGCTGGCTGGTAGGGTATTGGCAAAGTATGTACCTGGAAAGGAAATGCTTTTCTCCCTGATCGTGACTACACTGGTGCTTTGTGTGTACGGCTCGACTTTTGCTTTTGTCGAGGGGACGTTCTCCTCGTTTCCGATTTGGTACAATGTGGTCTCTGTCTTGTCATTGTTGATTGGTATTCCAATCGGTGCACGTCAGGGAAGAAAAGCGTAGAATTGCAATCTGGATTAGAACAACAAAAACCATCAAAGGATTATCTGATTCCCTAAAGAAAGCGGGGAATCTTAAACCTCTGTTCACTGGACCTCAATTTTCTCCAGATCCAATGCGTCGTAGTTGCCATCCTTATTGATCACCGAGCCCCAAACCTGGTGGCTGGCCTGGTGGTCTGAGGCACTGAACGATAGTGGGTGTCCGATACCAAAATCCACATTTTGGAGTTTCTCCAGTTTGTTAATCACTTCTTCCGTATCAAAGTAGCGACCACTATTCTCCAGGGCGAGACAAAACAAGCGGGCAACCACGTAGCCTTCCAGCGAGACGAAGCCAGTGGGCTCGCTGGGAAAGTATTGTTTCATCGCCTCCTGGTACTCCAGTACCCCGGTAGAATAACCGTCATAGATGGGAACTACCTGGGATACGATAACCCCTTCGCCGTTGCTGATTTCGGATTCCCTGAGCTCTTCGGCTAGTGCTTTGGCGCCGACAAAGGAAACGTTGGCAATCCGACCCTGATAGCCGTTCATAGTCATTAATTTGGTGAAGCGGGCGCTGGCCGGATAAGCGCCGATGACAATGACTCCTTCCAGAGTGGGAATCATTGGCCGGAACAGGGCAAGCGCGTCCATTACCTGAGTGCTGTTGCGTTCATAGCTGGCGGTTTTTAGATCGTGTATGTCCACTCCGTATTGGGCAATGGCGTTGGATACGCCGGCCAGGCCGTCCTTGCCGAAACTGTCGTTCTGGTAGAACACGGCAATGTTGCCGGGATTCATTTCCAGGATCTTTACGAAGTAATGGACCAGGGCAGCGGTTTCCTCTGCATAGCTGGCTCGGTAGTTAAAGACATAGCGGTCCGGTGGATCATTACGTAACAGTTGTGCGCCGGAAAATGTCCCGAACAGTAAGGTCTTGCTGCGGAGAATCTCGGGCAGAATGGCTTTGCTGGTGGGGGTTCCCACATTACCCAGGAGAGCAAACGCACCGTCCTCCTGATCCAGTAGCGATTCCAGGTTTTTCCTGGCGCGGGGTGGATCGTAGCCGTCATCCAATGAATACAGCTCCAGCTGCCGACCATGGATGCCGCCCCGGTCGTTGACGGTTTTAAAATAGGCCTGCATGCCGATGCGCATGGCGCGCCCCAGTTCGCGGGCGCTGCCACTGAAGGCGGCGGTCATCCCGAGTTTAATGGTCCCGCTGCTTATTCCCCGTTGTGGCTTGGCCAGCCCGGTTGCGTACATGATTTTATCGCCGGTGCTGTAACGCCATGCCGGAATTGCGTAGATCACGATAGAGAAGACCACCATGATGGCGAGGCCAGTGAGCAGCCACTGGGTAATGGGTTTCTTCGCTGCGGTGGAAGGTGCGGCCTGAGATGTCATTGAGGGCGTTAAGGACGGCGTACTTGCAGCGCTGACCTGTGGTGAGGAAGGTGACTGGCTGACAAAAGGAGAAGCCCCTGCCTGTACAAAACCGGCTACCGAGATCGGTTGCGCCACTCCGGGCTCAGGCATGGAACCGGACCCCGCAGAAGGTGCCGTGGGTGTCACCACACGGGTGCGGTCGTCCATGAGTTCCACTTGTCCAGCTGCCCCGCACTTTTCAAACAGTTGCTGAAAACGTTTGGCATCCCGCTCGGAGATGTTTTTACGCAATACGATGCGCTTGCCGCTGAACAGAGCCTGCACCTGCTGATCTGAGAACTTGAAGGCTTTTTGCAGCCTTGGCTTCACTTGCTCTGCAGTCTGTCCGGGTTGTAACTGTCCGTTAAAAATAAACTGACACAACGGGTCTGCGCCTGCTGTCGCCTGTGCTTGTTGGCTGAGTTGTGCAGTTTGCCGAGCACAGGCTGAAAACTCCCGCCATAGTTCGTTGGTGGAGCCGTAGCGTTGTTCGCGCTCAATGGCCATGGCTTTATAGATGATGGGCTGCAGGATCTCACAAGTCGGATCGTGCAGCTCATAGCTGCTGAGGGGCGGCGGCAGCTCTTTCATCTGCCGGTTCATAATGATCTCGCGGCTGGCTCCCCGATAAGGGGCTTCGCCGGTGATCATAAAATGCAGTATGGCGCCGATACCGTAGATATCCGCCAGATGATTAATGTTGGTACCACGGATTTGTTCAGGGGCCAGGTATCCCGGCGTACCCATAACGGTACCCAATTGGGTGTGCTTGAGGTTCTCCTCATGCATGGGTTTGCTGATACCGAAATCCACCACTTTGACGGTGGTTTCATTGCCGGACAGAGTGGCCACCATCACGTTACCGGGCTTCAGGTCACGGTGGACAACGTTGTGCTGATGGGCGGCATTGATCGCGCTGCACAGCGGTTCCATCAGCCAGACAATATTGGCCAGGGTAAGCCCTTTCTGTTTGGCGACGATATCAGACAGGGCGGCGCCTTCCAGATACTCCAGGATCAGATAGACCAGACCATCTTCGGTATGGCCGAAATCCAGTACGCTGACAATGTTGGGGTGATTGAGCTGGCTGCAGATACGGGCTTCCCGCAAGAACATCTGCACAAAGTCTTCGTCATGAAAACTCGGCAGCAGCATCTTCACCACGACTTTGCGGGCCAGGCTGAGCTGTTCGGCCAGATAAACCCGGCTCATGCCGCCATCCGCCAGCATGCGGTCGATGCGATAGGTGTCTTTCAGGGTGCGGCCGATCAGCGGGTCGGTCATTCTTGGCCCTATAAATCAATACGTTAAGCGGTATTGATTGAGTATAGTTGAAACTAAAGAATTGACCGGTTGATTCCGGTTTTGGAAGGGTTAACTACCCTCGATACGAAATCCGATTTTCAGCGTGACCTGAAAATGCGCGACGGAACCGTTCACAATATGACCGCGGGTATCCACTACTTCGAACCAGTCCATATTTTTCACTGACTTGCTGCATTCAGCGATGGCGTTTTTTATCGCGTCGTCCACGCCGATGGGGGAAGAGCCGACAATCTCGATCTTTTTGTAAGTACGGTGGTCAGACATGGCAAGTTTCCTTCTGCCGGTGGATGTTCAACACTATAAATCAGCTTACAGGAAAACCATATTCGAGTCGAAACCACCATAGCTTGATTCGAACAATGCTCAGAACGTTGCCACAGCCTGATAGAAGGATTAATGCAGCCAGAACAATGAATGCCAGCCAAAAACAGAAGCGTGGTCGGAGTTTTCGTAAATATTCTAAACGTTATCGTGATTGTCACAGAATATCACGGTCCATGAGCTATGGTGTTATACGAAAGCAGGAAGTAAGTGTTACTATTGCAGGTTCATAACAAAAAAATAAATTAGATTTGGGGAAGACTAGGATGATTTCTATTAAGAAACATGCTGTTCGGATTATTTTGTTCTCAGTTATCAGTTTTGTCATGTGGGGTTGTGGTGGCGGTACGCCCAGTATCAAGAATGGGGAACCGGTGACCGGGTTGAGCGGTACCCTGGATACGGTGAAAACCTATAAGATCAGTATTCCGGAAAATACCGTTGGCTTGATGATCCAGTTGCGTGGAAGTTCGGATATTCAAGCGGAGCTTTTCAACAATGACGATGAAAGTGTATTGATCTGTTCGCCCCAGTCTGCTTGCGTTTTGAGTTCACCTTCTGCAGGTAGCTATGAGCTCAAACTGACTGCAACCGGTGACTATGACAATGTCACACTGGCAGCGGCGTGGGGTGGGCCAACTGAATCGCTGTTACAGAATGATGTTCCAGTGTCGGGATTGGAGGCGCCTGCGCAATCTATCCTGCTATCTGCATTGTTCATGATGGAAGAAAACCAGCTTGTGTCGTTGAATACAGCTGGAATGGACAATACTAGTGTCCAGGTGTTGGATTCAACAGGACAGTTGCTACAGGAATGTGTCTTACAGTGTGACGTCAATGCGGTGCTTCCAGGGTTGTATTTCGTTGCGGTTAGCAATGAATTAGCCTACAGCGCAGCAAGTCTCACCGCCAGCTGGGGTTTGGCCCAAAACACCACGCTGGATAACGGCCGACCGAAACGTGGCTTGTCCGGGTCGCAAGGTGAGCGGCTATCGGAAACACTCTACTTCCCTACGCAAGCGGATGCTTTGATGCTTTACATTGAGGCAGGTAGCGAAGTAACGACGGAAATTACCGATCAGCAGGGAAATGTTGTTCACGTATGTAACGGGGGAGGCGATTGCTTTGCTCCCGGATTGCCCCCGGGTTTGTATACGCTCTGGTTTAATTTAGAAAGTGATCTGGCGGACTTTTCCGTCACGGCAGCATGGGGCGGCAAAGGCATGGCGTCGCTGCAGGATCGCGATCAGAAAGCCTGGGATCAGGTTGAAGTAGGTGATTTCCTCCTGGATACCTTTGAAGTACCTGCGGATGCAGAGTTCGTCGCTATTGCACCCTTGAGTGGAACGACGCATCAGATGGTGTTCACCCAGAATGGCGAGTACATTGAGACCTGTGTCGATTATCAACCCTGTGTGTTAAAGCTGGATCAGGTTGGCCCCTATTTTGTTAAGAGCGAAGTGGAGTGGGTGCCGGAAGACCAGCGTATCTATGTGGCCTTCAATTTGGGCGGGCAAGCGTACAGTTCATTGGGCTGGCGGGGCAGAAAAGATAGTATTCCGGTACCGGAAAGTGGTTATGTTATTGAAACATTTTCTGCGCAATCTTCGGATGTTCGTGGCGCATTCAGTGCATCTTATGGCTCCCTTGCCAGTATCTACGGTGTAGATGGCAATTGGGTCGAGTGTGCCTCCGGACCAACCTGCGTACTGTCATTTGAAAATTCAACTTCCTTCATAGCCTATATCAGGGAAGACAGGAATAATCTGGAACAGATTGGCTTTGCTTTTTCAACCTGGAGTACCGAAGCGGGTAGTTTGGGTCATCTGCAGCAAAAACAAGTGGAGATGTCTCCGGAAAGCAGCGTCCTGTTGGAAACGTTTTCAGTGCCGGATGACGTCACGTCATTTATGGTGGTTGCACCGGTTGGATTGAGCGGTGATGAAGCCGTTCCGCTTGAGGTATATGAAGTTCAAACTAACAGCCCTGTTGCGGTTTGTTATGGCGATGAACCCTGCATTGTGGATGTGTCCGGGTTCAATGCAACACAATACTATGTAGCATCCTATGGCGAATATATTGACCAGCAAACTAATGTCCGTTTATCTGTCACGTATGCTGGGGTGAACTACAACACATTGGGTAACGGAGAGTTTAATAATTATAACGTCTTGGATTATGGCTATGTCACAGAATCCCTAACTCTGCCAACTGATCTGGATGGACTCAGGCTTAAAACCAGTGATTATAGTACTTTAAGTTTATACAGTGTGCACGGTGAAGCAGTATGTCGGTTTGTACAGGATTGTCTGGTTCGAGGTGATACTGGAAATGTGTACTTTGCCGTTACCACTCTGATGGATAAGGATGGCTATCTGGTAACTAACGCTCTGGCCTACGGAGCCGGTGGGGTAGCGTCGATGCAAAGCGGCGATATGCTGCAGAGTGCAGTTCCACTGGGTTTAAATGTACCCATGGTCCAATCATTCTACGTGCCGGAAGAAAACTATTACGCCATGTTTGCAGCGGAGCACAGTGGCCGCCCAGTGTTCGTCAGCATCGATGATCTGAATAGTAGAAGCTGGTGCGAATCTGATAATCATTGTGTAGCGAATGTATTAGCTCCCGGGCTCTATTTTGTCTCTATGGTGGTTCCCGCTGTGGATGCGAATGCCCCGCTTAATTACTCACTGCTACTCGCTAGTGAACAGGATGTTACTGTGGATGGGGTAGGATCATTCTATGGATTGGAGCTGGAGCCGGGACAAACACATCTGTCTTCTTTTGTGGTGTCGGATCAAACTGATTTTATGTTGTCCTCAGCGACCAGTGAATTCAGCCAGCTCAAAATATACGATTTTTTTGGCGCTGAATATGACTCCGCAGATCTGCTTGGTGGTTTAATGCCGGGTGTTTATTTTGCTGCCTGGACTCCGCTTGAAAACAACAGCAATGTGTCCGCAGGTTATACCATCGCCTTGGGTGGGGAATCTGACTTTACTCTGCAGCGGGGCAAGCCGAATACCGTTCCACTTATTGCCGATGGCCGAACAGTGATTCAAAGTTTCTCCATTCCGAAAGGGGTTGAATCTCTCCTACTCAAGGCATCCGGTGATGTCGCGGATATCAGACTGTACAATTCTAAATATTCCAGAGGGCCGTTCCAGTCTTGCGTGCCCAATAGTCTCTGTTTATTGAACAGCCCTCTGGATGGCACCTACTTTGTCCACAGTGTCATGCCGAATTACCCCGCCTCTGAACAGGATAAGTATTCAGTGACGATGCAATACGTCAGTCCTGAATCCGGTGGCTCTATGGTGCATGGGCAGATTGCAACCCTGGATGAGTTGGAGGAAGGTGATGTCTGGATTGAGTCGTTCTATGTGGAAGACAGTGGTGTTTCACTGGCATTCGCAACGTCGTATAACACGAATTTCATTTTGGTCGATGCGTATGGAGGTGATGTGCTAGTGCTAAGCCCAGGGGCAAATGATCATGCTGGCGCGTCCTATAATGTGGAATCCGGTGGTTACTACGCCATCATGGAGCGGAACCCCAACTACCAAGCATCTGCTGAGCAGTGGTTCAACAATTACAGTGCAAAAGTGTTGTGGGGAAATACACCAACTATGACAAATGGTGGCATCATTGAAACCGGCAACGATCATGTTGTGCTGGAAAGTTTCCTGATAGAAGAAGGTGCTGAGCCAAATTATCCTGATATCTATGCTGGTATGGTTAATTATACGGTGCAGATTGCTGAAACCAACATCTACAGTGAGACTGATTATTCTCTAGGCAATGTTTTTTGGGAGCCCAGTCGTTTTAATATAAGCCAACCAGGCTTGTATTATGTGAGCTCAAGTTATGTTTCAGATTATCCGCACCGTGATATAGGCAGTCTTTCACTCGCATGGGGTGGCCCAAAAGGCACTTCTCTGGAAAATGGCGAGGTCTACAAAACTCCCGCGTTTGATTCACTGAGTTTTTCACTGCAATCGATTTACCTGGAGGAGCAGACCACCTTGACGTTTAATTCTCCCGATGTGACCTTCATTGATAGTTATAACTATTTGGGTGAGCAAGAGGTCGGATGCATAATCGAACCGAACTGCCAGTTGACTCTTGATCCTGGATTACACTTTATTCGGTTCTTTATGGAAGGGCCGTCGGAAGGTGCCACTTATCAGGCTGTCTGGTAAAAGCTAAAACAAAAACTGGCCATCACCCGATGGCCAGTTCCTTAATCCTCCGCTTTAGCGCCGCCTTGGACACATGCAGCTCATCCACCATCTGCTCCAGATCCCCGGCACAACGCTCATAACTTTGCGTTAATTCGTCCACACTTAAATCCCCGGCTTTGCGCACATTGGGGTTGGCTTCAATCATCTTGTATAACGCCGCGCGGGAGATATTCAAATCCTCCGCCGTGTTTTTCAAATCCCAGCGTTGGCGTTGTAATGCTTCCATTAATTCTGCTTCATCAATGGTACTGGGTTTGCGGCGGGCTGGCGCAGGTGGCTCATCGTCTTTGGGCTTGGCGTAATGGTGGATGATGCTGCCCGGAACCGGTGTGGGTTCGTGTTCAATGCCGTTGCCATTCACCTGATTCTGTTCCGCTTCTGCCTGCTTTTGATTTTGCTCCAGCAGCATGGCCTCCACCCGTGGCGGAATGCTGGTGAAGCTGGCGAGGCGGTTATGGATCGCCACCTGGCGCGCAATATTGCGCATCTGGCGAATGTTGCCGGGCCAGTCGAATTCCAACGCATGGCGAAAGAATTGATACCAGAGCATTTCCGAATCCGGGTCCAGCTCCTGATAATGGCGTTGTTCGGCGATGGCATCGAATTCGTAGCGCAGAAATTCTGATAACAGCAAACCGATATCCGGTTTGCGCTGGGCCAGGCGGGGAATCCAGATCTCAAATCCCGCCAGCCGTTGCAACAATGGATTGCGAAAATCCTGAGACTCCATTTTGCTTTCCAGGTCGGCGTCGGTGGCGGCTACCAGGCGCACATCCACTTTAAGTACTTCGGTGCCGCCAACGGGGCGTACTTCGCTGGTTTCCAGAGTACGTAACAAGGCGACCTGCACTTCGTCCGGCGCATCACCGATTTCATCCAGGAACAGGGTGCTGTTGTTGGCCTGAGAGAAATACCCCGGCTTATCTTTATTGGCGCCGGTGAAGGAACCCTTCTTGGCACCGAACAATTCCGAGATGGCCAGCGACTCCGGAATGGCGCCGACGTTGACGGCCAGCATGGGGCGCGTGCAACGGGGGCTGGCGTTGTGCAGGGCGCTGGCCACCAGTTCCTTACCGGTCCCGGTTTCGCCTCGAATCAACACCGGTACGTTGAGGTCCGCCACCCGGTCCACAGAACGGCGAATGTTCTCGATGCCCTCGCTGACTCCCAGCATACGGTGCATGTTCGGACTGCGGCGATCCGGTGACAAACTGTGTAACACCACAATCACCCGGCCACCCAGTTCCACCACCACACCGGTTTTAAGCTGTTCCTCGAACACATAGTGGGGAGCCCGCACGTGATAGCCGTCGATACGGATACCTGTGCCCTCGGGGTGGGGAGTGATTAGCAGGCGGCCGTTCAGCTGTTGGATGGTGATGGGCTTGCGGCTGACGTAGCGGTCGTCCAGACAATAACGGTTTTTGGAGTAGGGTGTGGAGAATTCGGGTTCCAGACGGGAGAGGGAGCAGGTTTTGCCTTGGTCGAGCCCCTCAAGATAGGCGGTGGCGCCGATCCGACTCCAATCGCTGTGGTAGGCGATGGTGATGGCGTACAAGCTGTTCTGGCTGCTGAAACTGACCGGCCGCTCGGCGCCCCACATGGTTGTATCGTTGCTCATTCCCTGCTCGCTGGGTGATATTTATTATTGGAGGGTGTCAGCTTCGGGATTGTAACGGCGAGGGCCGAAAATTGCTACGTAAGGCCTTGATTAACCGCCAATCAATACGGTGGGGCACCCAATGACAATGGAGCCGCCGTGGGCGGTGGTGTCGCCCATGCGGGCGGCGGGTTTGCCGCCTATCATGACCGTGGCGCTGCCCTTGATGATGCTGTCCGGCGGACCGACACAGACGCACATGCTGCCCATGCCCGCGGCCGGCATACTGCCGATAAGTACCGTGGGAGCAGAGGGCATACTGATTGGCCCTCCAACGTGGGGAATCGGCACCGGCGCTGGCGTCTGCATGGGGCAGACGTGCATATCGCCTACTCGAGCTGCGGGTTGTCCCATGGTGATGCTCCTCTTAAATCTTAGTTGATCATTACCAGGCCGCCCTGCATTTTCAGCATGCCGCCGCCTTTCACTTCTGTCATAGCGCTACCGTTGATCTTCACCATGGTACCGGTGATGGTCACGCCGCTGGGATCGATCTTGATACTGTTACCGCCCACCTTCAGTTCGATGGACATGTTGGCCTGAATGGTGATCTTCTGGGCCGACTTGTTGGTGATGGCCCCGGTGACGTCCATGGTCTGTTTACCGGTGACCTTGTGGGTCTGGTTGCCGCTGACCTTGAAATCCTGGTTGCCGGACACCGAGGTTTCATCGTTACCACCAACCGAACTGCTATTGTCACCACTCACCGAACTACTGTTGTCACCGCCTATGTTCATTTCGCGATTGCCACCCACATCCAGGGCCTGGTCTGCGCCGACGGTTTCCGTCTGGTTCTCACCGATGGTGATGGTCTGGTCCTTGGCGACATCCAGAGTTTGACTGCCTTCAGTCAGCGTCTTGCTTTCATTACCCTCTTTTATAGTGAGAGTACGGTCTTTGGTTACCGTCAACGTCTGGTTGTTCTCCACCGTGCCGGTTTCGTCAAAATGCACGATGTAGTTGTAGTTTTTACCCGCCTCGACATAGATCTCTTCGGAATTTTCCTTATCGTCAAAGCGCAGTTCATTGAATTTTTTGGCGGAGGTTTTGAAACCACTCTGAGTGCTGGTGTAGCCAGGGCCCTGATTGTCCTTGTTATACAATGCACCCACCACCACCGGTCGATCGGGATCACCGTTGATAAACTCAACCAGTACTTCCTGATTCAGGCGGGGTACAAAACTGGCGCCCCAGGCTGCTCCGGCATAAGACTGTGCCACTCGCAGCCAACAGCTTTTGGCGCCGTCGGACCAGGGGAATTCCACTCGAATCATGCGATGGGGATCGGCACCGGCTTCCGATGCGGACGCATTCAGTTCCACTACCTTGGCGGTGAGCGGTCCGCGCATCAGCTGCTTGGTGCGTGTCGCTGGAACGCGATAGACCACGGTCGATGGAATACAGGTAAAGCTGTTGCGGTACTCTGCAGTGCGGTCGTTTTTATTCTGGGCGAAGTGCTGCACCTGGGTCAGTACATAGGTGTTGCATTCGGATTTAATATGATGTTCCAGCGTAAAGCGCCCACCAGGACTGAAGCTACCGGCATAACCTGAACCTTTGGCAATGTCATGGCCTGCTTCCAGGCTTTCCAGGCGTACTTCGCACAGGCGTTTATTGTTGCTGGCGTCGAGATCGTGATCCGGTGCAGTACCGGTTTTAAAGCCAAACTCGCTGAACGTCTGGTTGGTTTTTTCACTTGGACTTTGAGCAAACTTGTGTTTGGTGGTCACCGTCTGCTTGTAGAAATTCTTGGGTGTATTGTGGCTGTAGTCCGACATCTCAAAAGTGTTGGTATGGAAATTCATTTCCCGGTGCCAACTGAGAATACTGGCTTTGGCGTCGAAATCGGAGCCGACGTTCATTTTTACGTTTTTTTCTGCAGAGTCCACATAGCCACTGGTACTGTCACACAGCACCATTTTGTGATCGCTCTCTGTGTGGGTGAAGAAATAGAAGATACCTTCTTCTTCCATCAGGCGGCTGACGAAATCAAAATCACTCTCGCCGTACTGAACGCAATATTCCCGGGTAAGGTGGGTGGCGTTTATACTGGTATTGAAGCTGCAGAAAGATCCGTACTCGCTCAATACAGATTCAATGATGTCCTTCGCGGTCATCTCTTCGAAAATACGATGATGCTGGGATTGGGTGGCAAACCAGAATCCGGGCACCAGGCGCAGGTTGTAGCGGCGGTAATCCCCTTCCAGCTCACCGAGGGAAAAGCCGTTCACCCGACCATGAAAATGACGTGGGGTGTTAGCATCTTTATGATTCAGGGTGATGGAACATTTCTGGCCGATCACATCGCTGCTGTCCAGGGCATGATTCTTCGACAGGATGGTCACCGACAGATTGAAAGGCTGTGAAATGGCTTCGGTGCCCTGCAATTCAATGGCGATGGCGTCATTGCTGACAAAGCTCGCCGAGATGGATAGAAGTCGATTGTCCTGACTGATAGTCATGGCCGCAGCCCCGTTTTAGATGTTGGATAGTGGAATGAGTTCGGGCGAGGGGATAGCCTCGCCCGTGACCAGCTTACTGAGGTTCGCCGGTAGTGAGGTTGTAACCCACTTTCATGTTCTGACCATTCTTGTTGGTCTTATCGGCGCCCTGCAGATCGGCTACGATTTTGGAGAAGCTCAGGCTCAGGGCTTCGCCGGGAGCGCTGCCGCCGCTGGCGGAAACACTGTAAGAGCTGATCAGTACGTCAGAGAGTGTATAAGAGGCGTATTTTTCCACCTGCTTGGCACCGGTCTGTACAATGTGAATCTGTACTTCCACGCCTTCAACGCCGGTCAGAGACTCCTTGAACAGGCCGCCGGAGGCGTTGTCCATCATCTTGGTGGCGCTGACTTCGCTGATGGAAGGGCGGGTGGCTTCACGGTTGGCCATGTTGCCCACTTCCATGGTGATGCCGCGGCCGCAGCCCAGGCTGAAGGAATCCAGTTCGATCCAGTCCTCATAACCCTTTGCGGTTACGTTGCCTTTGATCGCCAGTTTGTTGTAGTTCATGTAAATAGCCATTTTCCAATCTCCTTAGTGGAATGCTTTTGTTCTACTGCGTTATGTGTGGTGTGTTTGTTGAATCTTGGTTAGGACTAATCAAGCTTTGTGCCAACTTAATAAGTTATTGTTATTTAAGGTAATTTATCATTTGTTATGGGGTTTGGCCAGTTCGCCTGGGGAGGTAGCAGAAAAAAACAGGCCGCAAATCAAAAAGTGACAAGTCACCGTTATTTTTATCGTGTCACTCCAGTGTAGCTGACATTTCTGACTATATTTTGAAGACGCCAGCTTCCATTACAGTGGTGTTAAGTCACAAACTTGGATGGCTTTTGATATTTGGTACAGTCATTGCCTTTAGACGCTTGGAAGCATTCTTTTTGTATCAATAATTACAGGTCTTTTAACTATGCAACACGGATACTTGAAACCCTCGCCCCCAATGTTGACCCGCGTCGGCTACCCTTCTACGTTTCTGCTGCCGGAAGATGAAATGGAGATCGATATTACTCCAATAGATCTGAATGGGAAGATACATCCTACCACTTACGGTAGTGAATTCGGTGCCTATAAAATCATAGGGCGTGAAATCAGCGTCAAGCGCTTTCTGCAGGATAACGGTCCGATCAAGTTGTTTGCGAAGGGCAACCAGACCATAGTCGTTTCCAAATGGTCTTACAACAAAAAAGCCCCCAGCCAGGAGCTGCAGAATATTCAAACCGGAATTACCATTGGCAAGACCCTGGCCAGCGCGGCAAAGGGAACGGCACAGGGCAGCGCATTCGTTGGCGCCGGCACGGCAGCGAAAGCCGGGTTCAACGCGGGTAAACTGGTTTACGATCATTTCAATACCAAAGAAATTGATCTGGATAAAGTACCTGATGTGGATGGCAGCAAATGGAAGAAATTCAAAAACGCCATCAAACAGGTTAAGGACAATGTCACTGGTGATCGTATCGCAGTGTTGGTCTCCGTGTTGGCACCACCACCCAAAATCGCGGGCACCTACGACACCAATATGAAGTCAGTGACACTGTCAAACGTGGCCTCCATCATCAAGGGATTGTGATCTGGGAAGTTAAACCCGGTATAGGTGCGTTGACAAACGCGCCTAACGGGGCTTGAGGTATCCAGTTCATACGGGATCTGGCCTGGCTAGATCATCATAAGGGGAACGATAAGACCGCCGATCAGCCAGAGCAGCGCAATCACAGCGATTGTTTTCAGAATCCTGTCGGAAAGCGATGAATTACCGTGGTCGTGATGTTCGTGATCGTTGTGGTGCTCGGAATGAAATTTCGCCTGATACCACAACCAGGCCAGCACAGTACTGATGGCGATAAACACAATATTCAGCACAAATTGGTAATTGAGTTTGAAGTACTCTCTGTCAACGGACGCACTGATGCCGGAGAAATCCGGCAGCAGGCCTAGATACAACAAGGCGTAGTGCAGCAGCAGAGCGCTTATCACAATGCCGCTAAGCATCAGGGCAAGGAGGTAAAGTGCCATACGCCAGCCATAATAACCGGCGTTGATGCGCAGTACTGGCAGCACCACCAGATCGGAAAAAATAAACGCCATCACACCTGCAAATGAAACACCCTGTGAAAACAATACGGCAGCCAGTGGAATATTGCCCATTGAGCCTATGAAGGTGAAGAAGGCCGCGATCGGGCCGACCAGGGTTTGTGCAAAAACCGCAGCGAAACCTGGATGGACTGAATTCTCGTCGCCCGAACCAATAAACAGGGTCTGGAAGAATATATCAGGCACCATTGCCGAAATAATTCCGGCAACAGTAAAGCCGATCAGCACATCTTTCCAGACCATTTGCCACTCCATAACATAGGTTTGGGCAATGTTCTGCCAACCTTCCTTGCTGCTGATCTTTTCTTTCCAGCTCTTGTGAGTATCGTCCTGTTCTTCTTCGTCAGCTTCCAGATTGCGGCGCGCCTGGGCTTCAAGCCGCCGGGGGCGGGTGATGCGTATCAACAGCCAGGTAATGAGGATCAGCAGAATACCCCCCGCATATTCACCGACAACAAACTGCCAGCCGAGGAACACAGCGATCACCATACCCAGTTCGATGACAAGATTGGTGGATGCCAGCAGGTAGGCGAGGGAAGGGGCAAGTCCCGCACCCTTGCCGAAAATCGCACGGGTGCTTGAGAGCGCGGAGAAACTGCAGGAACTGGAGATAAAACCGAAAAACGTACCCAGCATCATGCTGCGTGGGCCGCTTTCACCCATGGCTTCCTGCATGCGGGTCCGCGTGACCAATACCTGAATCAGCGAGCTGATCAGGTAGCCAAGTACGAATGCCCAGAGTGCCATCCAGAAATACCCCAGGCTGGTGTTCACGGCTTCGTGCCATAACTGGAAGAATGTGTCCATAGTAATGAGTTTCACCAGTAATGATGTATCAGTATGGTGAGTCAAATTACATTATGCCCACCCGCAGCAACGGAGGGCAAATCAGTGGAGAAACACCAAACCCCGGCATTAAGCCAGGGTCCGGTTAAGCGAGGTGGAGCGAAGGTCTTACTGAGGTTCACCGGTAGTGAGGTTGTAACCCACTTTCATGTTCTGACCATTCTTGTTGGTCTTATCGGCACCTTGCAGATCGGCGACGATTTTGGAGAAGCTCAGGCTCAGGGCTTCGCCGGGAGCGCTGCCGCCGCTGGCGGAAACACTGTAAGAGCTGATCAGTACGTCAGAGAG
>PAPM01000043.1 GCA_002708905.1 Pseudomonadales bacterium | reverse complement strand
AGGTGCGCCCAATTTGCGCCGGTTGGTGAAAATTGGGCCATCAAATAACCCAAAAAAAAAGAAAGCTTGGCTTGTTTTCTTGAGATTGGTGCCAGTTGGTATTTTGCAGGCCAATTACCAAGTTATTCAGAGGTTCCCTAGGTGTTAAACGTGGCTGGCGCTAGGTATTTTTGGAGCACTGATTAAAGAATGATTTGGCGCCTGGGCCTCGGCTTCGATTCTGGTTTTGAGGTTGCGGGCAGGTAAAAGGCATTGCCGCCGGTTCAATCTTGGTTGCTGTAAGTTGCGTCTGCTTCGGCTATCTGGGTTGTTGCTTTGTTCCGTCAGGTGGCTCGCAAGTGTGCTTTGTTTTGTGGTTTTAAATGTGCTGCAATGCAACGTAGTTAATTTAAATATCAGCGCTGGGTAATCGCACAATGAAAAGTGCCACCCCAGCGTTTAACAAAAAAATGGTGTTGGAACCACCTACGCAGCTTCGTTCAGGCTGGTAGCGTACATCGGGTGCAAAGTTACCTTCAGCGCCTAATCGGTGGTCCACACATTTAGGTGTTATGCACCATGGAGATCAGATCAATCCATGCATGAAGTATTGATTATATTGAGTGTTCATAGAGAGCGGGACCAATTTAGGGCTGAAAATCTAATTGATGTACTCAATGCCGTCAGACCAGATGCACTTTTCTTAGAGCATTCTCCTGCTGAATACGAACGATTCAATGGGTTGGAGAAAAAGGTGTCTGAGTTATACATTGCAACAAATCAGGTTCCAGTAATTCCTTGCGGAAAGCCCTTTCCCGAAAAGGAGATGTTGGAGTCTTATCAAAAGTATCAACGGTTATCTCACGCGCTCGAGACTTATAGCTCAGAAGATTACAGAGCAGCATTTGATAATAACGTACAACGAGAGTCTCTTGAGGGATTTTCGTACTTGCACAGCAATGAATATGGTCAGGCTCAAAAGTGGCTTCACGAAGAAGAAGAGAGGATAGTCGTCTCAGCCGATCGTCCAGAAATCTACCAGATTTTTCAATGGTGGTCTGAATTACAGCGAAATAGAGAGCTATTTATTCGCGACAGCATTGAAAAGATAGTGTTAGAAAACGGATATGAACGAGTGGTTCTTTTTATTGGGTCGGAACATCGAAATTCATTTTTAAGCGTGACTAAAGATTCCGTCTACAGCGAAATTAAATGGTCGTGTTACAAGTGCTAATGCATAACAAGGTGGTGCAGCGGAGCCAGTTACGCTCCGCAGTTTTTATGGTGTCACTTCGCTCTTTTACCATAAAAACTGCTCCACTACACTGGCCCACTGATCACGGCGTTGAGGCTGTAGAAAAACTCTAAAAACCAGCGGTTTTTTGCTAAAATGAGCTACCTTCTCAGGAGCAACCGCGATGCCTAACTTCAAACCCTACGATTACAACCAAACGTCGATGGTTGTGATCAATTTCGAAGAACAGCTACAGCCTGGCACCTTCGAACACGCCATTCACTATCTGATTGATGAGCGCCTGGATCTCAGCGTCTTTCATCCCCAGTACAAGAATGACGAAGGTGGTCGTCCCGCGTACGATCCTGCCATTTTATTGAAGATAATCCTGTTTGCGTATTCGAAAGGCATCACGTCCAGCCGTGAGATTCAGTGGTGTTGTGAAACCAATATCATTTTCAAGGCACTGTCCTGCGATACCGTGCCCCATTTCACCACCATCGCCAGTTTTGTCAGCAGTTATCCTGAGTCTATTGAAGCTTTATTTGAGCAAATCGTGTTGGTGTGTGAGGAAGAAGGTTTAATTGGTAATGAGCTGTTTGCCATTGATGGTTGCAAGCTCCCCAGCAATGCGGCCAAGGAATGGTCAGGAACACTGGACGAGCTGAAGCAAAAGCGAGATAAGATTAAGAAAAAGATCCGCCACTGCATAAAGGAGCATAAAAAGCTTGATCGCCGCCGTTCCGATGAAAAAGAGCGGGCCAAACGTTTAGAGCAAAGCATTAGCACGCTGGACAAGGCTTTCAATAAGATCGACCAATTCCTAAAGACCGCCAGTCCACGGATGGGCAAGGCGAGACAACGCAAGGAAGTGAAGAGTAATATCACCGACAACGAATCGGCCAAAATCACCAGCAATAAAGGCACCTTCCAGGGTTACAATGGCATCGCCGCCGTGGACAAGGAACACCAGGTTATTCTAGATGCGCGGGCGTTTGGCGAAGGCCAGGAATACCATACTTTGCGGCCCATGCTGGACGGTATTCGCGCCCGCTATCAGCGGCTCGGGTTAAGTGAAAATATCTTTCAGGATGGTGCGATTGTCACGGCGGACACCGGCTTTGCGAATGAAGAGAACATGCAGTTTCTGAAGGCTGAATGCATCGATGGGTATGTGCCGGACAATCAGTTTCGCTTGCGGGACAAACGCTTAACAGGGCAGAAACAGAAGCACGGGCCACGCCATCCGGGCACGGCCGGGCGCGGCGAGGTCTATCCGGCCAGCCGGTTCTGGTTCAACGCCACGGCCAAAAGCTGCGTCTGTCCCCAAGGCAAAGCGATGTGGCTACACAGCGAAAGACAGGATGCCCAGGGCAACACCCAATTGAATTTCGAAGGTCGGCTGACCGATTGTCGAGCGTGTCCGAGCAAACATCAGTGCATGCACAACCCGGCGGGGGCGGATCATCATAAAGGTCATGGTCGCCAAGTGCGGTTTACCATCCGGCACCAACAAAGTGCCACCGACTGGATGAAAAAGCGGGTGGACAGCCAACGCGGAAAAGCCATTTACAGTCATCGCATGTCGGTAGTGGAACCGGTGTTCGGCAATCTGACGGCCAACAAGAAATTGAACCGCTTCAGCTTGCGGGGCAAGAAAAAAGTGCAAGGGCAATGGCAGCTGTTCTGTATGATACAGAATATCGAGAAAATCATGCGATATGGATCGTCAATGACAAGCTAGTTATCCACATTGAAGGGATGCTCAATCGGCGCAACTTAGGGTTATGTTAAACGGTTTGGCTGGGTTATGATCAGGGTATTTACGATGAGTTCGGCTTGTGGATAAGTGGTCTTTGTCATCTGGCTTTTCTGCAGCCTCGTTGAGGCTGTAGAAAAGCTAAAGACACATTTTTTCGGTGTCAACACACATGAAAAATGGCGCTTCTACGTAAATATTTGCGTGAATTCGTCGCGGAACTAGTGATTAATCCACGTAGGAACGCGTTGTGAAACTGAAATCATGAGAGGCAGGAGTTTTTCTACAGCCTCGTTAGACGCAAGCAGGCTTCGTCGACAGGAATAATATGAAAGAATACGATCCATCTCGATCACCTGTGGATAAAGAATGGCTTAAGTAGTAGAAAATCAAATTACCTCAGCTGTAACTCCGGTTCCTGAAACTGTCGCTAAATTAATACGTCAGGGACTTGATAGGCATGAAAGTATACACGCAATGGCTGCAGTTATGAGCGAAGATATATTCGATCTTTACAAGGGCAATATTGAAAAGTTTGATCCCGTTAAATATAGACGCAAGCTAGAAAAACTTACGGCAAAAAGGTGGCGTAAAGGTCAGTATTAGTGTTGGACATAATATAAGCCTGTTCCAGCCGTGTGTAATACCATCGAAAACCTGCTGTAATATACCTTATGTGCAATCGATACGTACCACCCGACGAAGCAGAGATAGAACGGTTTTGGCATGTTGGACGCTCAAGTCCTGGGCCCTTCTACCGCAGTGAAATTTTCCCGCGATCTCTGGGGCCGTTCATTCGTTCCAGGAACGGCAACCGAGAATTGGTTGTGGGTCAATGGGGTTTGATACCTCATTTTGCGAAATCTCCCACTTTGAAATACAACACCAATAATGCCCGGTCTGAGGAACTAGCGGATAAAGCCAGCTATCGGACACCCTGGAAACATGGGCAGCGTTGCATCATTCCAGCAGAGTCCTTTGACGAACCCTGCTGGGAAACCGGCAAAAACGTCTGGTGGCGCTTTCGACGAAGCGATGGTAATCCTTGGGGCTTAGCCGGCTTGTGGAACACCTGGATCGATAAGGCCACTGGTGAATTGTTTGAGAGCTACACGATGCTGACGATCAACGCGGATCATCACCCAATCATGAACCGTATGCACAAACCGGATCCTGCTTATGGACCGGATGATCAAGACAAGCGGTCAGTGGTATCCATAGAGCTTGAGGATTTCGATACCTGGTTGACCGGAAGCAATGAAGAGGCGTTGCAGTTAATCAGGGCTCCAAGTGTGGATTGCATTTCAGGAGCGCCAGCAATTTCCTAGCCACAATATTATGTATACCGGTGACGGCGTTCGACTAAGAAAATACAGAACGGCTTACGATTTCGTGCGGCCAGATTATCCAGCTATCGCATTTATTTTTGTTTCTTCAATATGTGCGGCATTGATTGTTTCGTACCTTGGGCTATCAAAATGGATAATATTTTGTGTCTTGGTTTTCATATTTGTTCTGGTTCGTATCAGAAGCATTAAGAATATTTCGGTGTACCGAGCAGATACCTAACAAGTCGTTCAAACCGACGGGACACAGCGCCTCTTCTTGAGGCCTTATATGCCCGAAATCACGAAGTCCAAAGCTGCGATAATTTCGGAACGATATGCAGAAAGGTCGTAAGCTTCTTTTCCAAGTGCAGACCTGTCTACGCCGGCAATTTGCTGAGTCATAGCAACGTAAGACTTCCCCTCAATGTCTATTAGTGGGCAAAGTTTGGTAATAGCCGATGAGCTGGAGATCGAAGAAGGGCTCAATGGAATCACTATTGTGGTTCTAAGCTCTTCGAGAAGGTTTGATTGTATATCGAGTAATAATGGGTAGATCTTTTTCGTTCTATTGTTTGGGTTTTTGTAGGCGATGAACTGAGCCATTAAAAAGCCCTCAAATCATCGCTGAAAGTACCATGTTCTTCTACCATTTGATTGTACGAGGCTATAGCTTGCTGGTTTTCTTCTCGCCATAGCTCACGTTGCTTTTCGTTAACTATATCAATTAGGGCGGCTTCCAAGGTGGCTGAAAGATTGATCTTCAAAGACTTTGCCTTTGATAGTAAGTCGCTGTTTATACTGACATTTGTAGGCTTTTTTGGGGCCTGAGAATTAAATGCTCGTTGCATGGCTACGCCCTCAAATGCATACTGTTTTAATTGTATGCGCATTAGTTATGGGCATGAATCATATAACAATCGCATGCGGTGGAGCAACCTACGGTTGCCCACTGATGCGTGCCTTAAACCAAACTAGAACTTAGCTTCGACGTCAGAATTTTTATGGAGAATTCTGATGATATTTATTTGTTCAGATGATTCGGATGTGTAGAAAATAATGTGACTGCCAACCGATGATTTTCGGTATCCTGATTTGATGTAATCACACGGCTTTCCGATTGCTGGGTTAAGCGCAAGTTTATGGAATCGAGGCATTATTTATCTGTGCCATCTAGTTCATTGATCAAGGAGTCTAGGGAGTATTCTGTATATCCACTTTGCTCACCTTCAGTCAGCTTGGCACGAAGGGCGTTCAGCTTAGCCTCGTGCTCTTCGAGCAGGCGAAGACCGGCACGAATTACTTCGCTGGCAGAGCCGTAGCGGCCGCAGCTAAGCTGTTGATTTATAAAGTCATCGAAGTGATTGCCGAGATTAATGCTAGTATTTCGTGCCATTGGGAGCTTCCAGAACGGGTATCAAAGTACCAATATGTACCATATTTTGGTAGCTTGTCAATTCAATAAACAAGGCGTTAAACGTCCGAGTCCCCCAAGAAAAGTAGACACCTCTAGCCTCGATAGTGCCCGCTCCTGGCCGCAGGCCAACTAAACCCCACTCAGCACAGTCTCCAGCGCCTCCTGCAGTCCCTCCGGTGTAATCGGCTTCTGCAAGAAGTAATAACCCCGCTCTTTTGCCCGTCGTTGCACCTCTTCAGAATGATCCGCCGTCATGAGAATCACCGGCACCACATCTTCCCAGCATTCGTCCAGCGCTTCGATCACATCAAACCCGGTCTCCTCATCCAGTTGGTAATCCACCAGTAGAGCGTCTGGAGCCACCGGCAGTTGGCTGGCTTTTTCCAGTGCGGTTTTCAGTGAGCTGGCGGTGTGGATGGTGCATTGCCAGTGTTCCAACAGGGTTTCGATTCCGGTGAGGATCATGGGTTCGTTATCGACACACAAGAGCGTGAGATCGTGCAGGCGGGGTAGCTTTGGTTCCGGGGTTGCCGTTGTCTGTGGGGTAAAGACAGTAGGACTGGTGACGGGAACCTGAATGGAAAACATGGTGCCTTTGCCCACCCGGGATTGCACTTCAATGGGATGATGCAGCAGGTCGCTGATGCGTTGGGCAATGGCCAGACCCAGTCCCAATCCTTTCGCATTCAAAACCTGATCGCTGTTGGCGTGTTTGAGTCGGTGGAACTCTTTAAAGATATGTTGGATCTGATCCTGGGGAATGCCCACGCCGGTATCCCAGATCTGGATTTTTACGTGATCGCGATAGCGACGGCAGCCTAGCAGGATGCGGCCTTGCGGTGTATAGCGTACGGCATTCAACAGCAGGTTTTGCAGTACGCGACGCAGTAATTTGTCGTCACTGCGAATCCAGCAGTTGCAGTCCACCCAGCGGAATTCCAACTGTTGGTCAGCGGCGATGACTTCAAATTCATTGGCCAGGCTGGTGAGCAATGTGTGCAGGCTGAAATCCTTGATATTCGGTTTGATGGTGCCGGTGTCCAGCCGACTGATATCCAACAACGTGTTGATCAGGTGCTCGGCGACGTGCAGGGAGTTGTCGATGTTCTGCAGTATCTCCAATTCCTCACGCCATTGCTGGTTGCTGTTTTTCAACTGCAGTCGCTGCTGCAGGGAGGAGGTGAACAGATGGGCGGCGTTGAGTGGTTGCATCAGGTCGTGACCCGCCGCCGCCAGAAAACGGGTCTTGCCTTCGTTGGCTTTGTGCAGGGCTTCGTTCAGTTGCGAGAGTTTTCTGGTGCGGTCTTCCACCATCATTTCCAGACTTTCGTTCATCTGGCGCAGGGCGCGTTCGTCCATTTTACTTTCGGTGATGTCGAGGAACGTAGTTACAAAGCCGCCGTCGGGCATGGGGTTGCCGCGCACTTCAATAATGATGCCGTTGGGCAGCTCCCGCTCAAAGCGGTGTGGTCCACCCTGTTTCAATAAATTCACCCGGCGTTGGATTTGGGCTTCCTCATCCTCTTCCGGATAAAACCCGCGATGGGCATTAAACCGGTACACATCCGCAATGGGGCGGCCCAATTGAATCAGGCCATCGGGGTATTCAAACAGGTTAATGTAGGTGCGATTCCAGGCCACGATGTTGAGGTTTTTGTCCACGACGCAGATGCCGTGGGAAATGGTCTCAATGGTGGTCTGCAGTAATTGGTGATTGAATTGAATCAGCTCCGCCGCTTCGTCGATCATGGCGACGGCTTCGGAGGTGTCATCACTGTGACGGCTGAGCATGGAGCCCAACAACACCCGGGCGGAACTGGCGCCCATCACCCGGGCCAGCATCTTCTCGGTAAAGCGGAACAAATCCACGGTGGCGGGCAGCTGGGGGGCAAGTTCCACCTGATTCACTGCGGCATATTGGGCAAAGGCCATCTCGCTGGGGTATTTGCCCAGACAGCGGGCGGCGATGTCCTGCAGATCCTGCACCCGGATATGACCGGCATGATAGCGGCCCAACAGGCTTTCGTAGTGGGTGGGTACATCCACAAACAGAATCGCCTGGTTACGGTCGATGGTTTCCTGCCGGGCGGTTTTGGAAAAGTAGACATAGCAAAAGATGTTGACCGCCAGGCTCCAGAACACGCCATGGCTTAACGGGTCCAGGCCTTCCAGGCCAAACAGCGCGTAGGGCCGTATCAGGCCATAACCAAACAGACCCTGTTGATGCAGATGTTGTGCACTTTCTACGGGCAGCAGTACCGGCAGCAGTAGACAATAGAACCAGACGCTGAAGCCTGACATGATGCCGATGGCGGCGCCCTTTTTATGGCCCTGTTTCCAATACAGGCCGCCCACCAAGGCGGGGGCAAACTGCGCGACGGCGGCAAAGGAGAGCAGGCCGATGCTGGCCAGGGCATCAAAGCGCGCAAACAAATCGTTGAGCAAATAGGCCAGCAACAGAATCACGAAAATAGACACGCGCCGAATCTTGCGTACCAGTGGCGTGATCTGGCGCGGCAGTTCCCCGGCCCGTCGTGCGCGGTTTAAATAGACCGGGATCACCAACTCATTACACACCATGATGCTGAGCGCCACACTGGAGACAATCACCATGCCGGTGGCCGCAGACACGCCACCCAAAAAACTCAGTAGCGCCAGGCTGGGTTGATCAAAGTGAATGGGCAGGGTGAGGATATAGCGGTCTGCGGTGTCGGCCTGTTCCGGCAGAAACAACAGGCCGGCCATGGCAATGGGTACCACAAACAAAGTGAACAGTACCAGGTAGCCGGGGAACAGCCAGCGGGCTTTGCTGAGGTCCGTGCTGCGGCGGTTTTCCACCACCGTGGTATGGAACTGGCGGGGCAGGCAGACAATGGCCGCCATGGCCAGCAGCGTCTGGGTAAAGAAACCCTGATCGAAGAAATCACTGGAAAAGCGTTCCTGCAGGATAGGGTTGTTTTCCACCGCAGTGAGCAGGCCAGTGACGCCGCCGAACACCTGCCACACCACAAACACACCTACGCCGACAAAGGCGGCCAGTTTCACCAGGCTCTCAAAACCGATGGCCAGCATGAGACCATTCTGGTGTTCACTGGCGTCAATGTGACGGGTGCCGAACAACACGGCAAACATGGCCATCAGCAATGCCACCGCCAGGCCACTGTTGATGGGCCAATGCCCTTCCATGCCGGTGGTCAGGCTGTCGAAGGCCATGGTCACCGCTTTCAGTTGCAGTGTGATATAGGGAATGGTGCCGGCAATGGCCACCAGGGTAATCAGTACCGCGAGCGGTTGGGATTTGCCGTAACGGGAGGCAATAAAGTCCGCAATGGAGGTAATGCCCTGTTGTTTGCCTATGGCCAGAATCTTGAACAGCATGGGTGTGCCCAGGATGAACACGATAATGGGGCCAAGATAGATCGGCAGGAAATCCCAACCGTAATTGGCAGCTTGCCCCACGGCGCCGAAAAAGGTCCAGGACGTGCAATAGACCGCCAGGGTGAGGCTGTACAGCCACGGGCTGTTCAGGGCCTGTTCGGTGCGCGCAGTGCGGCGATCACCATACCAGGCGATGAGGAAGAGCAGACAGGTATAGGCCAGTGCGAAACCGGCCAGGGTCCAGACGGAAAACATAGCGGCGCCTTTTTTGTTTTAAAGATATATCAAAAGCCGCCGCCGTCGACTATTCGACTTTGGTTTTGTTGCTTATGTTGTTTGGCCTAGTGTTTGATGCGGCGGATCATCTGGTTGGCCAGGCTGTCTGCCATGTCCGATACCGAGCCCACTTCAAAGGTTTTGCTGCGGCCGACCCAGGTCAGTTGTTCGGTGGCTACGTTGTAGATCGAGGTGGTGAGAATCACGTTGGTCTGGGTATCGGTGTAAGCCTCCCGGGTCATCGTCGTCACCGTGCCGCCGTAGCCTGCACTCAAACCAACCCCCGCAGAGCCCACGCCGACGCCATAGCGTGGACCCCAGTAGCCGCTCCAATGTGGGTAATAGGCGCCGGTGTAGTAGGTGCGCACCCGCTCCGGAACGTAGTCGGTTTCAATATCCACCCGTCCCAGGGCGGTGACAATGATGTGGTCGTAGTCGCTGGTCTTCAAGTGTTCTTCCACTGCTTCTTTGGTGGGCAGTTCATCACCCAGGGTGGTAAAGCTGGCGGTGGCATTGATCCCTTTTTTGTTGAGTGCGGCAATGAAGCCGGTTTCAAACAGGAAGCGGTTGGTGGTGTTGGACGCCACCGCCACCACCAGGACTTTTTTCATGTCGCTCTGGTGGAACTCCGGTTCCTGCCAGGTATCCGTCATCTTGGTGGTGGAGCAGGCGGCAAGAAAGCAGATTAAAACTGGTAAAAAACGGGTATTTGATTGCATAAATAGGTCCGTAAGGCTGGCTGATCAGGCCAAATTGTTGGATGTTTCGGCTGTTTTGCGTCCTAAGGGACTGCTTATGACCGCTAAGTCATTCGCATTATCAGCCATTTTTAGTATTGTGTTTTTTCAGGCTACCCAATTAGACACTGATTTAATAATAAAAACTAATTAAAGATGTTATGACCATTCACACGATTAAAGAACAGGTATTGTCCGGATTCGAAGGCGTAGTGTATTACCGGGCTCGTAGCATCCTGCTGCTGGCCCCCACTCTGTTCATTGGTCCGGGCGATAAAACCCATAAACGTAAATGCATTCGACTGCTGATCGGTTGTCGGGGTCCGGTGCGAGCGGGCTTTGATGACGGGCGATCCATTGCGGGCCGGGTTCTCCTGATAGGGAATGACTCAGGTCTGTGTGAGATCGAAGGGGTTGCAGCGGATGTGGCCCTATTGGACTTCACCCCGGCGACGGCGGAATATCAGGCGTTGGAACAGTATCTGGCAGGTCGCTCCAGCCTGGAACTGGATTTTGCGCCCTTTGCAGAACTGGCGCCCCGGTTCCAGGCGGGGCAGGACGGTTCCATTGAGTGCAGGCAACTGGGTGAACTGCTGGAGCAGTCCGTGATGAAAGTCATCGGTACCCAGGTCGCACCGCTGCAATACGATTCCCGTATCATCCGGGCATTGCGCATCATTGATGAATTGCCGTTGGGGGATATCTCGCTTGGCGTGCTGTCCAGGGCGGTGAATCTGTCGGCGGACCGCTTTCGGCATCTGTTCAAGGAAGGCACCGGCTGCACCGTTTCCCAATATGCGCGCCAGACGGCCTTGTGGCGGGCACTGAATCTGATCACCCGGCAGGGCTACACCATTACGGCGGCATCCCATGCGCTGGGCTTTCATGATGTGAGCCATTTCTACCGGGTGTATTCCGATATGTTCGGGATTAGTTTGTCGGAGCGCAGCAACCCCCGTAAATTCCGGCGGGTGCGATGTTTTGATTAAGGGGCGGACTGGTTTGAGTCCGCTTCCAGTTTCGCCCGGGCCTCGTTCACCAGGCCTTTCAGGAAGACCCGCAACAGTTTGTCAGAACAGGGCAGGTAATTCTTGTTATCGGGTTTGCGGAACAGGGATTTCAGCTGTTGCTTGCCGAGCTCCTTGCCTTCGGTCGCAAACAGGCGATGCATGTCCTCGTCTTTCAGGTCGTAGGCGATACGCAGCTTCTTCAGAATATGGTTATTGCTCAACGGCAACTGGGGCTGGGGTGGTTCTGCTCCTTCCCGGGCGCCGCGCAGGTGAATAATCAACGCTTCCAGCATCCGCGCAGCCGTCGCCTCCTCACATTCCACATAACCTGATTCATTGGACTGCTTGAGCCGGTTTTTCAGGCCTTCCGGGTCCATGCTTTCCCCGGATAAGGCATAAATCTCCGCCAGGCCATGCTCATTCACGGCCAGTGCCCTGCGCAGGTTTCGCATCAGTTCGTTGTGGTTCATAAGGGGCTTCCTGTCAATCTGGTGGGCGAGGTTACAAGCCTGCCTGCGTAAAGTAAATGACGTGCTGTTTTTTGTCTTATTTGGTACTATGGTGCATGTTTGGTGGCCGAACCGGTTGCGCAGTCCAAACTTCTCACAACAAAAAGTAAAAACAAGGAGTTGGAGATGGTCAGGTTGATCTGTGCACTGGCGGGCGGGCTCTGCCTGCTGCTGCCGGGATTGGTAATGGGGAACGAATGCGCACCACCGGATGCGAGGGCCCATGGGGACATACGCACACCGCCGATTCAGGTGCAGGGCCGTCACTTTGTGGACCGGCAGGGCCGGGTGGTGGTGTTGCGGGGCATTAATGTGTCCGGCGACTCGAAGGTGCCTCCCTTTTACGGCGTGACCGCGGCGGAGCAATTGGACCCGCTGCCGGGTTGGGGATTGAACACCCTGCGTCTGCTGTTTACCTGGGAGGCCTTTGAGCCGGCTCCCTGTGACTACGATGAATCCTACCTGCAATACTATGAACAAGTGACCCGGTGGGCGCAGCAACGGGGGCTGTATGTGATTGTGGATTTCCACCAGGATGCGTTTTCCCGTTTTTCCAACGGTGGTTGTGGCGAAGGCTTCCCGGACTGGGCGGTGCATTCCTCCATTCCCCTGCGGGAGCCCCTTAATGATGACCCCGTGTGTGAATCCTGGGGTACCCGGATGCTGGTGGACTTCTCTCATCACCGTTCCTGGTATCACTTCCACCGGGACAGCGAGGGTGCCCGTACCCGCTTTCTGGCCATGGTGGAGCGGGTCGCCAACCGGATGGCCGGTCATCCCAATGTGATCGGTTATGATGTGCTGAACGAGCCCTGGGGCACCAACCGCGAGCTGTTGCGCCTGTATGAAGACGCCGGCCACGCCATTCGACGCCAGGACCCGGAAGCCATGTTGTTTATCCCGCCCCATGCGTTTTTGTCCTCGGGACTGGTGGCGAACGGTATCCCCCGCCCCAATCTGGAAAACTTTGCCTACGCCCCGCATTTTTACGATCCCATTATGATCACCTTTAAATGGTGGTTGGGTAACTCGTCGGCGTTGGCGCTGAATGTAATGGCGCGCCAGGCAGAGGCGTGGGAGGTGCCGTTGCTGCTGGGGGAATTCGGGGCACCGGCCGGAACCCGAAGGGGGCACGCTTACATCCGTCAGATCTACGATTGGTTGGACAGCCGGTTCGCTTCCAGCGCCCACTGGAATTACACGCCGAACTGGAATGACAGCACCAAGGACGGCTGGAATCTTGAGGACCTGAGTATTACCGACGACCGTGGTCAGTTGCGGGACAACTTTGTGGTGCGCCCTTATCCGGTGGCGACGGCCGGAAAGCCGGTGGACTTGACGGTGACGGATCAGCAGGTTCAGTATCGCTGGAGGCACGATCCCGGCAAGGGGGCAACGCAACTGTTTGTCCCGGATGGCTGGTGGCAGGCCGGCTATAGTGTTAACGCCCTGCCGCCACTGCATTGTGAACGGTCCGGGCTTCACCTGGCCTGTCAGCAACCGTCGCCGGGTGAGGTGGAGCTGGTGCTGGAGCGCAAGCCGCACTGAAGCCAGCCACAAACAAAAAAAGTGTCCGTTACGGATAAAAAAGATCGCTTTCCCAAGTGATCACTTTGCTCCATAACGACCGGTCTTGATCAGGGTTGCGGCGGGTTTGGATGGACAGTTCCGAATATGAGTTTATAGCGGGTGAAGGCGCGCTGGGTGCACTGGATGAGATACTGATGGACCCCCTGGCCGCCGATGGCTGGTGTGTAACGGACCAGTTGTTCGATCCGGTGCTGATTGCGGAACTGTATCAGGAAGTCCGTCAGCGTCATGATTTGTTACCCGCCAAGGTGGGGCGCCATCAGTCCCATCGCAGCCATGCCGATATCCGCCGTGACAAGACCGGGTGGCTCGACGGAGAGACGGCGGCCCAGCAACAGTATCTTGCCCGTATGGATACCCTGCGTGAGCGGATGAATCGGGCGTTATATCTTGGGCTGCAGCAATTCGAAGCCCATTTCGCCCGCTTTGACCAGGGGGATTTCTACCGGACCCATCTGGATGCCCTGAAAGGCCAGCGTAATCGCGTGGTCACCAGCGTGACGTATCTCAATTCGGAATGGCAAGCGCAGTGGGGGGGTGAGCTGGTGATGTACGATGGCAGCGGCCTGGAAGTGACCCGTGTGTTGCCCCGCGCCGGTGTGACCGTATTGTTTCTCAGTGAGGAATTCCCCCATCAGGTGCTGCCCGCCCTCACCAGCCGTTACAGTATTGCCGGCTGGTTCCGGGTGAACTCTGGCTTGGGGTGAACTCAGGCCTGGGGTTCTAATTCAAATCCGCCATTAGGGCGCGTAGTGAATCGGAATCTGTAGATTTTTCAGTGCCGGATAGGTGCTGTCCAGCTTGAAGTTGGCATCCAGTGAGTAATCTGTGAAATTGCCTTTCTGGATCGCATTGAAGGCGCCGCTGCCCAATTTCATCAGGCTGACGCTCACCGGTATTTTCACCGTAGTAGTTTGTTTTTCTCCCAGCTTTACGGTTTGGTCAATGCGGCCATCGAACCATTTTTCTCCCCCCATACTGAATTGGTAATCCAGATCCTTCACGTCCAGACCAAAGTCGTTGGGGTTGGTAATCTGCATGGCCAGCTCAAAGCTCGCCTGGCTGAAGTTAAAACTCTTCACCTTCAGATCGCCGAAGGCTATTTTGGGTAACTGAGGGATGGTGACATCCCCTTTCTTATGGCTCTTGATGTTGAACAGGTTGAGTACCGGGACGTCCAGGCGCATATCGGCGTCCACTTCATAATGCAGTGTGTTGGAATCACCCATGGAGTCCAGCAGTTTCATCACGTCTTTGAAACCCACTTTGAAAGGTACCCTGATTTGATTGGAGGCGTTGGCCGCCACCCGGAACCCTTCGTTGGTGCTGCCTTCCACCAGCTGATGATCGTTGAAACGAATGCGGTAGTCGTAACCGGCCAGAGCCAGGGTATAGGCATTGGGGTTGGTGACCTTCATCACCAGGTCCAGCCCGATGGAATCCAGATTCACTTCCCGTACGGCAATGTTCTGCACCTGAACACTGGGTTCCTTGACCACATTCTTCAGATTCATCTGGCTGCATCCGGCAAGTAAAGTAGCCAGGATGAACATAAACCCGGAAAAACGGAGAAAGCGCATTGCCATGGAGCCTCCTGATGGCATAAAAGTAGGCAGTGGGATTACGGATTGTAGCAAATTCAAAAGGATGAGAGGCAAAGACCATGTCACGAAAAAGGAAATTGTCATAATGGGGACGGAACGTAAAGTTAAACAGTATTTATTAAGCAAGCCGGAAGCAGAAGAGGACTTCCCGTTTGGCCCGGAAGCCGCCGTATACAAAATCTGCGGCAAGATGTTTGCGCTGCTGTTTCATCAGCAGGGGGAATGCCGTATCAATCTCAAGTGTGATCCGGAGGAAGCGCTTGAGTTACGCCACGTATTCGCCGCCGTGCTGCCCGGGTACCACATGAATAAGAAGCACTGGAATACAGTGCGCCTGGATGGCAGCCTGCCGCAAGGGGAAATCGAGCGTATGATCGATAACTCCTTTCGCCTGGTGGTGAGGGGCCTGAAGCGCTCCGAGCGCCGGGGGTTGGAGTTACGCTGTGGAGAAAATTTCGGCTAAAACCCTATGTTGCGCAGGGGTAACAGAAAAGGGAGTAACAGGGAAAGCAGGCAGCATGACCAATCGCCTTCTATACTGAGGACTGAACTGTTATCCGGGTAAGTTAGTGATTTCAAATACGCAGCTGAGGGAAGCGCTGTCCCGCTATGACATGGAATGTTTTGTACGCCGAAGATGACCGCCTGCAGTCCATCGTTGTGTCATCGCTTTTACAGCAGGAAGGTTTTACCGTTACCCATGTTGAGAATGGTAAAGAGGCGCTGAACGCGCTTCCTCATTCCGACTTCGACGTGATTCTGACGGACCATTACATGCCGGAAATGAGCGGTGTGGAATTGTTGTCGGAAATTCGTGTCCGCCAATATGATATTCCGTTGGTGCTGATGACCTCTGCCCAGGACATGCAGTTGGTGTTTTCGGCGGTGCGTGCCGGTGCCGCCGATTTTATTTCCAAGGATTTAAAAGGCCAGTATCTCGAACTGATTGTGCCGGTGCTGTTGCGTGCCTGCGATCGTCACCATCTGCAAGCCAGGGTAAAACAGCATGCAGAACTATTGGAGCGGGAAAAAAATCTTTGCTACAAGACACTGGACGCCATGGATGAAGGCGTGATTGTGATCAACGAAGAATTCCGTATCACCTACCAGAATAATTTTTTCAGTGAAATCATCAATGGCGACCTGGATCGCAGCCTGCTGGGGTGGGACGTGTCGACATTGATCTCCTTGTTCCGTGCACGGGTGGATCATTGCTCTACGGATGCGTCATTGCTGGATGAGCAGGCCTTTATTGCCTGGTTACGGGATGGGGATGGATTGCAGGAAACCCGGTTGGGGGATCGCATTCTGGAGGTGAAAAAAGTTGAGGTTGCAGGCAGTGGCTATGCGATTGCCTTTGTTGATGTGACCCAACAGAAAACGCAGCTGGCTACACTTGATGAAACCGTCACGTTGGCCCCCATCGCCATGCTGGCCATCGACGCCAACGGCTGCATTGTGCTGGCAAACCTGAAAGCCTGTGAGCTGATCGGCCTGGAGAAAGATTTGCTGTTGGGATGCAGCATCAATAACTTTGTGCCGTCGTCCATGCAGGAAAGCTATTACCTGATGATCGAACGCTACTTTCAAGCGCCGAAAAGCCGTTTGATGCATGGTGGCATGGAACTGCAGTTGATCAACGCCGAAGGGAAATTGATTCCTGTGGAGATTTCCATCAGCGGTATGCGCACCCGGGATGAGGTGAGGGTATTGGCGTCGATTGTTGATATCAGTCAGCGCAAGGAAGCGGAGCAAGCTTTGATACAGGCGCACCAACTGACTCAATCCATCATCGACAACTCCCCATTCAGCATTGTGGCGACGGATATGAATGGGGTGATTACGGCAGTAAGTCCGGCGCTGGAAAAAATGCTCCATTTTGATAAAGAGGAGTTGATTCAGCAGAGATCGGTCCTGATGTTTCATGATGAGGAAGAGCTGGCTAAGCGCGCATCAATGCTGTCCGATGAGATGGGCTGCGACGTGCAACCCAATTTCGACCTGCTAGTGCTGCATGCCCGTGACGATGTGGTGAAAGGGCAGGAGTGGACCTATCGGCGCAAAGACGGTGCGCGGATTCCTGTTAATGTGACGGTGACAACCCTGCGCTCACACGATGAAACCATTACCGGTTTTTTGTTGGTTGCCTACGATATTACCGCCCAGAAGCAGGCCAGTGAATACATACAGTATGTGGCGCATCATGATGAACTGACCGGATTGCCGAACCGTACCTTGATGCGTGATCGCCTTGAGAATGCCTTGCGACGGGTGCGGCGTACCGGCAGCAAAATGGGGGTGCTGGTGCTTGACCTGGACCACTTCAAACGCATCAATGATTCGTTGGGTCATGTGGTGGGTGATGAACTGCTGAAGACCGTGGCGTTGCGCCTGGTGTCCGCCGTGCGGGATTCAGACACGGTTTGTCGAATGGGTGGTGATGAGTTTGTTGTGATTCTTCCCGATGTTCATACGCGGCAGGATGTGGAGCGGGTGTGTCTCAAAATATTGGAATTGGTGGCGCAACCGATTCAAGTCGGTCTCAATACCCTTAACGTAACACCCAGCATAGGTTTAAGCATGGCGCCGGACGATGGCGAAACCGAAGATGATCTGCTGAAACATGCCGACATCGCCATGTACCGGGCCAAACATACAGGCCGTAACGGTTATTATGTTTTTTCCCAGGAGATGGCAAAAGCCAATCATGACGAAATGATGATAGAGCAGGCGTTGCATCAGGCTTTCTTGAACAACCGTCTGCAATTACACTACCAGCCCCAGGTGGACATCAACACCCGCAAGGTAAACGGTTTCGAAGCCTTGATCCGCTGGATTGACCCGGTGCATGGTGCCATTGCGCCGGACCGTTTTATCCCCATGGCAGAAACCACCGGCTATATCTTCAGTCTGGGTGAATGGGTGTTGAATCGCGCCTGCCAGGATATGCGTAAATTGCGGGAGCAAAATGGATTGAATTACCGGGTCTCGGTGAATGTTTCACCCCGCCAATTGGAACAACCGGGCTTTGTCGATACGGTGCGTAAGGCGTTGCACAATAGTGGATTACCACCCCAGGCGCTGGAACTGGAAATAACCGAAGGCGTGCTGGTGGCGGAATCCGGTATGGTGCTCCAGATACTGAACGAACTGCATGATATGGGGGTGCTGCTGGCCATCGATGATTTTGGAACCGGTTTCTGCAGTCTGGCTTATCTGGCTCAATATCCTATTGATGTGATCAAAATCGACCGCTGCTTCATCGATGTGGATCAGAAATCCAGTCGGGCAATTGTTGGGGCGATCACGACGATTGCGGAAGGTCTTGGGCTCGAAGTAGTTGCCGAGGGTGTGGAAACCCTGGATCAGATCGAACTGGTTCGTGACCGTGGTTGCAGTGTGGTACAGGGGTTCTACTTTTATGAAGCCATGTCGCTGGATGATCTGACGCCGCTTTTGCTGGACGTAAGCAATGATGTGGAACGCAAGCTGGCCCTGCACTAGGTTTGTGTTCTACGTCAAGTAACGCTGATAGGCCCGCTGCAAAACCGCTTTGCCATTACCCTCGATATTTTCGCCATGGGGAATTCCATATGCGCTATCCTTTGCTGCTCGTTGGGATTATGTCAGTTCGAGTGAGCTTGCGCGTATTTGCGTTCGATACGATTGGCCTGATTGACAGCAATTGTTAAATGTTTTAAATCGTATGGTTAGTGGAGCTGGGCTTGGATATGTCGAAAGCGAAACCTCACCCGCTTTTGCGCACACCGTATTGTTAACTCAAATACTACACTCATATTCTACTGGTGATAAATACCCAATAGATGAATGTGACCTTATT
>PAPM01000042.1 GCA_002708905.1 Pseudomonadales bacterium | reverse complement strand
GGCGAAACCCAGCTGGAAACGGATCGTCGTTTGCTGCGGGCCCGGGTCAAGTACATCCAGCAGCGTCTGCAGAAAGTGCGCAAGCAACGGGATCAGGGGCGGCGTGCCCGCAAACGGGCTGAAGTACCGACGGTTTCCCTGGTGGGTTATACCAACGCCGGTAAGTCCACGTTGTTCAATAACCTTACTGAGTCAGACGTCTACGCAGCAGACCAGTTGTTCGCCACCCTTGATCCAACCCTGCGCCGGATCGAGGTACCTGATCTTGGCCCTGTGATTCTCGCAGATACGGTGGGTTTCATTCGCCATCTCCCCCATAAACTGGTGGAAGCCTTTCGTGCCACGCTCGAGGAAAGCCGGGAATCCGATTTTCTTCTGCATGTGGTGGATGCCTGTTCCCCGGAGCGTGAAGACAATATTTTCCAGGTGAATGAGGTTCTGCACGAAATCGCAGCGGATAAAGTGCCGCATCTTATGGTCTATAACAAAATCGACTTGATGGGGGATTTCGCCCCCCGGATAGATCGTAATGATGACGGTCAGGCGGTAGCGGTCTGGCTGTCGGCCCGCAGTGGAGCCGGCCTGGACCTGCTGCAACAGATTTTGAATGAACGTTTGGGCAGGCGCATGGTGGAGGGGTTATTGACGCTGTCCCCACGGCTTTCCGCCGTGCGCGCCCACTGCTATGGTTTGAAGGCAGTGCAGTCTGAAACAGCGGATGAGCAGGGCAATATTCTGCTGTGTATCCGTATGCCACAAAAATCCTGGGAGCAAATGATCAAGCGCTTTGACTTGGATCGGGCTGCCCTAGAAGAAAACGGGTCAGGGTTGCGAAATTGAACCCATTCGGAATAATAACCCTGTTATAACGTTTTGAGATGCAATAACATTTCCCGAGCACTGAAAAAAGTGGAGCACTATATGGCTTGGAACGAGCCCGGCGGCGGGCGAAATCAGGATCCATGGCGTGGCCGAGATGGCCGAGGTCAACAGGATCTGGACGATGTGATCAAAAAGCTGCAGGACCGGTTTGGCGGCATGCTGGGAGGCGGTTCCGGTAACGACAGCGGCGGCTACGGATTGTTGATGTTGATCCTGGGCGTGATTCTTGTGGTCTGGTTCGTTGCCGGGCTGTATCGGGTTGAGCAGGCTGAGGAAGCGTTGGTGTTGCGGTTCGGCAAGTATCACGAAACCGTGAGCGCCGGTCTGCATTGGAATCCCTGGGGTGTCGACTCGGTTATGAAGGTGGACGTGAACCAGCGAGAAACCATGCCGGTGCGGGCCACCATGCTGACGGAAGATCAGAATATCGTGGATATCGATCTTCAGGTGCAGTACGTGGTCACCGATTCGCGCAATTATTTCCTGGAATCCAGCAGTCCTATTGATACCCTGCGTAATGCGGTGGAATCCGCACTGCGCCATGTGGTCGGTGGCAGCGAGATGGACCGGGTGCTCACGGATGGTCGGGAAGCGATTGCTGTGGAAGTGCACCAGCGTCTGCAGGAATATTTGAATGCCTATAAAACCGGTCTGACCGTGGACAAGCTCAACATCGAGGATGCTCATCCGCCGAAGGATGTTAAGGCGGCGTTCGATGACGTAATCAAGGCACGGGAAGACGAAGAGCGGGTCAAGAACGAGGCGGAAGCCTACGCCAACCAGATCGTGCCGGAAGCCCGCGGTGAGGCGCAGCGCATGATTGAAGAGGCGAACGCGTACAAAGCGGAAGTGGTGGAGCGGGCCAAAGGTCAGGCCAACCGTTTCGATCGTCTCTACACTGAGTATCGCCTGGCTCCGGAAGTGACGCGCCGGCGTATGTACATCGAAACCATGGAAAGTGTGCTGGGCAGTACGTCAAAAGTGCTGGTGGACGTGGAGGGAGGCAACAACCTGATGTATTTGCCCCTGGACAAACTGATGCAGCAGCGGCCAGCGGTGGACCCCATCGTAATCGAGGCCAATACCTCCCAGCAGAGCAATACGACCACCCAGAAAACCTCTGATGCCGTGCGTGGTCTGGAGCGCATTCGCCAGGCCCGTGAAAGCCGATGGGAGAATCGCTAATGAATAACAAGAGTATGTCTGTTCTATTGTTGTTGGCGGTACTGGCGTTGGGTTTGAGCAGTGCCATGTTCACCGTCAAGGAAAGCGAAGGCGGTGTGCTGCTGAAATTCGGTGAGGTGGTGCGGGAAGATCTGCAACCCGGTTTGCAGTTCAAGATTCCGCTGGTGCACGAGCCGCGCCTGTTTGATCGCCGCATCCGCGTGCTGGAAATGCGTCAGGAAGAATATCTGACTCAGGAGAAAAAGCGCCTGATCGTGGATTCTTTTGTCATGTGGCGAATTCAGGACGTCAAGCAATTCTACATTGCCACCGGTGGCGGCCAGGAATCCCGGGTGCGTCTGCTGTTGGGGCCGCGGGTGAATGAAGGACTGCGTAACCAGTTTGGTGAGCGTACGGTCTATGAAGTGGTGGCCGGTGAGCGGGAAGAACTGGTGGTGGATCTGACCGAAGCCATCGACAGCAAAGCCCAGGAAGCCCTCGGTATCGATGTGGTGGAAATCCGGGTCAAGCGTATTGAGTTGCCGTCCAGTGCCAGCGCCTCAGTTTACGACCGGATGCGCGCAGAACGTGAGCGGGAAGCCCGTAGCCACCGTGCCCGTGGTAATGAATTGGCCGAAGGTATTCGGGCCGCAGCCGATCGTGAGCGTACCGAGATCCTGGCGGGTGCCTATCGCCAGGCGGAGGAATTGCGGGGCGCCGGGGATGCGGAAGCTGCTTCCATTTACGCAACTGCTTACAAGAAAGATCCTGATTTCTTTGCCTTTTATCGCAGCATGGATGCCTATCGGGATGTCTTCAGCAGCAAAGATGATCTGATCCTGGTGAAGCCCGACAGTGAGTTCTTTCAGTATCTGAAACAGCAATAGGCAAAAAGCGGCCGAAAGGTTTAACTCGGCCGCTGGATGCGTGTTATCATAAGGAAACCGGGGCGGCCCCCCGGTTTTTTTGTGGGCTAAATATGGCCCCTGATGTGAACATTAAATTGTTTGAGCTTTCAGCCGAGGAATACGACGAACCCGTTATGGCCACAGCAGATCGATGGTTGCTCCCCGATGGGATTGATGAAATCCTGCCTCCACAGGCGGCGAAACTGGAACAGTTGCGTCGGGACTTGTTGGACCTCTATAAAAGCTGGGGCTATGAGCAGGTGTTTCCACCCCTGGTGGAATATATCGAATCCCTGCTCACCGGAGCCGGCAACGACCTGGCGCTGCAGACCTTCAAGCTTACGGATCAACTGACCGGGCGCCTGATGGGGGTGCGGGCGGATATGACCACTCAGGTGGCCCGTATCGACGCACATACCCTCAACCGCGAAGGCGTCACCCGCCTTTGTTATGCCGGTCATGTTTTGCACGCAAAACCGGAAAGCCTCACTGCCAGCCGCAGCCTGATTCAAATCGGAGCCGAAATCTATGGCCATGGCGGCATCGCCAGTGACATCGAGGTCATCGGCCTGATGCTGGAGACCCTGCGCCTGGGTGGCTGTTCTGATGTGCACCTGGATCTGGGGCATGTGGCTATTTATCGAGCGCTGGCGGCGGAAGCCGGTCTTGGTAGTGACGAAGAGTGGCAGCTATTCGAAATTTATCAGCGCAAGGCCGTACCGGAGCTGGAAGCATTCCTCGAACAGCAGGTGGAAAACGCGGAGCTCCGGATGATGTTACGGGCGTTAGCCTCTTTGGCGGGAGACCGCAGTGTGCTGGCCAAGGCCAAAGCCAGTCTGGCCCAGGCGCCGGACTCTGTTAAGGCCGCCCTGGAAGATCTGGAGCAAATCGCGGATCAACTGCAGACCACTCATCCTCAAGTCACCCTCTATTTCGACCTGGGTGAATTGCGGGGGTATCATTACCACACGGGGCCGGTATTCAGCGCCTATGTGCCCGGTATGGGACAGGCTATCGCCAACGGCGGCCGTTATGATCATATCGGCGAGGTATTCGGTCGGGCCCGGGCCGCCACCGGTTTCAGTACCGATTTGGCCGCATTGGTGCGCCGAGTAGCAGGCACGCTCACCGGTAAGCGAATTTTTGCGCCATATCCGGTAGCGGAAGGGCAGCAGCAGGCGATGCAACAACTGAGAGCCGCCGGTGAGGTGGTGATTCAGGCGCTGGATGCAGCGCAAACACCTCAATCCATGGGGTGCGATCAGCAACTGATCCAGACGAACTCCGGCTGGGTCACAGAAGTAGTTTCCGATTCTTAATCTGTTCGTGTAGAGATAAAAGCAATGGGCAAAAGTGTCGTTATTCTGGGCACCCAGTGGGGTGACGAAGGCAAGGGTAAAATCGTTGATCTGTTAACGGATCGCGTGGCCTGTGTGGTGCGTTTTCAAGGCGGCCACAATGCCGGTCATACGCTGGTTATCGACGGTGTGAAAACTGCGCTCCATTTGATCCCGTCCGGGATTTTGCGTGATAACGTGAAATGCCTGATCGGGAATGGTGTGGTGTTGGCGCCGGATGCATTGCTGAAAGAAATGTGCATGTTGGAAGAGCGTGGTGTGCCAGTGCGTGAGCGTTTGCGCCTTAGTCCTGCCTGTCCATTGATCCTGCCTTACCACGTCGCCTTGGACAAGGCGCGCGAAGTGGCTCGCGGTAAAGCGGCTATTGGTACCACTGGCCGCGGCATCGGTCCTGCCTATGAAGACAAGGTGGCCCGGCGTGGTCTGCGTTTGGGTGATGTATTCCACCGTGAGCGTTTTGCTTCCAAGCTGGGTGAAGTGCTGGATTATCACAACTTTACGCTCAAGCATTACTACAAAGCCGACACCCTGGATTTCCAGAAATTGCTGGATGAAACCCTGGAAATGGGTGAGCAACTGAAGCCCATGGTGGCCGATGTTACTGAAATTCTGCACCAGCACCGTGTGGCCGGGGACAACATCCTGTTCGAAGGCGCCCAGGGTACGTTGCTGGATATCGACCACGGAACCTATCCGTTTGTGACATCTTCCAACACCAGCGCCGGCGGTACCGCCACCGGTTCCGGTTTCGGCCCCTTGTTCCTGGATTATGTGATGGGTATTACCAAAGCCTACACCACCCGTGTTGGATCAGGCCCGTTCCCTACCGAATTGTTTGATGAGGTCAGTGATCATCTGCGGGAGAAGGGACATGAGTATGGCACCACCACCGGACGTACCCGCCGTTGCGGTTGGTTTGATGCGGTCGCGTTGCGTCGCGCCATGCAGATCAACTCGGTAACCGGTTTGTGTCTTACCAAGCTGGATGTATTGGATGGATTGGACACCATACGTATTTGTGTGGGGTATCAGGACGCGAGCGGCAACAAGATTGATGCCTTCCCGGTGGATGCAGCCGATTACGATGGTATCCAGCCCATCTATGAAGAAATGCCCGGCTGGAAAGATTCCACTTACGGTGCCAAGAGTGTGGCAGAGTTGCCGAAAGCGGCGGTGGACTATGTGAAAAAATTGGAAGAAGCCGTGGGTGCGCCCATCGATATTATTTCCACTGGTCCGGATCGCAACGAGACCATGATTCTGAGAAATCCGTTTAACGGTGGTTGATTACTCATAGTCATTCCTATAAAAAAGCCCCGGATTTTGGGGCTTTTTTATTTTGAAGCAGTGTGTTTGGCGCTGCTGTTTGCCTGTTGATACTGATCAAGCAGCAGTAGTACCCGTGAGTGCTCCTGAATGATGTTTTCCACCATCGGCATCAAGTCATCCAGATCATCGGAGCGTAATTTCAGCTCCAGGATTTCAGCCGCTTTCATTAACAGATTGGCGCTCAGGTTACCTGCCACGCCTTTGAGTGTGTGAGTGCTGTGGATTGCGCCACTTATATCGCCTTTGTCCAGATTTTCTCGAATCTCGTCAATCAGCTTGGGGCTGCCTTGCTTGAACATGGATATTAGTGTGACCAGACGCTCCGGCTTATGGCGCACCCGTTTCAACGCTTCCTCCTCATTCCACAGCGCGTCTTCCAAGTGCGTGGGAATATTGGGCAAGTCTGTTCCGGTCGGAGATTCCTGCTTCAACCAGATGCACAGCTTCTCGTGCAGGCGGTTGATGCTGATGGGTTTGGGAAGATAGTCGTTCATGCCAGCGTCCAGGCACTTTTCGCGGTCACCACTCATGGCGTTGGCTGTCATGGCAACAATCGGAACCTGGCGATAGCGTTCTCCGGCCAGCCCTTTTCGTATCTTTCGTGTGGTTTCGTAGCCGTCCAGCGTCGGCATCTGGCAGTCCATGAGTACCAGGGTGTAGGGGTATTCTTTTGCTGAATTCTGCAACAGCTCAATGGCTTCCTGGCCATGACTGGCTGTTTCACAGTGGAGTTCAAATTCTTCCAGCATGCCCTGCACCACCGTCTGATTGATGGAATTGTCTTCCACCAACAGCAGGCGGCAATTTTGCGGCCAGTCATTATCAGTTGCGCTTTCACCAATCTCAATGCTCTTGAGATAGTGATGGGTGACCAGCGGCGTGGCCTGAGCGAGGGCATCCCCATCTTCAAGCAGTACAGCCAGGGCGCCCAGTAGGTCAGAGGTCGTGGTGGGCTTGGGGAAGTAACCATTAAAACCAATCTGGGCCAGGCGGTTGGCATCGCCGCGATTACCAATGGAGGTCATCATGATCATCTTGGTCCCATTCAGCTTCGGATTGCCACGAATGGTTTCACCCAAGTGGGCGCCGTCCATATCCGGCATCTGCATGTCCAGGAACGCCACTTGGTATATCGGTTCGTCCAGGCTCTCCAGTTTGCTGTTAATCAGGTTCAGTGCCTGCTGCGAACTCGAAGCCAGGTCCACCCTGGCGCCCCAGAGTTCGAGTTGGCGACGCAGTACTTCCCGGTTGGTGGCGTTATCATCCACCACCAGCATGGGAACACCACTGATATCAGCCGGCGGCACCACCGCACGGGAGAGCTGACTGGGTTCGAGATTAACATGAAAGTGAAAACGACTACCTTTACCTAAGGTGCTCTCAACCGAAATATCACCCTGCATAAGCTGGCATAACTGTCTCACGATGGCCAGCCCCAACCCGGTGCCACCGAAGCGACGGGTGGTGGAGGCGTCCAGCTGGGTGAAAGAATCAAAAATGGGTTCGATTCTGTCGGCGGGAATACCGATACCGGTATCGATCACTGTACATTCGAAACGATAACTGTATTTTTCCGTGGTGCGCAGGGCCGCCTGGATAATGATTTCACCGCTTTCCGTAAATTTGATGGCATTGCTCACCAGGTTGGAAATGATCTGGCGCAAGCGTCCGGGATCGCCCACAACCATGCTGTGTTCCACTTCCACTACGTCCAGTATCAGCTCCAGGCCTTTGTCATGGGTTTTGGGGGCAATGGTTTCTGCCAGGTCTCCCAGCATGGCGCTGAGGTCGAAATCAATTTGTTCTATGTCCAGGCGACCGGCTTCAATTTTGGAGAAGTCGAGGATGTCATTGATGACCACCAACAACGATTCTGCGCTACTCATGGCCAAGCGGGCCTGGTGCTGTTGGTCGCCCGTCAGTTTGGTTCGCAGTAGCAGGCCGAGCATGCCGAGTACCCCGTTCATGGGGGTGCGGATTTCATGGCTCATTGTGGCCAGGAACTCACTTTTTGCTTTGGCTGCATCTTCGGCGGCGTCCCTGGCATTACGTAATTCCTGCTGTATGGCCTTCTGTTCAGTGATGTCAGTGCGAATGGCCATGTAGCGATCGATCTTGCCTTCTTTGTTCTTTAAGGGCGCAATGGTAGTGGCAACCCAATAGAGATGGCCGGCTTTGGCCCGGTTGCAAATTTCCCCGTGCCAGACCTTGCCTTTGGTAATGTTCAAGTACATGTTGCGGAAAAAAGAAATCGGATGATAACCGGAATTCAACAAACGGTGATTCTTTCCGATTAATTCTTCAGAGGTATAACCACTGACTTCTTCAAATTTTCGATTTACATAAAGGATGTCACCCTTGATGTTGGTGATGGCAACGATGGCATGGTGAGAGAGCGCAAACTGCTGTTCGTTCAGTTCATTCAGGGCGGCCCGGGTTGCCGCTTCACTGACCCGCAGTTGACCCTCGTAGCGTTCCCGTGCGGCAATCATTTTATTGAAGTTTTCTGTCAGAGTTTCGATTTCGTTGCCACTGTTCAGCGTCAATGGTTGCACAGGTTTGTTGAGCGCGAACGCTTCCACAGCGTTATTCAATTGAGTGATGGGGTGGGATAAGCGCTTGGAAAAATATACGGCGGCAACGGCAATGGATAATGTGGAAAGCATCAGAAGAACTGAGTCGAACTTGGCCAGCCAGTTGCTGAATGCATAGGCGGTTTCCTTTTCTATTTCGCTGAGCAGCACCCAATTTATGTCTTGTACACTAATCGAGTTGAATTGGCCCAGGACTTCTTTATCGGAAGCACTTTCGTATAGGAATGTTGCAGGGCGATCATCGCCGGAATGTCCGGTGACTGCCTGCTGAATCGCACGCCAGGCTGCGAAGGTGGGGGTCTTTATTTCATGACGCAATACATCATCGCCGTTGAGCGGTGAGCGCAGTAAACCATCGGTCCCCACCAGATAATGATATACGTCATCGGCTTGGTCATAGGCTAAAGCCTCGTAGATCAGATCCAGCCGTATCTGGAAGGCGAGGGCGCCTCGAAGCGTTGCTTCTTGATCGAAAACGGGAGCGACCAGAAAACTGCTAATCAAGTTCCCGGAAGGAGCATAACGCTCCAGATCCGAAAAAGATGGGTGCTGTTGCGTCAGGGTTCGGGCAACCGCTTGTGCGAACCGGGTGTGTTGCAGGGGACCGGAAAAGAGGTTGGTGCCCAGATCATTTTCCCTTGCTACGCTGAAGAGAATGTTGCCATCGCTATCAATCAGAAACAGGTCGTAAATATAGTCGTAATTATTAAGAACGTTGTGCAGATCGTGGTGCTGTGAGTCGACTATCGCGTGCCACGGAGGGGATTGAATGAATGCAGAGGCCGACTGGCCACTGGCACGAAAGGCTTGCTCCAACTGTAATAGCAATTCCAGATTGGCTGGATCATTAGCCTGTAAGTTAATATCCATCCATCGGTATTTAAACCAGTTATTGATGAAACGGACTTTTTCTGCGGCCGTGTGGGCAAGGTCGTTTTCCGCGGCGTGGGAAAGACTGTTGCGCGTTTGGTAGTAACTGATGACGGCAACCACCAGCCATGGAAGCAAGCCTATGGCCAGAAACCATCCTGCCAGCTGTCTGCGTAGTGCTCCGGTCTTTCTGCCATCCATTAATGCTGAAAACCTGCTCAGGATTAAACTGCCCGAATAGTAATGATAGTTCACCCAGAGATGAGCACATTGAATAATGCCTGATACAAAAATAGTGATTTGTATCAATGTGTCGATGCTCAACTGCACCTAGGATAGGTGGTGTATTTGCAGTAGGAGATCACCATGTCTTTACCAGAGTCCTTACAAAACCAAGAAAAACAAGAAGATAAGAACACCATCAAGCAGAAGGCCATTACCAGGGAAGATTTGCTGGCGCGTCTGGAGGATATGAGTAAGAGAGTATTAGATCCCGAGGTTGGATTGTATGGACCTGAATCCATCTCATGGCGGATCAATCGACATACGTCCATTATGATGGGGGCAGGCTGTGCCAACCTGCTGCAATTGGCGCATCCCTGGGTAGCCCAGGCGATTGATCAGCATTCACAAACCCAAACCGACCCTTTGGGGCGCCTGCGCCGAACTTTCCTCAACGTTCACACCATGGTCTTTGGTAGCCTGGATCAGGTGCTGGACTCGGCGATCAAGGTGCACAACATCCACGCCAAAATTACCGGACAGGTGAGTGAAAACGCAGGTCAGACCAAGAAAGGCAGTGCCTATTTTGCCAACCAAATCGGCGCCATGCTGTGGGTACACGCCACGCTCTGGATTACCGGGCTGCGTGTTTATGAACTGTTCCACCACCCATTATCGGTAATGCAGAAGGAACAATACTATGAAGAATCCAAGCTGTTTGCTTTCCTGTTTGGCATCCCCGAGTCGGCGATGCCGGCGAGCTGGTCTGAATTCATGGAGTACTACGAGAGTGTGGTGAGTTCCGATGAGTTGGCGGTGGGTGAAGTGGGACAACAACTGGTGGAGTACATCTTCTCCATGAAAGCGTATTTAAAACCTTTCCTGGATCGCCATAAGGTGCATACAGCGGTGCTGTTGCCGGAGCGTTTGCGCCGTGACTTCGGGTTCCCGGAGTTGACACCATCCCTGCAAAAACAATTCGATTTCGATGTGAAACTGGCCCGGACCCTGTTTGCGGTTGCACCGGCTTCCGTGAAGTATATGCCGCCTTATCTGGAAGCCTGTCGCCGCATTGAAGGTGAGAAAGCGGGCTTGGTCACACAGATGACCAATCGTGTGCTCTACGGTCAACCATTGCTGGTTTCGTAACGACTGGTTTAATAATTCCGCGTAAGACTCTTTAGTTGTTTTTTTGCCAGGCGCCGGTTCGCCTGGCTTTTTTGTTACCGTCCTTTCGCTAGAACAACGCACTCCAGAACATGCCGGCGGAAATCATCAGCATGACACCGGCAAAACCCATTTGCAGCTTCGGCCCCGCCAGACGGCTTGCCGTCTGCCGTCCCAGCAACATGCCGGCCAGTGCGCCACCCACAAAGGGCGCCGCCACCATGAGGTCCAGGGTTTGCCCCTGGGCAATGGAGATCAGCACCGTACCGGCGCTGGTAAGGGATATGGCCATCAGTGACGTCGCCACGGCGGAATGGAAACTCAAGTCGGTGACGGCTCTGAGTATGGGGACGATCACGAAGCCGCCCCCTACACCGAGCAAACCGGAGAGAAAGCCTGTAGCCAGCCCGCCGCTGCCGATGGCCAGCGCGCAGGGGCGTGTCCATCTCAGTCTTCCGGTGACGGGGTTCATTTTGCAAACCGGTTCCGAGGGGTTCTCCGGCTCGGCTTTCAAACCGGCACGGACAATTCGCGCTTCCTCCGGTTTGCTGCGTGCCTGCAGGATCATACGCACACTGACGTACAGCAGCACCAACGCAAAAGCACCGCTCAGCCAGGGTAACGGAAGAATCTGGCCTGCTTTCAGGCCCAGGGGGGCGGTAAGCATACCGGCACAGCTCATCACAATAGCGGCGCGGTAGCGCACGATGCCCTGGGGCCAGGCACTCAGGGTGCCGAGAATGGCGGCCGCACTCACCGCCAGCAGGGCGGTAGGGGCCGCCTGGGGCAACGTCCAGCCCAGGCCCCAGATCAGCAGGGGCACGGCGATAACGGAACCCCCGGCGCCGGTGAGGCCCAGAATCAACCCCACCAGCAAACCAAGAAATGCAGCTAACATTACTCCGACTGCAATCAGGCTGGATGGCGGCGCATGATCTCCACAACACCGGGCTCCAGTTTGGTGAGGCCGGCCTTGCGGCCCAGGGTGAGGGCTTCTTCTGCAGATTTACCGGAGTACCAGTATTCCTTCAGGGCAATCAGGGCGCCCACCCGGTTGGCGCTACGGCAGTGGACCAGCAGGGGATGATTGGCGCAGTCATCCATCAGTGACGCCAGCTGTTGGGCAGCCTCTTTGGTTAGATCCTGGGCGCCGCGAATGGGGATGTTTACATAGCTCATGCCGAGCTCTGCAACCAGGTCGGATTCATTGGGGGGCGTTTCCTCCAACGGGCACAGGTTGATAATGGTTTTGATGCCTTTTTTGGCGGCATCCTGCAGATCCTGTTCGCTGGGCATGCCACAGGCCAGAAGATCCGGCTGTGGCGTACACAGATTGGGTACGTTGATCGGGTGATCGTTTAGCATGAGGGCTCCTTATGAATTACCACAGAAGTGTTGATGCAGCAGGGCGACGATATCCATGGCGGGACCCTCTGCCACAGAATAGAAAATGGTCTGCGCCTGGCGACGGGTTTTCACCAAGCCCTGATTCCTTAACACCGCCAGATGTTGAGACAACGCAGATTGTGATAAATCCAGTTGCTCGTTCAGATCCCTTACACAGCACTCTCCCTGGGACAGCGTGCACATGATCATGAGGCGGTTTGGATTCGACAGCGCCTGCATCAGGTCCGCCGCATCCTGCGCATGCATCCTGAGTTCTTCTAAATCGCTTATTTGCATATGAGTTTATTCTAATTTAGATTATTCTAATATAATTCTTTTCTGGATATAATTCAATTCTGGCAGTTAATAAGGCAGGTGACACTATGGTACGCCCGGAAATTAAAGCTTTTTTTGACCCGACCACTTTCACCATCAGCTATGTGATCCATGATGGTGCAGGCGGTCCCTGTGCCATCATTGATCCTGTGCTGGATTTTGATCCAAAAGCGGCCCGCATTTCCACTCTGTCCGCGCAGTCGATCATTGACTTTGTTAAAGAGAAAAATTTATGCGTGGAATGGATACTGGAAACCCATGCCCATGCTGATCATCTCTCGGCGGCTTACTGGATCAAGCAGCAGATTGGGGGAAAGATTGCGATTGGTGAGGGCATTACCGGAGTACAGGCTCATTTTGCCAAACTGTTTAACCTGGGAGCGGATTTTGTGGCGGATGGCTCCCAGTTTGATCATCTGTTTGCGGCCGGTGAGCGCTTCAACATCGGCAGTCTGGTGGCGGAAGTATTGTTTACCCCGGGACACACGCCGGCCTGTGTCAGCTACCGGATAGAAGATGCGGTCTTCGTCGGCGACACATTATTTATGCCGGATTACGGTACTGCCCGAGCGGATTTTCCCGGTGGTGATGCCCATGCCTTGTATGAATCGATCCAACACATTCTGTCGTTACCGGCGGAAACCCGGCTGTTTATGTGTCATGACTACCTGCCGGGTGGCCGTGAGCCCAAATGGGAAACCACGGTGGCGGAACAGCGTGAGCACAACCTGATGATTCATGCCGGCGTCTCGGAAGAGGAATTCGTTTCCGCCCGTAAAGATAAAGATGCAAAACTGGCGGCACCGGTGTTGATTCTGCCTTCCCTGCAAGTGAACATTCGCGCCGGTCAGCTGCCGGAACCGGAAGATAATGGTGTGCAGTATTTGAAACTGCCTTTGAATCAGCTGGGTAAACGCCGTTAGAAAAGCCAAATAAAAAGGAGCAAACGGCCATTTTTGGTCCGCTCGCTCCCGAGTGTTTCAATCAGAAAATCACACAGCTGGTTTATGACCCGATGATGCCACCGTCTTTTTTGGTGATGACGATGGTGCAGTCACGGGGAATGGTGACACCGTCATAGGGTGCCGGGAAGTTGGAAAGGGCTGGGTCTCCGTTGCCGGGATGCTGCGTGTTGACGAACATGGTGCGGCGATCCGGGGTTACGGCGATACCGGTGATTTCGTCCCCGGTAACGCCGGTCAGCAGGCGGCTCAGTTTGCCGGTGGTGGTGTCTGCTACCAGCAATTGATTGTTCAGGCCGTCTTTCTGCCCGCCATCGGTCTGGATGAACAGGCGGCCATCCGGATCCGCCCACAACCCATCGGGATCAGCGAAGCTTTCCTCGGTGCCGTGAGTGGTCTCTGCAATCAGGAAAATCTCCCAATTGAAGGTGGTACCGGTGTGTTCATCGGCATCATGCCAGCGGATGATGTGGCCGTCTGCATTGGGCGCCAAGGGGTTGGCTGCATTGGGCTCTGTACGGCGGCTGTTGTTGGTGAGGGAGCAGTAAACATCACCGTTAGGCGCAACTGTGGTCCACTCGGGGCGATCCATAGGTGTGGCGCCGGCAATGTCGGCGGCGATACGGGTGTTCACCAACAGTTCACCCATGTCCGCGAAGCGTGCAGCCAGGTCTGGATTATCAAGCGTCAGAGGCAGCCATACGCCGCTGCCGTCTTCATCAAAACGGGCTACATACAATGTGCCTTCGTCCAGCGGGCTGATACCGGCCGCCAACATCTCTTTGTAGTGACCGGCGGAGACGAATTTGTAGATGTAATCAAAACGCTGGTCGTCGCCCATGTAGACAACGGCGCGACCGTCCTGACCGATTACGGTGGTGGCGCCTTCGTGCTTGACGCGGCCCAATGCGGTACGCTTAACCGGAGTTTGGGTGGCATCGAAAGGATCGATTTCCACCACCCAGCCGAAACGGTTTTCTTCGTTTTGGTAATCGGGATTGGACAGATCGAAGCGGGCGTCGAACTGTTCCCAGCCATAACCAAAACCACCGCTGCTGAAACCATAGCGGTCGTGGGATTCCGTTGGCAACCAGGTTTGCTCGCGGTTGGTGGCACCGAAGTAACCGTTGAAGTTTTCTTCACAGGTCAGGTAGGTGCCCCAGGGAGTCGGGCCGGAGGAACAGTTGTTGACGGTGCCCAAGGGAATATTACCTGCGGGCGTTTGCAGCAGGGCGTGACCCGCCACCGGGCCGCTGAAGGTGACCGGTGTGTTAACGTGAATGCGACGGGCATTTTTGCTTTCCACTTGTCGCCACTTGCCGCGGATACTCTTGATTTCCACTATTGATACGCCGTGGGCGTGCTGGGAAGTCCTTACTTCCTCCAGGGTTTCCGGAGTACTCTTACCCAATACATGGCTGTTGCCACCGAATTCGTGGTTGATGGCCAGCATGCCATGTCGGTTGCCGCGACGACCGCGGTTACCACGATTGAATTTATCGGAGAATTTTTCACATTCTTTCTGGTCGATGGGGAAGAAAGCCATGCCGTCGTGGCCGATGCCGATTTGTTTGGCCTGGTCCGCGGCCTTGGGCGGCCAGCTGAAAGCCGGGCCGCTGGGTTCCAGAGGCTCGCCCCAGGGAATCAAGACTTCGTACTGGTAATCCGGGGAAATGGCCGGCATGGGGCCGTTACCATCGGCCAGAGCGACCGGGGTAAAGCCAATCAGGGGGCGCTTGCCGGGCCAGTGTTTGTGTCCGGCGCTGGCCAGGCTGGGTGCTGCCACAAACGAGGCAGCGGCCAGTCCCATACCACCTTTAAGAACCTGGCGACGGGCCAGGTGTGACTGTAAAACATCTTCGAATGGGCGGTTGCCGCTGTTATTGCTTACTTCATTGTCATTATCGTATTGCAGTTCGTCGCGCATAATACTCTCCTATTGGTTGTACGCTGACCAATGGAGCTGAACGCTATCAGGTAATTGCTTCAAATTTGTTACTTGCGGTAAGCAGGAAAGCAGACTGGGAATCAGGAGAAGAAGGACGGGCATGCCCGAATCAGGCCTGCCCGCCGTTACGTGTCTAGTCTTCCACCTTCAACCGTTCCTGCCGACAGCCATCCGCCAGTTGAATGGTAAAACTCCAATCGTCCAGCCAGAACTGCGGAGCTGCTCCACCATCGAAGTTCGTGACTTTCCACTGCACTTCAACGGGAACCGCTTTGGCCGTATCACTTTTGCTGTTGAACACGCAATGATGCCGATCCATAGCGTGGGATTCCCAGGAGGAGATGGATTCCGTTCCGCCGTCGGTGCTGTCAAAGGCGTAGGTATCCGGTGGGAAAGACGAGGCCTGGGGGGAGGCTTCGACGCCATCCACCAGAATGCGTACTTCACACCAGTCAGGTGCCGCGCTGCCCGGTTCGTTACAGCGGGATTCTGCGGTGAAAGCTAGGTTAACCAGCGCATTTTTACCGGCCGGGATTACCACCCGGCTTTTGCTGCCCGGTAACGTGACGAATTTTTCCGAGCTGGTGACCCGGGGTTTGGTGCTGGTGAGCGCCTGCTTGTAGTAATGTTCACGCGCGGTGAAGCGTATCACATCGGGTTCTTCTGCAGTGGGATTGGCCACCAGATCATCCAGGGATGATTTGTATTCCAGTCCGGGCTGTGGCGTGTATTCACGAATTTCTTCAACGCTTGCAGCGTGAAGCAAGGGAGTAGCCAGGCAGGTACTGATGAAGAGGGTGGCGGCTGTGTATTTCATGATGGTTGCTCCTGAATGTTTTGGTTTCATGGATCCGACTTCCGGTCGGACTCGATGCCTACCCTATCCAAGAGGTTGATTGTCCACTTGAGGAAAACTTGAAATTTATCTGATGATTCCTTGAATTCAGCTTAATTTCTCAGATGTTTTGTCAATTTTTAACAGCGCTGGCGTAGATCCTTAACTTTCGAAACAGGCCACTTGGGGCATACTGCAACTAGCGGGCAGTTTATTCGTTACGAATAACAACAGGAATATCATCAGGAACAAAGACAGGAATGCATTTACTTTCAGGAATGGAATATCACTTTTTGAATTTTCGGTTGCTGCCGGATCAGGCGCGTCTGATCTATCAGGAGGAGGATGTTGCACTCGCACCGAAAACCTTTCACTTTCTTTGTCTGCTCATCAGTGCCGGTAATGCTGTGGTTTCCCGGGATGCCCTATTCGATAGGCTATGGCAGGGTCGCGCTGTTTCAGATGAATCGTTGGCACAGGTGGTGGCGCAATGTCGACGTGCCCTTGGCGACAGTGCATCAACCCAGAATGTCATCAAAACTGTACCCAAATTGGGTTTTCGTTTTGTTCCCGACATCCGGGTGGTGGCCGCAGCAGGGGTGACCGGTCAGCTTTGATGTCCCCGCTCAGGGTAGTTGAGCTGGCCTTTCAGCTGTTCTTTCTCCTGCTCGGTAAAGTCCGGGAACGCCAGTTTGTTCTCCTGCTCCAGCTGGGCAATAAGACTTTCTGCGTTCGACTTGGCACTGTCGCTGTTTGCGGTGTCTTCTGTAATAAGAATGCGTTGTTGGGGAACAGCGAGTTTTACACCACAGTCGTGGACGATGTTGAGAATTCGCAGGTTAAGGTCTTCGGCCACCGCCAGATACACTTCGTAATCAGCGCTGTCGATATAACCGTTGATTGAAACGGTATAAGCATCCCGCTCGATGGTCTCAAACCTCGCTCGGGCAGCAATGTCCAGCAGACGGGGATGGCTGATGATCAATTCCCTCAGTTTTTGCAACAGCAAGCGAAGTTGGTTCGGAGTGGAATCCAGGGCTAGATACAGCTTGCGGGAATAACGACGGCGGTCATTTTCACTGATGTTTTCCAGGCTGATGGAAACCAGTGTGGAGTTCGGGACATGTACCACAGAGCGGTCCAGACGCCGAATGCGGGTGGAACGCAGACCAATTTCTTCGATGATTCCGGTGATATCGCCCACTTTGCAAAAATCTCCGGGTTTGATGGGTTGCGCGATGTAAAGGGTGATGGCTCCGATCATGTTTTCCAATGTTTTTTGTGCCGCCAACGCCAGCGCAAGCGACCCAATACCCAAACCGGCGAGAATGGTATTGATGTCATAACCGCTTTCTGTGAGCCACAGAATAATAACGATAATGATGGCCAGAATTTTCAGGATGGTGCGGACCGGCCTGATGATGCCGGACCAATAGCGTTGGTGGTTGGTCCGGCTCAGAAACAGCGCCGTGAAAAACTCAATGGCACCTAACAGTAGAAAAATGGTGGCGATGTAGCCCAGGGCAGATTCGTTCAGGTAGATTCGGGCCTTCACCGACAATCCCAGCTCCGCAACGCCGGTCTGGGTTAACTTGAAGAAGACGAACCAGGGCATGGGAACCGCCACCAGCCGGTGCATGGTATCGCGATAGCGATCTGACAGATGAATTATCCGCAGCAGTACCCATCGTAGGGAGTAGGCCACAGCAGCCGATGCCAACAGGATAAGCAACAGCCCGATCACCTGCCAATTCTGCATATAGAGAAGGTTGAAGTCGGGCAGGCGTTCTTCCAGTTTTACCAATAAGGGGTTGTAGCCGTAGACCTCCCACAGCCGGGGAATTTCCCGTGTGCTGGCATTGGAGATTTTCCAGATACGTCCGCCGTTGCCATCAGGAACCCGCTGCAGATAAATCGGAACGGACTCGGTACTGTCCAGGGGGATGACTCCCAACAAATCCCGGTAGCTGGGCAGGCCATCATCCTGATGGCCTTCAGGGGAACTGCTCAAGGCAGAGAAATCTATGATTCGGTTTTGCGTCCAGATGATGCTGAGCTTGCGGATCAGCTCATCCGCACTGGCATCGGACATGTCGTCCGGAAGATAGCGAATATCAATAAACTCCGCCGCTTTGTGCCAGTTGTGCTCCTGGGCTGCCAGATGCAGGGCGAGGATGGCCGAGAGCGGCGTTTCGCCCTCTTTACTGGCGTGCTGTTCATCCTTGATCTGTTCCAGTATCTCCTCAGATCTGGAATCCGCTTCCAGCACTTCCCGAATAGTAGGTGTTTCACCGGTATTGGCGCCGGCAGAAACCGCCAGGCACAGGGTCCAGCTTAGACAGATGATTCGGAGCAGCATGATCAGGTTCTGCTGTAACTTCCGCAAGATCACGGCTGCTCCCTGGTGAAGGCGAAATCAGTATCAGTCTGAGAATTCCGCATTGTGGTAGATTTCCTGGACGTCATCCAGGTCATTGAGCAATCCTGCAAAACGTTCAAACTGTTCAGTGTCTTCGGCGGAAAGGGGGTGAGCGGTCTGCGGCAGGTAAGTAATTTCTTCCACCTCGAATTCAATGTCCGGTTGCAGCTCGGCAATGGCCGTCTTGGTTTTGAAGAATTCGGTTGGGGGTACCAGCACCGTGATCATACCGTCCTCCTGCTCGATGTCGCTGACATCCACATCGGCGTTCAACAGCGCTTCCAATACCGGTTCCTCATCTTCCCCGGGAAACACGAACATCGCCCGGTGATCAAACATGTGGGAGACGGAGCCCTGGGTCCCCAACTTGGCCTTACACTTGGAGAACACGCCCCGGATCTCGCCAAAGGTGCGGTTGCCGTTATCGGTCAGGGCGCTGATCAATACCATACAGCCGCCGGGTCCGATACCTTCATACAGGGCCGCCTGAAAGTCTTCCCCGGCACCGCCGGTGGCTTTTTCAATCGCCTTCTCAATAACATGAGAGGGAACCTGGTCTTTCTTGGCCCGATCAATCAGGCTGCGCAGCGCCAGATTGGCGCTGGCGTCCGGGCCGCCGTTTTTTGCTGCCACATAGATTTCCCGCCCGTACTTGGAATAGACCTTGGTTTTGGCCGCGGCGGTCTTGGCCATGGATACCTTACGGTTTTGATATGCTCGACCCATTGGGATGCTTCTTTTTGAAATAGTTGAAGGTGAATTTTACCTGGATTTTAGCGGTATATGGGACTGAAGGCGAATACTCGTCGTCACTACTGTCCGATCTTTACTGTTCACCCAAATAACCGTTGCTCTGCAGATATTCAATGACGGTATTCACTTCGTCTTCCAGACTCATTTCGGCAGTATACAGATGAATTTCCGGTTTCAGCGGGGCCTCATAAGGGTCGTCGATGCCGGTGAAGTTTTTGATTTCGCCGGAACGAGCCTTTTTATAGAGGCCTTTGGGGTCGCGCCTCTCGGCTTCTTCCAGGGGGCAGTCCACAAAGACTTCTATAAAAGTCAGGTCAGAGGCAGCGTGGATCTCCCGTACCCGGTCCCGATCCTGGCGATAGGGGCTGATAAAGCTGGATAGGGTAATCACCCCGGTATCGGCGAACAGCTTGGCGATCTCACCGATGCGGCGAATATTTTCGGCCCGGTCTTCAGCGGAAAATCCAAGATTTTTATTAATGCCCAGACGAATATTATCGCCATCCAGACGATAGCTCAGATGCCCCATTTCGTAGAGCTTCTGTTCCAGTGCCACTGCCACGGTGCTTTTGCCGCTGCCGGACAGGCCGGTGAACCAGAGCGTGGCGCCCCGTTGTTTGATCAGACGGGTGCGATCTTCACGGGTGATGTCCCCATGATGCCATTGAACGTTGGTTGCAACCTGTTTGGTCATCCAAATTTACCTTTTTGCGGGAGCGGAATGTGCTCCCTAGAATAGAAAACACGCGTTGTAATTACAATATGGAATAGTGAGGTGGCCGACCGGGGCAGTGGAGCTGTTGCCCGATACTCCCCCGGTCTGGGTATAGAGAAGTGAAATCCTTAAATTATCAAAAAGTGTAGGCGGCACCCACGGAGATGTAATCGATATCCGCTTTATCCAGGTCGAATACTTCATATTCGGCCCTTACGGCGAATGATCCCAGTTGGAATTTGGCACCCAGTCCGAAAGCAGGATCGGTGCCGGAATCAGAGTCGTTGCCCAGGGAAGTTTTAAAATCCGAATCCCAGGCGAAATAACCCACTTTGGCAAACACACCGATGGGGCCCATATCAAAGCCTCCGACACCATAGGCAGCCCAGCCATTGGCTTCAATCTTGTTGCCGGTGGTGTTGGCGATCTCACCCTCTACCGATCCCAGATCCATATATCCGCCTTCCACGGCAAGGTTCAGAAAAGGAACCAGTCCGAAGTTATACCCGGCGAAGAATTTGTACCCCGTATCGGAGTCATCGAATTTGGCACTGGCTGCGCTATCGGAGTAGTCGACGTCTGCCGTACCTACGGATGCTCCGACATACACTCCGCTATCGCTGCCGGCATAGGAGAGATTGGAAAATGAAACAGCAACAGCAAGTGCTAGAAGGGAGGGATAGTTTCTCATTGTTATTGGCTCCGGATCCTGTTGTGAGTTTTTGACAATACGCGCGATGCCCCTGCAAGTCCACAAGCCTGCGCATGGACACTGGGTTGCGATCAAAAAGTGATCACTGCACGCAGCCCAGTGCTGCAGATCCATCTACAGGTGTGTTCAGGGAATCAAAACAGCGTGACAGATGCGGCGTGTTTGTCACTTGATGGATATCAATATACTGGTTGCAATCTGGGCTCTCATCGAGGCACCAGTTTTCTGGTTCCGTTGAAGCAACGCCATTCTGTTGATGACGGAATTGTGAAACGGCATGGTAGACCAACCGTCTCGCTTTGCTCAGGCTACCCAGGGGTTGCCATTCACCCACTGCATGCCATGGATTCATGGAAAGGTTCTCACAGAAGCTTTGCTGCGGCTCACTGGTAAAGGTTTGCGGCGGTATATGAATACGGGCCACAGGCACAAATGGTGATTCCTTTTCTGACCAGACTGCGGTGGCATCATCCAGGGGCATATGAGTACCGGGTTTCTTTTCCTGCAACATAAAGTCGAAGCAGGCAGACTCCGCGCTGAGGTGCTCTGCCATAGCTTCGGTGAGGAAGTCGTGATCGCTTTTGTTGGCGTAGTCTTTAAACCGCATACCCGGACAAGGGCGGGCGGAGAACTTGATTGCGGTTGTGCCCAGTTGATAAGGCAGCATGGAATAATATTGCGGTTCCAATGGCGTATTTATTTTGGAGCCAACTGTTTGGGCAGCAATGTACAGCCGGCGCGGATGCAAACGGGGTGGCCACAGACTGACAAACCAGGCCAGCCGTTTTTGTTCCGCCAGGTATTTCATGTCGGCTACATAATCAAAGATATTGCGATTAAAAAATGCCGGTGTGTTGGTCATAATGAAATCCTGCGTCTTGGCGCCGGTCAACTCTGGCGCAATTTGCCCCCCTTCCACATTGAGTAGCTTGATGGCCATGCCCCGGGCGTCCGGTTTGGCGTCCGGTTGTACCAGCATGTCGCCGTTGGAGAAGCGAATCCACGCCTGGTATTGCTTGCCGGGCTGGGAAAAAACACTGTTCTGAAAATGACTGGGGATATCACCATTGATGGAAAAGGTTGCCCGGACACAGCCGGTGGCTTTGGCATGAGCATCCCGGCGAAAAGGGGCGCCATTTTGCTTTTCCGCCCATTGCGATATCTGGCGGCCATATTCCATGGATTGTTGAATGGCTGCGATCTCCTCCGCGCTCAAGTCCATGCCCAGTGTGTCAAAGGTCTCAGCAAGTACAATGGAGGGCGGCATGAACAGCGCACTGGTGACGGCAAAGGTTTTAAAAACTCGTTTTATTGAAATCACTGCTTGGTCTCCTGTGCCGTCAACTCCGCAACACCGTGACGTAAATGGGTATTGTTGCAACTCTTTTCATTCCACTGATCGGCGGGTGCTGCACTGTAGTTTGCCCAGTTTTGAGGATCGCCCCCTAATGCCTGATCGAATGCCGGATTGCCCATCACTTTCAGGTATTCCAGTAAGGCATAGCGTTGCGCTTCACTGAGCAGTGGACCAATGCGCCCCGGAGTTTCGTAGTCCGTAAACAGATGCCCCAGGTTCCGGTTGCCGGGAATATGGGTGTCGTGATGGAAACTGCCCGGGCTGTAGTCGGTGCGGTAACCCAGCTTTGTCGGATCGTATTCACGGTTGCCCACATAGAAAGAAGCAGGCCGCTGTTCCAATGGTGACAGCAGGTCGTACAGGGTGGGAACGGAGCCGTTATGCAGAAACGGCGGCGTTGCCCAGACTCCGTGTAATGGCCGGGCTTTGTAGGCCCGTTCATTGGCGATACGGAAAGGCACATTGAGGCCGTCGTAGTTGGCAACGGCATCCCCTTTGATGTCCCAGCGTTGGTATAACTCCGGTACCAGAATATTCAACAACAGCTGCAGGCCATCGCCGGCATTCACAGGCTTGGAACCCGGCACCAGTTTGGTGGCGTCGTAGCGGTTGTCCATATAGTTGTCCGCCAGTTTTGGATCGGTGCCGATGACGTCGGTCTTGATCCAGGGCACCGACCAGATTTCGGTGCGCCAGTCTTTCCGCACCGGCTTGCCGTTCTGCTCACTGACGTCGCCGGCCATGTCCCACTGGCGATTGGTACCGGCCTGGTCGTCAATGGGCCAGGAATAGGGTTGAGACTCATGAGGGCCGTGACAATGCCGGCAATGCTGGGCAAAAAGCTGTTTACCGGACCGGGCCCGTTGGATATCGATCTTGCCCAGAACATCCTCCGGCCATTGCGGCGGTTTTAGCATTCGTAATAAACCTTCAGCGCAATGCAAGCCATCGACGTCCACCAGGGTTTCACCGAATTCGGGGCCTTTCAAAACGTCGCCTTTGTCGTTGACCAGTTTGATAGGCGCCAATACCCCGAGGGTCTCGCCTACATTGCGTGCCATCGCCTGGTTGGTGAAGCCGGTGTATTGTACCCAGTCAAAGCGCCAGATATCCCATAGAAAAGGCAGGCTGGCAGGCGCATCGGCGGGGCGGTAGTTGGCGGGTTCATCAATGTCATATCCGAATACCACATTGGCGATTCGGCCCACGGCATCAATGCGTCCCCGGCCTTCTTCCACTGGGTAATACTTGGGGTTACCAGCGCCACTGACGAATTGCTTCATGTGTTTGGCGAAGGCCCAGAATTCGGAGCGGAGTTGGCTCCTGTTGGCATCATCTGTCCCCGCCACCCGTGCAGCGAACCGATCCCACTTGTAGGGGTTCACCAGGGTTTCGATAACGGCGGCTCCCAGGGTGGTAATGAACTCCCCCCGCTTGGCATTGGATAAACTTTGCACAGCCTGGCCACCATCAACGCGCAGGGCGGTGCCTTGGTAGTGCAGTTCACCGGTGTGGCAGGCGGCACAACCGATATCGAGCCGCTCTTTGCCGGACTTGGGATCCAGGTGACGACCCAATCCAACCGGCAGGTTGCCTGGATTCAGATTGTCGGGTCGCTGCCCGGGGTCGATGATGAATCCCCAGCCCCGCATGTTGTCGGCAGAAGCCAGCATTTCATCCGACAGGGGCAATTCCAGATTGATAAACCATTGGTATTCGATGCCCAATAATTCCGTGCCTTGGGGGGTATAGTAAAAACTCTGGCGCTGAAAAGGAGTCCAGCCTTCGTTCAGGTAGCGCACCTCATAAATCGTTTCACGAGTGAGGTTGGGGGCAAGAAAGATTTTGGCCTGGTGCCAACCGATCACGAGGGCAACGGAAAGCACAAGCATGACTCTGAGCCAGCGCGGACCCAGGCTTTGCCACAGAATGTGTAGACTGCGCATGATGCCTTTTATCCAGCGCCAGAGGGCGCTCGGGATACATTTCAGCTTGCTGAGCAAGGTTGCACACAATTTGCGCAAAAATGGAATAACCGTCATGGCTAAAATGGACTCCATTGGTCGGTGGGATAATCATTGTTTGATGTAGCGTTCGCGTTGGTCGTAGGGGACCGCTTCGGCAGCGTTCAACTTCAGTGCGATGTTGTGCAGGTAATGCTTCATGTAGTGGGCTTTGATGCTCTCGTCACCCAGGTTGTCCCAAAACGAATCCACATCGTCTTGCTCAACCTGATGATGTGTTTGATAGGTATAAAATTTGCCGCCGAGCAACATCAGTTCCGGGCCGATATGCTCGTAGGCACCGTGCAGCGAATCCAGGAAGTCCCGGGGTGGCACCATAGGCACCAAATCGTTTTCATCTGCCACTCGTAACAGGGGCAAATTGTGGTATTTTTGAGCACCAGCGTGATTGGTAACCTTGGGTTGGCCGAAATTAATGGATGGACCCAACAGGTAGCCCTCTTCCTGCAGGTACATCATGAGGAGAGTGGCAATGGCTGCACCAAGGGAGTGCCCGGTAACAATGGTTGTGTGATTTTTGTTCAGGCGGGGTGTCAGATCCTGAAAGATCTGGTAGGTGTCCTTATCAAAACCGCTGTGTACATAGATGCCTAATTTGGGGTTGCGGGATTGAATGTACTCCACATCCTCGCGGATGTTACGGAGGTTCGCTGTACCACGAATAGTAATGATTTGACGGTGCCGGATCGGATCCTGCTCCAGAAAATACTGCACATCACTGTTGGGTGTGGTGGCGACCAGGACGGTGTCCGGAAACGCTGCTTTGATGTCTTGCTCGGATTGATAGGCCAGGGCGGCACGTTTGGCGTACCAGTTCACTTGCTCAAAGTTTATGGCGTTGTGATCTGTGGTGGTTTCATTCTCGCAGGCTGTTAGGAGTAGAAACATCACCAGCATTAGCCGCTTCATTGCTATGGTTGTCCTTTGGATGCTGTTGGAAAAACCCCAATCGAAACCATGCCGGTGTAAGCATGTTGTTTTTGAACTATAGTTAACCGGGCATGATGCTCTGTCTGATGGCCTGGTAAATTCCTTTTTGGGGCCTTTTCATGATCCTGAAATTTATAGTAGCAGTGCTTTTGGTATTTCCCCAGTTAGCGCACGCAGTCACTGTAATTGAAGTGGGTGAGGCCGAAGATGGGAGTCAGACCACTGGCCAATCTGAAGTTTGGCATGACGTAAAGAATGACCACAGTGTTGCTGAAGTGGATGTGCTTTATCAGCAAGGCCGATTTGCACCGTTAAACAGTGCAGGTTCCACTGGCTTGAAGCCAGGCGCGTTTTGGAGCCATTTCGTTCTGCACAATATCACCAACCAGCCACTTACCGTGGATCTGGAGTATGTTGATCATCAACTGATTGCTCTGGACGCTTTTTCGAGAAGCGACGTGGGGTCAGGACAGTATCAGTCCATTGCCAGTATGTCGTTGTCCGATCCCTTCGGTCAGCGCCCGGTGTCTCATAACCGGTTTGTGGTGCCAACAACGATACCTCCCCATGAGAGTGTCGAGTTTCTGGTGAAATTCAGCTCTCACCAGGCCGGTTTTGTCTTTCCCAGTATGCGCATATGGTCCCCTGACCTGCTGCGTGAGACTCATACCGCCGAGACCAGTATCATCATGTTTCTGTTTGGTGGCATTTTTTTGATGTCGATTATTTCTCTGGTGGGCGCCATTGCCACCCGGGATAAAACCTTTCTGATCTATTCTATTTATGCATTCACGAAAATTATCAGTTGGTGCACCATCCTCGGTTATACCCATCAGTTTGTGTTGAAGAACCACTTTCATTGGAACTACCTGTCGATCAGTGGTGCCTTGGGGGTGTTCTTTGGAATAGTGTTTGCCCGTTCATTTTTACACACCCGAAAACATACGCCGAAGATTGATTACATTCTGCTGTTTATGCTGTGCAATTCCGTCTTCCTGTTGGTGTGCGCGGTGTTCAGTTTGACGGGGCTGGCGGTGCTGTCCATTACCGTAGCGCTTTTCCTGTACCCCATGATGTCCATCGCCGGTATCGTCCGTTGGCGGCAGGGTTCCACTGATGCCGGTGTGTTTGCCCTGGCATGGAGCTTATTGGTGTTCGGCCTGGTCGTACAGGCATTGCGTGACTTGGGCGTGGTTCCTCACAATACCATTAATTACTACTGGCCGGCGTTTGCCTCCTTCGTTGAAATGCTCGGGATTATGGCGGCCATGGGTATCAAGGTGCGCAGGCTTAGGCTTCAAAAAGAGGATGCGGAAAAGCGTTATCGCCAACATCTGGAAGAATCGAAAGCGGAGCTGGAAGATCAGGTGCGGGCTCGCACGAAGGAACTGGAAAAAGCCAAGCTGGAAGCCGAGCATGAGGCCCGCACAGACCCATTAACCGGAGTTTACAATCGGCGCAGTTTTTTCATCGAGGCAGATAAACGCCTGAACTTCGCGTTACGCAAGCAGCAACCTATGAGCTTGCTGATGTTTGACATTGATTTGTTCAAGTCCATCAACGATACCTTCGGACATAGTATGGGGGATGAAGCCTTGCGCCTGTTTAGCGACACGGTTATGGCGAACTTGCGGGGCAGTGATGTTTGGGGACGTTTGGGTGGAGAGGAGTTTGCTTTAGTGTTAAGCGAGGATAAGGAAGGTACCCTGAGAACGGCACAGCGGTTGCGTGAGGAGATTGCGAAGATCGCCATTAATACCACTGTGGGTGAGCTGTGTATGACGGCCAGTATTGGTGTGGCTTATCTGGGTGAGGAACAGGATATCGAAGTGTTACTCAACAAGGCAGATGATGCGCTCTATCGGGCGAAGAATCAGGGGCGGGACCAGATTATTGAGTATGAAGATAGCGTTTAGCGAATGCTCAAAATTGAAAGCGGCGGCGTCCTGGGGGCGCCGCCGTTGTTACCTGTTTTCAGCGCTTACATTAAATCAAAGCGATCGGCCTGCATCACTTTGGTCCAGGCGAGCACAAAGTCGTCCACAAATTTCTGTTTGGAATCCGCGGAGGCGTAGAACTCCGAAATTGCCCGCAGCTCCGAGTTGGACCCGAAAATCAGGTCTACCGGTGTAGCAGTCCATTTGACCTTGCCGGTCTTGCGATCGCTGCCCTCATAGAGCCCTTCGGTGCTGGATTTTTTCCATACCGTTGACATGTCCACCAGGTTCACGAAGAAGTCGTTGCTCAACTGACCCGGCTTGCTGGTAAATACACCATGCTTGCTGCCATCCGCATTGGCACCCAATACCCGCATACCACCAACTAATGCAGTCATTTCCGGTACGCTCAGATCCAGCAAGGCGGCTTTTTCGACCAGCGCTTCCGCCGGTGGCCGGGGAAAACCTTGTTGCAGGTAATTGCGGAAGCCATCCGCTTTGGGCTCCAGATAGGCGAAGGATTCAACGTCGGTCATCTCCTGGGTAGCATCCGTACGGCCGGGTTTGAAGGAGACCGAGACCTGGTAGCCGGCGTCCGCCGCGGCCTTTTCAATGGCTGCAGCACCGCCCAACACAATCAAGTCTGCCAGGGAAACCGGGGTCTTGCTGTTTTTCTTGTTGAATGCCTTTTGGATTTTTTCCAGCTTGGCCAGCACTTTCTGCAACTCTTTGGGCTGATTTACATCCCAGTCTTTCTGCGGGGCCAGGCGAATGCGAGCACCGTTGGCACCACCTCGCATATCCGTTTCGCGGAAGGTGGAGGCAGAAGCCCAGGCGGTACGTACTAATTGGGAAACAGTTAAACCGGAATCCAGGATTTCCTTTTTCAGCTTGGCGATTGCCTGGTTACCGATCAGCTGAGAGCCGGCTTTGGGGACCGGGTCCTGCCAAATGTATTCATCTTGTGGCAGCCAGTTACCCAGGTAACGGGAGGTTGGCCCCATATCGCGGTGGGTGAGTTTAAACCAGGCCCGGGCGTAGGCATCCTCAAATTCCTCCGGATTCTTCAGCCATTTTTCCGTGATCTTGCGATAGGCTGGATCCTTTTTCAGTGCCAGGTCAGTGGTTAACATGATGGGCGCGTGGCGTTTGTTTGGATCATGGGCATCCGGCACCAGGCCCTTACCCTGGCCGTTTTTCGGTGTCCATTGCTTGGCGCCGGCTGGGCTGGTGGTCAGCTCCCATTCATAGTTGTACAGGTTCTGTAAAAAGTTGTGGGTCCATTGGGCCGGGCTGACGGTCCAGGCGCCTTCCAGGCCACTGGTGACGGTATCAGCGCCATTGCCCTTGCCGCATTTGTTCATCCAGCCCAGGCCTTGGGTTTCCAGCGAAGCCGCTTCCGGGTCAGCACCGACACAATCGGAGGGTTTGTGCGCACCGTGGGTTTTACCGAAGGTGTGTCCACCGGCAATCAGTGCGGCAGTTTCTTCATCGTTCATACCCATGCGGCCAAAGGCCTGGCGGATATCCCTGGCCGCGGCCAGCGGGTCCGGATTGCCGTGGGGGCCTTCCGGATTCACATAAATCAAACCCATTTCAGTGGCACCGAAAGGCCCTTTCAGCATGCCTTTCTGATCGCGACGTTGGTCCGTCAACCATTGTCCTTCGGGGCCCCAGTTCACTTCTTCCGGTTCCCACTCATCCGCACGCCCAAAAGCAAAGCCGGCAATTTTAAAGCCCATATCTTCCATCGCAACGGTACCGGCCAGGACCAGCAAATCGGCCCAGGAGAGGGCGTTGCCGTACTTCAGTTTGATGGGTTGCAACAGGCGGCGCGCCTTGTCCAGGTTAGCATTGTCAGGCCAGGCATTGAGGGGGGCAAAACGTTGCATGCCGCCGTCGGCACCGCCACGGCCGTCAATGGATCGATAGGTGCCGGCCGCGTGCCAGGACATGCGGATGAAGAACGGTCCGTAATGACCATAGTCCGCCGGCCACCAATCCTGAGATGTTTTCATCAGGATGGAAAGGTCTTTCTTTAATGCTTCTAAATCCAGTTGTTTGAAGGCATCAGCGTAGCGGAAATCTGGTCCCATGGGGTCTGCGGATGCGCTGGAATCCCGCAAAGGCTCCAGACTGAGGCGGTTGGGCCACCAGTAATCGTTGTCGGGGTTTTCAGCAGCAAGGCCAAGGGATGATGTGGAACTGATAGCGCAAAGGGCAGCGAACGTAAGAGCTTTTCTTACGGCGGGTAGCTGTCTCATGTTTTGGGTATCCTCTGAGATTTTTGGTGTTTTATAGATTCTCCGGAAGCAACGAGCGGCTACTTCGGTAGTTGGTTAGAAAACTAACAACTACACAAGGAATACTTCCCGCTCAAAAGGATAGGTGGGAACGATGCAGGGAGTACAATTTATATTTTATAAATTGCTGATTGGAATTTTTAATGAAGGAGAAACGTTATTAACTTATTGCAATTTGCTATTAGCGGGCTCAAGAACATTTATTGAACGGTGACGCGAAGCCGTGCAATATTCTGAATTCTGCCATAGGGTGTTTGTTTGTCGCCCTGCCGTTGCGAAGTGGCGCGGATCACTGAAAAATAAGTCCCCGGCTGGGTAAACCGATGTGATTTCTCTAACGTCATTTTTTCTACAGGTGAATCAATCTCAGAGCGGCAGGGAAATGTGCCAACGCCTTCCCAGTCCCATTCGATCGATACCAGCATGCCTGTGTCTTTGGGTAACTCAATAGTTGCGGAATAAGTAACTTCTTCTCCCATTGCGACGGTTACTGATTGCTGGCCGTTGGCTGAAAATTGGATGACGGGTTGAATTCCGCCCCGGGACACATCGTTGGGAATCACCACCTGTGACTCCACAACGTCATAGTGTGATGACCCAGGTATGACGCCGTTTTCCACCCAGTTACTCAAATCCCGCAAAGCCTGCTGCAGCACGCCCTCATAACTTACCGTATGTGCGTTGGCCTGGTCGCTGGTCGGATTATCGTGTTGGGCATGGTCCACATACCAGAGCGCAAACTCAGTTTCAGCGCGGTCGCCCAGTTGTTGTTTAACTTGCTTTCGATACCAGTCCGCCTGCCAGGGCAGGGCATCGATATCCATCAGAGTTTGCACCGCCAACATTTTTCCTTTGATGTTGCCGTTGGGGATCGAGCCGGCGGTCCCTGCTGCGGACAACGGCCCGATCAAAATATTCCGCTGCGGATATATTGGATTCCCGGCCTCGTCGCGAAACTGGTTCCAGCCGATCATGTCGGCGTCGGTTTCAAAATCCGGTACCTGGTGGCGATGGTAGGTCTGTAATGCCAGTGCCCAGGCGTTATCGATGCGCACCCGATCACCGGGTTGGATGTTGCTGATAGCCATTTGGTCGGCAGCCAGTTGGAATTCAATGATCTTGCCGTTGATACCGGCGATGGGAATGCTGTTGCCGGCGGATGCTCCGTTTAGGATGACCAGATGGGCGTCTGAAAAGTCCTGAGTCGGAATGGCTGCCAGTTCCAGGGATTTCAAGAAACCATCCATGCAACGGGTCACCGTGGTATCAAACTGAAAGCGTTCCTGATTCAGCGCCCCTTGCGTGTTGGTACCCGGACAACTACCCAGATACCCAGGCTTGCTCCAGAAATCGTCGTTGTATTCCGGGTCCAGCATGGGCACCAAAGGTGCCACATGACTGAAATAACCACTGGTCATCCTGTCGTGGTTGTACCAGCCCCGTAATGGAAATCCCATTAAGCTGGCTTCACGCAGTGCAGCGCTTTCCTCTGTATTAAGGTGCCGGTGAGGATCACCGCTACCGCCGGGGTTGACGGCATCCATAATGCCGGGAAATTTATTGCCCTTTCGGAGGATGCGCAGTGCGTGCATGCGTACGGTAAACATGCTGGGAATGGCATTGGGTACCGCCATTACAAAAGGAACAAAACCATCCCACACACCTTCTGTATTCTCCGCGCTACCAATGACCTGATAAGAACCGCCGCTGCCACCGAATAAATAACCCCAGGGGCGGTGATCACCGTACATTTCTGCAGCCAGCACGCGGGAGTATTTGGCTGCTGCCGCATTCACACGATAAGCGGCAATAGCAGGATCGGCCATAGGGGTGCGATCGCTACCGCCCAGATTGGTTTGGACATAGTAAGCGCCGCTGTCAATGGTAAAACCCAGGTTGCCGGTAGCCACAGCAAAGGGAATGGGGAAGGGGCCGATGTCGGATGAAAGCGCCAATGGGTAAGTATTATGAAAGAAGCGACCTTGATAGCCGTCTTTGGGTGGGAAGTAAAATGAAAAACGAGCGCCGGTGTCAGCAAATCCGCCGTGTACATAGCGGTGTGGGACGGGTTGCTGTCGCCACTCATCCACTTCGATATACGGATTGTTGTATTTCGGGTCTACGGATGTTTCCGTGATGAAAACCGGTTCATCCGTTGTATTCTGCTCTGTCGGTGGGGTAGCTGTTGCCATGCGCACTCCGGACAACTTTGCTTTTCCCAAAAAACCAAGCTTGGCTGTACCGCTCATGGTGTCGCCATCAAGTTCTATTTCATAACGGGCTTTCATCGGGATCGGTTTGGTGATTTTCATATCCCAACTGAGTGTGCTGCCTGAAACCGTGCCTTGCACATCCATGTTCCCCATGGGACTTTCAATCAGGCAATCCAGGTGGCTCCCTTTGGTTGTAATATGGAATTGTATATCCTGCGCGCCCAGTTTGGTGGAAAGGGTGACTTTCCAGCTTCCATCTGCATTCATATTTTTTTCAATCCTGATTCCAGTAGCGATCCCTTACCTGCCGGCGTAACACTTTGCCGGTTTCTGTGCGGGGCAGTACGGATACAAAGTCAATAGAGCGGGGCCATTTCTGTTTGGCAAGGCGTTGATGTGCAAACTGCAAAATCGCCTCAGCTGTGGATGTATTTTTTGGATAACCCGAGTGCAGTTCCACCACAGCTTTGATCTCTTCACCCCACTCGCTATTGGGAATGCCTACACAGGCAACATCGGCCACGGCCGGATGTTGTAGAATCAGGTCATCAATTTCCTGGGGATAGATATTCACACCCCCGGCAATAATAAGGTCCGCGCTGCGTCCGGTTAGAAACAGGTAGCCGTCCTCATCCAGATAGCCGATATCCCCTGCCGTGAAGTAGCCGTCGCGAGTGTTGGCAGCCGTTTTGTCTGCATCTTTGTAATACGCGAAACGGCTGTTCGGTGGATTGATCCAATACAGGGTTCCGGGCTCGCCGGGTGCCAATTCCCGGCCATCATCATTCAGCACTTTGACCTGGCCCGGTTGCGGCCTGCCGACGGTACCGGGTTTTGCCAACCATTCCTGCGGGCTTACCAAGGTTCCAGGGCCTTCAGTCGTCGCCATCATTTCCCAGATGACCGGACCCCACCAGTCTATCATTTTTTGCTTGATATCAACCGGGCACGGGGCTGCACTGTGCAGGACAAATTTTAATGATGAAATGTTGTATCCTTCGCGCACGGACTCTGGCAGTTGCAGCAGTCGGTGGAACATGGTGGGAACAAAGAAGCAGTGCGTGATCTGATGTTTCTGAATCAGTTGCAAGGTGAGTTCCGGTTCCCACTTATCCATGAGCACGGTGCCGATACCCGCAATGATGGGGAAGGTCATGGTCAAGTTAAAAGGGCCGGTGTGATACAACGGTCCGGATGTGAGCGCCAGGTCTGTGCCGGAGCTGGGATTGAACTGGAAAGCATTGATGGTGGCGGCAATCATATCCGCCACCAATCTGGCATCAGGTTGTTTGCGTTCAACGCCTTTGGGGCGACCGGTGGTGCCGGAGGTGTAGAGCATCATGCCACCGAGACTGGGATTCTCGATGTCCTCGCTGGGGTAGGAAGCCAGGACACCGGACCATTCGAGAAAGTCATCAAGGTTGCCACCAATAGCCACTTTGGTCTTCAGTTTGGAGCAATTGTTCGCAGCCCAAACTGCGGATTCCGCCACCCGGATGTCGGCAAACAGAACCTTCGCATCGCAATCGTCAACGATATAAGCAATCTCTTCGCCCGTCAGGTGCCAGTTGACCGGTGTCAGTACCGCGCCCATTCGATAGGTGGCAAAGCGTACCACGACAAACTCCAGGCGGTTGCTGCACAGAAGTGCGACTTTGTCCCCTTCAGCAACACCCTGAGCCCGCAGGAAATGCGCAACCTGATTGGCTTGGGCGTTCAACTCTGAATAATTCAACTGACCTGCCGGCGACAACACGGCGATGCGGTCCGGTACCAAGCGTGCGTACTCGGCTACTTCCATTCCCTGAAACGCTCTTTGCCTGGCCTCAGCATAAACTGAATCACTCATTCGATAAGTCCTTAAGATGGATCCTTAACTTGTTCATTTAATCGCAATAATCGCTGGCCGTAATTCAATATGTTGAAGTTGGGCGTTGTTTTTTGTCTCTGTCCGTCACATTGGGCTGTTTATATTTACTACATTTCCATTCTTATTTACATTGTTCCTGATCCTGTCCGTTGTAATGGAATTAATAAGGTTAGAAAGATGAAAGAGATGGTGAAACCAGGGGAAGAAAAATGCCCCTTCGAATTCAATTTTGATGAGAAAACTTTCAAGCCCGGAGATATGGTCAGTTATCGTGTCACCGGTAGTCTGTCTGAAATGCCGTTTGTGGGCATTCTGCTGGAAGTGCATGAGGACCATGTGATCCTGGCCCATGACGATGGCCGACGACCGCCACAGGGCACCCGAATGCGCGGTACCCGTGAGGACCGACCCGTAGTGGAAGAGGAAGAGGCGCTCAGATAAGAGCGCCCTTGGCGGAGAACCGATTGTCGGGGAGCCTGTGTTGTGATGGTCATCCACCGCAGCAGGCCATACAATGAGATTGGCGCTGTAACAGGAGTACGCTACATCCAATAAATCACAAACAGGATTCAAGGAGTGAATATGTACGCTTCCACTATGAGCTCAGCTTTGCAAGTAAACGCCGTTATTGGGGATCTAGGTGTTCTACACAGTTGCAAGTCTCTGCAGACACTTGACGAGGAGGAGCACATCCAGACCCACCTGCTGTTCGTCTGCGACTATCTGGCCTCTGTTCCCACCTATCATTTGAATACACAGCAGAAGATTAATCGCAGACTGGTTATTAATGCGCTGCGGTGCTATGCCCGGGAGGGTATATTTCCGCAGCACAATGAATCGGTTGATGCCCTGCGCCGACCCCGTTTTATCGATCACCGGGGAGTGCATTGCGCCGTGGGAGAGTTGATCAAGTACACCGACGGCGGTGTGTTGCCGGAGCAGATTAACCAACTCCATGAGTATGATTATATTCCCGATATTCATGTGGCCGAGGTGGCAATCTGGGCCTACGACAACGGCTTGACACTGGATGAGTGCGCCATGATCCAGCCTTCTTATATCGATTACGGTGAGATTCTTAAAGAACTCTGCCCTTGGGTTGCGTTATCGAAAGGTACGGACCTTGAAGCGCGCACGGAAGCACTGAGACGTTTTCGTGATCAGCGGCTGAAAGCATCGGTGTCGGGTCGCTTGTTGGTGAAAACGTACTACAAAGCCGGTCCCGGTATGGTGCGCTTTTTTGCCAAGCATCCATGGAGTCAGGAGCCCGCAAGAAAAACCCTCGATTTGCTTACCCGAAACCTGAAATAGTTCTGCGCCGTGCAGCCTTCGCCCTGGTAATACCGAGGCTGTACGGTTACTCCAATCCGCAGGAGTAGCTAATACTATCCGTGAGCGAAAAATTATTTGGCACGCACTCGCATCAAACCTTCCTGCGCTGTGCTGGCTACCAGCCTGCCGGATTCGGTGTAGAAAAATCCGTGATTCAATCCTCGCCCGCCACCACTTAGCGGACTGCGCATGTCATAGTACAGCCAGTCGGTGGCATCAATGGTGTCATAGAACCATAGACAATGATCAAGGCTTGCTGCTTGTACATCGGGATCGATCAGTGTGTAGGGATGCGCATGTAATGCAGTATTTAGAAACAATAGATCTGATTGGAACGCGACCACCAGCATATGGTCGGTTTGTGCTTCAAGTTTGCCATTGGCCTTGAACCAGAAACTCTGTTTTGGGTCTTCCTGGGGCGGCGGTGAATCGACTCCAAGGCGAAAGCGGCTGAGTATCTCCAGGGCAGTAAAATTGTCGGGGCGCAGATACGTCAACTCCGGTCGTTCCTCCTGCACCCTTTGCCAGAAATCCCACTCGCTGATCATGTCTTCCCTCGGGACCATAGCCGGTGCGGCCTGTTGGTGCTGTAATCCGGTTTCGGGTTTTTGAAAGGAAACAGTCGCCATGAAAATGGTTTTGCCGGCCTGTTGCGCGCTGACCTGGCGTAGGGAAAAACTGCCTCCGTCCCGGATAATGGTCACGTCGAAGTCGATGGGTAAGGCGATGTCGCCGGCACGCAGAAAGTGGCAATGCAGAGAATGGGGCAGGCGGTCCTCGGCCGTGGTTTGGATGGTGGCGCTGAGTGCCTGTGCCATAACCTGGCCCCCAAACACCGCACGGCGTTTTCCCGGAAGGTTCTGACCACAAAATTGCAGGTCATTGACGGGCTTTACTTTCAGATGAGAGATGAGTTGATTAAGGTCGAAATTCATGTGGTCTACTGCTATGTTCTAAAACTGAGGGAGGCTTCTTAGTATAGAGGTGTTTAATAAGAGCTTTCACTATACGTGTCAAGGGTGACGGTTAACCGATGTCCGCCAATACCATCAGATTGAATCAGGCTATGAGCCATTTTGACGGTCACGATACATTGTGGCTGTTTGGCTATGGCTCGCTGATCTATAAAGCGGATTTTCCGTTTCTGGAGCGTAAACCGGCACGAATCCACAATTGGTCGCGACGCTTCTGGCAAGGTTCCCACGATCACCGGGGAACCCCGGAGCAGCCGGGCAGGGTGGTTACCCTGATTGCAGCTCCGGGCAAGGTATGTGAAGGAATGGCCTACCTGATTACGCCGGAGGAATTTGCCCACCTGGATTTTCGTGAAAAGAACGGTTACCTGCGAGTTCTTACCGACATCGAATTTCGGGGCGGAGGTTGTGCACAGGGCGTGGCTTATGTTGCCGATCAAAACAACAGTGCTTTTCTGGGGCCGGCATCTGAGTTGGAGATCGCCCGTCATATAGTGCGTTCAGAAGGTCCCAGCGGCAAAAACAGTGATTATCTGTTGCAGCTTGCGGAAGCACTGCGAGGCCTCGACGAGGTGGACGAACATGTATTTGCCATTGAGCGTCATTTGCTTGAGTTAACGGCTTCGCCGTTGTGAGGCTCGTTCCCCCCCGGGACTAATTCACGTTGAGTGTATATATCGGCTAAGACAGACCTGGTTGTGTTGTCTTTATAAAATGCATAGTGGTTGCGACCGTGAGATGGCGTGATTATAGTCGGTACGAAATGCCCAATAACAAGAATCAGCAGCATACATCCGCGGTAAACAATGCATCGACCTAAAGAACCTTGGTTCGCTATTCTCAACGAATTTTTCGCTAAACTGGCCATCTTTTCATATCGCAACCGGTGGCAGGTGGCCGTTGTCTGTTTGGTGGTGTTGCTGGGCTGCACCTATTTTGCCAACAACGTACGGACGGATAACAGCTTTGATGCGTTCTTCGATCAATCCGACCCGGTTTACCAGGCTTACCTTGAACATCAGGAAAATTTCGGCTCAGATGAAATCACTTTCATCATGTACGATGCGTCAGAGTACAGACACGGTGTATTTAACCAACAGTTGGTTGAGTCGATACTTGACCTGACCAATGAGATCGACACCAAGGTTCCGTTTGTCCGTAACGTTACCAGTATCGCTAATGCCGAATTGATGCTGGTTGAGGGAGACAACCTGACAATCACCAGTCTGCAGGATGAAATGCCGCTGACCCAGGATCGCATGCTTGAATTAGCCCGGGTACTGCAGCAACGGAAACTGTATGAAGGCAGTATTTACAGCACCGATCTTAAGTTCGGGGGCATTCTGGTGGAGATGTCCCGAACCAGTACCGACACGCTGGATAAAATCCAGTTTGATCCGGACAAAGGGGCTGTCATGGATAACCTGTATCCTATGGTTTCAAATAGCGCCCTACAGACCATTCTGAATGATCGGAAATATGCGGATATTCCGTTTTATGTTTCCGGCGATGTTCCCTTGAATGCCGCTTACAACGAAATTCTGGTGGACGAGCTGGCATCCCTTGGGGTGATCTGTGTGCTGATCATTGTTCTGATTCTGGCGTATTTTTTCCGCGGTAATCTGTTCGGGATAATCGGGCCGGTGGTGGTTGTGGCGTTGTCCGTTGTTATGACCATCGCATTCATCGAAGCTATGGGTTGGCATCTGGATATGGGGTTCGGTATGGCTCCCGTGCTGTTGATGGCAGTGGGAATCGCCCATGCCGTACATATTATTTCCGACTACTTGATTTTCTCCCGGCGTTATCCGACGGAGCAAGCCCTATACGAAACCATGAAACTGGTTGGAACGCCTTGCTTGCTTACCAGCCTGACAACGATGGTCGGGTTTGCCTCCATGAGTCTGACGCCTATTCGAACGGTTTCCCATGCAGGCATTTACATGAGTGTCGGTGTGTTGGCGGCTTTCCTGTTGTCGATCCTGCTGTTGACGGTTTTTCTGTCCTTTATGAAACCGCTGAACGCTGCGGGTGAATTGCCTCAACATGACAAGTTGAAGCAGTTGCTGAATCGGTGTTCCTGTTTCACCCTGAAGCATCGCAGAGCTGTTTTCAGTGTCTTTGCAATGGTCATGTTTGTCTCCATCTGGGGGCTGACGCAAGTTCGGATCGATTCAAACTGGCTGATGGATTTTTCAGATCGAGTATCTGTTAAAGTGGATGCTGTAAAAATCGATAACACCATGACAGGGCTGAATCCGCTGGCCTATTTGCTGGATTCCAACGCTGCAGGCGGAATCAAGAATCCGGAGTTTCTTAAGGAGTTGGAGCGATTGCAATCAGAGGTTGAAACACATTTTCCTCTCATTCGGAAGACCACCTCCATTGTAGATCTGGTGAAAGAACTGAATCAAAGCTTCCACGGTGATGATCCGGATTTCTACCGAATTCCTGAGAGTAGGGAATTGATTTCACAGTATTTGTTGGTCTATGAAATCTCCGGCGGAAAAGACCTGCGATCCTTTGTCTCTGAGGATTATTCAAAAGCGCTGTTACAGATACGGGCCCAGTTGGTCTACGCCTCTGAGCTTCAGGCTTTCGAACAGAAGATAGATCAATATCTGCAACAATACCCGCTCCACTATAGTGAAAAAATAAACTCAGGTATGGGCACTCTATTGACGACATTGCTGGGTTACATCAGTTTCAGCCAGTTGCAGGGGTTGGCGATTGCCGTTGTGGTCATAACACTGTTCGTGTCCATGATCTTTGGCTCGCTGAAGATGGGGCTGGTGAGCATGATCCCTAATGTTGGTCCCATTATTGTTGTAGCGGGCGTGATGGGGCTGATGGGGGTGGTGTTGGATGCAACCAAGCTGCTTTTGGCCACCATTGCCATTGGTATCGCAGTGGATGACACCATTCATATGGTGACGCGAATCAGGTTGGAGTTCCAGCGCACAGGATCTTACGCAACGGCCTACATCAATGCGATCAATGAAGTGGGAAGGGCATTGGTCATAACCAGCCTTAGCCTGGTGCTTGGGTTGTGCGCTCTGTTGTTTTCGGCGATGTCCGCTCAGGTATGGTTTGGAATTTTGTTGTCCAGTGCCATCCTGTTGGCATTGGTGATGGACATTTTTGTTATGCCGGTACTGATAATGTGGCTCAAACCCTTTGGTCCCGAAATGCCAGAGTTTGATACGGCGGATGAGTCACCGTCTTCCTGTCTCACGCAATAAGGTCCAGTTGTACCAATCGGCTCAATTGTGGTTAGGCTAGAGTTTTCGTATCAATAACTTTATATAATTTTCCCTTGCATGGCTTATCAAAATCAATAAAGCAAGAAAGGTGTGGGGAATGTTATTCAGTTTTTTGTGTTGGTGGCTCGGGTGCTACGCACTATTGATTTCAATCTACTTTGGTTTGGGTTGGTACATCAGCCGGGATATAAAAACCACCCGGTTGGCCAAGATTCAGGTTAATAAATCCCTGTCTCCGGAGTTGGTCCGGCGTGATATCAAGCAGAGTTCAAAATCTCTTTTCCTGATTGCATTTTTTGTGGGAACAGCCATATGGCTCAACCGGCATGGATTTGCTCTGGTTGAGGCTTGGGAGCCTTCATTTTTTTCCTTCGTTTTTTGGTTGCTGGTTTCGATGTTCCTTTATGACACCTGGTTTTACTGGGTGCACAGGCTGATTCACACGAAGTGGTTGTATAAAAAAGTGCATTTATGGCACCACCGTTCTAAGACGCCGGTTATATGGTCCAATAACAGCGATACTCTTGTGGATGGCGTGTTGACTCAAAGTTACTGGGTGGTTGCCGCGCTGATACTGCCTATGCCTACAGCGTTACTGATTTTGGTGCATAAGATTTATGATCAGATTACGGGGATGCTGGGGCATGCGGGATATGAGTACGGCGGGATACTTACCATGCCACCGTCTCCGTTTGCTGCAGTGACCTTCCACGATCAACATCATGAGTATTTTAACTGCAACTATGCCACTCAGTTTTTGTTCTGGGATAAGCTGATGGGCACCCTACACAAAAATTATAGTGAAACGACCGCGCACAATTTGCGTAGTGCAAAGTGCACGGCAGACAACGGAATTAAAAATCCACGCTAGGTTGGAACGCAGGCATCCTGCCCATGATCGGGCGGGACCTATCCATCTCGTCCAGGCACAAATTCGCTTCATTGTTCAACTGTCTCAATATGTCCAGGTTTTCCCGTTTTCTCTGTTTCAGTGTTAAGTCATTTTGAGAATACTGAAGTTGTACCGGCCGGCCGCAGCGAATGCGGATTCTGGAGGGAATGACAGGGTAAGAATAAAACAGGTCAATGTAGATATTGGTAAACAGAAACAAAACCCAGGCAATGGGCGAAGTCATCAGACCGGTCAGATAGAAGATATATAAGTTGATGAAATGATTGAAAGATAATGGGAAGCCGGGCCAGTACTCCTCACCTCGCAATCGAATCAATCCGCTGTAGCGAAGAATGGATTTGCTTTCCCACAAAATAGGGGTCACCTCATGGGCTCCCGCAACGCAAATTGGATAAGCTTTTACCTTTAACGGCGCCCCGGCGTGGATAAACCAGGTCTGCGGCTTCTTAACAAATTCCCCGTTACGGTATTGGAGTTTGTACATGCGGGTTTGGTTTCGATACCAAATAGACCTCAACTGATCTGTGTTCCCGCCGGGGGGAATGATGACCCACTCTCCGGCTTCGAGGCAACTTTGTATGGCTTTAATTGAGGAGACCTTGAAGCCCAGCCGCCGTGCATTTTTGCCAATGATGGGAATGCTGAACACCCGCGCATCTGACATAAAGGCAATGGTCTTTCTCTGTCGGCAGACGCCATACCAAAAATAGCAGGTTATAAAAATGTCGAGTATGCCCCAAAACCCATTGCTGTGATTTGCCACCCAGATACCTGGGTTTTCAAAATCAACATGGTCGAACATCTCGCGTGAAAGTTTGCAGCGAAAAATATTTTTAATAATAAACTCGCCGACTCTCGCAAACTTGAGACAGAAATTCAGATCTGAGCCGGGGCCGTCGCTCGGAATATTTATTGTTTTTTTCATTTTTGTCGCTCAGGTTTTTTGCGTAATGAATCAGTTCGTTATCAAAAAGTTGGTATGCAATGACTATGTACGAACTGGCTAACTTAATAAAACGGAGTTGGGTCATTATATATTTAACAAATCTCATGATATAGACTTTCTGTCCGACAATAAGATTTTTCAACGACGTTGATTGATGTTGGTTTAGTAAGTTGTAGCGATCATAAGAATAAGAAGAGGTGTTCGCGTGGGAATTATCAACGAGAAAGATGCAGAAACTGTTGAGACAAATATTGAAGACTTTAACCTTAAAGATTTCGTGAATGTTCAGCAGGCGCTTGAAGATCGGATTAAACAATTTAATTTAATTCGAGACGTGTATGGAAACGATTATAAAAAATTGTATCGACGAGAATCGCTCTCCCCAATGGGGAATCGGTTAAATCTGGCCATTCCTGATGTTGGGGTGTCCAGAAATGTCATAATGTTTGGCTCCAATAACTATCAAGCCATGGCGGGTAACCACCGTGTGCGGGAAGCAATGAAGCAGGCGGTGGATGATTATGGCGTAGGTGGTGGTGGTTCCCCGTTGTTGTGCGGTACCTCTACCATGCACAGTTTGCTTGAGCGCAATATGGCGTCGTTCAAGGGTAAGGATGAGTGCATACTTTTTTCTTCCGGCTACGCGGCTCAGCAGGGCTGGATGAAGGCGCTGCTTGATAAGAATGATATTATTTTTATGGACGCTTATAGCCATACTTCCTTTAACGAAGGGCTTGCCGTTACCGGAGTCAAGCGCGTTCCGTTCCGGCATAACAACCTGGATGATCTGGAGCGCAAGCTAAAAGCGTTTCGCAAACGACGTCGTACTGCGTGGATATTTGTTGAGGGTGTCTATTCCATGCATGGTGATACCGTTGATTTGCGAACGGTGGTGGAGCTCAGTAAAAAGTACGATTGCAAGATCGCAGTCGATGATGCGCACGGTGTCGGTGTGCTGGGTGCCACCGGCAGAGGAATCGAAGAGCATTGCGGTGTTGATCCCAATGATATTACCATCTCCATGGGCACTTTCAGTAAAGCATTTGGTGCGGTAGGTGGTTATGTTTGTACCTCCAGCTTCTACTCCGACTATATGCGCTACATGGCAAAGTCGCATATGTTTTCCGCCAGTATTCCCTCTCCGGTAGCGGCGGCAATCAATGAAGCACTGAATATTCTGCGTGAGGAGCCGGAACGGGCCGGGACGTTACACGACAAGGTGGCGTATCTGGTGCAAGGATTGAACCGGGCAGGTATTCATACCTCCAGTCAATCAGCAATTGTTCCCATCGCCATTCCAATGGGTGCCAATGCCAGGGAGCTCGCCGTTGAATACGATCGTGAGGATATCTTCCTTAATCTTGTGGACTATCCGGCGGTGCCCTTGGACCAGCAACGGTTCAGGGCAACTGTTATTGTGTCGCATACCAAAGAGGATTTGGATAGGTTGATCGAAGTAACCCATACCATATTCAGCAACAACGGACTTATCTGATACCGGTCCCAACTCACTTTGAAGTGTGCAGGTTTATGAGTTCAGCAAGACAGTCGTTCTCTGATTCAAAAGTCATCCTGGTGGTTGGTGCATCCTCCGGCTTCGGTAAGGCATGCGTTGAGTTGTTGTCGCAACTGGGTCATCGGGTGTTTGGGGCCAGCCGCAGCGCACAACTTTCGCAAGACCACTCTGTCAGGGATGAGACTGCTTGGCCCAAGCTGCTGACCATGGATGTGCAGAATGAAAACTCAGTGGGCTCCGTGGTCGAAACGGTAATTCAGGAATGTGGAAGGATCGATGTGGTTATCAACAGCGCGGGGATTGCGTACGCCGGTTCTGTTGAGGATACCTCAATGGCGGAATTTCAGGACCAGCTTGATACCAATTTTTACGGCGTGGTTCGGGTGACCCAGAAGGTGTTGCCTCAGATGCGCAAACAGGGGTCCGGTCTGTTCATTAACATCAGCTCCATCGGTGGGTTGATCGGTTTGCCGTTTCAGTCAGCATACAGTGCTTCAAAGTTTGCCTTGGAGGGGTTCACGGAGAGCCTGCGCCATGAGGTCAGGCCCTTTGGCATAGATGCCGTATTGCTGGAACCTGGTGACTTCAAAACCAATATGACGCTCAACCGCAAATTCAGTAAGCGTAACACCCCGGAGTCTATCTATTATCAGGCCTGCAAACGGGCAATTGAAACCACGATAGCCGGTGAAGTGTCTGGGCAACCGCCGGAATATCTGGCCAAAAAAGTGGTGGCTCTTATTCAGTGTAACAAGCCCGCCGTACGTTATTCCTGTGGACCCGCTATGCAGAGGGTTGCGGCCAAAGCAAAGGGATGGCTGCCACAAAAGCTGTTCGAACAGATGATCGCCCGGGAATTTGAACAGAAAAATTAATCAGTGTGATGCTTTATCATAATAATTAAAAGGTAATGGATTATGGGGTTTAGGACTTTATTGGTTGGCAGTCTACTGCTCAGTGTCAGCGTTTTGTCCGGTTGCAAGTTGCCTGGCAGCAACTCTATGGAAATGAAACTTCCTGGGTTCGAGCCCGGTCACAACTTTTACGCGAATGGCTTCCCCACCGATTTGCGAGTGGACAACCAAGGCAAGGTGGACCTATCGGACTTTCCCCGGCAAAGTCACTCGCTCACCCGGAAATATGTGGAGACGATTGATCGACTTTCCAATCATTACCATACCGTGATGCCGGTCTATCTGCCTTTTACCAACGATATCGATGTTGATTCGTTGTCCAGCTGGGACTTGGATTATGCCAGCCCGGAATCGCCGATTCAGTTGATTGATGTGGACCCTGCTTCTAATGAATATGGACGACGCTTCCCACTCAGCGTTTCAATCACCCGGATGGTGGACAAGTATCGGCCACGTCACTTGTTGCAGGTTCTTCCGACCATGGGTGTTCCGTTGCGGCCCAATACGACGTATGCACTGATTGTTACCGATGCGACCCCCCTGTCCGATATTCACTATTGGCACCAGGATGAACAGTTGGCGGCAGCCCTTGGAGTCGATGGCAATGACATAACCTTGATCGAGCACGTTGATAGCGTCTATAGGCCGTTGCGCGATTTTCTTGCGTTGGAAGCTATTGATCCTGCGACCATTGTGGGGGCCACCGTGTGGACTACCGGAAACCCGCTCGACAAATTCTATATGGGCGCCAGGCGTATAGCCGAAAAGGCAGATCGGCTGCAGGACTTGCCGGTTAAAAACGTGGAACGTTTTCTCGATTATCCCGAATACTGCGTTATTCGAGGTGATGTTGAACTGCCCGGTTATCAGAAAGGTGTGCTGCCTTATGTGACAGAAGGAGGAGAATTTGATTGGGATGAAACCGGGGCCCCCATCGAACAATATACCCGTACTACGGAATTCGTGGTGACCATTCCCAAGGGTTTGCAGATGCCGGAACAGGGTTTTCCACTGCTTTCGTATGTTCATGGTGCAGCGGGTGTTGCCCGTCAAGTGTATGAGCGGGGGGATTTTGATTACTACGATCTTTCCCGTTATCCGTATTACATCGCGAAGGAGGGCGAAGGCCCCTCTCAAATTGCAGCCGAACGGGGCTGGGCCAGCTCCGGGCTTGGACAACATTTTTCAGTAAATCATCTGCCGGACCTGGGCGTCATGACCATCCTGGCGGGTTTCAATCCCTACAACCCGAATGCGTTCAGTAATAACTATGTGGTTATCACCTGGGAAGCCATCTATTTCCGGCGCATTCTTGAAAAGTTACGAATTGATCCTGATTTGTGTCCGGAAGCGGATCCGGGACCGAATCACACTGCGTTTCGCTTTGACACAACACATGAAGTCAGTATGGGGCAGTCATTGGGCGTTTGGGGTGCCGCGCTCAAGGTGGCTGCGGATCCGAAACCCTACGATGGGTTGATCATCGGCGGCTCAGGGGGCACCTGGATCAAGACCATGAACAGCAGTTTCATCAATCGTTTTGCGTTCACCAACTTCGTTGTGCATCAGTATCTGTTTCATGCATTCGATGACGCTCACCCTTTCCTTATGTTGACTGAATGGGCCTTTGGTGAGACGGATCTGTCCGTCAGCATGACCGAGATGATGCAATATCCCACCAAGTCACCGCCCCATGTACTGTCCTATTCGGGGTACCGGGATGAAATCTTTCCCGATACCGCTCAGCGCATCACTTACATGGCATTGGGGGCTGATCTGTTGGGAGAAGACATCGGCACGCGTGACGACAACACCATGATGCCGCAACTATCCTTGGCCGGCGCTGAACAAATTGCCTATCCCACTGGTGCAAATTTCCCTACCCCCTTTGGTGACCGGCTAAATGTCGTAATGCGTTACCGGGGAAAAAATATCGCGCTGCTCAATAGCGGTCACGAAGTGATGTTTGAAGACGGTGAGATTAAACACCAGTATGGTTGTTTCCTGGAGTACCTGGGAAATGATGAGATGCCCATTATGAATATTGGCACTCGTCAGGGTGATGCCTGTTGGTGATAAGAGCCGGGGCTGAGGTACCCAGCGTCTGGGGCTAGTGGATTACCATCCTTTTGCCCCTTCCAGAACCCGTTTTTATATATTGAATGTACAACAGTGTTGATTAGTGTCAATGTTGTGCAGCTCCATTCCTGAGATCTTTATTTCTCCCCGCCTGTCTGGCACACCCCCGGAACCCGAATCCGGGGTGTAGTCCTGGGCGTGCCATAACGAAAAAACAATCATAAATTCAGAATGTTAAGAGCCGGAGAAGATTCGATGAAAATGGATGATATGGTGATTATCAGTGTCGACGACCACATCAGCGAACCACCTGATATGTTCAAGCACCATCTGAAAGGCGACGATCTGGCCACCGCTCCACAATTCCACACCACCGAAACCGGTGCCAACTATTGGACTTACCAGGGTATGACCATGACCTCTGTGGGCTTGAATGCGGTAGTGGGTCGGGTACCGGAAGAATACGGGATGGAACCGCAGTCCCTGGAGCAGGTGAGAAAAGGTTGCTATGACGCCAAAGCCCGCATCGACGACATGAATGTCAATGGGATTGCTGCGTCCCTGAACTTTGGCAGCGTGGGTGGCTTTGATGGTAGTCGATGCTTCCATAAGGCACCTGATCTCAAGTTGGCGACCAAACATCTGCGTGCCTATAACGATTGGCATATTTTGGAATGGTGTGGGTACGATCGTGGCCGATTCATTCCCTGTGCGTTGCTTCCTACCTGGGACATGGATGCGACGGTATTTGAGATCAAGCGAATCGCTGCGCTGGGCTGCAACTCTGTGACACTGAGCGAGAACCCGACCCGAATTGGTTTGCCCAGTATTCACAATGCGTATTGGGAACCCATGTGGAAAGCGCTGACGGATCATAATATTGCGATATGTTTGCATATCGGCTCCGGCAATCCACCGCCCCATGCGTCAGATGAAACTCCAATAGAGGCCTGGATCACCACGATGCCTATGTCTATTTCCACCGGTGCGGCTGACTGGTTGCAGTTGGAGGCATTGCAACGATATTCCGATCTGAAAATTGTGCTGTCGGAAAGTGGAATCGGTTGGGTGCCTTACTTTATGGAGCGCGCCGATTTCAGTCATGCCCGCCACAAAGCCTGGACCCATTCCGGTTTCGGTGGCAAAAAGCCCAGTGAGGTTTTTCGCGAACATTTCATGACCTGCTTTATCGATGACGTTTTTGGTCTGCAGAACCTGAATGCCGTCGGTGAAGATAACGTTGCTTATGAGTGTGACTATCCACACTCTGATGCGCTTTGGCCAGAAGTGCCGGAATACCTGTGGAAGAGTATGCAGCACCTGAGTGATACCCAGATTGATAAAGTCACCCACGTCAATGCCATGAATTGGTTGCACCACGACATGTTCAGTTATTACAAGCGGGAAGCGCTGACGGTGGGAGCATTGCGTGCGCAGGCGGCAGCAGACAAGGTGGATACCACACCCATTTCAAGTGGCGGGGCCGCCCCGTTGGCTGAAGGGGAAGAAAAACGTCGCGTCACTTCCGGTGACATCTTCAAAATGATGGCCCAACAATCCAAAGTGGCCTGAAACAAGTCGCATAATAATAAGAGGAACGGACTATGACCAATGCAGCCACCTTGGAAGCAACATCCAGTTTGGAAAAAAGGCTGAGAGCGACGGACATCAAACCCCAAATCGCCAGTCGGGTTGAGCTGAGCAAAGAACAACTATTGAGTGGTGAATATGCCGCGGACCTACGGGAGCTACTTGAGCGTCGCGGAGTGCTGGTGTTTAAGGAAGTCAACTTCACCGATGCGGAGCAAGTCGCCTTTACCAAAACCATTGGGGAGTTCCTGCCGGAAATGGAAGGCCAGGAAGTCTATAACATTACCCTTGATCCAAAACTGAATGCGAAATCGGATTATCTGAAGGGATCTCTCTATTGGCATGCTGACGGCACCATGAACAAAGTGCCGATTGGTTCGGCCATTCTCACCAGTCATGTATTACCCACCTGGGGTGGCAATACGGAGTTCTGTAATACCTATGCGGCATACGAGCTATTGTCGGAGGCAGACAAAAACCTGGTGGAGGGCCTTAAAGCCATGCATTCCGCGTGGACCTCGCTGTTCTACTACGACCCGGAACCCAGTTACGAAAAACTGATGGATATGATTCGCATCGGGGAGGTTGAACTGCCGTTGGTGTGGAAACATCGTACCGGCCGTAAGTCGCTGGTACTGGGTTGCACTACCCATCATGTCATTGGGATGGATGCCACTGAGAGTGCGAAATTGCTGGTACGCCTGCGGGATTGGGCAACGCAACCGGATTTCGTCTACAGCCACGAATGGTCTGTGGGGGACGCAGTGATGTGGGATAACACCGGCACCATGCACCGGGCGATGCCCTATGATCCGAATTGCGGTCGCCTGTTGCACCGCACCAAAACGGCTGGCGAAGAGCCCATTCAATAGAAATTTTGGGGTAGTTGTCGATGATTAATGAAAAGAGCCCAGGTCTGCCTTCGGCAGATGAGATTGATATTCCAGCACTAAAGAAAAAGTACGAATTGGAACGGGATCGCCGTATTCGCAAAGAGGGTCAGCAGCAATATGTTCAACCCAAAGCTGAGTTTGCTGAAGCCTATGAAGGAGACCCCTATACTCCGGTAAAATCCCGCGCTGCTGTTTCTGAGGAAATTGAAATTGCCATCTTGGGAGGGGGCTGGTCCGGCATCATGGCAGGTGTTCAGCTACGCAAAGCGGGTATCGATGGCTTTCGCGTAATCGATCATGCCGGTGACTTCGGCGGTGTCTGGTATTGGAACCGTTATCCCGGCTTGCAGTGTGACAATGATGCATACTGTTATCTGCCACTGTTGGAAGAAACCGGTTTTATGCCCACCAAGAAGTTCACCGATGGTTGGGAAATCCGTGAATATGCCCAAAGTATTGCGGCGCAATACAACCTCTACGAAGGCGCGCTGTTTCACACCATGGTCAGTGCCTTGCGCTGGGATGAAAGCCTGCAACGCTGGCGCATCAGCACTCAGCAGGGGGACGAGATCCGGGCCCGTCATGTGATACTTGCCAATGGGCTGTTAAACATTCCCAAGTTGCCGGGTATTCCCGGTATTAACGATTTCAAGGGGCGTCTGTTTCATACGGCGCGTTGGGACTATGACTACACCGGTGGGGACCAGAAAAACCCGGAAATGAATAAGTTGGCCAACAAGCGGGTTGCCATCGTGGGTACCGGTGCCACCGCCATTCAGCTGGTCCCATTCCTGGGTAAATACGCCAAGCATTTTTATGTGCTGCAGCGGACGCCATCCTGTGTGGATACCCGACGCAATAGCGTCACCGACCCTGAATGGGTCAAAACCTTAAAACCGGGCTGGCAGGCGGAACGTCGCGCCAACTTCCACCGGGGTGCCAATGAAAGTTTCCTGCGTGGTGAAAAGGACCTGATCTGCGATATCTGGACGGAAGTGAACCGCAACCTTGCTGCAGAGCGAGAAGAGCAGGATTGGCCGGAGTTGACGCTGGAAGAAATCATGGCCCGCTATGAGGAAATGGATTTTCGCGTGATGGAGCGTCTACGCCGACGGGTGGATTCCATCGTCAGGGATAAGCAGACCGCCGAGCTGCTGAAACCCTACTACCGTTACCAGTGCAAGCGTCCCACCTCCAATGATGATTTTTATGACACGTTCAATCGCCCTAACGTGGAATTGATCGATGTGTCCGAGTCTCAAGGCGTCGAGCGGCTGACGGAGAATGGTTTTGTTGCCAATGGCAAAGAATATGAAGTGGACTGCATCATGTTCGCCAGTGGTTACGAGGTTACCAGCGATCTGGACCGCCGCTGGGGCTTCGAGGTATTTGAAGGTCGGGGCGGATTCTCCATGTACGATAACTGGAACGGTTCCTATAAGACTTTTCACGGCGTCATGACCCACGGTTTCCCCAATCTGTTTGTAATAGGTTTAAATCAGGGGGGATTGAATTCTTCCCTCACCGTGAATTTCGAAGAACAATCCCGTCATGTAGCTTACATTATTCAACAAGCCAAGGAGCGTGGTGCGACGACGGTCGAGCCCACCAGAACGGCGCAGGATGGATATGTGCAGCACATTCGCGACACCGCGGTGGATCGCACGGAATGGATCAAAGCCTGTACCCCCGGCTACTTCAATAATGAAGGCAAGCCGGACGTGGATGAAAACGGAAATGAAAAATACCGTTTCTATCTGGGCGAGATCTATGGTCCGGGCTGGGATGCTTTTATGAAGCTACTGGAGGACTGGCGGCAGCAGGGTGACCTGGACGGTCTGTACTTACAATAATAATCAAATTTCAGAAAGTTGAGGTTGCATGATGGACAAGCGAACCAATATTACCGTCGAAGATCTATCAGAGCCACTGATGATACCGGTGGACGCTTACGTTTCAAAAGAATATGCAGAGGCGGAGGGTGATCGACTGTGGGCTAAAGTCTGGCAACAGGCGGGGCGTGTGGAAGAAATTCCTGAACCGGGTAGTTACATCACCTATGAAATCGGCAATGACTCCATTCTGATTGTACGTACCGGTGCTGAGAGCATCAAAGCCTATCATAACGTATGTACTCACCGTGGCCGCCGCCTGGTGAGTACACCACAAGGCGAGCACAGTGCCTGTGGTCGACAGAAAAAGTTTGTCTGTGGCTATCATGCCTGGACGTTTGATGTGGATGGCAAGGCCACTTACATTCTGGATAAGGAAGATTGGAAAGGCCAGCTTACTGAAATGTGTACCAACCTGAAACAGGTTCGGGTCGACACCTGGGGTGGCTGGATCTTTATCAATATGGATCTGAACTGCGAGCCATTGCGTGATTTTCTAGAACCAGTTGCCTCGTTATTGGATCCATTCGAGTTCCACGAAATGCGTTATCGTTTTCGAGCCTGGGGCATTTTTGATTGCAACTGGAAGGTGGCACTGGAGGCTTTTCTGGAGCCGTATCACGTAGCGGGCACCCATCCACAGCTTACCAAGTACGGTGACTTCTATGCCTGGAGCAGGGCCTTGGGACGACATGGGCATGATGGTTACGACACCAAGGAACATAAGGCCGTAGGGGAAGGCGCCTCGGTCGATACCAGTGTCCACCGGGCAGCAAAAGGGGATGATGCACGGCTTGCAATCGCTCAGATGCAACAGGAGTTCTGGGATACCATAGGCGCAGCTACCACGGAAACCCTGGTAAACGCAGCTCAGCGCTTACCGGATGAGTTACCGGAAGGGACTCCCGCAGCCGAAGTGCATCATCATTGGCTGGAATCTGCCCGCCGGGATGATGCCGCGCGTGGTGTAATCTGGCCGACGATCTCTGATAAACAAATGTCGGATGCCGGTTTGGCCCAGAGTATTTTTCCAAATATGAATTTTCTTCCCGGCCCAACATTTTTGCTGTACTACCGGGTCCGGCCCTATGGCACAGATCCGGACAAATGTATATTTGAAGCGATTGCCCTTGATCGCTTTCCTGCCGGTGAGGCGCCGAAAACGCAATGGCAGTTTATCGAGCAGGATCCGGATCAGTGGCCTTTCGTTATCGGCCAGGATATTTCCAATATGATCGAAGTGCAGAAGGGTATGAAATCCCGTGGCTTCAGTGGCAATTTGCCGAACCCATGGCAAGAAAGAAAGGTGAGCAATCTACACCGAAATTTGGCTGACTTTATGTGGATGGGGGAACCCCGGCGACTTGAGTAAGCCATGGTGCTATTTATGAGAGTCTGTTGCCTGCCGGACGCTTGCAGGTTAAAACCTATTAGTTGGTAATGAGGTAGGTTGATGAATAATGTAGAAAAGCTCAAGGTTGTTGAAACGATCTTGGAGAGGGCCGCTACGAATATTGGCGACATTACAAATACAGTGATGGAAGAGTTCTACCGCACGGAGCCAGAGTTACAGTCGTTGTTCACCCAGCATCGCCCGGTAAATACCATTCAATTGGAAGCCGGCATGGTGGAGCAGGCCCTCCATTGCTTTATGCGTTGGTTCGAATCGCCGGGAGAGGTGGAAATGACCCTGCTGGGCTCGGTACCACACCATGTAGAAACCTTAAACGTTGGCGTGAAGCACTACCGAAAACTTTTGTTGGCGATGAGCTCAGTAATCCTTCAATCAATACCTTTGGACAACGCGTGCGAACGTAATGTATGGGATGAAATTACTGATAATCTGCTTGGGGTGGTCGAGCTAGCAGATCGAAATGTCTTCCCGGGAAAAGCATCTTGATGTTTTTGATTAGGTCGTCAGTTCATTCTATCTGTTACGTTTCTTCATAGCCTGCAATCGGAGTATCGTTCCAGAGCCGCGCTCCGGTAGCGATGGTACCGCCCAGGCTATCCATTTATACCCAATAGGGCCGGTAGCTTGTCTCCATTGGATTTGCCCTGCCCTGATATGACTGAGCGTCAACCAAGACAGGGTGTTAGCTGGTGTTAATACAGTCCGATCATAGTGAAGCTTATAACCTGAATCCGTGAGACCGGCCCCCGGAAGCACTTCTAACCCACTGACCTGCATGGCAATATAGCCATTATCGCCATTCACCCAGACAGTGC
>PAPM01000041.1 GCA_002708905.1 Pseudomonadales bacterium | reverse complement strand
TTTGTTCCCGCGACCGGAAATGCCATCTCCATCACGGTCTTCCGGATCAGCCAACTGCATGACCTGTTCTTCGCTCAACGCCTCCAGCAAACCAAGCCCTATCATGGGCGGAGCAATGCGCAAAGATTGAGAGACATCATCACCCAAGGGACCATAGGCCAGTTGGGTGAACGTCAGGATAGGCTTGCGCAGACGTATCACTTCCCCCCCGGCAAGCGGGACATCATGATACTCGTAGTCAATGGCCAGCTGGGCCTCCGGCTCCACGCCCGGAATAGCGAAATCCTGGATTTGGTCACCATAGACGGGATGAGGGATCACCCCGTATCGTCTCACCCGGTTCCAATCGGATTCAGTGGCCGGCTTCATGCTGATTCGCACCAAGAGCGACACGGCATTATCTTCCGTGTTCTGTGGTAAATGTCCACGACCGTCCCGGATATGACAGTTTTGACAGCCATTGGTATTGAACAATGGACCCAAGCCATCACGTGCTGTGGTTGTGGCCGGTGCCATCACCCAGGGATTACGGAAAAAGCTGTTGCCCACGTTAAAATCGAGACGGCCTTCAAAAGAAAGGTTTGCCGCCGGCAGAGAAAACGCATCATCGTTGGATTTATTGACGCTGGTTTTACCGCCAGAGTTCACCCCGAAGGCATTTAGACAGGCTGGCAGCAATAAAAGCAAAAGGCCCCACAATAGTCTGCGGGGCCTTATTAACTGTACTGGTAACATGACTTAGCCGATCAGATTAAAAATCGTGGTCAGCATTATCAGGGGACAGATTATCCACACCCAATTCAGTGGCCACTTTCTCAATCTTGCGGGTCAGTGCCACCAAACCGGTGATCGCTCCCTGGATCAACTCAGCGCCTTCCTGATTGCCTTCGGCAATCATCTGATCGAACTTCATCGGCTGTTTCGCTTCTGCTTTATCAACCAAAGCCTGCATAGCACCCATGGTATCCTTGAACTGCTGATCGGTTGCTTTTGCCAGTTCCGGGTTTTTAGCCGCAACCAGCTGCGCAATGGAATCACCCTTCACCACAGAGCCATCTGAACGCTGGTAGGTGCCGTAATAGATATTCTCGATACCCTTGGCATCATAAAAATGAGAGAAGTGGGTATTGTCACTGAAACAATCGTGCTCATCTTCAGTTGAGTTCGCTTCCAGAGCGACTTTCATGCGTTCTCCTGCCAGCTCACCCAAAGCCAGACTGCCCATGCCAAACAGTGCTTTGGTCAATGCGTCCTCGGGTTTGCCGGCTTCCAGTTCCGCCCGATAGTTTTTCTGACCCGGAGCCCACTGTTCCTGCATGTATTTCAAGTCGGTGATCAGCAACTCTGTTGTTGCTTTTAGATAAGCGACACGGCGATCACAATTACCGTTGGTACAGCCCTCACCCTGAACAAAATCCGTGTAGGGACGTTGGCCTGCCCCCGGCTTGGTGCCATTTAAATCCTGGCCCCATAACAGGAATTCGATGGCGTGATAACCGGTAGCCACGTTGGCTTCAGATCCACCCAACTCGTTTAGACTGGCCAGTAGATCAGGGGTAATATCAGTAAGATCCAGGGTGGTCCCACCCAACTTAAGGGACGGCGTTGCAATGATATTGGCAGTCGCACCGACATTCCCCATTTCATGGTGGTAGTTGGACGAGGCCACATAGTCAATGAGGCCCTCGTCCAAAGGCCAGGCATTCAGCTGGCCTTCCCAGTCGTCCACAATGCCGTTACCAAAACGGAAAACTTCCGATTGCTGGTACGGAACCCGGGCCTGCTTCCAGGCCGCCCGGGCTTCATCCAGAGCCGCCTGGCTCGGTTTACTGACCAAGGCATCAATTTTGGATTGCAGGGCTTCTGCAGTAATCAGTGAATCACTGAACACGGCATAAGCAATATCACCGTAGGTTTTGACGACACCCTGTTCGGTGACTGAGGCCTGAACCGGACCCGCAGCCAAGATGCTCCCGGTAACAACCAGGCGAACTACTGATTTCATTGTGTTTACTCCAATTGTCTTACCAGTGAATTAAAATTCTGCAGCCAGTTGCAGAACGATGTTATTGGACTTCTCACCCGAGCCGCCATCGTTCCGGCCGTAGTCTTCATCGTGCCAGAATTCCAGACCGAGGCTCACGTTCTCATAAACGGTAGTGGAGCCACCAAAGGACAGGCGGGTTTCAGGCAAGCCAAGGCCAAGAGCTTCATCAGTTTCCTGCAGCGCGAAACCGAAGGTGTACTCTTTGCCGCCCAGGTCAGCGGCGAAATCAATCTCAACCTGAATGGCTTCAGGCTGGAAGTCGCCTCCGCCGATAAATTCGATATCGTCGATAGCGGTCATGTACTCAGCAATGATGGTGATGACATCCACGTTCAGGCTGCCAGACAAAGAAAACGCACCGTCATCGCTGTCCAGGACCAACGGATTAACCACTTCAGAGATGGCATCGGATTCAGTCAATGCGGAGATATAGTCAAACCCGACGTTGAAGTTTTCCTGACCGAAGCTCACTGTGAAACCATAGTTTTCAACGTGATTTTCACGATCTACAGAGCCGTCAAACAGGTAGAAGCCTGCAGAGAAACCATCCTGTTCCAGGCCAAACAACGCAGCGGTTTTATTGGTCTCAGCCAGTTCCAGCACCAGGGTGTCATTTACCAACGCGGTTTCAAAACGGCCAAAAGGCAGATACTGCTTACCAACCAACAGGTCAACGGGGCCAATCAGATCTTCAAATGAGAGGGTGGCAACATCCACATCCAGCTCAGTTTCATCTTCTTCGTACAGCAGAACCAACTCGGCATCCACTTTGTCATTGATCTCAGCAGCGATGCCCAGTTCAACGGTGGCCACTACCAAATCGCTGTAGCTATTGTCATCAAAGTCCTCAGTCAACGAGGCTTCGATTTCGATCAAACCGGAAAACTCCACTTTTTCACCCAGCGCACTGCCGGACTTGGCGGACTGTTGCTTCTCCAGCTTGGCCAGGCGTTGTTCTACTTTTTGCTCAAATGCGGCATCTGCCCATGGATGCAGACAAACCCATAACAGCCAGTGCCACCGAGGTACGGGCAAAAGGTGCGACAAATTTCATGTTTAACTCCTAGAAATAAAAAGGCGTGGTGCGCCAAAACGACGACCACTCTATCGTTGATGAGGATAGTTATCAACTGCAATTAATTAGCGTTTACTGATTTCGATCAAAAAATGAGGCGATTTCGTCGATGGCCATACGACCGTCTTTCAGCATTGGAAAGGTGTAGTGCCACACATGCTGCATCTTTTCCCAGATCTGAAGTTCAACCTGGACGCCCACTTTCTTGGCCTTCTCAGCAAGGCGAACGGAATCATCCAACAAAATCTCTTCCGATCCAACCTGAATCAGCAAAGGTGGTAACTGGTTCAAATCCGCCGCCAGTGGGGAGAGGGTTGCACTGTTGCCACGGGTTTCCGGGCTGGCGCCGGCGGTATAATGGGCGGCGAATTGGTCCAACAGGGACGGAGTCAGCAACAGATCAACATCCACCTTGGTGTAGATGGTGTCCCCACTCATGGACAGGTCAGTCCAGGGTGAGATACAACAGGCTGCTGATGGCAGTGGGACGCTGGACTCCCGCAGTTTCAACAGGGTTTCCAGAACCAGGTTCCCGCCCGCTGAATCCCCGGCCAGATAGATATTTTCAGGTTTAACGCCCTCCTCCAGCAAGGCACTGTATACGGATACGGCATCTTCGATGGGGGCCGGATGGGGATGTTCGGGTGCTTTACGGTAATCCGGCGCTACCGCCCGCATTTTCGATTTCCTCGCCAACCGGGAGATAATATGCCGGTGACTGACAGGCGATCCAACACAGTAACCACCACCATGGAAGTAGAGCAATACCCGATTGGTGGGAGCATTCTTCGGTTGATGCTGCTCACAGGCCACCCCACCATAGGAGACCGGTTGTATCTTGACACCCCGTGCAGTCGGCATGATACGCCCGTAGAAGTTCATACTCTTGCGCGAATGGGCGATTTTCTCAGGATCCACTGAAAGATCAGGTGAAAACGGTGATTTCAGAATGGCATTTACTAGCGTTACCGGCAAACGTCCGGACGAGCAAGTCATATGACAAATGCTCATGGTCCTTTCCCCTCAATTACTACTTATTATTGGTAAGTCAGCCAAATTAACACCGTGCCAAAACGGACGCAAGCATGGTATTAAAGGCCACTTAGAACCCTAATATGCTGATACACGCTGCGGGATAACGCTTCCAGGTGGTAGCCCCCTTCCAGGCTGGAAACAATTCGCCCTTCACAGCAGTTTTCCGCCAATTGTTTGAGCTCGCTGGTCAGCCAGTAATAGTCCCTCTCGTCCAGATAGATATCCGCCAATGGATCGGAATGATGGGCATCAAATCCGGCGCTGATCAACAACAACTGGGGACTGAAATGCTGCAGCTTGTTCATCCACTGTTGCAACACCCAGTCTCTGAATTCTTCACTACTGGTACCCGCATGCATGGGTGTATGAACGATATTGGAACGGTTCTGATCCGGTACCGTATGAGGGTAATAGGGATGCTGGAAACTGGAGCAGAACAACACCCGGTCGTCATACTGCAGGATATTCTCAGTGCCGTTGCCATGGTGGACATCAAAATCCACAATAGCGACCCGTTCCAAATCGTATTGATGGATCGCGTAGGCAGCCGCCACGGCCACATTGCTGAAAATGCAAAACCCCATGGCCCGGTTTTTTTCAGCATGATGGCCTGGTGGGCGCACGGCGCAAAAGGCATTCGCGGCCTCCCCGTTCATCACCATATCCACCCCTTTACAGACACCGCCGGCCGATCGTAATGCGGCGTCCAGGGTGTGGCGGTTAGCCACCACATCCTCACCTAATGCTTTAAGGTCTTTTAGCGGAAACTGTTCAAAGACGGCATCGACATAGTCACGGCTGTGCACCCGGTAGAGATGCTTTTTGTCGATCTTGGGAGCATCCACATGCCTCAGCACATCCCAAATCTGACGCTCCATCAGATAATCCCGAATCGCGCTCAAGCGACGGGGTGATTCCGGGTGGTCGTCACCCATGTCGTGAAGCTCACAGTCACGATGGCTAATGTAGGCTGTAATCATAGGGTTATAACTTTTTAATCACGTATACGATGTCTTCGTCTTTTTCATCATCCCGCAGCTCAAAGCCCATAGACCGGGCCAACTTGCGCATGGGAACGTTATCCCGCAACACGATCCCGTCCATGAATTTCAGGCCTTTATTACGGGCCGCCTCAATCAGTAATTCCATCAATTTATACCCAATGCCGGTGCGATGCCATTGATCTGAGACAACCACGGCAAACTCGCAGCTGATACCATCCGGGTTCAACACATAACGGCTGACACCGATTTCCTCCGAAACACCATCCTTCTGTACCAGTGCCACCAGTGCCATTTCCCGGTGATAGTCAATCTGGGTAAAGCGGGCCAGCATTTCCGGGGTTACCCGTTTAACGTTGTGCATGAACCGGTAGTAACGGGACTGTTCCGACAGACTTTCGATAAAGGATTTCTCCAGCTCCGCATCTTCGGGACGAATAGGCCGGATTCTTACATCCACACCGTTTTTCATCTGCCAGTTGGTTTCCAGATACACCGGATAGGGATGGATGGCCATGTGTTCATAGCGTTTCTGCGCCGGCGGCAGGTAATCCACTTCAATTACGGCATCCAGTACCGTGGCACTTTTGTCATCCAGCACCAGCGGGTTGATATCCAGATTTTTAATCCAGGGCAGTTCACAGGCGATTTCTGAAAGACGCAGAATAATACGTTCCAACTCCGATCGATTTACCGCAGGCATATTGCGAAAACTGTCCAGCATCTTCGCCACCTTGGGGGAATCGATCAGGGTATTGGCCAGCAGGGAGTTTAACGGCGGAAGGCTGATGGCGATATCGTTCATCACCTCCACCATAGTACCGCCATGACCGAACACCAGCACTGGCCCAAAAACGGAATCGTTTTTTATACCCAACAACAGTTCCCGGTTGGCACTGGATGTCACCATATGCTCGACGATAACGCCTTCTATGCGGGCATCTGGTTTTTTCTCAGCAACATCATCCATCAGTTTTTTATAGGCCGACCGCACAGCCTGTGCATTCATCACGTTCAGCGAGATGCCCGAAAAATCCAGTTTATGACTGATGTCCGGAGAGTTGATTTTCAACACTACAGGGAAACCCACCGACTCCGCCGCCACCAACGCTTCATTGGCGGAATGGGTGTTCCAGGAGGGATTAATGGGGATGTTGAACGCTTTCAGGATCGCCCGGGACTCAAGTTGATTGAGTACTTTGCGGCCTTCCTGCAATACGCCTTCGATAATCAGGCGGGCACCTTCTATATCCGGATTTACGTCCCGCGCCATGGAGGCAGGTGCCTGGATCAGATAAGTGCGGTTCCTGAAATAGGTCGTAAGATATTTGGCCGCCTTGACAGCGTTTTCCGGTGACGAGAATACAGGTATCCCCCGTTCCTGCAATGAACGTCGAATGGCGGCGATATTATCTCCGCCCATACAGCACACCACGATGGGTTTGTAACTGCTTTTCTGAATTTTGAAAAGTCGCTCATCCACATCGTCGACCACCTTGCCCCGGGGCGGCGTCAGGATCACCACCAGGAAATCCACACTTTTGTCCTTGGCAATAATCTCGCAGGCTTCCATAAACTCGTCGTTCAATCCGAAACGACTGCTGTAAACCGGATTGGAACTGGCATCCATAGAACGCAGTGAGGCCAACTTGGCAGCACTGTCGTTACTCAACTCTGCCAGGGGAAGGTTCAGGTCGAAGGCTTTGTCACAGGCCATAATGGCCGGACCCAGTCCATGGGAAATAATACCAATGCGTTCACCGCGGACACTGCGGTGAATAGGAAAAGCCCGCGCCGCCAAAAACAGATCCGTCAGCGAATAAGCGCGCACAATGCCGGCCCGTTCCAACGCGGCATCAAACACAAGGTCATTACCCACCAAAGCACCGGTGTGAGACAGGTGTTGGCCAACGGCTTCACCATGACGACCGGTTTTCAACACAATAACAGGCTTGCTGCGCGCCACACCTCGCAATCCAGACAGAAAACTACGGGAATCCTGCACCCCTTCCGCATAAATCAGGATGCACTCGGTTTGTTGGTCGATAACCAGGTAATCCAGAATGTCGCCGGCATACACTCCGGCAGCCTGTTCCAGTGAGATAATGGTGGAAAACCCAACGCCGCTGGCTTTTGCCCAGTCGGTAACGGCACGGCAAATCGCCCCGGAGTGGGAAATCAGGGCGATCTTACCGGGTTTGATGTCTACCCGGTCCAGAGTCGCCCGAATACCCAACGCCGGACGCACAAAGCCATAGCAATCCGGGCCCCACATGCGGATATTCAGGTTGTCTGCCTGACGGCGTAAACTGTCGACAAACTGACTGCGCATAAAACCGTCCCGATCATCCAGATGGGACAGTACCACCACCGAATCAATCCCAACCCCGGCACAACGATCCAACTGCTCCGCAACCATCGAATCAGGTGTGACAATGATCGCAAGGTCCACCCTTCCGGGTACCTGATCGATGGTTTCGTAATGCCGACCGCCGCCCAGTAACGAACGCTGACGGGGATGCACCAACCACACCTTGCCCATGAACTGCTCTTTTAACCGCTCAGACAATTTGGATTCAATGGAGTCACTGCCTTCACCGGTACCGATAATGGCAATACTGGAAGGTTCGAAGAAATGCGTCAGGTAGTGCTTTTTCATTCACTTTCTGCCATCAGGAAAATTAATTTACTGTGTCCATTCCGCAATGGACTGGCGGAGCAACGAGCGGGCCTGCTTGATTCCGGTCAAGCCCAAACCATCAATACAGATTTCCCATGGGTGATTTTGCAGGACTTTCATGACAACCAGTCTCCGCCTGCAATCATCCGCACTGTGCCAGTGTCGCTCCTTTATGAAACGTCCCCACAGCATACGCCAGATTGCGGGGGCAACGTTTTCAAACGTAGTAGAGCGTGACAAATAACGCTGCAAGTCACCTTGATCTCTCTCATAGTATTCAACCCGGGTTTCAATGGAATCCAGTATTGTCAGTACCAGGTCGACGGCAAGCTGACGATGGCTATCCAGTAATAGCAAAGGAAAATCCTCGGCGAAACGGGTTCGCGCTGCACGGGTTATCTCAGTCCCTTCCGACGACAGGCCGCGCATCACCAGCAGGCTGTGGTCCCCGGTGGTCGCCTCCCGAGTATAGCCTACCCGAGCCGGCGCAAAATGGTTGCGTTGCCAGAAGGCCAGCACCGCTTGATTGCCGGAAAAAACCGAGCCGATGGTATCCACCTTCTGTTCCGTTGCTGTTGCGACCAGCCGTCGCAACAACTCACTTCCCAAGCCGCGGCTCTGTACATCCGGCTGCACAGCGATCCTCACTATACGCCAATGCAGCTGTGCCAACACCGTTGCAAGTCCCAAATGCACCGCTATCGTTTGCGGTAAAAGCTGACCATGGGGTCGCCGCCGGCCCTGGACAATAGCCTGCGCCAACTCCCCCTCCAACTGCCCTTCCACCGCAACCATGGCCACCGCGTTCACACGATCACCTTGGGTGAGGGTGAACAATCGCACGTTGGAACCGTCCAGCATACTGCGTAAATCGCTGGGTCGGGTGCGATAGTGCGCAGTTATCAACAATTCAAAAATCTGGTTCAGTTGATTTTCGGTTTTCACATCATCGTGATAATGAAATTCTGAGAACCCGCACTCGGAAATCGATTGATCTGTGTCGTGTGGTTCTGACTTTGTTTCGGCTATAACCGGTTTTAACAGCAACGCTCGGTTGAGACTCTGCTCCAGCCAATCGTTTTTCTGCCAGCGCACGGGTTCATCCAGCGTCAGTTTCACCCACCCGGGGTAGGTATCTTCCAAATATCTTTGGAATCGCACAGCAAAACCGCGGCCGGTTCCCTCATAGCCGTTAACGGTGGTGGCAAACACCGCTCTGGAATAGTGTCGCAACATGGCTTTCAATAGTTCCGGTGCGATGGCAGCCGCCTCATCCACAACCAGTAAATCGGCAGCCGGTGTCGAGCGCAATAATTTGTCGGGGGCGATAAACGCCAGCGAGCCGGAACTCTGCTCCTGTTCCACGTTAGCAAAGTTTCTCAGCGTCTCCGTGCTTTCCGGCCTCGGTGCCGTGACAATGATGCGTTTTCCTCTCTGCAGGAGCTGGCGGATGGCTATTCCGACCGCTGCGCTCTTTCCCCTTCCCCGGTCGGCTTGAATCACCAAGGGCCGCTTGCGGTGACCACGCATGACATGCAGCACAGCGTCCACCACCTGGCGCTGACAGGCCGTTACACAGCCCAGCTCGTCAGGTACCCTTTGCTGAACGTCCATTGGTGGCAATTCCGCCATGGAGAAACCGTTCTGTTCCGAGATACGGCAAACAAAAGGATCCTGTTGCAGAAGCCAGGCCATGCGCCGGGCGTAGTCTGTTCTTACGGCGTGACGTCCCCAGGGCTCCACTGCAATTTTTTCCCTCAGCGCATCATGAAAATCTTTCCATTCTGCCAGTGGTGGGGCAAGTAGCAAAAGCAAACCCCCTCCCCGAATGTTGCCACCCAGGGCAGCCAGGGCATCCGGGTTTAGTCCGGAATAAGCATCAAAAACCGCATGATCCGCCTCGCGTCCCAACTCATGATTCAATTTGTGGGCAGGCAGTACCCAAGCTTGATCAGCAACCCGTTGCGAGAACCACAACACGGACCGGGAACCCAGGAAATCCAACGCCTCTTGCGCTGTCGATAAGGTCCAGCTGGCGGAGCCTTCCAGTACAACCAACAGTCTTCGATCAGCCAGGGTCAGCGTTTTCTGAAGATTCCTGAGCTGCGACAACAGATTGTGATTCACCGTTGATATTTCTCCATGAACCCAGTGTCAATTTGATTTTTCCAACGCCATACCCAGGCCCCACGACAATAGAACCAGCCGCGGGAGGCCATTGCCTGCTGACCACCCAGCGTAATTAATTTCAGGAAAGTCTTCTGGGGTACAAAAGGGGTCAGACGCTCTCCGGTAATGACCTTTCTCAGATTAGCAGCTAATACCGGCCCCTGTCGTACCGCATAGACACCAGCCTTGGCGATCGGCGAAGGTAGTTGAGCGATATCGCCAACTGCAAACGCATTCTCATGAGCCAACACTTGCAGACAGTGGTTAACCGGAATAAAACCGTCCCGGGTCAACGGCAAATTACTGGCACCCAGATCCTGCACCGGTGCGGCAGGTGTGCACAGCACGGTAAAGTCACTGCGAAGCTCGCTGCCATCCGACAGGTGCAACATGTGCCCTTCAGCACGACTGTCCACCCGATCCAGGCTGACACCGAAATGGCGGTCAAACCCCAACCGTTGCAATGCTTTGGCACCTGCACGACGTACAAATGCATTATGCCCCGCCAACAATGCACCGGAAGAAACCAACTGCCAACGACATCCAGCCCCACCCAGACCAGCGTCGATCCGGTAGCGCATGGCCAGTGCCAACTCAAACCCGGCCACACCAGCTCCCACCACCGTCACTACCTTGCCCGAATTTCCCGCGGCCTCCGCCAGGAAGTGGTCCCATGCCTGTAAAAAGGGTGTAATCGGTTTTGCGCCCAATAAGTGCGCGCTAAGGGAGTAGCCCAGGGTTGCGGGCGTTGAGCCTATATCGAAGGAGATAAAGTCAAATTCCAACTCGTCGCCACCCGCCAGAACAATGGCACGCCGGCCCGGCAAGAGTGATTCAAAACGCCCTTGATGCCAGGCAACACCGGAAGCTTCACATAAAGCCGGCAAATTGATCAGAAAATCATCGACACTGTAATGGCCCGCCACCACACCGGGCAGCATGCCGGAATACGCTGCACCAGGTTCCGGACTGATCAGAATCAGCTCGGTATTCAGGCCGTTAAACAGTCTGGGACTCTGCCTGATCACCTCGATATGGGCGTGGCCACCACCGACCAGCAGGATACGGATAGGTTTCATTACAGTCTCACATTGAATTCCTGAGATTAAATCTATACTTAGGAATATTACTATTGCTTCGGGGTTGGAAAAAATGGATAGAAATTATACGAAAAGAGTCCGCTACGAGTTTATTTTCAAATCCCAGGACAACTTCCAGTATGAAGTGGAAATCGACCCCAACACTCTGGAACACCCTGCTCCCCTGGGCGCCGCACCAGAATGGACCGAACTGGATACGGATAAATGTCCCCACTGTCCACTCAACAGCGCCACCACTGAACACTGTCCTCTGGCACGCAGGGTCGCCCCCGTTCTGAGCTTCAGTGCGCACCCGGCGTTTGAATCCGTCAAGGTGCGGGTTCACAAAGACAACATGACCATGGAAAGCCAATCCACGGTGCAGGAAGCCTACCGTTCGCTGATTGGCCTGATAATGGCCACCAGCGGCTGCCCACATACCGGTTTCTTCAAGCCCATGGCCTGGTTCCATCTGCCTTTTTCCACCCAGGACGAAACCCTGTTCCGGGCTTGCGCCACCTTTCTGCTGTTTCAGTTCTTCGATCCTGTGGACCCGGAAAGCGGTAACCACTTCACCGATCTGAAACAGGTGTATGAGGACATCCACATCGTAAACCAACATATCGCCAAACGCTTGAAAAAAGCGTCAGCATCGGAATCCACCCTGAATGCACTGACCATTCTGGATATCTTTGCCCAATCTTTCCGCCCCACACTGAACGATTCCCTGCAGGAGCTGGCGTTTCTGTTCAAACCGGGTATCAATGAAGTCAGTTTCGAGACGCCCTGACAAGTGTTATCCGGATACCCGACCATGTGGATCAGTGCGCTGTTAAGCGCACTGTGCTTGCTGGTATCCAGCTTCACCCAGGCCGCTCCGGTTGAGCTGAAACAAGCCGAACAATATTACCTCTCGGTGGAAGCCCAGACAGTGCGCGACTCCGCCCTGGAAAACGATCCGCTTTGGATTCCCGGCAGAGACCAACTCATTCCGGTCCCAGACGCCGGTTTACGAACGTCACTGTGGTATCGCTTCGACGTGCTCAATACCACAAAAGTGCAAACCTGGTATTTGCTGACAACCAATACCCTGCTAGCAGAAGTCCATGTGTATACGGTGAATGCCGGAGACGAACATCACACCAGAAACGGCTATTACCGGCGCTTTCCCTTCGACCTGTCTAACAACGTATCACTCAAACTTCCGCCCAACAAGGCGGTCAGTGTGTGGGTAAAACTGGATTCTCCTTACGTCAGCCAGCAACCACTCATCAGTCTGATGCCGGACACCCTGTATCCCCAACACCACTTCAATTACACCAGCATGATCCTGATCGCCATCGGCGCCATGTTGGCATTGGTTCTGTACAACGCGTTTCTGTATTACCCGACCCGGGATTCATCTTTTATCTGGTACGCAACCTACCAATTGTTGTGCACCTTTGCCTGGGCCATGCACTTCAAGGTCATGCTGTATTGCTTTGATATTCCCCTGGACCCCAGTACGTTATATCTGCCGTTTTTCATCGCCGGCGCTGCCAGCCTGATGTTTGCCATCTCCTTCCTCAAATTGCCCCATCGAGGCTGGATTACGTTACTGGTTCGCGCCTGTGCCATTGCCATGGTGATATTCGGCCTGCTTGGTTTGGTGTTACCGGTCGCTTATTACCAGTGGTTACTGGGTATCTGCACCTACGCCTGGATCAGCATTATGCTTGGGTTGGGGATCTGGCGCCTGAACAAGGGCTATCGGCCAGCCCGCATTTACGTTGCCGGCTTCGGCATTATGGGTACCTATTTCCTGTTTACCCTGGCCGGCAATCTGGCGGATACGTCGCTGTTCGACAATCAACTGCTCTGGGCCTTGTGGATGCAGTTGATCGACGCCATCGCGCTGGCACTGGCGCTGGCGGATCGCATTAACTTCCTGCGTAAATCCAGGCAACATGCGGATAAACGGGCCAGCACCGATCAACTCACCGGGCTCCCCAACCGGACTGCCTTCGAGCGGGATATCCGTGCCTGGGAAGCCTATTATTCGGAAGGCATCATCCAGGATTTCTTTCTGACCTTCATTGACGTGGACGGTCTGAAACGCGTTAACGACCAACATGGCCACAACGAGGGGGACCGCCTTCTGTCACTGGTGGCGCAATGGCTTTCACGGCAAAGCCAGCAACAGAATGTGTATCGCATCGGCGGCGATGAGTTCGTTTTGCTGTCCCGCAAACAAATTCAATGGAACCTGACCAGCCTGCATAAGTTATTAACCACTGAAGGCTTTCCCAAATCGGATATCAGCATCGGGACAAGCAGTTATTCAGAAAGCGGAAGCCGATCCACTTTGCTGAAACTGGCTGACGAAAGGATGTATGCGATCAAGCACAGCAATCGCTGAGTGGACTTAGTTCAAAGTATAGAAGGCGAGATTGTCGTCTTTGGTTTTGATGCGGCAGCCATCCCGCTCTTGCTTGACCGGAAACGATTTCTGGATGAAGGTGAACTGAACTCCGGGGAACAGCGCTTTTTCCACCAGCACCTCCAGGGATTCACTGATGGCACTCACTTCAGCAATCAGGGTTTGGCGGCGCTCTTTGAGCTCTTTTATCAGATTCTCAAAATGTACAATGGTATTACTGATCTTGGATACCTGTTCGCTGGTGTCCTTATCCGTGTTCTGTTTTTCGATCGATCTCAGGGCTTCCTTCATACCCCGAACCACGTTCAAACGCTCACCAAGCTCCTCCCCTATAGACCCCAACGTCACTAATTGCTCTGAAAAGCGATTGGAAAAATCCACAAGCGTGGGGATATAGGAAGGGCCGCCCAAGGTATTACAATGCAGGTTCTGCAACGGCCGGATGATACCGCCGATTATTTTCCCTTCGGTTTTTTTGGGGCTTGTCACCAGGATTTCCAAGCCCGTTATATCACTATGCATCACATGCTTGGCGGCCGTTACCTTGCCGGAAGAGACCACCCTGGCATACTGAATATAATTGGCGAACACCGGACCCGGGGTTTCTATCCGAACACTGAAAGCAGACTCGCCTTCAGCATCGTTACGTTGCCTGCCCAGGATACCCTTACCGACAACCACTTCGTCACCGGCAATCACCGTAGCGGACTCCAGATAATCCCGGATCAATACTTTGCCGGTGGCTTTTACCAACATCCCTTCCCGCACAGATCCCTTAACCACCACGGTGCCATCAAAATCCACATTACCCGTCTGTAAGTCGACATCGCCAACACAGTAAGCGTCCGACACCAGCATACCGCTGTCTATTTTTAACGGCACGCCCCTGCGAGCGGCCACCAACAGGTTTTCGTCCTTGGCGCTGATTTCCGTGCCGTCACCCACATTCAACTTTCGGTCCTGAGGCGTTGGGGCCGGCACTGTCTCGCCCATCACATTAAATCCGGAAGCGCCCTCAACCGGGGGAATCCGTCGCATAAGCGGTTCCCCCACCTCCACCATTTCAATCTCTCCGAAATCATGCATATCCACGGTGCCATTATCGCGCAGTTTCGGTTTCATCAAGCGGTCTTGTACCGGTAAAACGAGTGGTTCAAGCTTGGCTTGGCGGGACTGTCCGGGCGCAGTACCTTCCGCAACCGTTTCACTCAACACGGTTCCTGGTGGGACGTTATCCAGCTTTTTTCCAAGGGCCTGTAACAGGTTTTCGTTGATTCCCTTCACGACACCGACTTTGCCCAAATAGGATTTCAAGTCCTCAGCTTTCGGGTTTTCTGCTCCGTACGCAGTTTCAATGGTGAGCTTGCACAGCATTTTGTCCTCCGATATTTCAGAAGACAAAATGGCCTGCCTTTTTTCCGCCACAATCATGTCCACCGGATCAGGCATCCCTTCATCATCAGAAGCGTTTGCCTGTCTGCCCTTATACAGCGCTATGGCCTTCAGCAAAGCAGATTCATGAAGATAGAAATTCCGGAATTCGGTGAGCTGAAACTGGTTGCGCAGATAATCGATCGAAAGAGACGCCTCATCCAGGCGAATTAATATCGCGTGAATCTCTTTTCCATCCGACGAGGCTTCAAAACGCAATCCATTCATGACGGTTCCATACCAATAATGTGCAGCGATGCCTGTAAAAAGACCACTATAACTGTAAGTATAGAGTCAAGTAGCTGAATTGAAAGGAATTGGCAGAACCTATCAACGTTTAGCCACTGCATTGCTGCCAGAAGTAGCAATAACAGGAGTCCAACCTCCAACATCAGCCCTAAGGTGATACCAGATATCCACTTGAACGTTGATTCTGGTAGCTCAACTTGATCCGATTGGCATCTGCGGCATAACGCCCGTAGCGCACTTCATCCAATTCAAAATCTGAACCACTGCTGCCCATTTTAAAGGGCTGGCCGTTTTCCATATTACGATAGGTCCCGGTCGCCGCCAGGTTTCCATTAGTGTAGATGCGGACACCATTGGTAGGATGCACCACCATAGCCTGATGAACCCATTGCTCTGATGTAAACCACACACCACCGCCATCAAAGGAAAGTGTGGAAGTGCCGATGCCGTCCGAGAGTACAAAACGAGGGGCATATTCGATGGAAAACAAGACCGAATTGCTGGTCATATTCCAGTGCCTACCACTGGTGCCACGGGACAACACTTCCAGGCGACTTTTATTTCCGAAGAACAGGAAGCCAGGCTCTCTCACCCAGGATTCAACGGTAAAGGCCTGGCCATCCGCGTTAAAGGAAACATCATAGGGAGCCTGCAAGGTTTCATTTCCCGAAAATTGTCGCCCGTAGCCAATCAACCGGTTTGAGTTATCGCCCACATTGCCGCTGGTTTGAGCAGCATGATTTTGATAGGCCGTGGAGTCGAAAGCGGTGCCGGACGTACCCTCGTCGAAGTGCCACACAGCACCATAATCCTTCCAGACCTTGGTTGGGTTCTGCCGATCCGGGACCGCGCCGTTTTGCACATCGTTGTAATGCATTACGATATAATCAGCGCTGCTGTTGCCATCCACCTGGGGTACCAACACCCAAATATTCACTTGCCCGGAAGGGCCCGTTTCCACTTCATAGGGCAACCAGGTGAGCTGGTCTTTATCGGTGAAACGCACATCGGCCAGACTGCCCTGCAGCGTACTGACAATGCCCGAAGACACCCTGATGAGCACCGGGAAGTTGCTGACATTGCCACTGACACCGGCACCACCAAATGTGGTATTGAAAGAATATTGCTGGGTACTGTTGAAACTGTTGACGGCACTGCTATCAATGCCGGTCTGCACATAGAGCACGGCACCCTCATCCAGATATATATTGTAATTGATTCCCCCTACGGTTCTGGTACCGGTGTAACACCAACCGTCTCCCGCCGAGGAGATTACCGAATCGCTGCTGCCACCTTTCACATAAAGGACGCGGGTTTCCTTTGAAAGGGCCAACATGGATTTTTGACTCAGGGTAAGCACGTTGCCACCATCGGCCAAATCAATCACCTCAATACCGTTGATGACTTCAGGCCCGAAACTGGTGAGATCAAGGTTATTCAAGGTACTGTCGAACTGCAGAGTGTCCGTTCCCAAACCGCCTTCGATGTTATAAAACGCCGTATCCGATAACAAAATAATGTCGTCGCCTGAACCTGCAGACACTACATCAGCCCCGCCACCGGTTGTTATGGTGTCATTGCCGCTGGTGCCGACAATATTATTGGCACTGGCATCACCGACCAGCCCGGCCAGTACCGACTGACTGAAATCCCGGCCCCAGATAACGACAGTTTCACCGCCCTCTGTCACCCCGTTATCCCCTAGGGGCGCGCCGATCAAAAGATCCGTATAGCCATCACCGTTCACATCGGCCTGGCCGGTACTCTGCCCCAGTCGATCATCAGCGGCATCGCCGATGACTTTGAAACCATCCACATTCGTGATCGTAGCCAGATCCACATCCGCCCGGCTGCTGCCGTCCTTACCCATGATCATGTAAGCGGCACCCGCTGCAGCGCCACCTTCGGAATTCAAATACGCCCCAAGCAGCAGGTCATCAACGCCATCGACATTAAAGTCACCGGCACTGGCAAGGCTATGGCCTAGCTGATCAGCATCGCTTTCACCGAACAAAGCAAACCCATCGCTGGCCAGAATGGTATCCACATCAATATTGGCATAGGACCCGCTGTCATTTCCGTAAAGCACATACGCGGCACCATTCCCGGATTTGCCGTTGGTATCTTTACCGTTGGAAGACAGGACAATGTCACTGATACCATCTCCATTGAAATCACCACCAGCAACGGAATGACCCAGTATGCCATTGCTGATACTGGACTGGATTTTAATGCCACTTCCACCACTCAGGGTTGAAACATCAATCGCATTGAACAACGGGCCCGGCGACCCGAAAACCAGGAAAGACTGACCACCCCAGAACGCAAGCTCATCGGAGAAGATGGCACTCACGACCACATCATCGTACCCGTCCGCATCATAGTCACCGACAAAGCGCGCCGCCTGTCCCAGCTGCCAGCCGGCACCCGCTCCGTAAATCATCATGCCGTCCGGTCCGGTAGGATTAATCATGTCCAGATCCACATCATTGCGAGTGGAACCGGATTGTCCGAAGATGACATAGGCCTTACCACTGTCAGCACCATCCTGGTCGCTATAACGTATGCCGACAATCAGATCGTCGATGCCATCACCGTTAAAGTCGCCGCCCGCATCAACCGCTTGGCCATTGCCATTAAAATCGGTGAAGGAATCGGCGATACGGGCATCCGCTTCAGACGTGGTCACCCTGAAGCCAGCACTGCTGCCAAAGCTGGAGACAATCACATCACTGTTCGACGCCCGGCCATAGACTACATAGAGAATACCGCCATCACTGGCGTAGTCATCGTCCAGCGGCGCGACCACATACAAATCGTCATAGCCGTCATCATTAATATCCCCTGCTCCGCCCACGGCGCCGCCCATTTTATCAACCGCACCGACACCGGTGATTCGGAATCCGTTGATACCACTGGTAATGGTGGTAGCCAGTAAATTGCTTCTGGTGGCACCGGCTTGTCCATACACCACATAAGCCACGCCGGATGAACCGCCGTAATCCGGCGCACCGGTGACAAAATCTTCAAAGCCATCTCCGTTAATATCGCCCACCGTGCTGACGGCCCATCCCAGATGCTCTCCAGCCACCCCGCCTTCAACCTGGAAACCATCGGCCGCACTCATGCTGCTGACATCCAACTCCTGCGCCGTGATCGCTATGTCTTTATTGAAGGATAATGATCCAGACGCGGTTGGTGATGGTAAGGTCAGATCCGCGGTTGCAAACTGGGCACTGCGAATTCGAGCGCCGTTCAACAGCAGCGCCGTGACATTGGTGTAATCCAGATCAGCGGCACCATCGCCCAGTACGACAGAATAATCAAAGGATAAGGTGGTCGTTCCCGAGCCGGAGGTCAGGTCCACCAGACGGTCCAGACCTTCCATATCCAATTCCAACTGGGGGGTTGCCAGGGTCACTATCACCGCTTCACTGAACGCCACAGATACATTGATAGTAGCCCCTACACCATAGGTGCCATCCGCTGTGGTCGACGTCACATTGGTTACGGTGGGAATAGAAGCATTTAGCGACGTAAAATTAAGATCTGTGTTATTGGAAATGCCGGCGAAGGCAGCCCCTGCTCCGTTTACCAGGGCAGTGGCGTCTATTGTGATGTAATAATCCACGTTCGGCTCCAGCACATCCGTTTGTGTGACCACGATGGTGCTGCTTCCCGAGCCGGTGACCTGCCCTGAAGTCACATCAATGCTGTCCCAGACACTGCTATCACTCAGCTTGTGTATGACGATGTTGCCGGAATTGACAAACACAGGTTCGTTAAAGTTCAGGGTAATGGTGGAATTCAGAACAACAGCGGTAGCCTCATCGGCGGGAACCGTGCTGGTAAGCGCGGTGCCGGCCGTAGTGAAATTAAAGCCGGTGCTCGTCGTAATGCCTGCGTAATCGTTGTTGGCAACATCGGCAAACGCCCCGGCATCCACCAACACGTAATAACCCACGCCGCCAAGGAAGGTACCGTCGGGATTCAAGGTAATCGTTGCGGTTCCAGCGCCGGACACCCGGGCATCGCCAACGGGAATGGTCTCGAACAGCGAATCGTCACCGGCATTACGGATTTCAAAGTTGCCGCTTTGGGCGTAGACATTTTCATTAAAATTCAGAATAAGGTTGTCATTCAAGCCAACGCCTGCGGCACCGTCTGCCGGGGTGCTGGAGGACAACAGGGGCGCGGCGGTGTCAATAGTCACAGCAAATGAGGTACTGGCAACCGAAGCGTTACCGGCACCGTCGGCCTGGGTGGCAGTGAATGCATATACCGCATCACTCAACAGCGTCCCAGTGTAATCGAAGGTCCAGGCTCCGCTGCCATCGACAATGGGATTACCGATGGGGGTACCGTCGAGCATTAACGTGACCGTTGCTCCGGATTCACCACTACCGGCAATCACCAGGCTGTTATCGTTGGTGATGCCGTCGGCGCTGCCACTGTCCGTTGTGATTGTCAGAATAGCGGGGGCTGCAGGCACGTTATTGTCCACCACCACATCGAACCCGGCAGACAACACCGAACTATTACCGGCCAAATCCCGGGCCTGCGCGCTAAAGCTGTAGGAACCCGTTGCCAGAACTGTGCCGCTGTGATCAAAGGTCCAATTACCTGCGCCATCCGCGACCGTCGTACCAATGGAACCGCCATCCTGGAATACGGTGACGGTAGTATCGGCCTCTGAGGTTCCACTGAAGACCAGCGTACTATCACTGGTTAAGCCGTCACCCGGTGTTGACGTATCGTCCGTTATAGTGCTGATGACCGGTACCGCCGGCGCAGTGACATCGACCACCACGGGAAAGCCTGTGGCAATCACCGAACTGTTGCCCGCCACATCCGATGCGACAGCGGTCAACTCATAGCTTCCCTCCAACAACGATGTAGCAGAATAATCAAAGATCCAAGCGCCTGCAGCATTAGCCGTGGTGGTCCCGATCAAGCCACCGTCAAGGTACAGATCAACCGAGGCATCCGCTTCGCTGGTACCGGAAATCACCAACGCTGTATCCGATGTCACGCCGTCGCCAGCCACATTGGTGTCGTCGGTAACGCCGACAATTACGGGCGCCGCAGGCAAGCCACTGTCCACCGTCAGGTTAAAGGTCGCTGAGGCGCTGGACACATTGCCTGCTGCATCCATCGCCGTGGCATTAATGGCGTAGTCGCCGTCCGCCAAAGTTGTACCGGTATAATCAAAGTTCCAGATTCCGCCGGTCGCCACAACAGTACCAACACTGCTGCCGCCGACTAGAACCGCAATTTCCGCATCCGCTTCAGCCGTCCCGGAAATCACCAGGGTAGTATCACTGGTGATGCCGTCCACAGCCCCGGTATCCGAACTGATGCCGGTCACCAACGGCGCATTGGGTGCGAGAGAATCCACCTCCACCGTAAAGCTCAGCGACGCAGCCGAACGGTTTCCTGATACGTCAATCGCTTCTGCCGTCACAGAATAAATCCCCGCAGCCAGGGTCGTCGCTGTGTAATCGAAACTCCAGGCTCCACTGCCATCGGCAACGGTGGAACCACGGCTTATGCCGCCCCAGAACAGCTCAACAGTGGCGCCGGCTTCCGATGTTCCGGAGAACACCAGCGTGGTGTCTGCCGTTACCTGGTCTCCGATCACGCCGGTGTCGTCGCTAAAAGCAGTTATCTGAGGTGCTGCCGGAGCTGAAGTATCTATTACTAAACTGAAGGCCAGCGATAAAGGAGATGTGTTGTCAGCCGCATCCGTCGCTTGCCAACGGATAGAGTAACTGCCTTCAGCAAATGGGGCGGCCGTTAAATCAAATTGCCAGTTTCCTGCACCATCTGCAGACCGGGTACCGACCGACACACCATCGACAAACATTTCCACACGGCTGTTGGCCTCGGCAGAGCCGGAAAAAATAAGCGATGTGTCATTGGTGATGCCATCACTCAGACCCGTATCATCGGTTATGCTGACAGCGCCGGGCGCGGCCGGTGCACTGGTATCAATCACCAATGCCAGTGACGCCGATACCGCTGACTGCGACCCTACAACATTGTGGGCATAAGCAGTAATGGCATAGGCACCATCCGACAACGCGGGAAGGCTATAACTCCAGCTTCCTCCAACAAGCGCCGTAGTGGTACCCTGCTCCACCCCGTCCACCAGAACATGAACCACAGCCCCGACATCCGCCGAGCCCTGGATGGTCGGGGTATTGTCGGAAGTAACATAGTCACCGACGATTCCAGTATCGTTGCTGATACCGGTTATCGTCGGCACATTGGGCTGAATGGTGTTGACCACGACGTCCAGCGCGGTGGACAGTGCCGACCGGTTACCTGCGGTATCAATAACCTGCGCAGTAATCGAGTAGGCACCGTCCAGCAAGGGTGCTGCAGACAAATCCAGAACCCAGTCGCCATTGGCATCCACCGCAACCTGGCCAGCGGAAACACCATCAATGAAGACTTCAACCACATCACCTGCGTCCGCGGTGCCCACCAACTGTATCGCCCCGGTGGACGTCAACCCATCTCCCACAACCCCGGTATCCGGCTGCATGCCAAAGGTGGTCACTGGATTCGGAGGGGTTGTATCGATAACAATCGGAAACGTGGACCAGGCAGACTGATTACCTGCCAGGTCGGTGGCCATCAGGGCAACAGCATAATTGCCCTCAAGAAAACTGAATGCGGTGTAGTCGAAACTCCAGTTGCCGCTGCCATCGGCGCGGGTGGTGCCGATGACCAGATTGTCCAATCGCACCCTGATCAATGCATTGGGTTCAGCGACGCCACTCAGCACAAGAGCAGCGTCATTGGTTATACCATCGGTTGCGCTACTACCGGAATCCGTGGAAATTAACAGGTTTGCCGGGGCGGGTGGGGCTACCCGATCCACCGTCAGGGGGAACTGGGCAGAGATCGCGCTCTGCAAATCCACGAACACCGCATCGGCGGTAAGCATGTAGCTCCCATCAACCAAGTCCACAGCGGAATAATCCACTACCCAGTTACCATCGACATCCGATACGGAAGATCCAATAGCAACGTTGTCGAGATAGAGCGTGACCGTGAGCCCCGGTTCCACCGTACCACTGACAATCAGCGATCCATCCGTCGTGTAGCCGTCCCCCGCAATGTAGGAGTCATTGCTGATCGCAGTAATAATGGGTGCCGCCGGCGCAGTGGGATCATAACGGAATAAAAAAGACCGCTCTGATTCAGTGCGATAACCTCGGGGGGAAATAGAAACCAGGTCAACGCTGTATGACCCGGGAGACAAACTGATTCGGGTAAAGTCCAAACTCCACTCACCCCGGCTATCCACAACAGTGGAACCGTTCATGACACCATTCAACCACAGCTCAATGACGTGATGCGGTTCAGCTGTACCGGAAAAAGATATGGTGTCATCAATGATGCGGCCTTCGCCAAAGGGCACGCCCTGCGACCAAAGCGATACCACCCTTGGGGCCTGAAAGGCTGAATTAGAGCCACTACCGGGCTGGACGGCAGCGTCTCCGATGTTACCGGTCGCACCGGAACCACCGGTGCCGGCACCAGTGCTGCCCTCACCTTCGGTTGCTCCGGGCTCGGAGCTGGCTGAATCGGAATTGCCCGCATTGCCGGTCTGGGATTGATCGGAGCCGCCGCCATCCGAACCACCCCCGCCACCACCGCACGCGGTGATCAGCAATATGCAACCGAATAATACAAAGAATCGGATCGCACTCAATTGGGACACCAACCTCCAAACTGCTTATTGCCTCATAAGCCACGAAATACGGGGCTTTCACTATTCTGAAATATAGTTGAGGCCCCAAAAACCGCCGCAAAGTGGTTGTTATATAATGATTCTTTTTGTATTTGCACCATTATAGCGCAGCATTATTGCTTCATATTTTCCCCAATAAAATCAACGCGATATCCCTTATCGGCCGCTAGTGCACCTAAAGCCATCCGCATACCCCCTCATCACAGCGATTGTTTTCTGCGCCTAAGCCTCTGTTTTTAAAAGCCTGATAATGGGAATGATAAAATTCGCAAGCGTTACAAAACCGCTACAGAAAGAAGCAAATGAATCCACCGAATCAGAGCGTTTTGATCAAGTCCTAATAGTTTTTGCCATTCACAAAGGGAAGCCATTAGGCAATCATGGCTGACCAAATGCCCTCGAACTGCTCAGGTCGAGTGGCGGTAGATTACCTATAACAACTGAGTTTTAGCTGGTTTTTTGGACACATACAGGGATCTGGATCATGAAAAAAGCACTTGTCACCGGCGCAGCCGGTTTTATCGGTTCTCACGTCGTGGAACAACTGACGGCCATGGGCATACAGGTAAGAGCAACCGCCCTGCCCAACGAGCGCACCGACAATATCGAACACCTTAAACCTGAGATTGTCCGTGGCGACATGCTCGACAAAGGCTTCGTTAAGGAAATCGTGCAGGATGTGGATACGGTTTTTCACCTGGCCGCCGTGTACGCAACCTGGATGCCGGACTGGAAGCCCTTATGGGAAGTGAATATACAGGGCAGCCGCAATATGCTCTGGGCCTGCAAGAACGCAGAAAATGTGAAGAAAGTGGTCTATACCAGTTCCCTCTCCGCCATTGGGCTATTGCCTGGCAAAGCCTCCTCCAATGAGACCACGCCGTTCAACCAATACGACAGCCTGCCGTACATACTCAGCAAATACCTGAGCCAGCAGGAAGCACTGGATTTCGCTGAGCAGGGCTTGAATCTCACGGTAGTCAATCCAGCCTTCCCATTTGGACCGGGCGACGTGGCACCTACCCCCACCGGCGGCATTATTCTGCAGATGATCGATGGAGGCGCCCGCTTCTCCTTCCCCGGTGGATTCAATTTGGTGGATGTGCGGGATGTGGCGGCGGGCCATATTCTGGCCGCTGAAAAAGGGCGTCAGGGTGAAATCTATATTCTCGGCAACGAAAATGTCAGCGGTGAAGAGTTCAGTAAAATGTGCGCGGAGATATTGGGTAAATCTGATCGTGTTATCCCACTACCGGGTTTACTGGTGGAAGGCGGCGCACAGCTGGCGCAGTTTATTGCGGAAAACATTACCCACACCAGACCTCTGATTAATCCGAAAGAGCTCAAGTACACTTCCCAGTATGCTTACATGGACTGCAGTAAAGCCCGCAAAGAGCTGGGATACAATCCCCGCGATGTACGTATTTCACTGCGGGATTCCATCGCCTGGTTCCAGAGTGATGAGTTTCTTTCCCGGCAAGAGGCGGCGGAGCCCATGAAGGCAAGCGTTAATTAAACGCAATGTAGTAGATTTATAACTGTGCTTTTGTAATATTGCCCTCTTATACCAATAGGAGGGCAACCTTAATGTTTGAAGATCTCATCCCAAAAGACTTTTCCCAGGAGCTGCTGCTTGAGTGGGCGATCAGTATAGGAATGGCAATTCTTGTCTTCTTTATTGGTCGAATAATCGCCGGCATCATCGTCAAAATAGCCAAACATGGTATGGATCGCAGTGGCATGGACGCGTTGCTGGTGAACTTTGTGTCCTCCATTCTGCGCTGGGTGTTGATGCTGTTTGTTATCATTGCCGCATTGGAGCAGCTGGGGGTTGACACAACTTCCCTCGTCGCCTTGTTGGGTGCCGCAGGTATCGCTGTCGGTTTGGCATTAAAAGACTCCCTGCAGAACTTCGCATCCGGCGTTATGCTGATTGTATTCCGCCCCTTCAAGAACGGCGACTTCGTTGATGCCGGCGGCGTAATGGGAGTGGTCGAGCACATTGGCATTTTCACCACCATCATGAAAACCCCTGACAATAAAGAAGTGATTGTACCAAACGGTCAAGTGTACGGAGGCACCATCACCAACTTCTCAGCCCGTGCCACCCGCCGAGTGGATATGGTGTTTGGAATTTCCTATGATTCTGACATCCGCCAGGCCAAAGATATTCTCACCAACATCATTAACAGCGATGAGCGTGTACTAAAAGATCCGGCTCCGGTGATCGCAGTTTCTGAGCTGGGAGATTCATCGGTTAATTTCGTGGTAAGACCCTGGGTCAATTCGGCCGATTACTGGGCCGTACTTTGGGACACGAACGAAAAGGTGAAATACGCATTCGACGAAGCAGGTATCGGAATTCCGTTCCCGCAGATGGATGTGCACATGTACAAAGAAAAAGAAGAGTAAATAAAAAAGGGGTGAAGCCAAGCTTCACCCCTTTTTTATTAATCGACCACTTGGACGTTTTCCGCCTGCGGGCCTTTTTGACCTTGTGCTACGCTGAATTGAACTCGTTGCCCTTCAGCCAGTGTTCTGAATCCAGAGCCAGTAATAGCACTGAAATGAACAAAAACATCGGGACCATTATCCTGCTCAATGAAACCAAAACCTTTAGACTCATTGAACCACTTTACTTTACCAGAAGAGGGTGTTGACATACCAAATACCTAACTTTTTTCAGACTTTCTTTACGCGTACCGAAGTACAATTCGCAAGCACCTTGTTACCAGAATATTTCACCTAACGTCGCCATCAATGATCGTTAAATTAAGCTCTCATACCAAAGCAAAAAAGCGCTTGATTTCGATTATAACTCTACGCCCTTGCCCGTCAACGACATTTACTGCCAGTAAGAGTCAATCTGATCAGAGGCCAGTTCATAGGTCACTAATCGCCCTTGAACAGGGCATTGATACGACAATTTTGTTGCAGCAAGATGCAAAACCTGTGAATTTTTGACCCCATATTGCGCATCACCTCGAACAGCATGCCCCATTTGCGACAAATGGCGACGTATCTGATGTTTGCGTCCGGTTTCAATATTTACAAGCAACAACGTGGAGTCATTGCTTTGTTCAAGAACCGCAACATTCGTGATCGCTAATTTATTATCAAGTGGAATCTCGATGCGTTTGACATCTGAATTCCACTTTCCTTCCACCCGGACACGGTATTGCTTTTCAATATCCCGGCCGGAAAACAGTTCACTCAATTGCGCCGCGGTTTTCTTGTGATGGGCTATCAGGATCAGGCCACAGGCCTCCTGATCCAGGCGATGAATCGGAAAAACCTTACGCTGATTATTGAAATGCAACTCAACCAAACGCAGGATACTGCAGTGGTCGCCCCATTCGTTCCCCTGGCTCATCAGGCCCGGCGGCTTAAACCAGACGCTGTATTGCTGACGATCATCCAGCAATACCGGCATGGCAGGTTTGATGGCAAGTAGCTGCGGATTATAGAAAAAACGGATGCCGGTTCCGGCTGGCAGACTGGCAGTGGCACGTCGCAACCGCTGCCATTTGCTGTTGGGCTTTTTCACCTGTACAGCGCCGTTGGTCATAGCCAGTTTGATGCGCCCTTTTGGCAAACCGGTTTCCTGTGCCAGCCAATCGCAGGCACTCGCTACGTTTTCAGAGAGCTGATAGTTTTTTTTCAGGATGCTGTCCGGTGCCATCGCGACCATGGGTCAACTGATGCCTTCCATAAAATCCAGCGTCACCTGATCACGGATACTCTGGCGCGACTGTTCCCACAACTCAGCAATTTTATCCTGATTACAGCGCTTACGATCTACCAGCACCCGAGTATTCAGCTCACCCACTTTTTTGTTCGCAGGGCATTTGGTGAAAACGGCCTGATGACTGATGACATCCATAAACGGGCCGGACTTACTGGTGGGCATAATGAATACCAACTGCAACCCAAGGGCGTCCGTCAGGTAGTTAATCACTTCACGGGAACGGGTTTCATCCATCTTGGAGAAGGCTTCATCCACCAGCACCATACGCAGATGGGTATTACCTTCGTTAAAGCGGAAGGCCGATGTCACGGCGGCGGAGCGAATAATGTAGGCCGGGGTTTCCAACTGACCACCGGAGCCGGTGCCGTATTGGCTCAGCGCGATGGGTTGTTTACCTTCCGGTTCTTTAAAAATGTCGTAGCTGCGGTAATTACGGTAATCTGCAATGCGTTGCAATTCCCGCATCGCCTTCTGTTCATCTTCATCCAACAGCATGGACACCAGCTTGTCCCGTACGGTCAGCAACACCTTGGGCAGATTCATATCAAACAGGCTGGAACCATCCCCGATATTGGGCAACTGGGACACCTCTTTGAAGAAGCGCCAGTATTCCTTGAATTCCGGTACCCAACGCCAGGAGAAATAAAAGCGTTCGCGGTCCGTGCCAAAGCGGTGATGCTCCAACTCCCGGTTCAGGTCTGTAAGCGCCCTCTCCCCTTCATTGATCGCTTGATAGATGCTATGGCAAAGATGGCTGACAAAGGTTTCGTTAAAGCGATCCTTTAATTTTGCCAGCTGGCTGTATTTTTCCACCAGCACATTGTTCTTGAGGCGGTTGGCAATGTTATCCACTTCCAACGCCACTTCATTGATGCGCTTGAAAAACACCATCTGGTGCAGGGTATCCACCTGTGGATCGTAAACAATGACATCCGCCGGATTACAGTACTGATTGTGACGCAGCAGGGCTTCGTATAATTCGCTGGCTGAGGCTGTCAGCAACCGATCCAGCTGCTGGATTTCATCCTGATAGAAGCTCTGCTCATTCACCACCAGGGTTTCATCCGCTTGCTTCAGAGCGGCTTCAGCATCAAACTGGGGATAGGCTTTCGCAATACCCCGCACCGCCATTTCACGATCTTCAGCGTATTCGATCAACTTGTCCTGTTCATCGGCAAGCTTACGGCCCAGAACCACTTCGGCATCGTATTCCTGGGCCAGGCGCCCTTTTTCGTTTTCAAGTTGCTTCAGGTCCGCTTCCAGCTGGGAGTATTTTTCCCGCAGTACCAGCAGCTCCTGATCCAGCGCCTGGAATTCACCGGTATCCAGCTCGTTGAGGGTCTTCTCGGTTTGACGCAGTTTGCGGTGCAATGCCAGGATGCCCTGCATCAAGGTTGCATAATCGATGCGCTTGATGCCCTCGATGGCTTTAAACAGACGTTGGATGGCATCCAGATTGCCCTGGGCCGCATGTGCCTGGCTCAACAGATCCTGATATTCCTGCTGTTTGGCCGCCAAGGCGCGTTCGCGGGCATAGTGACCGAACACCAGCTCGCTATCGGCAATATCGCAGCGCCACAGACTGTAGTTCCCGGCAGCCAGTCCCTCCCGGGTAATACCGCGTGCCACATTGCGCAGGGCTTCTGCGTCTTTCACTCTCACTACATTGCCATAACTTGCCTTGAGGTAATGCTCCACTGTCTTATGCTGGAATGAAAGAATATCGACGATGGAATCCTGGGGATTGTTGAGACGTTGGGCGTCCCGCTCAGCACGGGAACCCTGCACTACACGAGCCGCACTACGACGCCCCGCCAGGTTACGCACAATGGAAATAGCCTGAGCTTCATACTCTGGGTTCACCACAATGCCGAAGCGGCCCCCCCCCAGATAACCTTCTATGGCCATCTGCCATTCCGGCTCAGTCACTTCCACGTAATCGCACAGCACTCTTGGCTCCGCCTTCGGACAGTGCTCCCGAATTGCCGCCAGCGCCACTTCCACATGGGGTGGATAGCTCACCTGACGGCTTTCCAACTGGGAAATCTCCCGTTCTTTTTGCTGTAATTGCTTTTGTCGGTTTACCAGGGAGCGCTCCGTATCAGCACGCAACTGGGCTACCAGATCACGCAGAGAGGGCTTACCCTCATCGATGGAACCCTGCAGCTCGCCCCATAAATGGTTGTGGATTTTCTCCACCTCAATAGCCTGATCCAGTGAGGCTTCCAGTGGTGCCAGATCCACCCAGTCCTTACCGAACAGGTTGGCCAGATCCACCTTGGCGGCATGGCCGGACTGAATCACCTTGCGCAGCTTTTCCTTTAACGGTTTGGCTTCCAGGGCCGGCAACTCTGTGCCCCAGCTATGTTGACTCAACAGGTTCTGCAACGCGTTGGCCAGTTTAACGTTGTCGTGGATCTGGTGATCCTGAGCCAGCAGCGGTTGCGCTTTTTGCGCCAGTTCCTGCTGCATGCGCTCCACCTGCCGGGCCAGCTCATCCTTTTCATTCAACACCGATACACCACGGCGTTGTGCTTCCAGGGAAACAATCTGGTCATGAGTTTCCAGGCGCCGGGCTTTGTTCACTTCAAGGCGGTTATCCCGCTCCTTGATCTCACCCTGCAGCGCGGTTTGTTTCTGTCGACAGTTCACATAGGAGCGTTGCTTGATCTGCAGTGCCCGTTGGGCTTCCTGGTAATCCAATACCTGCCGATGCACCCAGTTATCCGTGTAGGTTTTACAGGCTTTACCGGATTGATCCAGAATTTCCAACGACTGGATGATGGAGCGGGATTCCTCTTCCATTCCATGAATGGTTTTCATCAGATCAGACACAGTACGAATGGCTTCGCCAAGATCCTTTTTCTCCAGGATTTCATCGGCCACAAATTCGTTGATACTTTTTACCGGCTTGTAGGCCATGAAATTGGCAAAGGTACGGGCCGCATGCTTTGCTTCCCGATCCGATACGGCATCTTTGCGCCCACGCAGCAAACCATATAAGCGACGCAGGTAGGCGCCTTTCTTGTCGTAGACCTCCACAGCGGATTTGCCGTATTCGCGGCTCAACAGGTCCACCACATCCGTCAACGGCACCACATGTTTGCCATCCTGATACTGGCGTACGAATTGATCCAGATACAGGGCCTGCCCTGGTACACACAAAAATATCAATTGATCCTGACGGGCCTGGCGTTGTTGCCCGGCGCTGTCCAGATGGGCGCGGGCACCCAGTACAACACTAAACTCTTCACCCTGCTCTCCGGCACTGGGGGTAAATACACCCACCAGGTAGGCATCGGTTTGTTGCGGTCGGGCATAGCTGCCATCATCACAACCCAATACATAAGACGCCAGGGTTCGCACCTGCTTGCCGCCACGGCCACGCTGGGTGGTTTCATCCTGCCCCGGATTGTAATTGAACAGGTTTTCATGGGCCGCGGTCATCAGGGTTTGAATACCGTCGGCCGCCGTGGTTTTGCCGGAACCATTACCACCGGAAAACAGATTGACCCGACCAAACTCCACTTCGGTTTGAGGAATGTTGCCCCAGTTGACGTAAATCATTTTCTTCAAATACATGATTTATTCAGCCTCTTCAGGACGGGTGAACAGGGTGGATTCAACGGCATCATGAGCTTGCGGTTCTTCGTTATCCGTTTGCGGTAACTCACCACGAATCTGATCCAACACGGCTTCACTCACATAACTGGTGATGGAAGGACGAATCTTGAGCCAGGCATCATCCACGTTCTCCTCCGCGTTGGCGATAAAGTGGATCAAACGTAACTGACGCATGCGACGAAAGAGTTGGGCACGTTCGGTTTTCTTCTCAGGCAAAGTGCGGTTCAACAAATTGCGCAACGCAATCCCTAACCCTTCCAAAGAAAGCAACACGCAACCCTGGTCATCCACCTGACCTTCCCGCAGAGCCTTGTCATATTCCGCCCGCAGCACCAACACCACCGCTACTTCCTGCTGGGAAAGATTGGCGCGGAAGCCACCGGCAAAGGCCTGATTATCATCGTCAGGCAAACCGGGCACCCGGGCACCCGGCGGAAATACCCGCACAAAACCGAAACGGGTGTCATGCTGCACTCGAATATGCAATGGACTCAGGTAATCCAACACCAGCTCTTCCAACTGCACATATCGGTCGTAAAGCAGGGTCTCCACCTGACTTTCGTCCCGGCTCAGCACGCCGTAGTCCAGCAGTCGAATCAGCAACTCGCTGAATTCATCCAGGGTAAAACGTTTGGCATTCAGGGACTGTTGTAACTGTTCTGTTAATTTCATAGATCGCTTGATTCAGATTCCGTATCGGATTTCTTGATGAGTTCAATGTCAAACACATCAAATGAAGCAAAGTATTCGTTAGTGTCTGTTTCACCCGTGGGCGTGACAACAAATTGATAATCACTATCCACCGCTTGATAGGATGCGGTTTCGATGGCATGAGACATGGCCAGCACATCCCGCGCTGTGCGCAGAGGAAGATCCCTGGTGCTGACTTTGTTGCTGCCTGCCATGGCGGTGATCAGATAATCGTGCAGGCCTTCGTTGTGGGTAATAAAGGCCTGATCAAGTTGTTGCTGGGTGGCAACATCCCTCAGCGCATCCTCTTCCACCTCACCGGCTTCTTCGATGCGGGTATACAGCACTTGTTCCCGCCGCTTCTGTTGCAAACGAACCTGATCGGGGTCCAGCCATTGCAAATGCAGGCCGGATAACTCTTCTCCGGCACAGACCAACAGCGCATCCTGCTGTGCGCGATCCAGTTGCGCCAATTCCCGACACACATCCACAACGCTGTTGTTGCGTTGACTGGTGAGGTAAGAAAGCTGGCGAATGATAATGTCGGCACGTTTGGTGAAACTCTGCAGGGCACGACGCAATGCCGGCAGCATCAACTCCGCTGCGTTGCGCATACGGATTTCAATGGCATCCAACACAAAGTACAGAACGGAACGATTGGGCTCAATCAACTCCGGCGCCAGTTCGCGCAGTTTCAACTCGGCTTCCCGTTTGAATTCCTTGCGCTTGCGGCGAATCTTGTCGATCACCGCCTGAATCGCATCCCGGTGTTTCTCTACACTGTCGGCAGACAGGCGAATCGACACATCCGGCTGGAAACGCTTTTCCATAAACTCAAAAAAGTGATCAGTGGCCTGCTGCACCAACAGTTGGGTTTCCACCTGGCGCACCAGCTCCCGCTTACGCTCTTCCAGTTCGGCAATGACGTCAGTGAAATCACTGATAATGCGCTCGGAATATTCGTAGGCGTCCATCAGGTCATGGACTTCACCCCGACTCAAGAACGCTTCCAGCGCATTTAAGGTATTGCGGGTATTACGATGGCGGGTGCGCACCGATGCCGTGCCCATTTCGGACAGGCTCTGGGTGAGCATGCGTCCCACCCGGGTAAAGGGGAAGGTACTCTGCAGGGTGGCCTGGTCCACCTGCTTTTCCATCCAGCCATATTCCAACAGCTGGTTCAAAATCCAGGAGGCCTGTTCCCGCTCGGATTTGAAACGGGTCTCGTTACCATAATCACCGGATTCCAACTGTGGCGCCCTGGCCAGGGCTTCCTCGAATATTTCAATCACCTGATCCCGTTGCAGGGATTCGCCATAATCGGCACGGGCACTATAAAGGCGCTCGTACAGCAGGCGCAGGCATTCGAGGATTTGTTCGCGGTACTTACTGGTGAGGGGTCTGAAAAACTGACTGCGGTCTTCACTAAAAAACATAGGGGGGCGTTTGCGGCATCGCTCTTATCATAAGGTGATTATGATAGGTGGAATGCCGCCAAGCGCCAATCTTTATTGCACCAAAACGGCTATAGAGCGTAATTCTGGTTAAGGTACTGGAGTATGTCGTCTGATTCGAACATTTTGACGTCAGCATTGGGGTCAATCAGGTAAGGCACCTGAACATTTCCCACCTCCGCCAGCATGGAGGCACGCTTGGTATTGGGTAACGGCTTGTATTCACCCAGGTGCAGCCGGAAGGTGGCCGGACCCACGTCCGCCCGCTGCTGCTTGCCGATGTTCACCAGCTTGTGGGGAATCTCCAACTCGCACAGCCGCTCCCGCACCAACCGCGAATAGGGGCTGGATTCAAAGCTGTACAGGGTCAGATCCTGATCCACCGGTTTGGAGGGGCGAACCTCCAAACCACGGGAGCCACGCACCACCGTGGCCAGTTTGGATTTGAGTACATTGGGTCCGGTCGCTCTCAACTGGGCAGGGGCGCTTTTGTTTCCATATTGACTGAACAGGTATTGAACGATCTGGTCACTGCCACCCAACTGGGTACCCGTATTGGGATCAACCAGGAACGGCACCTGATCAGAGCCGCTGACTTCCATAAGACGAGTACGGAACCGGGTTCCCCCCAACGGAATGGGTACTATCCGCACATCCAGGTTCAATTCAGTGAGCGCCTCCCTCACGAAGCGACAATGGGCGCAGCCTTCACGGTCAAAAAGCTCCGGCAGCAAAGGCGGTTGCTGCACTGACCGGCTGGCACTGCTGCCCCTCCAGCCCCTTAAAGTAGATGCCAATACGGACGACCCCACAGAACGGGCCCTTTGAATACTAAATGCCATTGTGTCCCTCTATATGAGCAAAATTAAATCAAGCTGATTAAAGTCAGAGCAGCAGTATGATTGCTCCGTGCCGGTGGTTCAAGATGTTGCCTGAGATCACAAATGCAGGAACGCAATAATTGTCAGGCTGTTTTATATCCAACATTAACAAAACGTAACAGACAGGCCCGCAAATATCGCGCTACTGTTGAGCTGTCTGACTTGGAATCAGCAAATTGAGGGGGGCAATATGACCAACACTCCGGATTCAACTTCCGTCATTGACTATCGCCTGGCGTATCGCCTTACCCGCCGCCACGACATTGCCTTTCTAAAAGGCCTGGCCAAACATCTGGATATGGAACAGGTTCTGATTTCAGAAGATGCCCAAAAGTGGCTGAACAATACCAAGTCCCACGCCAACGATATCATCAGCAAACTGCATGTGTTGCTTGAAGTGGACAAGAACGAAAAGAAACGCCACTACGGATTCCAGTACCGTAACCAGGCCATGGCCTTCCAGATTGTGTATATCGACCAGGCTGCCTGGAACCGGCGCCTTTACCGGGAGCGCCTCACCGGCGAGAACCCCCGCAAAGTTCAACGCATGCTGCACCTGTTCCTGTTCGATGAGATCCATGTCTCCCGCGCTCAGCGCCTGCAGATCGTTCGTGATATGATGGTGGAACCTGAGCCGGTAAACGAATTGGCTTGAAACGCTTTCAATACCGGCCATTGCGAAACCTGCCAGGGTGGGCGTGGTCGAATGAATATGCATTGATTGGATGATGTCGCCATGCCCTGTTACCAAACTTTTATTGGGGTAATTTGACATGGCGAGTCTATTTGATTTCTTCGAAGGCCTTTTCAGCGGTGCCACACCACCACCTCCTCCGGCCATAAAAGATCTTACCTACAACCTGTCCAACATACGGCTCGATAATTTTCCCACCATCAATACCGATTCCAAGTTCAACGTTACCAATTTACCGGACATTAAAACTCACCTCAGCGTCGATAACCTTGCACCCATCGAATTCAAAGCGTCATTACTTGAGCTGCCCAAGCAGCTTCCGGAAATCGGCGCCAAACTCGGTGCTACGTTTGCAATGGAAAAACTGCCGGACATCAATATCAATGCCGGGATCAAAAGCCTTCCCAAACTGGTGATTGACGCTGGACTGAATGATATCCGCCTGAAAGAGCTGGCTCCCATCAACCTGCAGTTTTCACTGAAACCGGCCAAGTTAAAACTGCCTTTTGGCTATAGCTTTAAAGTCGGTTTTCTGGGAATGGAGGTATTCTCAATACAAATGAAAGGCGAGATCAAGGCGGAGCTGGACGATCTTTGATGCCTGCATGGCCACAGACAATACATTGATTATATGGGAAATTTTAATGGGGTAATGGGGGAATAAATCTGGCGGTCAGGGAGGGATTCGAACCCTCGATACGCTATGAACGTATACACGCTTTCCAGGCGTGCTCCTTCAACCACTCGGACACCTGACCAGACTCGCCTTGGCGAGAGGCGCGTAAGATAATGGTTTTGACTGAAAAGATCAACGGCTATTAATGGCTTAGCTCCGATATTCGACGATTTCGTCAAGGGCCTGCAGGTCCGCCGCCCGCGGCTCCCCTTCCACTGTGCCGGTATAAAGAAAACCGATGATCTGCTCGTTATCGGCCACCCCCAGATAGGCGCGCACCGATTCCGCTTCTGTCATCTCACCGGTACGCCACATGGTGCCAAAGCCCAGTTCCTTGGCCGCCAACTGCAGGTGTTGGGTGGCAATTCCCACCGCCACCTGTTGCTCCCAAACAGGAACCTTTTTGTGCTCCCAGTCCAGGGTGGCAATACTGACGATGATCATGGGTGCCCTCAGGGGCATGGACCGCAAACGCAGGCGTTTGGCTTCGTCCGCACCAGGTTGTGAGGCTTCAAAAGCATGCCCCAGCTTTAGCAGGGCATCCCCTTCCAGCACCACAAACCGCCAGGGACGTAGCCGACCATGGTCGGGCGCCCGCACCGCGCACCGGAACATTTGCTCCAACTGATCCCGGTTGGGACAGGGCTGGGTGAGCTTGGGATTGGAAACCCGCTCCATAATGCTGTTGATGACATTGCTCATAGTGGGCCTTAACGTTAGGGATCTTGCCGTTCGGATCGAGGCTGCATGATAGCGTAAATGTGGCTTGGCTTCACGACCAGATGAGAATAAATCTTGTTTGAAAGGCCATTGGCGACCCTTCATCTCTGAAATAAGCACGCCTGTGCATTTTTTGACCTCAAAAAACTCAAACTTTGAGCCAGTTCTCATAGGGTTCGCAATTTCCTGCTAATACTTAAGGTCAATGCCAATCGGAGTAAGGCCTTCAGGTATGAAAACCCATAACCTGCATTCCTGGAACGTATCACTGGAGAACGCGCTGGCGATTCAGAAGAATCTTCGCGCCTGGATAATAACGGAGGGTGAATGCCCGAACCCCAGGCTGGTGGGACGTATCTCCTTGATTTCCAACTCTGAAAACGAAAATTCCGCCACCGTTCAGGCCTGTATCACCATTAAGGAACCTGCGACCGACCGCCTCATGGAGCGCAAGGTGGCTATCAAGACCACCAAGTTTCCCCTTCACCCAGGCCTGTACTCATTCCGCAAAATGCCTGCGGTGGTAGCGGCCCTGAACAAACTAAAGCGTATTCCTGACGTTTTTGTTTGTGACGGACGGGGCATCACCGGGGAGGACAGTTTCGGCGTTGCCTCCCATGTGGGCCTGATCACCAGCGTACCCACCATCGGCATTCGCCCGATTCGCCCCAAACACATTGCCGGTTCCCTTTGCGAGGAACGAGGCAGCTTCTTGCGTGTGGTTGAGGGTGGGCAGGTGGCGGTGATCCTGCGGGTATTGGACGGCTGTGATCCCCTTTTGGTATCCCCCGCCCACCGCATTAGTATGGCGGAGTCGATCCAGCGCATTCTTGAGATGATCCCGGCCGAGACTCCGTTACGTGAATATTTACAGGCGATTTACCCCGAAGCAGGCCATAATAATGAGGTGCCGGTACAGCTGAAGCTGGTTAAATCAGCCACTGGTCGGTGATTCACTAATTCCAACAAAAAGGCAGTTGTTCGCGGGTTGCCAACGGCTTAAACTTGCCACTACACTGTAAAAACAACTTGAATTTCGTTATCAAAGCCCTTGAATTACTTGATATTTGGATGCCTTAAGGTGCTTTATTCGGCGTGGATAGAGATGGATGCCTAGCAAGTTTGCTCTCGACATAACCCCTGAAAGCCTGATTAACAAAGACTTATCGCCGTCTTATATCCGTATCTTCGCCTATCTTCTGGTAACCGGCACCCTCATAACCGCTATCATCGCACAGGATCTGCCCAAGGATTTGTGGTGGGCACCGGTGGTGTCCTTCGTATATCCCTGGTTGAGCCATTTCACCACGTCCGGATGGCAACGCACCAACCCGGCCCGGGCCAATGCATCCCTGATCATGCTGGACGCGGCCATTGCCGGCGGCGGTATCGCCCTGTTCCAGCTCGACCCGGCGCTGTCACTGTTCCTGTTCTTTATCGTCAGCGCGGGTACCATTACGATCGGCGGCGTGTTCGGTTGGATCATGAGTGGCCTGTCCATTTTACTGGGTGCCATTATTGGTATCGCGCTGTTCAAATTAAGTGAGTTCTCCCTGGAGCCTCCCAGCGTTGCAACGCTCACCGTTGGCCTCTTGAGCCTGACGGTCTACTCCACCGCCCTGGGTTACTTCTCGTTCAAACAGGCACGGACCCTGATTTCCATCCAGGATGAGTTGAAACGACGCCAGAAAGAATCCGCCAACCTGTCCCGCAAGCTTTCCAAGTATTTGCCGCCACAGGTTTGGGGCTCCATCTTCTCCGGGCAGACCGATGTAAAACTGGAGACCCAGCGTAAAAAGCTCACGGTGTTTTTCTCCGACATCAAGGGCTTTGCCGAGATCTCGGAAGAACTCCAGCCGGAAGCGCTGACCGACCTGCTCAACAGTTACTTTACCGAAATGTCCCGCATCGCCTTGAAGTACGGCGGCACCATCGACAAATTTGTAGGTGATGCCATCCTCATCTTCTTCGGCGACCCCACTTCCCGCGGCCAGAAGCAGGATGCCATCGCCTGCGTGTCCATGGCCCTGGAAATGCGGAAGAAAATGAAGTTACTACGCCAGCAGTGGCGTAAAGAAGGCATCAGCAAACCACTACAGGTGCGCATGGGGATCAATACAGGTTACTGTACTGTGGGCAACTTCGGCGCTGAAACCCGTATGGATTACACCATCATCGGTCGGGAAGTGAACCTGGCCAGCCGCCTGGAATCCGTGGCCCAACCGGGTGAAATCCTGATCGCGGAATCCACCTATAACCTGGTGCGGGATGTGATTATGTGTCGTGACCGTGGCCAGATTAACGTAAAAGGATTCAGCAAAACCGTGGCCATTTATGAAATCGTGGACCTGCGCAAGGAACTGGGCGCCACCCAAAGCTTCCTGGAATGTGAAAAGGATGGCTTTACCCTGTTTGTGGACATCGACAAGATCCGCAATTACGACAAAGACACCGTAGTGGAAGCTTTGGAAGAGGCCGCCAAACGGATTCGGGATAAGTTGATCGTCTGACATGGGTAAGCGACCGGTACTCACGTTTCTTAAACACGTTGAAACCCTGGGTAACCGGCTGCCTCACCCCACCACCCTGTTTATCTGGTTTTGTTTACTGGTACTGGTTTTATCCTGGCTGCTGTCCATGCTGGGGAGCAGCGCCATTCACCCGGTGGACGGCAGCATCGTATCGGTAACCAACCTGTTGAGCCAGGACGGCTTGCATAAAATTCTCACCAAAACCGTCAGCAATTTCACCCAGTTTGCCCCCGTCGGTACAGTCCTGATCGCCATGTTGGGTTTGGGCATAGCCGAAAAATCCGGTTTGCTGGGTGCTCTGCTGAACCGGATGGTGGCTAAAGCAGGCGGCAGGGCCCTGTCTGCGATTGTGGTCTTCGCAGGGGTTATGAGCAGCCTGGCGGCAGATGCGGGCTACGTTGTTTTGATTCCATTGGCCGGAATCGTTTTCGCCAGCGCCGGCAAGCACCCCTTGGCCGGTATGGCAGCGGCGTTCGCCGGAGTATCGGGCGGATACAGCGCAAACCTGTTGATCGGGCCTATTGATGCAGTGCTGGCCGGCATTTCCACCGAAGCCGCCCGCTTGATTGAACCGGAGCGGGAAGTGGCGGTGGTGGCCAATTATTATTTTATCGTGGGTTCCACGTTTCTTATTACTGCCCTGGGAACACTGATCACTGAGAAGGTGACACTCCCCGCCTTACCGGCCTGGAGCAGCACAGCCAACGACAGCGGCAACCTGGAACACACCGCGCAGCAATCCATGGGATTGCGCAATGCGGGGTTGGTGTTAGTGGCGGCTCTGCTACTGATTGGGTTAGGCCTGGTTCCCGAACAGGGTATTCTGCGTGACCCAGCCACCGGCACAATCAGCCAGTCCCCTTTTATCAAAGGCATCGTCTCTGTGATCTCCCTGATCGGCGCCCTCTGTGGGGTAGCCTATGGCATGACGTTGAAGCGTTATCAAACCAAAGGCAGTGTAATCAAGGACATGGAAGACACCTTCGCCACCATGGCCAGTTATCTGGTGTTGATGTTCTTTGCCGCCCAGTTTGTGAATTACTTTGGCTGGTCCAACATGGGGATGGTATTGGCCATCAAAGGGGCCAACTGGCTGCACGCGCTGGCACTGCCCCCGGTTTTTCTGCTCTCGATTTTTATTCTGATGTCGGCCTTCATTAATCTGCTGGTGGGCAGTGCATCCGCCAAGTGGTCGCTGCTGGCGCCGGTGTTTATTCCCATGTTCCTGCTGTTGGGGATTGCACCGGAAAATGTGCAGGCAGCCTATCGGGTTGGGGACAGCAGCACCAATATCATTACCCCTTTGATGCCGTACTTTGGTGTGGTGGTGGCATTCATGCAGCGCTACAAATCTGACCTTGGTGTGGGCACCATTATGTCATTGATGCTGCCCTACTCCCTGGCATTTCTGATTGGCTGGAGCCTGGTATTTGCGTTCTGGGTAGGCTTGGGTTTCCCCCTGGGACCAACGCCCTGATCCCCCGACCTTAAAAACGCTACTGTCGAATCATGCGCAGATTCTGCTGCGTGATCGACTCACTGCAACGAAACGGATTGATATCGATTCCGCCACGACGGGTATAGCGCGCATACACACTGAGACGTTTGGGCACACAGCGCCGGGTGATATCGGTAAAGATCCGCTCCACACACTGCTCATGGAACTCCTGATTATTGCGAAAGGAAATCAGGTACTGCAGCAGACCGGCTTCATCAATTCGTTGCCCTTCATAATCGATCACCACACTGGCCCAATCCGGTTGCCCTGTCACCGGACAACAGGAACGCAGCAGATGGCTGTGCAGCGTTTCTCTGACAACACCTTCTGCCACCCTCAGCAGGTTCGAATCCACTTCATAGTGGATGGCGTCCACATCCAGATCATCTAGGCAGCGGCCGGGAAGTGACTGCACAGCAAACGAACCCTGTTGCTGCAAAGGCAGCAAGCTGACACTGATATCCACGCCAACCGTTGCGCTCACATCACGGCGAATAATTGCCTGCAATTCTTCAGCAGACTCCACCACCCACTGGTTAAACGATCCTAAATACAGCTTGAGGGATTTGGATTCCACAATGTTGGGTGAAGTCGCAGGCACCCGCATCTCCATCATGGCCACCATGGGTTTGCCTTTGGCATTCAACCAGGAAAGCTCATAGGCATTCCAGATGTCTTCACCGAAAAACGGCAACGGCGCCGTCACGCCAATTTCCGAACGCCCCAGCTCACGGGGAATGGGATGCAACTGTTTGGGATCGTATTGATCCGGATAGCTACTGGCTTGCCCTAAAGGGCCGTGTTGTTGGTCACTCATCAGCTGCGAATCCCCACGCCGTATTTCAATAGCCAATGTGCCCAGCCGTACAGCAATACAATAAAGGTGATCACCATGCCGTAGGCAAAACCAATACTGATATCGGATATACCCAGAATACCGTAACGGAAACCATTCACCATATAGACGATGGGATTAACCTGGGAAACCCCTTGCCAGAAATCCGGCAGCATTTTAATAGAATAAAACACTCCACCCAGATAGGTCAGCGGCGTCAGCACAAAGGTGGGCACAATGGAGATATCATCGAAAGAGCCCGCATAGACCGCATTAATAAATCCACCCAGGGAAAACAGAATTGCGGTCAACACCACCATACTCATAGTAATCCAGATATTCTCAACGCTGAGATGGGCGAAGAACAACGACAACAGGGTAACAATGGCACCCACAGCGATACCCCGGGCCACACCACCCAGCACAAAGCCACCGATCACAACATAGTTGGGCATGGGCGATACCAGCATTTCCTCAATGCTACGTTGGAACTTGGTACTGAAAAACGAAGACACCACATTGGAATAGGAATTGGTGATCACCGACATCATGATCAGGCCGGGCACAATGTATTCCATATAGGAATAGTCACCAATCTGTCCGATGCGGCGCCCGATCAACTCGCCAAAGATCACGAAATACAGAGCGATGGTGATGGCGGGAGGAATCAGCGTCTGCACCCAGATCCGCATAAAGCGGCGGATTTCTTTTCTGACAATGGTACTGAAGGCATTGAACTGTTGTTGCCAATTCATATCAACGCTTCCTCTCTACCAGGGACACAAACAGCTCCTCCAGCCGATTGGCCTTGTTGCGCATACTGGTCACGGGAATATCCAACGCAGTGAGCTTTTCAAATATGGCATTCAATGGCGCCTGCTTGGACACTTCCACTTCCAGGGTATGGGAATCCACCAGCACAGCAGTAACGCCCTCCAGCTCCGGCGTTGCTTCAATGTCTTTACCCAGATCCAACACGAAAGTTTCCCGGTCCAGTTTGGACAGAAATGCCTTCATGGAGCTTTGTTCAATTATCTCGCCGTGATCGATAATCGCGATGCTGCGGCACAGCTGCTCAGCTTCTTCCAGATAGTGGGTGGTGAGGATAATTGTGGTGCCCTGTTGGTTTAATTCCTTCAGGAAAGTCCACATGGAACGGCGCAATTCAATGTCCACACCAGCTGTAGGCTCATCCAGAATCAATAAGCGGGGTTCATGCACCAGTGCCCGGGCGATCATCAGGCGCCGCTTCATGCCCCCGGACAGCATGCGGGAACGCTCTTCCCGTTTGTCCCACAGATCCAGCAGCTTGAGGTATTTCTCGGTACGTACTGCTGCGGTTTTGCTGTCGATCCCATAATACCCCGCCTGGGTACGAACGATGTCTCCCACCTTTTCAAACTGATTGAAGTTGAACTCTTGAGGCACCACACCGATATTCATTTTGGCAGCGGCAAAATTGCGATCAATATCCTCGCCATAAATGCTGATAGTGCCGGCACTTTTGTTCACCAGGGAACTGATAATGCCGATGGTAGTGGATTTACCGGCCCCATTGGGGCCCAGCAACGCCATGAAGTCACCGGATTTCACCTCAAAGCTGATGCCTTTCAGTGCTTCGAAGCCTCCGGAGTAGGTTTTCTTGAGATCTTTTACCAATAAAGCGGTAACAGAGTGTGCCGTGGTCATGTAACGCCTGAACAAATCAATTGAGGGGGCATTATACGGAAACCTTACGCGGAAACCATAAATCAGGAGAACTCGTCCAGATGGAGGCTGCCCACCTCCCCACGCCATAGCCAGGAGACCACATCATCCTCAAACCACAGAAAGGCCCCTTCCATCATCCAGGGCCAATGGGCTTCTTCAATCTCAGATTCCCGCCTGAGAAAGTAGATGAACGAGGCAAGAATGGTGTCATGGGTAACATGCACGGTCAGAGTGCCAGGCTGCAGAAGGCTGTCACGGAAGTGCTGCAGCAGCCGCAGCGCCCCTTCCTGGGGTGACAGTACGCCCCGGACCTCATTCCGTAAGTGCTTGCGCGCAAAGGCCAGTGGGCCCAGTTTCATAAAATAGGGCCCCGCCACCGGCAGGTCGACCACATAGCTACCGGGCTCAACCAGGCTGCTATGGGTGGTGACCGGCAACGCCACACCGGCGCCCTGCGCCATAGCCTCGGCGGTTTCAACGCAACGCCCCACCGGGCTGGAGTGCAGGGCCGCAATGGGCCGGTCCAGGCTGCGCCCCCATTCCCTGGCCAGCTCTACGCCCTCCGGCGTTAAGGGAACGTCATAGCCGGCGAAGCGGTTTTTCGGCTGCTCGCGAATGGAATGTCGAGTCACCAAAGTTGCGGGAACACCCCTCGGCACCTGGGCCAAGGACGGGATTAACTCCGGGTGCAATTGTTCCAAAATGGGTTTATCCATCAATGCTTTACCATCCTACTACTGGTTGAGCCCCAATCACCTGATTTCACTATACCAGAATATCTGATTGACAAAATGGCACGCCCTGATGAAAATGTGACGAAACGTCACACTATGACGGAGTATTCATTTTGAACACCCAATCCAGACGCCAGCGGGAATTCGAGCAGCGGGAAAAGCTGTTTTTGGATACCGCGAGAAACATCATTCGTCAGGAGGGCATCTCGGCCCTCACCATGGATAAAATTGCTGAACAAACCGAGTACGCCAAAGGCACTGTCTACAAGCACTTCAGTTGCAAGGAAGACATCCTCTGCGGCCTATGCCTGGACAGCCTTGGATTGATGTACGAGATGTTTCAGCAATCCCTGACCTGGGAAGGCAACAGTCGGGAAAAGATCATTTGCATCGGAGTGGGGTATCAGCTCTATACCCAACACTTCCCGGAGGAATTTGATCTGCTGATCGCCGCCCGCACCAATAACATCCGGGAGAAGGCATCCCCGGAGCGACTGGAGCGGATGGATCAAGTAGATACCCTCGTCATGAATGCGATCCGTGCTGTTATTCAGCTGGCCATTCAGTCCGGTGATCTCACTCTAAAGCAAGGAACCAGGATAGACGATTTGTGCCTTGGATTGTGGGCAATGAGTTTCGGCATGTTGGTGTTGGACAGCGCCCGGGATCTGATTACCGGTCTTGAATTATCCGAAACCAATGCCCTGCTGCTCAACCAAATGAGTTGCCTGCTGGACGGATACCAATGGCATCCACTAAGCACCGAATACGATTACCACACCACTTATAAAAATACCTTCCAACATTTGGAAAAACTGCTTGCAAAGGACTGACTACATGCATCATTCAATTTCGATCTGGTTGGTAAAATATCGCCTTTTGCTGTTCATATTCAGCCTACTTGCCATTGGCTTGGTTGGATTTGGGGCCACCAAGCTCACCGTTAAATCCGACTACAAAATCTTTTTTGAAGCGGACAACCCCCAGCTGGTCGCCAACGAGTCGATACAGCAACGCTTCAGCGCCAGTGACAACGTGCTGATGGTTTTGAACCCGGCGGACGGCGAGATATTCACCCGGGAAAACCTGCAAGCCATCGAAGCACTGACCGAAGCTGCCTGGCAGATCCCCTACTCACAGCGGGTGGATTCCATCACCAACTTTCAGAACACGGTGGTGGATGGCGACGATCTGATGGTAGAGGATCTCGTTATAGACGCTGACAGCCTTTCCGATGAAGAGATTGCCTGGCGCAAGGATATCGCCATCAACGAACCGTTGCTGGTGCATCGCCTGATCTCACCCAATGGCCACGTCAGCGCCATCAATGTGCAGCTCAATTTGCCGGAGGATCAAACCCTGGCGATTCCGGAGGTGATGTCCAAAGTACGGGAGATCCGCACCGAGTTCGCAAGCCTCTATCCACAGATGGAAGTAATGCTGACCGGCGTAACGCCGTTGAATAATGCCTTTAATGAAATGAATCAGCGGGACACCGAAACCCTGGTGCCGTTAATGCTGTTGGTAATCATCATTCTGGTTGGTGTGCTGTTGCGCTCTATTTCAGGGACCTTCATTACCGTTGGCATCATCATATTCAGCGTCGTCATTGCGGTCAGCTCCATGGGTTGGCTGGGCATTCCCATCAACAATATTAACTTTGCCTCGCCCATTATCATATTGACCCTGGCGGTGGCGGATTGCATTCACCTGCTCTCCACTTACTTAACCGGCCTGCGGCGCGGGCTGGATCGTAAAGAAGCACTGCTGACCAGTCTGGACATCAATACCAAACCGATTTTTCTCACCAGCCTGACCACTGCCATCGGCTTTCTGAGCATGCAGTCCAGTGAATCACCGCCGTTTCGGGAACTTGGGCTGGTGTCCGCAATCGGTGTTTTCTTTGCATTTTTGTTCACCTTGACCATCATGCCTCAACTTATTTTATGGTTCACGCGCAAGGCGCCAAAAGTGGATACAGAACGCAGTGTTATGTTTGGGCACCTGGCTGACTTCACCATTCGGCATCCCAAAAAACTGTTCTTCATCAGTTTGTCAGTAGCGATCGGATGTATCTCTTTTGTGGGCGAGAACGAACTGAACGATGACAATTTTGGTTATTTCAAGGAAACCATAGAGGTGCGGCGGGCGGCGGACTTTACCGAAGCAAATCTCAATGGGGTAAACATGATTGAATACGCACTGGATACCCATCTGGAACAGGGCATCAATGATCCTGATTTCCTCAAGAAGGTGGATGCCTTCGTGCAATGGTACCGCCAGCAACCCATGGTCACCCATGTATTTTCCTTCACGGACACATTGAAACGACTGAACAAAAACATGCACGGGGATGATCCCGCCTACTACACCCTGCCGGAAAACCGCGAACATGCATCCCAATACCAATTGCTGTATGAAATGTCATTACCGTTCGGGATGGATGTGAACAATCAGGTGGACATGAACAAATCCGCCATGCGCATCACCGTGAGCATCAAAGGCGCCAAGGCCAAAGACATTCTGGCGATGGAAGCCAACGCCCAACAATGGTTTGCGGAAAACGCACCGGAGCTCGCTGCAGTGGGAGCGAGTCCCTCCATCATGTTCGCTGCGATTGGCCAGAAAAACATTGAAAGCATGATCAACGGTACCGTGATTGCCACCATTATTATCTCGCTGCTTTTGATCGTCGCCCTGGGTTCCTGGAAGCTGGGTGTGCTGAGCATTATTCCCAATGCCTTCCCTGCCGCAATCATGCTGGGAATCTGGGGGTTTACCGTGGGAGAAGTCAATCTGGCGGTGGCCGTGGTATTTGGTATCACCCTGGGTATCGTGGTGGATGACACTGTGCATTTCATGGCGAAGTACCTGCGGGGATATCAGGAAACCGGCGATGTTAAGGCCGCCATCCATTACGCCTTCGAGCACGTAGGGGCGGCATTGCTGACCACCACGGTGGTGCTCAGTCTGGGCTTTGGCATGCTGGCGCTGTCCGATTTCAACGTCAACGCCATTCTCGGCATTATGGTCTCCATGACCATTGTGATTGCCCTGGTATTCGACTTCCTGTTCCTGCCCAGCATGATTATACTGCTGTCCCGTTTTATTCATCCACGGCGAACAGCACCGGCTTCCACCGCCACTCAGATGGAACAGAGTGAGCACGCAAAACCCCGTGCTGCCAAAGAACCGACCCAAGGAATACATGGTGAAGTGGTTTAACCTGATCTTACCCTTTTTTTTCTGTGGGATGCTGCAGGCATCCCCTATCTCCCTGATTGATGACGGCAAGCGCCAGGTGGAGCTGTCCGGCCCTGCGCAGCGTATAGTGTCTTTGGCACCGCACATAACCGAAGTGTTGTTCGCAGCCGGTGCCGGTGACCGCATTGTCGGCACAGTGAACTACAGCGATTATCCGGAAGCAGCCAAAGCCATTCCCCAGGTGGGCGGCTATAACCAGGTCAACTTCGAGCGCATTCTGTCGCTAAATCCGGATCTGATCATCGGCTGGTACGAAGGCAACAGCGCCGAAACCGTGGAGAAGCTGCAGCTGCTGAACATCCCGGTGTACATGAGTGATCCCAAAACCATGGACAGCATCAGTCATAATATCCGTCAGTTCGGCAAACTCACTGCAACGGAAGCGTTCGCCAACCAGTCTGCTGAAGCATACGATCAACGCCGCGCCGCACTCAGGCAAAAGCACTCTCACAAGAAACCCATACGGGTGTTTTATCAAGTCTGGGAAGACCCTCTCTACACACTGGCTGGCGGGCATTTCATTTCCGACCTTTACACTCTCTGTGGCGGCGTTAACGTGTTTGCTGACCTTAGCGAAGCCTCCCCCATCGTCAGCGTTGAAGCCATTGTCACCCGCAATCCCCAGGTGATGCTCACCGGAGGCCATCACGGCAAGCGCTCCATCAAAGATTGGAAGCAGAAATGGTCCACCTGGGGCAGTATGGATGCGGTGAAAAACAATATGCTGTTTTTTGTGGATCAAGACATGTACACGCGCTCTACTCCACGCACGGTGGACGCAGCGGAGAATCTGTGTGAAATCCTGGATAAGGCACGGCAAGTGTATTATCCAGGCTAAAACTGACAGCAGCGATCAGGCTAAATATTTGGGTTTTCCGTTTCAAAAACGTTGAGGAAAGGGTTCGGCCCACAGTAGATCAAATCCTCTCTGGTGAAATTCACCGAACCACCCTGATAGATCAACTCCCGCGCCCACGAGCCGGATGTAACAGGTTGATCTATGGGTTTGGACGGAGGATTCCACGCGAACACCACAACATGATCACCGCGGTCACGGTAACGCTCATTGCCTAAAAACAAAAGCATCCACACGTTTTCGGGATTGAAAGTATGGTGGCCGGGGCAAAGATAGATGCCGACACTGGAACCGGGCCGCGTTTCATTGCGCCGCACATCGGTAATTTCCAGGTCTTTAACAATTTTGTTAATGCCGTCTTCGGTTGAATAATGGATGTATATTGGTTTGCCGTTCAGCATGCCGTCGTTAAGGCGCTGCTCCAGCAATTGCAGCCTGCCACCAGTAGGTCTCCACATTGTTAGCCTCAGTATTCCTTTCTGAAATGGACACCCATTTGAGCACAAATAAAACGGGTTAGGTAGAGGCGCAAAAATGAAATCCGGACAAACAAAAAGCCCGAAGCCATGACGACTTCGGGCTTTAAGATTTTGGAGCGGGTGATGAGGTTCGAACTCACGACAGCTTCGTTGGCAACGAAGGGCTCTACCACTGAGCTACACCCGCATTCATATGGTGTGGGCGCGAATATTAAGGAGTGACCGCCAATGAGTCAACAATTTTTTCAGTGATTTGGGCAACTTGGATACAATGCAGGTTGTAGTTCGGCTGGATGCATCATCTATTTGACAATTCCGCCGGCAAAAACCAAACTACTGCGCCTTTTTGGCCAGTTCCGGTGCAGCATGCTAACCGAGGCAGCCCGGCAGACCACTAAAAGTTTCAAGAGTATCAGGTATTTATGAGCGACAGCCGCAAGACAGTAGGATTCATCTCCCTGGGATGCCCCAAGGCCCTGGTGGATTCAGAGCGCATTCTCACCCAGCTGCGAACCGATGGCTACGACATCGTACCCACCTATGAGGACGCGGACGTGGTGGTGGTCAATACCTGTGGTTTTATCGACGATGCCAAACGCGAATCCCTGGAGGCCATCGGCGAAGCCCTGCAGGAAAACGGCAAGGTAATCGTGACCGGCTGTATGGGGGGTGACGCCCAGCAGATCACCTCCATCCATCCTCAGGTGCTGAGCGTAACCGGCCCCCAGGCTTATGAAGAGGTGGTGGGCGCAGTGCATAAATATGTTCCGCAGCCCAAGCAGCATGATCCCTTTACCGATCTGGTGCCGCCCCAGGGCATCAAGCTGACGCCCCGTCATTACGCCTATCTGAAGATATCCGAGGGCTGCAACCACCGTTGCACCTTCTGCATCATCCCGTCCCTGCGCGGGGATCTGGTGAGTCGCCCGGTAGGCGACGTAATGGATGAGGCCGAGCGACTGGTACAAGCCGGCGTGCAGGAATTGCTGGTGATCTCCCAGGACACCAGCGCCTATGGCGTGGACACCAAATACCGTACCGGATTCTGGCAAGGCCGCCCCCTGAAGACCCGTATGAAAGAGCTGTGTGAAGCCCTTTCCAGCTTTGGGGTCTGGGTGCGCTTGCACTACGTTTACCCCTACCCCCATGTGGATGAAATCATCCCCATGATGGCGGACGGCAAAATTCTGCCCTACCTGGACATTCCCTTCCAGCACGGCAGCCCATCGGTATTGAAAGCCATGAAACGCCCCGCCCACGCGGAAAACACTTTGGAGCGCATTCATAAATGGCGCTCCATCTGCCCGGACCTGACCCTGCGCAGTACCTTTATTGTGGGCTTCCCCGGCGAGACCGAACAGGACTTCCAGATTCTGTTGAATTGGCTGGAAGAAGCCCAGCTGGATCGCGTGGGCTGTTTCAAATACTCCGCTGTGGAAGGTGCCACCGCGAACCAACTGGATGGGGCCGTACCGGAGGAAGTGAAGCAGGAACGCTTCGAGCGCTTTATGGAGGTTCAGTCCCGGATTTCCGCTCAGAAACTGCAGGCAAAGATCGGCAAAACCATGGACGTTATCATTGACGAAGTGGACGCAGAAGGCGCTATTGGCCGCACCGCTGCCGATGCCCCGGAGATCGACGGGCTGGTGTTCCTGAACGGCGAGACCGAGTTGATGCCCGGCGATATGGTCACTGCCAAGATCTTCCAGGCGGACGAGCATGACCTCTGGGCCGAACTGGCCCACAGGGAAGACGCCTGATTCTCGGACAACCTTCAATGACGCCCAATCAGATTCATGATCACCGTCAGCACCACGCTGACGATGATCATGGATGTAATGGGAAAGAATACGCCCCCTTTTTCATTCTGCCAGCGTAAGTCGCCAGGCAACTTGCCGAACCAGCTCAGCAGTCCGGGCGCATAGACCAACACCAGACCGACCACCGCGATCACTACGCCCAGTAATATCAGAAACTTACCCATAACCACCCCTAAACGACTGCCAAAACTCCGGATTCTGCACTGAAAACACAGGATTTAGTAAGAACATTCTAATTTTCGACAATAGAATCACCTCATCGACTGCAAACCCAATATCGTAAGTGTGAGGAACCACCATGATTCAAGACAAAGTCAAAGTTCAGCTGGACCAGCTCAAAAAGCAAGGCGAGAAGCTGCAGGCTGAATTCGGCAAGGGCTTGGAAGTTGCCAAACTGGAAGGTCAACGCATTCTGCAGGAACTGGGCGTTGACACCAGCGCTGAGAAAATCGACCTGCAAGAGCTGGTTGAAGAACTGCGCAAGGCCAACCCCACGGTACGTGATTTTCTGCGCAACCTGGATGTGGCAACCTATGATAACCGCTTCCGCCTGAACTGGAATGCCACCATGATCTCAGCTTATGCCAAGCAGCAAGCTGAGAAAACCTATGCCAAGGACATCAAGCCGAAGTTGGCAGAAGTGCGGGAAACCGTCACCACCCAACTGCGTGAAGTTCAAGCCAAGACTCAAGAATTGCGGGCCAAGATTACGGCCTGATAACCTTTTTATCTTCTCCTGCGTTTATTTAGCCCCCGCACTCCGGGGGCTCTTTGTTTCCACCTTCCGCTAAATGGAGAGACCGCTAAAGCAGTGCTAAACTGGCAAGTCAAAGTCATGGACAGCTTCGGTCATGCATCTTCTCGATCACGAACCACCCAAAGAACAACCTTTTGATCAATGGTTGCACACTCTGGAACTGGAACCGGCCCCGGAAACGGAATCGCGGGACGAAGTAAAACCCGCCCGCGCCAAAGTACGCTGCAAAAGCTGCCTGAACTACCTCACCAGCAATGAATTCCTGACCCCAATAGAAGGCCAAACCAATCATTTTTTCACCAATCCCTCCGGACTGGGCTTCGATTTGCAGACTTATCATCAGGCAGAAGGAGTAGAGGTGAGTGGGAAACCAACGGACTATTTCAGCTGGTTTGAAGGCTTCTCATGGCAATACTGCTACTGTCAGCGCTGCCACCAGCATTTGGGGTGGTATTTCAGTTGTGAGGGTAACGCAGGCTTCTATGCGCTGATCATCGATCGCCTGCTGCTGGATTAATCCCGCCGATCACCCCAGCTCGTCCAGGGTCAACCGGTAACTGGGCAGGAACTTCTCCATGAAATAGGAGACTTCCGGCAAATCATAGCTGGCCAACAACCCCTCCACCCGCTGCTTGGCCACCTGAAACTCATGGTTGTTGGAATCCACTTCATGAATGCACTTTATGTAGGCTGACAGCACATCGGCCGCTTTCAACAACTTGCGGGTCTGGACCGGTAGATCATGATCATTGATCAAACCGGCGTAATCGTCCTGCAGCTCATCCGGCAACATAGTCAACAACTTGGATTTAGCCGCCTTTTCCACCTCTTTATAGGCTTCCGCGATGGTGGGATTGAAGTATTTGATGGGGCCGGGCAGATCCCCGGTCAACACCTCGGACGCATCGTGGTACATTGCAATAACAGCGATCTCATTGGCATCCAGATCTCCTCCATACAAACGATTGCGAATCAATGCCAGGGCATGGGCGATAGTGGCCACATCAAAGCTGTGTTCTTTTACGTTTTCATTTTCAACATTGCGTTTCAGGCCCCAACGCAGGATGTATTTGAGTTTGGACACGTACGCAAAAAAGTGATGCACATTAACCCCTCGTAAAATTTAATGTTACGGCATGGAATACCGGAACGAACAACGGCCCGCCGGGCGGGCCGTGTGTCCACGCCTGTGATTACAGATTAGCTTCTGCGTATTCCGCCAGCAAGGAGCGGGGAATACCGTTCAAACGCAGACTGGTGCTGTGCCTGAAGCCTTTGAAGCGCTCTGTCATGTAAGTTAATCCGGAACTGATGGGACTCAGGTAAGGGGTATCAATCTGGGCCAGGTTACCCAGACAAATCACCTTACTGCCCTCCCCGGCACGGGTGATAATGGCTTTCATCTGGTGCGGTGTCAGGTTCTGGGATTCGTCAATCAGGATCAAGCTGCGTTGAAAACTACGCCCCCGGATATAGTTCAAAGCCTTGAACTGGATATTGGCCCGTTCCTTCACATATTCAATACTGCCTTGAGGGCTTTCGTCCTGAATATGCAACGCTTCGATGTTGTCGGTAATAGCCCCCAGCCAGGGATCCATCTTCTCTTCTTCGGTACCCGGCAGGAAGCCATGATCTTCCGCCAGCGGTGGCGTTGATCGGGTCACAATGATCTTGTTGTACATCTTGTGGGCCACGGTCATCTCAATGGCCGCCGCCAACGCCAGAATGGTTTTACCGGAACCGGCAGGCCCGGTGAGGTTCACCAGATGGATGTCGTTATCCAACAGGGCATGCAGCGCCATGGCCTGATAGATATTACGCGGCTGCAAGCCCCAGGCGGATTGATGCATGATGGATTCGCGCTTGATGTGTTTGATCAGCACATGTTCATCAGTTACCTCTTCAATGCGCGCCAGAAATTCCTGATCATCCAGAATGTACTGGTTGAGGAACAACTGGCCATCGAACACGCCACGGGCCAGGGAATGGAAGGTTCCATTATCCCGCTGAATGGTGTCCACATGAGACACGCGATCCCAGAACGAGCCTTCAAATTCGTGATAACCCGTGGTCAGCTGTTTTACATCCGATATAAGCTGATCGTTGTGATAATCTTCTGCATGAATCCGGCAACCGCGCGCCTTCAGGCGCATGTTGATGTCCTTGGTCACCAATACGAAATTGTATTCCGGGTTTTCCAGTTGCATCTGCACGACGCGGTTAATAATCTTGTTGTCGTTATTGTCGTTGGGCAGGCAGGCTTCCGGTGGTTCCCCGGTTTTGTTCATCATGATGGCCAGTTTGCCCAGATGACTGGTGCCGTTGTTACGGGGAATCGGCACACCTTTCTGCAAACGCTCAGTGGGACTGTCTGCGATAACACTGTCGATCAGGCGAATGGCCGACCGGCAATCTGCAGCGATGGATTTATTACCGTTCTTAAGTTTATCGAGTTCTTCCAGGACTGTGATGGGTATGACAACGAGATGCTCGTCGAAATTGAGGATTGAATTCGGATCGTGAATTAATACGTTGGTATCGATTACATACGCTTTCTTGGTACTTTCTGCTTTGCTGCTCATTCGCATTCCTCAAGAAGAATATTTAAGAGTAACCGGCTCCCAAAGCCGTAGTGCTGTCTTCTTCGTCCCTCCCTAATTCTGTGGTCCCGGTGAAAGTGGAAAGGTTTGAGGTCTTGAATTCCCTTGTTGTTCTCCTTGAGGGCATTTGCGGAACAAGGGTTCCCGCGTCGGTCAATTTCTGCTTTAATTTACCTAAGAATGTAGAACACATTTCCTCAGTCAGGCAAACATTTTTTGTGCTAAGTTCTTGATTTACTTGGCAGATGGGCTTTGCTCCCTCTAGTTTTACGCTCCCCCCGTGACAACAGCATGACAGCCTCATGAAGGCGCCGACCGCATTTCGTGAACCATGTCACATAAAATTTTTCGCTTATCGCAATTGCTCATGAATCGCTCAGGGCTATATACTCCCCCTGCGAGCCAATCGGTGTCAGTTCCCTGCTGATTGTGTGTATACTCGACCGGATAACCCTGCGAGCCCGCCAACATGACAACAACAAAGCAAGGATACACGCACAACCTGTTGTTAATCAGTGAAAATCAACTTTCCCTAAAAAGCCTGAGTGGGTTTTCCGAATCCCAGGGCTATCAATTCAAGGGCGTTGATGGCTGTGACAGCGCACTCGACCTGATCCGCCGTTCAAATTTTGACCTGATTGTATTGGCCGTAGGCCACACACCTGCCCGCTGGAATGCGTTGTTTGATTTCGTGCGGGAAAAGCGCAATCAACTGCCCATCATCGCCCTCTGTGACGCGGGATTGTTTGGCGAATTTTCCAATCGGCTTAACCATCCCAATATTTATCCTCTGGTGGCACCTTACAATCCTGTTGAACTGGACAAGACCATCAAGGAAGTCCTGAATCAGCGACGCATTCAGTTCGAAGTCAATACCCTGCAGGAGCGCATCAAACAATCCGAAAAGATGCATCGCTTTCTCGTTAATAATTCACCGGACATCATTTACATTCTGAATGAACGGGGTGAAATCAATTTCATCAACGACCGGGTTGAAAAGCTGTTGAATATCAGCAAGGAAGAGCTGATCGGCAAGCACTTCAGCACGCTGATGAGCGAAGAAGAATGCAAACAGCATCCCTATGTGTTTAATGAACGGCGTGCAATCAAGCGGGTGGAACAGCGCAGCGAATTGCACCTGCGCAAGCGGCTCTACCTGAACGGCGAGGACAAAACCACTTCCCTCTCCATGCCTTTTGAAATCAGCGCCATGGGTATCTATGAAATCGACCGGCGCAACAGTAAACCCCAGTTTCGCGGTACTTACGGTATTGCACGGGACATCACGGATCGCAAACAGGCTGAATCCCTGATGCGGTTCCAGGCCTACCATGACCTGCTGACGGGTCTGCCGAATCGAACCCTGTTCCGCGACCGGCTGTCGCTGGCAATTTCACACAGCAAACGCAGCGGTTCCAAAGTTGCCGTGATGTTTGTGGACCTGGACCGTTTCAAACTGATCAACGATTCCCTCGGCCACACCATTGGCGACCAACTGATACAGGCAGTGGCCCGGCGCACCAGTGAAATACTGCGGGAAGGCGATACCCTGTCGCGCTTTGGCGGGGATGAATTCACCCTGCTGCTGCCCAATATTCGCAGCCAGGAAGACGCTGTCATCATCGCCAAAAAAATACTGCACGAGCTGAAACAGCCTTTCTTTATTGAAAACCACGAATTATACGTCAGCGGATCCATCGGCATTGCAATCTATCCGGATCACGGCGAGCAGATCGAGCAACTGATCCAGAATGCGGATATCGCCATGTATCACATCAAGAGTCATGGTAAAAACGGCTATCAGTTCTTCAACGAGAAAATGAACCAGTCCTACGCGGAGCGGCTGACTACGGAACAGGATCTGCGCCAATGTGTGGAGGGTGAACAGCTGTTCCTGGAGTATCAGCCCATCTACAACGTGCAGACTTCCGGGGTCTATGCGTTGGAAGCCTATGTGCGCTGGAACCATCCCCAGCGGGGCATCCTGAATCCTGCCCAGTTTCTCCATGTAGCAGAAGAAACCGGAATTATCATAGAGTTAGGCAACTGGGTTATCAATCGCGTATGTGCTGACCTGGAGGAATGGGCCAACCCCATCCTGACCATTGCCGTGAACTTCTCGCCCAAACAGGTAGAGCATGCTGACTTCGAAAACATGCTTATGAGCGCAGTGAAGGCCCACAACGTGTCGCCTAACCAGATCGAGCTGGAGATTACTGAAGAGCTGTTGATGACGGATCTAAACCTGATTACCAGCAAGTTAAAACGCCTCAGCCGCCTTGGTTTCTCCATTTCAGTGGATGACTTCGGTACCGGTTATTCGTCACTTAGCTGCCTGCATAAACTACCCATCAACACGATAAAATTGCACGAATCCTTCCTGCGCCATATCAGCAACCAATACCAGAGCGGCGACGCCTGCATAGTCAGCGCCATCACCGCCATGGCTTCAGGGCTCAACTTGAATCTGGTGGCTGAGGGGGTAGAGACACAACAGCAGAAGGATTATCTGATGAATCTGGGGTGCAACACCATGCAGGGGCATCTGTTTCAAGGACCGGTCTCCAGCCAGGAAGCCCGAAAAATTGTGGTAGCCCCTGTTTTGACCGAGTGATTCGGTTTAACGGACAAAATCTGATTTCGATCATTCCCGGCACTCAGGTTATGATGCATATTGGGAAGCGATCAGAAACAAGCAGGGAATCACAAGAATGACAATACCCACCCGGCACAGTCACGTAGAAGACTGCGTTAACGACATCATCGACATCATCGGCAAGGACATCAGGATAGGGTTACCGCTGGGGTTGGGCAAACCTCCGGAGCTGATCAACGCACTCTATCAGCGGGCCAAGGCAGACCCAAGTATCCGCCTGATGATCGCCACTGCCCTCTCTCTTGAAGTACCAGACCCGGGTACCGGATTGCAAAAACGATTTCTGGGACCGTTCATGGAGCGCGTCTTCGGCAATTATCCCGGCCTGGACTATATGCGGGATCTACGGGCGGGAACGGTACCGGACAACATCGTTATACACGAATTTTTCTTTAAATCCGGTGCTATGCTCGGTAATGACCTGGCCCAACAGAATTATATCAGTACCAACTATACCCACTCGGTGCGAGATCTGTTGGCGTTGAACATTAACGTGATCGCACAATTGGTGGCGCACCAGGAGGTGGATGGCAAAGATCGTTACAGCATGAGTTGCAACCCGGAAACCAGCCGGGACCTGTTTCCAGTGTTGCTGCAGAGGAAAGCAGCGGGGGAACCCATTCTGCTGATCGGGCAAGTGAACGAGAACCTGCCGTTTATGGGCAACGATGCCCTGGTTGAGGAAGACACCTTCGATATCGTCATCAACAACAAGGAATACTATTCTTCCCTTTTTGCCCCACCCAACATGCCGGTCAGTACCGTAGACCACATGATAGGGCTGCATGCCAGCACACTGATCGCTGACGGCGGCACTCTGCAAATCGGTATTGGTTCGCTGGGTGATGCGATCGTTTATGGTTGTGAACTGCGGCATCAACAGAATGATGCCTTCAACGCAGTTCTCAAGGATCTGAACATAACTGAGAAGTTCGGAGAAATTATTCACGCTGAAGGCGGCACCGGCACTTTTGAAGAGGGCCTCTACGGTAACAGTGAAATGTTCGTGGACGGTTTCTATTACCTGATAAAAACCGGGATATTGAAGCGCAAAGTCTATGACCATGAGGCTATCCAGGCATTACTCAACGCAGGAAAAATCACCCAGCAGGTCAGCATTGAAACACTTGACGCCCTGATTGAAGCTGGCGCCATAGGCTCAGTATTGAATGAGCAGGACATTCAAACACTCACCCACTTCGGCATCTTCAAACCCGAAGTAAAACTTGATGCCGGCAGGTTGATTACTCCACAAGGCGAAGCTGTCTCCCTGGATACTCAGGAGTCTCGCCAGGTGATTATCAATCAATGCCTCGGGGACAGTTTGAAGCAGGGGCGCATCATGCACGGTGGCTTCTTCCTGGGGCCGCGATCCTTCTACGAAGGGTTGAAAAACTTCAGCGAAGAAACGCTGGCTTCCATCAACATGACCAACATCAGTTATGTGAACCAGCTCTATGGCAACGAGGCGCTGAAACGTTTGCAGCGCCAGAAGTCCCGTTTTATCAACACGGTTTTCCTGGTGCAGGCGTTAGGGGCTGCCACTTCAGACGGCCTGGAAAACGGCAAGGTGGTGAGCGGTGTGGGCGGCCAGTACAACTTTGTTGCCCAAGCTCATGAACTGGACGGCGCCCGCTCCATTCTGATGCTGAAAAGCACGCGGGAAAAGAACGGCAACACCCAGTCGAACATTGTCTGGAACTACGGCCATACCACGATTCCCCGCCACCTGCGTGATATTTATGTGACGGAATATGGTATTGCGGACACTCGGGGCAAATGCGATAAGGACGTTGTTGCAGCCCTGTTGAACATCGCTGACTCCCGCTTCCAGCCGGAGCTGTTAGCCAAGGCCAAACAAGCCGGCAAGATACCCAAGGATTACCAGATTCCTGAACTATACCGACACAATACGCCCGAAAGGCTGGAAGCAGCGCTGGCACCCTACCGTGCCAAGGGCATGTTTCCGGCATTTCCCTGTGGTACCGATTTCACCACTGAGGAATTGGTGGTTGCACGCTGCCTGAAAGCCATGAAAGCAAAAACAGAACACAAATCCACACTCATTAAGGCACTGGTAAGAGCGCTGAAAAATCCCTCTGCACCGGAGGAATATGCACCCTATCTGGCACGGGTACAGCTGGACAATCCGCAGAATATGGAAGATAAGATTGCACGGGTGTTAATGATGGATGAACTCAAGGACGTGCTGAGTTAAATGCGGATCAAGGTTCTGGAGAATAACCGCCGGGAGGACACAGTCCCTCAGCTGTTTTCCTCCAGAACCTGAAGGTAATTGGCGCGTTCAAAGCCCGAGGGATCCTTCACCTTACCATAACTCATCAGGCCTTTAATGGATTCCACCCCGTCATAACCTTTTTTATCCAACCAGTGTTCAAGCTGATCCCTGAGACGAGTGAGTTCATCAATCCCTTTTTCGAACAACACACTGCACAGCTGGATTGCATCGGCCCCCACCAACAGGGTTTTGAGCACATCATCCAGACTGTGCATGCCACCGGTAGCGGCCATGGACAGTTTCACCTGATCCCGCAACAAACCAATCCAGCGTATCCGCAACAGAGATTCACTGGAGTTGCTCAATTGCAAAGACGGTGTCACCGACATGGTTTCCACGTCAATGTCCGGCAGATAAAAGCGATTAAACATGACCACCCCATTGACACCTGTATCCTCCAAACGCTTCACCAGGTGTGCAATGGATGAAAACTGGTGGGTCAGTTTGACGGCTATAGGGACACCGATCTGGGCTCGCAACTTGTACACCAGATCGATATAACGGCGCTCAATCTGATCACTGGACTCTCTCACACTGGCGGCGATGTAATAGATGTTGAGTTCAATGGCATCACTACCAGCCTCTTCCAGATACTTGGCATGATCAAGCCAGCCACCTTCGGTAACCCCATTGAGGCTGGCAATGACGGGAATATCCAAAGCGTCTTTGTAGGATTTGATCTTATCGGCGTAGCGATTCAACAGTGACTCATCACTGCGCACCGATTCCTCGAACAATGAAGGCAATACCACGGCCCCGGCACCGGCCGACTGGAGTTGCTTGGCTGATGCCAGCTCAGCCGTAAGCGGGGAAGCGGAAGCAATCAGCGGATTCTTTAACAACAAGCCACAGTAAACACTGCTGAGATCGGCCATAGGGATGTTTATCCTGTTACTTTGCGCACCAACGCCCGACTGATGAAGCGGGCTTTGGTACCCAGATTAAACCGTTTCAAATTGGTAACCACTACCCCTTCAGTGAAACGCGTTCGTTTGGAATAGTCAATTTTCACATCGACCACAACGGGCACATTTTCGTCTGCCATGGACCAGGCTTTATCCATTATTTGATCCACATCAACATTGCGCTCCAGGGACAGAAAACGGGCACCGGTCGCCTTCGCCACACCGGCTACGTCCAATCCCTCAAGGGTAGTGCAGGTTTTGCGATTATAGGGAATTTCCTGCGCCTGGGATATCTGTGACAACTCACCGTCATGGAACACAAAGAAAACAATGCCCAGTTTCTGCCGGCTGGCCGTGAGTATTTCCATACACGTCATGGTAAACGCACCATCCCCCACCACAGCCGCCACCCGCTGGTCGCGATTCACCAGCTTGGTACCGATGGCGGCAGGCACAGCATATCCCATGCAGTTGAAATCGGTGGGAGAAATAAAATGCCCGGGCTTATGCACCGGCAGCAGTTCCGCCGCGAGGAACGTGTGGTTACCGTCATCCACCACCACATAGTCGTCGTCCGCCATGGAGCCCCGTAATCCGCGAAAGAAATGAAACGGGTTTACGCGATCTTTGCTGTCGTGCTGCAGCCACTCTGACGCATACTCGTGCTTGTCTTTTTGGATTTCCTCACGAATGGAGGAACGCTGATTGGACGGTTCGGGTTCCCGCAGCAAAGCATCGCTCAGCATTTCCAACACTTTCCCGGCGTCACCTTCAATGGCCACCCTGGCTGGAAAGTTGGCATTGAACACCAAAGGGTTGATGTCGATATGAATCAGGTTTTCCGGTGGTTTGATCCCAAAACTGCCGGTGGCAATCTCGCCAAAGCGGGTGCCCACCGCCAACATGCAGTCACCATCCCTGAAGGCGTTCGTGGCGGCAGGCACAGCGTATTGCCCAAACCCCATCCCGGTATGCAGCGGATGATTGGCGGGGAAAACGCTCAAACCCTGCAGCGTGGTACACACAGGCGCATTGAGGAACTCCGCAATCCGGCGCAACCATGGTTCGCTGAAACGGGCACCCCAGCCGACAAATACCCCGGGTTTCCTGGCTTTCAGCAATAATTGAACCGCCTGATCAACGGCAGCGGACTCAATCAATTTGCCGCTGCCAGGACTGGGTTGAAAGGTTGGCAAATGATCCACTTCACCCGTAAACAACTGCAGGTTAACGGGTATTTCAACAAACACCGGTCCGGGCTCGCCCTCATTGGCTATTCGATAGGCTTCATACAAGGTGGGGATAATCTCGCGATGATGATCCACCTTAAAGGTTTGCTTGGTGATCTCCGCCAGGAAATTCTGCTGATCAATCTCATGGAGCTGATAGGTATAGGGTATATCCGTGCGAATGCCGCCGGATATGACCAACATGGGCACGCCATCCAGGTAGGCTTCGCCAATGCCCGCCGAGGCGTAAGCCGCCCCGGCCGCCGGCACAATGACCAACGTACCAATAGTATCGGAAGTGCGGCTGATGGCATCAGCCATAAAGGCGCCACCGGCCTCGTGAGTCACCATAATCGGCTGGATCGATTCGGAATTATTCAACTCATCGTATAGCTCGGTGTTGTGTACACCGGGCATGCCGAAAGTATAGCGAATCCCCAACTGCTCCAGTGCATATCGTGCCAACCAGGCTCCGGTTTTCTTCATGAAATTTTCACCTGTGCTATTTTCAACTTTGACTGTTGCCTTTCAAGGTATGGTTCCACCATCAGGGATCAGCATGACCGGCAATGGATCTGGCTGCAACCCGCCCGGTAAGCACACAGGCCGAAAGAAACGTCCCTTCCAGTGAGCGATTGCCGTTGGCCCCACCACCACCAAAGCCCGCTGCCTCACCTACGGCGTACAGGTTTTCAATGGGATGACCCTGGGTATTCAACACCCGGCAGTGATTATCCGTTTGGATACCACCCATGCTCTTGCGGCTGATGATAAACTCCCGAATCGCCACCAGAGGATAGGCGGAAGGGTCATCGATCTTCTGATACTTCAAGGTACGCACTTTGTCTCCTTTCCAGCGCCGGGCATGCTCTATGCGACGCAACTGATCGTCATTATGAAAACTGGAACCGCGATCGATGACCGCGTCATAATGTAGGACGTCGTGCACCATGCCTTCAATATCCACGGCCACATCCGGGTCAATTGCATTCATCTTGCTGCCCAGTTCCTGCAGTGAATTGGCCGTAATGACATCGGGGCATTGATTAACAAGATAGTTGTATAAGTTGTCATTACCCAGCAGGATTTCCCGCGCAAAGGTGACAGGCTTGCGATCCCGAAACGCGGGGTTATGTTCAGAGCCGGAAATGGAGATTTCCTTATGGGCAATCTTGCGATTCATCACCTGCCAGGTGTAACCATGGGGGAGCTGACAGATACGCTGGCACAGCCCGTGGGTATCAAAGCCCGTCACCATGGGATGGGGGCCCACACGGCGCCCGGTGGCATCCATCCACAGTGCGGATTTAGGTGGAATCAGGCTCAAACCATGCAGCGGCATTTTCGGTTCCGGGTGATGGATACCGGCCGCATAGTTCCACTGCCAGTCCAGATGGGTGACATTGGCGCCAATCTGCTCGGAAGCCTCATGCAGCAGACCACCGGAGTAACGATGCGAGCCATTCAGAATCGTTGCCGGGGGTATGCCCCAGTCCCGGGGCCAATGCTGCCTCACCTTCTCCAGGTTGCCATTGATGCCGCCGGTAGCCACCAGCACCACATCGGCTTCAACCTCAAAAGGCACCCCGGCAGCCTCATTTACTCCCCGGATGCCGCTCACTTTTCCATTCCGGGTAAGAAACTCTTCCACCCGGTGGTGGAAGGATATGCGCAGGTTGGAGGCACGCCCGTGACCACGCAGTCGACTCTCCAGAACCCGCACCAATTCCCACCCGGTTCCCCACACGATGTGGTAGCGCGGAACCGAGTTGCCGGGCATGAACTCGCCCCGCTCCACCCAGTTCACCGCCGGGAAAAATTGTGTCCCTTGCTTTCTCAGCCAGCGGTATACGTCGGCGTAATTGCGCTGGCAGTAGGCCTCGGCCCAGTAGCGCGGCCAATGGTCAGTGTCACTGAAATCCGCAAACGACAGCCAGTCCCGCAGCATCAGCTCCGGATTATCCCTAATACCATTGAATTTCTGCAGGGGGGTTCCACACAGGGCCATTCCGCCGAAAGCCTCCCTGGCCAATCCTCCGAAATTCACCTCGTCATCCCGATCCAGGATCCAGACACGTTTATTGGTGTCCAGCAATTCCAGCGCCGCTGTAATCCCGGCAATCCCCCCACCTACAATCACGATATCGGTTTTGGCCGATTCAGCCATGCCGCTCTCCTTGTGCTCGCGCTACAGACGCTCGCCTAATAGGTTTTTGATACAGTCTACACTATGCTGTAAAGCCAAACTGTCAGATATACGGCAATTGATTATCACCAGAAAGCAGTGGTATACAAAGCGTCACCAATAGGCGTTTGCCGCCACCGCCGGCTTCTCGTAGAATTAGGGAATTAAAGAGGTTGACTTACTAACACTTAAAACAACCCGAATTGCCCTGATTTAGGGGCACCCAGGATCATCTTTCACACCCAGGATCATCTTTCAGAGGTTAAATCCAATGACTGCACCCCAAGACATCCGCGAGCCCGGTCTCACCATCGCTTACAACCCCGCTACCGGGGATGAAATCGGACAGGTTCCCAACACCGACCTCAACCGCCTGCCGGAAATCTTTGAGCATGCCCGCGCCGCACAGAAAATATGGGCCCATCGCTCCTTTAAGGAACGGGCCCGCGCGCTGCATCTGATGCGAGACTACATTGTTGAGCACGCGGAAGAGTTGTCTGAGATTGTCAGCAAAAGTAATGGCAAGACCCTGGTGGATGCCCTGGCAACGGAAGTACTGCCCTGCACACTGGCCTGTGACTGGTACGCCAAACACGCAGAAAAAGTACTGAGAGAAAAAAAGCTCCCCATCGACAGTCCCTTGTTCATCAACAAGCGCACAGTCATCCAGCGCAAACCTCTGGGGGTGGTGGGTATCATCAGCCCGTGGAACTATCCTCTTTCCATCCCCTTCGGCGAAGTAATCATGGGCCTGATGGCAGGCAATGCCATTATCCTTAAAGTGGCTGCAGCCACACCGCTGGTGGGCGAAGCGATAAACCAGATTGTGGAAGCGGGTCATTTGCCAAAAGGCCTGTTCCAGCAAATCGTGGGTTCCGGTGGCGCTGTCTCCCAGGCATTCTTCGACAACAGTATCGATAAGATTTTCTTCACCGGATCAGTACCGGTCGGCAAGCAATTGATGGAGCAGGCGGCCAAGACCCTGACCCCACTCTCCCTGGAACTGGGTGGTAACGATCCCATGCTGGTGTTTGAAGATGCCGACCTGGAGCGGGCCGCCAATGGCGCTGCCTGGGCTGGTTTCCAGAATGCCGGACAATCCTGTGGTGGCGTCGAACGGGTATACGTGCACGAATCTGTATATGAGCCCTTCATGGACCTGATGCGGCAGAAAACAGCGGCGCTTCGCCACGGCGTTGGTCAAGGCTTTGATGTGGACATGGGTTCCCTGACCACCCGCGGTCAATTGAATACGGTTGAGCAACACCTGGAAGACGCGTTGCAAAAAGGCGCTAAAATCGAAGCTCAATCCAAGCCGGTCGGTCCGCAGAACGGCTACTTCCATCCCGCCACCTTGTTGTCTGGAACCAACAATGACATGCTGCTGGTGAACGATGAAACCTTTGGCCCCATCATTCCGGTGATGACGTTTTCCACCGAAGAGGAAGCGATTAAACTGGCCAACGAATCCCATTTGGCACTGACCTCATCCATTTGGTCCCGCGATTTGAAACGCGCCAAGCGCATAGCGGCCATGCTGGAATCCGGCGTCACCACCATCAACGATCACCTCTACACCCACGGGCTGTCTGAAATGCCATGGGGAGGCTGGAAGCATTCCGGTCTGGGGCGAACCCATGGCCACGAAGGCTTGCTGGAAATGACCCATGCCAAAGCCATTAACTGGGACATCCTGCCCATGAAGCGCAACCTGTGGTGGTATCCGTTTGACGAAACCACCTACAACACGCTGTTGAAAGCCCAACGCATGATGTATCCGCGGGATGCAAAAGAGCTGGTCGGCAGCGCCCTGGGAGCCGCTCCGCAATTGGTGAAAAAAATGATGACGCGGTGGAAACCCTGATCGCCTAAAACGCCATATAAAAAAAGCCCGGAAGTTCCGGGCTTTTTTTATATTCTGCAAATCAATATCCAGCCGGCGGCTGGAAAGTGAATCCCGCCTTTTCCATAAACCTGGCGAAGCGAATGGTGGTTTTATCCTGATAGGCGCCACCCATTATCTGAACATTTACCGGCAGACCATCTTTGGTTACACCTATCGGTGCGCTGGTGGCCGGCAGCCCCAACACGGTGGCGGGGGCAATCCACATGAACATGTCAGTATAATTTCGCATCTTGCCATCCACCGACAGCTTACGCATAAAAATGTCCTGCTCCTGGTTATGGCGGAAACTGGTTGTCATATTGATCGGGCAGAGAATCACATCATATTTTTCAAACGTCTGCAGGAATTTCTCCCGCAAACGATAGCGACGCTCATTATCCCGCAACCAGTCCACATGGGACTGGCTGGCACCTTCCAGGTAATTCTCGAACAGCTTAGGCAACTGAAAACGATCGCCAAACTTCTGCAGCAAAGGTGCCGCCAGCCCCATGGCCGTACGTTCAATTTTCTTATGAGACGATCCCAAGACACCACCCAACAGCCTCAGATAGAGTGGATAGAAGGTCTTCAGCGCCATGTCCATGGGGGCACCCACAGTAACCGACACACCCTGCTGTTCCAGTGATTGTTTTAAATCATCGAACATGGATTTCATTTCAGAAGCAATGGGACAAAGCGGATCATCCATCCACAACAGCACTTTGAAATCCTGCAGTTTTCGCTGCTTAACGGCGGGCAGCTTGAGTTGCCAACCCGGTTGCATCAGGGGAGAAGGTCCACTCACCACATCCAGAATCAACTGCAGATCATCGGCCGTGCGAGCCATGGGCCCGGACACCGCCAGATCGGTTTCACTGAGCACACCGGGAGGACCAGGAATGTGACCCCGCAAAGATATAACGCCATGGGTGGTTTTGTGGCCGAAAACACCACAGAAATGCGCAGGTGTTCTGATAGACCCACCGATATCCGAACCCAATTCAACAGGGGTGAAACCCGCTGCCAAGGCAGCGGCCGCTCCGCCGGAGGAACCTCCCGGGGTGTATTGCGTGTTCCAGGGGTTATGGGACGTACCATAGACTTTATTGTAACTCTGCAGATCTGAAGCAAACAGCGGCACGTTGGTTTTACCGAAGATAATGGCACCCGCCTGCTTCAGGTTTTCAATAGTGACAGCATCCTTCTTGGGTAGGTGATCCTTCAATGAAGGGGCTCCGGCCACACAGGGCATCCCCACCACCTCATAAGTATCTTTAACGGTCATGGGCAGGCCGTGCAGCGGCCCCCAGTTTTCACCTTCACTCCGGGCTTTATCCGCCGCATCGGCCCTGGCCCGCGCCGCGGAATAGTCGGTCGCTACCACGGCATTCAGTTGCGGATTTAGCCGTTCAATGCGCTTGATGTAATAGTCCAACAGTTGGCGACTGGTTAACTTGCCGTCTTTCATCTCCTGAAGCAATTGCTTCGCGCTGTGATAGGCCCATTCTGTGCTCACAAGCTTCCCCTGTTCCATTCTTTAAAGCGTAAACGTTGAGATTAACCCAGGCTGAATTTATTTCAACCGGGAAAAATTTTCTTGGTTCCGGCACGACGATGACGCAGGAAAAATTCCAGCTCCCAGGGACGCATGGCCAATACCATGCTGGTACCATAACGATCCGATAACGGCTTTACCAGATCCTCCTGATGCAAACGACGAAAGTCGATGGCCAATCGCTCCAGCTTTTGTTGCATGACGGCATTGGATGCCGGCGTTAACATGCCCGTCACAAACAACCGAATTTCTCCTGGCCCATTGAAGCGGCTTTTAAAAAAATCCTGCTGCACCTGGGTCTCAAAAAAACGCTGGATAGGACCATTCTTTTGCCATTGAAAGTCCGTGGTGATCAGCGGTTTTATCCGGTTGCCGGGTAACAGATCGATCATCTTCATGCGATCCAGCTTGGCAAGCCCCTGAATCATCTCAGCCTCGGTAAAGTCATAAGCGTTGAGGATGTCGTCAAAGCTCCAGCGATTCAAAGCAGACACTGCAATTATCAGCAACTTTTCATCTTCCACCAGCTGTTGTTCCTGCTCGGCCGTCAACTGGCTGATCTTACGCTGCTGATCCACCCGTCGGGCAAGGTCACTGATTTCAATGCCGGCCAACTCACACACAGAGTCCAGACGTTTCAGGGAAAACTGCTTTTCGGAAAACAGGCGCTTCACGCTGGCCAGCGACATGTCCAGATGATCTGCCACCTGGCTGTAAGTGATGGATTGCTCTTTTAAAACCTGTTTCAAGGCATCAATCAAAGCTGTGGTCTGTGCCATCCTGTTTACTCCACCCCAGTCCCGGATTCAGACTGCATTTGCACCTGCCACATATCATGGTAACGCCCGTTTTTTTGCAACAGTTCCCGGTGACTGCCCCGCTCCACAATCTGCCCGTCCTCAAGCACGAGGATTTCATCGCAATCCACCACGGTGGAAAGCCGATGGGCAATCACCAGGGTGGTATGATTGTGCGCGATGGATTGCAGGGATTTGTTGATACCCTGCTCGGTGCGGGAATCCAGCGACGAGGTAGCCTCATCAAACAGAAAAATTCGCGGTTTTTTCAACAAGGCGCGGGCAATAGCGATACGCTGTTTCTCGCCACCGGACACTTTCAAACCTCTCTCACCCACCATGGTGTCGTAACCTTTGGGCAACTTGCTGATGAAATCACTGAGCATGGCATGTTCCGAAGCCTGCAGGATTTCCTGTTCGCAGGCATCAGGTCGACCGTAACGGATATTTTCCCTTAAGGTATCGTTGAACAGCACAGTGTCCTGGGGCACCACACCAATGGCGGCCCGCAGGCTATCCTGGGTTACTTCGCCGATAGCATAACCGCCAATCAAAATACGACCTTCACTGGTTTCGTAGAACCTAAATAATAAGCGGGCAATGGTGGACTTACCCGCGCCGCTGGGGCCGACAATGGCCACTTTCTTACCGGCCGGAACCCGAAAAGAAACATTCTTAAGGATCGGTCGATCGGGATGGTAGGCAAAGCTGACGTTATTGAATTCGATGCCGTCTGCCAGCGCAGGCAGGCTGTCCGCGTCGGCACGATCCATGATGGCCGGTTTCAGTTCAAGAATATCAAACATCCCTTCAACATCCGCCAGCGCCCGCTTCATTTCACGATACACAAACCCGAGGGCGTTTAATGGAATGAATACCTGGATCATCAACCCATTAATCATAGCCAAATCCCCCAGGGTCATCCGGCCATCCTGCACTTGATATGCGGCAATCAACATCATCACCGCAATGCTGGCCGCAATGATCAACGCCTGCCCTGAATTGAGGGCCGCCAGGCTAAGATGATTCTTCACCTTGGCCTGCTCCCGCTCTAATAAATTGTCTGCATAGAGCCGGGATTCATAGGCTTCATTATTAAAATATTTTACTGTTTCATAGTTCAACAGGCTGTCTATGGCCCGTGTATTAGCTTTACTGTCCTTTAAATTAGCATCCCGCACATACCCGGTACGCCAATTGGTCACCACCACCGAAAACAGAATATAGATCACCACCGCGAACAACGTAATCCAGACGAACACCAGATCAAACTGAAAGGCAAAGATACCAATCACCAGCGCCACTTCCACCAAAATCGGTACCACACTGAACACCAGGGAGCGCAACAGGAAGGAAACTCCACTGGTGCCCCGCTCGATATCACGGGACAGCCCACCGGTTTTTCGGCTTAAGTGATATTCCAGGTCGAGACGATGAAGGTGTTCGAAAACGGTCAATCCCAGCCGCGACAAAGTGCGCTCTGCCACCCGGCCAAACACTGCATCCCTCAGTTCACCAAAGGCCACACTGCTGAAACGCAACACGCCGTAGGCCACCACCATGGCGATCGGAACCGCTACAACAGCAACCAGCGACGTGTCCAGGGAATCGACGATATATTTGAGTGAAACCGGAACACCCACGTTAGCCAGTTTGGAAATGATCAGCAGAGCAAGCGCCAGCCCCACCCGGACTCGAAACTGCCACAGATAAGGCAGCAGCTTGCCCAGCACCTTCCAATCCACATTGCCCCGCTGTACGCTGCCGTACATCATGTCATGCATACGTAATCCCTGATTTCCCCAACAACCGTTTTCCTGATATAAAACGGCAAAGACATTGTTTCAGTATGGATTGCAATTCCCATGACCTCCAGAATCGGCCTAATCAAAACCGGCACCACCCATCCTCGACTCCGCTGTATTTTCGGTGACTTCGAAAGCTGGTTTCAGGATTCGGTCAGCCACGGGCACTTTACTACATATGACGTAGCGGGTGGAGAAAAGCCACCTGCTATCCAGGATTGCGATGGCTTTATCATTACCGGCTCCCCTGCCATGGTGACGGAACAATTACCCTGGAGTGAAAACCTGAAGCCCTGGATTCAACATGTGGTGGAGGCTAAGCGGCCCCTGCTGGCAGTGTGCTACGGTCATCAATTATTGGCAGAAGCACTGGGGGGTGAGGCCGGCTGGCACCCAAAGGGTCGGGAAATAGGCACCGTTTCGGTTAAATTAACCGAGGCCGGCAAACAAGATCAGCTGTTGAGTGGATTACCGGAGACCTTTCTGGCCCAGGTTACCCACGCCCAAAGCGCCCTGGCACTGCCACCGGGAGCAACCTTGCTGGCCAGTAACCAGTATGAGCCACACCAGGCCTATCGGGTGGGCGAGCGGGCCTGGGGTGTGCAGTTCCATCCCGAGTTTACCGCAGACATCATGCGCGGCTATATATTCGAGGCGTATGAGAAATTATTGGCCGCCCAGATCCCGGTGAAAAAGTTACTGGCCGGCGTCACCCATGCGGACGCCAACCAGCATCTGATACAACGTTTTGTTGATCTCTGTGAGTAAACGGGTTCGGATTGTGCTACTTAAGATTCGACGCCAGATGATGAGCATGGCGGGTGGTTTCGGGCAACTTATAGCGGGTTACGCAATTCATTACCCACTCCACCGAAGTCGCCAGGCTTACACGATGGCCGGGGGAAACGTAAATCGGCTTTACCCCCTGGCGACTGCGTAATACTGCGCCCACCTGCTCGCCCTTATCCAGCAACGGCACCCACGCACCTTTCTCGTCCGGCAGCACATCGTGGCTTCCAACCAACCGGGTTTTGCCGACACCGATACTGGGAACATCCAGCCAAACACCCAAATGACAGGCAATGCCAAAGCGGCGCGGATGCGCGGTGCCCTGCCCATCACATAACAGCAAATCCGGTTTCCGTTTCAACTGTTGGTAGGCTTTGAGGATGGCCGGCATTTCCCGGAAGGACAGCAAACCGGGAATGTAAGGATAGCAAGTGGGAATTTTCACCAATGCGGAATCGATCGGCTGCAGATCAGGGTAACTAAGCACAACAATAGCGGCCCGGGTAACTTCGTTATTATCTTCAAACCCGACATCCACACCGGCCACCCTGCGCACCAACCCGAGCTGATCCGAAGTAACGACCCGGCTGCTCCATTGTTTCTGGATTTCGATGGCTTCTTTGGGTGACAGATCCCAGGAATGAGGTTCCATCTTTGCCCCCGCTTCAGTACCTGACAGGCATAAAAAAAGCAGGCCGAAGCCTGCTTTTTTGTCGAATAGTGGCGTCCCCTAGGGGACTCGAACCCCTGTTACCGCCGTGAAAGGGCGGTGTCCTAGGCCACTAGACGAAGGGGACGCA
>PAPM01000040.1 GCA_002708905.1 Pseudomonadales bacterium | reverse complement strand
GCGGTTAAGATTGGTGGTAACACTAGTTGATGTTGAGCTATCCGGTGCAAACTGTCTTCCGCGAATCTTTGTGCCTGCTGGATAGGTTTCGAGTAGAGAAATAACGCCTGAGCCACCATCAGCAATCGCGTAATGCGTATCACGGAATAGCGGGCCATCGTCAATGTTATCACCCGACACATCGAATACAGCCGTACTTACATCAACATTTGAGAATGTGACTGATGCTTGCCCGTCTGTTAACTCAAGAATCTCTGTGCGTGGTTGCGTACCAATTTCGGCGCTAGATAACTGGTTAACTTTAGGTGCGTAGTATTTGCTCGCTCCATTTTTATCTAACACTCGCATAGAGTAAGGTCCATCAACCAACAAGATAACAGGTGAGCCGTTATACATTGGTACGCCGCCGTTACCTAATTTGACAGGCTGGCTAATAGCTATCGTTTCACCGTCTTCCTGCGCAATGTAAACGCGCTTACGGTTTTCTGGTTGCAATGGGTCATACGTAGGCAAGCCAAAATAAACCTCTCCACCCGCTAAGGCTTTCGGCTTTTCGGGGTCAGCAAAAAACTCATACGGGTTAGTTACCCGTAATAAGCTTTCTGGTGAAACTGCTGTGTTATTGAGTATTGTCATTTTCTGATTCGCCCACCGTTGCAAGGTATGTTAAAAATCCAGCCTGTGCCGCTAGTTTATCAGCTTCGGGTAATGTTTCCACCCATGCTTGATACTGCCTAGTGCGCTTTAACTTTTCGTTAGCCGCTTTTAGCTTGGCGCTTGCTTTTGCTGGATTGGTGATTTTTTCGTTAATTGCCATTTTAACAGTATTTTGAAACTGTGGTGTAGCAATCAATGTGGCAACCCTTTGCGCTGGACTTGTTGACTGTGAAAGTAAGTCAGATACCGCGCTATATAACGCACTTCCTGCTGGGCCTGCTTTTGTGGCCGCTAATCCTCTGCCAACATTACCAAGCATCTTGCTAACCAGTCCTGTGTTAGGTTCAAAGAATGACTGTATTACGCCTGTTCGAATCACTGTGCGGTCAGACTGGTTGATGCCTTTGGCAATTTCAGCCAACCCAGCCAATGCGCCTCGTGAACCTTTCGGTAACTCTTTAAATAGCGCCGTTCTTGCTCTTGGGTTACGCTGCAACTCATTCCAAAACTTTAGATAGTCGTTAGCGTTGAATGCCTCCATGCCTTGACCGCGACCCCTAAACACATCATTTAGTGATGTAACAACAGCCTTTTGTCGGTATTCTTTGGGTATTTTATTAACGGTATCAACAAACTGTTTTACCCTACCTTGTGATAAACCTTTTGTTGCTGAGCCAATGACTGTGGTTAAGTCTTTGCTTAATTGCTTACCCAACAGCGACTGAAGATTGCCCTCTAGCAATTTACGCTCTTTTACAAGCGCCTTGCCAGAGTCGCTAATTTCTTTCATTCCTTTGCTTTCAAGAATTGCATTCATGTCGTCTGTTAAGCGCCCATAAATAGCCTTTGCAAATCCCTCCTCTGCATCCTTGAATAAGCCTGAGTTTTTAAATGCAGCCTGCCCCATGTCTTTGCGGCGCTGGTCAATCAAACCTATAGTTGGATTTTCCTCTAGGTCTCGAATGAGCTTTTTGAATTTAGGTTGAAGATTATCGATGCCGCCCAACTCATCCGCTTTAGAGTAAAGAAAATCAATAGTGCTTTCTGGCATCGCTGTTTCTGACTTCTTAACGCCAGCATCAATTTGAGAATAAACCTCATTTGCCGACTCGGCTAAGTCGTCGATAGTGCGTAACGTATCTTCTCTAAACTGGTCAGATAAAAGCGCTTTATCTTTAACGCCGCCAAAGGTTTCAATTAACTCGTCCGCCTTTCTGCGCGTGGCTTCAATAAATCTGTTAGCTTGTGCGTTTAATTCACTGCCGGGCAATGCGCGTAAGCCGCCCTCAACTTCTCTGTATTGCGGGTTTCTGCTTAACTGTGAAAAGATAGGCTCAGCATCAATTTCAAGCGAGTCAATAGCCTGTAAAATCTTGGGGTCAGAATCTACCAAAGCCGCAACTTCCTCTGGAGTGGCTTTCTGTATTGCTTGCGCTGTACGCTGCACCGCTGATTCAGTTGGCTTTCCTTGCGCTGGAGTAGTTGCTCCGCCAGCTCTAGCCGCTTCTATTTCTGCCTGTTTTACGTTAGCGCCTGTGCGCCTTGCTGCTGCGTTTCTAGCGCCTCTAGCAATCATTCCACCAGCACCAGCCGTTGCAACCTCTGATAGGTCAGGGGTTAATGTTTCAGCCGCAGTTGCCAGAAGTGGGGAGCCAGTAGCTTCAAAAACTCCCTGCCCTACAACTTCACCCGTTTGTTTATTGCGAATATCAGAAGCAAGTTCTCTTGCGCCTTCTTCCCCAACAAAAGGCATGGCAGCGCCACCAATTAACATACTTGGCGCTGTTTTTATTCCTCTGCCTGCTGCTTCTGCTAACTCCATACCGCCTTGCAGTATACTTTCACCTGTTTGCGTTTCTGGTGCGAATCTATCGGCTATATCTTGCTGCATAAAGCGCACCGCTTCTGCTGCTTTCTCCGTGTCGCCTGTGCGGATTAACTCGTAAATACCGCCAAGACCAGAGCCAACCGCGCCCAATACATTAGCACCAACAGACTGCAAAGCTTCGCCAGCGCCCTCTAAAATACTTCCTTCTCTTTGAGGTTCAGGCGCTGGCTCAACTTCCTTAACGCCATAATACTCAGAAAAGACTTGCTGTATTTCCTGTTCGCTGGGTTGCGATTCGCCTGTTAGTCTTAGCTTTTTACCTGTCTCTGGGTCGGTAATCTCATAAGTAGGCATTAGTTAACCTCTTGGACTTGATACTTGCCAATAGTGCGTTGTGGAGTTTGATACTCAACGCCTTTTTCCTTCCATGCCTTAAGCATGTTTCGCTCTGTGCCATTCTCGCTAATATAGTCCGCTTTGAATTCGTTGTATTGCTTTTGGAATTCATTGATTTTAGCTAGACCGCGTAAGAATGACGCTATCTGCTGACCGTTTGCATTCTGGTCTGGGAATCCGGCCATAGCCATAGCAATATCGGCATCAGATGCTGCACCGGGCGGCAAATTATTAACGACCTCTGAGCCTCTGATTGCGTAATAGTCCTTGCGAAGTTCAGATCTAAAATCTTGTTGCCCAGTTACATTCTTTAGAACCTCGCCAGCTTGACCAGCCCAGCCACCTTGAAGGTCTGCATCGTCTACCTGTGATGCCAAGTCGTTATACTTGACAACATTGGCGCTAGATTTAACAGCTTCGTCGGTAGCCTCTGATAAACGCTTTTGCAAACCAGATGAAAGTTCACGACCTTCTTTAGAAACAAAACCAGCCGCTTGACCGTATTGTCTAGCCTCCTCTGGGTTTTCTTTTTTAAGGCGTTGGTACTCTTTCCAATCTCTCTGCGCAGTTGTTGGCGCTGCATCACGACCAGTCTCAACATAACCTTTAGACATACCATAGGCTTTCGCCGCTTCTGGGTCACGTTGTAGCAAGTCTTGGTAATATTGGAAGTCTTTCTGTGCAACAGTTGAGCCGCCAGAGCCACCCTGCAACATACCAATCTGCTCTTTGTTGAGGTAGCGACCTGCAAGCATGTTGGCGTAACCGTCACGTTGCGCTGGGTCCATAGCAAGTAAATCATCGTCAATACTAAACGGCGTTTGGCTGGCGGTCTTCTGCAGGAACGCGTCACGCTGGTCTGATGGTGTAGTTAAATATTGCTCTAACCATCCGCCGACTTGTTGCGCTTGCTGTTCATCTTGTATGCCCAAGCCCTTATCAATTTGCGCGGCATACTCTGGAGCTTCAACCCATAACTGTTGTGAGGCTGTTAAATCACCTTGCATGGCCTTAGTGCCTAAATCCTTAAGCATGGCTTGACGCTCTTGCTGCTGCTTAAGTTGCGCTTCTTCTTGGTCGCGCACTCGCTTCTGATCAATGCCTGTAAAAACCTTGTCAGCTTGTTGACCTAAATCAAGACCGCCCAATGGCGATACGTAAAAAGGATTTCCATTCATTACACAATCCCCGCATAGTTAACTGTTTTATAGCCTTCGCGCTGACCAACCAACTCAGGCTTAATTTTTTCGACTTCCTGCGCTAATACGCCTTGTGATTCACCGCTAAGACCAAGCTTTTCAGCAACATCATTCCACGTCCACGAATACCAGTTAAATCCGTTAACGCGACCAACTTTTTTGATGTTAGTCTTGAGTCTTTCGTCAGAGAATAAGCCACCAAGAATTGATGTGCCAAGATTGAGCATATTACCCAATCCAGCCTGTTGCGCTTGCCCTTGTGCAACGATACCTTGTGCGGTTGTATTGCCGATAGTGTTTAGTTGATTAGCCACGCCTGCTGTGTTTGGTTGATAGCCTGCCAGTTGACCTAAGCCGCCTAGCTGCTGCCCTACCAAGCCCTGTAACACATTCTGACTATTTTGCGCCAAGGCATTCTGTGTCGTACCGCTTCGCAAGCCGCCTGTTGCAGCTGCGTTGCGTAATACCGCTTCTTCGCCTTGGTCAACCATAGAGGAGTAAAAAGGGCTAGCCTGCACTTGGTCGATTAAACCTTGCTGGTTGCCGCCGTAGTAATCCATTAAGCCAGTTAAGCCAAACTGTTGCGCTTCAAGTAATGGCGCTTGGCTTTGCTTAAGGTAGTTTAAAGCTTCGCGTTGAAGCCCTATTGCTGCATCGGATGATTTGGCCGCTGTATCAGCCGCCGTTTTACCCGTTATGCCATCCCAAATATCGCCTACAAAACTCATTTTGTTTTCACCATTACTTTAGCTGTGCCGTATTCAAACTCAAAATCACCTGCATCGGTGAAGCCAAGTTTGCGGCAAAGGTTAATCACTGATTGACGCTTCAAGTCAACCGTTGCTATGACCATCTTACACCATTCGAAGGTGTTAAGCATGTAATAACAGTACCGCTTACATGCTTCTCTTAGGTTTTTCATATTCTCGCGCTTGCAGCCTACATGTGTAATAACAGCACCGCCACGCTTAACGGCAGAAAACACGACACCACCAAAGCTGTAATAACTAGCATGTTTCTCAGTTTCACGGCCAAATACTTCTACAAATTGGCTCTTATCGATTATAACGCAATCCATCCGGTGTCTGCTCCGTAGGTAGGGTTATAGTGCAGTTGGTTAACATCAGTGTCGATGTACAGTAGTGAGTAGTTTGCAGTAATTACCCCCTCTGGTGAGCCTGCGCCCTCCAATGGGCTAAACTCGCCACCATTAATCGCCGTAAGCATCGCTGTGACCGCATTAACTAAATTCTGATAGTCTCGCTTAAGTTGAAAGTAATCTTCGTCCTTAACGGGCTTTTGAGCGCTTGCAATGTCGCTAAGCGTGATTAGCTTTTGTAGTGAAGATGGGATTTTATCTATCATTAATCGTTAACCCCGAAAACGCCATTTTATCCTTGCTGATAAACCTAAATCGCAAGCTAAACGACTGAGCGACAAAACCTAATCTACGAATAATGTAATTCGTGTTGTAGTTGTCCGGCTTGCTCACTACCGTCCAATGCTCCTCACCCCATGTTACTGCATCGTATGATATAGACATGGCAACGCTGATTGCAGGGTCAGAGTAACCCGCTATGGTATCAAGCTGAATCTGGTTAATGCTCACACGCTTGGCGGGGATAATCGGCGTATAGATTAACGCCTCTTGCGCCTCGTCATACTGTGCAAAACTTTGCTGGTCAAGATAGCCAAGCTTATTCTCTAGTCTGTCACCGTACACCCATTTACTGATGCGTGGGTCGAATACGCCATAGATGCCGCGCCATGTATCATTCTCGTTAGTCTTTATAAACGTCCATGCTGCCGCTGCACCTTGTTGTTGTCCAACTGTGTGGTTGTATAGCAACGTGTGGCGTGGTAAGTGAACAAGTAAAAACTTGTCACGGTCAACGGTTCTGTCTTCTAGCACTGCGCCGGATAACTCGCTTTCCGTGTACTCACCTAGAATTTTATCAATTTCGCGTGTCGCAATTGTCGCCTCATTCGCGCCACTTAAAATATGGATAGATGGGCTTTCATCTTTGCGGCCGCCTAAGATAAATATCGCGCCATCAAGAAAGCATTTACAGTGTGTGCCAACAATGCCTATGCGGTTTGATTTACCCGGGATAACTTGGAGCGGTGACGCATTAACATCGCTGTTAGCATTAAAGTAAAAGTATTCAGTCGAATAGCGGTTAAACGCCACAATCTGATTACTGTCGGTGCGCAATAAGCCTTTAATCGGGTCAGACGCAAACTCGCTAGACACGTAATCTAATACGCGGATTTCGGTTTCGTCTTGTAGGTCGGTATTGAATAGGTATTCGCCATCTGTCATTACGTAGATGCCGCTAAACCAAGTGATATCAATTGGTACACCTAAGTTTGGGCTTATTACCTCCTGCAATCCTGCCGCATCATAAAGGTAGTATTTACCACCTGCCACAATCGCAAGACTATTGAATGACTCAGCAAACGACACTGTACCCTGACCCGCAATTGAGCCAAGGGTTTCAATTGAACCATCAGTGCCGATACTTTCTAAACTATTGCCACTGACGCGAAAATGATTGTTAAGTCGCTCGTTGAAGTATCCGCCACGAGCAACGCCACTTGTTTGTGCGAACTCGGTCAGCCCGTCATGCGCTAGTAAATAACCAGTATCACCCTCTATCTGTGACGCAACTGCTGTCATGTTCACAGGTAGATTGTCGCGATAGTCGTACTTGCTTTTGCGTTGCCCTTTGATTAGTGGAATCATTTTCGTCTAAACACCAATCCAAAATAAGCCGAAATTCTGTGGTTTATATTGTTACCCTCTGCCTTCAGCAAAATATCTGTGCCTTGGTCAAATTGGATAGGCGGCATAAAGTTTAGTTGAGTCGATGAACTGTTAGTGCCCACCGTTAACGTACCCCTTCTTCGCCAAGGGCCAGCATTTTTACCGGACTCAAGGCCTCTATTTCTTGTGTAAAGGTGCAGCGTTCCAAATTGGCTATTAGCGCCCCCTGCATCACGCGAGTCTGTTGGTGTAGCTTGAAAGAAGTAGGCAACAAATCCGCGAGGGATGGTGTAATAACATCCTGAGAATTGTTGATTTTCAGGTAGCATTTTAGCCATTACCGTACCTGCTGGCGGTGTTGCTAGGTTAGACGTTGAAACATACACTTCACCAAGTACACCAGATTCCTCTACAGGAAATCCAACAGGCTGGACGCCAAGCCACGTACCTATACTTACTGGAGTTGTACCGTTAAGTTGGTAAGCTGCTGTCACCTCATTCACATTTTCATCAAACGTTCTCAGTACGATATTTGCCGTGTCTGATGCGTCAGTTGAAACGATAAACATTTCTTGCGGCGTGGTGGGAAATTGAATATCACCATCACTCGGTCCAATCGGTGCAACACAGTATTCAGTATCAGCCAGCGGCATTTGGCGCGTTCCAAACAGGTATATGTCTGACACCCCGTCAAAATCACCCTCTGCTATTGCTACACCTATACCTATATCTGAACTTATAGACCACGGCAAATTAAGATTAGCCATTACACAGCCCTCACTGTTACCCACACTTTTTCAAGGTTAACCCTGCCAAGTGTGGTTGTAATTTTAACTATTAGCGAATTCGTTCCAGCGCTAACACCTGTTACCACCAACTCAACGCCGTTTAAGTCTTCGGTTAACTGGCTAGTTTGTGTAATACCGCCGCTTACCTCTTGAATTTCAAAAGCCGATATTGTTTCGCCGTTAGTTAGAAATATACTGAAATCAACGGTTAACGGATAAGTCTCGCCAACATCAATCTGCACGGTATCGCAATCAATAGGCGCTCTGTTGTCGCCGCCATAGTAGCGCGACCAAACACCAAGACGGTTTGTGTTGCCGCTTCCTCGTGGCATTGTACGAGGTTGTACGTTCTGGCGTGGCAGTGTCTTCTTACCTATCATACTAGACCAAGCCTGTGCTGCTTGACGTTGCAGTGTTGCGCTTGGCTCAATGCCGTAATCAGAGCAAAGCAGTAAACCTAGCCGCGATTGAACAGCGTGATACCACATAGGGTCTATCTTGCTGTCAGTGCTAAGACATGGCTCATCTTCATATTCGTAATTGATGCAAGCGTTCTTACTTTGCAACTCACGCATCATATCCTCAAGCGTTTCCACTGCGCTCGCAAGTTCGTCACCTGTCGGCTGCGTGGTAATGCCTGAGATTTGCGCTTTGCGAAAGGCTGCGGCGACTAACTCGCCCTTAGTCTTGCTCATTGAGTTTCTTCTTTAACGTGTCAATCTTGGCGGTTTTCCAGTTTGAGATACCAGCCTCTTTAGCTGCCTCTCGCACTTCCTCGTTGCTAAGCTTGCCCGTCTCATTTGAATCAGCATCAGCTAATTCAGGGCTTGCGAAGTAACCGTCTTGAAGTAATGCATGGACGCGCACTGCGTCTACTCGAAATTCCTTTACTTCACCGTCAACGCGTTTATATAGAATTGCGCTCATAGTAACCTCACTGGTCGGATATGTTTTGTGTTATTAGTGTACTACAATTCGCTGGAAATTAACAAATAGGAGAATGAATTGAAAAACATTAGCAAGGTATCATTGATTGAGTTGGTTTTGGGTGTAGCTTTCTTTATGTGGTTTTTATTTACCGGTAGCGAAGTAATGGGGATATTGTCTTTATTTCTTGTTACGTGGGCGCAAATAGACCAGTTACAGTTTAAAATGAAAAATAAAGGTGATGAAAGTGGAAGTTAAGCAAATTTCAGTAAATGTAATAACGCCAGAAAATCTCGCTCTAGCGCTAAAGCACGCAACTCCCACAGAATTTGCAGACTTTTGGTTTGAGTTTAGCCGTATAACAGAAAAAGATGAAAAGTTAATAGATGACTTTGCAAAGGCCATGGCTCCATCTTTGGGTGGGCATAGAAAGCGTGCGTTAAATAAAATATGTGACCTTATGAAATACTACGAGATTGAATCTCAGAAGAAAGGTTAAAACAAAAAACCCCGCACTTAGGCGGGGCTTTCTTTTATTAGCTACTCACTTAGAAAGTGGTTGCAACACCTGCACGGCTTGGGTCTTTCATGGTCAACCCGTACCATACAAATGTACGGTAGCGTAGTTGTAGGTTAGCGATGTTGGCATCGTAAACCATGTACATGTTCAGACCGTTAGATAGTGGCTGCGAAATCACTTTCATACCATCTAAGTCACCAAGCATCTGCATAGGCACTTCACCGCCAACAACTTCAATCGCGTCTTTATCCCAAAACAGGTTAGCACGAGCAGAAGCGTCAGTGTTTACGCGGTTGATAGTTGCACCACTTGTGATGGTGGTATCAACGTTTGCGTAAGACTTTTCAAGCGTAGATAGTGAGCCATCATCTAGCGCGATAGGCTTAGGCATGATAGTCATGCTTGTTGCATCTGGTTTAGCTACAACAGTAAATGTCATTGCTTGACCAGTGTTGACCTTGTCAGCTAGACCAACTGCTTTGATGGTTGTACCACCGTTTGCGATAGTGATTTTGTCACCTACATTGTAACCGCCAGAAGCTACCACTGGGATGGTTGCTTTACGGTAATCCACGTTAGCTACGTCATAAGTGTCAGCCGCTACCGTACCACCCTCAGGCTTAAAGCTTACTGCCGCTGTGGTAGTGGTTGCAGGGTCTACGCCACCAACGATGTTAGGCAAGAATGAGCCAGTGTACAAATCAAACTCAGCAACGTTAGAGCCGATTTGACCAGTCATCCATGTATCCTCAGGGCGACCACGTACAGTCTGACGACCAGCTAAGTCTTGACCGAATTTACGTGTATCACGGTCATTCAGCACAAAACAGCGCTGAGTGTGCTTGCCTTGGCGCTCATTCATAATGGCTTGACCTTCACTGATGAAGTCAAAACCAGATACGGTGTTACTGCGGTAATGCAGTGAGCCACTAGTTGCAATCAGGTTTGCAATTGACTTGTTAAGCTCAGTTGCTTGCTGACGGCCAGAAGTGCGACCTGCATCTTCCCAGTAGTGTTTGTCGCGCATATTATCGACACGAACAGATACAAAATCGTTTTTAGGCGTACCAAGGTAAGCAGGGTATGCTTCTTCGATAATGCCAGTCTCTTGACCTGTTAAATCCCAACCTTCAATGATTGGACGGTGCTGTTCTTTCGGGCGCCAAATAACGTTACCAGCATTTTGCATAGTACCACCCTCAGGGGTGAATACCTGCGTCTTGTCGATAAGCATCGTTTGGTCTTCATAAGTTTCAAGCTGCTGCTCGAATAGTGTTTCTGCTACTTTGTTTGCCGTGATAGACATAATTAATCGCTCCAATTGCGAGTATCAATACCTTGTCGCTTTGCCTCTCGCTTAATATCAAGACGGGCTTGCACGTTGTTACCAGCTTTCTTATAGCGTTTCAATAACGCTTCACCAGGTGTTTTCGTGCTACCACTGCCTTTTAGCTCAGGGCTTGGCGCAGGTGCTGACGATTTACGTTTAGTAGGCGATTGAATAGAGGCTTGTAGTTTACCTAAGTACGCCACCGTGCTTAATCCAGTTGGGTCAGTTGCAAATAAATTCGCGACCTCTTGCATCTTCGCGGGGTTAACACCTAGTTGGTAAAATACTTTCTCACTTCCTTCACCTAACGAGTCAAGTGTTTTGATAAGGGAATCAACAATCTTATCCCCGTTACCTTTAGCGATTCGCTCAAATGATTCTCTGACTGCTCGGTCTGCTTGAGTGTACTTCTCTTCGCTTACCTTGCCTTCTTCAACCAGTTTCGCCGCTCGCGTGTAATGACGGTCTACCGCTTCCTCTAATGCTTTCTTTTGACGCTCTGCCGCTTCGCGCTGTTGCTGTACCGATTGCTTTGATTCGAGCTTAGTATCAACTCGTTTATCGTAGTAATCATCCATCGCAGCGTTATACGCTTCTTCGTCATAATCAAAGTCTTCCAACTTTGGCCGCTTCAATTCGGTTTGCGGTGCAGTTGTCGAACCAGATTTCAAGCGCTCGATTTCAGCTTTTAATGATTCAAGTTCATCGTCTTTCTCGTGTAGCTTGGCTTTCAATTTCTTTCTAACAGCCGCCGCTTCACGATTAGGCTTAAAACCAGAATCCCCATCATCAGGAGTCGCTACTTCCTCTTGCATCCAGCTTTCAACGTCCTCAGATTCGGCTGATTCTTCTTCCTCGTCTTCGATTTCTTCAACGGTAGTTTCAACAGGTGCAATGGTTACTTTAGCGTCTTGTTGTTCCTCAACCTCGACAACTTCGGTTTCCTGCTCTGCTTCCTCTTCCGCTGCGTTTTGAGCTTTCAGCTCTGCAAGCGTTAATTTCTCTGCCACTTTTTATCCTCGTAGTGTAACGATTAATTATCTATGTCTATGCTCGGACATATACGAGTGTGTTTAGTATACGCTTAACTGGTCAGAGTTGTAAAGCCTGCCGCTTGGTGCTAGTTTTGACTGGAGCAAACAAAGGAGATTGATTGTGACCTACGAACAAAAGCTAAACCGTGAAGCGATGATACGCCGCATCTATAAAGTCATTCAAAAATAGAAAGCAGATAAGCGCCGTGAGCATTACAGTGCGTTGCGTGATAAGTGGGAGGGCAGATTGTGAAGCCGAGAATTAGGGTTAAAGTAGACGGAGGTGTGACGATTTTCCTCACGGAGAACGAATGCAGCATTGAGCGCATACGAGAAATTTACTCGGGCAGAACAAGAGAAGATTTCGAGAAAGAATTACAAGAGTTGACCAAATTCCCGACAGTGCATTTCTCCACAGTGGAGGCAGCACTGTACGCGATAGCGGTATCCGTGTTTGTTGTTACATCCCTTTATTGGGCTATTTGTGAGGTTAGTAAATTATGAACAACCAAGAAAACCAGATACGCGCCAAGCTTTGCGCTAAGTCAGTGGTTAACGAGTATAACGGTGCGAGTTATGAAAACCATGACATAAGCAAAATGAATATGCAGTTTGATTTAGATTGGGAGGAAGTTTACGGATACCACCCGATAGAGGCTGCGGATTGGGAGAAAGGTTTTAATGGGGTGGAAGGATGAAACTAATCAAGCAACTAAACAAAGAGACTGACTACACAGAATGGCAGTTGCGCAGATATTTGTGCTCTTTTGCTTTTATTGCTGGCGTGGCTATCGGTGCGTTTATTGGTGGCGCATTATGAAACCACACATAAAGAAAGTTAATGGCATGTGGCGTTGTTACCTAAACGGAGCATTTGCAGTAGGTGAAACGCCGCGCCAATGTTACCGGGTTATTATGGAGAGAGAATTAAGACTGGTCATTTGTTCGTAGGGGCTTAACGCCCCACCCCTTGACGCAACTTCATAACGTTATCTATCCGCTTGCCCTCAGTACTCACCGCAATATCACGCATCTGCAACCCTGCTTTCTGCGCTTCGATAATCACCTTCTGACGGTCTGTGTCAGCTTTGTATTGGTCTATTTGCAGTTTGATGCGGTCATTCTCTTCATTCATAATCGCCGCTTGACCTTCTTGCATTCTCGCCTGACCTTCCATAAGTAAGGCTTGCGTTTGCGCATCAGGCTGTTGATTCTGCTGCGCCTGCATTAACATATGTTCTTCTTCTGGCGTTTCTGGTTTCTTAATTCCTTGAAGAATTAACTGTTTACGCGCATAGTCTCGTACGTCTTCCATGTGTGAGCCTTCAAGCATGGTTAGGTACTCGTTTAATAGAATGTTGCGCATAGGGTCGCCAGGTGGCAAGCCGTTTATTAATTCTTTCAACTCTTCACGGTTCTGCGACTTAACTGATTCAAACGATGGGCCAATATCCGCATATACATCAAACATCATATTGCGCACATCGTTTACAATCTGCGTTTGCATGTTTGACCAATCAATCTCAGCCTTGTTAATCGTTTCTTTCGATGTTGTACCATCAAGCTGAACAAGTACAATCTCTTGCTCACTATCCATCACATCGCGGAACATTGACGCATACACTTCACCATCACGGCGCATGGCGTACTTGTGGTGGTCTTGGTACGTGTAAGACTGCATGTCTAAGCGCTTCTGTAACGCTTGCACGGCTTTACCAGACAATGACGGGTCAGTGATATCTTGCGGTAAGCCTGGACTTGCTACATCATCAACCGCCATGCGCGACTCGCCAATTGCTGCCATTAGTGCAGGTGGCACGTTTGCATCAGGCGTTTGCCCAACGGGGCCAACTGGCAACGGATTGCCGCTACTGTCAAGATGATTCTGTTTCAGATATGGGTAGTTGTTATCAGGTCCATTAAGATTATACATGTCCTCATAGCCTGCAATCTGCTCGTCAGTGAAGATAGGCTTACTTCTACCGCTGCGGCTAACAATATCCGCTAGGTACGATAGCTGGAAGTTGCGTAATCGCTGTGGGTCTTTAGCTAGGCGAACAATACCCTCGTAATGCTCCTCACCCTCAACAAATTGACGTTCGCCATACTGCGGGATAATAGGCAAATGCTCACCTGCAATACGGTTTTCAGCCATGATGCCAGCGCCGCTAGCGATGTACTCAGTAACGACGTAGCGCTTAACGGTCTTCTCTGACTCAAACTCAAAGCCACCATCAATTAAGTCATCTTCGTCAACTTCGTCTTGCTGCAGTACGCGACGATTGCCGAACTCATCAGCAAAGGTGTAATACTTAACTTTCTTCAATACACGATGATAAAACTTAACGATGTTAACTTTATCGTCTTGCCCCACCCATGGGAATGTGTAGCTGTGCTCAGGCTCTGCAAAGCTTGAAGGTGGCGTGTAGTCACAGCCCAATTCTTCGCATAGATCCTTATAGGCATCATGCGAATACGGGTAAAGAACAGCCACATACTTAGCATCTGACTTGTCGATTAGCTGCGCGTTTGGATCCCAAAACACACGGTTATTAGCCTCGAATATTGGCTCGCGTATAATACGTTGCCTGTCGTCGTCTTCGAGGTTATTGCGATACTCAGTCGTTAAACGCCATGCGCCAACACCACACACAACCGCTTCTTGGTTGGCATTCTTCTTAGCCTCTTGCGATTTATTGTTACGCATATCGGCACGATACGCACCATCCATAATCTCAGAAGCTTTTTCAAACGTATCGTCTACGGGGTCGAAATCGACTTGAATAGGGTTAAGCACCAAGTCAGTGAGGATTTGCCGTTGCGCCTTGCGTATGATGTTAAACTCAAAGCGAGTGGCTAAGTCAGTGCCATTGAGATATTCATCATCCCATTGCGTTACCCATGCAAACAGCATGTCGTCTGCGGCCTTCAAGCGCGTATCATAACCATGTTGATACGCTTTCTCTTGCATCCGCTTTAAGTCTTGAAAGTCTAGCATTTAACGCCCCATTGGTCGCATGGCTTGTGGCCTATGTGTTTTGTTTACTCTGCTTTGCGTTATATTAGCACTATTGTCAAAAGATAGCACCACCGCGTCAAACAGGTTGGGTGATGGTATTATTATCTTGCTACCATCCGGTTGCTTGATACCGTTGCGCATTTCTTGCTTGGTGTAAAACTTGAAAGTATGCGCTGGCTTTAACGGCATACGGCAAGCCTCAGAACGCAGCTTTTGCAGATAGTTAGCCGGTATCTTTTCACTGTCAAAGCTTACCAACTCGCTTGGGTCAGTATATCTCTTGTTGGGGAATGTTACCGCTTCCCATGTTTTGTATACACGCTCTGCAAAGTTAATAATATTTTGCGCTTTCTTGTTGCCAAATACGTCTTTGTTCTTTTTGCTGTCACGGATATGATACTCCCCAACTGGCTTAAACACTGCTTCGGGGTTGTGAACACCCTCAGAGCCTTTATACATGAAAGTATGAATCTTAGTGCCTTGGAAGTTTGCAGCCGCTTGGTCACGCAACAGAGCGCCCATGCCGTCACAATCCCAGCCAAATGTATCAACACCCGAAGCCTTAGCATCACGTGAAGCAATGTCAAAGGCTCGATTCGCATCTTCCGCATCAATCTCGCGCACATCAGTAAACACCACGCCATGACGCAAGCAGTAGCCTTTTGCATCGTTACCCACGTCTGACGGGTCAAAGCCTGCCACTTTGCCGCCTTTATCCTCAAAGCCCAACTTCTTATGCGCATCAATACACGCATCAAACCAATCCGCTTTAATGACGCTGTTGTCGATATCATCGTTGAATGCCCCATGCCAGATATGGTTGAAACGCGATTCGCTCATGCGCCCCTCGTTTTTCTTCTGCAAGTCTTTTTCGTATTCTTCGCGTAGTGATTGGTCGTGCATAAACCAAGGGTTATCTTCAAAGCCTACTTTAATAATCATGTGGTAATCATCTTCGTAATAACCGTCTTTGTCGAGTTGCGCTTGAAACGGTACGATAAACTCTAGGCTCATGGGGTCGTTAGCTGATTCAGGGTTCCATACATACCATAACTCAGCGCCATCAACGCCACGCAGAGTGGGTCCTAATGTATCAATAGTCTGCTGACTTGTTCGCGCCGCCTCTTCCATTAGAAAGTATTTGTACTCAAACGAGCCTTTCATGTCGATAATGTTTTGCATGCCGCCAAAGGTTATCTTGCCTTTGTTTTTATGGCGAACTTCTCGTTCAGATGGTACGGGAGTGAATCCCTTAATCTTTAGTGAGTCAATACGCCCGACGATACCCGCGTAAATGGTATCTTTAAGCGACTTCATGCGCTCACGTAATACGAATACTTTAGAGCCGTTAGCGTTAACATCACCGACAACGGTATCCATCACCATAATAGATTTCGTGCCAGCCCTGCCGCCGTAAAGACATTTATACTTTTTGTATTTGAGAATAGCAGGCTCTAGCTTTTCGATAACATAGATGGTCGGCTCTTCATCCGTGGGGCGCATATTGCCTATTACACCTTTCCACTTACGGATAAAGTGTGGCGTACCATCCTCGTTGATTTTATCCACTACGCCGTAAACGGTTTCTTCTACGTTGCCCGATTGCGCTTTAATGATTGGCGCTATCTGGTCTATTTGCTTACGTAGTGCGGCTAGGCTCATTTAATCACCCGAGTAATCGCCGTCGAGCAGTTTTTTACTAAACGCCTGCACCATCCATAGCCAGTCTTTGCATAGCGGCTGTTTTCCAGCTAACAACCCACCACCATAAACCTGCATCACGCCTTCGTCGTCGTAGCCAATAATTAACCCGCACTCAATTTCGCCTTTTGCGTTTTCTAGCACATTATCAAAATCGTTAGCAGGAAAAATGCTTGACACTTTGCTCATGGTATTTGATTGCTCCAAACGTCTTTATAATACGTTTCTTTTTTTGAGAATTTGACATCGCCATCATTATTAAATGTGCCATATTTTAGCGACAAAATAACACTCTGAGTGTCGTAATCATTCATGGGTTCAATACTTCCCCTTAAATGGTCGCCACTATCAGCATAGCTGCCTATTGTAGTTTGCTTGTTTATGTCATGCTTAAACAAATCACGCTTATTTTCGCTATCAAAGTAAAGCTTAGCGCCCAACTTAATGAGCGCCACACCTAGCCTTGATTTAATTTTGGCTAAGTTTTTCACGTAACAAATACCCCTCTAGAGACCAAATTTTGTTCTTGGCGTTTTCTCGCGCAATCTTTCGCCCTAACTCTGCATTGAAGTTTTCAGGTGATGCGCAAGCGGATTCACCAAGTACAGTGTAGCCATTCTTTAGGGTTAGCAAGCAAGCGGTGAATGTCGTACCTGCAAACACATGATATTGCTCTGATACAATAACGCCCTCTAAATGCTCAGGAGTAATACGTGGAGCGGTTAAGCCCTTTTCTTTAATCTCTTTTTCAATCTGTGAATCATTCATAATTTCAGTCTCTTATTTGTTTTGCAAAATTGCATTGTTAGTCTATCAGTATTATTTAATACCCGCCATATCTGCTAACTCGCGCACAAGCCTTTCAAGTTCGTCAACTTTGTTAATGTCTGATTCGGCTTTAACCCCCGCCATTAGCTTTTGCATGGTGTCTAGCGATATATCACTCTTGCCTGCTTTCTCTAATAACAATCTAGCCTTTTGAAGTGCTGTCGATTCTTTGTCGAATTTGATTCGCTCCTTATCGCGACCAAGGCTAGACAGCGCCCATGCAGCAAAAGCACCGTTACCATGCTCACCTGCCGTATGCCAGTAGTCAACTAGCTGGTCAATCATTCCGCTAATCACCTCGTCATACCCCTCATCAGGATAGCGATTACGGTAATCATACAGCGACTGCTTAGATTTAAAGCCAAGGTGCCTAATCGCAATATACTCAACCGTCATAGCATACACTTGGAACTCTTCGCCCTTGTATATGTACGACTTAGTATGCGGATTAGCAAAATAAGCATCAATCGCCTTTTGCAATTCATCCGCAGTCTTGTACTTACGTGACTTTCTCGGTTGCGTTTCGCGATTGCCTACTTTCATTAATTAGTGCCTTTACCCTCTGATGTTGTCCATGCAGTGATTTCTACATCGTCGCCTAGTGACCATGTTGCAGCGCTTAGAATCATGTCTGTACCTGCTGTACCTGCTGTGCCGTTACGCATCACTGCGCCACCTGAGTTTTTAAGCACGTAGTGATAAGGCGCACCTGTACCGGCTGCGCTTGCTGTAACTACGGCTGGCAGGTTAAGGCTTGATGAGCGGTTGCTTGCTGCACCAAAAGCTGGGTTTGCTAGTGTAAATGTAGCTAACACCGTGCCTGTTGCAGCACTGTCAATATCTGCCGCGTTACCGCTACGGATTTCTACGCTGCCACCATTTGCTAATGCGTTTCGTGCATCAAGAGCCGCATTACACTCTGCTACTGAACGTTGTGCCATTATTTTACCCTTATGACGTTATTGCGGCTTCTCACTCTAATAGTGCTAGACCGTCGGTTACTAACTGAAATTGTTTTGCGTGGAGTTAGGCGAATTATCGGTAACTTAACATAGCAAGCTTCCTCAAAGTCGCTTGTCGTTTCTGTAACCTCAACCGTAAAGCTGCTAGTTAAATTAACCTGCGCAGATTCATTAAAATCTTGCGCCAACTCCGTTATTTCTGCTGATATGTTAGCACTAATCTCGGCGGTTGACGATTCTGTAAACGATTGACTCAATTCTGTGACTATCGCAGACAGTGAGCCTGATATGCTAGTTGATGCCGACTCGCTGAAATCTTGGCTGGTTTCTGTGACTGATACCGAAACGATATTGTTTGTTATCGTTGCTGATGAGGACTCAGTGAATGAGGCGCTAACTTCCGTTACTTGGGCTGACAATGTAGCCGTGAATGATGCCGCAGAAGACTCGCCAAAGTCTGATGTTGACTCGGTAACCGATACTGTCAATCCTGTTGGTGCATCAAACAACTCCCACTGGCTATTATCAGCAGGAAATGTCGCATTAAGTGCGCCATCGTTAGTACCTACGTTATCGGTATAAACGCGGTCGTTACCGCTTGTGAGCGTTTGCTTAATGCGAGACTCGACAAGAGTTCCGTTTTCCCATACCTCAAACCGGTAAACCTTACCTGTGAAGTTACCGGTATTATTCAGGTTATTAAGAATAAAATCATTGGTTTGAGTACCTATAACACCCTGAGGCGTACCATCGATAAACCATGACACCTCGTCAGCGGTTGCTTCAACTCTGATTACTGTGCGCGTGTTGACTGTTACTGGCGTTGTCGATGTGACGTTAGGCAGTCCAGCCAAGTTATTGTTTAAATCCCAAAATCCACTGTTAGCGCGCAAATACCTAAAGTTGTTATCGTTAAAGTTTATAGCGCGTTGATTGGTTGTATTAGGAACCTCTAATTCCAACTCCCACGCCCACGTACCCCTAAGCGCTTTAGGTGTAAATAAGACTGTGCCGCCGCTAGCAAAGTTTAATGAATAAGGCATGGTATCAAGCGTTGTGGTAGAATTGTCTTAGTATACGCTTATAGCAGGCGAAAAAAAAGCCCGTGAAGGACGGGCTTAAAGGGAGATTGTGAAAGTGCCTTTAATCAACTCAACAAAAGCATTGCTATAGTTTCATATAACTCCTAGCGATGTCAATACATGATTCAAACAGAATCCGCCCATCCAACTAATCAGAATAGCCAAGCCAAAAGAACGCCGATCATTTTTTGATTTTAGCGAAATAACCCCTAGCGCGATTATAGAAATTAACAGTATAAAATAAATCATAAATCTTACCCCTTAGTCATTACACGTACCATATTCTATTGCAACCACTTTAAGCGGTATCATCAATACGTTGGTGTCGTACTCACTATCGAAGTGCTCGTATATACCATCGATAGCCTGTTGCAATGTGCCTGCGCCAATCAGCCTAAGCGTAAGCGTATTGCCTGCGAATTCTACGGTAGCGGTTGCGTATTTCATTTCTTTCTCACAATCACGTAGCAATCTTCTACTTTTCTGCGGCAAATAACGTTAACTATTCTTGGTTGCTTGCTTTTTGTTTTCTTTTTCCCGATAAGCTTAAAGTACCTAATCATCTTCTACCCCACTTAGGCGCACGTTTGCGGTCTGATTTATTTCGTCTTTGTGCCCTGTTTTTTCTGTATATCTCGTCAAGCACATGTTGTGGAGGGTCGCCAATAGTCAGTTTCCCAGACTCTATTTCTGACATAATAAATTCCTGCAACTCCTTGTGGGAACTTAATCTCTCGTAATCTTCCACATCAACTAAGTCAATCCACGCTGAAAACGAATCTGCGGTTTCAATGCTGTTGGGCATTTCCACTAAAGAGCTATCGTCCGGAAGTATTGGGTCAGCAAACCATTTTTCAGTTAACCACCACACAACAACAGCAGGTATAATGCATAGAAGTAGAAACAAATGCCATCCGTATTCATAACCGTTAATCAATTCAATCATTTACCGCCCCTTTTAGCCCATTCAAAAATAGACTTAATTGTCGGTGGAGAATCTATATCTCCAATATCACTAAAAATTGAACCGACAAACAAAAAACAATAGCCAAGACCGCTGCAAGCGAAAAGAAACAAAGCTACTGGCAGAAAAACAGGAATTAAAATCCATGCTCTATAATTTACTCTCACTTCCTTCTCCTAATCAACGGCTTCAAAATCTTAGCCACAGCCAACGTAGCGCCACAACACAAAACAGCCATAGCCAAGCCTACCCCAATCATATAAAGCGGGTCAGATTGGATTAGGTGCGCAAATTCGGAATATTTGAAGGCTAGCATTGTTTTTGTTCCTTGCGTAGTTGTTCAATGCTGGTTGTCTCAATCCTATGCTCGTGACTTTTGAGCATGTAGAGAGGTATATAGCAATTGCAGTCGGTGTTAGGGTAAAAAGACCCTTCCTCTACTTTTGCGTATTTAATTTGAGAGCCGTTAGTAAAACCAACATGCAACAACTCTTTAGTCGAAAGCTCTTCCTCCAACTCCTTCACACGCTCATTAGCCTTTGCTAGTTTCGCTGTTAGCGAGTCGATAATTTGTTGCTGGCTCACTGATGCCGTATTGCTTACTGTTACGCCGTTACCCATGCTCTTGCTCCCTGCGTAGTTGTTCTTGCCTAGAAATGTACGTCTCAATAAATTTAGGCTCGAACTTTGAAACCCAGCCACAACTAGAGCATTGGAACTGGCTACCATTAAAGGAAGTTCGAGGCATTACCCTGCAACACTCTCCACCGCAATAAGGCGTATAATTTAACCTTGATAACAAGTTTTCTCTTACCAGACTCATCACTCTTGCTCCTTGCGTAGTTGCTCGTTTTCTTTTGCGTCACTACCAAAGAACTCGTTAAGAATTGACTTCATTCCTATCCTGCCAACCTGAAAAAACACGGCTGCCAAAGAAAAAAGCCATGTACCTAAACCTACAACAATGAATACTGCTAAATGCTTTTCAATAGTCATAGTTCCATCAGGGGCGTCAACTAGCCCCCAAGCGACCAAAGCAATCACGCTAAGTCGCAAAAACCATTTTATTTTAAGATTACCCATCACTCTTGCTCCTTGCGTAGTTGTTCTTCCAAAAACTTTATATGCTCTAAAACCCAGCTAGTGCTACCAAAAGCACACTTCTTCGCTGTCTCTAGTTGTTTCTCTATGGCGAATTTATTTAGAAGTGCTTTTGTCTCATCACAAACTTGACTCCAATTTTCAACAAAACCTACATCATCAACGTACCCCGTTTCGTCCGCATGAGTTATTGCAACCACAATTAACTCCAACTCCTTCACACGCTCATTAGCCTTTGCTAGTTGCTCTGATTTCTTTTCAATGATTTCAATTAACTCATTAATCTCGCTCATTCTGACCGCTGGCCAACCGTCAGGTTTGTGGTCTTCGTTTAACAATTTCATTTGTTCTAGTAATTCGCTCACTTATCTTGCCCCTTGCGTAGTTGTTCTCTAGCGTAATAAAGCTCTCTGAACTTATCAGCGCTCATAACAACGGGTGCGACCATAGAGTCAGGATAATCTTCTCCATCATCAAAAAATATTAGGTATTCTTCATTACCGAATGTGCGAAAACGCTGTTCCCGCAGCTCTTTCTGCTCTTCGATAAGACTGTCTACCCATCGAATGAACTCTTCTTTTTTGAATCGCTCGGCCTCAACTTTTCGCTCCAACTCCTTCACACGCTTATTAGCCTTTGCTATTTGTATGTGTAGCTGCTTATTTTCATTTATCAAATCAATCCAATCTTTTGTCGTTATATCTTTCACTTTCAATCTCCTTTGTTCGCTTTGGTGAATGGCTGTAACGATTGTTAAGTCGCGACTTCTCGGCACCCTTGTCGGGGTGTTTTACCCGTCTCAGTCAAGTTAAGCGCGTCCGCTATCCCCTACAAACCATTCCCAAAACGCCCTATTGCTAGGGACGTTTAAACCTTACACCCTAACCAATCACTTAACAACTCTGACCAGTTGGAGTTCATAGCCTAGTACGTCAGCAACCGCTTCAATGTTACCAATACTCGCATTGCCAACGCCACGGAAAAACCATTTGTATAGCGTATGCTGAGAAACGCCTGACTTAGCCGCCAGTGTCTTGTAGGTGTATTTGCTATCTCTGAATAGTTTGTACATATCCGTCATTATGCCTGGTAATAAACAACTTGGCTCTTGACGTTTAGCGCGGCCCATTATCGAAGCTCCCGCTAGTCAAGGGCATTGACGCAAGTATGCTGTTAAACTCAGCACCAAGACGCAACTTGTTGCGCTTCATTATGTCACGAATGATTGCATTGCAATTTTGCGCATAAAAGAATTCTTTTCCTGTAATTCCCAAGTGTTCGCAAACTTCACTTGATTTCGTTAGATGCACGTTTTTAAATACTGCATCGTAAATACGCTTTGCTGTTTTATCCATTTACCAACTTCCTATACTTGTAATACGTGGTGTCATCGTGCCCCATTAATCGACACACATCGCGAAAACTAGCACCACTCATCTGCTCTCGCTTAGCTTCAGCCTTGCGCATGAAGTTAATCATTCGCTCTGTATCGGCTTTAGCTCGGTTTTTAATGATTAGGCGATACAATGACATCTTTCTGGCAAAGTCGCTGTATGTAGCTGTATGATTTGTTTAATCGCAATGCTAGACCGTTAATGGTAGTGACTGTTTCGTCACTGCCGGCTAGCTCTAGCGCTTCCCTGTGCGTTTTGTTCACAACCCCGCCTCATGCTCTAGTTTTGTTCTGTATGCTTCGCGTAGTAGCTTACGAGCCGCCGACTCAAACTTTGCGTCTAGGTATTCTTTGGGGTTAGTGTCGCTTAAAATGCTATCGAATATATTAACCAAGAATATCTTGTTTTCGATTAGCGCCTTAAACACTTCCTCTTGCTTAACTAGCAACCCGCTATCATCACCCTCACGCAACCGCTCAACCGCTTCGGCTAGTTCTTGTTCGTTTATTTGCATTGCATAGCCCTCCATGCTTTGTAGAAATCCGATACCTTGGTGCCATGAATCGTTGCGCTTGCGAATGTATTACCATCACAGTAAAGCGCCAAGCAGCCCTCTGACTTCTCATATCGGGTAAACCTGACTACTAGGTCATCGTGCATTAGTAGGTATTCTCTTGGTGTTTTTGCTATTTCCACTTTCAATCTCCTTTAAAAACTAAGCGCACCTTAACACCGATGATGCGCTTAACAGATTAGACCAGTTAGATTATTTCGTGATGCGACAAGTAATCAGATAGGTCTGATTTCATAGAGTAGTCGCCGTACTTATCAACTCGATATTGTACGTAAAGCTCTAATTGTCTTTTTGCATCTTCACTTATCGTCGGCTTGATGGGTTTTAGTGAGTCCGTAGGCACAAGCTTATTAAGCCCTTCACCTTTAACCCATGACATATAATCATCCGTAAAAACAACAATACACTTGCGACCATTCCACTTATGCGTCCACTTCTCGCCCTCTTGCTTTTCTTTGTTGTACTGCGACTTCATTTTGTCAATATCTATATCTAAATCCACTTGCTCTACCCCTTCAACATAAGCTTCGAATTCTTCCCTAAAACAACAGTGAAACCATTTGTCGTTAATACCTTCGCTGTACTTGTAGTAGTGCAATTTTCCGCTAGCTGGGTTATAAGCAATAGCATCACAATTACTGGGCACCCACTTCCTATTAGCCCACTCCACCGCATCCGCAACGGTTTTTGGTTGCGGCTTAAGCACTACTTCTTCCATAAACTTCTCTAAAGCCTCGCAGGCTCGCATATCTCCTGTATCGTTACAGTCTAACCATGAATCATAGGATTCAACCGCCGCTTTTGCGTTATCATTCCAATCAATCATTTGTTTTGTTCTCCAATCTCATTAAATCAATCCATGCCTTTTCGTGCTCACTTGACATTCTTGCCTTAGTGAACGCTATCTTAGCTATTTCTCTCAATCTCTCATTCTCCCTCACCAAATCAACCCAATCCTGTGGCGTTGGCGCTGTTGCTTTTATTTCTCTCACTTCTTAATCTCCTCTTGTTTGTTGGTTAACTATACCGACCCGTCGATAAAAACAAATGCAACTCGTCGCATATTTAATCAAAATTTCTTATCGTAACCATAAATTTCTTTAATGGGTAAGCATATTTTGCATGCAAAGTAAAGCAACTATTTGATTTTTAACCAGTAAAAGCCGTTGAACCTTTTCTGCTGCCTCTAGCCTCCTCCTGATTCATCAAGTCACCTACCTGTACATCGGTCAAGCAAGTAAACAATCCGATTTCATTCGCTTTCAGATACACAGTGCGCGGCAAATCCCCATGCCTAAACTTAACTGGTATCAATTCCACCACGCCACGTAAAGCCGTACTTTCGTTTACTACCTCCTCCCTATGGCTTGCGATAATCAAATCACTATCAGCTTCGATAGCGCTTGAGCCATATATGTTTGACATTTGCGGTCGCTTTTCTTTATCCGTACCCCTGTTAGCTTGAGCCAATAGCAATACTGGCACTTTCACCTCTTTTGCTAATTGCTTTAATCCCCTAGTAACTTCACCAATTGCTAAATCTTCACGGTCTGCCTTTGGCAGAGTCATTAGTTTTAAGTAGTCTATTACTATCAGAGCCAACTTGCCTTTACGCTTAATCGTGGTCTTTACTCGGTGGCGTATCTGTTGAAGCGATAAGGCGGGTGTATCGTCGTAAAATATGTTTAGTTGTTTTCTATCCATAAGCCCTAGCACTTCACCAAGCTTTGCAAACTGATAATCGTTAAGCACACCTGTCTTTAATGCCTTTGGCCCGATACCCGCAGTAATACCGACAAATCTATCCATGATTTCATCTTCCGACATTTCCATACTAAAAAACTGCACCGCTTCACGTTTGGCTATGTGGCTGCATATCAACTGCGCGATTAATGTTTTGCCGTGTGACGGTCTAGCGAATAACGTTACAAGCCAATCTTCACCAACACCTATGATTTCATCATCAAGCCTTTCAATGCCAGTCTTTAACCCTACCGCACTCCTATCGCCTTTTTGCCTTGCCTCTAACCTATCGATAAAACTAGAGCTTAAATCACCTATGTGATTCGGTTCATACCCCCCGCTTAGGTCAATCTTTTGCGATGCGTTACCAATGTATTGCAGCACTTCGCTATTTGGTTGCTTGTCGTATATCTGGCTTATGCCGTTATGCAATACACCCATGATTTCTCGTGCGTTGTACTTATCCGCCACAATCTCAGCGTACTGCAAAGCCGTTGTCGTTGAAGGTGTGCTTTTACCCAACTCAGCGATATAAGCAAACCCGCCGCACTCATCAAGCTTGTTTTGTTTATCCAGTAAATCAGTAATTGTGATTAGGTCGCGGTTTTTTAGCTTTGCCATGGCTCGGTATATTTCCTGGTGAGCCATGTTGTAAAACATTTCTGGCCTTAGCGTGTCTGTCACTTCTAGCGCTTTATGTTCGTTAGCGTCCATCATCATCAAAGCGCCTAAAACGGCTTGCTCCGCTTCAATGCTGTGTGGTGGTATGTTTTCCATTACTGGTCTCTCCATTGTTTCTCATTAAAGAATTTACCGGTCTGCATGTTCTCAAACCTGTTGAACCCGTCAACGTTGTGGGCATCTACAACAAACTGGCAAATATCTGATACCTCCTGCTTGAATTGCTCTATCGTGTGAGTTTTGAAGTACTGCTTGTTGAACATCGGCTTCCACTTTTTCTCAAAGGTGGATTCTTTAGGTGATGTATCCACCTTTCCAATATCTTTTTTTGTTTGCTTCCATACCTTCCAAAAGTGATTAAATGCCTTTTCTACCAATTCAGTAGGGTGTGATTGCTCTTTAGGGCAATCATTACTAGGATTACTAACAGGATTACTAACAGGTATAGGTTTGTCATTATTGACAAATCCATTTGCCGTTTCTGACAAATCCATTTGCCGATTTTGACAAATGGCGTACCACGTGGTTTTGTCGTACCCTTTAGCGTTGTATTCGCCCTTTTCAATTAATCCAGCGTCTATTAGTTTTTGAAGTGCCGTTCTTACTGCTCTGATGGTCATGAAAGGGAATAGCTCTTGCCAAGCTTTTACGCTGTTGTAAATCCACCAATTGCCATCTTTGTAATTATTATTGTTAGCTTTGTTCTTGTTAATCCAAAATTGCATGTTGTGATAAATAGTGGCCGCGTTAACGCCTACCAATTCGGCAATCTCGGTATCAAATGAATATACTGACATTTTTATACACCTATCCACTGCGAAGTTAATCGCATTTTCAAAAGGCATTTATTCTGTGTGAAGTAATGCCGCCTGTTTTCAGCCTGACTTGAAGAGATTGCGGCAGCCAAAATTCGGTAGGAAGTTCAGGCGGTGGCTTTTCATCGGGGGATCAATCCCAACTAGCCGCATAAATTTATTATACCATTGTTGCGCTGTTGGTCAACAATGCCTTTCTTTCGTACTTCTTGGATTTGAAGGATTTACAATTAATTTTGTCATCACACTTCACGCAGAAGTCGAACTTGTCACAAATTCCAGCCCTTCCACCTCCTGTGAATGATTTTATCCTTACAAAGTTATTGCATTTCCCGCATGACTTCACTTTATTTCCTCCACTATAACCAATCTCTTAGTTTCTCTTATCGTATACATGCCAAAATAAGGCTTGCTTGATTTTGATTTGTTGTTGTATAGATTCATGCCGTTAGGGTTAGCATCACGGTGCATTTGTAGCGCTAGCATTGCTTTAGGTGCTAGCGGGTTGCATTTGAATAGAGTTTCTTTCATCGTGAAATCTCTTTTATCTCATAGTCGGCGTTAACCGTGATTTCATCAATCTTCCTCATCCACTTTTTCCTATTATCAATTACACTTATAGCCGGCTGCTTGTGGTATTCAAATTCAACAAGGCCGAAAGTTTTTGTTTTTAAGTGCCCGCATCTAAAGTCACCACTAACCATTAAGTTTATGCCTTCAGTCATCATTTCACCTGTATCAATTCTTTTTCGTAAAGTTTCATTTGCGTTTCTTGTAGCGCTCTCATTTGAATGTTGTTTGTTTCAAAAAATCTGCCTCCCCATGACCCTTTCAAGGTATCCGTCATTTTCTTCCATAGCTTCGGACTCGTGCGCCGTCAAAGCTAGTCTCACAAGCTCTCTGGCCATTTCTTTAGGCGTGTAGTTTGAGCAATCCCTGACAACCAAGCTAAGCTTTGATTCAAAATAACTTACATCTAATACGTATTCGTTTTTCATCTCATCACCGCATCAATTAATTCATTTTCAAATGGCAATTCATAACCTTCCAATACCATTGCGTCTAGCATCTTTCGCCAAACATCAGCCTCATGCCCGAACTTATCACGGTAAGCCTTTGGTTTTAGCGTTCGGTTTAGCGGGTGGTTGCTGGTCAAATCATGCAACTCTATCGGTATAGGCATAATTGCGAACTCACCAACTTTAGTCGTTACGCCGTTAACCTTGCGCTTTGCCTGTGCGCCTAGGATATGGTCTATTTGAAACTGGTACGGATGATTACAGCTTGTGTAATACATGCCGCTTAGCCAGTCGCTATACATTGCGAAATCGACAACTTGCTCTAGCCACTTTTGCTCGGCTGCTGTTTTTGATTTTCCTTTGATAATCATTTTGCCCCCTGTATTTAAATTCTTTAAATCTAGATACTTCGTACTTGCCGTTTC
>PAPM01000039.1 GCA_002708905.1 Pseudomonadales bacterium | reverse complement strand
GTGAGTGCCTGCCGATAAGGTGGTGCTGGAAGAGATCGCCCCATCTATGGATGACGTCCATTTGATGGATGATGTGAGATCGCCATCTTCTGCATCGTTGGCAACGGCCTGAAAACTAATCACCTGATCGCTGGAAAATTCGCTTTGACTGGATGGGGAGGTGATGGCAACAGTCGGCGCAGCGTTAACCACTTCTATTACGGACAGTTTGATTGCCTCTTTCGCGACCAAACCTTCACTATCAAATACAGCGGCGGTGATCGTGTGCTCGCCTGCGGATAAAACAGTCGTGCTGTTAACTTTTCCATCGACAGAACTGTACCAGAAAACCTTGCTGCTGATATCCCCGTCTTCTTTATCCATGGCGGATGCCTGTAGCGTGAGCATCGCATCGGCTTCAACGCTGCTACCGGACGTTGGTGACAATATTGTCAACGTAGGGGCTGTGTTAGCTGCTACCGGAGAGCAATAGTCAGCATCGTAATATTTTTCCGCCCAACGTTTAAGTTGACCATCTTCAGTACAGGGGTTGCTTCTTGCTGCCAAAGTCAAACTAGGCGTTGTGAGGGACAAAACACATCCGAGAAAAAGTATACTGCGAAACATCATTATCAAATCTACCTAAGAAAACACTGCTGGTAATAGCTACAGGGGCAAGTGTAGGTAGGGAAAAATACTGTTAATAGGGTAAAAAAAGGCAGAATTCCCAAGTTGTGAAGCGCCGCCGCCAAAGATGTGACACCATCACAGTGCGTTTTGTGACGGTAATTGTGTTTGGTTAGTAAAGCAGCATTTTGCCGAAGATTATTAGCAAATAGTTACTTTTTCCGGGGACAGTTTTTGTGGTGTTCAATGCCGATTTTGCAAGGCATTGCGTCACATTTTGAGTGATGTGAGTAAGAGGTTTCCCTGGGCGTCGGGTTGTGCTTTCCAGCCGGGCGCAACCAATGTGGTGGAAATGGTTTCGGCAATTAAGGCGGGGCCGATAATATTTTGTGCGCTTGCCAAATCCTCACGCCAATACACTGGAACGCTTTCCTCAAAACCAAATAAGTTTGCGTGGCTTCGAGGCGCTGCAGGTTCAGCGTTATCCTGAGTTGGAAGTGATTGTACGGGACCGGTTCCCTGCAAGTGGCAGCGAATATTTACCAGCTCCAGGGGAATGGATAACCGATGTCCGTAACGTTGCTCATGTTGTTGATGAAAGCTTTCTTCGAGTGCAGCAAGGTCGGTTTGCCAGGGCAGATTCAAGTAAAAGCGCTGACCCCGGTAGCGAACGTCTAAAGAAAAATCCGATTGCAGTTCCGTGGCGGCAACGCCTTCGGCTTTGAGAGCATCCAGTCCCTGCTTTTCAAGCGTCTCGAATTGAGTGATGAGCTCTGCGCCGGAAACCTCACTTAACAATTTTTGTAAGGCATGAGAAAGCTGCCTGGACTTCGGTGCCACCACCATGCCCAACGCGGAGAGAACGCCACCCTGAGTTGGCACCATGGCCTGTTTCATTGCCAGTGCGTCAGCCAGGGCGCAGACATGCAGGCCGCCGGCACCACCGAAACAGCACAGGTGGAAATCATCCAGGTGATAACCGCGTTCGATGGAGATCACCCGCAAGGCGCGCACCATATGTTCATTGGCAATATCGATAATACCCTGAGCCGTTTGCGCGCGGGGCAGGCCTAATGCTGTTGCGAGTTGATCGACGGCCTGTTGCGCAGCGGCCACATCCAGCTTCATGTTGCCACCTAAAAAATATTCCGGTTGCAGGCGGCCCAATACCGCGTTGGCATCGGTCACAGTGGGTTGGGTGCCGCCTTTGCCATAGCAGGCGGGTCCGGGTGCTGCACCGGCGGATTCAGGCCCAACCTGCAGCATTCCGCCAGCATCCACATAGGCGATGGAGCCACCACCGGCGCCGATGGTGTGCATGTCAACCTGGGGGACGGCGACGGGCCAGGGGCCGATGCGGCCTTCGCTGGTGAGTTGAATGCCGCCGTCGATTAACGCTACGTCGGTGGAGGTGCCTCCCATATCGAAGGTGAGCAGTTTTTTGAGGCCGGTTTGCTGGGCGATAAACTGCGCGGCCGCCAATCCGCCTGCGGGGCCAGACAACAACATATTCACCGCACTGTTTCCGGCTACAGTGGCATCCATGGTGCCGCCGGTGGATTGCATTACCGCAAGCGGACTGGGAGAAACGCCTCGCAGCAAGCGTTGTAAATAATGACTGACTTTGGGCCCGAGGCTGGCGTTAAGCCAGGTGGCAATACCGCGCTCGTATTCACCCGCTTCCGCCAGCACTTCATGGGAGGCGCTGACAAACCAGTCTTGTGCCAACGCATCTTTGATGGTTTTTTCCGGGGTGGGATTGAGGAAGGAGAACAGCAGGTTGATGGCGACGGCCTCAACTCCGGCACGTTGCAGTTTTTGCTGGAGTGACGACAGATCCTGTTCCGAGATGGGTTCGAGTTGCGTGCCGTCGCTGTCCACCCGCCCCGGCATTTCGAAACACCACTGCTCGGGCACCGGCACCGGTTTCGCCGCCGGTTGTAGTTGGTAGAGTTCGCTGCGGGTCTGGCGGCCGATGGTCAGTAGATCGCGAAAACCGATATTGGTGATCAGAGCGGTTTTTACGCCCTTGCCTTCCAGTGCCGCATTGGTGGCCACGGTGGAGCCGTGAATCACCGGGATGTTGCCAGCGCGCACTGCCGCCTCAAGCCCCATTTCTTGAATGCCCTGCAGGATGGCTCGCTCCGGTGAATCCGGTGTGGACAGCACCTTGTGGATGCGCAGGGCTCCACCCTCCAACAAAACAAAATCGGTGAAGGTCCCACCGGTATCTACACCAAGTACGCCAAGAATGGCGTTGTGCTTACTGTCACTTGAGGTCGGATTTGCCATAAAAATCAAAAACGGGGACTATGGTTGCTGTCAGAGGGTGACCGACAAGGAAACCTAGTGTACCGCAATGGGGGAGGGAGTATGAAGAGTGTATGGCTGGCGCTGGGCTTGGCGTTGTTCCTGGTTTCCATCCTTGCCCCGACGCCAACCACCGCCGCCACCGAGGCTGAGGCCGTGGCGCTGGTGAAAAAAATCGATGAACTGTACCGCTCCCGGAGCAGCCAATCCACCATGACCATGGAAATCGTCACCCCCAACTGGCAGCGTACCCTGGCCCTGGAAGCCTGGACCCGGGGAATGGATGACACCTTCATTCGCGTCTTGTCACCGAAAAAGGATCGGGGAGTGGCCACCCTGAAGCTGGATCGGGAAATGTGGAATTACTTTCCCAAGATCAACAAGGTGATCAAGGTGCCGCCCTCCATGATGATGGGTTCCTGGATGGGATCTGATTTCACCAACGACGACCTGGTGCGGGAGGTATCCCTGGTGGAAGAGTACCACGTGACCCTGGATAGCAGTGGTGAACATCATGTGCTGACCCTGGTGCCCAAAGCGCAGACCGTGACCGTGTGGGCCAAAATTGTGATCAGTGTGACCAAGGATACCTCCTTGCCTGTGGAGGAAACCTTCTTTAACGAAAAAGGCGAAGCGGTACGGGTGATGACCTTCACTGAGATCAAAACCTTCTCCGGTCGTGAAATGCCGTCCGTGATGACCATGACTCCCCTCAATAAAAGCGGACACAAAACCGTAGTACGCTATGAGCAACTGCAATTGGATGTGTCGGTGGAGGATGACATTTTTACCCTGCGTAATTTGCAGAAGCGGTTTCGCTGATGCTGTTTAAACTGGCGTTTCGCAATATTTTGCGGCAGCGGCGGCGTTCTATCCTGACCTTGTTGAGTATGGGTGGGGGCTATCTGCTGCTGTGCCTTTCCCTGTCGCTTTCCGAGGGTTCCTACAACAACATCATCGATATATTCACCCGGGATCACACTGGCCACATCCAGATACACGCCAAGGGTTATCTGGATCGGCCTTCGCTGTTCAAACGCGTCGATGCACAGGAGCAATGGTTGCCGGATTTGATGCGTCGTTTTGATATCCAGGCAGCGGCGCCAAGACTGTATAGCCCGGCACTGGCCTATGGGGAAAACAAAACCGCACCGGCCAATGTGATTGGTATCGACCCTGAGCTGGAAGCCCAGACCACCCTGCTGCAGGACAAGGTGAAGCAGGGGACCTGGTTTCAGGACCAGCCCGACAGCGAAGGCTACTGGCCCGCCATGTTGGGGTTCTCCATCGCCCAGACGTTAAAACTCTCGGTCGGTAAAGAGTTGGTGCTGATTTCCCAGGGAGCGGATGGTTCCATTGCCAATGACGTGCTTGTGGTGAGCGCGATCGTCGGCACTGAAGATTCTACGGAGCGCATGAATGTTTATTTGCCGATAACCGCCATGCGGCAATTCATCAGTCTGCCCCAGGGAGTGCATGAGCTGGCAATGTTGGTGGACAAGCCTGGTGTGGCGGAAAAGAAGGCCCGTCAAATACAACAGTATTTGGATGACACACAATTGCCATTGCAATTGGAGGTGCAGCCCTGGCAGGTGGTGGAGCGCAGTTTCTACAACGGTATGCAGGCCGATAAGCAAGGCAATTATGTTTCCATGGGAATCATCATGTTCATCGTCTCCATCGGTGTGTTGAATACGGTGTTGATGAGCACACTGGAGCGCACCCGGGAGTTTGGCGTGTTAAAAGCCATCGGTACCCGGCCGACCATGCTGTTTGGCATGATCCAGCTGGAGGCGCTGATATTAGCCCTCGTTGGGTGTGTGCTTGGATTGCTTCTGGTGTTGCCCATTAACAGTTATTTCGTGCATCACGGAATCCAGTTGTCCCAGGGGTTTGATATGGGCGGCATGTTGTTTGACCGTTTGCTAGGAGAGTTTTCCTGGTTCACCCTGGGCGTGCCGGCACTGGTGGTGGTCGGCAGCACCTTGTTGGTGAGTGTGTTTCCCGCTTGGCGGGCGGCACGACTGGCCCCCATCGCCGCGTTGCAGGCGGTGTAGTATGCCGAAGGCACTCATTCTCATCCTGGCTCTGCGCAATGTGTTTCGCAACAAGCGACGGACGCTTCTGACGGTGGGACTGATTGCCTGTGGTCTGGCGGCCTTGATGTTCACCGATGCTATGGTGCGGGGCATGACCAAGTCCATGGTGAACATTGCGACGGGCACCCTGTTGGGCGAAGCACAGGTGCATCTTGAGGGGTTCCGTCGCAACAATGATGTGGATCTGTTCATTGCTCATGGCGACTCGTTGGTACAAAGCCTGCGTGCCGATCCGGTTGTCGATGTGGCCGCTCCCCGCGTGCTGACCGGCGCCATGCTGGCCTCTTCCGAAAACGTAGCCGCGGCCATGGTCTATGGCGTGGACGGTGCTGCAGAAGCGGAGTTGGGCAAACTGCGCCAGGCTTTGGTGGCCGGGCAATATCTGGAGCAGGGCGAACCAACCCAGCTGCTGATCGGCAGCAAGTTGGCTAAGTTGCTGGAAGTGGAGCTGGGGGATCGGGTGGTGATTACGGTATCCCAGATTCATGGGGGCGAACTGTCCCAGGAACTGTTCCGGGTTTCCGGCATTTTCCGTTTCAACGATCGACTGCTGGATCAAAATCTGGCGTTTGTGAATTTGCCACGGGGGCGCCAGTTGTTGGGAATGGCCACCGGCGTGCATGAGATCGCCCTCAAACTCCAGGAGCCCACCGGCCAGCCGTTTGACTGGCAACGCTATAACGGCGACCGGCAGGGAGAATCTATCGAGACGCTGGGTTGGCAAAAGCTGATTCCACAGTTGAGTGGAGTATTGGAGATGAGCAATTTCTCCACCCTGATTGTGGCGGGTATTCTGTTCGTACTGGTTTCGCTTGGCCTGATCAACTCCATGTTCATGTCCATCTATGAACGACAGTATGAGTTTGGTGTGTTGCTGGCCTTGGGAACCCGGCGCATCCAGCTGTTCTGGCAGATTGTGTATGAAGGCTTCTTTATCGGTGTGCTCAGTGCCCTGTTGGGCATGGTGCTGGGCGGGCTTTTGTCCTGGTGGAAGGCGGTAACCGGATTGGATTACGGCAACCTGGAAATGTCCGGTGTGACCCTGCAGGAACCTATTTATTTGATTTTACATTGGACCCAGTTTACCTGGATGCCCCTGGTCATTGTGTTGATGACGGTCACCGCCAGTTTGTATCCCGCCTGGCATGCAGCGCGGCTGCAGCCCACCCAGGCAATGCGGAAAACCTTATAGGAAAGTCTTGAAAGGAAAATGCCCATATGAATGCGCAACAAGAAAAAGTCCTGTTTGATATCCGCGGCGTGGGGCGCTATTTCGGCACGGGTGATATTCAGGTAAAGGCCTTGGATGACATCAATGTCACCATCAAGCGAGGGGAGTTTACCGCCATCGTCGGGCCCAGCGGTTCCGGTAAAAGTACGTTGCTGCAGTTGATGGGCGGATTGGACAGCCCGACGGTGGGCGACGTCATTCTGGACAACAAATCCATTGCCCACATGAGCGGGCGCGAGCTGTCGGACTTTCGCCGGGATCACATCGGTTTTATTTTCCAGGCCTATAACCTGATCCCGGTATTGTCCGCGGAGGAGAACATTGAATACATCATGTTGTTGCAGGGCGTGTCACCCAAAGAGCGCAAACAACGGGTGCAGGCCATGCTGAAAACCGTAGGGCTCGAAGGTTACGCCAATCGGCGCCCGGCCCAGTTATCCGGCGGACAACAGCAGCGGGTGGCAGTAGCCCGGGCCATGGTGTCCCAGCCCAGTATTATTCTGGCGGATGAGCCCACGGCCAATCTGGATTCCGTCACCGGTACCGCACTGCTGGATATGATGAAAAGCCTCAATGAAACCCGCAACATGACCTTTGTATTCTCCACCCATGATCCCAAGATTATGGAGCGCGCCAGCCGCCTGATTCATCTTGAGGATGGCAGGGTGTTGGAAGATGAGCGTCGTGGTTGAGCGAGTAATCCGTCCTATGCTGTTCTGTATTATTTTAATCTGCAGCCAAACCTGGGCCGAGGATGAAGCGGCCGCTAACTTTTCCGGCTATGTGAAGAGTTATACCCTGTGGCAGGATGCGCTGGAGGTCAGCAATAGCGAGCCGCTAGCCGATGAACAATGGCAGTCCCAGAACAGCCTGCGCTTGATGCTCGATTACTTCCCCTCGGAACAGCTCAGTGTGCAATTGCACTACGAAATCCAGCCTATCTATCGCACCAAGCCGTCCGCTCTGGGCGCCGGTGGTCCGTTTTCCACCCTGTCCAGTATCGATAATCGCTACCGTATAAAAGACTTCAGCAACCCGGATGACGGTGATCACTGGCTGTTTCTGCAGAACCTGGATCGCCTGAATCTGCGCTACAGCACGGAACAGGGGGATCTCACCATTGGCCGCCAGGTGGTGAGTTTTGGTTCTGCGCGCTTTGTGAATCCGACCGATATCTTTGTGCCCTTTGCTCTGCAGACGTTAAATCAGGAGTATCGGGTGGGCATTGATGCCATTCGCTACCAGGCGGCATTGGGGGATTTCGCGCAGCTGGATATGGGGGCTGTTATCGGCGAGGACGCAAAGAAGGAGAACAGCGGCCTGTTCCTGCGCGGGCGCGATAATTGGGATGGTCGGGATGTGCAGGGGATTGTGATTGCACTGGATCAGGCCTGGCTCATCGGCGGTGGCCTGGAGACTGCGATCGGGAACTATGGCTTCTGGCTGGAAACCGCCTACGTGGACGCGGAAATTGAAATCGATAACACCGAAGTCCGCTACTGGCGTCATTCCGTGGGCAGTGACTACGCCCTCAATGAGCGCTGGATTCTGATGTTGGAATACCACTATAACGGAGCCGGCAGCGACGATCCGCAAGACTACCTGGCCTTGTTGGCTGTGCAGCCCTATCAGCAGGGTGGAGTGTATCTGCTGGGGCGACACTACCTGATCCCCGCCCTGAACTGGCAGGCCAGCCCCCTCATTAGCGTGAACGGCTCCGGCTTTTTCAATCTGGAAGATGATTCCTGCTTTATCAGCCTGGTGGCGGATATCAGTTGGAGCGAGGATCTGTACTCCGATGTGGGGGTGTACTGGAGCCGGGGTGAGGGTTTGAGCCTGGATCTGGCGGTCAGCCCGGACCCCGCAGCATTGCAGTTTGGGTCGGAGTTTGGTAATTACCCGGTCAGTGTTTACGCCAGCCTGCGCTGGTATTTTTAATCGCCCCATCGGATAGAAGTAACCCCATGCCAGAATTGCCGGAAGTGGAAACCACCCGTCGTGGAATCGAGCCCCATATTGTGGGCAAGCGTGTCAAAGCCCTGCATGTGCGCCAGCCCAAACTGCGTTGGCCGGTACCCGACGCCATTCATGAAGCGGAAGGCAAAAAGCTGAAGAGTGTGGAGCGGCGGGGCAAATATCTGCTGTTCCGCTTCAGCAACGGCACCATCATCGCCCACCTGGGTATGTCCGGCAGTATGCGGATCACTGCGCCCGGGGAGCCGCCTATGTTCCACGACCATGTGGACATGGAGTGCAGCGACGGTACAACGCTGCGCTATTGTGACCCCCGTCGGTTTGGCGCCTGGCTGTGGACGGAAGAGGACCCCCTGCAACACGACCTGATTGCCAAACTGGGGCCGGAACCCCTCACCGACGCGTTCAATACGGATTACCTGGTGGGCAAGGCCAAAGGCCGCAAAAGCAGCGTCAAATCCTTCATTATGGACAGCCATGTGGTGGTGGGGGTGGGTAATATTTACGCTAATGAAGCATTGTTCATGGCCGGGATTCACCCCAAGCGGGCCGCCGGACGGGTCAGCAAGGCGCGCTATGAGAAGCTGGTGGAAGCCATCAAAACCGTACTGGCGGCCTCCATCGAGACGGGGGGTACCACCCTGCGGGATTTCGTTGGGGGTGACGGTAAGCCCGGTTACTTCAAGCAGACCCTGCGGGTTTATGGCCGTGCAGGCCAGCCCTGCCTGACCTGCAAAACTCCCCTGACGGAAATTCGATTGGGCCAGCGCTCTACCGTTTTCTGCAAACTGTGCCAGACTTAAAAGATGCCTGCGGTGGCAGAATGACCGCAAAAAGTTGATCCAGTACAAAATCCACTGGAAAAAAGGTGGCTCTGTGGGCGCCAAAAGTGGATCGATTCCAATTTAGGGAATACACTAGAATAAAGCACTTAGGTGGCTACCTTCGAGAAAATTATAAAGAGGAAAGATTATGCGCAGCCTGAAGAGCACTTTTAGATCCGTTATGGTGGCCCTGTCCATGGCACTGTTTGCGGCGGCCCCGGCGGTATCCCAGGCGCAAACGGTGACGGATCGCCCCAGCGGTCTGGAAATGACCGGTGATGTTCTGTTGGTTCGACCCCTGACCCTGGTGGCCACCGTTATCGGTACCGGCCTGTTTGTGGTCTCCCTGCCATTCTCTGCGTTGGGTGGCAATGTCGGTGAGGCGGGCAACACCCTGGTGGTGACCCCCTTCAAGAGCACTTTCCTGCGCTGCCTGGGTTGCTCTGAGAAGCACCTGTCCGTGGCTGAGCGTACGGGTCAGTAATAGCCCCGAAAGCAGAATCGTTCGAACAAGCCCTGCTTCCTTGTGGAGGCAGGGCTTTTTAATGGCTAGTCAAATACCTCGATCAGGTTGGTGTCGAACACCACACCGCTCAATTCATAGGTCTCAACGACCTGCTTCAGGCGCTCGGTGCAAAACAGTGATGCCGCATTCTGCAATCGGGATTTGAAGATCACCAGTTGTTCTGCGCTGTCACGAAACACCAGTTCATTCAAACCCAATTCGATACCCTCGATCTGCTCCTGTCGGCAGGCTTGGGTATCCTCTTCAGCAAACGTGAGGCAGTTGAAGATCTGGTAGGTTTCCCCCGCAACCATGACCGGCAGGAACTCGCCATGGGGCTGTAACAGATCCCCCAACAGGCGATGCGCTTTGGGTGACAGTACCAGGGTGGCGTACAACCACAAGCTGAGGTCCGGGATTTCGCCTTCGGGTTTGTCTTCGATGGGAATGAAGCGGGTGTCCGGTGCCTGCCACCAGGCTTTGAGGGAGGCATTGCGTTGGCTGAACTGCACCACGTCATCAAAGTCGATGTCTTCCGGGACAAACGGGAACAGATCGGTGAGCTGCAGATCCAGCTGCTGGAAGCGGTAATAATCGGTACGGATGGCGTAGACGGTCATTGGCCAATGGCTACCTTGGGTTCGTTGTCCTGCAGAATGCGACCGATGATCTGTAACTGGGTTTTGATCAGGTCCATGTTCTTCAGCAGTGTAACCTTTTGCGATACCCAGCGCTCGTATTCGTGGGTGTGATAGGTCAAATGTCCGCGGGAAGCCGGCATGGACCAGTGGGGCGTATCCGCATCCTTGTGCACCAGATAAACCCCATTGGCCGGATCGTTGATACGGATGCCATGAATGTGCAGATGCATACGGGTCTGGTTATTCACTACCGGCAATTTGCCTTTGCCGGGAACGATGTGGTGGGCGGTATGCTCCGGACTGGGCTTGGGGACCCCTTCTGCCCGCATGAATTTTTCCAGTGTTTCGGTGGGATGGTGTTCCTCGGCATTCATTACACTGATGGCTTCCATCCGTTGTTTGCCGGAGCCCTGGGTGGCTTCCAGCCCCTTGGCGCGATAGGCCGTCAATTGCCCCTCCACATCGGCCATTGCCTTCAAATGACCGCGCTCACGATCCAGGTGCACTTTGGCTTTGCTTAAGGCCGCTGAGCGCTGTTCCTGGGTCAGGCCTGTATCCTGCTCCGCCGCGTAGTAGGAGTCTGCCATTTGACTATAGCGCTCCAGCATGCGTTCAAATGGGGATAGCTCATGCTCGCCGGGCATGATTCGTACACCGTTCTGATATTCCAGTTTCATCGTGGTCTCAAATGTGCTGTTGCTTTTTTAAGCATAAATAGCGCAGCCCCCATTTGCAGGCAAGGTGGAATTTGGCAGCCCTGGTGTGAAAATTCCCTTTAGTGCCTTACGGGCTAGGGTCGACACTCCTGGGGGCGGTATCTGGGAGCGACGGTGCCTCCGGTACAGTCCCACACCAGCTGATCGTCTTCCAGATAAGGTGCCAGGGTCAGGGTTTCACCGGCGATGGCCTGCATGCTGTCGTCGAAGGTGATGGTGATGACGGCATTGTCGGTCATGACCCAACTGCTGTAACTGAAATGGCCTACTTCTTCCCAGCCCATATCAATGGCGCTGTTGGGTACGAAGTCGGTCCTTTGGATGAAGGCTTCGACCTCCGTTTCAACTTCCTCTGCTTCCCACAAGGTCTGGTTGACCTTGGCGCGGAGGGTGTAGTCCTGGTAGGCGGGTATAGCGATGGCGGCCAGAATGCCAACGATCATAATCATCAGGAACAGACCCACGATCACCCAAACCCAGGCACTGGAGCCGGATTTGTGGCCGTGTTTTTCGTCCCAGGTTTCCCGGCTGGTACAGAGGAAGACAATGAACTCCACCAGCGAGACCAGGCTGGGAATACCGGACCAACAGAACAACAGATAGAAAATACCCCACCACTGACCCAGATAAAAACGGTGAATACCCCAGGCTCCGGTGGGTAACAGTGCCAGCAGGGCCGCCACTTCCCGGCTGCGGCCCAGGGTAGGGAGCTTGCGTTTGCAGTGGGGACAGACCCTGGCCAGCCTGGGCGCTTCCCCACCACAGTGGGTGCAGTAACGGACTTCATCGGGGTGCAGGTGATCGTCTGCCGGAGCCGCGTAAGGGGTGCTTTCCTGAGGTGCCGTGTCCGCCATGGGTTCCAATGCCGGTTCGGCAGCGGGTGTTGCTTCCTCAGCGGGTTCCGGCTGCAGGGGCTCTGCAGCAGCTGGTTCTGTAATCTCCGCTTCCAATATCACCACGGCACCGGTTTTCTCCAGTGCCGCGTGGTACTTCTGCCCGACACTTTCCGCTACGCCGCTTTTGACCTTGTTGGGTTTCCCCTGCAGCAGGGCCTGGGCTTTTTCCTGAGGGAGTTTCATCAGGTTGGCCAGACGGGCGGCAACAGCGGTGCGGTCCTGACCGGGTTGAATCTCTCCGGTCAGGATAACGTGGTAGCGTGGCTCAGACATGGAGTCCCCTTAATTAAACCCTTTAATAAAAAACCAATCAGCTCTTCAACTTTGCTTTTATGCTTTCCCGGGTGGACTGCACGATGGCATAGAACACCGGAATCATGGGGGTGCCCACAAGCAATGCAGCCAACATACCCCACATCACAGTATGGCCCAGGGACAGCTGGCTGAACATGCCGGCACCGGACGCCAGCACCAAAGGCAGAATCCCCAGTACAAAGGAGAGGGCCGTCATACAAACGGCGCGGAAACGCAGGCGGCCGGCTTCTGCGGCAGCCTCCAGTATGGAGTGGCCTTTGGTTTCACGCAGTTCTTTCGCAAACTCCACAATCAGAATCGCGTTCTTTGCCGCCAACCCGATCAACAGCACCAGGCCCACCTGGGCAAACAGATCCAACGCTCCCAGCTGGGGTATGCCGATTTGCCCCACCAATAAGAGTCCGCCTATGGCGCCGGCGACGGCAATGGGAACCACCAAAATGATGGCGGAAGGGATGGACCAGCTTTCATACTGGGCCACCAGGAACAGATAGATGAACACCATGGCCAGAGCAAACGCAATCACCGCCTGGTTACCGGCTTTGGCTTCCTGATAACTCATACCGGTCCATTCCACCTGATAACCCTGGGGCAGAACCTCGCCGGCAATGCGCTCCATTTCCTGCATGGCTTCACCGCTGGACACACCCGCTGCGGTGCTGGCCCGCAGCACGGCGGAACGATACAGGTTGTAGCGGGTGCCCACATCCGCTCCCAGAATCGGTTCGATACGGATCAGTGTGGCCAGCGGGATCATGCTGCCGCTGGATGAGCGCACGTAGAGGCTTTCCACGTCCTGCAGATTGGAGCGGAATTCCGGTGACGCCTGCATCATGACCCGGAAGGTCTGGCCAAACAGTGAGAAGTCGTTGATGTAGCTGGAACCCATCTGACTTTGCAAGGTGGAGAAAATATTGGTCAGTGGCACCTGCAGGGTCTTGGCCTTGTTGCGGTCGATGTCGACAAAATACTGGGGTACGTTGGCGCGGAAGGTGGTGAAGGCATCGCGAATCAAAGGCGATTCGTTAGCCGCTGCCGCCAGGGTCTGAATCGCACCCGCCAGTTCTTCGTGGGAGCGGCCCTGGGTGTCTTCCACCACCAGTTCCAGGCCGCCCACCAGGCCCATACCCGGAATGGAGGGCGGCGGGAAGGTTTGCACCAGCGCTTCGGGCACCTCATGGTAGGCCTGTTTGTTGATGCGGGCGGAGACGGCGAAAGACAAATCTCGCATCTCAGGGCGATCATTCCAGTGTTTCAGTACGATGAACCCGGTGCCGCCGTTGCTTTGCGCTGCCCCCGCCAGGATGGAATAACCGGACAGGAAGGTGGCGGATTCCACCGCCGGATCCTGTTCGATGATGGTCTGCAACTTTTCCATCACTTTCTGGGTGCGGGTAATGGACGCAGCATCCGGCAGCTGCACATTCAACAGCAGCACCCCTTTGTCTTCCACCGGAACAAAGCCGCTGGGAATCACCCGCGTACCGAGCAACAGCAAACCCATGACGATGGCAAAGCCCACCGACATCAGGGCGCGCCGTTTCAGCATGCCGCCCACGATACTGGAAAATTTATTGGTGACCGCGTCGAAGCCGCGGTTGAAGCCCTGGTACCAGCGAGGTTGTTTCTCTGCGCGGCGCAGCACCAGGCTGGCCACCGCCGGGCTCAACGACAAGGCACAGACGGAGGACAATACCACGGCCACGCAGATGGTGATGGCGAACTGGTTGTACATCACCCCGGTAATACCCGGCAGCATGGCTACCGGCAGGAACACTGCCAACAAAACCAGCGTGGTGGCGACGATAGGGCCGCTGACTTCTTCCATGGTGCGGGTGACCGCCTCTTTGGTGGTCATGTTGGGATCTTCATTGAGATGGCGGTCGGTGTTTTCCACCACCAGAATGGCGTCGTCCACCACAATCCCGATGGCCAGAATCAGGCCGAACAGGGTGACGGTGTTGATGGTCATGCCGGTCACCAGCATCACCGCAAAGGTGCCGATCAGAGACACCGGGATGGCCACCGAAGGCACCAGGGTGGGGCGCCAGTCCCCCAGGAAGATAAAGGTGATCAGCACCACCAGAGCCACCGCCTGCATCAGGGAGGTGGTCACCTGCTGGATGGAGACCTGAACATACCGGGTGGTGTCATAACCCACTTCGTATTCCAACCCATCCGGGAAGGTTTTCGACATCTCTGCCAGCTGGGCTTTTACCGCGTCACCGGTGATAAGAGCGTTGGCCCCAGGCAGCAGGTAAACCGCCATGACCGTGGCGGGTCGATTCTTGAAGGAGCCGGACACTTTGTAATCCAGCTGCCCCAGTTCCACCCGTGCCACATCCCGTAGCCGCACAATGGCCCCCTGTTCGGACACCCGCAACACGATGTTCTCAAATTCCTCGCGACTCTTCATACGGCCTTTCAACTGCAGGGTGTATTCCGTGCTCAGGTTGCCGCTGTAGGGCGGGGAGCCGATCTTACCGGCCGGGGCCTGCACGTTCTGTTCTTTCAAGGCGTTGGCGATGTCATCGGCGGTGATGCCGAGGGCCGTCATCTTGGGAGGCTCCAGCCACAGGCGCATGGAATAGTCGGCGGTGGAAAACATGACCGCATCGGAGACGCCGGGAATCCGTTTCAAGCGGCTTTGGATGTTGATCAAACCGTAGTTGGCGATGAACAGTTCATCCAGGCTGCCATCGGGGGAATACAGGTTGATGGTGAACAGGATATCCGGGGAGATCTTGTCGATGGTCAGGCCCTGGGCCCGGACTTCCGCCGGCAGGGAGGGTTCCGCCAGTTTGACCCGGTTCTGTACCCGTACCAGGGCCATGTCCGGATCATCCCCCACCCCGAAGGTGATGGTGAGGTTATAGCTGCCGTCGTTGGCGGAGTTGGAGGACATGTACTCCATGCCTTCCACCCCGTTCACCACGTCTTCAATCACCTGGCCCACGCTTTCTTCCATAACCAGAGCAGAAGCGCCGGGCCAACTGGCCTGCACTTTCACTTGGGGAGGCGCTACTTCGGGATATTCGGAAATAGGCAGCAGGCCGATGGAGATCAAACCGGAAATGGTGATGATCAGAGCAATCACCATGGCGCACTTCGGACGTTCGATGAAGGTTTTGCTGATCACTGGCCAGCGCTCCCCTGGTTGGCTTCAGTGGCGGGCTTGTAGGGAGAGGCTTTCACTTTGGTGCCCGGCCGCGCTTTCTGCACGCCGCGCACAATGACGCGGGTGCCGGCTTCCAGTCCGGAATTGACCAGCACATTCTCACCAACGCGCTCACCGGTCACCATGTTGATGCGGGTGACGGTATCGTTTCCGTCGACGGCCAGCACGTAGGTGCCGCGCTGGTCCACTTGCACGGTGGATTGTGGAATCATCAGACCCATCAAAGGTTCCTTGACCCTGACCAGCGCCTGCACATACAGGCCGGGGCGCAGAATGTCATCCGGATTGGGAATGGCGGCCCGGACTTCCACCGTGCCGGTGGTGGAATCCACCCGGTTGGAGAAATAGGTAATGGTGCCGGTGTGGGGATATTCCTGGCCGTCGGGCATGGTCAGCGCCACTTCGATGTCTTTCACTTGCACTCTGGCGTCCGGGCGTTGGGCGGTCAGCATAATGCGCTCGGGCACCTGGAACACCACTTCCATATCGTTCTTGCCCACCAGGGTGGTGAGAGGGCCGTAGCCGGGGCTGACCACATCACCCACAGACGGTTTGGCCCGACCGACCCGTCCATCCTGGGGGGCTTTTATGGAGGTGTACTCAAGATCCACCTGGGCGCTTTCCAGTGCGGCTTTCGCGGCTTCAACGGCAGCGATCGCTTCCAGTTCACGGGCCTCCAGTGTGTCGTATTCGGAACCGGAAATGTAACCGTCATCCACCAGTTTTTTGCCACGGGCGAAGTTCTTCTCCGCATTGGCTTTGTTCGCCTCAGCTTTGGACAGCTCGGCCTTGGCCCGTGCCAGTGCCGCTTTGTAAGAAGCCGGGTCGATGTCGAACAGGGGATCTCCGGCTTTGACATCGTCCCCTTCCTTGAAGTGAATGGCGATCAACTTGCCGGACACCTCGGCACTGATGTCCACATCGCTCTTGGAGGCGATATGGGCGTTGAAGCCGCGTTCGGGGTGATAGGGTTGTTCACTGGCTTCCACCACAAACACTTCTGGAATGGTTTCTTCCGGAGCGGCTTTTTCGTCACAGCCTCCCAATAACGCAGCCAGAATTAACATGCTCAACGAGATCACGCGTTGTTGCATCAGAGTTCACTCCCTTTTCTAAATGTGCAGCTTTAAATTATTTGCCCAGTTATTGCCGTGTACCCAGCAGCGCTTTGCCCAGCCGCCGCTGATCCGAGGCCGCTTCCACATTGCCGTTGCTCATGTGCCAGCGGATCGCATGCATGTCGCCATAGGTGTGACCTACATCCTTCAGGGTATGTCCCCGCTTCTGCAAATCGCCCATGGCAGCGGCGCTGAATGCCCCCGGCTCATGTTGTACCACATCCGGTACGAACTGATGATGAAAACGCGGGCGATCCACCCAGGCTTGAGGCCCTTTCTGATCCAGTGCTTCCAGCATACCCAAAAACACCATAGTAATAATGCGACTGCCCCCGGGGGTGCCGATAAGGGCGAATTGGCGATTATCCTTGGGGCCGTACTCCATGAAGGTGGGAGTCATACTGGACAGGGGGCGCTTGCCCGGGGCAATGGCATTGGCTTCCGAGCCGATCAGGCCATAGGCGTTGGGGCTGCCGGGTTTGGCAGAAAAATCGTCCATCTCGTTGTTGAGCAGCACGCCGGTACCGGCGACGGTCACACCGGAGCCGAAGGGCAGATTGATGGAAAGCGTGGCCGCCACCCGGTTGCCTTCTTTATCGATGATAGAGAAATGGGTGGTATGGGTACCGGAGCCGGTTTGCTTGGGTAGCCCCAGCTCGCTGCTGGGGGTGGCATGTCCCATGGAGATATTGCTGGCCAGGTTATCCAAGTAAGCTGGGTCCGTTAGCTTGGCGATGGGAACTTCAACAAAATCCGGATCACCCAGATACTCGGCGCGATCCCGATAGGCCCGCCGCATGACTTCGATCAGCAAATGAGTACGGTCTGTTTCGGATTTGTTGTCGAGATTGAACAGGGACAGCATGCCGAACATCTGGGCCAGGGCCACACCGCCGGAAGAGGGTGGCGGGGCTGACCAGATCACCGCGTCTGTTCCGCCTGCCTTGAAGGTAAACTGGATAGGTTCACGTTCCACCACTTTATAATTGGCCAGATCCTCCAGGGTCCAGATGCCCCCGTGGGCCTTGACCCCTTCCACCAGCCGTTGCGCCACGTCCCCTTTGTAGAAACCGTCAAAGCCTTTTTCAGCCAGTGCTTTCAGTGTTTGCGCCAAACCCTGCTGAACGATCAGGCCATCTTTTGGTGCTTTGTTGTCCCGCAGGAAAATGCGCTTGCTGGCAGGGTAGCGGCGTAGAGTAGAGGCGCGCATCTCTGCCAGGCGGGAGTAGACCTTGTTCACCGGAAAGCCGCCGGAGGCAAAGCGAATGGCCTGGGCCAGGGTGTCACTGAGGGGCAGGGTGCCGTAATGCTGTGACAGGTGAACAAAGGCTGCGGCCTGACCGGGAATGCCGGCAGCCAGTGCGGTGTTGACGGCTTTATCCCGATCCACTTCGCCGTTTTTATCCAGGAACAAATCCTTGTGGGCCCCGGCTGGTGCCATTTCCCGGGCATCCACCATGATGGTTTTGCCGTCTTTGGCCCGATGCAGCATCCAGAAACCACCGCCACCGATACCGGCGCTGTAGGGTTCGACTACACCCAGTACGGCCGCTACCGCAATAGCGGCATCAAAGGCGTTACCACCGGATTCGAGGATCTTGATGCCGGCCTCAGTGGCCAGGGGGTGAGCGGACGCCACTGCCGCTTGTTTGGGAAGGGTTGCAGCCTGGGCAGGTGAAGGGATCAATGCACCGCTGAGCACACACAGCACAGTGAGAGAAAAACAGAATCGAATCAACATGTTCCTTCCTTGAGCAGACACAAAAAAAGGCCGTGAGGCCTTTTTAGTGGTTCCAGGAGCATAAGTCCAGTGTTGATGGCTTATGTTGATTGCCTACGTCAATGGTTCAGCCTTCCGCCTGCAGTCGCTCGTACTTCTCCATCAGCTCATCTTCGCTTTCAACGTGCTCCGGGTCCAGGGGAATGCAATCCACCGGGCATACCTGCTGGCACTGGGGTTCGTCATAGTGTCCCACGCACTCTGTGCACTTGCCGGGGTCGATCACGTAAATCTCGTCACCCTGCGAAATGGCGCCGTTAGGGCACTCCGGTTCGCACACATCGCAGTTGATGCAATCGTCGGTGATTATCAGGGCCATTGGTGTTCTCTCTACTGACTTATTTACTGCAAAGCGCTTCATGTTACCAAACGCCTCGCTTTGGATTAGTTTACTGCCGGACCGGGTTTGCTTCCACGGATGGACTGTATGGATATTAGCCGTGCTTTTCCTTCAAAGCAGCCAAAATGGGTGCCGGTACAAAGGGGCTCACATCGCCGTTCAGGGAGGAGATTTCCCGCACCAGCGAAGAGCTGATGAAGGATAGATGTTCAGAGGGAGTGAGGAAAGCCGTTTCAATACCAGGATCCAGAGCCCGGTTCATATTGGCCAGCTGGAATTCATAGTCAAAATCCGACATCGTCCGCAGGCCCCGCAACAGCACGTTGGCTTTTTCTTCCTGGCAGAAATGTACCAGCAGTTTACTGAACCCCTTCACTTCCACGTTGGGCAGGTGTGAAACCACCTCCTGGGCCAGGGCAATGCGTTGCTCCAGATCGAACAGGGGCTTTTTCTTCTCGCTGGCCGCGATGGCCACCACTACTTCGTCAAACAGGTTGGAGGCCCGCTCCACCAGGTCCAGATGGCCGTTGGTCATGGGATCGAAGGTGCCTGGATAAACGACGCGGGTATGTGAGGTCATGCTGTTATCTCGGAACGAAAAAGGTGGGCGAAGGGTAACGCAAGCCTGATGCAACCTCAACCATGTACCAGCGTGCCCAAAAACAGGTTAGGTTTTTGCCATGAAAAACAATACCATAGGGATTATCAACCGATGTTGCTGAAATGATTACAGAATTTGGCCTGGGCACGGTTTTGATGCTGGCGCCTATGCTATGCTCATAAGACACCTTTTCTGATACTTCGAGCCCCATAGCTGGCAGTATGTTTGTTCGAATAAAAGAATTACGCAGCGGGCTTGGCCGCAAATTTTTTATCCTGGTTTTTCTGGCAGCCCTGCTGCCCATGCTTCTATTCGCCTCTTTTTCGTACAATTACGTGGGCAATGCCATGCTGCAGGAGAGTCGGGCCAACCTGCAGAAAGAAGCCCGCTTTTACAGCACCATTCTTTATGAGCGCCTGCTGCTGGTGAGCAGTCAGGTGGCGGCCGCCTATCAGCTGCAAAGCAACGGTGCGGCCGAGGGCGCAGTGGAACTGCTGCCGTTTAAACAACTGTCGCGGATTGAATGGTCAGAGCTGGAGTCCCATCTGCAGTATTTGGGAGTACGCGAACAATTGCAGGCCCGGGAACGGTTGGTGCGGGGGATGCGGGTGCTGCTTACCAACCCGGATGGACATGCCATTTTGCTGCAACCCGATGCCGAAGACGATGGCTTGTTTGTGGCGGATCTGGATGTGGGTTATTTATTGGGGGAGAGCGATAATCGCAACCCGGAGCTGAATTATTGTGTGTTCGGCAGTGATGCGGTGCCACTTTATTGCTCGCGGGTGCATGAAATCAGCCGCAGCGGGTTTCAGCAGATGCTGCGGGAACAGGGTAACCGTTCGAACTTCCAGCTGGATTGGAATGATGGGGATTCTGTGCAGCAGGTCAGTGTGCGCAGCGTGTTCCTGGAGAACCAGTTTGGTGTCAATCAGACCTGGCGCCTGTGGGTGAGTCATCCCCGGGCGGATGTATTCCTGACGCTCAATGTGTTGCAGCGGGTGTTGTCACTCCTGGTTGCCGTGACCGTGCTGTTGGCGGCGCTGGTGAGCGTGTTGCAGATTGGTCGTATCCTGCGCCCACTACGTCAGTTGATGGATGCCACCCACGCCATTGCCAATCGTAATTTTGAAGTCAGCCTGTCGGTTCCCACCCATGACGAGTTGGGTGATTTGGCCCAGGCGTTTAATCAGATGGCTCATCAAATCGGCAAGCAGTTTCAGTTGCTCACCGGCCTATCGAAAATAGATCAGTTGATTCTAAGTGTGCCGGATCTGGATCAGGTGGCGCAGTCGACCTTGAGCACCCTGCATGAACTGGTCACCAGTGACGCCGCAGCAGTGGCGTTACGTAATCCGGATAATGTTGATGAGATGTGGGTGTTCCACTATTCGAAGGCCACCGGCCAATACCAGATGTTGCAGCAATCCCTGAGTGATGATGAAAGTCATTGGTTGGGGGTGTTGCCTGCCAGTCATAAAGCTTCTGCTTCTGATGCCAAGTACCTGGGCTGGTTGTGGTCGGAACGGGATGAAGTATTAAACGGCAGTTCCTATTTATTTCCCATCATGGCGGCAGGCAAGAATCGTGGTGTCATGGCGTTGGGCTGGTCCACCTCCCACAGTTTGCCGGAACAGGAACGGGGTTTGTTGAAGGATTTTGCCGATCGTCTGGCGGTGGCCATTACGGCGGTGCGGCGGGAGAAAAAACTCTATCGCCAGGCGCACTTTGATGCGTTGACCCAGTTGCCCAATCGCCAACTTATGAAAGACCGCCTGGATCAGGCCATCAAGCATGCTACCCGCAACAACAGTGCAGGGGCGGTATTGTTTGTGGATCTGGATAAATTCCAACAGGTCAATGACACCGACGGTCACTCCCTGGGAGATCAGATTCTGATTCGCACTGCTGAGCGCCTGCAGGTATGCGTTACCCTGGAAGACAGTGTGGCCCGACAGGGTGGTGATGAGTTCGTGATTGTGCTCAACAATATCGACTCGCCCATGCGGGCTACGCGGGTGGCAGACAAGATTATTACCATGCTGGGTTCACCGTTTACCATTGAGGGCAAGAAGTACTTTCTCAACAGCAGCATCGGTATTGCCGTGTTCCCCAGTGATGGTATGGACGTTGATACTCTGCTGAGGAAAGCCGATACGGCCATGCACCGGGCCAAGGCAGAAGGCGGTGGTCAGTACCGTTACTTTGAAGAGGAGATGAACCGGGCCTCGCACCGCCGGGTAACGGCGGAACATCGCATCCGCAATGCATTGGATGGCAAGCAGGTGGAATTGCGTTATCAGCCGCAGTGGTTTTTGCACAGCAATGAATTCAGCGTGGAAGCCTTGGTGCGCATCCGGGATGCGGAAGCCGGTATTCTGTGTCCTGCCGATTTTATTGATGTGGCGGAAGAGACCGGATTGATACTGGACGTGGGGGAATGGGTGCTCCGGGAAGCCTGTCAGCAGATGGCGCGCTGGCGTCTGAATGAAGTCGATGTAAAACGGGTCTCGGTCAACGTGTCCGGCCGTCAACTGGAGCGAATGGATTTTGTCTCAGTGGTGCAGGAGGCGGTGCTGGCAGCGAATCTGGATTACACCGACCTGGAGTTGGAAGTGACCGAATCCATACTGATCGCCGACTCAGAAAGTGCCGCCCGCAAACTGGGACAGTTAAGTGCGTTGGGTGTGACTATCGCCATTGATGATTTCGGTACCGGCTATTCTTCGTTGAGTTATCTGCATCGTTTGCCCTTCGATCTGCTTAAGATCGACCAGCAGTTTGTGGCCGGCATCGGTAACAATCGTGCCAGTGAAGCCATTACCCGCAGCGTGGTGGATCTGGCCAAGTCCTTTAATAAGAAAGTGATTGCGGAAGGAGTGGAAACCCGGGAGCAACTGGACTTGCTGCGTTCCATTGGGTGTGATGCGATGCAGGGCTTTCTGTTGAGTCGGCCGTTAACGGCCGACAAGGTCACCGATTTTATCAAGCAGGCGCGATCAGAGCCGGAAATTTCCTAGCAAATCCATATCAGGCAAACAGTTCCGGGCGCTTGCGAATCTGGTCCAGCATGCGCAGGGTCAACCCCCACACGGTTTTTTCACCGTAGCGATAACAGGGCATTTGCAGGGAGAAGTGGCCCTGTTTCCAAATCAGTGAACTGCGCATGACATCATCATTGAAAAAACTCAGTGGAATCCACAGGGCATCGTCGCATTCGTGATTCAGGTTGATGTCATCGTCACCGCGCCAGTGAAACAAAAAGGGGGTCACGATCATGGGGGTGTTATTGCGGTGGCTGCGGGTGAGCTGATGGGGCAGTTTGAGTTTGAAGTCGGCATGGTGGAACAGATCCAGTCCGGTTTCCTCCCAGGTTTCACGGATGGCGGTATCTCTCAGCGTGGCATCTTCCACCTGTTTGCGGCCCCCGGGGAAGGCCATGTCGCCAGACCAGGGATCGCCGGGTTTCTTGGCGCGCTGGATAAAAAAGACTTCACAGCCATGCTGATTGTGCCGGTAAAGTACAGCCACCGCCGCCTGATCAATCCATCCCCCCAACTTCATCTTGTCACCTGTCCGGCATCCCCTAGTAAATGGGTGGTTCGCCCTCGGGGCGGCTTTTGAAACGGCGGTGTTGCCACAGGTACTGCGCCGGATATTCCAGAATGTTGTTTTCAATGCATTGGTTCAACAGGGTGGCATCCGTTACGTCGTCCCCGGTGGGGTAACCTTCGATCGGTGGTTGTACTTCGATGTGATAGCCGTCTTCCTTGCGGCCAAACTTCACCGGAATGGCAACGGCACCGGAGATCTTGATGAATTCCGGCGTTTTGGCAATGGTGGCGGTTGGCACACCAAAGAAGGGAGCGAATACGCTGATGTTGCCACCGTAGTGTTGGTCCGGCAGATAGAAGCCGATGCCGCCACGACGGATATGGGTGAGGAAAGGGCGGATGCTGCGATTGGGCACGGGCTTGGTGTAGCGGGAGCGTTTCAGGGCACTGTATTGTTCAAACAGATCGTTGTGGGCCGGCTTGTACATGGCCGCCGTGGGGTGCCGTTCGGAGAACATGCGCAGGCACAGTTCCAGTGATGTCATGTGAGCAGCGATCAACAATACACCCTTGCCTTGAGCCTGCACCTGCTCGATGTGTTCCATTCCGGTCAGGTGACACAGGGGGTCCACAAGGGCAGGTTTGCCCCAGTAGGCCATGCCGATTTCGATAAAACCGATGCCCAACTCATCAAAGGCATCGTGTTCCAGTTTTTTGCGTTCAGCGTTCGACAAGTGGGGAAAGCACAATTCTAGATTACGGCGGGTCACGTGGCGGCGCTCTTTACTGATGACCCGCGCCAGGCGCCCCAGACCCCGGCCGACACTCAATTGCGCCTTGAACGGCAGCTGCGCCACGCACCAGCCCAATCCCAACAACAGCCAGACGGGCCAGAAGCGGGGGTGGTAATGACGGGATTCGATTTTGTAGGCGCTCATGTGGGGCTGGCGGGTCCGGATTGCACGTGGTTTGTTAAAAGTGGCGCCATGATAGCACAGGGAGAGTGTGATGACGGAATGGGAGAGAGGCGGCCCTGCATCAAGCAGAGCCGCTCCCTGTGGGGCGGTGAGATCAGCCTTTCAGCTGGTCAGCTAAAGCGGTCGCCTGCTTCGCCACCATGCCGTAGATGGAAAGCTGGGGGTTGGCACCGATACTGGTGGGGAAGGTGGAGCCGTCCATGATGTGGAGTCCGTCCAGGTGATGGAATTTACCCATGCTGTCCACCACCGAGGTTTTGGGGTCTTCCCCCATGCCGCAGCCGCCCATGACGTGGGCGCTGCCCACCCGCATCTTGTTGATGTCCAGATCCAGGGCTTCGGCCTGCTGCACAGCCTCCTTCAACGAGCTGACGTAGCGGCTCTGGCTGTGCACCGGGCGCACGGCTTTGGCGCCGGCAGCAAACTGGATTTCCGTCATGGTCTTCCAGGCGCGCACAATGCCTTCCCGCAGGTAGTCGTTGATTTCGTAGTGGATGCCGGGAAGGCCGTCTTCCCGCAGGAAGATTTCACCGCCCTGGCTCTCTTCCACAAAGCCATCCCGCAACAGGGCGATCATCATATTGAGGTAGGGCAGGCGGTTCATCTGGTCGGAATGAGCCTGGCCGTGCAGCATGCCGATGGAGGCCACAAAGCCCGGCTGCATGGGGGGCACTTCCAGTTTGAAGCCGGCGGGACCGGTGGTGCCGTTGATCCACTGGAAGTGATCTGAGTACACGGATTGCGGTGCGCCGTAGTAGCCATCAATACGCTCAGGGAAGTCCCCTAACGTGGCGGGCACCGGATGCAGGAAGGTACGTTTGCCGATGCGTTGGTGTGGGTCCGGGGCGTTGGAGCGCAGCAGCAGGCCCGGGCCGTTAATACCGCCACAGGCCATTACCGTGTGTTTGGCTCTTACGGTGAATGCCTGGGTGCGGTCGATGCCGTTTTCCGCCAGACCATAACCGGACACCCCTTTGACCTGTTCACCCTCAATGATCAGTTGGTCGGCCCGGGCCCGGTACATCAGCTCGGCTCCCAGTTCCATGGCAGCGGGAATGGTGGTCACCAGCATGCTTTGCTTGGCGTTGGTGGGGCAACCGGTGCCGCAATAACCCAGGTTCCAGCAGCCGTTCACATTGCGCGGGATAATGGCCCAGTCATAACCCAGTTTGTCGCAGCCTTTTGAAATCACGCTGTTGTTGGCGTTGGGTACCATCTTCCATTTGCTGATATGGAGACGTTGTTCCATTTTTTCGAACCAGGGCGCCATCTCTTCCTTGGTGAAGCCTTTCAGGCCGTGGACGTTGGTCCAGTGTTCCAGGGTCTGCTCCGGAGTGCGGAAGCTGGCGGTCCAGTTGACGGTGGTGGAACCGCCCACGGTGCGGCCCTGCATGATGGTGAAGGCGCCATCGGCCGTGCCACGGGTCAGGCCTTCCTGGTAGAGGTTGCTGTAGGCCTTGTTTTCCTGCATGTCAAAATCGTTGGAAGTGCGCAGGGGGCCTTCTTCCAGCATGATTACTTTCAAGCCCTGCTGGGCAAAAATTTCGGCCGCGGTGCCGCCACCGGCGCCGGTGCCGATTACCAGCACGTCGCATTCCAGTGCCAGCGGTTTTTCCAGTGCTGCGCCGTTGTAGGTGACCCAGCCTTTGGCTATGCCCTGACGAAAAATATCCGGGATGCCCTGTACAACCATGTTATTGCTCATGTGCGTCTCACTCAGCTGGGAATGTGTTGGGGTGGCCCCGGATAGATGGCGTCGGTCCAGTTTTCGGGCTGGTCGTAATACATCATGGTGGGGAGCTGAGTCAGCAGCACATAGCCTTGCCGCAGGGTATTGAAGCGACTGGTTTGCCAGTCTTCGAGAAAGGCCAGCACGTCTTCATCGCCGGCATCCTGCCATTGCGGCCAGATTCCCGCCACCAGCATGCGGAACGGCGCCAGATACAACAGATCGAACAGCTCATGAATCTGTTTCTGGGCCGATGGCGAGGTGTTCTGAATAAACTGATCAATGTCGATCAGCAGTCGATCCAGGGTCTGTTGGCGTTTTTCCGGCTCGGTGGGGAAGTTGCCTTGCAGCACGGCGGGGGCAACAGCGCTCAGGATGATCGCATCTTTTTCCCGCAAATAACCCAGTTGCTGACTGCGGTTGTGCGCGTCGTTTTCAACGGTGTGGTTGCTGCAACCCTGCAGTGAACCCAACACACCGGCTCCCGCCAGTACGCTGGATCCCACCACACCCAGTTTCAAAAACGACCGGCGATGGAACGCAGGTTCGTTATGTGGGTGCATGTTTTTACCTGTTTTTTATAGTCGTTATGCTTTTGGTTGTCTGGGCCCTGCCCTCTGTAGCGAGCCCTTTGGAATTAATCCGATGCGGATTAAAGCAGCCAGATTAGACTGTTTTGTAGCCATATATCAACAGCAATCTATGACCGGTGAGTTTAGTGAATTCCAGTGTTTATTTGGGAGGGATGGATTGCCATTCGGTGAGGCCTGGAATACCCTATTAGTTACTGACTGGTCAGTAATTAGGCTTCGAATATGAAACGCGCGCAATCAGAGACCGACAAGGCGTTGCGGGAATCGCAAATCATTAGCGCCGGGTTGGATGAGTTTTACCAGAAGGGGTTTGCTGCCGCCCGTATGGACCATATAGGCAAGCGTGCCGGTGTGTCCAAGGGTACCCTGTATCTCTATTTCCCCTCCAAGGAGGCGCTGTTTGAGGCCATCATCAAGACCGTTGCGGTGCCCCAGATTGCCGAGATCGAGCGCATTCTCGAGGGTCAGTCCGCAGTGGCTGACACGCTTGATGTCCTGATGCAGCGCTTACCGCTGATCCTGCGGCAATCCCCGCTCCCCAAACTGATCAAAGTGCTGATCGGCGATGCCTTTACCTTTCCCGAGCTGGTTACTCTGTATCGGGAGTCCGTGATTGAGCGCTCCCTGAATGCAGTGGCGGCATTCCTGCAGCGGGGTGTGGACAGCGGCGAGATTCAGGCGGATCTCCCTGATCCGGCCATGAGCGCGCGCCTGGTGATTGCGCCGGTGCTGATGAGTGCGATCTGGACGGTGGTGTTTGATCCCATCGACGGTACGCAACTGGATCTGGAGCAGCTATTCCACGTGCATCATCAGCAATTGAAAAGAGCGTTGGGTTTGCAGGAGATTTCCCATGATTAGAAATGGCTTGTCGTTGCCGTTGGGGCTGGTGCTGGGACTGGTGCTAATGGTGTCTGTCAGCGGCTGTGAATCCGGCACCCCTACCAATCAATACACCGGCTACATTGAGGCGGAAACCCTGGAAGTGGGAGCCGCTCAACCGGGCTGGGTGGAATCCCTGCTGGTGGCAGAGGGGCAGCTTGTGCAGGCCGGCGACCCATTGTTTAAGCTGGAGCAGGGGCAACAGGCGGCGCAGTTGGCGCAATCCCAAGCCTTGTTAAAAGAAGCCCGGGCACAATTGGCGGACCTGGAAAAAGGCCTGCGGCCGGAAGAGGTGGCGCAGATTGAAGCCCAGCTGAAGGAAGCCCAGGCCCAGGTGGATTACACCGCCGCCGAGAAAAAGCGCCTGCGTTCCACCGCCAGTCAGAACTACAGCTCCCAATCCGATCTGGATAAAGCGGTGGCGGCCTACGACGAAGCCCTGGCACGGCGGGAAGTGGTGCAGCAGCAATTGAAAGTGGCGCAGTTGCCGGCCCGGGAGGATGCACTGGAAGCGGCCAAAGAGCGGATCAGCGCCGCCCAGGCTCAATTGGAAAATGCCCAATGGGCGTTACAGCAGCGCACGGTATTCGCCGCCCAGTCCGGCAGCGTGGAAGAGATCTATTTTCGTCCCGGTGAGTTCATCAATGCGGGGGCACCAGTGGTATCCATTTTATTGTCCGATGGACTCAAGGTGCGCTTCTATGTGTCGCCACAGGTGCACGCTCAGTTAACCTTGGGGCAGAAGGTCAATGTCTATCCCCCCAATGGCGATGCGGTGTCACCGTTGTCGGCCAGCATCCAATATCTGGCGCAAAAACCGGAATTCACACCACCGGTGTTATACGGCAAAGACACCCGGGATGAACTGGTTTTCCTGGTGGAAGCGCGTCTTGATGACAACGCCAGGTTAACCCCCGGTGTACCGGTGGATGTGCGGCTATGAAACCGCAGCCAGAGCACAATGAACTCGCCATCGATGTCACCGGACTGGTGAAACGCTTCGGGGACAAAACGGTGGTGAACGGGGTGGATATCCATATGCCGGAAGGCCGGGTGTGGGGCTTTCTCGGGCCCAACGGCTCCGGTAAAACCACCACCATCCGCATGATCTGTGGTCTGTTGGAACCCAGTGCCGGGGAAGGCACCTGCCTGGGCTACAACATCCGGCGCGAGGCCAATCAAATCAAACTGGCCACGGGTTATATGACCCAGCGTTTTTCCTTTTGGGAGGATCTCTCTCTGCGGGAAAACCTGGAATTTGTGGCGCGGCTCTATAACCTCCGGCCACGGCGTACCGTGGTGGATGAAACCCTGGAAAAGCTTGGCTTGCAACATCGTCAGCATCAGTTGTGTGGCGAGTTGTCCGGTGGCTGGAAGCAGCGTTTAGCCCTGGCGGCCGTCACCATGCACAAACCCAGACTGTTGTTGCTGGATGAACCCACCGCCGGTGTCGATCCCCAGGCGCGACGGGAATTCTGGGATGAGATTCATCTGCTCACCCAGCAGGGGCTGACGGTGCTGGTGTCCACCCACTATATGGATGAGGCTGAACGCTGTGATGAGATCGTATACCTGGCCCATGGCGAACTGATTACCCAGGGTACCGTGGATGCCGTGGTGCGGGAATCCCGTTTGATTACCTTCCAGGCCCGGGGCAAAGGTGTGCGGCAACTGGCGCCTACCCTGAAAGGCAAACCGGGGTTGGAACACATAGCCTATTTCGGCAGTGCGCTGCATGTCAGTGGCAAGCACCGCGAGCTGATGTTGCAGTCACTGAATCCTTCATTCCAGGACGGTATTCAGTGGGAAGAAATCAGTCCCAGCCTGGAAGATGTATTCATCTCGCTGATGGTGGATGCGGGCGTGGATAAAAGGGCATACGAATGAGCACGACGTTGGACAGTGTACAACGGATCGTGGCGGTACTGATCAAGGAATTGATCCAGATGCGACGGGATCGCACCACCTTTGCGATGATGCTGGGTGTGCCCATCATGCAACTGGTGTTGTTCGGCTTTGCCATCAACCTGGATCCCAAACATTTACCGGCGGCCATTTACACCGAAGATAACTCGCCCATGGTGCGGCGTCTGGTGAGTGCCTTCGAGCACTCCGGTTATTATGATTTTGTATCAGTGGCCAGCAGCCCGCAACAGGGCAATGCGTTGCTGGAACGGGGGGAAGTCTCGTTTTTTGTTTATATTCCAGCGGGTTTCACCGCACAATTGGTACAGGGTAAACGACCGCAGATACTGGTGAGCGCCGATGCCACCGATCCCGCTGCAGCCTCCAATGCCATCGGGCGCTTGGATGGTATTATCGACAATGCCTTACGCACGGAATTGAAAGGGCCGCTGGCCCATTTGCAGGCCACACCCAGTCCGGTGGAGGTCGTAGTGCATGCCAAATACAATCCGGAGGCCATCACCCAATACAACATAGTGCCCGGACTGTTGGGGGTGATACTCACCATGACGTCGGTGATGATTACCGCCATGGCCATGACCCGGGAACAGGAGCGTGGCAATCTGGAAAATCTGCTGGCCATGCCGGTGCGACCGGTTGAGGTGATGGTGGGTAAAATCACGCCCTATATTCTGGTGGGCATCGTGCAGGCAGTTGTGATTTTATCGGCCGCGCACTTTTTATTCTCGGTGCCGTTCTTCGGCAGTCTCGCACTGCTTGCGTTTGGCATTTTGCTATTCGTGATCACCAATCTCAGTTTGGGGTTTACCTTTTCCACCGTGGCCAAAAATCAAATGCAGGCCATGCAGATGACGTTTTTTTTCTTCTTGCCGTCGATTTTGCTGTCAGGATTTATGTTTCCATTTCGCGGTATGCCCCATTGGGCACAGACCATCGGTGAGTGTTTGCCGTTAACGCATTTTTTGCGGGTGGTGCGGGGCATTATGCTGAAAGGCAACGGACTGGAGCAATTGCATGGTGAATTCAGTGTGCTGGGTATTTTTATTCTGGTGTTCGGCACTATGGCCATGCTGCGCTATAAAAATACGCTGGATTAATAGCGCCAGTCCAAATAAAAAGTGTGTCCTGATCAGTCCGGTTTGAACGCCAGCTTTACCCAGCCGTTGACGTGATAAGAGCCGGTACGTTCTGTAAGGGCTTTTTTGCGTTTCTCACTCCAGTTCGATAGGGTGTTATGAGCTGCCATCTTGGCATGCATCGCTGGAGGGAAGTCAATGAAAACCAACGATCTGTTTGAAGAGGGCCGGAATTGTTGCAAGGTCGCCCGGTGCGATAAAGCGGCGTTTATTATTGACGGCAAGCGATACTTTAAGGCGCTGTACGATGTTATGGCTGAGGCGCAAAGCCATTTTATTATTTTGTCGTGGGATATCATGAGCCAGTTCAAACTGGTACGCGAAGAGAACGATTACGGCGACAAACCCGCTGCTTTGGGTGAATTTCTGAATGCGGTGCTTGCCGAAAACGAAGAGATAGAAGGTTATATACTGAATTGGGATTACAGCTTGCTGCTGGCTTCTGACCGGGAATTGATGCCCTCTCTAAGATTCAACTGGAATACCAGTGGCCGACTTCATTTTAAGCAGGATGATCACATTCCCCTGGGTGGTTGCCATCACCAGAAGGTAGTGGTGGTGGATGACAAGTTGGGATTCTGTGGCGGCATTGATATTACCCGTGGACGCTGGGATACACCCGAACACCTGATTGATAACCCGCATCGAGGGGAAGAGGGAAACCGCACATTGCGCCCCCATCATGATATTCAAATGGCGGTTGCCGGTCCCATTGTTCGTGCTCTGTCCAAAATGGCCCGTGAACGTTGGCAGGCTTGCGGAGAAGACACCATCAAAGCGGAGCGGTCTGACCCTGAGGAGGCTTCATTGTGGCCGGAAGGTTTGCCGGTGGAATTGGAAAATGTTGATGTGGCCCTTTCCCGTACCCTTCCGGATGCTGAAGGGCAGGGTGTATATGAAGTCGAGCAGCTCTTTATTGATACCATCCAGCAGGCAGAACAGTATCTGTATATTGAAAATCAATATCTGTCAGCGGACTGTATTGCAGAGGCGATCGAGGATAGCCTCGCACAGGACAATGGGCCGGATATTATTGTTGTCACTCCGCTGGTGACCGACGGTTGGGTGTCGCAACAAACCATGGACCACCAGCGTGCCAAACTGATTGAGCGTATCAAATCGAGAGACCGTTATAATCGCTTCCAGGCGTACTATCCCAGGATTACCGAAAACAACGAAATTGCGCTTAATGTGCATGCGAAATTGATGATTGCCGACAACCAGTTTGTGCGTATCGGATCAGGTAATCTCAGCAACCGCTCAATGCGTTTGGACTCTGAGTGTGATTTGAGTATCTTTGAAAAACACCGCGAAGATGTGCAGGCGGCCATTGAGAATTTGCGCAATAAACTGTTGGCAGAACACCTGGGTGTATCTGCGGATTCAGTGGCTCAGGCGATTGCGCAGCATGAGTCGCTTAAGTCCGCGATTGAGTCCATTCGTCAGCGCAACCTGTCAGCCGGGAAAGTACGGACATTGGAACCCTTGCCAACAGTGTCCAAGGCAAAATCGACCCCATTACCTGGAAGTTCGGATATCTTTGATCCTTCTGAACCGATTGACCCAAAACGCCTGTTGAGCGCCATGGGCGAAGAATATGCTGAAACACAACCTTCGGACGAAGGAAGGCGATTGCCTTGGGTTTGGATCGGAATAGCCTGTAGCTGTATCGCATTATCGGTGATGTGGAAATGGGGGCCATTGGCCGAATGGACGGATCTGGCAACCATTCAGACCACAATGAGCGCCATAAAAGATTTACCGTTGGCACCCTTGGTTGCATTTTTTATACTGGTCGTGGCCTGTATTCTAATGGTTCCGCTGACGTTTCTTGCCGTGCTCAGTGCCCTCCTGTTCGGCTTAATCCAAGGCTTTGTTCTGGCACTGATGTCTGCCATGACGAGTGCATACCTCAGCTACTTGATCGGGGCCTGGATTGGTCGGGAATCCCTAACATCTTTGGCGGGAGAGCGCTTTAATAAGGTCAGTCGTAAATTAGCTGAGCATGGCGTGCTCTCGGTGGCCGCCATTCGCCTGTTACCGGTCGCGCCTTTCACGATCGTTAACATGGTGGCCGGTGCTTCCCATATCAAGCTGAAAGATTTCCTGCTGGGGAGCACTCTAGCGCTGTCGCCAGCCCTGTTTGCGATTGTGCTGCTGGCGGATCAATTCCGTTTGAGCCTGGAGTCTGCCAGCTTCGATCAGGTTATGATGCGTATTGGTATTGCCGGCCTGGTGATTGTGGTGGCCTATGTGGCTGTGACCAGGGCCATTAAATACGTGCGTGGCACTGACGCTGCCTCGAAAGCCTGAAGCATTAGCACGCATGAAGTCGGGTTTGCGGTTGGTAACTTATAATATCCATCGCTGTGTGGGCAGGGATGGCCAGTTCTCACCCAAGCGTATCAGTGACATACTTCAGTCGCTGGATGCGGATATCATTGCATTGCAGGAGTTGGAAACACACGCAGATATGGGCCTGGATATCCTGCAGCATTTCGCTCGCTGTACCGGGCTTCACCCGGTCTCCGGTCCTACCTTGTTCAATGAGCGCGGTCATTATGGTAACGCTCTGCTGCTTCCCAGTCAGAAAGTGACGAACCTAAAACTGGACGTGAGCTTTCCCCATCGTGAGCCCAGAGGTTTGATCTGCAGTGAGTTTCATCACAAGGGGCAGTGGTTTCGTGTGATTGCCACTCACTTTGGGCTTCGCCGGCAGGAACGCATGCTCCAGTGCCAGCGTGTACTTGAACTGCTGAAAGATCTCAAACAAACCAGTTCCAAGCCGTTTTGCAATGTTGTTATGGGAGATCTGAACGAATGGTGGCCCTGGTCCGGAATGTTACGTCGGCTAGCCTGTGACTTTGCCGGAGCCAGATTGATTCGAACTTTTCCCTCGAGCTACCCTCTGTTTGCATTGGACCGGATTCTGTGTGAACCGGGGTGGGGCCAAATTGAGTATCGGGCCTGGGACAACCCGCAAACGCGGATAGCTTCAGACCACCTGCCGTTGGTTGCTGACATCAAGCTGAACCTGTCTGCATCGTAGTAAGGTCAGGGGCCCAGATAAAAAAGGCGCGCCGAAATCAGCACGCCTTTTCTTTCTTCGCCAAAGTTTGCCCTGATCAGTCCGGTTTGAAGGCCATCTTCAACACCATCTTGTGAATGCGTCGGTTCCAGGGGGGGAACAGCAATTTGGTGGCGTTGATCTTGCTCTTCTGCACAATCCCCTTGGACTTGCTGAAGGTGAGGAAGCCTTCGTAGCCGTGGTAGTGACCCATGCCGGAAGGACCGATACCACCAAAGGGAATGTCCTCGATCGCCACATGGGTAAGGGTGTCATTGATGCAGCCGCCGCCGGAATGGGTGTGTGTCATCACATAGTCAGCGCGGTCATGATCATTGTCGAAATAGTACAGCGCCAGCGGGCGCGGACGATCATTCACATACTGCACCGCTTCTTCCAAGGTGTCGTAGGTTTTGATCATCAGCAGCGGGCCGAAGATTTCATTCTGTTCGATCAGCATATCCGGGGTGGTATCGAACACCATGGTGATGGGCATCTTGCCGGAGGTGGAGAAATCTTCCCGCGCCGGATTGATAGGCACTACCTTGGCGCCTTTCTCTTCGGCATCTTTCAGATAGCTTTTCAGGCGGCTCAGTTGGCGTTCGTTCACGACTGAGGTGTAGTCGTCATTGTTCAGTTTGGTGGGATACCAGCTGGAGACGACTTCGCTGAACACACTGGCGAATTCTTCCTGTTGGGAACGGTGGACCATTATGTAGTCGGGCGCCACACAGGTCTGGCCTGCGTTGATGCATTTACCCCAGGAGATACGCTCCGCTGCTTCTTTCAACGGATAGGATTCGTGAATGATTACCGGGGATTTACCCCCAAGTTCCAGCGTTACCGGTGTCAGGTTTTCAGCGGCGGCAGCCATCACGTGTTTGCCCACATTGGTGGAACCGGTAAAGATCAAATGGTCGAAGGGGAGCTTGGTGAAAGCAATGCCTACATCGGCTTCGCCGGTGATAACCGCCACCTGGTCTTCAGGATAGATCTCCGCCAGCATGGCCTTCATGGCCTCTGCCGCATGGGGCGTGAATTCGGACATCTTGATCATGACCCGGTTGCCGGCGGTCAGCGCAGCAATGGCCGCGTCCAAGGCCAGGAAGTAGGGGTAGTTCCAGGGCACGATAATGCCCACGACGCCCAATGGTTGGCGGATGATCTTGGCTTTACCCGGGCGCATGTTCACCGGCATGCTGCGCTTTTCCGGCTTCATCCATTTACGCACGTTCTTGACGTGGTACTTAACAACTTCCACCAGGGAAACCAGCTCCACAAAGCGGGTTTCGGTCGGACAGCGGGTACCGAAATCCCGGTTAACCGCGTCAACCAGCGCTTCTTCATGGCGGATGATTGCATTTTTCATGCGCTTGATGGTGCTGATGCGTTCTTCCGCACTGGGCATGGGATGGGCGTTGTAGGCGGCTCGTTGAGCCTTGAAAATACGCTCCATCTCGGCGATATCCGGGCTGTGGTCAGAAATGTTGGCAACCTTGGCGACCATGATGAATTTCCCTCTGTGTTCTTATGTCAATTATGTGTGTAGGTGCGTCATTTGCCTGCAAATAGCGGCCTAAGTCGGTATTGGGGCACCCGTTGTAAACAACGTATCCATTTTTAGAGCTTTTACTCTAAAGTGTCAATGGCCTGCAATCCAATTGTTAGCTGGTGTATTAGAACCTACAGAATCTGGAAGTTCTGTGGCTGCAGTGGTGCTGGCGACGCCTCACCCAGCGCCTCGGTGGCGGAAATTTCATGGATGCGGCACAGGGCATCCAGCGGCAAATCATTGGCATCGCGACCAAAGGGGGTAACCAGGTGATCGGAAAGCCGGTCAATACCGAAAAAGGTATAAGCGACGATTGCCGTAAGCAGCGGGGTTGCCCAGCCAATCACGCCGATCAGTGCAAATGGCAACAGGTAGCAGTACATATAAGATGTGCGGTGAACCAGCAGGGAGTAGGCAAACGGCAGCGGCGTGCTGGCAATGCGCTCGCAACCGGCCTGGATCTCCGCCAGGGCGCAGAGTCGCTCATCCAGCATCCTCAGGCCCATGCTGTCCAGGCGCTGTTCGCTGAATTCTGCCCCGAGCAAATTGCCGGCCTGTCGCAGATACCAGTCAGGTCGGTTCTGGTGCGCAAGGGCAGCCTCGATCTGGTCCTGCGGCAGCCACGGTTTCAGATCGTCCCGGACATCCTCATTGCGCAACTGGCCACGCAAGCTGTGGGCAAAGCCCAGGGTCAGCATCAGCAGCTGTCGTCGACAATCGGCGCTCTGCCCCAATAACGACGCCGATGCACGAGCCAGGCTGCGTACCTCATTCACCATCGCCCCCCACAGCTTGCGTGCTTCCCACCAACGGTCATAACAGGCGTTGTTGCGAAAACCCAGCAGTATGGAAAGAACAATGCCCAACAGGGTGAAGGGGATGAGTGTGAGGTCGCCTGGCTCCCACAGATGGAACCGGCTGATCGCCGTAAGCGCGCTGGCAAACAAGGCAACACTGATGATGTGGGGTAGGATCTCCGGCACCACGGAGCCACGCAGGGCAAACAACAGGGCGATGGCGTTGGGGCGGTCGCGAACGATCATGGCGGTATCCAGACAGAATTAATTGGATCATAAAGCAAGCGGCACACCTCAACAAGGCTGGCAAAAACACTGTGGGAAGATGCACCCGTCATACTGAAACAAACAGTTATATAGTTTGGGAGAACTCCTGGAACCAGTAACTAGAACGACTGGTTATACATCTTCAACGTTCATTAAGTCTGGCGGTTACCTGAATTTCAATTTTCATTTGGTCGTTCATTAAACGTGCTTCAAACATAGTTCCCGCAGGGCGAACATCACCCAACCATTGTCTTAGCACTGGCCAACACCGCTCAAAATCATCCCTATCAGGTAAGAGGTAGGCAATCTTTTCCTCAAGCTCTGAACCGCTGGATATCCGTCGCCTTGCCATCGTGAATCCTTAATCAGTTGGCTACCAACGCATTACAGATCGCGCGCTTCTGTTCCTCGGGAAGAGGATGAGCGAGCAAGCCCTCGATGGTGAATACACTGATTTTAACCAAAGCCTCGATTTTATTCGGCGCTATACCGGCTTGCTGTAACTCAAGGCGCAGCATTTCCTCGCTTAGTGCATGAAATCGCTCATGCCAGGTGTTGATAACAGGCGACTGCGCCAGCCTGGAGTGTACGGTACCTACCAGGCGGCTGACCCGTTCGAGGTTGTTGGCAACCCAGAGCAGGCGCTCAGCAGGGCTCATGGCCGGCAGCGCCAAATATTCACTCATGCGCGCGGAGAGCTCGGCATCCAGCACGGCGACCAGCACCTCGTCCTTGTCCTTGAAATACCAATAGATGGTGTTTGGCGCGACGCCGGCAGTACTGGCCAGGCGGCTTATCGAGGTGGCCTCGTAGCCTTCCTCAATAAACAATACCCTGGCCACGGCAACAATCTCGTCTCGTTTTTCATCTCGGTCTTGCTCGCGCTTGATTCGCGCCATTCTTTTCCACTCCGGTTAGCCAGTCAGGAGCAGTATCCCGACGAAAGTAGGCAGTGACCATTATATCTTTTGTTGAATATCGTTCAACAAGTGGGTTAATATCCTGTTGAATGGAATTCAACAAGCTGCCGGTCACTATGCAATATCACCTGGGTAACTAACAGCAAGCACGGGGTAAACATGATCAACCGACGCAATCCGGATACGTCTGACATCACGACGAGAACCATCAAGTCCACCTTTATCACGGAGGGTGACACCTGCTCCGCCATGCTTCACGTCCCTGAAGGGGAAGACGGCAGCCCACTCCCGGGCATCCTGATGGTCGGTGGTTGGGGCAGTGTGCAGCAGGCGCTGACGTCTTCATTCGTGAACCATTTTGTGGCCGCTGGCTACGCCGTTATGGAATTCGATTTTCCTGGCTGGGGTTTGAGTAGCGGATGGCCGCGCCAGGATATTAATCCCTGGCGGCGCGTGAAGGCGGCAAGCGCTGCACTGGCCCATCTCAAAAGCCAGCCTCAGGTAGCCGCGCATCGCATTGTGGTGTGGGGCACGTCGTTTGGCGGTGGCCACGTCGTCGATCTTGCGACACAGCATCCCGATCTGCACGGCGCCATCATACAGGTGCCCATGCTGGACGGCCTGGTGACGCTACGTGCCACGCCCCTCCCACGGATGATCCAGCTCTTGGGACTTGGTGTCGCTGGATTGCTGAAGCCCGGCACCGCAATTCACGTCCCGACGGTGGCGCGCAAAGGCGAGTTCGGCACCATGGACCGCGACAATGCCTGGGAGGCGCTGCAAATGGGGCTCGATGCGCACCCCGGTGCAAAGTATGTTAACCGGGTGACCGCTCGCTCCGTACTGACAATCGGGTTTTACCGTCCCTGGACCCGCCTCAAGGACGTGCAGGTTCCGATGCTGATCGTCGGTGCGACCCGCGACACGGTGGCGCCATTCGTCGAAGACAAAGTACGCAAGGTGGCGAACCCAAATCTCAAAGTGGTTCAAATCGATGCGGATCATTTCGATCCATACTTTGAGCCGTGCTTCCCTGATGCTCTCAAGCCTCAGTTGGGCTTCCTGAATGAGGTGCTGCCGATTTGATAAATATGTGAAGTTTGCACGGCGCATTGTTCAAGACGGAGGAATCCTGGTGCCAGAACAAGGTGGAGGGCAACTGTATTTTAGGCACAAAAAAAGGCAAGCCATTACAGCTTGCCTTTTCAAGAATAGCGATCTTTAGATAGCTACGATGTTCTCAGCCTGAGGGCCTTTTTGGCCTTGCGTTACATTGAACTCGACCTGCTGCCCTTCAGTTAGTGTTTTAAAGCCAGAGCTTACGATTGCACTAAAGTGGGCAAAAACGTCTGGACCAGACTTTTGCTCTATAAAGCCAAAGCCTTTTGATTCGTTGAACCATTTTACGATGCCAGTAGTTGTATTAGACATGATAAATATCCTGTATCTAGAAAATATGAGAATGCCTTCGTGAGGCACGAATAAGCGGGAAAAATAAATAGAGATTTAGAAACTACAGGACGAAGAACTACAAAGAATGCAACGAAATGGAGGTAATAAAAATAGACTTACTTTCAAGCTGTGCCCACAGTATAGAGCATACAGGGTAAAGTCAAACAGTATCTCAGGCTTAGTGGCACTTGAGTCTGCGTTATGTGTTGATGGCTTGACGCGCCGTATAACTCAAGAAATCTAAAAGGAACTGCTTATCAACTATAAGTATGGACGTCTGTGCTTAGGCCTTCCGTTAGTCTGGTCTTTTTTTACCACGCCAGATTTGACCCAGACAATTAGAATGGAAAGCTGTGTATAAATACAGTATTTGTTGGCCTGGATCTGATTGGGAAGGAACCCATGGCCGGTATCTCCTTTCATCAATACCCTTTCAATTTTAGGTGGTTTAGCTCTAAACTGGGTTGACGATTCCAACAACAATAATGAGCCGCGTGAGCTGGCAACAAGGATGCGTGCCTGTGAAAAAACTGAGCCTGATTGATGACGCGTTCCTGCGTCTCGAAAGTCGAAGAATGCCCCTTCATATTGGCGGTCTGGTGGTCTTGGAGCCTGAGGACAGCGCGCCTGAATTCGTCACCGAGCTAGCCAGGAAACTCAGGCAGTACACTAAACCGGTGGGGCCCTGCAGGCAGCGCCTGGTGCAAAAGCGGGGCGTGCATTATTGGAAAGAAACCAACGATTTCGATATCAATCAACATTTTGCCCACATTTCTCTGCCCAAGCCCGGTCGCCCCAAGGAGTTGTTGGCGATGATTTCCCGGGTCCATTCCGGGCATCTTGATCGTGCTTACCCTTTGTGGATGTTCTATCTCATCGAAGGTTTTGAGGATGGTCGCTTTGCGGTGTACTTCAAGTTTCACCACTCGGTGATGGATGGCGTCTCGATGATTCAGATGACCTTGAAATCCATGTCAAATGATCGTGAAGCATCGAAGTCGAAGCCGGCACCCTGGGCGATACCCCTTGATGCCAAGAAGAAACACCATTCGCCGGTGCCCTCGCGTTCCCGCGTCAATGTACTGAGGGCGGTGCGGTCTTTTGCCCGTGAGCCACTGCGCTCGGTGCGGCCGGTGCTTAAGGAGCTTCGCAGCAACTGGGAGGATCTGCGCCAACATAACCCTGACTTTGTGGTGGCGGGTCATGCCCCCCGTTGCAAGTTTAACCGGCAGGTGAGTGCTTCCCGGCGTTTTGCCGCTCAAACCTATTCTGCCGATCAGATCAGGGCGGTTGCCAGAGCCTGTGGTGCCACTTCAAATGATGTGGTTCTGGCCATGTGTGGTGGTGCTTTGCGTCGTTATCTGATCGCGCAGGATGACCTGCCCGATGAATCGCTCATTGCCGGGGTGCCGGTTTCCATCCGGCGTGATAACACCACGTTGGGTAACGAGGTCGCCTTCACCTTTGCCAATTTGGCCACCCACCTGGAGGACCCCGTGGCGCGACTGCAGGCCATCAAGCGTTGCATGGATTACAACAAGGAACACCTGCGTCAGTTGTCGCCGGATCAAACCATTATTTGCGCCGCACTGAAGCTGGCGATTCCTGCTACCTACTACGCGATAAAAGAGAAAAATAAGGATTACGCGTTGGGGAATATATGCATATCCCATGTTCCTGGGCCAAAGGAGACCATGTATTGGCAGGGGGCCAAGGTTAAGGGTATCTACCCCGCCTCGTTGCTGATTGATGGCAGTGGCTTAAACATTACGCTGTTGAGCAGGCATGATGGTGTGGATGTTGGTTTGGTGGCTTGCCCCCGGGCGTTCCCTAAAGTGCAGAGTCTGCTGGCGTACCTGCAGCAAGAATTGGATGCACTGACCGAAGCAGCGGGTATCCAGGGGAGGGCTGGCTTGCGCCGGGCTGACGCCTCGGTGTAAGCAGCGCTAACCGGGGACGCACGATGCTAAAAGTGCAATAGAATTATCTTCACAATTTGTCCGTACATATTTCAAATAGATCTTTATTGTATCCGAAAGAGTGCGGTATAAATGCCAATGTTAGGTGTTTATATGTACGGACATTTTGGTCTGTGTCATTACGCATCATTGCCGTCGACCCAGCCTTTAGCTGCTGGTGCAATTCGCGAGGACAGGAATGAACGATAACAATAATACGCTGCAAGAAGATGAACTGGAACAAGCGGTAACCTTCTCCCCGGAAGCCTATATTTCCCCGGAGTACGCCAGAGCGGAGCGCGACCGGCTCTGGCGCAAGGTGTGGTTGCAGGCCGGTCGGGTGGAAGAGGTTGCAGAGGTGGGCCAGTTCATCACCTATGAGATTCTGGACGACTCCGTCATTATTGTTCGCAGTTCTGAACATCAGATCAACGCATTCCACAATGTCTGTCCCCACCGTGGTCGTCGGTTGGTGGATGTCCCTGCAGGTAAGCGCAATGCCAGCGGTAAGAAACAGAATTTTTTCTGTAACTACCACGGCTGGCGCTTTGACTTGAATGGCGACAACAATCAGATTCCACTGGTGGAAGATTGGCAGGGCGCATTAGATGGCTGCAGCGATCTGTCGCCGGTGAAGATGGATGTCTGGGGGGGATGGATCTGGATTAACCTGGATCCGGATTGCGAACCGCTGCTGGATTACCTCGCACCTGCGGCCGCTTTACTCGATCCGTTCCAATTGCAGAACATGCGTTGCCGCTGGCGCAAGTGGGGCATTTTCGATTGCAACTGGAAAGTGGCGTTGGAAGCCTTTAACGAAACCTATCATGTGCAGACCACGCATCCTGAATTTAACCAATTTGGTTCTTTCCGTGGCTGGGGGCGGGCGCAGGGCAAGCACAGCAATATCGGCTACGATGCACCCAAGGATATGGACGCCAACCAGGCAGCAAAACTACGGGTAGGTACGGAAAAAGATCCTCGAATCTCAACCGCAGAATTGCAGGTTTACACCTGGGAAAACGCCAACACCAATACTACGCAAACGCTGGTGGACGCCGCCCTGCGTTTGAAGGATGAATTACCAGAAGGCACACCGGCAGGGGAGGTGCTGCAGCACTGGCTGCAATCTGCCCGCGCGGATGACGAAGCCCGTGGTGTGGTGTGGCCAACGGTAGATCCCAAGGTGGTGGGAGAAAGTGGCACCGCCTGGCAGATTTTCCCTAATTTCCAAATCGGCCATTCGGTTAACAATATGCTGTGCTACAGCGCTCGTCCCTATAAGTACGATCCTGATAAGTGCATTTTTGAAGGCGCGGTATATCAGTTATTCCCCAAGGGTGAAGAGCCTGAAACTGAGTGGCAATACTGTGAAGCCACCGCAGAAGATTGGTGCTATGTGTTGTCACAGGATTTTTCCAATATGGCGGCAGTGCAGCAGGGTATGAAGTCTGCCGGTTTTTCCGGGCCCAAACCCAATCCTTATATGGAACGGGCCACCGCGAATTTTCACCGTAATCTGGCCCGGTATATGGGTAGCGGTGCGCCGGAAAAATTAAAAGGCGGACCTAAGAAATTGAAAGGCTGAGCCTGGGAAACCAAAAGGCTCAGCCGTCAGCGCAATTAAGAATAATCACAAATTACTGGAGAGTTTTGTTATGGCAGTCCCTGTTTATGAGCGCATTCTGGAGCTGTTTGAAGCGGAAGGTGTGAAGACCATTTTCGGTATTCCCGATCCCAATTTCGTGCATATGTTTGTGGCAGCGGAAAAGCGTGGCTGGACTGTGGTAACTCCTCACCATGAATTGGCAGCCGGCTTTATGGCGGAAGGCTATGCCCGTATGAACGGTACCCCCGCACTCTGTATTGCCACGTTGGGCCCGGGTATTGCCTTGTCCGCCGGCTCCATGATGAATTCCCTGGTGGAGAACTCCCCGGTGATTTATATCGGCGGTCAGCGTGCCCGTATCACCGAGCAACGGGTGCGGCGCGGTCGTATCCAGTTTGTGCAACAGAAAGCACTGTTTGAAAACTCCGTAAAATACAGTGCCAGCATCGAATACGCCGACCAGACCGATGAAATCATTCGTCATGCTTTACGCGTGTGCCAGTCAGGTACTCCCGGCCCGGTTTATATTGAATATCCCTCCCACGTTATTTTGCAGGAGCTGGATGTGCCACCGGCACTGCCGCCGTCATCCTACCGTTTGGTGGAACCCGGCGCCGATGGCGACATGGTGGCCAAGGCGGCAGAGTTGATTAAAAATGCCGAATGTCCGGTGCTGTTGGTAGGGCATGCTGTGCAGTGCACCCGCGCCGGCCAAAAAGTGAGGGAACTGGCAGAGTTGATGGGCTGCCCGGTACTGCAGACCTCCGGCGGTAACGCTTTTATCGAAGGCATTGAAGACCGTACCTTCCCCTATCTGTTTGCGGAAGTGGCCGACGAGATCGTGGCTAAGGCCGATGTGGTGGTGGCCATCGGTACTGAAATCGGTGAGCCGGTGCATTACGGCCGCGGTTATCTGTGGGCAGAAGGCAATGTGGACCGTAAGTGGATCTATGTGGAGCTTGATCCGGAAGCCATTGGCCAGAACCGACCCATTGATGTGCCCTTGGTAGGTGACCTGCGCACTGTGGTGCCGCAGTTGTCCGCCGCCTTGAAAGACAGCCCCCGTGCAGACCACCCGGATCTGCAACGCTGGATTCAGGAAGACAAAGACCGCCTGCAGGCGCTGACCCAGCAGGATTTCTCCACCGAAAGCGGCCGTGTACACACCGGCCAGTGGGTTATCGAAGCCACCAAGGCCATGCCGGAGAATGCCATTCATGTGCGTGACGGCGGTTGCACCGTTATCTTCACCTGGACCTATCTGCAGAGCAAACCCCGCGATGTGATCTGGAACCAGAACTTCGGTTGTCTGGGCACCGGTTTGCCATACGCAGTAGGCGCCTCCATTGCCGATGGTGGCAAGCGTCCGGTGTTGTTCACCACCAGTGATTCTGCCTTCCTCTATCACATTGCCGAACTGGAAGTGGTGCAACGCTTTAATCTGCCCATGGTCATCGTAGTGGCGGTGGACAACGCCTGGGGCCTGGAAGTTGGCGTATATAAACGAACCTTCGGCCATGGCAAAACCACAGAGCCCGGTGTGCACTGGAGTAAGAACGTGCGCTTTGACGAGATTGCCCGTGGCCATGGTTGTGAAGGTGTGTATGTGGAAAAAGGCGAAGACCTGGGTGCTGCAATTACCGCTGCGTTCGAGAGCGGTAAGCCTACTGTGATTCATGTGCCCATTGATCCGGTGATCAACCACGGTGGTAACGAGAACCTGAACACACCCAACTACGATCGCTTCCGTACCTGGTACGCCGAAGGCCAGCAGTAAAGGAGCACGCCCGTGGATTTCTCGTTTACTGAAGATCAGCGCAGCATTCGTGAGGCGGTGTCCAAACACTGCGCGCAATTTTCCGATGACTATTGGCTGGCGCTGGATCGTAAGGGAGAATTTCCCTTCGAGTTTTTCACCTCAATGGCGGAAGCTGGTTGGTTGGGTGTGGCCATGCCGGAAACGGTGGGTGGCGCTGGGTTAGGTATTACCGAAGCCGCTATCATGATGCAGGCAGTGGCGGAATCCGGTGGCGGTATGACGGCGGCATCCAGCATCCACGGCCCGGTATTCAGCATGGAGCCGATTACCCTGTTTGGCACCCCGGACCAACAACAACGTATGATGCCGCCGATTTTATCCGGTGAGCAGAAGATGTGTTTTGCCGTCACCGAGCCCAATGTGGGACTGGATACCACCAAGCTTAAAACCCGGGCGGAAAAATGCGATGGTGGCTACGTGGTGCGGGGTGAAAAGATCTGGATCACCAATGCCCATGTGGCGGATAAAGTCATGCTGCTGGCCCGCACTACGCCACTGGAAGACTGTAAAAAGAAAACCCAGGGCCTGTCGTTGTTCTTTACCGATCTTGATCGCAGTAAAGTGGAAGCCCGCATCATCCCCAAGATGGGACGGCATGCGGTGGGTTCCAATATGCTGTTCATCAATGAGCTGTTTATTCCGGAAGAAAATCGTATCGGTGCAGAAGGAGACGGCTTTAAAATTATTCTGCAGGGCTTGAATCCGGAACGTATTTTGTTGGGTGCCGAAGCCGTTGGCCTGGGTCGCGTGGCTATCAAAAAAGCCGCTGCCTATGCCAAAGAACGGGTGGTGTTCGATCGCCCCATTGGTATGAACCAGGGCATCCAACATCCGTTGGCCAAGTGCTGGGCGCAGGTGGAAGCAGCCAACCTGATGGTGATGAAAGCGGCCTGCCTGTTTGACGCTAATGAAGAATGTGGCGTGGAAGCCAATGCCGGAAAATACCTGGCGGCGGAAGCAGGCTTTGAAGCTTGTCATACAGCGATGCTGACTTTGGGTGGCATGGGTTATGCGCAGGAGTATCATGTGGAGCGCTATCTGCGTGAAATTCTGATTCCACGTACGGCGCCGGTGAGCCCCCACATGATCCTGAATTTTATTGCCGAGAAAGTGTTGGATCTGCCGAAATCGTATTAACAGAAGTCATCGCCATGAGCTTAGCAAACAACATCGCAAGCACACTCTATCGCACGGCTGAACAGTTCGCGGAGCAGCCCGCCATTTATCATGGCGAAGCCGTTTATGTCAGTTGGCAACAGCTGCTGGAACGGGTGGAACAGCTGGCGGCTCTGCTGCAACAACTGGGTTTGGCTGAAGGTGACTGTGTAGGCCTGGCAATGACTAATTGTCCGGCCTACATAGAAACCCTTTACGCCTGTTGGCGTCTGGGGCTGATCGCTGTGCCCATGAATGCCAAGGGGCATGCCTCCGACTTTCAGTATATGTTGGAACACTCCCGTTCCAGGGTGTGTCTTGTCAGCGATGCTCTGTTGCCCACTATCAATAAAGCCTGTGATGACAGCGCCCGGGACATAACGGTTCTGTCCGTTAACTCCGATGAGTTGTCCAGGCAATTAAGTCAGGTGGATACTGCAAGCCTGCTACCTGTTTCCCAGAATGCTGAATTGCCTGCGTGGCTGTTTTACACTAGCGGCACCACCGGCCGACCTAAAGGGGCAACGCTGACCCATGGTAATCTACTGGCCATGGCGGATGCGTTTTTTCAGGATCTGGAGGAAGTGGAGAGCGGTGATCACCTGATTCACGCGGCGCCCATGAGCCACGGTTCCGGGTTGTACATCATTCCCCACATTATCAAAGGTGCCTGTCAGGTTGTGCCGGTGTCCGGCAAATTCAACGGGCCGGAACTGGTGTCGTTGATTAATCATTTTGGTAACAGCCGGGTGTTTGCCGCACCCACCATGCTGCAACGGTTGCTGGAAGATCCTGCCACCGATTCCCTGCCGGGATTAAAGACCATCATTCTGGGGGGCGGCCCGTTGTATGTGCAGGACTGTATTAATGCACTGAGAAAATTCGGTCCCAAGATTGCGCAGATCTACGGGCAGGGCGAAACACCTATGACCATTACCGGCATGACCAGGCAAGCCGTACAGCAGGCCTATGAGCAAAATGATTCAGCGTATCTGGGCTCGGTAGGCTCACCGTTTTCCAGTGTGGAGGTCGCCGTGGTGGATGAGCAAGGCAAGCCACTGCCGGCCGGAACCGCAGGAGAAATCGTGGTGCGTGGTCCCACCGTAATGCAGGGCTATTGGGAAAACCCGCCAGCCACGGCGGATACGATCCGGGATGGCTGGTTGTACACCGGCGATATCGGTACGTTTGATGTTAACGGTGTGCTGACCTTGAAGGATCGTTCCAAGGATCTGATTATCAGTGGTGGTACCAATATCTATCCGCGGGAAGTGGAAGAGATACTGATCACCCATCCAGACATTAAGGAAGCCTGTGTGGTGGGCGTGACAGATCCTGAATGGGGTGAATCTGTGGCGGCGGTGGTGGTCACTGAAGCCGGTGCGGAACTAAGCAGCGATGAAATTGATCAGTTCTGTATTGAGCACTTGGCGCGTTTCAAGCGGCCCAAGCGCTACTTGGTTGCGTCGGAGTTACCGAAAAATGCGACCGGAAAAGTACTCAAGGCCAAAGTGAAGGCGATGTTGGAGCATTAGTTTCTGAAAGAGAAGCCTCACTCTCTTGGTCAGTTCCATCCTGTTATATACCCACCTCACCCTGATGGTCAGCGGCTGCGGTGGGAATATCGGCATCGGAAGGCATCAGTTGCCAAACAGTGCTTTTCGTTTTGGCGCCGGGGCGGTATCCGGTATTTCATAGGCTGGCGTCGCCTGCGCATTCTTGTTGGCTGACTTCATTGACCGCAGCTGCTCTGACAGCGCTTTGATTTGATCACCCAGCGTTTGCTCCAGTTGATTCATGCGCTGGCTGATGGCGGCTTCTTCCGTCAGTGGTGCGGACGCGTCGATCGCCGGTTGGTCGGGCGGGTTGGAAGCTTCTGCAATCTGTTCCACCTGCTGGGCGTTGTCATTGTGTGTGGCTGAGGCATCCGTCAGCAACTGCAGTTGCTGCATCAGCTTGTGATCGCGAACATCACTGGCGCCAATATGACGTCCTATTTCAAACAACTTGGCTTGCAGCAGGATTAACCAGCGCTCCAGTTCCTGGCGATCCATTTTCGTCAGATTCTGCATGTCGGCAGCCACCGCGTTGGCAACAGCGAAGGAGAATTCGGCATCCGCTTTCGCCTGCTCTATGGCGGCCTCATCCCGTGTGTTGGCGGCAATCACATTGTTGGCTCGATTCAGTGCCCCGATGGCCGCGCTATAACTCAGCGACGCATAGCGATCCACCACGCCACCTTCCTGACGTTGAATTTTCTGGCTCAGACTGTGCAGATAGAACCGCTGTGCTGCTGCGATTTCCAGTGCATGTTGTTCCTTCAACAGACGGGGCAGACCCTGCCGGGCTGCTTCCAGATTACCGTCTGCGACGTACTCAATCAGGTAGCGTTGTGTGTATTCAAGATCCTCGTATTCATAGCGAAAATTGACGGGGGCCTGGAATTTCTTCAACCAGATGAAATTCTCGTTGGCGTCAGCGAAGATCGCATCGGCTTGCTGCTTGTTATCCTCCGCCTGATCCAATGCCTCATTCGCTCGAGCGATCAGGGACAGCGCCTTATCCCCCATGGTATCGCCAAAGAATAACGAAATGGATCGGTTTACATTCTCGGGATCAGCCTGGAAGCGTTCAGTGTAGCGACGGGCTTCTGCCAGGGCTTCTTTGGCGGCAGCCATCTGATTGGGAGAATAGATGTCGACATTGTTCGACTTCGCGACCGCCACACGGGATTCTGTGATCTTCAGCGCATCCATCACTTTCTGAATTTTCTGCTGATGGCTGGTTTGTTCTTCAACCTGTTCGACCATCAGTGCGCTGTGGGTCGAACAGCCGGTGAGCGTGGCGCCCTGAAATGCGATACACAACGCGGCAAGTAAGGGTAGTTTAAGTGAAAAAGATGATATAAATGTTGGAGTTTTCATGGTCGAGTCCTTCCTTAAACGCAACCTGGGGTATACAAGGTACTTAATGAAAGACTAAGAAAGATTTCTTTGCTGCGTCATAATAATGAGCACTTAAAACGCAATATGATATTGTCTGTTAAAATATCTACTAAATTCCGTGAGTTAGTGTGATAAGTTCATGGGGGCTTCTCACATAAGTTGCTATGCCCGTGGAAAGCTGAAAGTTATTGGTCTGTATTCTTAATGGAAAGGCGTTATGGAAGCGGCGTTTACGTATTTTCTGAAAGTTCGCTACTGTGAGTGTGATGCTCAGGAAGTGGTGTTTAATGCTCGTTATGGTGATTATGTTGACACCGCATCGACAGAGTTTTTTCGAGCTGTGTTTGGTGACTACAAAAAGCTGTTGGCCCGTGGCTTGGATTGCCAACTGGTGAAGCAGACTACCCAATGGAAAAACCCGGCCCGCTTCGATGATGTACTGGCGATCAGTGTGCTGGCCACCCAGGTGGGCAATACATCATTTACGCTGAATTTCCATATGGTTAAGCATCAGACCCAGACTGTGGTGGCGGAATGTGAAACCGTCTATGTCATGGTGGACGCGGCTGAGTTCACCAAAACGGCGGTGCCGGGAGACGTGCGGGATCTGTTGTTGGCAGGTGCACCCGGCGTGGTCACAGACCATGCCGGGGTGTTGGTGACAGCTGGGGCTTAGAGGACTTCAAAATACTCCGATTCCGGCGCCCCAGCCAGAAAATCAGCCATCGCGTTCATGGAGCCGGAGGCCCGCATCTTTTCAGCGTATACATCGTGCAACTCCCTGGACTGCCATACTTCGGACAGGATCACCTTGGTGGGTGTTTCGATGCTGTGCAGTACCTCAACGCCTTCGCAACCTTCGGCATTGGCAATGCGGGATTTTGCGGTTTGCATTAATTCCAGGAAAGCATTCACCTGATCTGCTTTGACGGGAAACTGGACTAATAACCGGAAACTCATTCTTTTGCTCCTGCTCGGTACATGGCACAGATTTTGTTCCCGGACGGATCCCGGAGGTAGGCAATGTACAGGTTGCCAAAGGCGTTTTGCCGCAGACCCGGGGGATCTTCACACTCGCTACCACCATTTTGCAGGCCGGCTTGATGCCACTCATTAACCTTGGCTTCGTTGGCAGCCACAAAGCCGACGGTGCCACCATTGGCAAAGGTGGCCGGTTCGCCGTTGATGGGAATGGTAATCCCGAAAACACCGGTTGGCGTAACGTAAAAGCAACGCCCTTTGTCATCTAACACGCCGGGACGGTAACCCAGTACCCCCAGGGTGGAATCATAGAATTGTTTCGCCTTGGTAATATCATCAGTGCCAAACATCACGTGACTGAACATGGTTTTTTCCTTTTTGCCTTCTTACTGTAGAAAAATTAGAGTCTCTTATTGGATGATTGTTTCAACTTTCCAATTCCGGCACCTTTGTTGCGGGAGTCTGCTGCTTCAAAGGTTTTGCAGGCACTTTGCTTTCCGCCTGGGTGGTGGCTTCCAACGCGACCAGTGCATCCTCAAGATATTTCAGCAAACGCTGCATTTGCGGAACGGTTTTGCGGCAGGCAATGATGCCCACATCCACAAAATCCTGTCGACTGATCAAGGTAATATTCAGCGCACCATAGTCGACAATCAGGGATGCGGGATAAAGGCCGCAAAGCTTGGCCCCTTGCCAGTACATGGTGCGACGGGGGCCGGGTACATGAGAAATGATGACATTGCCCAATACCGAATCCGGGGAGAAACCGGTGATGGCGTTGAGCGCGCCGGGTAACAGCTTGATCGCACCGCACACCAATGACTGATCCGGCGAAAGCTTTCTCAGATGCGCTTTGTTGTAATCCATGCAGTTTTTGATGGCAAGCATCCGCTCCCTTGGATTATCAATGTGCGTGGCCAGATGGGTGAAGGTAAAGGAAATTTCGTTGCTCAGCTCGGAGTTGTCCCGTCTTACCGAAACCGGCACCGCCGCTACCAGAGGGCGTGATGGCAAGGCATCCAGATCAATCAGGTATTGCCGCAGGGCGCTGCCGCACATGGCCAACACCACATCGTTCATGGTGGTCTGGTAGTACTCAGCCACCGCCTTGATTCTGGGGGTGGAATAGGATTGGGCAGCAAAGCGGCGGGTGGCGCTCACCTTTTGATTGAATAAACTGCGTGGAGCCTGTCCGCCAAACACGAAGTCTGAATTTTTATTCCAGAGATCTTTGATATTGCTGGTGACTTCCTTCAGTACCGGCACCACAGAATTAACATGTTCACGAGCCAGCGAGCGCAACGCCGATAATCCTCCGGTGGCTGGATTGGGTACGGGCAGGTTGCGGGTCCTGGAGGGTTTGGTGGGCACTTCCCAGGGTGGCGGTAGTTCCAGAGAAGTCTCCAGGTTGGTGGACATGGATTTCACCAACAGACGAATGCCGGCGACACCGTCCATAAGCGAATGATGCACCTTGATGTAAACTGCAAAGCGGCCGTCTTCCAGGCCCTCTATCAGATACAGGCGCCACAGGGGGTAGGCTCGGTCGAGATGGCCGCAGTGCACACGGGAGACCATCGCCAGCAATTCACGAATGCGGCCTGGTTTGGGCAGGGCAATGTGCACAAAATGATGGGCCAGATCGAAATCCTGGGTTTCCTTCCAGTAGTGAATTCCCCGTTTGACAATCAGTCGTTGATTAAAAGGGGCGGCTGCCTGGTTGGATTGCCGTAAGCGATCCGCCAGCTTTGCTACAAACTCTTTTGGATCTTCTCCCTGGGGTTCAAACAACATCAGTGTGCCGATATGAAGGGGTTGTCGCCGACTTTCGAAGCGTAAAAACGTGTCGTCGATCATGCCGAGTTTTTTCACTCAATCCTCCTTGAGGCGCGCAAGGGCAAAGGCCGAAAATTATTATTAATTATTCTGGAAGGAAACGACTATTGACTCATTGCAGCACTACTGCTGTCAACTCAGCTGTTGTCGCACCCGACAATAGGGCTTGTCCAGGGATGTCCTTCGGCATATTGAATGATCGGCGGTAGTGGGATCAGGGCAGAAATCCAATACTTTCAAGAAACGCCTGTTTCACCTGATTGGTCTGCTGTTGTTGTCGCGGTATCGCGTGGGCACCGGCATGCCAATGCAGCGCGCAATTACCCCAGTGTTGCTGCAGGGTCTCGGAATGCCGGGGTGTGGCCAGCTTATCCCCCAACCCGCCGATGATCATCAGGCGTTCCGGCGGCAGCAGTACGGGTCGCGCCAGTGGGCTGTGAAACCCGGTGGTGGCACGAATCTCCTGCATGCCCACGTTATACCAGCGCATGGCGGTTTTTATAATGGTATCCAGTGGCTTCCATTCCATCATGGCATCCGGCAGGCTGACCAGGGGGACCAATGGAATGGCAAATTCAAAGCGTTTATCCAGTCCCGCCATCAGCGCGGTCGTGTAGCCACCCAGGCTCACCCCGGTAATGCCCATGTGTTCCACTCCCTGGCGTTGAAGAAAATCCAGCAGGGTGCGGATGTCATAGGTGCTTTGTACCACCGCGTGATTCAGCGCATCAATGCCACGGGAAATGAAATCCATGCCGCTCACATTCTTGGCCCGTCGACTCCGGGGCCCATGGTGCGGCAAGGTTTTCAGAATCACGTCGCAGCCCAGCTCGTAGAGAAAGCGCGAGCCCAGGTAGAACTCGTTCACCTCCCACCAGGGTGCCAAAAAGCCGTGTACCAGTACGATGGTGGGGCGGGGTTTGTCCCCATGGCGCCAATACCAGGCCACCGCAGCGTCATTGTTATCATGAGACTGGTGATTGATGGCGTTATAGACTGACGGCCATTGAACCTGTTCGAAAATGCCGTCCACCACGCCTTTGGGGCGTGCAACTTCCGTCACTTCAAATTCCGGCATTGGCCTGGGTTGATGAAACACTTCTTCATCGGTACCCCCGTGCGAGGCATGCTCGCCCCTCAGTGTTTCCGCCAGGCTGGAACCGGGATAACTGGGAAAACTGATGCCTGCCATCCAGGCGGACAACCCAGTGCGTATGGCCAGATCCAGCGTGGCCGTCAGAATGGTCCCCGGATCAAACGGGACCTGCACTTTTTGCGGCTGGCGATAAAAGTCCTCCGGTAGTTCCAGAATCCATGGGGGATGAGCGTGGGTCTCGTTCAACGCTACGGACGTCATGGCATTAATCCTCGCAATGGAATGGGCATCGGCACGACTTCCCCAGCATTATATACAGTTAGCGCTCCAGCCGAATAGGCGTTGTTGACTGGCTGTGTTAGCTCCCGTTCCTTTCCCCGGTATACAAGTATCTGTTTATTAATAAATTATCGGGTTTTCAAGGAGCTGGTTGCAGCGCTGTAGCTTGCTAAATTACGCAGCCACGCGAATTTCCCAGAATTTCCTATAATTTTTAGAACGCACCCTGAAGTGAGGAAGTCTCCCAATGAACCAGGCATCCGCTGGTCCGGTTCCCGTCAGTCTATTGTGCCGCATTACGCACGGGTTACCTTATTTCAGCGATTGGTCCATCCCGGAAATCAAGTCCATTGCCGCCAGTTGTCGCACCGTGCATTTGGCCGCGCCGACTCGGATTATGGCGTTTAACGGCATCGAACCCTTTGCTTATTTTTTGGTAAAGGGTGAAATGGCGGTGGAGACACCCTCTGGTGAGGTGCGGACTATTCGGGTAGGTGACCCGGATGCCGGTTACCCGATAGGGCAGGTGCGTCCGTCACCCTATAACGTTATTGCTGCCCAGGGCTCTGAACTGTTGCGGATCGAAGCTTCGAAGTTACGTAGCCATCAGGTGCAGCGAAAACCGGCGCAGCTGTTTGCAAATGATGAAGTCGCTGAACTGGAATGGATTGAGCACCCTTTGGTTAACCGGTTGCTGCAGCAATTTCAGAATGGTCGTCTTGCACTACCGGCGATGCCTGGTATAGCAGTAAGGCTGCGCAAAGCTTTGGCGGATGACGATTATTGCATGGAGCAGGTTGTGACCATCATGTCCGCAGACCCCGCCATTGTTGCCCGATTACTTAAGGTGGCAAACAGTGCATTGTTCCGGGGGTACCAACCCTGCTCATCGGTTAAAACCGGTTTAATGCGGCTGGGTGTGAATAAAGCCCAGCAAATTGTAATGAGCCTGGCAACGCGCGATCTGTTCGTGGTCGGGGACCTCAAACTGAAATCACTTATGCTGCAGCGGTGGCGCCACGCGATTGATATAGCCGCCTTGTGCGCCGTGCTGGCCAAGCTGACGCCGGGCTTGCAGAGCGAGACCGCGCTGTTGGTGGGACTGCTCCATGAAATCGGATCGCTGCCTTTGTTGCGGGCCGCCGCTGCCTACCCTGATTTGCTGGAAAAGCCCGACACCTTGCAGGAGATGCTTACCCGGCTCACGCCGGAACTTTCCGGGTTGGCGTTGAGGGAGTGGGGTATTGGTGAAGACTATGTGCGGGCGGCTCAGCACCAGAATAACTGGTTTCGTGAGCATGATGAGGCAGCGGACTACACCGATGTCTTGATCATTGCCCACCTGCATGCGTTGGTGGGGCAACGGGCTGAACTTAAGTTACCGCGCATCGATGAGGTTCCGGCCTTTCACAAGCTGGCCTTGGGCAATCTTACCCCCAGCCTGAGCCTGTCCGTTCTGGATGAGGCAAAGGCCCACATCCAGGAGCTGAAAACGCTGCTGGCGTAATCCATTTGGCCTATTGACGGCACGGTGTTGTGCACCCATCATCTAGCTCCTGATCATTGGGGCTGGCGATCATATGTCTAATAAGAACAAATCAAACTGGAAAGCGAAAGTCGAGCGGGGGTTTGAATCCCTGGGTTTATCCATGGGCAGGCATCCCTGGTACTGGTTACTCTGCTGCCTGGTTATCGTGGGGGCGATGTCCTCCCAATTGCCGCGCCTGGAGCAGGATACCAGCATTGAAGGTTTCCTGGAGAAAGGCTCCCCGGAAATATTGCTCTACGATCATTTCAAGGAAACCTTCGGTCGGGATGAAGTCTTCATCATTACCATCGAAGTGGACGACATCTTCAACCAAAACTTTGCCACCCAGTTGCACGCCCTGCATCGTCAGTTGGAAGATGAAGTGCCCTATGTGGACACGGTGGATTCACTGGTCAATGCCCGCTATACCCATGGAGCAGACGATACGCTGTTCATCGAAGAGTTGCTGCCGGAAGTGCTGCCGGATGATCCGGTTGAACTGCAGAAACTAAAAGACTACGCCTTCAACAGCGATAACTATAAAAATTTCCTGATTTCCGGTGACGGTCGGATGATTGCCATGCTGGTGCGCCTGGATTCCTTTCTCAATGTGAAGGACAAGCAGGGTAATTGGCATCGTGGCTATCTGGGGGAACAGGAGTCCGGGGAGGCTGAGATAAAGATCCAGTCCATTCTGGATCAGTATCGCGGTGTCATGTCCGATCAGATCCGGCTGACCGGCAGTATGCCGATTGCGATGATGCTGTCCAAAATTCTGGAGCGGGATTTTACGGTGTTCTCCGGGCTGGGAAATCTGATCATCGGTATCCTGCTGTTTATCATATTCCGCCGTTGGTCCGGGGTGTTTATGCCGCTGCTGGCCATGACGCTGGGTGTGCTGGTGACCCTCTCTCTGATGGCGATTTTCGGCACACCCATGCAGGTCAGTACGTCGATCCTGCCGGCCTTCTTACTGGCCGTCTGTGTCGGTGACAGTATTCATTTGCTGACGATGTTTTATCGTAATTACGATGCCGGTGATGAAAAGATTCATGCCATGGCGGCTGCGCTTGGGCATACCGGACTACCCATGTTCTTCACCAGTATCACCACCGCAGCGGGCCTGGCATCGTTTGCCACATCGGATTTAACACTGGTGGCTGCGCTTGGCATTTACGGTGCACTGGGATCGCTGATCGCTTTTTTACTTACGGTTTTTATTCTGCCCAGCCTGATTGCGGTGCTTCCCATCAAACGCAGAGCATTGCCTCAGGATGAGAACAAAGGCCTGCAGCCGATACTGGCCTGGTCCGCCCGAACTGCCACCCGACATCCCAAGATCATTGTCGGTTGCGGGATGGCGATATTTGTTTCGGCCATCGCCATCGTCAGTCAGATTCAGTTTTCCCACCACCCCCTGGCGTGGCTGCCCCAGGAAAACGAAGCCCTCAAGAGTATAAAGAATTACGAAGCGCACATGGGCTCCACCATCAATTTTGAAATCATGCTGGATACCGGTAAGGATCGGGGCGTGATTAATGCGCCTCTGTTGCAGGCTCTGGACCGGGTGCAACAGGAGGTTGTGACCTGGGAGGGTGAGCACTGGAGTATTACCAAAGCCATCAGCGTGGTGAATATCATCAAGGAAACCAACCGTGCACTGCATGATAATGATGAGAACCATTTCACGGTGCCGGATGATCCTGCGCTGATCAGTCAGGAGCTGTTTCTGGTGGAGTTGGATGAGCCGGATGATCTGCTGAATGTGCTGGACAAAGGCTATCAGGTCGCGCGGGTGACGGTGACCACGCCCTGGTTCGATGCGATATACGCACAGGAAGTGGTTGAAAAAATGCAGGCCTATATGCAGCAGGAAATGGCACCCTATGACGTCAAGGTCAGCTTCACCGGTGTGGCCCCTATTTTGGGTGTTACATTCGGCAAGATGCTGGTGTCGACAGCCGAGAGCTACGGCATAGCGGCCGTTATTATCACGTTGATGATGGTGATGCTGATCGGCGATATCAAACTGGGTTTGCTCAGCATGATCCCTTCGTTGCTCCCGATCCTGATTATCCTGGCCGGGTTGCAGCTGGTGGGTATCCGCCTGGACATGCTGACCATGCTGGTAGGCTCCATCGCCATAGGTTTAACCGTGGATGACAATATTCATTTCATGCACGGCTTTCGCAGAGTGTATCTGAAAACCGGGGACCCGGCCTATGCGGTAGAAGCCACACTGACCTCCACCGGTCGGGCCATGCTGATTACGTCGATCGTGTTGAGTGCGGGGTTTGCCATCTATACCCAATCCCTCATGTCCAACATGATGATCTTTGGTATGACCACGGCGGGATGTATTGTGTTGGCGCTGATCGCCACCTATCTATTGGCGCCGGCGTTGATGGTGCTGGCAAACAAAACCTGGCATCACCAATCGCCGCGTAAAAGCGCTGGATTTCCCGATCGAACGCCGAATGACAGCGAAAGTGTGGACTAAGCCGACTGCGCCCGTTGATAGGACCAGGCAATGAGTTCTTTCAACAGGTCACCATCGAAGTTCTCAACCCGCTCTATGGTGATCCAGTGGTCTTCCTCGCGGTGTTTGGCCTGCCGTACTTTGGGTGGGTCAGGCAGTTCATCGAAACGTTCCGGTGTGACCCGGAGGGTGAATTGCCACTGGATCGGCGCCCCGGTTTCGAAGTAGACAAACGGATGGGGGCCCACGGTCAGAGCAAATTCATTGCCTGAGGGCGTGATTAACGTCCTCTCAGCATCGGGAAAAGAGAGGCAATATTTCATCACATCAATGTAATTCATGCCCAATGTCATTCACCCAGTCCTTAGCCCAAATGGCGGCGGCAAAATGCGGGCGGTCCTCCACCTGGGCATCGATAGTCAATATGTCGCCGATGCGGCGGGCGCCTGAACGGTAGAAGGCGTCTTCCAGCAGCAATCCGGCATGCGCAAAGCGGGGATAGCCTCTGTCCCCCAACGCGATCACACCATAGCGGCGCCCTGACAGGTTGAGCACTTCATTATCCAGGGCGGAATACACAGGATAAATGTTACGGGGAATTTCACCGTTACCCGTAGTGGAACAACACACCAACAATATCTCATTGGTGTCCCGCAGAAGATCCTGAGGTGTGGTTTCCTCATTGACTTCAGCCTGGTGCCCCAGTTTTTCCATGATGACGGCTGCAGACTGCGCGGCCTTCCACGCCGTTCCCTCTACCGTGCCGACAATGATCTGTATCTTAGCCATGGGTAACACCCAGCAAAACTTAATCCACTTTTTTAAAGCGTTGAAAAAATTAAAAAACATTTAAAAACAGCTGCTTAAATCAAAGCCTGGATAGGCGGTGTGTCGGCTGCGTGTGTTAATAGCGACATAACGAGTGCCGGCATTGCAGCATTTGTTTCATTCCGACAAAAGGCGTGCGGTTGGGGTATGGGTACTTCTAATACCCAACTATTCTACTATACTACTAGGGTTCCAGTTACGTGCGGCAACTCGATGCGAGCTGGCCAATTCATAATGAAGGGCAGGCGATCTGATTTAATTCAACCAGATTTATTCATTGAATATTATCTTCAAGCACCTGTTTTCAAGGCACATGGAAGTTTATGGAAGCCAACAAAATACTGATCGTGGAAGACGAAAACATAGTCGCGCTGGACATGTCCCGTCGTCTCAAAAAATTAGGCTACGACGTTATCGGTACGGCGGCATCCGGCAAGAGGGCTCTGGAACTGGTGGACGCTCGTGGCCCTAATGTGGTCCTGATGGATATCCATATCAAAGGGACGCAGGATGGTATCGAGGTCGCGCAAGACATCAACCACTTATATCGAATTCCCGTCATTTTTCTCACTGCGTACTCCGAAGACACCACCTTGAACCGTGCCAGGGAATCCGGCCCTTATGGTTATTTATTGAAACCGTTTTCAGAACGTGAGTTGCATGTGGCGATTCAGGTGGCATTGGATAAGCACCGATTTATTGAAGATCTGGCGCGTCGGGAGGTGCACCTGAAACTGGCTGTGAATGCAGCCCGGCTCAGTACCTGGGAGGCCAACGCTGAGGATGAGTCTATTGTTATGGGCTATTCCGCAGACCGGGAATTAAAGGAGTTGAGTTGGCGCCGGCTGCAGGAAGCAATTGTTGAGTCGGATAGAGACAGAGTTGCGCAGGCGCTGGCTTACCTTCGCCTTCACCCGCAACATGAAATCGATCTGGAGTTTCAGGTCGATCAGCAGGACAGCACCCGCCGTTGGTTTCGTTTGTGTGGAAAATCCTTTAACGGCAGCAAATCCCTGACCCGGGTCGTTGGTATACTACAGGAGATTACGGAGCAGAAAGCGAGTCAGGATAAACTCAAGCAGGCCGCTATTGCATTCAACTGCAGCGCTGATGGCATTGTGATACTGAATAAACATCGCAGGATAGAGAGCATCAATAAGGCGTTTTCCCGTATCACCGGGTTGGCCGAGGGCGACTGTCTAGGCCAGGAGTTGGATCTGTTGTCAGTCAGAAAACTGGGTCCGGAGAAAGAGCAGCGCATGCAGGACAGTCTGCAACGAACCGGCTGCTGGCAAGGGGAATCCAGGTTCCATGACAGTGAAGACCGATTAGTCCATGCGCTGGTGAATATCGGCACTGTGTCAGACCCGGCTATCGATGAGGTCCAGTACGTTGTGGTGGTGTCGGATATTACCCCTATTCGTTATGCCCAGAAAAAGCTGGTAAATGCTGCTTATTATGATTCCCTTACCGGATTGCCCAACCGCAATCTTTTCTATGACCGGCTGGATACCTGTATATCCCAGGCCGAGCGGCGTCAGCATCAATTCGGGCTGTTGTATCTGGATCTGGATAATTTCAAATCGATTAACGACACCCTTGGCCACCAAATGGGAGACAGTTTCCTGCGAGCGGTGGCCCTGCGTCTGCGTGCAGCGCTGCGCTCCTGTGATACCCTATGCCGGCTGGGTGGTGATGAGTTCACGGTCATTGTGCATCACATTGATGCCGTTGATGAGTTGGCTGATCTTGCCACGAAACTGCAAACCATATTGTCCAAACCGCTGCGCATAGAAAACAATCTGGAGATCGTTCCCCGTGCCAGTGTTGGGATCAGCATTTATCCGGACGACACCCAGGACCGGGATGAAATGGTGCGGATGGCAGACATCGCCATGTACGCTGCCAAGCGGGATAGCCTGGCGAGCTTTGCGTTTTTTCAGCCGGATATGTCGACATTTGTTTCAGAATACTTTAATCGCGATCAAGAACTGCATCGGGCGCTGGCGAGCGAAGAGCTTTGCCTGCATTACCAACCTCAGTACGATGCCCATACTGGTACGCTGGTTGGACTTGAGGCATTAATTCGTTGGCAGCATCCAGAAGAAGGGTTGCTGGGGGCGGGCGAAGTCATTCCCTTTGCGGAAACCAGTTCCTTGATTCTTGATATCGGCCGTTGGGTATTTGAAGAAGCTTGCCGCCAGCTGCAAAGTTGGTTGCATGCCGGCTACGATCCCAAACGAATTTCGATTAATGTGTCCGCCCGTCAGCTGGAGGATCGGGAGTTCTCCCATTGGGTGAAAGCGTTGATAGAACAGTACAACGTTGAATACCGGTTCCTGGATATTGAAGTGACTGAGTCCTGCTTACAGAATAGCGAAGTGGGTATCCAAAATCTGTTTTGGATAATGGAAAAGGGCGCCAATATCAGCATCGATGATTTCGGTACCGGGTTTTCCTGTATGCATTCCCTCAAATCGCTGCCGATTACCGCGTTGAAGATCGACCAGATTTTTGTACGAAACCTGCATGAAGATGAAAGCGATAAAGCCATTTGTGAAGCCATTATTGCGCTCTCCCGTAAGTTGCGATTGCGCATTATTGCCGAAGGGGTGGAAACTGAAGCCCAGGCAGAGTTCCTGCGCCGGGCCGGTTGTGATGAACTTCAGGGCTACCTGATGAGTAAACCCAAGTCCTCCGATGAAATTACCAAGTTGTTGCCGGTTAAAACGGTTGGGACTCATCATTAATAGTATCGGCAGTATCCGGTGTGGTTGCGTTACGGGAGTGGAATTTGTTGCAGAGAAATTGGTTGCGTGTAAATTTGTGAGTTTTCTCATCGTTGTCAGGAGTACATCATGGCTGAAAGCGCCTATGAAGCACTGGAACAACGCTTCAGGAGAATCTCAAGAATCGCGCATATGCTCTCCATCGGGAAGTGGGACGAAGCGGTCTGCATGCCGGTTGGTGGCGGTGCGGGTCGGGCTGCGGCCTTGGCGGAACTGGCCTCCATACGCAATGAGATGCTCCATGATCCGGCATTGCCGCAGTGCATTGCGGCGGCGGAGGGGATGCCCGACCTGAACCCTTGGCAGCAGGCCAATGTGAGGGAGATCAAACGCATCCATACCACTTCGGTGGCTGTCCCTCTTGAGCTGGAAGAAGCCTATAACCTGGCGGCGCTGGCAACAGAGCAAGCCTGGCGTCAATGCCGCAAGGACAATGATTGGAATGCGTTTCAGCCACTGTTGGCGAGGGTCGTTGAACTGACGCGACAACGGGCGCAATGCCTGGCCGAGCGCTTTGACTGCGATCCTTATGAAGCGCTAATGCAACTCTACCAAACGGATTTCAGTCGACAGGATGTCGATGAATGGTTTTCTGTGCTGCAAGCAGAATTGCCACCGTTGATACAAAAAATCATGGCCCGGCAACAGGTCCATGGTCATATCCCCATTTCGGGAAATTTCGAGATTACCAAACAACAGGCGCTCAGCAGGCAGCTGATGCAGCAACTTGGATTTGATTTTCAGCACGGGCGCCTGGATGTTACCCATCATCCATTTTGTGGCGGCGTGCCCCGGGATGTGCGAATCAATACCCGCTACTACGAACATGACTTTTCCGAAGCCATCATGGCCACTATTCATGAAACCGGCCATGGTCGTTATGAGCAGGGATTACCAGGCGACTGGCTGGAGCAGCCGGTTGGTCAGAGCCGGGGTATGGCCGTGCATGAGAGTCAAAGCCTGTTATTTGAAATGCAGATCGCCCGCAGCAAACCCTTTCTTACCTTTCTGCAACCCATGTTGCTACAAGCCTTTGCCGGTGATAGTGACACTTCCCAGGGCTTTTCCCTCGACAATATTCTGTGTCTGTATCGCGAGGTTAAACCCGGACTCATCCGTACCAGTGCCGATGAAGTTACTTATCCGCTACACATTGTACTGCGCTATGAAATAGAAAAGGATCTGATTGCGGGAAACATGACCGTTGCTGATATTCCGGAGCGTTGGGATAGCGCCATGCAATCTCTGTTGGGAATATCCACTCAAGGTAATTACAAAGATGGATGTATGCAGGATGTGCATTGGCCCTCTGGAGCGATAGGGTATTTTCCTTTCTATACGTTGGGTGCCATGCTGGCGGCGCAGCTGCGGGCGGCCATTGACCGGGATTGCGGAGCACTGGATACGCAGTTGGCGCAGGGTGACGTTAGTACTATTACGGAATGGTTACGGCAACGTGTATGGGAAAAAGGATGCTCACTCACCAGCCGGGAGCTGATTGAAAGTGCCTGTGGAGAAGCATTGTCACCAAGGTATTTCCTGCAGCATATTCGGGAACGGTATTTGTTTGAAAACTGAGATAATGAATACCAATGCCTGAAGTGGTTCATATCTGGGCCCGGGAAACAATAATTTCCGCACGGCATGGAGCCTGCGTTACTTTGCTTGCTAAGATTAAAGGGTTTTATTGTTCCTAATCCAATAACAAGAAGCAGGGAGAACCAGGTATGACGGTTGGAGCTATCGATTTCGCCAATTTACCCAAGCGGCCAAGGGAATCCAGACTCAGACAAGGCATGTCTTTGAGCAAAGGCCCGTACGAATACCTCACCCAAAAAGTCAATGAGATCGGTGATGCCTTCACCCTGACTGTGCCTGCTTCACCCCCGATGGTATTCCTTAATACAGTAGAGGCTGTGAAAGAGGTAATGGCGATTCCCGGTGATCATATTGATCAGTCAAGAATGCCGTTTCCCATTGATATAGGTGAGAAGAATACCGGTTTTCTCGGGGGAGTCGAACATAAGGATGGTCGAAAAATCCTGATACCTAATGTTAATTCCGAACGGCTCAAAGCACGTGCTGCGGATATGTATGACATTATCAAGTATCGGGTTGATCAGTTGCAGGAAGGTGAGCAAATCGATATGACCCGGTTTGTCGGGGATGTAACCCTGGACATTGCTTGCTTCTCCCTTACCGGGCACAAGGCCGGACCGGTGAAGGACCGTTATAAATACCTGATGGCCAGATGGCTGCACCTTTCCACCAATAACACCATGTTCATGTTGGGTACCATGGTCGGTGCAACCCGGTGGCGTCATCGTATGCATCAGCGCTATCAAAACAAACTGGCTTCGGGTCGTTACGGCAGGGAAAAGCGATTCTATTTTACGCCCTGGGGCAGAGCGGTAGAACTTAAAGCTCAGTTGGATCAAATGTTGAGAAACGATATTCGTAAAGCCAGAGCTGAAAGTAATAACGACCGCAATGACATTCTCTATTATCTCAGCATCGCTACCGACAGCACCGGTGCTCTATTATCGGAAGAACGGGTGATTGCTGAATCCCTGGCAGTATTGTTTGGAGGCCATGAGACTTCGGCCGGAACCGGCGGCTTCTTTGCCCTGTGGTTACTGAAGCATCCGCAGGTATGCGCCAAGATCCGGGAAGAAGTGACAGCCTGTATCGAAGCACAGGGAGGGTTTAATGGTCTGGCCATCAGTGAGCTCCGCTATTTGAATGCGGCACTTATGGAGTCCCAGCGCTTGTCACCTACTATCTTTGCCATTATGCGTTGCCTGGTCAAAGACACCCAGGTGGCGGGGTACTCGTTACCCAGTGGCGTTGGTGTCATGGTCTCCCCCTATTTGATTGGTCGGCGCAAGGATGTCTGGGGCGAAGACGCGGACTGCTTTCGACCTGAACGGTGGCTGGAGCGCAAAGGTGCCAAACCCTATGAGTTTTTCCCATTTGGTGGTGGTCACCGTACCTGTGTGGGGCTGAACCAGGCGCGACAGCAACTGAAGATCCTGTTTGCCTATATGTTGTTGAAAACTGAGTGGGATTCAAAGTACAAGAATAATGATGTCTGGCCCAGCCAACGCAGTATTGCGGGCACCACCCAACCTGAAGGGGGCGTACCGATTACGATTCATTGCAGATGATGAATAAATAGGTTTGCAGTGTGATGGGCTGAATACAGATTCATGTCTGTATCAAAATCGGTGGCTGTCTGGCGGAAAACCACGTCAAATTGATTGGCTGAAAGGTGAAAAACCTGCTTTCAGCCCATTCACACTGCAAATTCTGTTAAGCGTTGGCGCGTTTGGCTTCGGTTTCCGGCACCAGGTCCAACAACTTCATCATGTTGGTGCGCATGATTTTGTCTTTATCTTCTTCGCTCAAACCTTCCAGGCACTCAACCCAGTCAGCCGGACGTACCAGGCCTTCAGGGTGAGGCCAGTCGCTGCCGAAGATCACATGATCCACGCCCACCAGATCAATCAGGCGTTTTGGGTTTTCCTCGAAGTGAGGATGGAACCACACATGTTCGCGGATAACGTCGTGAGGATGACGGGTGAACAGCTGCGGGGCCATGTTGTATACGTGCGCCATGCGCTCCCACAGTGGGTACAGCCATGCCACACCGGTTTCCACGTAGCACACTTTCAAGTTGGGGTGACGGTCGAATACGCCGTGACAAACCAAACCTGCCAGGTTGTGACCGACCGTTTGCTGGTTCAGGTCCATGACCAGTTCCAGTGGATCGGTTTTCTTGAACGGTTGATATTCACCTTGTGATGCGTACTCACTCTTTTGGTGGCGCTCGTACATGTCGTACACGCCGTTGTCGGAGTTGTGGAAGGTGATAATCACGTTGTTGGCGGCCAACAACTCATAGATAGGATCGAACTCAGAGGAACCCATGCCGCGGGGGCCGAGTTTGCCGGGCACAAATGAAGGACGCATCAATACAACTTTGGAACCCTTGGAGACGATCCACTTGGCTTCTTCCAATGCTTTCTCGGCATCCATCAAAGTGATTACCGGCGTTGCGAAGAACTGGCCGTCTTCACCAAAGCCCCATTCATCCAGCATCCACTGGTTCAGGGAGTGAATCATGGCGTGACACAGATCAGGGTCTTCATACATATGGCCTTCCACCACAGAGGCCAGGGTGGGGAACATCAGGGTGCCGCACAGGCCATGTTCTTCCAACAACTCGTAGCGCTTAGGCGTTTTAACCCGATATTCCGGGATGCATTTTTTGCGGCTGCATAAAATCCCGATAGGATTTGCCTTCCGGGTTGTTGCCTTTCAGATACTCTACCGTGCTACCGGGAGCAGCCACCACTTCAAAAGTGGGGTTGGGAATATAGTCAGACAGCTTGCCGTTTACCAGCATTTTGGTTTTGCCATCAAGTTCGATGAAGCGCAGGGCTTTTTTGTATTTTTCCGGCAAATATCGCAGAAAGGATTCTGCGGACTCATAAAAGTGGTTGTCACAATCAAAGTACATTGGGTTGGAGGACGTGGACATTTTGTTATAGCTCCTGCGTTTATTCCATAATCAACAGTGTTGTATAGTTGAGCTAATGTATCGATCTAAGCCGGAGCGAGCTTTGACTTAGGTCATGAAATTGAGCAAAACCGGAATTGACAGGTTTTTGTGCCGTATAGGCCTATAAGTGCGCGCTGGTCTCCTCTGTGACTTTTTCACGTTTTCAGGCCGCAACCTTTTCTCCGTTCCTTTCGTAATTAGAGACGTAAACCGAATCAAGAAGATGGTTAACACCTCAATTAACTGATTTTTTAAAGGAACCAGAAAATGCCCAACCGAGCTTACCCTCTGAATAACGTCCAACAAATGGTGGCGGATCTTGATGGCCAGAGTACCTGGGATTTCAGCCAGGGCTCGCCCCTGGATTTTATTGCCAGGCCTACCGGGAATGGGATCTGTATGGCATTGTCCTGCCATTGGATCAAGTACCATGCACAGGATGATTCGCTGGTAAACCATTTGGGTGCAGTGTGGAATCCGAACAACCGCACTTTCATCCAATTCAACCATCATGAATACCAGCGTATTGCGGCCTGGCAGCGCAATCTTGAGCGCTTCCCCGATTGGGTTATGGGCTATCGGAACTGGTTCCGTAATAGTGGTTTAGGGGTAAACGGGGGCAACAGGATACCCATGAACAGTACTGCCCTTCGTACCGAGTTGGAGCAAATCAACGGAGGTTACGCATTGATCATTCTGCAGAGCCGCAATATGCAGGAATCTCATGCTATTGCGGCCTATATTGGCCAGCAGGGTGAAGATGTGTGCTTCTTTGATCCCAACTATGGAGAATTCTGGTTTCCGGACAGGAATGATTTTTTCTTCTTCCTGCATTTGTTCTCAAACTTTGTGTATCACCGCAATCATCGCGACGCTATTGGTTTTGACCGCTACGAAATTATTCGGGTTTGGCGATAACGGGATTTTCCAACGAGGAACATTATGCGAAATACCACCATCATCCTGACCTTGCTGCTTGGTTTGTTTGCCGGCGGTTGCAGTTCCAGAACATTGACACCGGAAAGCGCGCCCGATTCCCCCGGGCGTTATCCCCTGAGTATCAAGGTGGATGGGTTGGAACGTTCTTTCATTGTTCACCTTCCGGCGGCTTACGATGGAAAAAAACCGTTGCCTGTGGTGGTGATGTTGCATGGTGGTGGTGGTAATGCCAAAGCCACCAATTGGGAAACCGGCTGGACCGATAAGGCAGATCAGGCAGGGTTTATTGCGGTCTTTCCCAATGCCGCAGCCCGTAATCCAAACCGGCGCAGCAGTTTTGCCTTGAATCCGCAACTGTGGAACGACGGCTCTGACCGATTCTATCCGGATCAGACCGTGGTGAATGATGTCCGCTTTCTGGAAGCCTTGTTGGATACGCTGGCAGCAAGTTTTGCCGTCAATGAGCGGCGCGTTTATCTCACCGGTTTTTCCAATGGCGCCTCCATGAGTTTTTTGGCTGCCGCCAAAGTGCCACACAGAATTGCCGCCATTGCGCCGGTGGCGGGTGCCTGTTGGATTGATCCAGGCGCTTTGCAACCAGCGGTGTCCATGCTGTACATCACCGGTTCGGATGATCCGTTGAATTTGATCGAGGGCGGTTCGCCACGGCTGGCCAACGGCAACAGTGATGCGGTGCGTTCCAAGCCGAAACCACCGGTGAGGGAATCGATTCTGAAATGGGTTAAAGCCCTGGGCTTGTCCGAGCGCTCACGGTTATTAGAGCAGGAAAATGGTGTCACGCGGGAAGTGTTCGGTGATAGGGATGTTGAAGTGGTCTACATCAGGGTTGAAGGGCTGGGACACACCTGGGCCGGTGGTCGCAGTATTCTGCCGGCGAGTATGGTGGGTGCCTCTTCAGACAAGATCAATGCAACGAATGTTATCTGGGATTTCTTTCAGCGGCATGCTCGCTAGATTAGGATGCTCCAGCTTCACTTCATATTTCCTTAACGTTTTGCTTGGTGTTGTATTGATCAAAACAGACATCGTGTGTGTCTTGGTTCACTAATCCAGTCACTATTAATTTGTAATTGCGTTGTGAAAGTTTTCCAAATTGATTTATGTCAGTTGAAAATGGTCTGTTGATGTTTTAACGTGCGTAACAAATCTACTAAGGATTTAGACAGAATAAGAATTACGCATGGAATTGGGTCCTTCTTAACAAGCTCTATACGGTAAACGCAGTCTCATCGGTTAGACGCGGGTCGTGTTGTGTTTGTAGTATAAAAAACGAGCTTCTCATTATCCGCCGCTGCGCGCTTGTTGATCAATTGCAAGCACTCATCCTGCCTGTTGCGCGGTAAGTTCTCTTTTGCCGTCAGCAACCTCCAATAATGAAAACAGCCCGCGAGGGAGCGTTATGGCAACCCTGTTAACCGATCAACTGGTCACTGACTTTAACCGGTTCAAGTGGCTTAAACGGTTGGATCAAAGCGTCATTCTCAATACCGGTGAAGCCTCGCCGGATCTTCTCAAAATTCCCGAAAAAGATGCCCAGCGCGTGCTCAGCGAAGTGGTGCGTCTGGTGTTGGACTTGCCCCGCAATTCCACACCGTTGGTGGTGTGGAATCATGGTGACAGCGAGTTGCTGGTGCACAGTGATAAAACCACTATCAATTTCACCAGTGGCGTGGTCACGATCTATGTGTCCGTGGAGTGCGACCAGTACCAACAGGTGACCATTCCCGTTCCCATTGGCGTTGGTCAGAAAAAATCGGTGACCGGTTTGGTGATGTCGTCGTTTCAGGATTTACAGGGCCCGAAAGGTCTGGTTGAGATTTGGTCTGATGCCATTATTGCCTTCGCCTGGGAATCTTTATTGGAGTTAGCCACCACGATATGCGCGCAAGTGGGCAAGGATGCCCGCGGCTTGCCGTTGGTGCCGGGCACCATTGGCGCTTCCCCTGATCGGTTGTTGATTCAGCCGGTGTCACGCTTCTCTCTGGCTGCGGGAGTTTAACCATGGGTGCGGAAGAAAATCTCGACGTCTTTTCCACGTTGGCGGAAGCCGTTGGCCTGACCCAGGACGGTCAGCTGCGGGGCGAATGGTTCCAGGATCCTATTGGTACCGCCAACGGCAGTAAACGTGGGCTCAGTTCCATGATGTACACGAATCAACAGCGGGAAGCGTTGATGACCTTCGTGGACGACGTGCTGGGGCCACCAGACCGGGAAACGGAAGACCAGGCCGTATGGGTGCCGTTGTTTTCAGAATCCGGTGCCACGGTGTTTGTGGTGGTGGAACAGGCCAGTGATGCGGCCCGCGTGGGTTTTGGCATTGAATACGACAGTGGCAGTTCTACGCCTTCTGTTTCCGTAAAAGCCCATGTGCCGGTGTTCCAGTTTGCCCGCGAGGGCGGCGGTTCCATGGACGTGTCCGGAGGTCAGCCGGACTGGCTGGTGCTGGGGCGGTCGGGTGCCAATATCGAGTTATCGCTGGAAGTCACCATCTCCAATGCGGCGCCGGTGGCCGGTGAGTTGTATGTGGGTGGTGTGTTTTTATCCATACTCATTCCCACCGATCCAGCGGATAACTTTGCTTTGGAAGTAGGCTTCCGCCGCTTGCAATTGCCCGGCACCAGTGTGCCGAAAGATTTTGATCTGAATGTGGATTCTTTGGAAGATCTGGGCCCGGAATTTCTGGAATTCATGGCGGGTCTGCTGCAGGCCCAGGCCGATGCGTTGAACCCGGCCAATCCGGATACGGCTCCCTTTGCAGCGTTGGCGGGAATGTTTGGTCTGCGTACCGTCACCGACATTCCGGCGTTCCCATTGGAAGCGTTGATTACCCAGGGTGTACCGGCACTGATTCAATGGCTGGAGTCCATCTTTACGGTAACAGCTGCCCGCAATGCTTGGCTGGGCCAGTTCGGCGATCTGTTGGGCGGTACGGTTAATTCCAGTCGCGGCGCCATTGAATTCAGTTCTGGATTGATCACCGGCGCCATCGGTTTGCGGGTGGCAGACTCCACCGGTGGTGGTGTGCAAATTACCCCTTGGGTGGAAGCGGCATTGCGCCCGCAGACCGGTGCGGAAGTGCGCATCACGGCAGACCTGCTTACCACCAATACCGCCACTGGCGATATCTCTGCTTTGCCCTCCCTTGAAGCAGGTGCCGTATTTGGTCGTGATGCCGGTTTGGCATCGGACCTGTTGGCCGGTGATCCCGGCCTGGGGTCCATTCATCTGGGAATAAAATTACTCTCCGGTCAGCCGGCATTTATGCTTACCGCCCACGACGTTACCCTGGGTGGGGCGTCCCACGCGGTGTTGGATCTGTCCAGCCCCGAAGCGGTACTGGATGCCGCCGGTAGCCTGATCAATTCCGCGTTGGTGAATGCGCTCAATGATCTGGGCCGCCCCGGTGAACTGCTGGCGATTCTGTTGGGCATTAATCCGCCCTCTGGCATTACTGCATTGAACGCATTGGAGCTGATCACCGATCCTCTCGGCGAACTCAATGATTACTGGCAATCCCTGAAAGGCAATACCACCGCCTTTGCCGACGTGTTGGCCGCACTGCGGGAATTGATTACCGGTGCCACCGGCGCCATCACCGGTAGTGGCACCGATGCAGCCCCCTGGATTATCGATATCGGTCCGTTGAATGTGCTGGTGTATCTGCAGGGGGATTACATCTTCATTGAGTTGTCTGCCGAGCTGGCGGCCACGGTGATGACCGATTACGAAGCCGTAATGGCAGTGCGGGCCCGCATGGCGCGCATCGATGTGGTGAATCCGGCGGTGCAGTTCTTCAGTCTGTTTGCCGGTGGGCTTCACCTGCGTCGCGCTGACCGCACCACGGCGCGCCTGGATCTGGGCCCGGTGGATTTGTTGGCCAATGCGTTTGGTTTTGAACTGGCCTGGAATGCCCGCGATGGTGTCGCCTTTGGTGTCGCAGCACCTGGGTTGGCGCTGGAGTTGGAGGGCGATTTCGAACCGTCCGGTGATGCTTCCAGCACTTTGTCCGTGAGCATTCCTCTTCCCGAATTCCATGCCGACGGCAGCGTCACCTACAGCCCGAATTGGAATGAAATCGAACAGGCCATTGCTTCATTACTGGCACGCATCGGTTCGCCGGTGGTGGACGTGTTGCTGAGCCTGGTGGGTTGGTCCGGCAGTGGTGCCCGCCTGCAATTAGGAGAATTAATCAGCCATCCGGAAACCGCGTTGCGATCCTGGCTGGGTGATTTGATTCTGGATTGCAGTAATGTACGTACGGTTCTGAGTCCGCTGGCGTATCTGATCAGTGGTTTCCGCTTGTCCGCCCCCATGGGCAGTGGCAACGAACGGGATCCTTTCCGTTTGGCGATTGCCGGCGAACCCAGGGCACCGGGCATTGCCGTGTGGCTGGAGCCCGGCTGTCGTATGCCCCTGGATCGTTACGAACCACCGCCGGGATTTTTTGATCGCAGTGAGCCGCCGGAGGAAGGCGTACTGGTGGCGGCGTTGCGGGATGCGGGCCGCACCATTCCCGATCTGAAAGATTTGTTGGTGGGCCGCGAAAACCTGGCCCAGGGCTTACAGAATCTGAGTGATCGCATCACCGGCACGGACGGCTTGTTAGGGCAGCCCGCTGTGTTACCCGCCGGCGTCAACGGGGTCGACATCGAAGGTTACAGTTATCGCGAATTGGTGGCCCTGGGCGCCATCGATGCCTTGGTAATGGAAGCACTGGACCCTGTTCCCACTGCGGTCTTGTATGTGGGGTGTGAAGAAGTCTGGACGACCTGTTTCGACGGCGACAGCTTTGATGCCCGTACCGGCAATGCCAGCGGCACGGTAGCGGCCACCGGCGACGGCAGCTGGTCGTTGGCGTTGCCTGACGCGGCTGCGGCTTTAGCGGCTAGACCGGATCGTGGTGCTGTCGGCGAGCAGGCGGAACGTTTGAAAACCGCATTGGCCGGTCGTACCGATGCCATCACGGTAGTGGCCTATGGTGCTGCCGGTGCCGCCGCCATCAAGGCAGCGGAAACCACTCTGAGTGTGGAGCGGGTGGTTACCGTCGGCACTCCCTGGACCACCTTGGCGGTGTCCGGCTACACCACCGGTTTGAGTGGCGATGCCCTGCGCTTTTTACACCAGATTCGCCGTCCGTTTACCGAAGAACTGGATGAACATTTGCTGGCGGGTGAATCCGGACCGTTGCTGCAAATGTCCTATGTGATCGATCGGGCAGTGGCGGCCGCGGGGTTCACCGACAGCAAGCTGGGTGAGATTCCCCTGGCCAGCGATCAGGTGCGCCGGGCCGGGCTTATGGTGGATGCCGTGTTCGGCAAGCTGGACAGCGACACCGTGGACATGGGGCTGGCGGAGTTGGTGGCCGATGCCATTGCCTATCGCTATCAAGCGTTGGATAAACCGGAGTTACCGCCCACAGCACTGCATGCAGGCGTGGATTTGCCGGTGATCGATGTGAGCCTGGGTCCGGTGTTGTTAGGTGCCGGCGCTATTCTGGAATTGATCAGTTGTGACCGCGGTGCTTCCGGTGACAGTTTCGAGGTGCATACCAACCAACAGGTGATCCTCGACCTGCATTTCGGCGTCAACGATGGCTGGCTCATTGGTGGCCCCGGTGCGTTGCAGAACGACGTGGAAGCCCGTTGGATGTCGGTGCGGCTGTATCTTCCTATTGGTTCAGGTTCTACTGTTTCCAAAGCCCGTTTTACCTTCCACGAAGCCAATTGTTTTGGTGTGAAGCGGGAACGTTGGGTGATCGAGCAGGATGCGGATGGTATTGATGCCACCCTGCCCACCTCGGAAGTGCATCTGTTGATGGCGGAAGTGATTGGCCGATTGGCGGCGGAATCTGCCGATCTGGCCCAGTTGCTGGCGGACATTGGGTTGGTGCGCTCTGGCGGTTACGATCCCCAGGGCTTCGACCGTTTGATCTTCGATACCCAGTTGGTGATCACTGATGCGTTGACACAATCTGCATCCAGCCTTGCTGGCGCGTTGCGTACCATCGGTGGTTTTACCGGTAGTGGCAGCAGCTTGGCCTGGACCATCGACACCGCCAAGGTGTCCCTCAATCTGCAGACCAAATCCATTGAAGTCTTTGCCAGCCATGAACCGGCGGATTTGATTCCGGTGGGTGCGTCGGTGCGCATCAACAGCACCGGGGTGGCTGTGTCCGGTTCTCTGGGTGGCATTGACCCCAGCGCCGGTGGCATTCAATTACAGGCTTCTATCGATACCGCATCGGTTAGCAGCGGACAGCTGGGCATCAACTGGCGTTTACCCGGTGCCGCCAACAGTTCCACCATTGATTTGCTGAACCTGTCCGACCCAACGGACCTGATCAAACTCTCTGCCTCGCTGGTGCCGGCCACCCTGGCCACCGGATTTATCAATCATCTGCGGGATGAAGCGGAAGAAAGCGCCCGCACCGCCATCGACAATTTGCTGAATGGTTTGAATCTGCTGGGACCGGTACCAGAATCCGGCCAGCGTCGTATTCTGTTGCCCTGGGCGCTGTTCCTGGACCCCATTGCCTGGCTGAAACATGCCACTACTGCGTGGTCTTCAGACCCCTTTGCCCAGGCGGTGATGACCCTGGATGCTGTGGCGGACTTAGTGGTACCTGCGCGTACCGGCAGTGGTTGGCCGGTGAGTGAAGATGTCACCATTACCTATGCCGTGGATTCCGGTCGGCTGTTGCTGGGTGTGGAAATCGACATCAATCACACCCTGGGCACTGCAGCCATGGCGGTGTCCATCAACGGTGGTATTGCCATCGACAGCAATGGCTCGGTGCTGCCCCAGTTGGCTACCTCAGTGACCTTTGATGGCAAAGGTGTGTCGTTGGCTATCTCCCCCAGTATCAGTATTGCCTTGCTGCGTCCGCCTGCGGCGCCCATGCCCATCTATCCCAATGGACCGGGTGCGGCCTCGTTGCTGGCCACCGGCGCAGGCATGGCGATTCCGCTGGTGTTGAATGCGTTGATTGCCGAACGCAGTAATCCGGCGCCATCCATTCAGAAAGATGTGGGTCAGGCCCTGTTTGAGATTGGCGGAGCCCTGAATCTGCTGGAATCCAACAGTTTTACCGATGCCCGAATTTCTGCCTTTGCGGCCGACCCGGTATCGGCGTTGACCGCGAATTTGCCCAATCTGGTGTCCACGGCCATCGCGCAACTGGCCGGTGCACTGGACCCCGGTGGCACCGTGATCAGCACCACAGCGGTGGGCCCCGGCATTACCCGCTTGAATATCGGCAGCACTTCACCGGTGGGTGTCACGTTCGATGGCAGTGCATCCGGCCCGGCCATTGAGCTGTCCGGCGAAATCGCCATTGCCGATGTGGGCACTATCTCGGCGGATAAAGTTCGCCTCAGTACCAGCGGTGTGCAGATTGGTGTGACCTACATTGCCGACGGATTTGATGTGGGCAACGGACTGGAACTGATGCCGGTGGCGACGATTCGAGCCGGCGTCAGTGGCGCCGGTTTTACCCGCATGGTGGGCATTGGTCTGGCCTCCGATGGCGTTGGCGATCAAAGTGTGGAATTCCGCTGGGCGCTGGATGCGTCCCCACCTCGCGTGGTGTTGGTGAACCGCACAGTGGGCGGCGAAACGGAGGACAGCAGTCCGGAAGCTGTGGCGCTGGCACTTCTGGCCCAGGCCATTTCCATGGCGTCCGGGATTGTGGTGGATGCGCTGGACCCAATGGGAACCGAGGTGGTGAATACGCTGCAGAATGTGGTCTTCACCGGCGGTGGTGCCACCCTGGATCCACAACTGTTTGCAGATTTCGCTGATCCCGAAGCCCTGTTGAAACGCCTCTACACCCTGGCGTTCAATCTGGCCGGTGCCGGACTGAGTATCACCATCGACGGTAAAGTGGAAATTGGATTCTCTCAAAATAGCGGTGGTCAGGCCGGTGTGACCATCTCGCTGGCACCGGGTGAGCGCATAGCCTTAAGCAGCAGCGATCCCACGGTCGATCTGGAAATTGTGGCTGATTGGATTCGCTCCGGTGTTGAGCCTGGCGTGTCGGTCTATCTGCTGGAACAGTCCGGTGACAACTTTGTGTTCAGCCCCGGTTTTGCCATAGCCGGATTGGGCGTACGGGTGGCGAAGAATGCCGGTCCGTTGTTGAACCTCAGTATCATGAGCATCGATGCCATCGGGGTGCATGTGTATGGCGAAGCAGGCTCCGGCGGAGGTGGTGGAGGTGTCCAGGTGCAACTGGATGGCTTGGCCATTGTGCCATCAGCTGGTGGTGGTGATAACGCCGTTGCCAACAATCTGATGAGTGATGCTGGTAATGATGCGTCGCCTTCTTCGCGACCGGCTTTCAGTCCCGCCATTGCCATTCAGAAACCGCCGGGAGAGGGACTGGGGATCAGCCTGAGTGCCGGTGAACCACCGGGCCCCTGGTGGTTGGTGATTCAACGACAACTGGGCCCGATTTACCTGGAGCAGTTCGGTTTTGACGTGCGGGAGACCAACGGCACGGTCACCGGTATCTCGCTGTTGTTTGATGCCCGGGTGTCGCTGTTTGGCTTGAACGCCGAAGTGGATCAACTGGGTCTGCACTGGTTGGGGGGCGATGTCTTCGCCCTGGAAAACTGGGCCGTGGATTTGCAGGGGTTGGGTGTCTCCGGTGACTTCTCCGGATTGTCCATTTCCGGCGGTCTGTTGAAGACCAACATCGACGGCAAGATCGGTTACGTGGGCATGCTGATGGGGCGCTTCGGTGTCTATGGCCTGTCGCTGTTTGGTGGTTACAACGAAGACAAGGGCCTGCCGTCCTTCTTCGTATTCGGCGCCATTCAAGGGCCGATCGGCGGGCCACCGGCGTTCTTCCTCACCGGCATTGGCGGCGGTTTGGGTATCAAGCGTGGCCTGCGGGTGCCGGACGACATGTCCAAGTTTGGTGAGTATCCGTTTATCAAGGCCCTGGACCCCTCGGCAACGGTGTCGTCCAATCCTTTGGAAGAGCTGCGCAAACTGGCGGAATACTTCCCACCGGAGCCGGGCAATTTCTGGTTTGCGGCGGGCATCAGTTTCACCAGCTTCTCTCTGGTGGATGGGGTGGCGGTGTTGTCGGTGTCCATCGGCAACGGGCTCGACATCAATCTGTTTGGCTTAGCGCGACTGGCGTTGCCCCGACCCCAGGCGGCACTGGTGTCTATTGAGTTGGCACTGCTGGCCCGGTTCTCATCGTCGGAAGGTCTGTTCCTGATTCAGGCGCAACTGACGGATAACTCCTGGTTGCTGTATCCGGAAGTGCGACTCACCGGTGGCTTTGCCTTTGCCACCTGGTGGAAAGGGGAGAACGCCGGTCAGTTCGTGCTGACCCTGGGGGGGTATCACCCCAGCTTCCACCGTAATGGTTATCCGGTGGTGCCGCGACTTGGCTTGGAATGGCGGGTGTCCAACGCCATCGTTATCAAGGGCGGTTCCTACTTCGCGTTAACCTCGGAAGCGTTAATGGCCGGGGTGGAAATCGAAGTCAGTGCGGATTTCGGTTTTGTCTGGGCACGGATTTCTTTCGGCGCCAACGCCATCGTTTATTTTGATCCCTTCTATTTCATGGCGGATGCCTACGCCCGCATTGCTGCCGGTGTGAAAATCAAAACCTTCTTCGGCACCATTCGCATCAGCATCAGCATCGGTGCCCGCATTGAAGTGGAAGGTCCCAAGTTCCACGGCAAGGCGTCCATCGAGGTTGGGCCTTGCGACATCACCGTCCGCTTCGGCAGCTCCACTTCCATCAAGGGCATCTTCATCGATTGGGATGGTTTCGTGCCCAAGTACCTGGAGGAAACCGGTCCCGGACGGGCGCGGGCTATTTCCGGGATCAGCGGCAAGGGCAGTTTACCGGCGGCTACAGAAGGCGATACCTCAGCACCGTCCAGCGATGGCAGTGCAGAGCGGCCGTTTGAGGTGTTCGCGGAATTCGAGCTGTCCATGGTCACCACGGTACCCACCAAGAAGTTCGATTTCGGCCGTTCCGATCTGGCGAAAAACATTACGCCAACCTTACCCGGTGGCACCGGCACATCCCTGGGCTTGAGCCCCATGAATGCGTCCAACCTCAGTTCCACTTTCAGCCTGCGCCTGAAGAAAAAGTCTGGCAACAGCTGGGTGGATCGTACTGCGGATCTGGTGCCTTTGGTGAACGGCATGAAGGAAGAATCCCAGGCCGGGGAAGGGCCCAGCTACGGTCTGGAAGCCTTCCCCATCGGCGTGTGGGGTCTGCCGGAAGATGCCAACCAGCCATCGAGCCCATTGCCCAAGGGTGATGTGATCTTTGCCGGCAGTCGCCTGAAACTGGTGGCCGCGGCAGACACCAGCAAGCAGGTGGGGCCGGAGATCGATTACTACCGGGTGGAAAGCGGGCGTAAGCCGTTGCCGCTGTCCGCCGCCGCGCCCAAGCGGGTGAGTATGTTAAGCCAGGCCAATGCGTTGGGCTTGGAGGCGGTGGCTGTATCGGTGGACGCCGCCTTTACCCAGGCCAGCCAGTTCCTGTTCTCCAGTGCTTCAGAAACGCCGGTGGGTTTGCTGGAAAGTGGCAAGCGCAGCGCGACTGCCAAGGCGTCTTACACTCGTTCCCGCACCGCCCCGCCCTTGTTCGGTACGCTGATGGACGGACTGGAATCCGCCAACGGCGACAACGTGGGTTCCTCCGATATGGGGGCTGTGGTGGCACCGTCACCCCGACGGCCACGGGCACCGTTTGTGACCGGTTTGATGACCACTGGCGGCGGTGTGGCTGAGCGACTGCGTGGCACCACCGTGTCCAATGCTCGTATCAAACGTCGACCGGCCCCGTCGCTCGATTCGGTGCGCGGTCGCATCGGCCGCAGTTTGCCCATCAAGTTGAATCTCACTGCCGCACCTTCCCGGGTGGCGGATCAAACTATCGTGGTCCGCGGTTCGGTGCCGCGTACCAACCTCGGTGGTGTGGCCCGTTCCTATCAGGGTGGCCATGTGGGGTCAGCCATTGGTGCGAGCCTCGTTAAAGGGCTCAATCAAGGGCCGGGCATGATGGCTTTGGACACAAGGGCATCGGATACCCGACTGCGCCCCGGTGATGTAGTGACGATGCGCATGCCGGATGCAGCTATCGATACCAGTGAGCTGCGCCCCAGCCTGAAGGTAACCGGCGAAGCCCGCGTGGTGATGTTGTTGGGTAACGGTGCCGTGTTGAAGGATCAGGTGGTGAACGATGGCACGCTGACCGTTCCAGAGCACACCGCCATTGTCGCGATTCAGGCCAATGGTGGTGCCGGTGATCTGCTGGGCGGTGGGCGCAAAGTGCTGGGCTGGCATGACCAATCCCGCGTGGTGCGCATGGCCGGACGTTCGGCCCTGGGTTCCGGTTGCATCCTGCACATCGATGGCAATGCCTCCCGCAGCAAAGTGGGCTGGGGTGTGGCCGGTGATGTGATTCGCGATGCGGCGGCGGTGTCCACCCGTTTTGCCACACCGGTACGGTGCGTTGGTGTAATCCTGCGTGGTGCTGAAGCCCGTCATCCGGAAGATCTGGGTATCGAGTTGAACGGCGCCAAGCACGTCCGCGATGCCAACGGCGATGTGACGCCGGTGGTGGTGCAGGCCGGTGCCCGCTCCATTCTGCTGTTCGAAGTGACACCGGATTCACGCACGGCATCAGTGTCGGTGCGGGTGACCCAAGGCGGCTCACGCCAGGTGAGTGGTGTGATCGGGGTTAACGCAGATGTTGACGATGTGTCCGATTGGATTGCGGAACTGGGACTGGTGGCGGTGGTGGCACGCTTGCGTGCTGCCCAGGGTGAAGGCTGTGCCATCGAATGGATCGAGCCCCCGCGGCAATAATTTGGAGCGCTAAAGATGAATCACATTCTGGACCATGCATTCAACAGTAATGAATTCAAAAATAGGAGCCAAGACCATGGCTGTCGGTGAGGGTAAGTTCAAACTCTATACCAAAATCACACCGCCTTTAGAGGCGGGGGACTGGCGCTTCGAGGCTTCGCAGAACCTGAGCGCCAGCACGCCACAGGGTACGTTGGATAAAGATGATCTTCGCGTCGACAAGGAGAACATCAACGTCCGCATTCGCTCGCCGCGCTATGTGTTGCCGCCGGATCAGGTGTTGTCCACCTATCCGCCCGCCAACTCCTTCGGCAGTTACGGTAGTCGTTTACCACAGGTTGTCATCAAGCGTCGCACTTTGCCCTGGGAACGGCGTTTGGATGGCGCTCCCACGAAAACGCCCTGGCTGGCATTGGTGTTGATCGCCGAAGGCGAAGCGCGGCTGGATACGGCGGTGGACGTGGCGGAATGCGTCACCCCCGGCGTGGTGTTGGACGGCGTGGCGGAAGTGGCGAAAGGCAATCGTTTGGTGGTGCGCAAGTCGGTCATCGATAAGGTGTTCCCCACTCGCAACGACGTGGACCTGCTGGCCCACGCCCGGGAGGTGGATATCCACGACACTGAATTGATGATGGGTGACGACGATGGCTTCCTCGCCGTGGTGATCAGTAACCGTCTGCCGGTGCCGGGCAAAACCCGCTCCGGTGAAGCGGTGCCGGTGAAATACCTGGCCTGTCTGGTGAATCTGGAAGGGCAGTATGAGGCTTTGCTGGAGCGCTCGCCAGACCCGGTGTTCTCTACCCGTTTTCTTACTGAACGCCAGGTATATACGGAACATGTGGCCCTCGATGATCATCGGGTGATGGGCACGGCTGGGGCGCCCGGCGTCAACGTTAATCCTGCAATTGCCGGTGGCATCAACGTGGCCGATATTGACGTTGCTTCCCTGGATGGCCCTTCCCCCAGAGCAACGGAAGCCCGTGCGGCAGCGGATATCAGTGGCAGTGAAAGCCTGAAAGTAAAATCCAGTGTCGCCGCCAAAGACGGCGCCACCCCTTACAAAGGCGCTTCCCAATGGTCCATGAAAGATCTGGCGAAAGCCTCTTCCGCAGACATCTCCCTGCAGATGGCGGCAGACTTCCGCATCGTGGACATCATCGGTACCCAACCTTTCGATCCGGAATACCGTTTCCCGGTGCTGTTGCACTGGAGTTTTACCACCACCGGCGATACCACCTTCCGTTCCCTGATGGAGAATTTGGATTCCCGTTTATTAGGGGATGTTGGTGACACACCTTCTGATCTGAGCGGTCGCCTGCCCCTGGAAGTGGTGGAGAGCGGACACGTGGGTCTGAACCATAAAACCCGGGAAGGGGATGAAGTGCGCTCCTGGTATCGGGGGCCGTTGGTGCCCCATCCCACATTGACGTCCACCAGCAACCGTTTGGATCTGGCCCACAGTTCGGATCAGTTGCGTATCGTGATTCCCGATGGCCGTGAAGATCTGTCGTTGGCCACCGGATTTGAGATCGGTCGGCTGTTAACGTTATCGCAGCCATCCATCATCGCCTCGCTGATGCGCTGGCGTCAGGGCCACTACCATGCGGCGCGACTCAAATCCATGCTGGTGGCCAACAAGTCCCTGTGGGAAAGCATTCTGGGGGATGGTCTCGAATTCAACGAGTTTCACAAGTTGGGTCCGTTGGTGGGGCGTTTTCTGGTGGACGCTATCGTCAAACAGCCGGAGCTGTTAATGGGCGCGCCACGTCCTAAAGTGTCTCCAGGCCGACCGCTGGAATTCGACGGCCTGGCCACCGATGTGTTGGCCGATGGTCTGGGCATCAGTGGCGACATCCTGCGGGGTGATCTCAATATGATGTTGGATAACCTGCGTAAAGTGCAGATTCCCATGGATGATCTGATCATTGATGAGGTGGGCACCATTGGCATTCGCGAATCCCTGGAAGCCGACCTCAACACGCAACGTTTAGATCTGGTGTCCAACGTCCTCTCCAACAAAATGCTGGATGACGTACTTACCGGCCCCGCGTTCCCTGTCACGGAAAAAATCAAACTGGATGCATCCCTGGATGCATTGGATCGCATTCTTGCGGATTCCATTCGCGCCCGCCACCTGGATGAGGACGAGCTATGATCAACGAAAAAATCGATGTGCTGAATAACCTGGCGTCGGAACTGAAAGCCACGGTCAAACCGGCTTTTGCCGAATTTCAGAAAGACCAGGACACCGCCATGCCGGCGGAACTGCGTAACTGGCTGGTGCGTCTGCGTCTGTTGGAAGGGGTGCCCTTTGCCAATCTGGTGGCGGACAGTGAACTGCTGCCCCAGGAATCCATCCGCTGGTTCTACCTGGATCGGCGCTGGACCGATGCCATCGTGCAGGGCGCATTGAGTGTGGGTACGGTGAACAGCGACGACCGCATTCAACTGGAAGCCCAGTACGCGGCGATTCGCGCCGAATTGGATACGGAAGAACGTAACGTGCGTCGCCGCGAAGGGGACAAACGCAAGATGGGCCCACCGGGACCGATCAGTGGATTCTTGTTGCGCTCGGCAGCGGTGTCAGGTTGGCCCGGTTTGCATGTGCGGGCATTCAATGTAGACCCGGAAGAAGGGGACGATGCCCGTTACGAGGAAGACGATCCCCGCCGCATTCGCTTATTGCGTTTGGAACGATTGGCACCTGCCGTGTTGTTGTGTCTGTTCGACGGCATTCCAAAAGTCGTGCACGTTGAAGAGCCTAGACAAGGTATTCAGTTCGGCTTTATGCACGAAGACAACGGCAATGTACGTTCCGCCAAATTACGCCCCCGCAACAAGAACACTTTTGAATATCTGGATGAAAGCGGCGGCCAGGATATCAATGTGCCGTTCCGCGTGGGCTCTTCCGGTGTGGTGGATATCCGCCGCCTGTCGGATGCGTTGGCGGCCAAGCCGGATACCGGTGCCGCCGATGGTCTGGACAGTGCCGAATATGCATTGCAGTTGATCCGTTTTCCCTGGCGTCAGGTGTACGGCGAAGTGGATTCCCCCCGTTTTGAAACCGTATTCCGGGCCACCATCGATTACGAAAAGGTAGTGGAGGCAACGTTCAAGTTGTGAGGCTGACCTATGTTTAAACATTTGCTGAAAAACAAAACCCTGAGCAAAGCCGTTTTTGATGAGCGCTGGGCCTGGTTGGTGCGAGCCGATACCGACCTGGGTTCCATTACCACCTGGGATCCGAAATTACCCCGCAATCGTCGCGTGCTGGTGCCGGTGGATGTGCAGGCCTATGTGGCCCATCCGGATGTGGCTGAAACCCTGGTACCGGTGACTGGTGGCCCGGGTGATCCGTTACCGTTTGCCGATGGCGTGACGCCAGAGCCCGGCGTGCATTTGCATTGGGCATTGCCGGATGCGCTGCTGCGCGGACAGGAATCCAGTGCCGGTGGCGAGTTGGAAATGAAAGAGCTGCCGGATCGCTGGGTGGTGATTCGTGCCCTGTTTCCAGTGGGATTGGAAAGACCCTTATTACGGGGTTGGGTGATCGATGCCAGGAAAGGTTCGGTGACACCGCTGAGTACGTTTAACGGCACCACCACTGACAGCGATGATCTGCCCAACTTCGAGCGTCTCGATGGCACCGTGGGTGGATCACCTTTATGGACCGCCTCCTACACTGCCAGCGCAGGCCGCTTTGGTTTTCACGATCGCTTGGAAGATCTGGAAGCACTGGGTGAAGTGGCGAAAGATGGTTTCGATCGCAATGCGGCTACGTATGTGGTGTCGGGCTGGTGTTCTGATGCCAGTAAAGATCCGCTGAATGTGGCCGGCAAACGGGAACTGTTTGAGTTGCTGGATGAATTGGGTTGGCACCTGGATTCCGAGGCGGAGGAACCCAGCAGCGAGCCGGATCTGCCGGTGTTAAGCCGACTGATGAACACCGGGGAGTTCAAACATCCCACGGAAGCACCGCAAACCAAAATCGTAGCCAAGGGGCGGGATGAAACCTTTACCTATGCCGACATTTCACCGGAATTGTCCATGCCGGTGGATCGGCCTTCCAAAATTGTTATTTCCCAGCGACCGCCACGCTTTTTAGCGTTGCTGCATGGCATGGTCACCGGCGTGCCCATTGATCGCCCTCCCACGGGCGTGGATGAGCGGCCCCGTTCTCAGGGACTGTCGGTAGCCATCGGCTTTGATACCGATGACCTGGTGACGGCATTGGGCGCCAATACTTTGGGCACCACACTGACACAGCGACGCGCATCGGAAATGGTGGCGGCTGCCTTCACCAGCGATTTGCTGGATCGCCTGGGCACACCGGACGGCATGCGTGATATTGCCGAGCGGGAGCACAGCGATACCTTCCGTTCCCTGCCGGGTAAACCCTTACCGGCGGCGAAGGCGGATCAGCTGCGGGTGGAGGATTCCGCCTCGGTGAATGCCACCACCGTGGGCCGTAAAGGTCGGGCGGCAAAAGCACCGCGCCATCCTGCCACTAAAGACAACATCAACCCGATGCCCCGCTGGCGCGACAAAGTGGTGTTTGCGAAAGAAGGCAGAGCACCGAAAGCACCGTCGTTTACCCTGGATGAAAAACTGGATGATCGTGTGGTCTCCGGCGTAAAACAGGAACGCCGCACTGTGGAACGACCAGCGCCACGTATTTTTATTCCCCAGGCACCCCAGCTTGCTATCAAGGGTGCCCGCCCCAGTCTGCGCCATCACTATGATGGTCTGTACGATGACGAAGGTCGACTGCGCTGTCGTTATCCCAACGAGGCGGTGAAATCCATCAAAGGGGTGGTGAGCGGTCAGGATCTGGTGCCCACATTGGGCAATGGTGCCATCCCGACGGAAGTGCTGACGGTGGTGCGGGAAGCCATGTTACTCAATCCCTACTGTTCACGTTGGCTGGCGCAATCCGCCGCCAAAGATCCTGAGCACTTCCCCCAATACCATGCCCGTATCAAAGGGGAAATGCTGCGCCTGTTTTCTGAAGACGGACGCTACGATGGTACCGGTGAATATACACTTGCACCTTCTGCTACTTCGCCCAGTTCACCCACGTCTCCGCAAGCGGCAACAGGTGCCACCACACCAAGAGCGGCAGCCAGTGATGCTTGGGCGGGAGTCTCCGCCTACCAGACCACCATGGTGAAACAGGCCGCCGCCGAATTGGCGAAAGCCTCCTATCTGGTGGGCATGACTCCCAGCCCCTTGGGGGTGACCGCCTGGCGTCAACCCTGGGTTCCGTTGTGGTTGGAATGGCGGGTGGAACTGGTGGGCACCACCGAGATGTCGAACTGGGAACTGAAGGATCTGGAACTCAAACCCAAAGCCAACGATGGTGAACTGCTGGTGACGGACATCAGCGGCCGCAGCCCCATCGGCCGCGGCCTGAGTACAGCCCTGCACACCAGCATTGAACGCTGGATAAAGGCGGAGCAGGAGCGGGATGCTACCGATGCCACCCTGTCCAATTCCCAACAGAACGCACTGGAAGCGCTGTCCAATTTTCTGGAACCACTGGATTTGGCGTCGGCTTCTTTAGACGGTATTCGCGAACAATTACTGGGCCTGGATTACACCGGCGGTTTCCATGCCGCTGTGGATGAAGACGACCGCCCCAAGGTGGTTGCAGATCCGGTGCCGTTGTTTGGCGGCACGTTAGAACTGAAGCAATTGCGTTTGGTTGATGCTTTTGGCCGTACCCTGGAGGTACCTGTAGGCGCCGCCCGCACGACCACCACATTGGAAGTGGACGACGAACCCGCCACCATCCGCATGGCCGCCCGGGTGCAAAACGGTGCCCGCTGGTTGTTTCGTCTGGTGGACCCGGCCTATCAGGGTGATCCGGCGTTTGCCCCGGAAGCCTTTATCAATCAACTGGAACCGCAGCTGGCGGTGAACCCGGTGGCGGGCTTCCTGCTGCCGGACCACATCGACGAATCCCTGGAAATGTTCGATCGGGACGGCAATGCCCTGGGGCAGATTTGTCATCACGAACTCACCGGTGCGGTGCGTTGGGAGCCGGCGCCGGGCCGACCGGTACCCCCTGGTGCCGGTCCCCTGGTGGATCTTGATCCGGGTGCCATCCCCATGGGGCAAATGGCGGCGGGTGTGGTGCGCACGGATGTGCAGAACCGGGCGTCAGAAACGCCCAGTGCTGACAGTTCCCTCACCTCATTACTGCGTGCCATCGACACCACCCTGTGGACCGTGGATACCTACGGCAGCCTGGGCTCCTCCACCGTCGCCGGTTTGGTGGGTCGCCCCATTGCAGTGGTGAAAGCCACCCTGCGCTTGGACCTGCCGGATGACCTGGACGACGTTAACCTGAACGGCGCCGATGGCGATGCCCGCCGTGCCGCCTTTGAAGCATTGCGGGATCAATCGTTCCCTGTGCAGTTAGGGGATTTGCAACGCAGCGACGATTCCCTGTTGGGTTTCTATCTGGACGACGACTACGACCATTTCCATCTGGTGGACAAAGTGGTGGCGGCCATTGCCAAAGACAGCGGTCGTCGTCGCGGTCAGCTGGGTTTGTTGGGCAAGGTTACGGTGCCGGATGTGGTGCCCCTTTCCCATCCGTTCCTGGTGCCGGAAGACACCCTTTATATTCGCCCGGGTCAAAGCCATCGTCTCACCTTGTTGATGCTGCCGGCCGGCCGGGTGCATCTCACCTCCGGCATTCTGCCGCGCAAAGCGCTGGCACTGAATGACGCCTGGGTGGGCAAAGGTCTGAAGCGGGTCATCCCCTCTGTGCGGGTGGGACCAGTACTGGTAGACCCGGAAGAAATCCGATTGCCGAAAGTGCATTTGCTGGGCGACAAGCAACAGTTCACCCGTCGCACGGGCCCACTCACCTGGCGGGACGATCCCATTGTCTCGGCCACCCAATCTGCGCTGTTACCCCGGATGCCCCATGAGTTCCAAGAGGGCTGGATAAGGATCGTTGACGGAGAAGAATAACAATGGCGGAGACATTAACGCCCGAACAGGTGGAAGAACAGCAAGCCCTGGAACGTCGCAAGGCGCGCAAGGCGGAAAAGAAAAAGCGGGCAGCGGCACGGGCGGCGTTTGTTGAGCAACGCTCCGGTTTTGTGGACCGGGATGCCCTGAGGGCTGCGCTGGAACTGTTTATGGAGCAGCAGGGCATCCATTTTGATGACGGGCCTCAAGTTCCCGACACCGGTGCACAACCTCGGGCGATGGCTATGGGCGCACCAGCCCCAATGGCGTTTCCCGTCAATAACACCAATCGCTGGAATCCCATTGGGCCGTCCGTGGTGCGTCAGGGGCAGGCGGAAAACCGGCCCCGAATTTCCGGGCGGGTGCGGGATCTGGCGGTGAGCAATGACGGTCAGCGAGCCTATGCCGCCACTGCCAAAGGCGGAGTCTGGTACACCGGTGATGGTGGTGCCACCTGGGAACCCTTGGGAGGCTGGGCCAATGAACCCCGACGTACCGGTGGTAATACTTCGGCGTTTGCCTCCGGCTGTTTGCTGGTGAACTTTGGCGCGGCGGCCGCTAACGATTTTGTCATGATCGGCACCGGCGAGATCGGCGCGTTTCAGGTCTCTTCCAATGCGGCGCCCATGCGCGGGATGGGCGTGCTGGTGGCCACGGGGCCGGCCACCCAGGTTGTGCAGAACGATCCCTGGGAAGCGGCCACCGGCATCAATGTGCTGGAAGGCCTTTCCATTGCCCGTATGGTGCGGGTGCCCGGCACACCTGCCGGTCAGAATGGTGACCGGGTTATCGCGGCCACCTCCGGTGGATTGTTCATGGGCACCCGCAGTATGGTGGGAGGCAGTCTGGCGTATACCTGGGCGGCTCTGGCTTTGCCTCCAACCCCGGCATCGCCTCCTGCCGGTGGCGCAATTCCGGCGGCTCCTGCCAACTGGATCTCGGAAAGGGATCCCACCGATCTGGTGTATGTGGGGGCCCGTTTGTTTGTCTGTTTCCGCCGTACCGGTGTCGCCTATTCCGACAACAATGGCACCAGTTTCACCTGGATCACCATGAACCTGCCGGCGCCGGCCACCTCCCGTTTGGTGGGCCGCATGAGTATGGCGGTGAACGACGACAACAACCGGGTCTATGTGTTGGGGGAAACCGACAGTACCCCCGGAGTGGCGGGAAACGTACAGACCCCTCAAATATGGCAGATCGCCAATCCAGGGGTGGCGTTACCAGCGCTGCCGGTGGCCGCGCCATTAAATAACGGACCCACCAATGCCCAGCTTTGGCCGGGGCAACGGGATTACGACCAGGCGATTGAGGTGACCACCTACACGCCGGCGGCAGCGCCACCGGGCACACGAACGGACCGTGTCTACATCGGTGGCTCACTGATTCGCAACGCGGCCGGTTTTACCAGCTTTAATGCGTCCATCTGGGCCTATGATGTGAATGCTCCCAATCTGGTGGCGGCTCCGGGGGTGTCGGATCAACCGGCGGGCGTTACCCACGGCGCCAATCTGCCGGGCCTGATCGGCAACACCATCCATCCGGACGTGCATGTGCTGCGTAAGGCTACCAATGCTGATGGCACCACCCGCCAGATCTGGGTGGGCTGTGACGGCGGTGTGTTTGTGTCGTTGCGGGATGGTCAGGCCAACACGTTCGCTTCCCGCAATGTGGGGTTGGCCTCCATCGAAACCGAATTTGCGGCGTCCCATCCTACCTCCAGTCACTTTGCCATGTTGGGTTGCCAGGATAACGGGCGCCAGGTGCGGGTGGGGGAAAGTGTCTGGGAACTGAAAACCAATATGCAGGGGGATGGTGGCGGTGTGGTGTTTCACCCGGTGCAATCCCACTATGTCATGGGGCAGGCGCGGCGGGCATTCTGGGGCTGCGATCCCCAATCCAACTATGTTCCTCCCATTACGGTCATCGTGGGGGATCCGGAAGCCACCAACGCCACCACGTCCTTTTACTCCGGCATTTCGGCCATTACCCAGCCGGCGGGAAACAGTGCCCGCATTGCATTGGGCACCAATCGTGTTTGGGTAACCGATAATTTGGGAACGGCCAATCCCAACACCTGGCGGGTGTTGCCGATCACTGCAGCCGGTGTCTTTGCCAATGCCATTGATCCCCGGCCGGCCACCGGCGCCAATGCGAATACGCGTTTTCCCGGTAATCAGGCCTTTGGCGTGCTGGCGGGCATGGGGCCGGTGGTTACGGTGAAATGGGTGAACGCCACCACCTTACTGGCCTTGTATCAGAACGGCATTATCCGCTATCAGCAAAATGCGGCATCCCAGTGGACCTCCACTACGTTGATGGGGCCGGGTGTGGCGGCAGCTGTTGCGCCTCTGGTGACGCCCCAGGCGACGTTCTTTACGGACATTGCCCCGGTTCCCGGCACCAACGATTTTTATCTGGTGGGTACCGGCCAGACCACCCAGTGGGTAACACCCGCTACACCCGGTGCCGGTGCAACGGCGGCGGTACCTCCCACACCGGCGGCGGATTCCTGTTTTTACTTTGACAGTGCGGCCGGTGGATTCCGTACCACCGGTCTGGGCAATGCGCTGCCGACGCCCGTTGGTCTGGCGGCCAGTCCCATCGACCCAGCCTATTCCGTGGTGGTGGACCCGGCCAACGTCAACAATGTCTATGTGGGAACGGCGACCGGAGTGTGGATGGCCACCCGAGCCGGAGTTGCCCACGGTGCCTGGACCCTGTTTGCCAATGGTTTGCCGGAATCCACCGTGCAGGATCTGCACATCTGGCAGGATCCGGCAGGTGGCGCCGGTTCACCCCGTTTATTGCGGGCGGCACTGCAATCCCGTGGCGTATGGGAAGTGAATCTGGCCGCTGCGGAGCACAGCCGAACCTATCTGCGGGTGCATGAACGGGATGACCGGCGCATGTTCCCCACGCCGTTGAAAAACCCCCGGCGGCGACCCACGGCCCCGGATGTGGCGGTTTTCCGCAGCCCCGATATTGTGATCCGCCCGGAAACACCGGTGACCAATACTCCGACATTCCAGGGCACCAACCTCACCAACAGTGCACTGACCTACCAGCTGTGGACGTTTCAGACGGCATTTCGTTGGCTCTTTCCCAGTGTGATTCCTGATGGCCAGTGGACGGATCAGTTTGGTGATCTGGTGGAGCGCCATCGGCGTGCTCTTGGTCTGCCCAATGCCGGTTCCCGGCGGGTGGATGCCGCATTGTGGAATTCGGTCATGGCCAATGGGTTGGATGAAAACGGTCGGCCCGGCGTGTACCGTGCGCCCTGGCAAAATGCGTTGGCACCGGCGCTGCCCGCCTCCGAAGTGGATTTGATGGAAACGGTGGTGCCCCGGCGGGACACCAACAACATCTGGCAGGTGTATCGGGAGCGCAGCATCGTGGACATCCTGCTGCATCATCGTGATACCCGGCCGGTGGCAGCCAATGGCGCTTATGCTGTGTTGCTTTGGCGTCATGCGGCCAGTCATAACACTTTGCTGGCCACCGACTGTACCGACATCGTGCCTTATGTGCGCAGTCTGGTGGGTGGCGGCGCAGCACTGCCGGTTCCGGCTGGGTGGAATGTGGCGTTGACCGGCGGCAACCCGTTGCATCGACTCAGCGTACCGTTGGCCGCGCGTATGCCCCGGGCCGTGTCCGCCAATGTGGATCTGAGTGCCGTGCCCAATGGCCGTCGGGTGTTGTTATTGGCCATCGCCGGTTCCAGCGCAGATCAGTTCTCCGCTGTGCCGGCCGGGGCAATTGACCGCTTGGATCGTTTTGTTCGTCACTGGCCTCATGCAGCGGCCCGTATTGTCAGTGTCTGGCGTCGGCCCGGCACCCAGCTTTTCTAACGAGGAATTCGGAATGGAATTTGATGTGTTGACCCTGTCGATTTTAATTCTGGTGGTACCGGCATCCTTTGTGTTGTCGTCTGCGGCCGGTTTGGGTGGCTCGCTGATTCTGGTGCCTGCTTTGGTGATGGCGTTGGGAGCGAAAGAAGGTGTTGCCCTGGCGGCCTTGCTGCTGGCGGCAAACAACGTGGCCAAGGTGGTGGTGTATCGCAAAACGCTGCCCCTTGCCCAGGCAGCATGGATTGCGGTGGCGGTGATGGTGGGGGCGGCACTCGGTGCCAGCCTGATGGTGCAGGCGCCGGAACAGTGGGTAAAAATCGGCGTGATCTTTGCCCTGGTGGCGACCTTTGCGGGTGATTTTTTAGTTAAAGGCGCTGCTGCAAAAGGACCTGTTGGCAAAGCCTGGGCCGGATTACTGGCCCTGACTTCCGGCGCCACCTCAGGATTTTCCGGCACCTCCGGGCCGTTGAAAGGGGTGGCTTTGCGCAGCCTGAAACTGGATCGGCAATACCTGGTGGGGGCGGCGTCACTGGTGTCGCTGGTGGGCGATATGACCAAAGCGGCGGTGTTCACCCATTCCGGGCTGCTGGGGCAATCGCAATTGATATTGGCTGCGGTGCTGTTGCCGGTGATGGCGCTGTGCACATTGGGTGGCCGCAAACTCAATCAACAAGTGGGTGAAAAGGGCTATGCCATTCTGTTCTGGACGGTGATGGCCGGTTACACCGCACGCCTGGTGACTGCGTTATGAGTGCTGCAAAGAAAAACACCAAAACCGGTACGGTGCATAAGAAAACCAAACAGAAACCCGTGCACCAATCCGATCCGGGGCTGGCAGAGGAACCCGCTGTTCCGGCCAAGCCGAATTTCGATGAGAAGGATCAGAATATTTCGCCCAAGCGCAAGTCTCCGGGGCCGGGGAAGCGGCGTCGTTCCCGTGCCGGACCTTCCGCTGACGAGGTTTCTTCCAGCCCAGAAGCGAACATCAAAGATGACCACGATTCTAAGTGATATCGGCCTGAACCAGACCGCCACCGGCAGGCAAACGGCCACCATTGCCGAACCCAGTCTGGCCTGTTCCGGCCAACGCATGTTCGTCACCGGCAACTGGTTTGCATCCCGCTCCACCAGTGCCGGTGCGCGCTGGAAGTTTGTCGACCCTTACACCGAGCTGCCGCCCGCCGGTGCCGGTTTTTGCTGTGATCAACTGGTGCATTATTCCAAGCAATGGCGGCTGTGGATCTGGTTGCTGCAATTTGCCAAAACCGCCACCGGCAATCGCATCAGGGTTGCGGTCAGTTCCACCGGGGCACCCGGTAGCTGGACCTTCTGGGACACCACGCCGCAGGATATCGATCCTGATTGGCGCAACGTGTGGCTGGATTATCCGGATATGCTGGAAACGGCAGGCAATCTAGTGCTTTCGTTCAATCTTTTTTCTACCACTACCGATCGTTGGCAGCGGGCCGTGGTGTTGCGTTTCCCTATGGCGACCTTGAAACAACGGGGCGAGCTGACCCGTCAGGCCTGGTCCACGGATGAATTTGGTTCCCTGCGTTTTGCCAAAGGGCCGGGCAGTGCTCCGGGCAACATCGCCTATTTTGCGAGTCTAAGTTACAGCGCACCTCAGATTGAAGTGTTCCAATGGCCAGACAGTAAAACCAGCGTTACCCAATCCAGCATTGCCGTCAGCGATTGGGATGATCGCAACTATGTGTCCAGCTTACCGGATGGCAGCACCTGGCTGAATCGCCTGGACGATCGCATCACCGGCGCTTGGCACACCGATGACTCCATCGGCTTTGCCTGGACCGCCGGTGCCGATGCCAGCCATCCCCATCCGTTTATTCGCGTAGCGCGTATTAACCAGCGCTCTATGAAGTTGATGGACGAACCGGACCTGTGGAGTAAAGACCGGGCCTGGGCTTATCCGGCCATGTCCCCCAACCAACGGGGGGATGTGGGCGTCACCGCGTTTTGTGGTGGCGGCGGGCGTTTTCCCACCCATGCGGTGGGCCACCTGGAGGAGAACACCGGCACCTGGGAGATGGCGTTGGGTCAGGCCTCAACCCACGGCCCCGCCAACGGTGCCTGGGGGGATTATGTGGACATCCGGCCGGACCCCTCCCGCATCACCTACTGGCTGGCCAGCGGCTTTGTGCTCCAGGGTGGTTCCAGTCGTAATCACATCGTACCCAGAGTGGTGTTGTTCAAGCCCTGATAGCTGAATTCAATTTTCCAGTTCGCACAGGAGCGGGTACTTAAGATTTCCCGGCGGGACAATGTCCTTAACTTGTTGATTTAAAGTAAATTGGCCGCTTTTATCTTGGCAGAACGTCGAACCAGCCATTTTTTTGTGGGCATTTTGCTATATCATGGTTCGCACTGTTGTAACGAAGTAAAGCCTGGCGAACGGATGAAAACCAAAGACCGCATATTGCTGACCAGCCTGAAAATGTTTAATGAGCAAGGTGAACGGAATGTGTCCACCAACCACATTGCGGCGGCTCTCAACATCAGCCCGGGCAATCTGTATTACCATTTTCGTAACAAGAACGAGATCGTCTATCAATTGTTCCTGCGTTATCAGGAAGAAGTGCAGAGCTTCATGATTGTGCCGGAAGGGCGCGCGGTCACCTACCAGGACAAAGTGAATTACCTGGAAGCGATTCTCAACAGCATGTGGGATTACCGTTTCCTGCACCGCGATTTACAACATCTGTTGCAGGACGACGAACGCTTGCGTAGTGCCTATCGGGAGTTCTCTTCCCGCACGGTGGCGGATGGTCGCCGTATTTTTCAGTCCATGGCCGATGCCGGCGTATTGTTGGCTACCGACGAACAGATCGATGCGTTGATTCTGAACGTGTGGGTGTTGGTAGTGTCGTGGTCGTCATTCCTGCAATCCATTTCTATTCAGAACAACGATGGTTCTATGATGCGCAAAGCGCTGCTCAAGCGGGCCATCTACCAGATCATTGCACTGGAAGAACCTTATCTGTGCGAATCCATGAAGCCGATGCTACCGGAGTTGAAGAAAAAATATCTCAGCGGGGAAAGCTCCGATCCGTTGGCGCTGTTCCCCACGATTCTGGATGATGTGCAGCAGCGTTAACCCTCGAAAACCCTAAAAGGTTTTCTGCAAACTGAATGCTCCCCGCAGTTCCCCTTCCTTGAAGCCGGTGGCCTGGTCATCGGGATACAGGTCGTGAATTGTATTACGTACTGGCCCTGCAATGCTGCTGCCGTGGCAATTCAAACACATCTGGCCGGTGGGAATAGCACTCATAAAGCGGTACACCGTCACCCCGTTTTCCGTCACGATCTCAGATGCTTTCATATTCTGCACCGGCGCACCCCGTGAAATTTTATCCTGCCATTCCGCCAACACCTTTTGTTCCCAGGCATCCGGCGCGTTGTTGGCGTTACGTACCTTGTGGCTGGTGCGGGCCACATCCCAGCCTTTTTCCTGGGCCAGGCGATTGGCAATGGCGGGCGCACTGGTACGGCAGACTTTAATGGCTTCCACTGGCCCAGACGCCATGATGGTACCCTGCAGCACGGTTTTTAATTCCTTACCGAAGGCCATGGTGATGGTTTTGGCTTCCTGCTCAAGTTGATTCAAGTCTGGCTCTTGAGTGTTGTCGGCGAAAACAGGAGACAGAAAACCAAGCGCGGTCAGCAAAGTCAGGGTGCGTACGGATTTGAGTTGTTTGAGTGTGGCCAACATGTATTGGAACCCTCTATCTTTAATTAGAAAGTTCTAATAATAGAGCTTTTCAGGTAATTAGTCACTTGTATGGGCACTATGAATGGCATAGTCTGAATCGACTTTATTAACCATTGATAAAAAAGATCAACAAATCAATGAATCAATAAATAAAAATCATTGTGTCAATGAATGAAAAGGAGAGAGGGATGGAACGTCGTAAGTTTTTTGCTTTGGGACTGGCGGGTATTGCCGGTTCGTCATTGGTTTCCCGGATTGCTACGGCAGCACAGGGTGTACTGAATACAAAACTGGCGGGCAGCATCTATTACACCAAAGAGAATCCTGGCCGTTGGAGCGCAAAAGTGGCAGGGCATGCGCCAGTGGTGGAAGTAAAAGGTGGTGTAGTGCAGGTTACCACACCGCATGAAATGAAAGGCTATGAGCATTACATCGTGAAGCACACGATTTTCGATAAACAGATGAACATATTGGGTGAAACCATGTTTGACCCGGCGACCGCAAAGGCACCCATTTCCAAATACGAAATTAAAGACTATAAAGGTGCCGCCTACGCCCTCAGTATGTGCAACAAGCACGATTGCTGGGTTACGGAATTCACCGTTTAATCTGATCGTTCTGCCAGCCACTGCGCGGAGATAGCCCAGGTGTGTTCCTGGGCTTTACCTCCGGCAAACACACCGGCATGTCCGCCCGGCACGACCATAAAGGTTTTGTCGTCCATGGTGCCGAGTTCCAGGATTTTTTTCGCCGCCCGAATACTGACGATTTTGTCACTGAAACCGGCGAACGCGAGCAAATTGCTCTTGATCGCCGTAAGATCGGATATTCGCTCTCCGATTTTTACCTTGCCGTCTGCCAGCGCGTTTTTGATTCCAAAGTCAAATACCAGTTGTTGCACAGTGGCTCCGGGATAGTCCGGCATATTGTTAAACCATTCCCGTGTAGTGAGGTGTGCTTTCACATAATCCCGATCCGACAGATTACGGACCAGATCAAAATAACTCACCACTCCAGCCAGTGGATTGGTCATTTTAAACAGCACCGACAGTACATCACCGGGCACGTGAAAACGTTGTGTATCAGCGAAGGCCTTAGGTATGCGAATGCGGCGGGTATAGCGCTTTACCCATTCCAGCAATTTGCCGTAGCCATGGCTGGCGTGAAAATCAATAGGGCTGGCGATGGTGACGATGTTGCGGATCTGGCCTTCATTGTGAGCGCCGGCATAGAGCAGTGTCAGCAATCCTCCCATGCAGTAACCCACCAGAGATATCTGCTGTTCCCCGCTGTGTTCCTGCACCTGCGAAACCGCTTCCTTCAGCCAGTGATTAACATAGGTGTCGATGGATAAACCGGCATCGTGGCGAGACGGTGCACCCCAGTTCACCAGATATACCTGAAAACCCTTGGCATTCAGAAAGCGTACCCAACTGCGCTCTGCCATCAGGTCATAGATCCAATGAAACACGCCCAGGGGTGGGACTAATAAAATCGGCGTTTTATGTTGCTGGGATTGCGGACTGACGGAATCACCGTCCAGCTCAAAGGCACTGTCGTCCTGGTGCGGGTAATAACGCACCTCCATTAGGCCATCGGAAAACAGTACTTCGTGGGCGGTCTTGTCTGCCACAATAAATTTCTCTGTGTGGGTGCGTCGTTCAATGGCATTGCGCACAAAGAAATACGATTGCTTGAAAAACGAGGAGGACGAACCGTTCATATCCTTAATCCAGAATGCTTTTTCAGTAAATCACCGGGCGGCCAACATACCCCTTGGTGTTCAAAATACAATGACGATATTGTCCAGCCTGCCCGTAAATACGGTAACTCTGCCAATGTTCGAATTACCACACCTTACAAATCAAGGATTAGCGGCTGACTGTTTGGTCGCAAAAAATTCCAAATAACTGAACACCACGATACCCAGGCAGGCGGCAACAAACCCGGGCACTATTTCGTACAGGTCGAACAGGCCACCGCTCAGGTTTTTCCAAATCATTACCGTGCCGCCGCCCAACAGAATGCCGGCGATCGCACCCCAGCGACGACATGCTTTCCAATACAGCGCGAACAGAATCACCGGGCCGAAGGTGGCACCAAATCCGGCCCAGGCATAGGACACCAGGTCCAGTACCCCTGCTTCCGGGTTCATAGCCAATATGGTGGCGACAGTGGCCATTATCAAGAGACACCAGCGGGCCATGCCGGCGGAGGAATGTGCCGGTGTGCGCTTCAGGTAAAGATCTTCGCTGATGGCAGAGGCGCATACCAGTAATTGGGAATCAGCGGTACTCATTATCGCCGCCAGGATAGCCGCAATCAGAATCCCCGCGATCAGGGGATGAAATAGGGCGTGGCTCAATGCGATCAGCACTTTCTCGCTGTCTGCGAGAGGATCGCTGAAATACATGGCGCCGCTGATGCCCACGGCAATCGCGCCGACCAGGGTAAGAAAACTCCAGCTCACCGCGATGTATTGCGCCCGCGTGAGTTGGCGCGGATCGCGGATGGCCTTGAATCTGGCCAGAATATGGGGTTGCCCAAAGTACCCCAGGCCCCAGGCACACAGGCTGATGATTTCCAACAGGCTGAAGGGTTTGCCGTTGGCGTCGTATAAAACGTAAAACAGGTCACCCCGGGTGGCCGCATGTTGCATCAGGCTGGCGTCTTCCCGGATCAATGCAGCCACAAACATGGGCACACCAATCAGGACCGCCAGCATTAACAGCGCCTGCACTACGTCAGTCCAGGAAACGGCCAGGAATCCGCCGAATAAGGTATAGAGCCCGATGCAGACCACCCCGGCGATTACTGCGTGCTGATAGGGCATGCCAAAGGCCTCTGCGAAGAGTTTGCCCCCGGCCACCAGGCCTGAACTGGTGTATAACAGGAAGAACACCAGGATGAAGAGGGCGCTGAGAATCCTGAGGCTGTGGCTCGAGTCGTTGAAGCGTCGTTCCAGCCAGGTGGGGAGAGTGACGCTGTTGAGGCGCTCGGTTTCCCGCCGCAGTCTTGGTGCAACCAGCTGCCAGTTGAGCCAGGTACCGACCAATAGGCCCATCGCCAGCCACAGTGCTCCCAAGCCTATGTCATAAGCCAGGCCGGGCAACCCCAGCAGCAACCAACCGCTCATATCCGATGCTCCGGCGCTCAGTGCCGTCGTCATCGGCCCCAGGCGGCGACCTCCCAGCAGATAGTCCTGGTGGGTCTTGGTTTGCTTCCAGGCGGCCCAGCCCAGCGCAAAGATCACGATCAGATAGATAGCGAACGTGACCTGCATTAGGGAAAAGGACATATCCAATCCTGTCGCTTTGATAACTTATGCTTAGTAATTTAGGTTTCAATAAGTATAGCGTCGTTTTTGATTAGGTCGAATGGTTATAAGCCGGTTACGAAACGCTACAGGATGTAATGGAGAAAACCCCGGCTGGTTTCTATATTGGGTAGTAGGCGATCAAGATGTAACCTGAATGACTAATCCATTTCCTAAATTACTGTTTCCGGGCCGGTTAATGAGCCGCGCCCTGTGGCTGTTGGCGCTGCTGTGGATGCCGGTCAAAACCAGCGCCCAGTTGGTGGCGCTGGACAGTTCCGTGCAGGGCCATTACCTGGGTGAACATCTGAGCGTATGGGTGGACGAATCCCGCAACGCTCAGCTGTTGCAGGTGATGCAACAACGGAACTGGGAACCGGTGCGGGAAGCGATTCCCAACTTCGGCCACACCTCTTCGGTGTTCTGGTTTCGGCTGGAAGTTCAGGCCGGTCAGGAGCCGGCCTCCTGGGTGTTGGTGAATTCCAATCCCCTGATTGATTTCTTCGATGTGTATGGTGTAAGTGAGGATGGGGAAACGGTGTCGCATTACGCCGGTGGAGCCCAACGGGAAACCAGAGATCGGGAAATTCGTCATCGCTTCGATGTGATTCCGGTTCACATGGGCGAGCACAGCATCCTGACTTACTACATCCGGTTGGAGAGCCAACACTCGGTTCAGTTGCCCCTGATGTTATGGTCATTAGAGGGATTCATTGCCTGGGATGAACTCACCAGTATTCTGACGTCCGTTATGCTCGGCTCGTTGTTCATCATGCTGCTCTACAACCTGTTTCTCTACACTACCTTGCGAGACCCCATTTATCTGGCCTATATCGGCTCGGTATTTGGTTTTATGATGCTGCAGGTTTCCCTTAAAGGTTTCGGCCTGCGCTTTTTGTGGCCCGGCCAGTTCGAAGTGTCTGCCGTTTCGGTATTTGTTTCCGCCTACGCCACCATCTTTTTTGCCACCACCTTTGCCAGTCGGTTTATGCGCTTGAAGGAACGTCAGTTCCGCTTCGTGATGTTTGTTGATGCGGTGCGCTGGAGCGCGTTGGCCTGTGCCGTGTTGGTATACGTGTTACCGGACATAATGCGCATGTATATGATGGTGTTTCTTGGCATCCTGGCCGCCACCATGGGGTTTATCGCCATCTTTACTTACTACAGCCCGGATGATCGCCCGATTAAAATCTTTACCGCTGGCTGGATCGTGCTGTTGATCGGCGTGTTGTTATTCCTGCTGAACCGTCTGGGGGTGGTGAGTGTCAATGTCTGGACCGAGCAAACCATGTCTGTGGGCTCGGTGATTGAAATGATCCTGTTTTCCATGGCGTTGGGTGATCGCATCAACAGTGAGAAAGAACAAAAGCTGAAGGCCAAGGCCGCCTTGTTGCATTCACTCAATGCGGAGCGTGAGGAGAAACAACGCATCTTGTTGAGTGAGGAAACGGCACGTAAAGCGAAAGAAAAAACGCTGCAAATACAGCGCGACGCCAATCAGCGGTTAGAACAGGAAATCGAGGAGCGTACAACAGAACTGCGCCAGGCTACAGAAGCGCTTACCCTAATGGTACAGCGTGATCCTCTGACCGGAACCTACAACCGGCATCACTTCAATGAGTCCATGCAAAGCAAATTTATGCAGGCCTGTGAGAATCACTCTGAGCTGTGCCTGATGATGGTGGATGTGGATCATTTCAAGAGTATCAATGATCGTTATGGGCATTTGGCCGGGGACCGCTGCCTGATTCAGGTGTCCAATGTACTGAAAAATCTATTGCAGGGGGCGGAGGCAGACCTGTGGCGTTTTGGTGGGGAAGAGTTTGCCGTGATCATGGAGAACTGTACGCTTAATGAAGCAGAAGCTCTGGCGGAACATATGAGGTCTTCGCTGGAGGCGACCAGTTTTGCACACGCTATCGGCCCCCGCCATATCACAGTAAGCATTGGTGTCGCTGCTGCGGTGCCCCGGCGCAATCAACGCCCGGAGCATCTGGTGGACCTGGCTGACCAGGCCCTGTATGAAGCCAAACGCAATGGTCGTAATAGAGTATGCCTGTACCAGGCAGAGGGAGATCAGAATTTTGCGTAATTGGTTTTCCCTGCTGCAAGTAATTGTGCTGTGTTTGCTGGTGATCCCGGTAAGTGCTGATCCGGTTAAACAGCAGGGTTGGTATTATCTGCAGGATAATGATTACCGCCTGCAGGATCTCATCCAGCAGAGGCATGAATGGCAGAAATCCCGCTGGGAAGCACCCAATCTAGGTTTTACCATCGAGCCCCACTGGTTCCGGTTGAAAATCCCCAAAGACAGTGTGGTCCCGGGTAACTGGTATCTTTTGATTGAAGACGCGATTCTGACGGAAACGCATTTTTGGCTGGTGGAAGGCGGCGTTCTGCCGCAAAAGGAAACGCTACCGGCAGACACCAGAATGCCGATTTATCCGCTCAAGCTGCGTTCCGGGGTGGATTATGAATTGTTTCTGAAAGTGGATTCAGATACCGCCCTGCAGTTACCGACCAAGTTGCTGAATGAATACGACTTGGTTACCTACAAAGAAGTTCAGGATACGACCCTGGGCCTGTTTGTGGGTATTCTCTTTGCCATGATGCTCTACAATCTGGTGCTTTACATTTCGATTCGTGACAAGACTTTCCTGCTTTATGTGGGGCATGCCTGCGCGCTGCTGTTTTTCGTGTTCAGTTGGCAGGGAGTGGGTAAAGCTTATTTATGGAGTGCTCACACCAGTTTTCAGAACATGAGTGTGGCGCTATCCACGTTCGCCGTAATTGCCTTCTCCACCTGGTTTTGTGGGCAGTTCCTCAATATTAATGAAAAGAATTTCAAAGCGGTAAAACTGTTCTGGTTTATCAGGAATCTGGGGTTCCTTGGGATTGTCGTTACGCCTTTTCTACCGTATCAGGTCGCCATATTCACGTCTTCGTTATTAAGCTTTTTTGCCGTGCTGATGGTGATCAGTGCCATGATTGCCCGTGTCTCGCTGCGTCACCGGCCTTCCCGCTTATTCCTGATGGGGTGGACCATGTATGTCACCGGTGCGTTTATCATGGGGCTAAACAAATTCGGCTGGATTGAAGTGACTGCAACCTCGGAAAACCTGATTCTGTGGGGTGCGGTGTTCGATATGGTATTGCTGTGTATTGCGTTGGGAGACAAGTATCACGAAGAGCGCAACCTGAAACTAAGGGTTCAGGAAATGGCGATCAAAGCCGTTCGCAGGGAGAAAAATGCCAAAGAGCTTGCAATCGACAAGCAGTTGCAAGCACAGCGTGCGTTGCAGGAAGCGGCTGATGCTCAGAAAGACTACGCCATGTTGTTGGAGCGCCGTGTGCGTGAACGTACCCAGGAATTGAAGCGAACCAAACAGGATCTGGAACATATCAGTGAGTTGGATGCGCTCACTAAACTCAAAAATCGGCGTTATCTGATAGAGCGTCTGCAACATGAGCAGCATGCCTGTGTTCACGGTGGTGACTCATTCGCGCTGATTATGGTGGATATTGATCACTTCAAACAGGTGAATGATTCATTCGGTCACCTTGCGGGTGATGAATGTATTCGCAGCGTGGGGCAGCTGATGCAGGAACAGTTGCGTCCGGAAACAGACATCGTATGCCGCTATGGTGGTGAGGAGTTTGTGCTGATTCTGCCCAATACCCGGGAGCCTGAGGCTATGCAGGTGGCCGAACGTTTGCGGGGCTACGTGGCACAAACGCCGATTCTCTGCGATGGGCAGCGTATCATGGTCACCGTGAGTGTGGGGGTGATGATTGTTGATCGGGAATCACTGATACAGAAAGGTGATGACGTTATCCAGCAGGCCGATCAGGCACTTTACCAGGCCAAGAACCAGGGCCGCAATTGTGTGTGCCTGGCCTGAATTTTTTGAGATATTTAGACAAAGTTCTTCTATTAAAACCGTTTCGGCTTTTAATTTGCGAATAAAATCACACTAATTGCAGTGGGATCAATGAACTCCTGATGCCCATTAACAGCATAAAAATGGCTTTTTATGCTGGCAAGCATGCCAGCTCAGATATGCAAGTTGAAATTGAGAGCTTTTGCTCTCGCCCCTGTCCTTGTCCTCGCGTTCATTTTCTTGCCTGAAATTTATCTACACTAAAAAACGTTGTCCCAAAAATGGGTCGCACTTGTTCGTTGGCTGTAATAAGGAATTGATTATGGATCCCCATTGCATGGCTCACGCAAAGTTGCGTAGTGGTTTGCTCACTTCTTTGCTTATCGTAGTGCTGAGTTTCGTAACAGCGTGCAGTGATGGTGGAGGCGGTGGTTCATCGCCTGCTGCAGGCGATGGGGGTGCGGTGTCGCTCAGCCTGTCCGGCGGTGGGGTGGATGGTCCTTTGGCATTTTCAACCGTTACCCTGTTTGCGATTGACACCTCGGTGGCTGATTTCAAAGGTGAGATTCTGGGCGAGGGGGCCACTGACAGCCGTGCATCCATAACCGGAATCGACAAACCGGGAGCCGATGGCGCTCCCTATCTTCTTGAATTCACTGCAGACGCCGATACGCGGGATCTGACAGCCTGTGAGGACCTGGATACCAGCGGCACCATCGATGTTGCCACTGAATGTCTTGCGCCTGTGGTGGGTACCCTGCGTACCATTGTCACCGCCGAGATGCTGAACAGCGACCGCCCCGTGTATGCCACGTTGCTGACGACGATGGCGACTGACATTGCTGTTGCCGCCACCTTCGATAGCGCCGGTGATGAGGCCGCCTTACTGCTGGCCTTGGCCGATGCCGCAGCTCAAGTGAAATCCACTGTAGGATTTGGTTTGGGCAGCGATACCGATATTTTCACTACTCCCCCGATTTTGGACGCGGATACCGATACCCCGGAAGAGCAACAACAAGTTGCCGCCTATCGTTCTGCAGTACAGGCCCTGGCCTCAGTGGTCGATCAGATTTCCGGCGCGGTTGGTGGTGCTGATCCGGTCCAGGTGTTGACGGTAATGACCCAGGATCTGGCGGATGGGCAGATCGATGGACAAGTGGATGGGGTTACCGCGGATTTGTTTGATGGTGACGGCGACGGTACCGGTGATGTTGACGGTGCCAATGCCGCTTTGATTTTGCTTGACCAGGATCCAGAGTCTTTGCCGGTGCCGAATGATCCGTTGGGGCGCACCGTAGGGGACATGGCCGCCATTTTGGTGGATGAAATCGAGGACACCGGTAACGATACAGTTAACACCCAGATTGATGAAAACACTGAGGTTGAACTGAAACCCGCCGAAAAAGATCCCGACCTGGATGATGACGGCGTGCCCAACGAAAGCGATGCCTTTCCCACAGACCCAACCGAAGATACGGACACCGATGGTGATGGCATTGGTAACAACGCTGACACCGATGATGACAATGATGGTGTAGCTGACGCCAATGACGCATTCCCCACTGACCCCAATGAAAAAACAGACACTGATAATGATGGTATCGGCAATAACGAAGATGATGACGACGACGGTGATGGGGTTCTCGATGACGACGACGACTTCCCCCTGGATGCCAGCGCTTCCGATGCCACGGATGTGGATGCCGACGGCTGGCCGGTAGGGCAGGACCCCAACGACAATGATGACACCAACCCCGGAATCCAGTTTGTCGATACGGACAACGACGGCTTGGCGGATAGCGGCGGCAGCAACCCGGATACCGATGATGATAACGATGGTGTGCCCGATATAGAGGACGGCCCCGGAGGTATCTTTGCGCTCAATCCCAATGAGCAGGCTGATCAGGACGGCGATGGCTTTGGTGATAACTCCGATGACGATATTGACGGAGATGGCCGTCCCAACCACACCAATGGTGATAATGTTGCGAACGATGCTGCCTCCGTTGCCACCACGAACCGTGATCGTTTCCCCCGTAATAATAGTGAATGGGCGGATACGGATCGGGATGGTATCGGCAACAACGCCGACGAAGATGATGACAACGATGGTGTGCTGGATACCGATGAATCGGTGGCGGGTACGGATCCACTGAAGCGGGACACCGATGGTGACGGCGCTTTGGATGGTGTGGATGCCTTCCCGCTGTTGGCGTTTGCCAGCTTTGACCTGGATGACGATGGTGTGCCGGTGCGTCCGGCCAACCTGGCGGATGCGGATGTGCCACCCGGGCAGGAGTTTGACAACTGTCCGGCCACGCCCAATCCGGAACAGATCGACACGGATGGCGATGGCAAAGGTGACCGGTGCGATACCGATGATGATGGCGACGGCGTTGCCGACGTGGATGACGCGTTCCCGTTGAACAGCAATGAAAGTGTTGATACCGACCAGGATGGCATCGGTGATAATACGGATACCGATGACGACAACGATGGTGTGTCCGATGCCAATGATGCCTTCCCTACCAATCCTGCTGAGTTTGAAGACACCGATGGTGACGGGACCGGAAACAATGCCGACACCGATGATGACAATGACGGTGTGCCCGATGGCGAAGATGCCTTCCCCAAAGATGCAACCCGTTCCAGCGTTAGTGATCAGGACGGTGATGGTTGGCCGGTGGGTGACGATCCTGATGATAGCGATGGCAATAACCCCGGTGTGACGTATGTGGACTCCGATGGTGATGGCCTGGCTGACAGCGGTGGTTTGAACCCTGACCCGGATGATGACAATGACGGCGTGCCGGATGTAGATGATGCGTTCCCTAACGATGCCAGCGAGTCTGTGGACACTGATGGGGACAATATCGGCAACAATACGGATACCGATGACGACAACGACGGTACCCCTGACGCATCGGATGCCTTCCCACTGAATAATCAGGAAAGCACGGATACTGATCAGGATGGCATCGGTGATAATGCCGATCCGGATGACGACAACGACAATATTCCGGACGCACAGGACAGCAACAGCACCAATCCCGATGTAGACGGTGACCAGGTGCTGGATGGCTATGATAACTGTCCGCTCGATGCCAATACTCAGCAAAAAGACAGTGACTTTGACGGCATTGGCGATGTCTGTGACACCGATAAGGACAACGACGGAGTGAACGATGATGTTGATAACTGTCCTGCGGTGGCCAATCAGGATCAGGCCAACGCGGATGGTGATGCCCTCGGTGACCTATGTGACAGCGATGATGACGGCGACTCTGTGAATGATGCCATGGACAACTGTCCGCTGGATGTCAACGGGGATCAACTGGACACCGACGCTGATGGCCTGGGCAACGTCTGTGACACTGATGACGATGCCGATGGCGTAGAAGACACTACCGACAACTGTCCGCTGATCAGTAACCAGGACCAGCTGGATACCGATCAGGACCAGTCCGGTAACGTTTGCGACAGTGATGACGACAATGACGGTGTTTTGGATGTGGACGACGCCTTCCCGCTGGATGCCTCCGAAAGTGTCGATACGGATGGTGACAACGTGGGTGACAACGGCGATAACTGCCCGCTTGACGCCAACGAAGATCAGCTGGACACAGATCAGGATACCGTGGGTAACCTGTGTGACGATGATGATGACAACGACACCCTGACGGATACTGAAGAAGAGGCGTTGGGTACCAACCCGCTGCTGGCGGACAGTGACGAAGATACGGTTGACGATGCTGCTGATAACTGCCCTGTGGACAGCAATCAGGATCAGTTGGATACCGATCAGGATAGCGTAGGTAATGTGTGCGACGCGGATGATGACAATGACGGCATCAGCGATGTTGAGGAAGAAGCCAACGGCACCAATCCGCTGCTGTCAGATTCTGACAGCGACAACGTCGATGATGGTGCGGATAACTGCCCTGTCGATGCCAACGGTGATCAGGCCGACAATGACCAGGATCAAATCGGTGATGTCTGTGATACGGACGATGACAACGATGGTGTTGAAGACGCTTCCGATAACTGCGTGTTCGTTTCCAACCCAGGCCAGGCTGACGCTGATGGAGATGGAGTGGGCGATGCCTGTGAAGCGCCCCCGGTAGCCATTGGTGGCTTCTGGTTAGCCAGCATCACAGCGGCTACCGAAAACGAATCCGGTACCTTGCCAAGCGGCATCCCGCTGGCTGATGTGTGCGACATCAATGTTGGCGACAAACATGCCGGCGTGGCTTTCGTCAAACAACAGGGTAGCAATATCACGTTGATTTTCGACAATGACGAAAACGGTGGCGATAGCGGAACCGTCGATGGCGAAGGTAATGTGCAGTTCGGGTTCCAGGATGAGGGCGGCGAGAACGAGTACGACTACTCTGGCTCCAGTCCGGTATTCCTTTACAGTGTGGTGGAATCTTTCAGCTTCACCGGCACAGTGGACGATGTTGCCAACCCGGCGTTGATCACGGGTTCCACTATCACCGAAACCTTTACCGTGTTTGACGGTGAGAATGGCAGTGGTTCGCAAATCGCAAGCTGTAGCTACACCTACACCGGTAGTCTGACGGATATGGCGCAGGTGGATGCATCAAGCGTGCTGAATACGGCAGGCACTGACCAGGGCATGGCCTTCCCCCATGCTGAGCGGGAGTATTTCGAACCAAGCGGAGTCGATATCAATTATTTCGGCTACACCCAGTTTGATAGCAGCGGTTCCTATGAGTACGAGTGGGACGGCACCAGCTGGGTACTGTTTAACGGCAGCACCTGGATGTTGACCAGCTCCGGTTGGAATGACTTTGCCGAGACCCCGGGAATTGATGGTACGCCTGCGACGACCTTTAATCTGGCCCGTGCCCCTGGCGGACCCTATGGTAGTCAATGGTTGGTCAGCAGCTATGCCGCCAATATCACCGGATTGCCCATGCTGGAGTTTGTGGATGATGATTGGGACGCCGGCGTGGCCGATCCTGCTGCCACCTTTGTGAATGCCAATGCCCGTGCTATCGGTGTAACGGTGGTCAGCCAGATGGATGAGTATGAATTGGGCTGTGACTATCGCATGCCTAAAGAAGGACTTATCAACTGTGAAAACTGGGTCTGGAAAACCTACCCAGCGGGTGGGGATGATGCGGCTACCACCGATAATCTGGCCACTGCACTCACCGATGTGCTGCACAATAACGGCAGTGCACCCAGTACCCCTATAGGCGGTATTCCGGTGGGCGAAAGCTGGACGCAATCCGGCACGACCTTGCAACTGTTTGCCTGGTTGCAGGGGGCTGATGTCAGTGGCGCCGCGGGCACTTCTGGTAGCGTGGCTTTCTATACCCACGATGGTGTGAGCCCGGGTTCCAATCTGGTATCAGGACTGTCTGCCACCTGGAGCATCAGCGACCCCATGGGGACCGGCGATCTGGTGCTGATGTTTACTCTGCCGGAAAACCTGGGTCTGGATCGCTTCTACTACCACTTCGAAGAGAACCCCAATGTGGTGATCGCAGCAGTGGCCCTGAGCGATGTTACCCCTTATGTGCGGGTCGGTTGGTTCGCAGCACAGGGAGAACAGAAGGAATACCGTGGCCTGAATGTGACGGCTTTGAACGAGCTGATCAGTGGCTTCAGTTACACCGAGCCGGACACTGACGGCGATGGTGTGCCGGACTCAGCGGACAACTGCCCAGTGGATGCCAACGCGGACCAGGCCGACACTGATGGCAATGGTGTGGGTGATGTCTGTGACGGTGGTGTCGAGCCAATCGATTCCGATGGCGATGGCTGGCTGGATAGCGAAGACAACTGTCCGTTCACTTTCAACTCTGATCAGGCGGACAGCGACGGCAATGGCATCGGTGATGCGTGCGACAGTGGCTTGCCGCTGGATTCGGACAACGATGGTGTGCCCGACAGTGACGACGCTTTCCCCAACGATGCCAGCGAGCAGAACGATGCCGATGGCGACCAGGTTGGAGATAACAGCGATGCTTGCCCCTTCCTGGCCGGAAGCAACCAGACGCTGGCGGACTGCGCTGATCCCGGCGTGAACATGGCGGGCGTGTACCTCATCGACTGGACCGGCTCCGGTACGGAATTCGATGAATCCACCCAAGGCTGTGTCAACATTACCGAAACCAGCGGCAGTGACCTGGTGCAAGTGGAGCAGATCGGCAATCAGGTAATCCTGCGCGGTGAAGATGAGGAAGGCAGCTGGGAAGATCTCGGTACCATCGCAGCCAATGGAGATTTCACTTTCAGCAGCAGCGATACAAACTTCAGCTTCACCTTAAGCGGTACCTTCGCTTCCGGGTCCAGCTTCAACGGCAGTTACACAGAAGAGGAAGGTGGTTGTTCGGAAACGGGCACTGTGGTGTTCACGGCTGGAACCGCGATCCAGGAATCGGCCGTCTTGGCATCCGGTATCGTCTGGTTCGAAAGCGACTCCTGGTACGACCAAGCCTCACAACAGGAACAACGTTTCTTTGAATATGGCGTGATTACCGATAGTGCCGCAGAGTCGTTTTTCGAGTACAACACCAGCACAGGAAACTGGGATGAGCTGCTGGATGACGACGTGGAGCAATTCATCACAGCCAATGGACTCGATACAGCGCTGGATCGTTACACCATCAGTGGTTACGTCAACAGCGGAGAAACCGCTATCCTGAATCCCCTGCAGGAAGACGGAACCACTGTATCGACCCTGGTGACCTCTCATGTTGATTTGCTGGAGATAAACGTTGAAGGCAAGCCTATGGCCACTCTGTTGAGCCCGGACTTCAAGGCAGGCTTGGACGCTGCGGATGTCTTCACCACCGGAGCGCGGGCGTATGTTGCAACGATCACTGAGCAGACAGAAAGCTATCGCTTCTGGTGTGATGATGACTGGAACCTCTATGTAGCCACTAACTACAACTGTGCCAATGTGGTGGCAACGGATTGGCAGGATCTGGACAGTGACGGCCAATCCGACCCGGTCGCTGCAACAGCACTGAATGACGTGGTCTATACCCCTGCTGAATTCACCAACGGTACCATCACTTCCGGTGGCCTGTGGGTGGGCCAAGGCTGGGATGTGGGAGGCAGCTTCTCCGTCAATATCTTCCTGATCTCCGATGATGGTACTACCGGCGGCACCAACCCGGTGGCCAAAGTGGTGAAGTTCTACGATTCTGCTCCGAACTACTGGGGTGACAAAATCGTGATTGATGAGATCAGCTTCACCGCCACCAGCCTGGGTGGAATAGACATCGTGCAGTGGGACGTGCCGGAGGTGGCTGCTAAAATCACCGAGCTGGATGTGTATGAATTGCATCCCTATATCTTTGTAGAGTCCACACTGGATGGAACCCCTTTGGTCCGCCGCGGTGAACGCACGCTGCAGGATATGGAAGAAACGGAGGTGCTCTTTAATACCACCGCTCGTGATCAGATACTGGCGGCCTTCAGCACGATTGCCGGTATCTATATGAACAGTACGGAGTCCGTATTGTTCACCATGTTACCCAATGGTATGTACTTCGGTATTCAGTGGGCGGAGGTCAACGGCTTCATCGGTTTTGAACGGGGCGGGTATGAGCATTTTGGCAGTGAGCTTTATATCAACACTGACCAGAATAACGATGGTGAGGCCTTGTTCTGTGATCTGGCTGCAGGCAACACCTGTGCAGACCTACTGTATGACGTGGACGTTTCCGGCAGTGCCCTGACAATCTTCCCTGGTACGGTGGATGAATTTGTCCTGGGCCGGGAAACATTGACTGCCAGTGGCTTGGTGGGGGCATGGTACCTGCAGAATGACAGCGTGCTGTTCATGTTCCTGCCGGGCGGCGAATACTTTGCCATCCAGTGGGAGGAAGTGAACGGTTTTGTCGGCTTTGAGCGCGGCACCTACTCGCTGAATGCGGATGTGTTGACGGTGACGGTCGATCAAAACAACGATGGTGAAGCACTGATATGCAATGCGGCTGCGGCTTCCTGCGCCGCTCAGGACCTCACCATCAGCCTCACGGGAGACCAGTTGATTATTGATCCCAGTGGTGATGCGGTTACCTTTGATCGAGCCCTGTAACCGGTCTCTCATTTTTAGTTGTTTGCAAAGCCCCGGTCGTCGCGCCGGGGCTTTTTGCGTTTATACTGAATAGGTCCGGGATAAGTCAGGTGAGTTCAAGCAGGATGAAAAAGTACGTATTGGTGGTTCCGTTATGTCTGGTCTGCCTGTTTACCAGTGGTGCCTGCGTGGCCGAAATCTATAAATGGGTGGATGAAAACGGTCGCGTTCACTTTGGTGATGCACCTGCGGAAGATCAGAAGGTGGAGCAGGTCGATCTTGAGATCAATACTTTTGAATCAGTGACTTATGAAGATATTGAGTTTGCTGAGCCCAGTGCCAATAAAAAGGTGACGATGTATTCCACCAGCTGGTGTGGTTATTGTAAGAAAGCCCGTAAGTACTTCGATGCCAATAATATTGCGTATGTTGAGTATGACATTGAAAAAAGTCAAAGTGCCCGCCGGGCTTATGATCGTTTGGGAGGCAAGGGTGTGCCCGTTATTCTGGTGGGGAAAAAACGCATGAATGGCTTCAGTGAAAAAGGATTTCAGAGAATTTACAGTCGTTGATATTTGCCACGTCTTCCAGTGCTTCTTCTGCTAACCCATTGCGAGCCCAAATCGGAAAAGTTGCGGCTGGGGGTAAGTGCGGGGGCGTGAATATTACCATTTTCCAGGCGAAGAGATAAAAGCCTACAGAATCCAATCGGTTATAATGATTGCGGGTGGTCTGGTCCGAGGATGTGGAGGATGCTATCTACGGCGTGTTTTCCGGCTGGAGTTACCAAACGGATATTCCGGCACCTCCGCCGACGGATTTGCCTGAGGATCAACACGATGGTTGGATATGGGCGGAGTACGATCTGAGAAAGAAGCACGATGGTGGCAATGGTTTTGAAGACCTTATGGCTGAAATGCAAAGCAAAAAAGTAACGATATAGAATGCGGGCAACGCTTGTGATATATGTGCACGGTTTTTTGTGCACCAATAACCCGCCCAGAGTGTCTGCGCTCAGGCAGCATGTTGAAGAGCATCAGCTTGCTATTGACGTGGTATCGCCCCGGTTACCGGGCAAACCCAGGGCGGCAATCACACTGCTTGAAACACTGATCGAAACGCAAGCGCCAAAGTACGAATCCATCGTGTTGATCGGCCATTCCCTGGGGGCCTATTTTTCCACCTACCTGGTGAGCAAGTACCATCTCAAAGCCGTGCTGCTGAATCCTGTTATTCACGGCTATGAGATCATGTGCGAGTATCTTGGGGAGTGCTACAGTCCGCATTTTGATGAACATTTTGAGATTACCGTGGACGATATTGAATACCTGGTTGGGCTTGATGTAGAAACCATTCCCCATAAGCAGAATGTGATGGTGCTGCAGCAGCTGGGGGATGAAATCATTGATCAGCGTAAAGTCTCTTCCTATTTCGATGGCTGCAGGTTGCTGATCGAAGAAGGAGGTAATCACGATTACGCCAATTTTGAGCAACACCTGGAGATGGTGGTGGCTTTTTTGTGTGGCCATGAGACTGAGTAATTAGTATGAAAGAAGAATACCAATACAAACACCGGGAAGTTGAAAAGAACCCTGCCAAGGAATTCCGCCTGGGTGAAGGCCGTATCAGCGGCTATCTGTCGGTTACACTGGGTGTGCTCAGTGTACTGGCGGTGCTTGCGTATCTTTACCCCTCATACCTGACCACTACGGAACTGCGTAAGGCGTATGATGCTGCACAGCTGCAGCATGTATTAAAGTACGGGATGTATGCCTCACTGTTGTTTGGCTTTCTGACGTTTGTGCTCAATCGGGCGATCTACAAAAAATACGGTTTGCTCGGGATCGGGTTGACCTTGGTCGCATTCGCGTTTGGTGGCTACAGCATCCCGGTTGGACCAGTGGAGCCAAGGGAGCTTTCCCTCGGTGTGGACTGGCTTATTCTTGCTTTTCTCGGCTCTGCGATCATTTTTATGACGCTGGAAAAACTGTTTCCCAAGTACCGGGATCAACTGATCCTGAGGCCCGCGTGGGATGTAGATCTCTTTTATTTTTGTTTTAACCATCTGGCTATTTCCGCCATCCTGATTTTTGCCAACTACCATGCCAGTCATTTTGACTGGGCCATCAGCCCGGCAGTGCAAAGCAGCATTCAGTCCATGCCGGTCTTGCTGCAGGTTGTGCTCATTGTGTTGTGTGCAGACTTTGTGCTGTATTGGGAGCACCGTGCCTACCATGAAATAAAAACACTGTGGCCCATTCATGCGGTGCATCATTCCATTGAGGATCTGGATTGGCTGGCCGGTTCCCGTGGACATTTTGTGCAGGTGTTCTCCGAGCGGGCCATGGTGATGATCCCTCTCTATCTGTTGGGCGCCGATGAGGCCGCTTTGAATATTTACGTTACGTTTGCAGCGTTGCAAGCCGTATTGATTCATTGCAATCTATCCATTCCTTTTGGCCCGTTGAAATACCTGCTGGTAACACCACAGTTTCATCATTGGCATCACAGCTCTGAAAAGCCAGCGATCGATACCAATTACTCCGCACATACGGTGATTTTCGACCGGATGTTTGGAACCTACCATTTGCCCGGTGATCATTGGCCGGCGGATTACGGTACAACCGTGCCTCTGCCAAGAACAGTGCTTGGGCAGACGCTATACCCCATCACAGCGAATCGGGAACGCTGGAAGGAGATTTAACCTATGTCCGAAAGTATTGCCAGCTCTGATGCCCATGGCTCCTGTTTGTGTGGCACAGTACGGTATGAAATCCATGGCGCGTTCGAGCGTTTTTTTCTCTGCCATTGCCGGTACTGCCAAAAGGATACCGGCTCTGCCCACGGTGCCAATTTGTTTTCAACTTCAGCCACGTTGAAATGGCTTTCCGGTGAAGATAATGTCAGGACGTTTTGCTTGCCTGCCACCCGTCACAGTCGCAGTTTCTGTGTGACCTGTGGTTCTGCGTTACCGGGCATGCAGATGGAGGGAAAGTTATTGGTGGTTCCCGCTGGCAGCCTGGATAGCGCGATATCCCAACGCCCCGACGCCCATTTGTATATGGCCAGCAAGGCGGCATGGGACGAGGCGCTGGAGACGCTGCCGCAGTTGGACGGTTTGCCTTGACTGACGCTACCTCTGGGCTGTTAGAAATTGTTCTACATTTTTTTAAGATAGGTGCACATCTGTGCAGTTCTGTATTCAATATAATCTTGAAGGCCTGGATCGGATTCTCTCTTTGATCAACGGGGCTTACCGGGGGACAACCGGTGCCGGCCGTTGGACCAGCGAGCACCATCTGGTATCAGGGGATCGTATCGACAGAGAATCACTGATCAGCCTGATAGAGCATCCTGACAGCGAACTGATTGTAGGTTACGACGATACCATCGCGGTGAGTTGCATCGCGATCAAGCAGCACCTCAGCGTGGTGGAGTTCGGTACATTTGCAGTGGCGCCCGATTTACAGGGTATGGGCTTTGGCTCCAGGTTACTGAGTTATGCGGAGAGCCATGCGCAGCCTTACGGCAATCGTTACCAAGTTTGTGTGGTAAGCCAGAACACGGACCTGATTCATTTTTATGAGCGTCGGGGGTATGTGCGCACCGGTGAGATGCTGCCCTATCCGGTTGATCAAAACGTGGGTAAACCGAAAATTGCCGACATCAGCCTTACCGTCCTGGAAAAAAACCTGTAACCAGGGTCACTGCCCTCGTTTGCGGCGAACCGTGACCTGTTCACCACCAATGCCCCAGTTGTCGGTAGAGACTTCATCTATGACTACGACCGTGGTGTTTGGGTTTTTGTTAAGCACCGTTTGGAGGAGCTCGGTTACGCCCGCAATGAGCTTCTGTTTCTGTTCGCTGGTTACCTGTTCATCGGTGATTTTAATATTTACGTAGGGCATCCCTTCCTCCTTTACTGCTGCTGTCTTGATCCGGTGTTTAGCATACTGTAGAGGCCGGTGCGATTGCACATCACCATTGGTGATTGCGGGTATTTGCCCGGTCGATGTGCTTTTTGCGGCCAAAATTGTGGTAAGTTACCTGTCTGATGAAGTTCGCTTAATGCAGCCCGAAAAAAATAACCAACTTGTTGATATACGGACTGTTTTCCTATGAAGAGACTGATTGTTGCCAGTTGTGTGCTGGTCTTGTTGAGTGGATGTGCCGGATACCGCATGACCTCAAACGTGGCGCCTGCCAGTGAGGACCGCGAGATTGGGGATTACCCGGTTACCGTGACGGAGGGCGACCTGGACGTGCCCTACGAGGAAATTGGCCCCCTTGAAGTGGTCATTCGGCCCGTATCCATGTTTGGGGAAAAGCCGACTCAGCGGCATGCTCGCCTCGGGCTGATGCAAAAAGCCCGGCAAATGGGAGCCACTGCCGTGATTCACGTAACCTATGTTGAAGAATTCGATGTCATCAGCTTTGGCCACATCGAAGCCTCTGGCGTGGCTGTCAAAGTCAAATGAACCGTTAGACAAACAAGTGAGAAGCTATGAAACCGATTGATCCGGATCCGGGTGCGTTTTCTGAAGCGCTGAAAACCCTGCCCAAGGATAAACCTGTGGTGATGCTGAACCTGCTGGCCTTTCGTGACCAGGCCGCTTACGAGGCGGACAGCGAAGAAAGCAGTGTACCTTGCTCAGGGCGGGAGGCCTATGCCCGTTACAGCAAACTGGCGATCAAACATGTGGCGGGTTGCGGTGGTCAGGTCATTTTTATGGGGGCAGCCCAGGCGCCCCTGGTGGCACCGGCGGATGAAAAGTGGGATGAGGTGCTGCTGGTGCGCTATCCCTCCATTGAGGCCTTTGTCAGCATGGTGATGAATCCGGAATACCAGCAGCTGGCCCGGCATCGCACCGCGGCGCTGGCAGAAGCCCGTCTGATTCCCATGCTGGAAGCGGGCGCCTGATCCGCTGGCATGTTGTACGGCCAGCCTCACATTGCCTGTCATGAATGCGATGCCCTGCTGGCCGACGTTGCGCTGCCGGCGGGCAAGAAACTGGTGTGTCCCCGCTGCAACTGCACCCTGCGCAAACCAGTCCGTGATCCTGTTAATCGCGGACTGGCATTAAGTCTTACTTCCCTCACCCTGATGGTGCCCGCTTTTTTCATGCCTATCATGACCTTCAATATGCTGGGGCTGGATACGGTGGATACCATGGTCAAAGGGGTGCTGCATCTGTTCCAGGCCGGCTTCTGGTGGATGGCGTTGCTGGTGCTGTTTTGCAGCATCCTGGCGCCCATGCTGGAAAACCTGCTGGTGCTGCTGATCTGCCTGTTATCCCAGGCCCGGCGTTACGGTGGGCTGCTGATCACGCTGCTGAAAATCCAGAGCCGTATTCGCAGGTGGGCCATGCTGGAAGTTTATATGCTTGGTATCCTGGTGGCCTACGTGAAAATGATTGATTCCGGTCAGGTGCATATGGGGATCGGCATGATCTGCTTTACCGGTATGCTGCTGGCGACCACCTTGAATACCGTCATGTTCGACACCCACAGTATTTGGGAAAACGTCGGGCGTTACCGTGGGGGCTTGCATGAAAACCGCCCGCGCTGAAGGTCTTGTTTTGTGTCGGGACTGTCATCTGCTGGTAAAAGCTCCCAGAGGCCGGGGTGTCTGTCCCCGTTGCGGCGCTGCATTGCATGCCCGTATACCCGATAGTGTTGCCCGTACCTGGGCCTTTGTCATTACCGCCTGGATTGCGCTGTTCCCGGCCAATATCTATCCCATTATGACCGTCATTTATTTTGGTGAAGGGGAGCCGGATACCATCATTTCCGGCGTGATCCAGTTGGCGGAAGAGGGCATGGTTCCCATTGCCATCCTGGTTTTCGTCGCCAGTATAGTGGTGCCTATACTGAAGCTGTTGGGCATTATGTTGCTGCTGTTTACGGTACACTTTAAATGGTCGCTCAGTAAAACCGAGTGCACGGTGTTATACCGCATCATTGAGGTGGTGGGGGCCTGGTCCATGCTGGATTTGTTTATGATCTCCATTTTGGTCACCATGGTGGATCTGGGCACCGTAGCCCAGGTCACCGCAGGACCCGGCGCCACCGCTTTTGCCACGGTGGTTGTCCTCACCATGTTTGCGGCCATGAGTTTTGACCCGCGTTTAGTTTGGGATTTGCAGGAAGAATCGAATGACTGATCAGGAATACCACGAAGCACTGGTAAAGGAATCCAGGTCGATATCCATTATCTGGCTTCTGCCCATGATCGCCGTGGTGATCGGTGGCTGGTTATTGGTGAAATCCCTGATTGAATCCCCCATCGAAATTACCATCGACTTTCCCAGCGGTACCGGCATGGAAGTAGGCAAGACCAAGGTGATTTACGAGGGCATTACGGCCGGTGTGGTGACCGATATTCGCCTGGATACCACCGATCTTGAAGGGGTCATTGCCACAGTGGAAATTGATCGGCGGGCGGAACCGCTGTTGCGGGAGAGCACCCAGTTCTGGCTGGTCAAGCCGGAAATCAGTTTAAGCGGCGTTACCGGTCTGGAAACCATCGTCACCGGCAATTACATCGGCGTGAAGGTGGGACTGACCGGTAAAAAATCCACCCTGTTCAAAGCCCTCAGCGAGCCACCGCCGCTGGATATTCAGGTGCCCGGCTTGCATCTGGAGTTACTGGCCAGTGATCTGGGGTCGTTGCATGTTGATGCGCCGGTGTTATTCAAAAAGATTGTGGTGGGGTCAGTGACCCAGTACCAGTTAAAACCAAAAGAAGATCAGGTCAGTATCCGTATCCACATCAAGCCGGAATACGCTGGTCTGGTGAGCAAACAGAGTCGCTTCTGGAACGTCAGCGGCATCACGGCGAGCGCGGACCTGAGTGGAGTGAAAGTGCAGACCGAATCCCTGTTGTCGGTGGTGCAGGGGGGCATTACCTTTGATACGCCTGCGCTCTCCGAAAATAACCCGCCCGCCGATAATGAAGACACCTTTACCCTCTATTCAGATTATGAGGCCGCCCAGAGGGGCGTGCAGGCAACCATTACTTTCCGCCCGCCTGAGAGCCTGGAGCCCGGTAAAACCAAGGTGATGTTCAAAGGTTTTGAAGTGGGTCTGGTGCAGTCGGTGGAGTTCAGCGAAGACGATGCTTCGGTGACGGCGGAAGTGAGTTTTCATCCGGAGGCGGAACCCTATCTCACCACGGCGACCCGCTTTTGGTTGGTCAAGCCGGAGGTCAGCCTGAAAGGGGTCAGTGCCCTGGAAACCCTGATTACGGGTAATCAGATTGCCATGGAAATGAAAAAGGCTGACAAGGCGGAACCCAGCCGCAGCTTCACCGCCCTCAAAGAGGCGCCCAAGGTGGATTACAGCCGCCCGGGCTTGCACCTGAAACTGGAAAGCGCGGAACTCAGTTCGGTAAGCCGGGGCACACCGGTGCTGTATCGTCAGGTGCAGGTGGGTGAAGTGCAGGCGGTCTCGCTTTCCAGATCCCGCAACAGTGTTATCGCTGACATCACCATTGAGCCCGAATACGCTGCGCTGGTGAACGACCATTCCCGCTTCTGGAAAGCCAGCGGCATCGCCGTGTCTGGTTCCATTACCAACCTGAAGGTGCGGGCGGAATCGCTGACCAGTATCGTGCAGGGGGGCATTGCTTTTTATAATCCGGATCAGGGCAGCGGTAAAAAGATCCGCAACGGCCATGTTTTCAATCTGTACGATGACTACGATCTGGCCCGGGAGAATGGGGTTGCCGTCCGTATTCGTTTGCCCGGTAGCCAGGGGTTGGAAGAGGGCACTCTCATCAAATACCAGGGATTCACCGTTGGTGAAGTAAAGCGTATTGAATTGAACCCGGACCTCAGCGGCGTGACGGCGCATGCCCTGATACGCAAGTATCCCCGCAAGTTTGCTGTACAGGGCAGCCAGTTCTGGCTGGTGCATCCCACCATCGGTATTACCGGGGCCTCCAATCTGGATACCCTGCTGAAGGGCCAGTATCTGGAAGTGCAGCCGGGTGACGGAGATGCCCGCTATGATTTCGTGGCGTTGTCGGCGCCGGCACCGGTAGTCAAACCCGGCACGGGCCTGAATGTGGTATTGAAATCGCCACGCCTGGCGTCCATTCGGGAAGGGTTGCGGGTCTATTATCGCGATATTGTGGTGGGCAGTGTGACCGGTTATGAGCTGGGGCCTATGGCGGATGAGGTACTGGTCTATGTGAACATTGAACCGCCTTATGATGTCCTGGTCCGACCCGGCACCCGCTTCTGGAATGCCAGCGGGGTGAACATCGATGTGGGATTATTCAGTGGTGCCAGTATCAAGACCGAGTCCCTGGAATCCATTCTCGCCGGCGGTATTTCCTTTGCCACACCGGAAACCCGGCAAAGCACGGCCCCGGTGCAAAACGGTGAAGTCTTTACGCTCTACAGCGAAGCCAATGAGGAGTGGCTGCGGTGGAAGCCCAGAATTTCGCTGAAATAACGGATTGACCCTGGAGGCGCTTGAGCGGGACTGCTCAGTCTGGCCTATAGCAGGTAAGTTTGCGATCATGTGCGGCAAACAGGATAACAATTACAGCCCTCATGAACGCGAATAAACAAGTCAGCCTATCAGAAATCACCTCCGGTATTTTACGTGCCGTTCCCGATGCTCCGGCCTTTGTCGCCGGCGTGCGCAGTATGTTGAATGCCGGTCCGGACAAGAAAATGTCCATCGGTTTGCTGCTGGAAAAGCAGGCCCGTCGTCACCCCGCGAGCCCCGCGCTCAAATTCGAAGACAAGGTCTGGACCTATGCCGGTTTTAACGGCTGGGTAAACCGAATCGCTGCCCTCTACCAACAGATGGGTGTCGGCGAGGGGGATGTGGTGGCTATCATGTCGGAGAATCGTCCTGCCATGCTGGCCTGTACCGCTGCGGCCGTAAAGCTGGGTGCCATCGCCGGTATGATCAACTACAACCAGCGCGACGAAGTGCTGGTGCACAGCCTGGGTTTGATAAAGCCCAAAATCATGGTGGTGGGGCAGGAAAGCGTTGCCGCCCTGGATAATACGGAATACAGCCCTCTGCAGAATCAGACGTTGCGCTACCTGTGGCTGGGGGAAGATCCTGAACAGTGTCCCCTGGGTTATGAGGAGCTGGAAACCCAAACCCGGATGCTGCCCAGTGTGAACCCGGAAACCACCGGCACGATTCTCAGCAAGCAAGCCTGCTTTTACATATTTACCTCCGGCACCACCGGCATGCCCAAAGCATCGGTGATGTCCCACGGCCGTTGGTTGAAAGGCGGTGCGGGAATGGGGTTGTTGACCGCGCGTATGTCCCATGAAGATACGATATATGTGCCTTTGCCCCTCTACCACAACAACGCATTGACTGTTAGTTGGGGTTCAGCCCTGGCCAGCGGTGCCTGCGTTGCGCTCACCAAAAAATTCAGTGTCTCCCGTTTTTGGGATGAAGTCCGGCAGCACGATGCCACCGCATTCTGTTATATCGGAGAGCTGTGCCGCTATCTGTTAAATCAGGCGCCTTCACCGCAGGATCGCCAGCACAAGGTGCGGGTGGTGATCGGCAATGGACTGCGCCCTGAAATCTGGATGGAATTCAAGGAACGCTTCGGGATTGAGCGGGTGTGTGAATTCTACGGTGCCAGTGAATGCAATCTGGCGTTTGTGAACAGTTTCGATGTGGATTGTACCGCGGGCTTCTGCCCACTGCCGTTTGCAGTGGTGGAGTGCGATCCGGAAACAGAACAGCCGGTACGGGGAGACGATGGCCGAATGCGGCGGGTGGCCACCGGCGGTGTTGGCCTGTTGATCACCAAGATTAACCGCCTGGCGCCGTTTGATGGTTATACCGACGCCAGTGCCAGTGAAAAGAAATTATTGCGCAACGTATTCAAGGATGGGGATACCTGGTTTAACACCGGTGATCTGGTGCGGGACCAGGGCTTTAAACATATCCAGTTTGTGGATCGCCTGGGCGATACCTTCCGTTGGAAGGGGGAGAATGTGGCCACCACTGAAGTGGAAGCGGCGTTCAAACATGTGGATCAGATCGAGCAGGCCGTAGTGTATGGCGTGCAGGTTCCCAATGCCGATGGGCGTGCCGGAATGGCGGCGATTACCCTGCATGGTTCCGTTGAGGAATTCGACGGTAAGTCGCTGGCGCAAACGTTGATGTCGTCTCTACCCGCCTATGCGGTACCCTTGTTTGTACGGGTTCGGGATGAGCACGAAATTACGGGCACGTTCAAAAACCGCAAGGTGGAATTGAAAAAAGAAGGTTTCGATCCGGATTTGTCGGCAGATCCGGTGTTTATGCTGGATCCCAAAGCGGAAGCCTATGTGCCGCTGACTCCGGATCATTTCCAGCAAATCCAGCGGGGGGAGATCCGCCTGTAAAAAATACGTCACTGGCCTCTCGCTACCGATATAGCCTATAGTTATCCTATATCAAGTGGGCGTGGCAGCGGGAGGCGGACATGCTGGTGGTGCGACTGGCCCAGCTTCAGGATCTTCAGGCAATTGTGGAATTGGCGCAATCCAGTGGTGGTGGTCTTACCAATTTACCAGCGGATGAACCCACCCTGCTGCGCAAGCTCTCCCATGCCGTCACCACTCACCAAAACCTGACTTCCCATGCCGATGGACTGTTCTGGTTTGTATTGGAGGATACGGATACTCAAAAGCTGGTGGGCGTATCCGGTATTGAATCCGCCATCGGTATGGATCAGGCCTGTTATACCTATCGGGTCAGTACCATTGTGCATTCCTCCAAAACCCTCGATGTTTACCACCAGTTTCCCACCCTGTTTCTTACCAGTGACCACAGCGGTGCCAGCGAGTTATGTTCGTTGTACCTGCACCCTCAATACCGACACAGTAAAGCCGGCGCCCTGTTGTCGAAATGCCGTTTCCTTTTTATGGCCCAGTATCCTCAACTGTTTGCTGAAAAAATCATTGCCGAGTTGCGTGGTTATCTTGATGACGAAGGGACCTCGCCGTTCTGGGAAGGGCTGGGCCGCCACTTTTTTGATATTGAATTTTCCCAGGCGGATTATCTGACTGCACTGAACCAGAAACAGTTTATTGCCGAACTAATGCCGCGTTACCCGTTTTACACCCGTTTTCTGCCGGACTCGGCACGAGAAGTTATTGGCAAAGTGCATCGGGAAACAGCACCCGCCAAAAAATTGCTGGAGAACGAAGGCTTTCGTTACGAAGGCTGTGTCGATATTTTCGATGCGGGCCCGACGCTGGAATGTTACGTCAATCGGGTACGGGCAATCCGGGACAGTTATCTGGCCAGCCGGATTCAGGTGGAAGCGTTACAGGGTTACCCCTTGCTGGTGTGCAATCCCGATCGGACGGAATTTCGCTGCACCTTGCTGATGCCGGATAATGCCGGTGTCTATCCGGCCGATATGGATCAGCTATGGCCGTTGTTAAGACTGGAACCCACGGATAAAGCCCGTTGCATCGTGTTAAACAGGGAGCCCGGACATCATGGATAATGCGGTATTTATCGATCAGCAGTGGACACAGGGGCATGGACCGGAATGGGCCTCGATGGATCCGGTGGATGAACAGGTTGTTTGGCAGGGACGGGCCGCCGCCAAAGAGCAAGTGAGTGAGGCGGTGATGGCGGCGCGCTCCGCCTATACCGGCTGGTCGCGATTGGCACTGGAGCAACGCCTGGATTACATCAACCGCTTTGTGTCCCTGCTGCAGCAACAGTCGGAACGGTTAGCGCAGCTGATCAGCCGGGAGGGCGGCAAAGCGCTCTGGGATGCCCGTACCGAAGTGGCAGCCATGATCGGTAAGGCGGCCATCTCACAGCGTGCTTATCAGGAGCGTACAGGGTTCCACAGTAAAAATACTGTGCAAGGTGAACTACTCATCCGCCATAAACCCCATGGAGTGCTGGCGGTATTCGGCCCTTTCAATTTTCCCGGCCACCTGCCCAACGGGCACATCATTCCCGCTTTATTGGCCGGCAATACGGTGGTATTCAAGCCCAGTGAACTGACCCCGGCGGTGGCCTGTGCCATGGTGGAACTGTGGCACACTGCGGGCTTGCCTGCGGGAGTATTGAATTTGGTGTGTGGCGACAAAATTACCGGATCGGCGCTGGTGGAGCACGAACAGGTGGATGGGATTCTGTTCACCGGTAGTGCCCAGACCGGACGTTATTTGCATCAACAGTATGCCGGTCAGCCCCATAAGGTGCTGGCCCTGGAGATGGGCGGCAACAATCCGCTGCTGGTGGAGCCGGTGCAGGACATGCGCGCGGCTTTGTTTGTGACGCTGTTTTCTGCCTTTGTCAGCAGTGGACAGCGTTGCACCTGTGCCCGGCGGGTATTACTACCACGGAATGACTGGGGCGATGCGTTTTTGGCAAAACTGGTATCGGCCAGCGACCAACTTGCGGTCGCGCGCGGCAGCAGTGATCCGCAACCGTTTATGGGAGCGGTCATCAGCCCTGATGCGGTAAAACACCTGCAACATGGTATCCAGCTCTTGCAAAATGTGGGTGGCGATGTATTGCTGCAAGCCCGTTATCTGAATGACAGTGGAACCCTGATGACGCCAACCCTCATCGATATGAGTCAAGCGCAACAGAACATTGACGATGAGCTGTTCGGGCCGGTACTGCAGATATTTCGTTATCAGGAATTGGATGAGGCTATTGCCCAGGCAAATGACACCCGGTTTGGACTGGCTGCGGGCATCATAACGGATGACCAGCGCCACTATGATCATTTTTATCAGGCGATTCGTGCGGGCATTGTGAATTGCAACAAGCCTCTCACCGGCGCCAGTAGCGAAGCGCCTTTTGGTGGCGTAGGGGCCAGCGGTAATCATCAGCCCAGTGCCTACTATGCGGCGGATTACTGTGCTTACCCGGTGGCAACCTTGCGTGATGATAAAGTGGTACTGCCAACCCAGTTACCACCGGGGATCGAACATGTCCTGGCCTGATGCCTGTTATCAAGAAATCAATTTCGACGGCCTGGTAGGCCCCACTCACAACTACGCCGGTCTGTCATTTGGAAACCTGGCTTCGGTTTCTCATCAGGGGGCCATTTCCAATCCACGTCAAGCCGCGTTGCAGGGATTAAGTAAAATGCGCTGGCTGATGGACCGTGGGTTTGTTCAGGGCGTATTGCCGCCGCAGTTGCGACCTAACCTGCCGACGCTGCGACAACTGGGTTTTCAGGGCGCTCCTGCAGAAATATTGCAGCAGGCTTGGCAGCAGTCCCCCCAGTTATTCAGCATGTGCTGTTCGGCATCCTCCATGTGGGTGGCCAATGCGGCCACGATTTTTCCTTCCTGCGATCAGCTCCGGCAGCGTTGTGTGCTGATCCCTGCCAATCTGATCAGCCACTTTCATCGCAACCAGGAGGTGATGGCCACCAAAGCCTTGTTGGATTACGTGTTCGCCGATGATCGTTATTTTCAGGTGCAAAGACCCTTGCCTGCCGTGATGGAGTTTGGTGATGAGGGTGCCGCCAATCATATGCGCATTGCGTTGGAGGATGAGCCTGCGCTGCATGTGCTGGTTTATGGCAGTGACAACGCTTCCCAGGCGAATCCCAAGCGCTACCCTTCCCGACAGACCCGGGAAGCCAGCGCCGCCATTGCTCGGTTGAGTGGCGTGAGCGAATCCCGCTTGGTCATGGTAAAACAAAGTGCTGAAGCCATTGATGCCGGTGTTTTTCATAATGATGTTATTGCGGTCTCCCATGACGGGGTGTTGCTGTGTCATGAAAAGGCCTTTCTGAATCAGGCTCAGGCATTGCAGGAAATTGAGCGCCGTGGCAATGGCAGGATCAACATCGTTGAAGTCAAGGAAGCCGAAGTCAGTCTGGCGAAAGCAGTGAGTACCTATTTATTTAATAGCCAGATACTGGGGACCCCGGAGCAAAGAATTTTATTGCTGCCGGCCGAGTGTGAGCAGGATGCCGAGGTCAAGGACTACATTGAACATAGACTGAAGGCCACTTTGAATTTGCAGGAAATCGCCTATCTGGATTTACAGCAGAGTATGCGCAATGGGGGAGGTCCTGCGTGCTTGCGTTTGCGTATGAACTTGAACGACGACGAAGTTGCCGCCCTTCATGGTAAGTTGATTTTGAACGACGAGCGACACCAGCAATTGGTGGAACTCGTCTCCCGCCGTTATCCGGAGCAACTGTCCCTGGACCAGCTGGCCAACTGGGAATTTGCCAGTGAGCTGATGGATATCGTCCGCGAGATATACCGCGTACTTGACTTGCCCCAGGCGTTACTGGATTCGTTCCAGTAGCAGTCCGGCCCGTTGACCCACTTCTACCCGACTGTTTAAAAATAAACTATAGCGTTGTTCGCTGGTGTAGAAGGGCCCGTCCCGGTCGGAATAAATCAGGCTGCCTTTCGGGTGTGGGCTGAAGTTGGGTTCCTGTTCATCAATCATAAATTGGAACTGATCCGAGTGGCGGATAATGTCTTCTGCTACCCGAAATTCCTGCAGCGGTGCATCCTGGTGTTCTGAGGCGAGCGCAGATGGTTCGGTCACCATTGCCACCAACCATTCCAGTAGCGCGTTATCGCCCTGGTTTGTCGGTTGTAGCAGGGAACCGCATTCCAGAGTGAAACTGTCGGTGCCGAAATGATCGTGCGTGTATTGGGAAAAGGTGTTGGCGCGACGGGTTTGCCGCACCAGGCCACGAAATCCCCCTGCATATAAGAGCGGTCGCCACTGGAGCTGGTATTCACCCCGGGTAACCGGGGTCAGCGCGAACCGCTCGATACGGGAGGGTTTGATGGTGCTGTGCAGATCCAGATGCCACCGTATCCGGCCGCATTGTTGTTGTAACCGATGACAGGCTTGCTCCAGTTGACGAGCCCTTTGTGCTTCAGTGCCGCCTGCCGTTGAGTTGCCAAACAGGCGGTTCAGGTTGAAATCCAGATAACGTTGTTTTGCGTTGATTGCCTGGGGATTTCCGAAAATCAGCAGGAGGGAGACGGCAGGGATAAGCTGCTTACTTCTAACCAGATCCAGCAAGGCGTTACAGGCAACGATGGGACCGGTTTCGTTACCATGAATACCGCAGCTGATAATGATTCCAACCGAATTTGGTTTGGTTTCAGCGGGTATAAACCACACCTGTTCCAACCACTCTTCCATCCTCTCTGCTCCCAATATGACTAAAGGAAATATAGTTCAAAAAGTTAATTACTGTATTTCAGTCACATTGAGCCATTATCAGAAAACGGGCGGACTATGAACATAAATCAATCACGCTTTTTGTGAATTGGTCTACAGTTTACCTATGGAATTTCAGTTAAGCATTCGAGATTAGCCATGAGATATAGGACGATGATTTTTGCCGGCGTTGCATTGCAAGCCGGTGTGGCACACGGAATGGGCTTGGGGAATATTGATGTCCAGTCGTATCTGGGGTCACCACTGCAGGCTCACATTGGATTACTTTCTCCGGATGATTATGGTTCAGCGGAAATTCGTGTCAATTTGGCGCGCTCCGACGTCTATCATCGTTTTCAGGCGCGCTACGAAGCCAGCCACGGTGATCTTCAGTTTGATGTAGCCACCAATGAAGCCGGTCAGAAAGTTATTCTGGTGCGATCCTCCAAGCGCATTGTGGAGCCTTTCCTGGATATTGTGGTGGAGTTGAGCTGGCCCACGGGTACCACCTACCGTCGTTATAACCTGCTGTTGGATCCCCCCAGTTACGCTAACCGCTGGCGTCAGTCCGGGCCGTTGGTGGATGTCGCTTTGACCCAGGCGGTCGTAAAATCGGAGCCGGTTCAGCCGGAACGCGCTGAAGCTGAAATTGCTTTGGACGGTCATTACGTTGTGCAGTCGGGAGATTCCTTGTGGAAAGTGGCGCGTAAGTTCCGCGCGCTGACTGGATTGTCCATCCAACAGACGATGGACGTTCTGTATCAGAATAATCCCAAAGCCTTTGTTAACGGCGACAAGAATTTGATTAAACTCGGTGCGTCGTTATCGGTGCCCGCAGGTGCCCCGGTGGAGGCTGCGAGCATTCCACGGTTGGACCAGGTTGCGAGTGACAGCTATCGTGCCGCCGAACCGGAGATTTCCTTCACAGCGGATACTCCGGTTTCCAGTATCGCTGTGGTGCCTGTGGATGCTCAGGCACCACTGGAAGCAATTATCAACGATGCAACCACCAGCGAAGTGGACACATTGAAGGCACAATTGGAGGCACTCCAGGCTGAGCGAGCTGAGTTGTTGGCGTTTCAGCAACAGGTCCGTTCGGAGATGGCGCAGCTTGAATCCCAGCGCGAGCAAATGCAAGAAACCATTGCGTTGGCCAAGGTGCTGAAACAGGAAATCATTCAAGAAGTGAACCCTGTACCGCAAAACGAACCCGCCGCCAGTGCTCCCGTGGTGGAAGACACTGCGCCTCTGCAACCGGCGATTGCCCGGGATTTGATTGGCGTGGACACTGCAAACGACAATCAGCTGATTGAGAAATCCGGCTCCGGTTTTTGGTACATGCTTGGGCTGGTGCCCATGGGACTGCTGATCGGTATGCTGGGTATGCGATCACGTCGTGTTCAGCACATCAAGGAAAGCGAAGTCATTCGTGATGAAGATCTGTATGAGTTGGTGTTCGGCAACAAGCGCGATCGCAGCAAATCAGACTCCCCCGATCAGGTTCAAAAGGCCATCCACCAGATCAAGGAGAAGGCCGCTTACCAGGAGAGTTTGAATAAGGAAGCCAAGTCGGTGGACGAGGACGCTTCCCAGGATGATGTGAGCCAGATGATTGAGTTGTACATGTTGTATAACCAGTATCAAAAGGCAATCAGTGTTATCCTGGCTGAAATTGCCAAACGTCCCACCCGTAAGGATTTGCGCCTGTACTTGATGCAGGTGTTTGCCCGCACGGGTGACTGGGATTCGTTCGAAGAGCAAATGGAAGTATTGCACCGTATGGGTGATTCCGAGTTGATCGAAGCCGCTGAGCAGATTCGCATGGACTATGAACTAGCGCCCCTGCAACGTGATGCCGGTTAGTCCGAGTGTATGAAAAAATGGAGAAGCCACCGCACGGTGGCTTTTTTTATGGCTCAGTCTTGCTGATCAGATCGAGTTCCTGAGCTTTAACGACGGCCTCGGTTCGGTTTCTTGCCTGCAGCTTGCCAAAAATATTTTGCAAATGCCATTTGACGGTGGTCAATGCTATTTCGGAGCGGGTGGCAATGGTTTTGTTGCACAGGCCTTCGGCCAATAACTGAAGTAATTCGTATTCTTTGTCGGTTAATCCCAGTTTGCGTTGGTTGATGCCCGGCTGGGTTTGATCGGTTGAGTGGGTGGCTGTTGGGGGCTCCGCTTGTCCCTGGTGCTGTTGCAGATGCAAGCGCAGTTCAGAAATAAAACGGGGCACGATCTGCGCATTGAATGCCTGCCGCCGATCCATTTCCTGCCAGATTTCCCGCCAGCCAAAGTCATCATTGATCATGGCACGAATAAACTGGTGCTGTTGCGCCAGGTGCATGGCTTCGTTCATGCTTTTGAAAGCCTCGCTCTGCTGTCCCAGCTTGAATTCGCACAGGGCCTTGATGTTGGCAAACAGGGTTCGATAGCGATTATCCACCAGGTTGAGGCTCTTGATCAGACCTTTTACCGCATAGATTAATGCCGATGTGTAATTGCCTTGCTCCAGCAGAATCAGGATATGGCATTTTATCCAGTGGATCCGTTCCCTGTCGTGTTGATGCTGGAACAGGGATTCGATGCTCAGGTGATCGATATCCATTTCGTACTCAGAGGCCGCAGGCAAAACGGAGCGTCCCTGGGCACGCAGCATGCGCATGGTCTCAAAGCAGAGTACAGCGTTGAGGCTGGTATTTTCTCGGTGCTGGATGCGTTGCTTGATGCGCTCGATTTCTTCCTGCGCCAGTTGATGGTTGCCTTCGCTGATATAGAGCCGGATCAAGCCCACCTGGGCCACGACACTTTCGTATATCCATTCTGATGCCACCAGTTCCGGGATGGCGCGAAGATAGAGGGACTTCGCCTCTTCCAATTGGTTGCTCTCGAGCAGGAATTCCGCCAGGCACGACTCTACCATGGCAATGGCCTGTTGGTGTGCTGCGGCTTCCCCTATGGTCTGGGTCCGGCGTAAATCATTCAGGTACTGCCGGCTTGCGTCGATGCTCTTGAGGGTTTTGCCTTCGTTGAAATCACAGCGCCAGTAGAGGGACTTGGCGTGGCTCAGGTGGTTCAGGCTGCTGTTTGCCTGGTGGAAATGGATGGCCTTTTTCAAAGCATGCTTGGATGAACCGGAGTTACCGGCTGCATGCAGCACACGAGTGTAAAGACTGAGAACCTCGCCCTGAAACAGGCTGTTTTTGTCCAGACAGCTTGCCAGCAGGCTGGTACGGACAGGGTAAGTCGGCCGGGGATGGGCAAACACCCCGGCAAGTGCTCTCAGTACAAACAGGTTGTCAGCAAACCCGGCCGCTTTGCCGTTGTCCATAACGGGTGGGCGAAGCTCCTCAATTTTGTCCAGCCAACTGTGGGCCTCAGCGGTGCGCTTCAGCAGAATCAGTGCCCAGGCATAATAAAAGGGCAGGGGAGGCGTTGCCAGGCAGTTGGTTAAGGGGATTTTTTCCATCACCTGAATAATGGCGGCCGGATTGCGTTGTTCGTACCAGCTGCGGTATTTGGAAATCAAAATCTCCTTGGCCCAGGGCTTTTCCAGGGAATGAATCAGGTGTTCCAGGCACAGCGGGTTGATATTGCTGTCTGTCAGCCAGGGTTCCGAACGCTTCAGAATTCTGGGTAATAGGTCCCGGTAGCGATTTAACAGCGAATTAAAGAAATAGGGCTGCATGAGCTGGGACCAGACGAAATGCGTTCGCTCCTGGTTGTAGCGAAACAGCAATGGCTTGTAGCGCAGCAGCCAGTCTTCTGTGGCGGCTGTCGGTACGCCGATTAATTGCGCAGCCTGTTTGAGTGTGAACTGGCTTAGAATGGAAAGGCTGGCTAAGCGTAAAACCTCCATGGGTTCCAGATAAAGCAGCAGATTGTGTTCTATCCATTCACTTAGCCGGCGACACAATTCCGTTGCCGGCTCCTGACCATGTTCCATCAGCAGCGAAAGGACAGAGGGAATGCCGTCAGACTTCTGTATCATCCAGGCCAGTTTTTTCTGGCTGTAGGCGGCGGGATTCGATGCGAGCCATGCCCGCGCCTCGGCCTGGGTCATACGCAGATCCTGCAAGTTCAGGTGTTGTAATCGCTCGTGACCATATAGCTCTGAGAGTTGGCACTGTTGTAATGGCAGAAAGTCATCTACTGCCAGGTAGAGTTTGGTGGTACCGTTCAGGGAGCGGCTGCTTTCAATCAGGTAATGGATGAGGGGGCTGTGTTGACGGGTGTCGAGACCATCAATCATCAGATGCAGTGGTCCGCTCTTGTCCTCATTTTGGTTCTGGGCATTAAGCAGGTCGGGCAGGGAGATGGAAGACGTTTCCAGTCGTCGCTGGGCGTATTTCTGCACATGCTCACGCATGCAGCGCAGCACGAAGTCCAGCCCCTTGCCTTCCTCCAGTGAGATCAACAGCACATCTTTCGGCTCACCACGCAAACGCAGGGCCTGAGAGAGCTGTTCCAATAACACGGTTTTGCCCATGCCTTTCGGTGCCCCAATCCAGAATACGTTATTTGGGGAACTGAGTATCTGATGCGTCAAGCGGTCTCGAGTCAGAGGCAAGTGCAGCGCCGGTGCCGCTTCTGCGGTCTTGTTGTGTGTCGATTTCATCGCATAATCTTTGGGTGCTACTTAAGACAAAAGGTCGAAAGTGAATGCCGCGAAAATATTTTTATGGTTTTTATTATGTGGTGCAACGAACTTCCCTGGCTTTGCCCCATACCAAGGGAGGGTCACAAAAAACAATCCGATTTTAGACAGGAATCAGTCATGGTCGCAAATCAACCTTGTATAAATCGGATAAACGGAACGCACTTGTTGAATCCGGCCAAATCATAACGATGAGTTTTGCGAACTGGATTGCTTTCATGAATATGATTTAATGACTCCATTAATTCTCTCGGCTTATTTTCTTCCGCCCCATCCTCCATACCCGGTCCCCCATATCCCTCCCCCATACCTATGTACGGCGTCCCGTTTGAACAAACTGGATATGCTCCTGATCATGAGGGTACACGACCGTATCTTTCAGCCGTTATCGATCGATAATTATAAAAACGATTTGGAGCAACTATGAACGTATATATGAAATGGTGGATCTTCGGACCGCTGATTGGATTGCTGACGCTTAGCCAAATACGGTGCGAACTGTTTGAGAACAACTTGTTCGATACCTACGCCGAAGGCGAATGGCCCATGGTGGAATGCGAGCCCAGTGATTTGATCTACCGCTCCTATGATGGTCGTTGTAACGACCTGGATTTGCCTGCCATGGGGATGGCCGGTGTGCGCATGGGGCGCAACATCAATCCCGACGTTTCGTTCCCCGATGAAGCCAATCTGCTGAACCCCAATCCCCGCACGTTAAGCAAGGAATTGTTGACCCGGGAGAATGGGGTGAAGGAAGTTCCGTTCCTCAATTACCTGGCGGCCAACTGGATTCAGTTTATGATTCACGACTGGTTTGAACACGGTCTGCGTGATCACAGCCAGCAACATCATGTACCGGTGGATAGCGGTGATTCCCACGACAGCGGTGACGGCACGATGCCGATCGGTTACACGCCTGCTGATCCCAGCAAAAACCCAGCAGACGGTCGCGCGCCCACCTTTATCAATGAAAATACCGCCTGGTGGGATGGCTCCCAGATTTACGGCAGTGATATGGAAACCAACCATCGGTTGCGTACCATGGTGGACGGAAAAATGCGTCTGGAAAATGGTTTCCTGCCTATGGGTGACGATGGGCTGCCCGAGACCGGATTTAACCGAAATTGGTGGGTGGGTCTGGAAATGATGCACACGCTGTGGGTGCGGGAACATAATTCCATCGCCGACATGCTCAAGCAGAGTTACCCCAACTGGTCTGATGAGCGCCTGTTCCAGACGGCCCGCCTGATCAATGCGGCATTGATTGCCAAGATCCACACGGTGGACTGGACTCCGGCGATCCTGAAAAACTACACCCTGCGGGAAGCCATGTTCGCCAACTGGCGCGGTATAATGCCTTACTGGTTCCCCAAACTGGGTGAAGCCGCCACCGATGGTATCATCGGCGGACCCACCCAGCTGGAAGGCGTGCCCTTCAGCCTGACCGAAGAATTCACAGCGGTATACCGTATGCACCCTCTGTTGCGTGATCATATCGAGGTGCGTGATCATAACAACCACAGTGTCCGTCGCGTCAGCGCGTTACCGGAACACGCACTCCAGGGCGGCGCCCAGCTGGCCCGCGCGGAAGGCATGACCAACCTGTTCTACTCTTTCGGTCATACTCATCCCGGCCTGTTGGAGTTGAATAACTTCCCCTCCTTCCTGCAGAACTTCCCGGCTGAACCCGGTGTGGCCATGACCGATCTTGGCGCAGTTGATATTCTGCGTGATCGTGAGCGTGGTATTCCGCGCTACAACGAGTTCCGTCGCCAGATCGGCTTGAATCCCATCACCGATTTTACGGACATCACACCGGATACGGCGTTGGCAGAAAAAATGCGTGAGCTGTACAACGATGATATTGAAGCCATTGACGTGATGATCGGCTCATACGCAGAAGGTTATCGACCGCCGGGCTACGGTTTTGGTGAAACGTCCTTCCAGATCTTTATCGCCATGGCCTCCCGTCGTTTGATGGCTGACCGTTTCTTTACGGAATCCTACACCCCGGAAATCTACTCTCCGGAAGGCCTGGACTGGATTGATAACAACAACTTCCGCACGGTGCTGTTACGTCAATTCCCGGAATTCAGCGATGACCTGGCTAACGTGGGCAACCCATTCTTCCCCTGGGATGAAGAGAACGAGTGGTTCCTGGAGGAGTATCGCGTACGCCGCTAAGGCTGATGTAAATACACTCAAGTTAGTCATTGAAAGCCCTGCTCTACGGGGCTTTTTTTGTGGCTGCAATGGACGAGGAGCGGGAGTTGTCGGCATTTGCTGCAAGGCTTGCTGTAGTTTGAATACTGTATATAATTACAGTATTCAAATAGCCGAGCTCTGGAACCATGACTGCTCCCAAGCCCCATTTACAGTCCCTATTGCGGCATCCCGCCATCTGGCGGGCGGCGGATGCGTGGCGGGCAGCAGAATGCCGGGAGCAGGGCCAGGCCGGTATCAGCACCGGCTATCATCAACTGGATCAGGCGTTGCCGGAGGGGGGCTGGCCAGCGGCTGGCATTGCGGAATTGCTGTGTGCCCACTGGGGTTGTGGGGAGGCGGAATTGCTTGCCTCCATGCTGCAGCAGCAAAGCCGTCAGGCCCGCTGGCTGGTGTGGGTCAATCCGCCCTGGATTCCCTATGCGCCGGCGCTGGTGCAGCAGGGTATTGCACTGGAAAACACGCTATTCCTGCGCTGCAATAGCGACAAAGATGTGCTGTGGGCGATGGAACAGTGCCTAGTCTCGGGTAGTTGCAGTGTGGTGCAAGGTTGGCCCGCCCATCCGCAACCACAGCAGATCCGCCGTCTGCAACTGGCCGCACAGAAAGGTCACAGCCTGGGCATCCTGTTGCGGCCATCCCGTTTTGGCCAGCAACCTTCCCCCGCCCCGTTGCGGTTGGAGCTGGGGCCTCTGCAGCAGGCATTGCAGGTGCGTATTGTGAAGTGCCAGGGCCGCTGGGGCAGTGGCTGGCTGCGTTTGCAACCGGCGCCGCCGGCAAACACAGAGACCGGGTCCATGGGCGCTGCATCCCTGGCCCGCTTTCCGGTGCAACCCGTACCGGCGGCGTCTCAACTGCAGCATCCCCCGATGTCCGCCACCCCTACAGTAAATGCCTTCAGCATGCGACTCACTGAAGCTCACAGAGACAGCGCTCCGCTGCAGCAGACCACGCCTGCGAATCCCCGCCCTTCCGGAGGCTGATATGCTGTGGTCCTGTCTGCACTTCCCCGCACTGGCGCTAAACCTGGTGGAACAAAGTCTCCGCCAGCCCCGGCCCATTGTCATCGAAATCACCCGTCAGCAACGGCGGCTGGTACTGTTGGCGAACGAACCGGCCCAGGCGGCCGGCATCGTGCCGGGCATGACGATTCCCACGGCCCAGGGGCTGGTTAACAACCTGTACTGTGCGTTGCAGAATGAAAATGCCGAACGGGAAGCGCTGCAACAGATTGGCCACTGGGCCTATCAATTCACGCCTTATCTGCGCATCCACGGCCAGAACAGTTTGCTGATGGAAATCAGCCACAGCCTGAAACTGTTCCAGGGGCAGGACAAACTCGCGCAGAAAATTCTGGAAACGCTGCCTACCGGCTTTACACCCTTTACGCTGGCGTTTTGCGAAACAGCTTTTGCTGCTCTACTGTTTGCCCGGGCCCATGAAGCCAGCGGGCAGGCCATGACCTTCACGCTGACCGAGCTGCCGGATTACAGCATTGACTGGCTCGATATCAATGTGGAGCAAAAAGCGCTGTTGCACAGCATGGGCATTACTACTCTGGGACAGCTGCTGGAATTGCCTTGGGATGCGCTGGCAAACCGGTTTGGCCCAGCGCTGGTGGATTATTTGAAACAGCTTATCGGCGAAGTGCCGGATCTGCTGCCTGCCTGGAAAGTCCCGGAGCAATTCTCAGCAGAGCTGGAATTCATCCAGGAACTGGATAACACGGAACAGTTGATCTTTCCCTTTCGCAATTTGCTGGACAAGCTGGAACATTATTGTCGCGCCCGTCAGTGCGCTGCCGTGGCGCTGCAATTCTGCTTCACTCTGCGCAATCGCAACATCCAGTCCTGGCCGTTGGCGCTGTCAACAGCACAATACCGATGCGCCGATATTCTACCCCTGCTGCAACTGAAGCTGGCCCGGCTGCAATTACAGGCGCCGGTGCTGGGGGTGCAACTGCAGGTAACGGAATTCCTGCCGCTGCCGCAAGGCCAACAGGATTTGCTGGTGCCCTGGCGTAGTGATCAGGTGAGCCGTTATCAATTGATCGACCGTTTGCAGGCGCGTCTGGGTAGCGACAACGTGAATGGCTTGTCCATGGTGGCGGATCATCGCCCGGAATATGGTTGGGCTGCCAGCGCGCCCGGTGACGGGAAATCATTGCAGCACCCCAGTGAACAGCGCCCATTCTGGTTGCTGGACCAACCACAGAAGCTACGCACAAAAAAAGGCATGCCCATCTATCAGGAGGTGCTGCAACTGATCAAGGGGCCGGAGAGAATCGAAACCGGCTGGTGGGATAATCAACCCATCAGCCGTGACTATTTTATTGCCCGTCAACGCAACGGCCGCCAACTGTGGATCTATCGCAACCGCGACGATCAGCAGTGGTATCTGCACGGCATTTTCAGCGCCTGAACCATGTACGCCGAATTGCATTGCTATTCCAACTTTTCATTTTTACGCGGTGCGTCCCGGCCGGAAGAACTGGTGCGTCAGGCGGCCGAACTGGGTTATACGGCGCTCGCCATTACCGATGAATGCTCTGTGGCTGGTGTGGTGAGAGCCCATGTGGAAATCAGAAAAATCCGCGAGGAATATCCCGATTTTCAACTCAAACTGATTATTGGCAGCACTTTCACCACAGAGGAAGGCCTGAGCTTTATCGTACTGGCACCGAACCGTCACGCCTATGGCCAGCTTACAACCTTGATCACCCGTGCCCGGCGGCGCAGTGAAAAAGGCCGTTACCGCCTGCAGATAAAAGATCTGGAGCCCGCCACCGATAGCTGCCTGTTTATCTGGCTGCCGACGATGGCCCAGGCACAGCTTGGGCAAATAGGGCCGTTTCTGCAATTCACCCGTGGCCGCCTGTGGATCGGCCTGACCCAGAATCTCAACAGTAGCGATGCCGGTCTGTGTCAACAACGTCAGCAGTTGGCGCAACGTTTCAACCTGCCGGTGGTGGCCTGCGGCAATGTGCATTGCCATAGCCGGGAACGCCAGTTATTGCAGGATGTCCTCACCGCCATTCGCCTGAATACCCATGTCCAGGCTGCCGGCTTCAGTCTGCATGCCAATCGGGAATGTTATCTGCGGCCACTGGATGAATTGCGCCGTCGTTTTCCCCTTGATGCGCTGACGCAAACCGTGGCGCTGGCACAGCGCTGCACATTTTCCCTGGATGAACTGAAATACGAATATCCCAGGGAGCTGGTGCCCGCCGGATACACATCTGAATCCTGGTTGCGTTGCCTGGTGGAGGACGGTATCAGACAGCGCTGGCCCACCGGCGTTGCCGACACCACCCGGGCGCAGATTGAAAAAGAACTGCGGATTATCCGCGAGTTGGAATACGAATATTACTTTCTTACCGTCTATGACATTGTTCACTTCGCCCGCAGCCAGAAGATCCTGTGCCAGGGCCGGGGTTCCGCCGCCAACTCCGCCGTGTGTTTCTGCCTGTTCATCACCGAGGTGAATCCAGCCACCAGTACCCTGCTGTTCGAACGTTTTATTTCAAAGGAACGCAAGGAGCCACCGGATATCGATGTGGATTTCGAGCACGAGCGGCGCGAGGAGGTGATCCAGTTCATCTATCGCAAATACGGCCGCCAGCGCGCCGCCCTTACTGCAACGGTGATTACCTATCGCCTGAAGAGCGCAATCCGGGATGTGGGCAAGGCGCTCGGTTTCGACCAGACGCTGCTGGATCAGTTGGCGAAAAGCATCGCCTGGTGGGACAAGCAAGATCATCTGCAACGCCAGCTCAGGGATATGGGAATTGATATCGCCAATCCCCATATCCAGCGTTTCAAAATACTGGTGGATCAGTTGCTCGGATTTCCCCGCCACCTGTCCCAGCATGTGGGCGGCTTCATTATTTCTGCCGGACCACTGGATCAACTGGTGCCTATCGAGAATGCCAGCATGGCCGATCGTACTGTGGTGCAATGGGACAAGGACGACATCGAAGCGCTAAACCTGATGAAAATCGATGTGCTGGCACTGGGCATGCTCACCGCGATTCGTAAAACCTTTGACCTGCTGGAGTCTGTACGTGGTGTGCGCCATGAGATGGCGAACCTGCTGCAACGCCAGGACGCTGAAACCTATGAACTACTGCAACGGGCCGACACGGTGGGTGTGTTTCAAGTGGAATCCCGTGCCCAGATGTCTATGCTGCCGCGCCTGAAACCGGCAACGTTTTACGATCTGGTCATCCAGGTGGCCATTGTGCGGCCCGGCCCGATCCAGGGCGACATGGTGCATCCGTACCTGCAACGACGTCAGAATCCGCAGCTGGTGCATTACGAATCCGACGCACTCAAGCCCGTCCTGGAACGCACCCTGGGCATTCCGATTTTTCAGGAACAGGTGATTGCCCTGGCCATGGTGGCCGCCAATTTCAGCGGTGGTGAAGCCGATCAGCTGCGGCGTGCCATGGCCGCCTGGAAGCGCAAGGGCGGATTAGGTCCCCATGAAGCCAAGCTCAGCGCGGGTATGCGTGAAAACGGCTATTCCGATGATTTTATCCAGCACATCATTTCCCAGATCCGTGGTTTTGGTGAATACGGATTTCCCGAATCCCATGCCGCCAGTTTCGCCCTGCTGGTGTATGTGTCGGCCTGGCTGAAATGTCACGAACCGGCGGCGTTCTGTTGCAGCTTGCTCAACGCCCAGCCCATGGGTTTTTATTCCCCATCGCAGTTGATACAGGATGTGAAACGCCACAATATCGACGTGCGTCCGGTGGATGTGCAATACAGCCAGTGGGAGCACAGGTTGGAAACCGATGCCATGCAACGGCATCCGCAACAACAGCCGGCCATTCGGCTGGGACTGTGTCTGGTATCCAACCTGTCCCGCGCCGGTGCCGACCTATTGCTGCAGCAACGCACACAGCAGCCGTTTCAATCCCTGGCGGATCTGACCCGCCGCTGTCGCCTTAACAAGAAAGACATGGACGCTCTCGCTCACGCCAATGCATTGCAATCCTTCAGCGCCCACCGCTTTCAGGCCCGCTGGGATGCCCGGGGCCTGCAACGGGAATCACCCCTGTTGCTGCAGGAACAACAGCTGGAGACAGCGGTACAACTGCCGGCACCGAGCGAAGCGCAAAACCTGCTGGAGGATTACCAGAGTACCGGCCTCACCCTCGGCCGCCACCCCATGGCGCTACTGCGCAGCCATCCCGCCCTGCGGGGCTGCAAACGCCACAGGGATCTGGCGGCACTGAACCACAAGCGTTTCGTCCGCATTGCCGGTATCGTCACCGGCCGCCAACGTCCGGGCACAGCCAGCGGTGTGGTGTTCATGACCCTGGAAGATGAAACCGGCAACAGCAATATCGTGGTATGGCGTGATCGGGTGGAGCGTTTCCGTGCCGAGGTGTTGCAGGCGCGGCTGCTGTGTGTGAAAGGCGTGCTGGAACGGGAAGGGGATGTGATTCATGTGATCGCGGGGCACCTGGAAGATATGAGCTGCCTGCTGGGGGAACTGGACACCCGGTCGCGGGATTTTCATTGAATCGGTGCAGCAAAAAAAATCCCGGCACCAGGGCCGGGATTGTTCAGCATTATAGGGTTTAGCGTTATCGGGTTCAGGGCTTTTCAAACTCAAAATTACCTGCCACCAACTGGCCGTTGGGCATCTCGGCACTGAAGTTACCTTTCATCCATACCAACGAATCTTCGGTAATGGTAAGGGAGCCGTTGCGCAGATTCATTTCAGAACGGTTAATTCTGGATTTCAGCGCATCGGATTTCATGAAAATCTGGACGCCTCCTTCAGCCATGTCGCGATTCACATCGTAGGTGCCTTTGCGGATGCTGCCCATGCGGCTGATTTCCAATATCAGGGGTTTGCCGTTGAGCAGAGTGGTGGCGGAAATCCGTTCCTGGGTCGCCTGGCCCAGGATATTGGCGTTGTCCGACTGGATGCAGATGTTGGAGCTGGCAATGCTGCCCAGGTCGCCACCGCTTACGGCAAGGCTACCCATATCGAACACCGCTTTAGTGGACATTTTGGTGGCTTCGCTGTCCCCCAGGCTGCCGTTGGCGTGGAGGCTGTCGTTACTGGTCACAGTGGCCTCACCGACGGGCATGCCTTCCAGGGTGTTGCCGGTACGGCTCAGAGTGGCAGGCTGGCGCTCGGCACAGGCCACCATGCTGACCTCATCCCCGTTGTCGGTCAGGGTATAGGTGATGCCTGCCTCGGCATTAAGACCGGATTGGCTGGTTTCGAAGTTCAGGCGCCAGAGGCCGGTGAGATTGGCACTGTTGGATGTGGCGCGTTGGGCTTCGGTGGTTTCCCCGCCGCAGCCCACCAACAGGATTGTGGGCAATAGCATGGCAGCAGCAACAGTTTTATAGCGCATCATATTATTTATACCTTTCTAAATGGGGCTTGGTTTTTGTCGTTTTTATCGATGAGATCATTAAAACCAATTTGTGACGAATCATCACCGTACAAAGGTATGGGCGGGCAATATCAGGAGGGTGGAGAGGATGGTAGTAAAGGAGGTGGCGAGCCCGGTGCAGGGCTCGCACAAGGCAGGAACAGGCTTAGCCGCGTCCTAACACCGCGTCACGCACGCTTTCGGCAATACCGGCGGCTTCGGCGATCAGTTCATCGGGCACACCCAGTTCCACCAGCGTGGCGCCCAGATCTTCCATAACTGCATCAAAGTGGCTGTCGTCCAGACCTTTTTCTTCCACCAGCTTGCGGTGGGCGGCTGCCATATTGCGACCGTTGTAATTGTTGGGACCGCCGAAGGCGAAGGTCAGGAAACCTTTCTGCATGCGGTGTTGCTTGTCCATATCAACGCCTTCAAAGAACTGGTTGATGCGATCGTCCGCTAAAACTTTTTTGTAGAACAGATCAACGGCAGCGTCGACCGCCGCTTCACCACCAATTTTCTCGTACAGTGTGCTCATTCTCATCTCCTCAAGCTACTCAGTGAGAGTATTTCGTATAGGTGTCCCAAGAGTGCGGTGTTAACCCGATTCCTGAACTGATCTGGATCAAGGCAACAACCATGCCATAGGCAAAATACCTCTTACGGGGTATTAAAAACGCACTAAAAAAGGGGCCTTTCGGCCCCTTCCTGATACGGCTAGCTTAAGTGGTGTCTACAAAGTAAGTACATATTGCACCAAGTTCTCCACCTCGGCCGCAGAGTTTGCACACCAAGGGTGCGGTGCGGCCGGCATTCCGATGGGACTGGGGGTACCCAATTCATCAGGGCCGTATTCGCTGCGGAACATCTGGTAGTCCCAGTAGTAGTGCTCACTATCCCAGGGGACTTCCACAAAGTACTTGTGGCGTTCGATGAAGCGGTTGCGTTGTTCCGCCGTATCCCCGGCGCTGGTGGACTGGGATTTCGGTACCCGGAACACGTCCCCTTTGCGGTTGGTGGCCGGGTACGGTTCGGGGAAATCAGGCCCGCCCAACTCAGGCACCACCGGGGGGTGCAGGGTGTAGTACTGGTTGTACAGGTCGGTGCCGCTGTTGCAGCGATCCGGATGCACCAGATCCTCCAGGTTGCGGATGTGACCATCGGTCAGCAGGCCGCGGTGCTGGACCCAGTACATATTGCGCAGGAAGCTGACCCGTACGCTTTGGGTTTCCTGCTGATAGAGGGAAGGCACAAAGAAATGGCCCACCTGGTTCAGCGGCAGCATGTTCTCATCGGTGTGGGCACCCAGGTTATCCTGGTGACAGCTGCCACAGGCGCCGTCATAACTGGATTTACCCTGATTCACCGCCGCCACTACACCAGGGTAGGATTGCCAGCCGTTTTGCACGAACTCCCCTTCGCTCAGGCTGCCGTTGCCGGTCTGGGCCGCCAGTTTGCCGTAGTGTTTCAGCCAGCGGTACAGGCCCACGTTGCGCAGGTCGTCATCGTTCTGATCCAGCACGGTCATGTACGCGGTCAGCGCCTGCAATGGGTAGCGGTACATACTGCCGGTGGCACCGTCCGGTTCTTCCGCGTGGATGTAGGAGCCTTCAAAACCCACATAGGACTCGGTGTGGGACAGCGAACGCCGGATACTCATGTAATTGGTGACGTTGGGGATGGTGTGGGGGGAGAACTGGTAGTCGTTGTCCGTATGGCTGCCTTCCCCGTTCACGCGAATCATGTTGTGCTCGCCGGTACCCTGGGGCAGGTAATAGAGCAGCATGCTCTTGTCGATTTTCTCGGAGCCCGGTGCCCAGCTGGGCCCTTCCTCTTTGGTGACAATGCCATCAAAGGTGGAGGTGGTCTCGGCGTTTTTATCCCCCAGAATGGCCCATTTCACCGTCCATTCCGGATTAGGCAGGCCGGGGAACACTTTGGTCACGGTGGTGTTGGGGGTGTTGGCGTAAGTAATCTGGTAGCCATGGCAGGAGGCGCAGTTGAAGCCGATCCAGGATCCGCGCCCCGTGTAGGGATGGCTGCCCTGGGCGTAGCGGTAGCCGGTCCAACCGGAATTGCTGGTGTTGCCCTTGGTAAGCTGGGGCTCAATGGTGAGGAAGCCCGGAATCGGGCTGGGCTGGGGGTACTGCTCAAAATAGACATCATCGATGGCTGCGCTGGGTACTTGCCCGGGAATGGTGGGGACTGCGCCGAACAGTTTGGCCGGGTCCGCCACCTCATGGGTGATGGGATCGATGGTTTCGTAATTGAAGATCTTTTTCCAGTTCAGGTTACGGATGGCATGGGCCAGGCCGATATTGTAATCATAGGACCAGAAGATCTCTTCCCCGTAATTCACCAGCTGCTGGAAATCTGGATTGACGATATTGACGGCGATGGGGGTGGTGGCCTTGCTGGCGCTGAGCTGGGATACCACATCGCAATTATGCTCGAAATTCTCATCGGTGATGCGACTGGTAAGGGCATCGATGACGTTGAAGGGCTGTCCGGGATTGGTGAGGGAGTCGTTATAACTGGTGCGCTTTTGGATTTGCACCGTTAACGGTCCACTGCTGACATGGCCCGGGACGGTGAACTGAATCTGGTTGGGCTGCCAGCTGAGGATGTCTTTGTCCCAGCTGTCCAGCAGGTCTTCCACTTCGTAGTTCACCTGATTGGCAATATCCAGCTTCTGTTTGAACATCACCAGATCGGTTTCCAATACCCGGGTGTTGCCCAGCATGATTTTGGTGAAATCCGTATCCGGGCCGTTACCCAGGCCGCTACCCGTCAGAGTCACAACGTCGCCGGGTTGCAGGCTGGGGGCAGGTGAGCCCGCTCCGGCCTCCCAAACCACCGCACCGTTAACGGCCAGGCTGGTGATCACAGGGGCAGGGAAGGTGGCTGCGGATGCCGCCCGTTCGTTTTCACGCAGTTCATCAAATTGGCAGAGTTCATCGGATTCAGGAAAATCACCGGCCGGTTCGCAGGCAGTCAGGAATAAAACTGCCGGTGCCAGTGCCAGCAGTCCTGTTCTAATTTTCATCGTGGTGTTCCTCATTCTTGTAATTATGTGGTGGTTTTGCGGTACCTACTGACTGTGCTAGATTGGCTGAAACGGCTATAAAAGGTAACCCCCCCTAGGTAGGGGAATGGTCAGTCACTCACCATGTGACCCGTTGGAAGCAATGGGGATATAATGTAAGACAGACCAGAAAAGCCAACAATAACAATAATATAAATACAATTATAAATATTATAAAGGCAGGATTGTTCATGTCCCAGGCTGGTGGTGGACAGCCCGCGGCCCGCAGCGCCCAGGCAGCCAATCATTTACTACGACCGCAACTGATCGATCTGATCAACCGGGCGGAGGACTTTCCGCTTACGGTTCTGCTGGCACCGGCGGGCTCCGGCAAGTCGACGTTGCTGCGCCAATGGATGCACTCCGGTCGACAGGCATCGCGCTTTGCCGTGTTGAATCTGGACGCCCGCCACAATGCTCCAGCACCTTTCTTCGCCTCTCTGATCAAAGTGATCAAACAAAGCTGCAAGCATTTTGACGCCTATTATCTTAATCAGATTAATGACAACGTGGAATTTTCCGTTGAGGCCGTAACCGAATCCCTCGCCCTGGGGTTGGGCCGTTTGCAGGAGCCGCTGTTTGTGGTGCTGGATGATTACCAGTTGATTCGGGATGACAGTATTCATCACACCCTGTCACAGGTGGTGTTCACTTTGCCGGACCATATTCATTTTGTGGTGGCGTCCCGCAATCATCCACCACTGCAACTGAGCAAATTGAAGTTGGAAGACAGGCTTCTCAGCATTGACGCCAATGATTTGAAGTGGGATATGGATTCCCTGCAACGCTGGTTTGATTCGGTGGGTTTGGAAACGGCAGACAAAGCGTTTATGCAGGATCTGCTGGACTGGACCGAAGGCTGGGTGGCCGGAATTAAATTGTTGGCGCTGTCGCTGAAAAGCGGTGGTTCCGGTCAGACCGATCACATGGCGCAGGAGAGCAAGAGTCCGGAAGTTTTGCAGTACTTTGCAGATTCCGTACTGGAGCAGCAGCCGGATTTTATTCGCAGTTTTCTAATTAAAACCGCCTGTCTGGAAACCCTGGATGCGGCGCTCTGTAATGATGTTCTGCAGATCGGCAACGCGCAACGCTGCATTGATTATCTGTTGGAAAACCATGTTTTTTTGCATCCATTGGATGGCCAGCCGGACGTCTATCGCTATCACTCGATTTTTCGAGAGTTTTTACTACACCGGTTGAAAGTGGATTACCCGGAAGCAATGGATTCCCTGATCCGGCGGGCCGCCTCCACCCTGTTGCAACGCAAAGAGTGGGTGCCGGCGCTGGAGTTGCTGGCCGACATTAATGATGGTGAGGCATTGGAAAATGCCATCGTGCGTTGCAGTGATGAGTGGATTAAAACCGGAGAATTTACCCGTTTGATTGAATGGATCAATCGACTGCCGGAAGAACGGATGATCAACCAGAGCGAGCTGGTGTACCCCTTGATAACAGCACTGATTTTTTATCGGCGCTTTAATCAGGCCAATTACTACATCGAGTTGGTGCAGGAACTGAATCGTCGTGGTGAGATGCAGGGCCGCTACGCCCACGATGATTCATTGCCGTTTTTATTGAATGTGTTGGAGTTGTTCCACAAGGATACGGATTTTCGCCGTAATAATATTTATCGACTGCCCAATCAGAAAAACGTACAACACCATGTGCGCTTGTTCTACAGCCCCATGCGCGCTTATTACCATTTACTCAATGCCGACTTTGCCACTGCAGTAGCAGAAGCTCATCGCGCCCGGGATATTCTGCGCATTTCCGGACAGGATTTCCTGCGCAGCTTTGCGGATCAGGTGTTGGTGCTGGCGGAGCGGGCCCAAGGTAATATGATGGCCGCTGTGCAGCTGGCAGAGGAGGCGTTTCGTTCGGTGAGCGATCGGCCCTATACCCTGGAGTGGGTCAATCTGGCAACGCCGGTGGCTCTGATTCGCTACGAACAGAATCGACTGGACGAAGCCGAAAAGTTACTGCGGGAAGTGGTGCCGTTGGTTTCCGGCGCCTGCGCAACGGAAGTGATTACCGCCAGTTATTGCGCGCTGGCGCGGCTGGCATTTATTCGCGGTAACGATGGCGAAGCCAAACGCCTGCTGAGTTATCTGTCCCGGGTGCTTTTGCATGGGGATTACGAGCGTTTCAATACCCAATTGTGTCTGGAATGGACGCTGTATGCGCGCACCCACGGTGATATGGAAACCATGAACCGGGTGCAGCAGGAATACCAGCTGGCAGCCAAACATAAGCAAGGTTATTGGCGTGCGGTCACCAGTTTTGATGAAGGCCGCGATCGTCTCGGTATTTCCCGCGTTATCTATCTTTCCATGATGAAAAAATTCGATCAGGCAGAAGCGTTGGTAAGCGATCTTATCAATACAGCGGAACAGAACAATTGCGTGTCCCGGGCGGTGGTGGGGCGCATGAACCGCGCGGTGATTTTCTGGCAACAAGGACGTGAAGAGGAAGCTTTGCAGGAGGTCAAAGCCACCTTGAAATTCGGCACCCTGGTGTGCTTTAACCGCACATTGTTTGATGAGGCTCCGGGCAGCGCTGCGTTGTTGATGCGCGCAGTGCAGTTGAATGCGCTGCGGCCGCTGCCGGAGTTGTACCTGATGATGTTCCAGGAGCTGTTGCAGCATGAAGATCAGGATCAGGTAAACCGGTTTGTGGTGGAGCCCCTCACCGATAAGGAAAAAGAAGTATTGAATTTGTTGCAGTCAGGTTTGCGCAATAAGGATGTGGCGGTGAAAGCCAATATCTCCCTGACCACCACCAAATGGCATCTTAAAAATGTTTACGCCAAGTTAAACGTCAGTAACCGCACTGAGGCAGTGGCCAAGGCACGGGAAATGAATCTGCTGTAAGGGCTCTGGAGATCGATTCAGTGACTTGCTATGCTCTGGGGTTTGACCGTCTGACTGATACTGATTCGAGCATGAGCATCCCATTGGAGTTTGATGAGGAAACCGCCCTGGCGGCGGCGTTGGCGCTGCAGCAGGTGTTGGAGCAGCGGACTCACAAGCGTAAGTATTTGGGCCAGATATACACGGTGCCCGGGAAACTGGGTGAGGCCCTGAATTTGCCCACCATCCTGTCGCGGTTGGGGAGCAAGGTGGCCAGTCGCCGGCAGGCTGGATTGGAAGCGTTTGAGGAACTCTGGGTCACCCTGTCTGCGGCAACGCAAAGCAAGGTGCTGGAAGCCATCGATTGGTACGATCCGGAGCAGCTCAATTGGGATGATAAACGCTCCAACCGGCGGCCGCTGCCGGGGCGCAAGAATGACGAGCCGTCAGATTAATCCTGGTGCGGCTTGTCGTTATCAATGTTGGTCATCACCTGTTGCACCTCAGCGTCCGACGCTTTCAGTGGTCCGCGCTGCCGCAGAAAGTCCCGGGTGATGTGGACATGGGAGACAAACCTGCGGCACTTCACACAGATGAACAAATGCAGGTGAAACATCAGGCGGCGCCACCAGCTGAGATTGTGGTCAATATAGTCACTGGCTTCGTGAGCCACGTCTCTGCAGTTCAGCATTCGCCCGTTTCCTGATAACGATCAATTACTTGCATAAGTTTCAAACGGGCGCGATGTAACAGCACCCTTACATATGACTCCGTTACCTCAAGAATATTACAGATTTCCGCCAGCGCCTGCTGCTCGATATCCCGCAGGATGAATACCGCCCGCTGCTGTGGCGGCAGTATCGAAACCGTGTGGTCAATACACTTCTGTAAATGCCGCTCTTCCAGCAATTGGTCTGGAGAATCCAGATGCCAGTCCGGTGGTGGCACTTTCCAATGGCCACCAAACCGCTGAAAGCGATCGGCACTCAGGTAATCCACGGAGCCGTCCTGGGTGATGTCTTCCAGTGCAACCATGCGTTTTTCCTTGCGCAACCTGGATTTGGCTTCATTGCTGACGATGGTGAACAACCAGGTCTTTATGGAAGAGCGGCCTTCAAATCTGGGCAGGTTGCGGTAGGCTGACACCCAGGCTTCTTGGACCACTTCCTCCGCCAGGCTGTCTCCGATGATGGCTCTGGCCACGGAGACCATGGGAATATGCAACTGACTGACCAGGGCTTCAAAGGCCTTGTGGTCCTGTTGGCGCAGGCGATCCTGATCAATACTGTCGATGGAGTCCGTCATGTCCTTCCCGGAGCACACTAGCTGAAATGATTGTGAGCGGAATCATACACATGGGGGTGTGCAGAGGCAAAGCGGATTTGAGGATAGCGGGTCGAACACACGCCGGGTTCCCCAACCCGGCGTGTGCGATCCCAAAGTACAGCAGAGTCGGCTGCAAAGAGGGTGTGAAATTGGCTCACTGATGTTTCTAAAGCAAATGTGATGCCAATATGAAATTCGATAAAAGCGCTGCAAAACCGGTTTTCTGTGAAGACTGAACAGATTAGCTGCTTCAACATAACGCCCCGGGCGACTACTTGCTTCAACTTGGTGCGACTTCACTGCGTCATATAGTGGCTGCGGATCCAGGTTTGCTGGATCACCCAGGCATCCACACTGGCGCGATGGCGCTGTAACTCGTTGCAGGCCAATACTTCCTCATGGACTTCATCCCAAATTTCGATCTGATCTTCCGTCATGATCAATTCAATGGGCGAGAGCTGGAAGGTGGGTTCAATGTTGACCGCAAAGAACAGTTTCATCAGCCACGGGTGATCTACCACCCAGCCGTCGCTGTAGATCTGCTTGCCCTTGAGGCGACGATTGAGTTCCAGCACCACGTCCCTTGGATTACGGCCGCGCAGCAAAAGTTCCTCACGGCTGATTCCGTGGGCCTCTTCAGCGGTCTCACTCCAGTGGGTCCAGTTCGGGAAAGGTTTGATCAGACTGCAGTAGCGAGTGCTGCTGTCCGCAGCGAACCCCACTTCGATAGGATAACTTCCGTTGCCAAAGCCAGATGCTTCAATGTCAAGCACAATGGGGGGACGCTCCCCATCATAATTCCGTTTCATGTTACCAGGTGATTCCTGTTTTTATTGTGATAGTGCGCTTAGCATGGTTTTGCTGTGTATGGCTTTTAAGGCGCTCTTTAGTAAAAATAGCGTAAGCACATTAAATGCCATAATTAATTTTGATATTTATGGGAGGGAATATGACACGCATTGGCTGCTTGACCCTGATGTTGGTGGGGCTAAGTGTGGTCTTGCCCGCGATGGCGGAGGTGAAATGTTTCCCCGAAGCCATTAAGTCCATTGAAGTCGCCAAGGGCGGCGATCTGTTTTATACCATGGTGTCCGGGGTACGACGAAAGCTCACTCATATGTCACAGCATGAGGCCCCCGCCATGCTTGATATCCTGCGTGGTTCCATTGGTACCGATCAAATCATTCAGGTGATCTATCCGGATGGCTACAACTGCAAGCAACCGGATCTGGAGGTCCATGCGGAGCGCCTGAAGATGCAGGCTCCCCTGGTCCGATAACCTGGTCCAATAATACCAAGCGCACAGGCCTATTTTGTAATACAGCGCTGAACAGGTTGTTTTAGGTCATTTTTTGGCAAGTACCGGAAAACCGGGTTTGCAGACTCGGGAAGGCTCGACCACTCTCTTTACTAACCATCGTTCTCTCTGAGGTGCCTCTTGAACAGCCCTGTGAAATATCCGACTACCGCCCGCGCCTGGGTCACGGTTGCCATTCTGATGTTGGCCTATGTCCTGTCGTTCATTGATCGCCAGATCCTTAATCTGCTGGTGGGGCCGATTCGTCGGGACCTGGCAATCTCTGATACTCAGATGAGCCTGTTGATGGGTTTTTCCTTTGCATTGTTTTATACGCTCTGCGGCATCCCTTTGGGGCGCCTGGCGGATCGAAAAAGCCGCCGGGGATTGATTGCGGCGGGCGTGCTGGTCTGGAGTGCGATGACGGCTCTCTGTGGATTGGCGAAGAATTACTGGCATTTCCTGTTTGCCCGGGTGGGGGTGGGCGCCGGTGAGGCGGCCCTGTCACCGGCGGCCTATTCCCTCATCGCCGACAGTTTTCCGCCACATCAAAGGGCAACGGCCATCAGCGTCTATTCCATGGGCATTTATGTCGGCTCCGGGATGGCGTTCCTGCTGGGTGGTTTGGTTATTCACTTTGCCTCAGCTCAGGGCGATATGGTGCTGCCCATCATCGGCACCATTCGTCCCTGGCAATCCATCTTCCTGATGCTGGGGGCGGCCGGGGTGATGTTTTGCCTGCTCCTTTTTTTGCTGAAAGAGCCGCCGCGACAGGGCGCCGGTGCCGGGGTCGAAGTGTCTTTTGCTGAAGTGATGGCCTATATCAAGCTGAACCGCAAAACCGTATTGCTGCACAATCTGAGCTTTGCCTGTGTTGCCTTTTGTGCCTATGGTGCCGCGTCCTGGGTGCCGGCGTTTTTTATTCGTACTTACGGGCTTGATGCTTCTGAAGTGGGATACATTTACGGTCTGCTGATCGGGATTTTTGGCTCGCTGGGCATTATCGTTGGTGGCCGTGTTTCGGACTGGCTCACCAGCCGCGGCCACAAGGATGCGCCGATGCGGGTTGGCTTGATTGCCTGTGCCATTGCGCTGCCATCCTTCGCCGGTTATGCCGTGGATAATCTCACCGTGGCCATCGCTGCGGTTGGTGTGGGCTGTTTTTCCCTGGCCATGCCCTTTGGCGTGGCCCCGGCGGCGATCCAGGAGATCATGCCCAATCCCATGCGCGGGCAGGCGTCTGCCATGTATCTGTTTGTGGTGACTATCATCGGCCTGGGCGTGGGCCCCACCGCCGTGGCGATCCTGACAGACTATGTATTTCAGGACGACAAAGCGTTGCGTTATTCATTGTTGATTATCAGCGTGCTTGCCACGGTTAGCGCACTGATTCTGCTGTCCGCTTCACTGAAACCTTATCGGGAAAGCGTGCAACGTGTGCAGCAGTGGGGGGCATCCTAGGCTGTGTTGTATCCTACAAATTCACTCCGGGTGTCGGCTTTTGGCTGACCCCCTCCTCAGGCCTGATTGTAAATAATCTTAAAATTCAATGAGATAGTATTGGTGCAGCCCTTGCTAGGTGATGCCTGAAGCGCGCTTGGGGGCCGATTAGCACATGTTCATACATCTCCGATCATCTCCATCTGAAGCTCATCCTTTGTCCACACTGGAACAATGGCTGGGTCATTGGGTGCGGTCGCAATCGCTGTCAGCAACCGATGTGGATTGCGCCACCACCGTGATGCTCAAAATCCTCGACGGCAAATGCAAAATGAAGACTCTGGAAAAGAAGGTGATGGCGGCCCTTTATGATCAGGTGAAGCAGGAAGCGGGTGAGTTGATCGGGCCGGATATGCATGAGCTGATTGCAGACGTCCGCGGCCTGTTGTCGGAGGCCGACAAAGACCGGGTGTATGAAAAACGGGTGCTGGCGGAAACCATGATTTCGCGTCCGGTGATGAAGGGTTTCAAAGCGCGTATTCGTCAGAATGGCCTATTCCTGTTGCCGGCAGAGTTGCTGCAGCAGCTGGAAGAGGAGGAGGCCGAGTAGAGGATAAGCAAAACATGCAGATAAAAGATCTGTTTGATGATATGCCGTTATCTGAAGGCGTTGTGGATATCCAATTGCAGAAGTTGCTGCGGGAGCCGCTGGACATCTGCAACGACTGGCAGCGCACCGAGAATCTGTTGCTGGATGCACACCGGCTGATGCCGGAAAAGTTGGAAGTACTGGTGGCGCTCTACAAGATGTACGCCTATTCCAACCGCTTTGATGAATCATTACAGAGAATCAACCAGGTGCTGGTGCTGAGCGCCTTGCATGAAGGTTTTGCTGTGGATTGGCGGGAACTGGAGCCGGGCTCCCGCTGGTGCAATGTGACGGGTGCCAGTCGCTTGTACTTATACAGCATGAAAGCCACCGGCTTCGTGCAGTTGCGCAAGGGCAATGTGGACGCTGCCATGGCGGTGCTGCTGAAATTGCGGGAACTGGATCCGCAGGATCAGGTGGGAGGCAGTGTCGTGCTGGAGATGGCTCAGCGGTTGCTGGATACGGACCCGGATTGAGCGGCGCGCAGGTCCGATTGCGCTAATGTGACTCGATTTCGGCCGTCAGCCTTGGACTGGTAGAGTGCATGATCGCTGTTTGCCAATAGATCGGTGGCAGAAAGCGCCGGTGTCGGAATACAGGCGGCGATCCCCAGGCTGGCGGTGAGTTGCAGTGGGCCCGATTCGGTTTCCAGAATACAATTGGCCAATGCTTGACGGAGACTTTCCGCCAGACGTGTGGCCGCCTCGGCATCGGTGTCGAACAGCACCATGACAAATTCCTCGCCACCATATCTGCAGATAAGATCATTGGGACGGCTGACGTGATTGCGCAGACACTCAGCCACGGCCACCAGGCATTGGTCGCCGGTGAGATGCCCGTAGGTGTCGTTGATGGATTTGAAATGGTCAATGTCCAACATGATGATACTGATCCATTTGCCCCGGCGCTGTGCTGCCCGCCATAGCTCGGGATAGGCATCGTTGAAAAAGCGGCGATTGCGTACCCGGGTCAGCCCGTCATTGATGGAAAGCTCTTTTAACTTCAGGTTCTGAATTTCCAGTTCGCCCAGAATCCGGGTGATGTCGCGGGTGCGTTCTTCCACCTGCCGTTCCAGTTCTTCCTTGGCCGCTGTTTCTGCGGCCAGTAGTTTTTCCTGGGTCAGACGCAAGGTCCGTTCCCGCTTCACCAGTTCCGTTTGAGTTTGCAGGCGCATACGGCGTTCGGTGGTAACACGGTCGGCAATAGTAAAGGAAAACAGGATAGCTTCCAGGGTAGCGCCGATTTGCCAGGCGTTGTCGGTAAAAATGTTGCTGGGCAGAATGTCCCAGAGTTTGAGGCAGAAAATGGTGGCGCCGGTGATTCCCGACGACCAGGACAACAGGAACAGCATGGCACTGCGGTCCCCGGCCAACGCGCATTGCACACAGCTGAACATGATGCCGGTGCCGACGATCATGCACAGGATGGTGGAGACGGCGGAGCCAATGAAATGGGGCAGCAACAGGCATTGCACGGTGCTGATCAGTGCGATCACCAGCAGCACCTGCGACTGGGAGTAGAAGCGGGGATAGCGCTCCTTGAATTTGAGGAAGTTGCGATAAAACAATACCGACATCACCACTGCGACATTCACCATGAAGATGATGCCGGTGCGGTTCCAGAACAGGTTTTCCATGTTGAACAGGCTGGCGGGCACCCCTTCCAGCATGGTAATGGTGAACACATGGTGGGAAAGCAGAAAACCAAAATAATACAGCAACTCCCTTTCCCTGAGTTTAATCAACATAAACAAGGCAAAACACAGGTTTGCCAGAATCAGGCCACTGAACAGGGTGATGCCGATGGTATCGGTGATCATAAGGCGCTGAAATTGCTCCCGCTGCATCAAGGTGGCCGCGGTGGAAATGCCGTCTTCACTTTTCAGGGCCAGATAATACGTCTGCGTGGCAGCGGCAGGAACGGTGATTTCAAAGTGGAAAAAACGGGTGGGGATCGGGCTCCGGTTATGCTCCGCCAGGTATCGTCGTCCACTGTACTCTGGGGTGAATTCCCCGTCTTGTTCTGAAAAGAGCACAACCTCATCCAGCAGAAAATAATTCATATACAGGATGCGATACTGCGGCGTCGGCAGCGGGTTATGCAGGCGGAAACGCAGCCACACCCGGGCCTTGGTAAAGCCCAGGCTCAGAGTTTCCTGCTCACCGGGAACGAAGGTGGCGGACGTGGTGATCTGATTCAGTGTCAGGGTATCATGCTCATCCACATACACCTCGGCCAGGGGGACTAGCGCAGTGGTACCAACATCCGGTGTGAGTTCAATGTTATTGGCATGTGCGCCCGCTGACAGAAGCAGGATAAACCATGACAGAATGCGCAGCAGCGACATGGATAAGGACCGACCTTGATTTTGGTTGCTCAATATTCATTGTAGACTCTCTTTTCTCGTTACCCGCTGTCGGTGGATTGTTAACTTTGTTAGGATCTGAAGATGGAATCGCAGGGTGTAGGAATACCTGAATGAAATCATATGATTGCAAAATAGGCCGGTGCCTGTTGGGCGGGGCTGTTCTGGGTTGGGCCAGCTTGGCTTGCAGTGGATTGAGTTGGGCTGGTGAGCAGGGCGTTGAGCCTGCAGCGGATGCTCATTTCAGTCAATGTGTGGCAGAGCTTAAGCAGCGGGCGCTGGACGAGAAGATTGCGCCGGAGGTGGTGGACACTCAACTGGGGGCTGTCAGTTATGTGGCGCGGGTCATTGAGCTGGACCGCAAACAGCCCGAGTTCACCGAAACCTTCCATAATTATTTATTGCAACGGGTTAACGAGCAGCGCATCCAGAAAGGTCGGCAGATGCTGAAGCAGCACTATGACCTGTTGCTGCAGTTGACCCGTGAATACGGCATACCGCCCCAGTATCTGGTGGCCTTTTGGGGGCTAGAAACCAACTTCGGCTCCTATCTAGGCAAGATGAATGTGCTTGATTCACTGACCACGCTGGCCTGTGATCCCCGCCGTAGCGAGTTCTTTACGGTGGAACTGATGGAGGCGCTACGCCTGGTGGAAGACGGGGTGGCGGATCACACTACCATGCTGGGGTCCTGGGCTGGTGCCATGGGCAACATGCAGTTTATGCCCAGCGCCTATCGGCGCTATGCCCTGGATGCGGATGGCGATAAAAAAGCGGATTTATGGAACAGCTTGCCCGATGCCTTCACCTCCGCCGCTCATTTCCTGAATAAATTAGGCTGGGAGCGTAATCTGCGTTGGGGGCGGGAAGTGCAGCTGCCGGAAAAATTCGATTACGCCCTGGCCGGACGGGATGTACGCAAGCCGTTGTCGGAATGGCGTCAGCTGGGCATTCGGGATGTGGCAGGCAATCCCGTGCCCAATCTGGAGCTGTCGGCTTCCGTTATTATTCCCAGCGGCCATCGGGGGCCGGCGTTTATGGTGTACCAGAATTTTGATGTCATCATGGGGTGGAATCGATCCGAATTTTACGCGCTGGCGGTAGGGCATCTGGCCGACCGGATTAACGGTGCCGGCGAGCTTGCGGTGATGCCGCCTGATGATGAACGACTTACTGTGGAAACGGTCCAATGGGTCCAGAAGGCGTTGACGCAGGCAGGTTACGACATAGGTGCTGTAGATGGCATATTCGGGACGCGCACAAAACGCGCCCTGCGGGACTTGCAGAAGTCTCAGGGCTGGGTGGCAGACGGCTACCTGTCCGATGAAACCTTAAACCTGTTAAAAGCGGCCTCAAATTCAAAACAGGCCGCTGACACCGACCAGGCTTCCGACTCAGACAGTGGAGAGCAACCTTGAAAAAATTTGGCGTCGCCCTGCTGCGAACGTTACTGATTGGATTCTATGCCTTGACTGGTTCAGTGTGGGCCCAGTCGCTGACGCTTCAGGATCTGTCATTGCAGGGTGAGTTGACGCAGGGGGGGATGGTCATTGGGCATGTGCCATCCGGTGCGGAAATCTATTATGCCGGTCGCCGTTTACCGCTCACCGACCAAGGTGAATTTGTGCTGGGATTCGGGCGCGATGAGCCGTTGCAGCAGAGTCTCAAACTGATCCTTGCCAGTGGGGAGCAAAAGTCGCTGCCATTCACCATTGAGAAACGCGAATACAATCTCCAGCGTATAGAAGGGGTTCCTGCCCGCACAGTAAACCCTGATCCCAAACACCTGAAACGCATCCAGGCGGAAGCCGGCGAGGTAAAGCAGGCGCGGGATACCGACAGTGGACTGCTTGGGTTCCTCCAGCGGTTTGAATGGCCCGTAAAGGGACCGATCACCGGTGTTTATGGCAGTCAGCGGATTTATAACGGCGAGCCACGACGGCCGCATTTTGGTGTCGATATTGCGGTGCCGGAGGGCACTGAAATTCTGGCCCCGGCCGATGGTGTGGTGACGCTGGCTCACAAGGACATGTTCTTTTCCGGTGGCACTATGGTGATTGACCATGGCCACGGTATCAACACCAGCTACCTGCACATGAGCAAGTTGCTGGTGAAGTCAGGGCAGAAGGTGAAGCAGGGGCAGGCGATCGGGCTGGTGGGGGCCACCGGGCGTGCCACCGGCCCCCATTTATGCTGGCGCCTGAACTGGTATCAGGAACGTCTGGACCCTCAGCTATTGATGCCGGATTCCTAACTGAGCCAGCCTTTCAGTTGGCTCTCATCCTCAATCTGCAGGTAGGCCGTATCCTCGCCGCCGGCGGCCAGGGTGAGACTGAACGTCATCAGCTCATCCCGGCGAAAACCGACTATTTCAACCTTGTCCCCTGCCTGGTAACGGCCCAGCAGCTTCTCCAGATTGCTGTTGTCCAGCTTGATGCGATCCAGGGCAATCAGCACGTCTCCAGCTGAAATACCGGCTTGATGGGCACTGCTGCCGTTGAGGACCCGTTGCACTTTGGCGCCACTGCTGTCCGCACCGGTGAGGATACCCAGTTCTATGCGGGGGCTTGTGCTTGGTGCCGGTTTGCCGCCGGTATCACTGGCCGAGCTGGCGGGCCGGGTATGGTAGCTAACGCCGACGGCGGCAAACAGGCTGTGGAAGTCCGGGTCGGCGGTACCGTAAATGGCATTCTCAAGAAACGCATCCAGTTCAACCAATGCGCTCTGGCCCTGGCTTTCCATCAGTTCACGGCAAAGATTCTGGATGTCGAATTCGGCGACAGCCCGCTGGGTCCGACCATGACGTTGCCATAATTGCCGCATCACATCGTCCAGGCTGACGCTGTTGTGGCTCAGCCGACGCAAGGTAAGATCAAGACCCAGCGCAATCAGGGCACCTTTGGTGTAGTAGCTGACGATGGCATTGGCCGCATTTTCATCCTGCTTGTAAAACTTGGTCCAGGTGTCGAAGCTGGAAGCGGCGGTGGATTGCTTGAAGCGGCCCGGGTTGCGCAGAATCCGGGTGATGGTTTTCCCCACCAGTTCCAGATACTCCTCCGCTGTAATCAAGCCGGTGCGCACCAGTGTGAGATCATCGTAATACGAGGTGATGCCTTCGAACGCCCACAACAGGGGGGTGTGGTTCTCCTGGCTGAGATCGTAGGGTATATCCGGTTGAATACGCTTCACATTCCAGCTGTGAAAATACTCATGGCTGCACAAACCCAGGAAGGTTTTGTAGCCATCGCTGATGTTGCCGCGTTCATTACGGCAGGGTAAATCGTCCCGATTACAGATCAGGCTGGTGGAAGCGCGATGTTCCAGACCGCCGTAGCCGTTTCCTACAGCCCAGGTGATAAACACGTAACGCTCAAATGGTGCGGGTTCGCCGAATAGTTTGATCTGGTATTCACAAATCACCTTGAGATCCTCTGCCAGCCGCTCAAGGTCAGCGTTGTGCAGGCCGGTCAGAATAAAGTCATGGGGAATGCCGCAGGCATCAAAACTGACTTTGCTGAAGTCTGCAATTTCCACTGGATGATCGATCAGGTCGGCATAGTTTTCAGCACGGTAGCGGCCAAAGCCGTAGCGTTCCGCACCTGCTGTGGGGAGGGAGGTGCCCACTTTCCAGTGGCGGGCTTCCGCAATGGTGGCGTTATGGATATCCAGGGTGCAGGGCTTGTCGCCATGGCCCTCCAGTTCCAGAAAGACACTGGTGCCGTTGAAATAAGCATGGTTTTGATCCAGGTGGGCTGCCCGCACCGACATGTCCCAGGCATACACCTGGTAGCTGATGGTGACCGGACCATTGCATTGCGGCAAGCTCCAGCATTGCTTGTCCACCTTCTCCGGCGTTATGCTCTGTCCATCACATGCCCCATTCATAACCACGATGTTCCTGGCAAAGTCCCGAATCATGTAACTGCCGGGAATCCAGCTGGGCAGGCGCAGGCGTTGACCTGCTGGTATGGCAAAAGGTATATCCAGTTGCACCTGAAATAAATGGGCATAGGGATCGATTGGGGTAATACTATAGTGCAGTTCGGTTGAATGATTCATGCGGCCAAATTAATTCAGTTTGGTTAGGGATAATTAATAACAATATACTGTCATGCTGAGGGTTACTTTCCCATAGTTGATTAGCTTTGACAAAAAAATCCCTTCTGTGAGTTCTGGGTTACAGAATCACAACAGGCAGTAAAAGTAACACTGGTGTTCCAAACTATACTTTAATTCAGATCTGTCTAATTGAGTGATTTTTTGTGCTGAAACATTGTTGTGTGTGGAGCTGTGGCCTGCTGGCGTTAATTGTCTGCAGCCTGTCGAATGCTGCTCTACATAATGATATTTTGAATCTCGCTGCTGACGAGGAGATCCGGGTTCATCCTTCGGAAGTTCGTTATTGGGTGGAACCGGAGGATGCGGATATTTCTCAACCGCAGCAGCTGCCGGATACCGGTTGGCGGGCGCTTGAAAAAACGTCGATTAATGTTGGCAAAAGCTCCACTCCGGTCTGGTTTCGATTCGAAGTTGAAAATAAAAGCGGACACCGCATTCAGCGCCAGTTGGAAGTACGCTGGATAAACCTGGCCATCCTGGATTTGTTTGTACTGGATGAAACCGGTGGCACCATCGCCATGGTGGAGTCAGGATTGAATACGTCGAAGTCGGATCGTTCCACCAGTAATACCAGTTGGCTGTTTACCTTGTCCCTGGAGCCTGGGCAACGGCAACAAATCTATCTGCGCGCCGGTTCCCGTTTTAATATATTTCTCCCCATGTATATCTGGGAGCAGGAAGCGCTCGACCAACATCAGTTGGAACGTTATGTGTGGTATGGATTGGCCTTCGGTGTGCTGGCCGCCATGATGCTGTACAACCTGTCGTTGTATATTTTTACCCGTGACAACAGTTATCTGTTTTATACGTTCTATGCCTTTTCCGTCATGATGTATGAGGCGGGGCTCACCGGTGTGGGCGACCATCTCATTTGGGGGAACAGCCAATGGTTAAGGTTGTACGGTTTTGCCCTTTCGATTTATCTGAGCTTTTTTGCCGCCGCGCTGTATATCCGAAATTTTCTCGAACTGAAGCAGTATGGCGGCTGGATGCTGCATTTCAATACGTTCTTTGTCGTCTATTGGCTGGTGTCCGCCATGGTGCTGTTGCTGGGTAACGACTATCTGGTTCGGGTTAACGAACTGGCCGCACTGGTGTCCTGCATAGTTGCTCTCGCCACATCGATCAGTTTATGGGTTAAAGGCAATGTGTCTGCCCGCTATTTCACAATTGCCTGGGGAGGATTGATAGCGCTTACCTTTATGGCGGTGTTGATGATGGAGGGCGTGCTCGCCTATTCCATGCTGACCGAGAACGGACAGTTGATCGGGTTTGTGGTGGAGATGCTGTTGCTCTCTTTTGCCCTAGCTGAGCGTATTAACCGTGAACGGCTGCACCGAGAGGTGGTCCAGGCCCAAGCGCTGGATCTTCAGGTGCTGATGAACAAGGAGCGGGAAGAAAAGCTGCAAGCCCAGCATGCCATGTTGCAAATGCAAGTTCGGACCAACGAAGAGCTGGAAAACCGAGTCAATGAGCGTACCCAGGAATTGGAGCGCACCATGACCAACCTGGAAATTGCGAACCGGGAATTGGCGAAATTAAGCGTTACGGACCCCCTTACCAAAGTTCATAATCGTCGTTATTTCGATGAAACATTGACACGGGAAATCGAGCGCGCGATTCGTACACAGCAGCCGCTTTCACTGTTGCTGGTGGATATCGATCATTTCAAGCAGTTTAACGATCAATATGGCCATTTGGTGGGGGATGATTGTTTACGCCTGGTGGCGAATACACTCAAGGAAGTGGCTTGTCGCAGCACAGATCTGGTGGCACGGTTTGGAGGGGAGGAGTTTGCCATTGTGTTGCCGGATACCGATGAGACCGAAGCCTATTCGGTGGCGGAGCGTGTCCGTGAAAAGATCCATGTATTGAATTTTATTTATAAGGGGGAGCGTATTCCCATCAGCGCAAGCCTGGGTGTTGTCGGCAAAGTACTTGCCATGGGAACAGATGCTCCTCACCTAATCGAAGCGGCCGATAAAGCGCTGTATGAGGCCAAGCACCGGGGCCGTAACTGTTCGGTGGAAGCATCCTCGTTGGCTGGTTAAGTCCGCCTGCTAGGCTATTTTTTGCAGCGAGCCCGGGCGGCGTTCCTGCACCTGAGGCGGCACGGTAATATTGCGGGACAGATAGTGATGAATGCGCCGGTTCAAACCGCTCATTCCGGGAATGTTGTAATGCACGAAGGTGGCCCCTCGATTGGCGGTCACATAGAAATGCGCTCTGCGTTGCCAGCCTGCAGGTTGCTCTATTTTCAGCGCATCGGCTTTTTCCGAACCCAGACAAATCCGACTGAAGCTCAGCAGCAGCTCTCTGGGTAGGTTCAACAGCGCCTGCTCCGTAACGCAGCGCAATGTAGTGTGGGCTAACAACTCATGCTCTTTGGAAATCCGTTTCTGACGTTGGCTCAGTTGATCGTACAAGGTTTTCTCATGTTCCGGCCCGTCGGTAATCAGGTCGGGTTCCAGTCCGTAAAGCCAGGAGCAATAACGCCAGAAATGATGAATGGCGGTTTTGTCCTCAAGACTCAATTGAATGCCCAGACGTTCCATCCCCAACGTGGCAATAAACCCGAATTCAAGCATGTCGAACGCCAGATCCAGTTGCGATAGCGGCGCGCTTTTGTAGTGTTCCGGCCAGCCTCTCGACAGCAGACTTTTTCGGATCATGGCATTGGACAGCCGCAATTCTGCCAGCGCGCGAAACCCGGGCTTGCCGGACCGTAAACTGGCGGGCTGGTTCAGACTGTGCAGCAGGTAATTGGTTTCGTGGATGCGCCGAATAACTTCATGGTGCAGGTGTCCCCGGGTAACCAGCGCCACCGCCGCGCGGTTTTGGCAGTAGCCTTCCAACAGGCTGCCGGAGAAGACGGCAATGGAACGGGCGTGATTGAAGGCGGCCTGCAGGCGGCGGGCGTGTTCGATCTGATCCCAATCAAGCCATTCGGGCAGGGTGTTGAGCTGGTCGATGAATTCCTGATAGACGTTGATCTCGGTCTTGGCGAGGTAAATCACTTCATCCATCATTTGGGAGGGGCGCCGACGATCAATCCGTAAGGCTACGGAGTCTGCCAGTGGATCGCCACAATGGGCCAGGCGTTTTAAGGAAAAATCACTCATCGTATTCTTCCGCAGCAGGGAGAACATCGAAATACCCCAAATGGATTTTTTTATTGTTATAGGCACTACAGTACACACTCCCCATCGGTCACGCAACAATCAGTTGACGTAACCATCTCCTAACCTCCCATTGAGCGCTTGGTGCGTGTGGTCGGTTTGGCAGAGGCGGGGTCATCCGGCCAGAAATGCTTGGGGTAACGGCCACGCATCTCTTTGGCGACCTCGGCATAGCTGCCGGACCAAAAAGCAATTAGGTTACGGGTAATCTGGATGGGGCGTTGCGCCGGGGACAACAGCTCCAGGGTGAGCGGACAGCCGCCGGGGAGGGTGGGGTGGTTTTGCAGGCCATAGCACTCCTGCAGGCGGACTCTGAGTGTCGGGGTATTGTGCTCATAGTGAATCCGGTGGGTGCCGGTGGCCAGGGTCCAGCAGGCCGGCGCCTGTTGATCCAGTTGCGCCAACCGCTCCCAGCCCAGTCGGTTCTTGAGGGCATCCAGCAGGGGGACCTCCGCCAGTTCCCCGAAGCTGTATCGGTTCTCCAGAAACGGCAGCAGCCACTGCTGTGCTTCCTGACACAGGGTATTCATACTGAAGTCCGGCCAGGCACCCGGCTGCTGCAGCGCGATCCAGTTCAGGCGCGAACAGAATTGCCGGCTGCTGTTATCCCAGGGTAAAGGCTCCAGCCGGGCATCGACCAGGGCTGCCAACAGCCGTGCCTGTGCCTCCGGTGGCCAGGGCTTTGGCAGCGGCTGCTGGTGTAACACCAGGCCGGCCAGTCGTTGTTGCTGCTGGGCCGTGACCGCTTGCCGGTCCGCATCCCAGTAAACAGCAGGTCGGCTCTCCAGCAAATTCGGTAATGCCTGCTTCAACTCGTCCAGGGTAATAGGGCAGGCCAGCTCCACCCGTGCTTCTGTGTCGCTGCCGCCCGCTTCCAGGATAACCAGATAGCGGTGTGCGGACAGTTTGTCGTTGCGCTGTAACTGAACTCCTTTGCCGTTACTCATCAGGTAGCGCTGGGCGTGACCTTCGCGCTGCTGGGCAATGCGGTCAGGGAACGCCTTGGCCAGGGCCTGAGACAGGGTGAGCTGTTGCGGGGGAGAAGCGACTTTGGGGAGCCGTTGCCGGATCTGCTTGACCAGGTTTTTGATTCGTTGCGGACCCCCGGATTCAAGCTGTCCGAGCCGCAGGTGAATATCCGCTTGAAACTGGTCCGCTGATTGTCGCATTGGATCCCCTTCACTGAGAATGGCGGCGCAGCGGATGGCCTCTTCTTGTACTGCGCTGCCTTGACTGTTCAGCACCAGGGCGGCCAGCCGGGGAGGCAGACCCAGCTGGCCCAGTTGGCGACCAAAAGGCGAGATGGTGTCGTCATCCCGCAGGGCGCCCAGTTGGCGCAGGGATTCTCGCGCCCGTTGCAGTCGGTCTGTCGGGGGGCGGTCCAGCAGGGTGAGGTCGTTCAGGTCGTGCACGCCCCATTGGGCCAGCTCCAGGGCGATGGGTTGCAGGTCGGTGGTGAGTATCTCCGGATCGTTGAAGGCTTTCAGGGAGGCATGACGACTTTCAGCCCAAAGCCGGTAGCAAACTCCGGGCTGGGTGCGGCCGGCGCGGCCGCGGCGTTGTTCTGCCGAAGCCGCCGACACCATCTCGGTGTGCAGACCATTCAGTCCCCGCCGTTCATCGTAACGGGCTACCCGCACCTGTCCACTGTCAATCACCACCCGTACGTCTTCGATGGTGATACTGGTTTCCGCCACATTGGTGGCCAGCACCAGTTTGCGCGTGCCTGCGGTTGCCGGGGAGAGCGCTGCCTGTTGTTGTTCTTTGGGCAGCGAGGCGTGCAGCGGGTAAAGCCGGAGGTCATCCGGCAGGCCGGATTCTTCCAGCCGCCGTTGTACTGACCTGATTTCCCGCATGCCGGGTAGGAACACCAGCAGGCTGCCGTGTTCGCGGCGCAGTGCTTCTTCAATCACATCGCAAATAGCCTGGTCAGGATAGCGATCCCGGGGGATGGGCCGGTAGTGGGTGGCCACGGGATAACTCCGCCCCAGCGATTGGATCAGCGGAGCATCCAGCCATTGGCTCAGGCGCTCGCCGTCCAGCGTGGCGGACATTACCAGCAAGCGCAGCGGCGTGTCCGGCTCCCGCAGTTGTTGCGCTTCCAGGGCAAAGGCCAGCCCCAGGTCCACATTGACGGAGCGTTCATGGAACTCATCGAACAGCACCATGGCGATGCCCCTGAGTTCCGGGTCTCTTTGAATCTGTGCCAAAAAGATACCGTCGGTAACCACTTCAATCCGGTTGTGTTCACTGACGCAGCGGTCATAACGGGTGCGGTAGCCAACACGGTGCCCTGGTGTTTCACCCAGCTGCTGCGCCAGTCGATGAGCGGCACTGTACACGGCCAGGCGCCGTGGTTGTATCAGTATAATTTTGCCGTGCAGCCACGGAGACTCAAGTAACGCCAGTGGCACCCGTGTGGTTTTGCCGGCACCGGGTGGCGCCTGCAGCACGACACAGGAATGTTGCTGGTTGGCCTGGAGCAGTTCTGTCAAAACCTGTTCAATAGGGAGCACAATACGGAGCCCGGGGCAAAAATGAGACACAAGTTTAGAGACCACTCACAAAACTGTACAGCCTGCGGTATGATCCAAAAAAGTCGTAGTGAAATAAGGAAACACTATGTTCGATATCACCGTGTATCAATTCAGTCGGGCCTGGGGACTGCCTAATCCCTCGCCTTTTTGCATGAAGCTGGAAGGGTATTTGAAATTGGGGCAATTGCCCTTCAAAGTGGTTGAACAGAATGATCCCCGCAAAGGGCCGAAAAGCAAGATTCCCTATGTGAAAATCGACAAGCAGATGATGGGGGATTCAGAGCAGATTTATGAGTATCTGCATTCCCATCAGGCTATTGATCTGGACGCGCCGTTAACGGATGAGCAAAAGGCCGTGCAGCACGCCATGCGTTCTATGTGCGAAGAAAGCCTCTACTTCGTCATGTTGTACAGCCGGTGGATGGATGACGCCAACTGGGAGCAGGTCAGGGAAACCATGTTTGCCGGTATCCCCAAATTGATCCGACCGGTGATCACCAACCAGATCCGCAAAAAAATCCAGGGGGATCTCGTGGGGCAGGGCATGGGCCGTCACAATCGGGCAGAGGTCTATTCCATTGGTACCAAACACGTGAACGCCCTGGGGCAGTACCTGGGCGACCAACAATGGTTTGGCGGAGAGCAGCCGGTGAAGTTGGATGTGGTGGCTGTGAGTTATCTGGCCAATATCCTCAAACCGCCCATCGAAACGCCGTTAAAGGAAACGGTAAACAAATGGCCCAATCTGGTGAGTTTTACCGATCGTGCACTGACCGAAATTTTCGGCGCGTGATATAGTGCGCGCCCCTTTTACTCAGCCGTTGAAGATGCAGTATGACTGAACCGTTCCCTCTGATAATTTTTCACGCCAACTGCCTGGATGGATTCGGCAGTGCTTACAGTGCCTGGGTGCACTTTCATTTGAACCACAACATCGAGGCGGATTATCTGCCGGCTGCTCACGGGGATGCGCCGCCGGATGCCACAGGCAGGGTGGTGTATTTGCTGGATTACGCCTACAAGCGGGCCGGGATGGAACAGTTGTGCCAGCAGGCGGACAAAGTCATTGTGCTGGATCATCACGTTACGGCGGTCAACGAGTTGGCTGGTCTGGACCAACAGTTCGACAATCTGGAACTGAACTTTGATATGGATCGCTCCGGTGCCATGATCACCTGGGAGTATTTTCACACTACACCGCCACCCAGATTAATCGCCTGCGTGCAGGATCGGGACATGTGGTGGTGGCGCATTCCCGAAAGCCATGACCTGAATGCGGGATTGATGTCCCAGCCGTTCAGCTTTGCCCGTTGGCATGAAGCGGTCGAGGATGAACAGGCGTTCCAAAGCCTGGTCAACGATGGCAATGCCATCAACCGCTATCGCAAGCAGATGATCGAGCAGGGCAAACGGGCCGCAGAAATGGGAACCCTGGCGGGTTATCGTGTTCCCATCGTCAATTGTCCGCGGGCCATTGTCAGTGAGCTGGTGGGTGAGTTGGCCGAGGGACAACCCTTTGCGGCGGGTTACAGTGATAAGGGATTGCGGCGTAGCTGGTCGTTGCGTTCAGCTCAGGACGGCGAGGACGTGGCAAAGATAGCTCAGCAGTTCGGGGGGGGTGGCCATAAAAACGCAGCTGGCTTTGTCACCTGGCTGGGACAGGAAAACCTGGTGATCGAACCGGATTCAGATTCAGGTTCATAACCAGTGCATAACCGTTCTTACTCAATGTTTTTGTGGTCCTTACTGCTGCTGGTGTATGTCACTCAGGGTGGCGCGGCCGAAGTGGACCAATTCACCATTCCGGATGGCTCTCCGCGGGCAATGGCAGACAGTGCTGCGGTGCTCGATCAGGAAGTCAACCGGCGTTTGCATCTTGCCGTGAAACGGGCCAACGGCCGGGTCATGGATGCGCGCCATAAAACCGGGCCCAAATGGCTTAAGCCCGGCTGTAACGAAGATCGACTTTACGAGAAGTTGGTGGAACAGCTGGCCCGTACCCTGGTCGGGCAGGTGGAATCGTTTGCCGAAGAGAATGACAGGGTCGCTCGCCGTTCAGTTGCATTGCAGGATTCCATTTACAAGGATTTTATCTGGCAGGAGTCGCCGTCGCTGGTTTTGTCAGAGCGTATGGCCTCAGTGATCAATGTCGATAATGTTGAACTGGGGACTGACAAACTGGGCCATTTCTTTACCGAAGGATTCAGCTATTTTGCGGTGACGGATCAGCTGCACCGATCCATCGAGAGTGGACTGCTGTTTGGCGAGTGGTCCGAGGCGGTTTATTTCGGCGCTCAAACCACCGGTGTCTTTTCCTATGCGGACCTGACCGCCAATTTCCACGGGCTCAGATTTTGGAACCGGATTCTGGCCATTCATCCTGATCCGCTGACCGGTGAATCGCCCCCGCCTTATGTTGTCTGCCTGCGAAACCAGTGGCAGGTGGCCGGCGAATTTCATTGGTCCGAGTATGTCGATAATGCCTGGAATGAAAGTGTTAACTGCCCCCTGTTGCGGGATGAAGAATTGTTGTCGAACGTGCGCCAACATGATGTTCAGTGTCGTACGGATCGATTGCCGGTCAGGCGTTATGGAAAATTGAGCGAGCGCCTGTTGAACGAGCAAGGGCATGGGCTGATTCCACAGGATTTACAACCGGAAGTCATACTGCGCAAACGGCTGGATCGCAGTGACGTGGATATTTCTGAAAAAACGTTGCAGTATGTGAGCGAACTGCGTGAACGTATTGAAACTTGGCGCAGGGAGAGTATTGCTGCAGCAAAGCAGTTAACGGAACTTGAATAAGGGTATGGGTAGACGCCAGTTTCTTGGTTTAATCAAAATAACGATGCTCTACCTCATACACCTGATCTTCCGGGCGATCGATTTCAGAGGCGATTCCGGAGTTTCGCCGGGTGCGCCCGGCGGAATACTGAAAGCCCGGACCCGCCATCATTTCATCGCACTGCAAACACTGGTTGAGTCTGCCCTCGTTGGTGTTGGGGCTGGATTCCGTTCCCAACAAGAGTGGAATCAATCCATATTCCTGAACGCATAAAATGAAGCAGGATTGCGCAGTCTGTTCCGCGTTATAAGCCCAACTTTCCGCGCAGGCGGGCGTGAACCCGATGTCTTCCATGCAGAGTTTCTTGTTGCTGAACCCCATGCGTTTGCTGCAGGTTTTTGCCATCACTGTGAGGTCCAGTGAGCCATACACGGCCAGATCCTGCAGGGTGGAACAACTGCCGCATTGCTGGTAGTGGGTCAGCATGAACCCGGGTGTGCTCTCAAGCTCATATCGGTTATTGAAGCTGGCCAGTTCATATTGCACCTGATCGGGTCCGGCAAATCGTACGCCGCAAACCGCTGCCTGATCCGGTGCCTGCAAACGGTTTTGCCACCAGGCGTAGACGTCCGGGTTGGCTGGAAAGGTCTGGACGGGAATACCCGTCTCACTGATGCTGTATCGGCAATGATCGTCCTGCCAGCAGTCAGGCCAATCCAGAAAGGTAAGTGGTCGGTAGGGAGAACGGCTGAGCCTGTCGCTGGCGTCAGGCTGTAGCAGTTGGTTCTGAGCCAGAATAGCGGACACATTGCTGGCCATGCTTTGCTGCAAATGCTGCAGTGTCGTTTCATCAAAAACAGGTTGTGGGAGTGGCGTTACTTCCAGGGGTTGATAGCAACCGGTTGTATTGATTAATGCCGTGCAGATTATCAAGCCCCATGCCAACCGCTGCTTAAGTGCGGTGTGCATAAGTAGTATCTCGTCGTTATTGTTATGTACTGATTGGGTGTTGACCAGATACTACTGGATTTGGCTACCTAATGTAATTACTTGCGGCGACCGGCAGGCTTGGCATTACGACGACTTTGTGCTTTCTTGGCCGTCGTGCCACTGCGAGGTGGTAATCCGGTATGCTGGGTCAGAATCTTGCCCTTGCCCGCTTTGGCTTTGGTGCCTCCGGGATTGGGTTTGCGCCGTTTCTCCGGTTCGGATTTATTAAGCTTCGCCGTAGGGTGGTTGGCTGGTTGCGTTGGTGGCACCAGGTGCTTTTTGCCATAGCCGATCAGATGCGCTTTGCCCATGCGCTTTAACGCTTCCCGCAACATGGGCCAATTATCCGGATCGTGGTAACGCAAAAATGCCTTATGCAGTCGGCGCTGTTTTTCCCCTTTGGGAATAAAGACTTTCTCGGTTTTGTAATTGATGCGGTGAATGGGATCTTTTTCCGTGTGGTACATGGCGGTGGCCATGGCCATGGGGGATGGATAAAAGGTTTGTACCTGGTCCGCGCGGAAGCCGTTGTTCTTCAACCAGAACGCCAGGCTCAACATGTCCTCATCAGTAGTGCCCGGGTGGGCGGCAATAAAATAGGGAATCAGGTACTGCTCTTTGCCCGCTTCTTTCGAAAAGCGATCAAACATTTCCTTGAACTGGTCATAGGCGCCCATACCCGGCTTCATCATTTTGGAAAGCGGCGCATCTTCTGTGTGCTCAGGAGCGATTTTCAGATAACCGCCCACATGATGGGTTACCAGTTCTTTCACATACTCCGGGTCCAGTACGGCCAGATCGTAACGCAAGCCGGAGGCAATCATGATGCGCTTGATGCCGGGTAATTGCCGCGCCCGTCGATACAGGCGGGTGGTGGGGCTGTGATCCGTCACCAGGTTTTTGCAGATGGTGGGAAACACGCAGGACAGCCGTCGACAGTTCTGGTGAATCTCTTCACTTACGCAATTCAACATGTACATGTTGGCGGTGGGGCCACCCAGGTCGGAAATGGTGCCGGTGAAGCCTGGCGTCATGTCGCGGATTTTTTCCACTTCGCGAATGATGGAGTCTTCGGACCGGCTCTGGATCACCCGCCCTTCATGTTCGGTGATGGAACAGAAAGAACAGCCACCAAAACAACCGCGCATGATATTCACTGAGAAGCGAATCATTTCATAGGCGGGAATGCGGGCGTCGCCATAGGCAGGATGTGGTACCCGTTGGAACGGTAATTCAAAGACATCGTCCAGCTCTTCGGTGGAAAGCGGCACCGGCGGTGGATTCATCCACAGAAAACGATCGGCGTGCTTCTGCACCAGCGTGCGGGCGTTGGATGGATTGGTTTCCAGGTGCAGCACCCGTGAGGTGTGGGCATAGAGCACGGGATCTTTGCTGACCTTCTCATAGGAGGGCAAGAGCACATACTGTTTTTTGCTGCCGGCGGCAGGGCGGATGTGCACAACCTGGGCTTCCGTGCCGGCACTGTTGTCACCGGTGGCACAGGGCGCTTCCAGGGCCGCATTGGTTTGTTCCCAGTGATAGGGGTTGTAATGGGGGTCCACGCGCCCGGGGGTGTCGATGCGGGTGGAATCCTTCACTTCCCAGTCCGCAGGCAATTCGTTAATGAGACAGGCGGTGCCGCGCACATCCCGGATGTCTTTCATGGTCTGGCCGGAAGCGACCCGATGGGCGATCTCCACCACCGCCCGCTCAGCATTGCCGTACACCAGCAGATCCGCCTTGGAATCCATCAGTATTGAGCGGCGAACTTTGTTACTCCAATAATCGTAGTGGGCGATTCTGCGCAAACTGGCTTCGATGCCCCCAATTAAAACGGGGACATCTTTATAGGCTTCCCGGCAGCGTTGTGAATACACCAGCACGGCGCGATCCGGTCGTTTGCCCCCTTCATTGTTGGGGGTATAGGCGTCATCGTGACGAATTTTCAGATCGGCGGTGTAGCGGTTGATCATGGAATCCATATTGCCGGCGGACACCGCGTAAAACAGATTGGGCTTGCCTAAAGCCCGGAAAGGCTCAGCGCTGTTCCAGTCGGGCTGGGCGATGATGCCAACCCGAAATCCTTGGGATTCCAACAACCTACCGATAACCGCCATGCCAAAGCTGGGGTGATCCACATAGGCGTCACCACTGATAATGATGATGTCGCAGCTATCCCAGCCCAGTGCGTCCATTTCCTTGCGGGACATGGGGAGAAACGGGGCCGTGCCGTAGCATTCCGCCCAATAACGCGGATAGGTAAACAGGGATTTGGCTGCTTGCATAGGACTTAACAGGGAACTGCTGAGAATGAGTCAGCCAATTCTAGCGGAACTGCCGTCATATCACCAATGATCTTGCCGGGTGGCTGTCCCTGGCTGCCCTAACCCTGTTTAAAGAAACTGAGCTCCTGGTGCATTTTGTCCACCTGATTCACCATGGAAGTGGTGGCCGCAGTGGCTTCTTCCATGAGCGCCGAATTCTGTTGCGTGGTTTCATCAATGCTGCTGATGGCCTGGTTAACCTGCTGTACGCCGACCAGTTGTTCGGATGCCGAGGCAGCGATTTCGGAAACCTGTTCGGTGACCTTGACCACCTGGCCGATGATTTCCTCCAGGGTTTCACCGGATTTAAACACCATTTCGGTGCCCGTCTCCACTTTATCCACGCTGTCTTTGATCAGCTGACCGATTTCTTTGGCGGCAACGGCGGAGCGTTGCGCCAGGTTGCGGACCTCTCCTGCTACCACCGCAAACCCCCGGCCCTGGTCACCGGCGCGGGCTGCTTCCACCGCTGCGTTCAGGGCCAGTAAGTTGGTTTGAAATGCGATCTCGTCAATGGTGCCAATGATATCGGCAATTTGCTTACTGGAGCTGGCAATGGCCTGCATGGCATTGATAGTGGCGTTCACCACGGATTTTCCCCGAGTGGCAGACTCTTGCGCTTTGTGCGCGGTCTGGTTGGCGCTGTTGGCATTACCGGTACTGGTATTCAGTTGTGCCGTCATTTGCTCCATGCTGGACGCAGTTTCTTCCAGTGATGCCGCCTGACTTTCGGTGCGGCGGCTCAGGTCAAGGTTGCCGCTCTGGATTTCGTTGGCGGCCACCTGAATGTCGTTGGCGGCGTCTTGTATACTGGCCACCAGATTCTGCAGGCGATCAAAGGTTGAGTTGAGGGCCTGTTTAAGCTGATCGAACTCGCCCTGATACTTACCGGTAACCCGCTTACTCAAATCGCCTTCTGCCAGGGCGAGCAGGCAGCGGCTGATTTCGTTTACTGCCTGCTTGCGTTCAGTCACGTCGGTGGCGTATTTCACCACTTTGTAGGGCTTGCCGGAGGCATCAAAAATTGGATTGTAGGAAGCCTGGATCCAGACACGGCGGCCACCTTTACCAAGTCGCTCGTACTCTTCACTGAAGAACTCACCGGCGTTAAGTGACTTCCAGAACGCCTGATACGCTGCCGATTGCGCGTAGGCCTCGTCCACGAATAACCGGTGATGTTTTCCTTTTACCTCATCCAGTGTGTAGCCCATCGTCTGCAGGAAGTTGTCATTGGCGTGGCGAATGGTGCCGTCCAACTCGAATTCAATGACCGCCTGGGAGCGCGAAATTGCATTGAGCTGACCCTGGTAATCAGCGTTGCGCAGTTTGTCTTCCGTGATGTCGGTGGCGTACTTCACCACCTTTACCGGTTTGCCGTTCAAATTCAGGATCGGATTGTAGGAAGCCTGTATCCATACCTCGCGACCACCTTTTCCAATCCTTTTATATTCACCGGTGAAATGGTTGCCCTCGTTAAGCGCTTTCCAGAACGCCTTGTATTCAGCGGAATTGCGTTCCCCGGACTCGACAAAAAGGCTGTGATGCTTGCCTTTTACTTCGTTCAGCGTGTAGCCCAGCGTTTGCAGGAAGTTGTCATTGGCGTGGCGGATGGTGCCGTCCAGATCGAATTCAATGACCGCCTGTGAGCGTGATATTGCGTCAATCTGGCCGGAGTAGTCGGCGTTTTTCAGGGTTTGTTCCGTCACGTCGGTGGCGAATTTTATGATCCGGCAGGGCTTGCCGTTTTCATCAAGGATGGGGTTATACGTGGCCTGAATCCAGATTTCCTTACCGTGCTTGCCAAAACGCTGGAAGGTGCCCGACTGAAACTCGCCCAGACGCAGTCGGTGCCAGAATTCACGATATTGTGGGCTTTCTGCGTATTCCCGACCGACAAACAGGCGATGGTGTTGGCCCTGGATTTCGTTCAGTGAGTAGCCCATTGCATTCAGGAAATTCTGGTTGGCTTCCAGAATGTTGCCGTCAATATCAAACTGAATGACCGCTTGGGAGCGGTTTAACGCTTCGAACTGGCTCAGCAGGGACTGCCGTTCGCGCTTCTGGTCCGTTATGTCCACGGCAAACTTAACAAAGTGACTGACCTGCCCTGCCTGATCCAGGACCGGATTGTAGGCGGCCTGAATCCAAACCTCAGAGTTGTTTTTGGTCCGCCGTTTGAACTCGCCGGACTGGCATTCCCCGCGCCTTAAGTTGTTCCAGAAGGTTTTGTACTCAGGGCTGTTGGCGTCGTCATCGCTGACGAAGAGGCGATGGTGTTGGCCCTGAATCTCATCCAGCTGGTAACCCATCAGATCCAGAAACCCTTGATTGGCGTCCAGGATGTGGCCGTCCAGATCGAATTCGATACGGGCTTGGCTTTGGTCTACGGCTTGAAGCACCGCTTCTAATTGCGCAATGCGGTGTTCGGCTTGCTGCAGTGTGGTGCCATTGAGCAGTGTTTTGAGTTTCGCCAACATAATGAATTCCCTTTTGTCCAGTGAGTCCTAGTCCAACGGGTCCGGCGCCGCAAATATGTCCTGAATGCATATGGTTGTCATTTAAGTCTAGAGAGCGGGACAGGGTTTCGCGAACTTGATGGAGGAATTGGTTGGCAAATCCGGTGTTTTGCTCTTGTGAGCCTGAATGTATTAGGTCAGTTGATCAAATGGTGGGCAGCGAAATGGTGTACAGAGAAATGGGAGCACGGTAGTGGGTGACTTATTGAGTCAGGTCGTACCATCGTTCTTGCCATTGTCAGATTAGTGCAAAAGCTCTAGAAATGTCCCCGGTATCAATCCACACAATAATCATACAGGGAGGCCAGCCATGGGTGCTGTTCTGGAATCTGAAAATTTAACCCAGGCGCAAGGGTGGGCGGCGGACGCGGTATCGCGTCAGCGTGCATTCTTTGAAACCGGGGTAACGCGAAGCTACGATTTCCGTATCCAGCAGCTGAACAAGCTGCGCGCATCAATCGTTAAATATCAGGGTGAAATCCAGGATGCACTGAAAGCGGATATTGGCCGTCCTCCATTCGAGGCCTACATTGAGATCAGTACTGCCGTCGAAGATCTCAAGCACACCATCAAGCACCTGAAAGGATGGATGAAGACTAAAAAGGTGGCCACCACCATGTGGGCACAGCCGGGTCGCAGTTACATCGAGTCCACTCCCCAGGGCGTAACTTTCATCATTGGCCCCTACAACTATCCTTTCCTTTTGTTGTTACAGCCCCTGATCGGTTCTATCTCCGCCGGTAACACTGCTGTATTGAAGCCTTCCTCCCTCAACCCCACAGTGGCGGATGTCGTCGAGAAGATGATCAAGGAAAACTTCAGCGAAGATTACATCAGTGTGTTCAAGGGCAGCACGGAAGTGACCAACGAGTTGCTGGAGCAGCGTTTTGATCACATTTTCTTTACCGGCAGCCCCCGCGTTGGCCGGATTGTGATGGCCGCAGCAGCCAAGCACCTGACCAAGGTGACGTTGGAGTTGGGGGGCAAGAGTCCAGCTATCATTCACAGTGATGCCAATTTGAAAATCGCTGCGCGCCGTACCCTGGCCGGTAAAATGCTGAACGTGGGCCAGACCTGTGTGGCGCCGGACCACGTACATGTCCATGCGGATGTGAAGGAAGCCTTTGAGCGCGAACTGGCCAGCGCCGTGCGTGAATTTTACGGAAATGATCCCATCAAGAGCCCTGACCTGGGCCGAATGATCAATGAGCGACATTTTGATCGTGTGGCTGCGCTGATCGACAAGGCGAAAGTCCTGATCGGAGGCCAGACCGAGCGCAGCCAGAAATTCATCGCGCCCACCATTCTCAAGGATGTGACTATGGAAGATGCGGTGATGCAGGAGGAAATCTTCGGACCGGTTCTGCCGCTGATTACTTACAACAGCGTGGACGAGCTGGTGACCAATATCAAGAAATTGCCTGAACATCCATTGGCGTTGTACCTGTTCACGGAAAGTGAAGTGGTAGAACGCCAGATTCTGGATCGCGTGCAGTTCGGTGGCGGTTGTGTCAATAACACGGTAATGCACGTGGCCAACCCGAACCTGCCATTTGGTGGCGTGGGCGAGAGTGGCATGGGTTCCTATCACGGTAAGAACTCATTTGACGTGTTCTCCCACCAGCGCAGTCTGCTCAAGGCCACCACCAAATTTGACCTGCCCATGCGCTATGCCCCCTATGCGAAAAAAATTCCATTGATGGGTGATCGTTTGGAACTGGTTAAGAAAATGATCAAATGATTCCATCGGGATATAGCCTGACGACCCGAGTGGCTTCAGGCTATATCCTCTCAAGTTCTATTGTGATTTCTTAACAATATAATCAACCAATTCTTTTACGTCTTCTTCAGAGCAAACCTCACAGGTGCCTTTGGGCGGCATGGAGTTAAAGCCGTGAATAGCATGCTCATACAGAGTCTCTATACCTTTGGCAATGCGGGGCGCCCATTCTTTCTTGCTGCCGAAGCGGGGCGCATCCAATGCCCCAACCCAATGACAGGACATACATATGTCGAGATGGCGCTGGACGGCGGATTTCCTTTTTCTCTCTGGCCCGCTTTCTGTTGCATAGGCGGGTATCGAGGTGATGCTAAAAAGAAAAAGCACAGAGGCGGTAATCGATAGGATTGTTTGATTCATCTGATTCGATTGATCATATAGCTATACTTCCCGTAATTATATCTTGAAATGAGTATCGATCAGAGCGCTAGCTGCGGAATAGTTGATCTATGGCAAGTAGGATAATATAACGTTGTAATGCAGTGTTTCTTCGGGGTGCGAGTATGAGTGTAGGGTCGGATGCAGCGTCAGGTTGGATATTTGTCTGTGAGTTGGATCAGCTCGCTGAAGGTTCATGTCGGCGGATTGATGTGCTCTATCAGGGAGAGTCAGATTCCGTTGTGGTGCTGCGTTAGCAGGGTTTAGTCAAAGCGTTTCATAATCTCTGTGTCCATATGCCACGTCCGCTGGGTGGAGAGGATGAGCAAATCTTTGACCCACAGACCGGCCACTTGCGATGTTCCATGCACGGTATTGTCTACTCACCGGAAACCGGTGAGTCACTCAGTGATATCTGCCGGGGGAAAAAAACTAACCAGTGTCAGGGTCGTTGAATATGATGCCAAACTTTACCTCAGGGACAAGCGAGTGAAACCTGACATCTGAGCAGAGTTTTCTCCCGGCAGACGGGGTGTGTTGCTGTCAGTCTATAAACTGATTATTCAACATCATATTCCACCAGTAGATCTTCATCCCGCATGATCATCTGGCAAGCCAGACGCCAGGTGCAGGGGAAATCGTCCACCAGCATTTTATCAATTTGATCCTTGGTGATTTTACCCACCTCGAGTAACACGGTCCGCTCTTTGTCGGTAAGAGGGCCCGCCATACGTTCTTTCTTACCCAGTGGGGTTACTTTTACCAGGCAGGTACCACATTCGCCGTCCTGACATTTGAAGTCGATGGGTATTTTGTGCTCTCGTGCAATTTGCAGTATGGACTCAGTGTGGCTTCCGGCTACCGCATAAAGTGTTTTGTCCTTGTAGTTTGGACTGCTGAAAGTAATGTTGGCCATGATTCTCTCCTCATTAATAGTAAAGTAGTTTTAAGCCGGGCTGACGGTTACGTCACCGAGCACCTGCGCTTGGCAGGCCAGTCTGTGGTGTCGGCCTGCAGCATTCTCCCGCAGGATTTTGTCTTCAATTACGGATGCTGAAGAAAGGTTTTCCCAACCGGACTCCACCTTCATCAGGCAGGTTCCGCAGTCTCCTTCCCGACATCCATAAACGATTCCTGATCCGAGTTTGTCGGATAGTTCGACGACGCGAACACCCACTGGTACGGTGACCGTTACATCAATATCCTTAAACGTAAGTTTGGCTTTTGCCATGATTGTCTCCTGACTGGTCTGTAAAAAATCGATAGCTCAATGGTTTTGTTGAACACTAAGGGTATAAAGCAAGCAATACACCAAGTCAGAAAAGATCGTAAGCTGTTTATTTAAAATGGAATTTATAAACTTGAGCAATTTAGGTGCTGTATTTTTTTATTGTGTAATTGTTATGATTGCGACAAGATTTAACGGGCTCTCTAGGGAGTAATTTAAATGTGTATAGAAATGTTCTGTTTACGACAATTTCGAACTAAGGCGATAGCGTATTGACCAACTTTGATTTATTTCCAAATTGGGAAAGAAGTATGTTTAAGACTAGGGATGAACTGGAAAAAGGGCTGTCTTTTATAAAGCAAGCACCAAAAGACCAGGGTGTATTGGAGTTGATCGTGTGCCGGCCTGCAGTAGGTAAGCGCAAGGAACTGCAGACAGCTGAGCTGGATCTGGAGCTTGGATTAATAGGGGATAATTGGCTGGCTCGAGGTTATCGCAAAACGGCAGACGGATCTGCCCATCCGGATATGCAACTGAACATAATGAATTCCAGGGCAATCTCTCTTATTGCTGATTCGAAGTCGCAATGGGCGCTGGCGGGTGACCAGTTTTATGTAGACATGGATTTGAGTAAAGAAAATCTGCCACCGGGTACAAGGCTTGAGCTAGGTAATGCGGTGATTGAAATAACCGCAGAGCCGCACCTTGGCTGTAAGAAATTCATTAATCGTTTTGGTCGGGATGCTGCACTGTTCGTGAATTCAGAGAAGGGAAAGGCGCTCAACTTGCGTGGAGTTAATGCCAAGGTGATAAAGCCAGGCAAAGTGAGTGTGGGTTCGGTAATCAAAAAAGTAGTCAGCCAATGAGTACATACAAGTTATATGAGTTTGCGACATCCGGGAATTGCTACAAGATCCGCTTGGCAATGTCTCTTTTGGGGTTTGACTACGAACGTATTGCGGTGGATATCACGAAAGGTGAATCCCGAACGGAAGCGTTCCTGAAGATAAATGCAAATGGTCGAGTGCCGGTACTGCAGACTGGAGATGGGCATTGCTTGCCAGAATCCAATGCGGCCCTTTGGTATCTTGCATATGATTCTGACTTGCTGCCAGAGGAAAGACTACATCAGGCGCAGGTGTTGCAATGGATGTGCTTCGAACAGTATAGCCATGAGCCTTTTATTGCTACATCGCGATACTGGATCGCCATCCTGAATGCAGAAGATGAGTATAAAACGCAATTGGAAGAGAAAAGGCCAAAAGGTTATGCTGCTTTGGATGTGATGGAACGTCACCTCAAAGACCACGAATTTTTTGTTGGTGATAGATTTACTATTGCGGACATTGCGCTGTATGCCTACACCCACGTGGCTCATGAAGGTGGGTTTGACCTGGCAAGCTATTCGGCAATTGATGCCTGGTTTAAACGCATCGAGGCGCTTCCCAACTATGTGACCATTGAGCAATAGGGGGTGTAGTTTTCATGGATCTGAATCTTATTCACCCTGAATTGCGCTCAGCTTATCGCCTGTGCAGCGGATTGTGGATGCCGGTGAAATTCAACCCGCGGCCCAGGCCTTGTTTTGCCCGATGCTGGATCAATAGCCCCTCCATTTCAGTGACCCCCTGTACTTCCCGCAACGTCTAAAAAAGTTTCACTCAGTTTGCAATCAACAGTGGTTTTCGTTCGTCTTTAAAAAAGCAGGTCGATGGCCTGTAACAAAAATCACTGTTGGAGATCAATATGAGTAAGCAAAGCAAAACTGTGCAGTCCCTGTTTGCCGGATTGTTGGCGGTCGGTACCCTGGCCGCTGTGAATGCCCATGCCGTGCCGGACCAGCCGACGCACTGGGAGAAATGCGCTGGCATTGCCAAAGCAGGGAAGAACGACTGTGGCGCCTTGGATGGTAGCCACAGCTGTGCCGGGCAGGCAACAGGTAACAATTTGAAGCAGGAGTGGGTGTATGTGCCCCAGGGCACCTGTGACAAGATCACAGGCGGCTCTGTTGCCAAAATCAAGCCCGCAAAAAGCTAACAGCATGAGCGAGCGAGATCAGTGCTCGATCTCTGGCGTAGGCGTCGGCCTGCGCCATGAGCATCTGTCAGACATTCTTGCGCAACAACCCGCGGTGCCTTGGTTTGAGGTGCTGGTGGATAATTGGCTGTCGGAAGGTGGTTTGGATCGAAGTGCAATTCTGGGGATGGCGGAACGCTATCCCCTCGCATTTCACGGTGTGAATCTGAATTTAGGGGGGGTAGATCCACTGGATATGGCCTATTTAGCGAGGATCAAAACATTGATGCAGGATTGCCAGGCGGCGCACTATTCCGAGCATGCCTGCTTCAGTCGTTATGAAAATGACTACTTATTCGACCTGTGTCCTCTGCCTTACACGCAAGAGAGCGCGCGACACTTAGCAATGCGCGTTGAACAGGTACAGGATTTTCTGGGCGAGGAAATGCTGATTGAAAATGTGTCCTCCTATTTTGAATACCAATCCAGTGCACTTGATGAGGCTGAATTTCTGGTTGAGGTTAGTCAGCGATCGGGTTGCAAGTTGCTGCTGGATGTTAATAACGTGTATGTGAATGCCGTTAACCACGGTTTTGACGTGACGGAATACCTGCAACGTATACCGCAGCAGTTGGTGGCGGAAATCCATTTGTCCGGTCATGACCGAAAGTCAGGTTATCTGCTGGATACACATGGTACCCCGGTTACGGATGATGTGTGGCGTTGGTATCACTATGCCATTCAACGTTACGGACACGTTCCCACCTTGATTGAATGGGATCATAACTTGCCAGAATGGAAAATACTGGAAGCAGAGCGAATCAAGGCAGAGCATTTATGGCGATAGAAGCAACATTGGCATCCTTTCGTGACGCAGTTGTTCGTGACCAGTCTCACCAACTGTCGATGCGTTTGCGCTCCGGTGGCATGCTGGATGTCAGTCAGAGGATAGTCATCTACCAGAACAATCGGCAACAAACGTTGCTCGCGGTTATGGGAAAGCAGTACCCCGTTACAAAGCAGGTGGTAGGTGCGGGTTGCTTTGATCAATTGTGTGTGCGCTATGATCGATGCCACCCTGCCACAAGCTGTGATCTGGATGCATACGGAGAACACTTTGCAACGTTTCTGGAAGGCATTGAAACAGTAGGGGATAAAACGCCTTATTTGGCCGATCTTTGCAGGTTGGAATATGCATTGGTGCAAAGTTATTACGCCAAAGAAAGAAGCGCTCTTGATGTGCAAGTATTGAATGCCCTTCCGGCAGAGCAACAGAGTCAGGTGGTGTTCCAGTTGGCGGCAGATGTGATCCCGCTATGCTTAAACCACGACGTTCATCAATTGTGGCAGCAGCATCAAACCGGGATGTTCAAGCAAACGTTTACATGTCCGATGGTCAGGACGGATTTGGTGGTGGCAAGAGATCGCTATAAACCGAAAGCAAATGCTGTAGACCAACCGGAAACATCATTGCTGAAAGCATTGCAGGAAAAGAAAACCGTGGGGCAACTCATGAGCTCTTTAGATTTTAGTGAGGCAGCACTCATATCGTTGCTGCATAAAGGATGGATCGATGGTTTCCATGTTGCAGCCTGAGGACTGGAATGGTTTGTATCGTTACTGTTATTCCCTCACCAAACAATCAGATCAGGCCTACGATTTGCTGCACACGGCGGTGGAAAAATATTTGGCCATGCCAGCTCAACGAGCCCAGGATGTAAAGGCCTATCTGCGGCGCATCGCCCGCAATCAATATATCGATCAGTACCGTCGCCAGCAGGCTTTTCGGGAAGAGGATGTTGCCGATCATGCGACATTGGACTTGAGTACCGCGCCGCTGGAGCAACTTCTCATTAATCAGCAGGAACTGGACACTATTTGGAAATCGTTGACGGATAGTGAAAGTGAGCTGGTATATTTGTGGGCGGTGGAAGGTATGACCGCTCAGGATATTGGGGATGAACTATCCCAACCCCGTGGTACGGTGTTATCCCGTATCCATCGCTTGCGAAAAAAGTTAACGTTGTTATTAAATCCTGTTGTGGCAAAGGAGGCATAGAGTGAAACTATCATTGAAAGATGCCTTCCAGGCACATTACGAGGCGGAACAACTTAATGTCGATCAGTTAGCTGAATTGAACCGGTTGATGGGGATGGCAAAGGCTGACCCGTTTACTGGAAATAATAAGCGGCTCAGCCGTCGTGCTTTACTGACCTCTGTCGCCATGGTGATGCTGTTGGTGCTGTTTGGGGGCGGGCTCCACCAGTCACTTGATGGCGTTTTTTATTCCATGCCGGAACGTATCGCGGCGGAGGTGGCAAAGAATCATCTGAAGATGCGTCCGCTGGAACTGAAAACTGAGTCCATGGTGGCAGTACAGCACTATTTTACAGCGCTGGACTTTATGCCGACCGAGTCTGCATTGTTCGGTGGTGATCGGGAGTTGCTCGGCGGACGTTATTGCTCAATCCAGGGTATAACGGCGGCACAATTACGTTATCAGAATTCGGATCAAGAGTTGGTTACGCTGTATGAAACTCAATATGACCCGAAAACGTTTAAAGATCTGCCCGATATTGATAAAGGTGAGATGCCCTTGTTGATGTACAGTCGTGGATTGCAAGTGAAGATCTGGGTGGAAAAGGATGTGTTGATGGTGGAAGCGGTTAAATGATGCCCGCTTCCAGGCTCATGGCCACAGTGGTTCCCAGCTCACGACATTGGTCTACAAAGTCTTCATTCCATTCGCCGCGACACACCAGATGTTCCCGCACTGCTTTCCAACGCAAGCCTGTTATGATGGTGTCTACGGCGCGGCAGGTGCCGGTGCCGTCGTGTCCGGCACGCACATACAGGGCAAACGGCAAGCCCTGTTTTATTTCCAGGCAGGGGTAATAGATTCGATCAAAGGGCAATTATACGAATATGGAATATGTGAATTTTGTTGTCGGATGTCTCGGCCACTTGTTATTTGCAGTATTTTAGCTGAAATGAGCGACAACAATTTTCAGCAACGTTTTCTCAACGACGAAAAATCACAGAATCAGTTGCCAATTAAGCATCCTGTCGCGTTCGATTCTTCAAATAATGCCAGCGTCTAAGCTTGCAGCAACAGATAAGCCAAGGTTTTCACACTGAGATAGAAATTCTTCCTGAAAATCTCCTCGGCAAACTAGCGGCTCCTGTATTAACCGCCATCGCAATCCAGTTGTGATGCTTTCAATTGCTCGTTGTGTACCAGTGCCATCGTGTCCAGCTCGAATATAAAAGGCGAACGGAAAGCCCTGTGTTTTCTCCAAGCATGGATAGTAGCATCTGTCGAATACATCTTTAACCAACCCTGCCATGTACCCAAGATTTTCGGTTGTACCGATAATGACGGCTTGCGCTGTAATGATGTCGTCAGGCTGGGTGTCGAGTGGCGCTTTGCTCACCACTTCTACATCCTCGATTTCAGGGTTGGTAGCACCTTTCACTACTGCATCAGCCATCTTCTTGGTATTCTCAGATGGGGCATGGGCGATTATTAAGAGTTTTTTGCGATTCATCATTATTGGCACCAAGCCTTCATGCTGTTAGAAAATTCATCCAATAAATGAAACCCGCGAAGCAGGGCTACCTCTACGCTAGACTTTAACCACCCTTCTTTGATAAATCAAAATACTAAGGTTTGAGATAGAGAAAGCTAAGCTCGCTGTAATGCATTATGGTTTATCGGGTATATTCGGGAAAGTTCTGAGATAAATGAGCAGCAGAATAGATGAACAAGCGTAATTCAATCGACTCTATAAGTGATGCCGAAATCAATAGAGTTGCGGCAAAGCTGTTTTTGCGAATCGCGGATGAGTGGGAATTAACGGCAGAGCAAAGCTGCCAACTTGCCGGGGTGGAGAGCGCAGAAATAATGGAGGGGTGGAATCGGCAGGTAGATAAAAATGAACCGGTTACTATAACGCCCAGCACTTTACAGCGATTGTCTCTCATTGCTGGGATTTATAAGAGCGTACAAGGGATATTTTCAGGCTCGGAGCAATGGAGAGGCTGGGTTCATAAGCCGAATAGCCAGTTTCAAGGAAAGTCTGCTTTAGAGTGGATGCTTCAGGGTGATGTTGCTGGAATGACTGATGTACGCAGGTACCTGGAAACCCAGTATAGCGGTGCTTACTATTAGTCGTGGCTGCGCAACTCCAATACCAAGGTTTGAGGTAGAGTTTATCCGCGATTTGAGGCGTTTGAAAAAGCTTGAATGTAACTAATTTATGCGTATGCAGCCAGCATGGCTTGATATGAAAGCTTCAATGAGCAGCACGATTCAAGGTTAAGTTGTGTATAGTCCCGGAATCGGAAATTTAATGTATACCATTGTTTTTTTATGTTTTTTCAGAATTACCTGTCGGGCGCGTAATTATGCAAACCATGCATAAATCGAGATAATTTATAATTCACCACAGATGTGCTCTCACTCCCTAAACTCTTTCAATAACTGTGCATTGTCTAGATAAGACAATGGCATTTCAATAGCATTTCGTTCGGTTGCCAATTCCTCAATTTTCCCCTATTCTCTCACCAAAACGGGTGTTTGGACAGTATAAATGACTGATGAAATATTGACCCTCAAAGAGGTGGCTGACTACCTAAAGCTCGCCGAGAAGACCGCCTACCGCTTGGCAGCCGAAGGTAAGCTGCCAGGCTTTAAGGTGGGCGGTAGCTGGCGCTTTAAACAGACTGATATAGAACGTTGGATAGAAGAGAAGAAAACCAGCAGCAAAGACAATAATGATAAAGGGTAAGCACCGTTGAACGCAGTAGAGATAGAAGAAGCCATTAGTAACCTAGCCGAGCAAGCATTTGACGCGGCGAGCTTCCCCTATGCCTTTTTGGAAGCGTTTGGCAACAAGGCAACCACAATCAAGCGACTGCAAAGTGGCGCGACCAACGCTTCAGATGTTGAGGGCGGAGTATTACAGCGCAGCAATATCCATATTGCTGTGTGTGCTGAGGGCGAAGTCACCGCCTCTTTGAATGCACTCAAAGCCAGCCCTGCAACGACTAAAGCCAAAGCCAAATTCATATTGGCAACCGATGGCATCAACCTTGAGGCGGAAGATCTTGCTTCAGGCGAAACGGTTGCTTGCGATTACAAAGACTTCCCCAATCACTTTGGTTTTTTTTCTGCCATTGGCTGGCATTACCACCGTTAAACAAATCCGTGACAACACCTTTGATATACGGGCAACCAGCCGCTTAAACCGCTTGTATGTAGAGCTGCTAAGAAACAACCCCGATTGGGGTACGTCAGAACGCCGCCACGATATGAACCACTTTATGGCGCGGCTGATATTCTGCTTCTTCGCGGAAGACACCGACATTTTCAATGGCGATAACTTGTTTACTGCCACCATCGAACAGATGAGCGCGAAAGATTCCTCGAACACCCATGAGGTGATTAGCGAAATCTTCCGCTCAATGAATACCAAAACCGCAGACCGCAAAAAAGAAAACATCCGCTCATGGGCAGATGGCTTTCCCTATGTTAACGGTGGCTTATTTTCTGGTAGCACAGAAGTACCACGCTTTACCAAAATTGCCCGTTCTTATCTTTTCCACGTAGGCACGTTGGACTGGAAGCAAATCAACCCTGATATTTTTGGCTCAATGATTCAGGCCGTGGCAGATGACGAAGAACGTGGCGCATTGGGAATGCACTACACCAGCGTTCCCAACATCTTAAAGGTACTAAATCCGCTCTTTTTGGATGATCTACGCGAACAGTTGGAACAAGCAGAAGATAACCCACGAAAGCTATTAAACCTGCGTAAACGCATGTCCAATATTCGCGTGTTTGATCCTGCCTGTGGTTCGGGAAATTTTCTGGTTATTGCTTATAAGCAAATGCGAGAAATCGAGGCAAAGATTAACGAGCTTCGGGGCGAGAAAGACCGCCCAACAGATATTCCGTTAACTAACTTTCGTGGTATTGAGTTGCGCGACTTTCCGGCTGAAATTGCACGATTGGCTTTAATTATTGCTGAATATCAATGCGACGTATTGTACCGAGGGCAAAAGCTCGCCCTTGCTGAGTTTCTTCCGCTAGATACAGAAAATTGGATTACTTCTGGCAATGCTTTGGAAATTGATTGGCTATCTGTTTGCCCCCCAACGGGGAAGACGGTCAAATTAGTTGGAGATGATCTTTTCAGCACTCCTACAAATCAAGCCGAAGTAGATTTTGAAAACGAAGGTGGTGAAACCTACATCTGTGGCAATCCACCGTATCTAGGAAGTACATGGCAATCGAAAGAACAAAAATCTGATTTGGAAAAGATTTTTAAGGGTAAAACAAAAAGTTGGAAATCACTTGACTATGTGTCTGGGTGGTTTATGAAGGCAGCCGAATATGGTGAACACACTAATTCTGCGAGTGCTTTTGTAAGTACCAACTCAATTTGCCAAGGGCAACAAGTTCCAATTATATGGCCTCTTATTTTTGACACAGGGCATGAAATTAGCTTTGCTCATACCTCTTTTAAGTGGGCTAATCTAGCCAGCCATAATGCAGGTGTTACAGTTGCAATCATAGGAATCTCTAATCAAGCAGGAATGAATCGTCGTCTTTTTTCTATGTCCGATGAGAATGAAACTATAGAAAAATCTGTAGGAAATATAAATTCATATTTAGTTTCAGGTGCAAACGTAATTGTTAGAAAATCGTCAAAACCAATGACGCAATTATCAGAAATGAAGTTTGGGAATAAACCCGTTGATGGCGGCAATCTTCTTTTATCCAGGCAAGAGCTTTCGGCTTTACAGCTTACACAAGAACAGAGAGCTAAATTTATTCGTCAAATTTATGGTTCAGCGGAATTTATAAGGGGATTGCAACGCTACTGTTTGTGGATAGAAGACGAAAATCTTGAGGAAGCCGAAAATGTACTCGCTATTCAGAAGAGAATACATGCCGTTCGAGCCATAAGGCTATCTAGCCCCGATAAAAGTGCGAACGATATGGCTTCTCGGTCACATCAAATGCGTGAAATGAATATTGGCAAGGTTCATTCAATTGCCATGCCCTGTGTTTCGTCTGAAAATCGAGAGTATCTTCCCGTTGGTTTGATTGATAATAAGTCAACTGTTACTAATCTTTGCTTCGCCCTTTTTGATGCCCCTCTATGGAACATGTCGTTAATAGCTTCGCGTATTCATTTGGTTTGGATCGCTACAGTTTGTGGAAAGCTAAAAACTGATTTTCGATATTCAAACACGATGGGATGGAACACATTTCCCGTTCCCAAACTTACTGAAAAAAACAAGGAAGACCTAACGCGTTGCGCTGAGGATATTCTTCTAGCGCGTGAAGCGCACTTCCCTGCAACAATAGCAGACCTTTATAACCCTGATAAAATGCCAGCAGACTTGCGTCATGCCCATGAGCGCAATGACGAAGTGTTGGAACGCATCTACATTGGCCGTCGCTTTAAGAATGATACAGAGCGCCTAGAAAAGCTCTTCGACCTCTATACAAAAATGACAACGCCATCAAATAAAACGAATGGCAAGAAGAAGGTATCCTGAAAATGACGGAACATAAATCCATCCCCTCTGTTTCAGTAAATTATGCCTGTAACGGCAGCTCGAAAAAATCCAATGAGCTGGGTATGCGCGTCATGCAGGGACGAGCCTACGAAAAACGGGGCGAACAATATCTTCTGATTAAGTCGCCGCCTGCGTCTGGAAAAAGCCGCGCATTGATGTTTATTGCGCTGGATAAGCTGCATAACCAAAACATTAAAAAAGCCATCATTGTTGTACCTGAAAAATCCATTGGTGCGAGTTTCAATAACGAGCCGTTAAGCCAATACGGTTTCTATTGGGATTGGGAAGTAGCCCCGAAATGGAATTTGTGCAATGCCCCCGGAGAGGATGGCGGCAAGGTTAATTCTGTTAATGCGTTCTTGGAAAGCGACGGCCAAGTATTGGTTTGCACTCACGCCACATTCCGCTTTGCTGTTGATAAGTTTGGCGTACCTGCTTTTGATGACTGCTTGATCGCTGTTGATGAATTCCACCACGTTAGCGCAAATCCAGACAATCGCTTAGGCGCACAATTAGGACAATTTATTGCCCGTAATAAAGTGCATATCATCGCCATGACTGGCTCATATTTCAGAGGTGATGCTGAAGCCGTTCTATCCCCACAAGATGAGGCTAATTTCGATACGGTGACTTATACCTACTACGAGCAGCTTAACGGTTACGAGTATTTAAAAACTTTAGATATTGGCTACTACTTTTATTCTGGTTCATATGCGGATGACATTCTCAGCGTATTAAACCCAAACGAAAAAACCATTATCCACATCCCCAACGTGAATTCCCGTGAAAGCACGAAAGATAAAATCAAGGAAGTGGAACATATCATCGAAGAGCTGGGTAACTGGCTTGGCACAGACCCAGCCACGGGCTTTCACTTGGTACAAGCAGCCGATGGGCGAACCATAAAAATTGCCGACTTGGTAGATGATGACCCAAGCAAACGCGACAAAGTATCTGCCTCGCTAAAATTGCCAGAAGCAAAACACAATCGCGATCATGTAGACATTATCATCGCGCTTGGCATGGCGAAAGAAGGCTTCGACTGGATATGGTGTGAACACGCTTTAACCGTAGGTTATCGCTCCAGCCTCACTGAAATTATTCAGATCATTGGTCGCGCCACACGTGATGCCAAAGGCAAAACTCATGCGCGTTTTACCAACCTGATCGCAGAGCCGGACGCTTCGGAAGAAGCCGTTACCGATGCAGTGAACGATACCTTAAAAGCCATTGCCGCTAGCTTGCTCATGGAGCAGGTACTCGCCCCACGATTTAACTTCACGCCCAAGAACGCACAAAGCGCTCCAGTAGAGGGCTTTGACTACGGCGAGAATGGCTACGACCCCAACGGCAACAATGTAGGCTTCAATGAAGCTACAGGGCAATTTCAAATTGAGATCAAAGGGCTTGCCGAACCCAAAAGCCCAGATGCACAGCGTATCTGTCAGGAGGATTTAAACGAGGTAATTACCGCCTTCGTGCAGGATAAAACCGCGCTGGAACGCGGCCTCTTCGATGAAGAAATGATTCCTGAAGAATTAACACAGGTTCGCATGGGCAAGATTGTTAAAGACAAATACCCAGAGCTGGATGACGAAGACCAAGAAGCCATCCGTCAACACGCTATAGCCGCCTTAAACCTTACCCAAAAAGCAAAAGAGATTGTCAATCAAGGCAATGATGCCGAACGTGGTGGCAGCACCGCCTTTGTGGACGGCGTGAGAAAATATGCGATGGATGTGCGCGACCTAGATATAGATTTAATCGACCGCATTAACCCCTTCAGCGAAGCCTACGCGATCTTGGCGAAATCCATGAGCGAGGAAAGTCTGAAGCAGGTAGCCGCCGTTATCGCAGCCAAGAAAGTAACGATGACAGAGGAAGAGGCGAGAGATTTGGTAGACCGCGCTATTAAGTTCAAAAAAGAACGTGGAAGATTGCCGGAATTAACATCGCCCGACCCGTGGGAAAAACGCATGGCTGAGGGCATTGCTTTCCTTGCTCGCAAAGTAGCGGAGGAAAATAATGGCTGATACCAAAGAGCGTAAATCCAATAAAGCGTTACTTGAGGAGTTGGGTGTTGATATTGCCCCAGCTAAAAAAGTTACCCATACCCCTAAAGAAGAGCGCATCATCGCAGGCTTTGAAGAGATACAGCGCTTTGTTGAAGAGCATGGGCACCATCCACAGCACGGCGAAGACAAAGACATTTTTGAGCGCATATACGCCACGCGCCTAGACCGCATTCGTTCACTGGATGAATGTAATAATCTGGTAGCAGAGTTAGACCATCAAGGTTTACTTGCCTCAGAACATGCCATTGCCGAGCCAACAAAGGAATACAAAAGCGATGCAGAGCTGCTTGCCGAGTTGGGTGTAGATGCTCCCAAAGAACATGACGTGACCTTTCTGAAGCACGTTAAACCTCGTGCAGAGGTACGAGCCGCAGAGGAAATTGCCAGCCGAACGACTTGCGCCGACTTCGACAAATTCAAACCGTTGTTCGATCAAGTACAAGATCAACTCACCCGTGGTTTACTCGAAGCCAAGATACTCAAAAACCAGAAAGGCCAAGCGACAATGGCAGAAATCAATCAAGGAGATTGGTTCATCGTCAACGGACAAAAAGCCTATATCGCTGAAATCAGCAAAGAGCGTATTCACGGCTTTGATAAGAATGATTACAGGCTTCGCGTTATCTTCGATAACAAAACCGAGAGCGATTTGCTTCTTCGATCCATGCAAAAAGCGCTGTATGTAGATGATGCGAGCAGACGCATTATTTCCCTTTCTGCTGGCCCATTATTCGACAGTATTGCTGGCGAAGAAGACACCGCCAGCGGAACAATCTATGTGCTTCGCAGCAAGTTAGACCACCCAACCATCGCCGAAAACCGAAACTTGATCCATAAAATAGGTGTAACTGGCGGCAGCGTTAAAACACGCATAGCCAACGCCAAACAAGACCCAACCTATTTAATGGCTGACGTGGAAATTGTAGCAACTTATGAGTTGTACAATATCAGCCGAACAAAACTCGAAAACATCCTGCACCGCTTTTTTGAGTCCGCCAAACTTGATATTCAAATTAATGACCGCTTTGGCAAGCCAGTGATACCCAGAGAATGGTTTTTAGTGCCGCTGTTTATCGTTGATGAGGTTGTGGAGAAGATTAAGGATGGAACATTAAGCGAGTACAAATATGACCAAAACGAAGTCAAGCTCATTAAGATAGCCAAAAAATAAGACCGAGGACAATGTAATGGATGGCACTTATTCAAGAGGATCTGAATGGAGAAAATGGGACTTACATGTTCACACTCCAAGCTCCATTGAACACCATTTTGGCAGCGATGAAGATGTGTGGGAAAACTACATTAAAGATCTCGAAAATTTACCTGAAGAAGTAAAGGTATTAGGAATTAACGACTATCTTTTTATTGATGGATATGAAAGATTGCTCCGAGAAAAGACGGAGAATAATCGACTGCGTAACATTAAACTATTACTGCCTGTTGTCGAGTTTAGGATAGCTAAGTTTTCGGGCGTAGATTTTGGAAGCTTCAAACGAATTAATTTACATGTCATATTTTCAAACGAACTATCACCGGAGTTAATAAAAAGTCAATTTCTGAACGCTATTCAGCAGGACTATAAACTAGAAGCTGGTGCTAATGGAGCTTCTTGGTCAGGAGTGATTACAAAAGAAAGCCTAGAGAGCCTCGGTGCCAGTATAAAAGCTAGCGTTCCAGAAGAGCAGCTTTCTAAATATGGTTCTGATCTTGCTGAAGGGTTCAGAAATATCAACGTTGACGAATGCCAACTTTTTCAAAAACTTGAAGGCAATAGTTTCCTAAAGGGGAAGTATTTGATTGCCGTTGGTAAGACTGAATGGGATAGCTTGAAGTGGACAGATAGTTCTATTTCCACGAAAAAGGACATCATTAACAAGGCAGATGTTGTATTTGTCGCCTCAGAATCACCAGAAAAATACCAATCAGCCCATAAAAAACTTACGGAGCAATCGGTCAACAATCTACTGTTAGATTGTAGCGACGCACACAGCTTTTCCACCTCCAACGAGAAAGATCGAATCGGAAACTGCTTTACATGGATCAAAGCAGACACAACATTTAATGGTTTGAAACAAATTCTAAACGAACCCAGCGAAAGAGTGTTTGTGGGAGATTTACCTGAAAGCATTAAGCGTGTTCAAAATAATAAAACTAAAGTTATTGACGCGGTTGAGGTAACTAAAAAGCCAGATAGTCAGCTCAAAGAAAAATGGTTTAATTTTAAGATCCCTCTTAATAATGAGCTGGTTGCGATTATAGGTAACAAGGGAAGCGGTAAAAGTGCTTTTGCAGACATTACTGGCCTTCTTGGAAACACCAGAAAATACAAATCGTTCAGCTTTCTAACCTCTGAAAAATTTTGCTCAACGCGAGGAGGAAAGGCACAGCATTTTCTTGGTAAAATCACTTGGTGTGACTCAAGCACGCGAGAAATTTCGAGTCTGTCTGCCATGCACGATGACCAACTAAAGGAAAAAGTGAAGTATATTCCACAAAGTTATCTTGAGGAAATATGCTCAGAAGTTGGTCTTGATGAGGAAGGCCCATTTTATAAAGAGCTAAAAGAGGTCATATTCTCAAGGATCGATGAAGCGGATAAGTTAGGCTTCGACAACCTCGACAGCCTCTTAAAGCATCGCGATAAAGAAATAGAGAATTCTATTGACCAACTTATCGGTGAGCTTAGAGCTATTAACCGAGAGATAATTGAGATTGAGATTAAGCTCTCGAAGGAACACAAGCGCGAGCTAAATGCTTCACTAACCGAGAGAAAAAGTGAGCTTGCTGCTCACGAAAGTGAAGAGGTAAAGCCAAAGCCTGTACCTATTCCAGAAGAAGATGAAGAAACAAAATCTCTCTCTCACCAAAATGCCATCAAGCTCGATGCACTAAAGTCTGAGCTTGCCATTGTTAACGATAAATTTAAATCTGAATCAGAAAATAATAGTAAACTTGCAAAAAAGGAAGCCGCCGCCGAAAGAATACTAAAGCAAATCGATAATATTGACAGGTTTGTAAAGACCTCAATCGAGGAAATACAAGATGAACTCAACTTGATAGGCCTGAATGACGATATTGTTTCTATTGAATTTAAGACTGAAGGTGTTGCGGACAAGCTGGCAGAAATTCGATCCGAAAGGCTTAAAATAGCGTCCTTACTGTCAGAGCAAAATCAGGACGGTTTGAAAATCCAGAAAGCCAAAATTGAATCCCAAATAGAAAAATTAACAACGGAACTTAGCGCCCCTCAAAAGCGATACCAGCAATACCTTTCTAATCAACAAAAATGGGAGGAAAGAAAAAATCTCATTATTGGTAATGAAGAATCGGCTGGAACAATAAAATATCTTGAATCACAAATTCATAAGGTAGATACAGAGTACCCTATAATCAGAGCCAATCTTTTAAGGAAAAGATTTCGAAAATCTATGGAAATATACAGGGAGAAATTACATCTTCGCGAGCATTATTCAAAATATTACGGTTCAGTACAACATTATTTGGATTCGCACCCATTGGCCAGTATGCAAAATATCAGAATAAAATTTGATGTTGCGGTAGAAGAGCGTGATTTTTCTAAAAAGTTCCTAATGCACATAAATCATGCCAGAACTGGTAATTTTTATGGTGCAGATGTCGGTGCAGAGAAAATTTACAGTCTTGTAAATAAAACAAATTTTGATTGTGCTATTGGAGTTCGTAGATTTCTCCGTGATCTTATGAAGGAGCTAGAGATATACAATGGAGAGGCACATTCAATTGATAACCAATTAAAGAAAGGATCAACAAAAGAAGATATTTTTAACACGATATTTTCACTCGATTATCTTAATCCAATCTATAATTTGAAGTGGGATGGAAAGGAACTGGAACAACTATCCCCCGGTGAGCGTGGAAATCTTCTTCTCATATTTTATTTGATTCTAGATCAGAACGATATCCCTCTGATCATAGATCAGCCAGAAGAGAACTTGGACAATCAAACTGTTTATAAAATACTGGTTCCTTGCGTTAAAGAGGCAAAGAAAAGACGGCAGATAGTTCTCGTAACTCACAATCCTAACCTAGCAGTTGTATGTGACGCTGAGCAGATAATCCACGCCAAAATGTTAAAGGACGACGGAAATGAGGTGATTTACACGTCTGGATCAATTGAGAATTCCGATCTTAATATTAAGATCGTAGATGTGCTGGAAGGAACTCGCCCTGCCTTTGATAAACGAGATGCCAAATATTGGCCGATAAACGAGTGATTCGGTTAATTTGTAGTAGTCACAACTTGATCTGACAGTTACCAACTTTTGAAGACTAACGCGCTTTGCTTGTTGGCCACTTCACCGGTACAAAGTGATTTGCTCTGCGCCATCACTTTATACCGCTTCAGCGGCTGTATTGAAAGATCAAGTTTAGTTTAAGCACTTTTCCTTCCAAATTTGTTTCCCCTCAACGAGGGTTTGAATTGGCGTTCTACCACAACACATTTTGCCTTGGTGAGTTCGCTCGAAATTATATTGATTAAGCCAATCATCGAGATCAACCTGTAATTCATCCAGTGAGTGATAAATCTTTTTTCGCAATGCTATTTTGTAAAACTCATCGAGTACAGTTTTATGAAATCGCTCGCAGATTCCATTGGTCTGAGGATGTCTGACTTTAGTTTTGGTATGCTCAATGCCATTAATAGCGAGAAACAACTGGTAATCGTGTTTCTCCACTTTGCCGCAATACTCGGTTCCCCGATCCGTCAGAATGCGAAGCACCGGGAGATCATGCTCCTCATAAAATGGTAAAACTCGATCATTTAATAAATCTGCAGCGGTGATCGGTGTCTTGGTAGTGTAAACTTTGCCATGAGCGACTTTGCTGTAGGTGTCGACAAACGTTTGTTGGTAAACACGGCCAACCCCTTTGAAAGTACCTACATAGAAAGTATCTTGAGAGCCAAGATAACCAGGATGTTCCGTTTCTATTTCACCTTGAGCTTGCTTTTCTTCCTGCTTCCTCTCGAGTGCTGTGAGTTGGTCTTCAGTCAGTATAAGACCTTCCTCGGCTACCAACTTCTCCAACGCACTTAAGCGCTTTTTAAAGGTTTCAAGATCATGGCGGAGCCAAATAGAACGTATGCCGCCACCGGATACAAACACACCGAGCTTACGTAGTTCATTGCTTGCTCGGTGTTGGCCATGTGCTGGAAAATCAGTTGCGTATTTCACAACCACGCTTTCGATCGTTGGGTCGACTCGATTTTTAGTATTGGGTTTGCGTCTATTTTTGTCTAAAAGACCTTCGACACCCCCAGATTCATGGGCCTCTTTGTATCGATAAAACGTATCTCGTGATACACCCATTACCTGGCAAGCCTTGGAGATGTTTCCTAACTCTTCAGCTAAATTCAGTAATCCGAGTTTGTTATTAATGATTCTTTGGTTATATTGATTCATGGTGAGTTACCTTTTTGCTTTGATTGATTGGGTCGCACCGTTAATCAAAGTTGGTAACTCACCTTTTTTCAAAGGATAGTGTCAGATTTTGTCGTGACTAGTTCAGTTAATTTGTAAAGCATGAATTGGGCAATTCTATGCACCTCAAGATAGCCCGAGTTTTCTCTTAATGTTAAGTGGAAGCTGGTCAAACGCGTAACGTACCAGCTCTTCGGTCTTCTGATTTTCTAACGCTGATAGCCGTTTCTTTAGGTCGGTGTTCATCGTCATCAGTTCGTCCTTTCTGTTTCTGATAGATCCACGAGAAGCCGACTGGCTAGTATTTTTAAGCTTTGCGTTTTTTGCCTCTTCGAGCTCTCTGTTGACCTTTTCAAGGTACTGCCGGAAACTTTCTGAATAACTAGAGGTGTTCATTAGCGAAGCCCTGCTAATACACAGTGCTTTAGCGATATCTGAACCTTTGATCTGGTGAGTTTTCTTAGTCAGAAAGTCAGTCGCTTTGTGGTGCCGTTTGATATAGAGGCTCTTCTCTTTTTTAAGCTCTTCAACGTACTGCCATGCTTTGAAGCTTGAATTAGATTTGGATACCCAGTCTGGGAGCTTCGTTTCGTTTGTTGCTGGTTTGCTCTTTGCTTTGTTTTTCAGGTATTCCATAACCATTATTTCGCCCTCTGTAGCTTATAGTTATTCAACACTGTATCTAGTTCTGGCAGCGCTTCATGGTTGGAGTTCAATGTTCGGACATGACGTGTAACGTTTTTAACCAATTCGTAAGAAGAGGCTTTAAAAACGTCTGGAACGACAGGGTTCTTTAATGCTTCTACATGTGTGTGAATGTGCAGTATGGACCACTCTACATTGTCGGTCTGCATCAGATTGTGAATGCATCCCAGGCACAGTTCAGGGGATGCATTGTGTCTCATTGGCTCACCCATCTCAGCGCACTTTGCCTTCTGTCGGGTACGACGCTTCAGTAGGCAGTAGCCCCAGGGGTTGGCTTTTATATCTTCGATCTCTTTGGTAGCTATCCGATTAGCGAATTGCAATTGTTCTTGCGCTGTCATTACGGATGTTTTTTTGAAAAGCCGACGTAACCAAACGTGTAGCTGGCCTGCGTAACCCTCTGTTTTGTTGTTTAAATAATTCTGTACCAAGGAGCTAATGACTTGAGTTTTAGCTCGCTGATGGCCTCGGCGATTGCTTTTGTCTCTAATATAAGCCAACCACATGGTGCGGCTAATGTGCTTAAACTGGCTTCTAATCATCCAGCCTGCGTCACCATCAAATCGTCTGTATATCGCTTCCGCCCACATATGCCGAAAGGCGTGAGGGCTCGGATACAGCGTATCTGTTAGCAATTCATTCAATACTGTCTTTGCGACCACTGGGGAACGGCATTCATCATCGGTTAGTGAGGTGATCCAATCCTTTGTCTCCTGTGATAGGTGTTTGTCTAGCAACTCAGACCAATCTGATCGCAAACTATTGTTGCGATATCTGGCTAACCAGTCTTTTTTTGCTCGCAGGTGTCTTCCGTATGAAGAAAACTCCAACCGAGGCCATTCCTCTCGGCATTTTAACCATGCTTCTTTGAGATTGCCGTCGATCTTAATATCGTTCCACTCATCTTCTGAGCGTAAACTGAGAAGACGTGCTTTCTGACATTGCTGATTAATTGTCAGCGGATGACCTTCGGCTTCATATTCAACTATCTTTTGCCAGCATTGATAGTCGTCAATCATTTTGAAGCCTGGGTAATGTTGCACATAATGTTCCCACAGTCCGATAACCGCATAGCTCACCTTATAGCCAGATTCGTGGAGATTACGTTTGCTTGGCGTGGTGTCGTATAAGCAAGGACGATCATTATCGACTCCGATTAATGTTTGCAACTGTTTTGCTATAACAGCGGTGCTGAAAGTGATTTCTCGAAGCTGTCGAATTTTGCCGTGGGTTTTATAGATATGCCAATCCACTTCGAATCGGAACGGAAAAGCATACTCGTCAAGTTTATCGATGTTGACTGATTGCTTAATTGCTGAAAAAGGAAATCCGAATTCACTTTTGCGCCACCCTGTTAATGCGACAAAACTGGTTAGACCAGCCGCCTCTACGAGTTTAATAAGTTGCCGCGGATAGCTTCTTGCTGCATCTTTTATAGAGTTTGGCTCGAATAAGCCTATATTCTCGTAGTCGGTTCGATCAGGTGGATTACAAGCCTCTAGGCAGCAATGTTGATAAGTATCATTGATGTGTCGGGAAAAAAGTTTCCACGATACCGGAGTGTCGCATTGTTCCAAAAGCTGTTTGGTTTCCTGTTTGTTATTGTGTTGTAGATAATCCCATATAATAACCCGCATGCGATCTATATTTTCGTGCGAGTTTTTTATACCGCATGTGGTTAACAAGCAGTTTATTCCTGAGTCGCTGATTAGAAGTTCCGCGAATAGCGCTTCGCGATAAGCATTTGTATAGTGGCTACGGACATGTTCATGGACTCTTTGTATTGTGTTTTTTGACCAATTATTGAGTTGGCTTTGTAGCTCCTCCAGCGAATAGTCTTGAAGTATTCGAGGAGCCAAATAACTTACTGTCTTGTGGTCGTAGTTTAGTCTGGCTGCAATCTCAGGTATTGCTCGATACGTCCTTGCCAGGGCTGTAGCGATTAGGACATGTTTGTTAAAGAAGTTGAGGCAGTGCTCTACGTAAAATCGCCCATAATCTAATGTGAGTAGGTTAAAACTGCCGCCTTCAAACCAATCTCGGTAGGTTAGTGCTTCATCAGTTAACTCAGGAATGATCTGTTTCAAATACTTCTTGACGACGGCCTCTGTAATATCTCTACTAATCCACGCAATACCTATCTCTTCCAGAGCCCACTTTAGCTGCTGAAGCGGTAACGTTTGATAAAAATGAACATATGTTTTTACTGTGTTGCTTTTTATAGCGCGACCTTGGTGCCACTGATGGGTGAGAATGAAAACAATTACTTCTGTAATGTTATCCCTTGTGAGTTTATCTATGCCATTCCGAGCGAAAGCAGTCCATAATCGCCCCAACCCAGATAACCTGGTTGCGTATAAGTTCTCGGTAGCGGATTCTATCAGCGAGAGCCAAACCCTTTTGGTGACAAATATCAAATCGACACCACGACTTTGAGACCATTCAGGATAGTCATTGGATAAAGTGGAAAAGCTCTCGAAGTCGATAATGGTTTCATAACCCTTAGAGGTTTTGAATCTCCATGAATTATCTGAAAAGGTATTGTCATTGGAACCAGGTAATGCATCTAGGAGGGCTTGAAGATCGGCGAGATCATCCTGTACCACATCAATGGTTGAGCTGAATGTGCTCATTCAACGGTCTCCAGGAAATGGTCGAATACGGGAGGTAAGTAGGGCTGGAGTTTTTTATAGAGATCTTCAGCGGCTTTTGCAAAGCGCATACGCGACAATGTGCGGGACATCCACTCTACTTGTACGATTAAGGTTCTCTCAACCCAGTCTGGTCGCACTGATAAAAGTTTAGATAGCATCCGTTCGGATTCTCTGATGTAGTGAATAAAGACAAGGGCATTATCAGTATTGTCTGGAACCAAAATTTCATCGGTAAGAGGGGTGTTGTCAATCGGTTGATCAAGTGCGTGGATTTCTATATCTGTTGTCCCGGTCGTTTCGACTATGCGAGTACGTAAATCTCGATCATAAACTGCCTGTTGAATTGCCAAAACGGATGGCTGGTATACGGTGTTTTGTAGATCATGTAAAACTAACCGTGTAACACGACCTGCGCGATTCACAAAGTCTTTGTTTGCGTCTGTCAGGTACGAATTCTTTTCAGTTGTCGATGTGTGTGAGTGATGGTTGATAAGGTCTGAGTCGCGGTATGCGTCGGAACCAGCGTGGACTGCAGTATTCTTCAAGTGACTGAGCGAGAAAACGTGTGTAGGTAGGCGTTTGGCAACTAGGCTTTTGTAGTTTTCTGCACCATTCCCCGTCCGTTTTTTAAATTGCTGGAGTGACTCGTCCCCATTTTCTAGCGCCATTATCGCAGTTAGAAATAGAGGGGGAGCATTGACACGTGTTAATTCCATATTAATTTTTTGCTGAATATGGGGTTGTTTCCATATCCGTAGTAAAAAACCAAGCGAGTTGTGTCTATTCGAATTCTTTCCCAAGCCCGGCATCTTAACGGTCTGTTCTACCGGTGTTTTAAATATGTGAACTGAATGCGGCAGACCTTGTAAATAATCATGTAACGCTTTTGTCCAAGGATCGCTTGCTATCAATATCCGTGGATTCTTATTTGTACCTGACCGTCCTTTATAGTAGCTACATTCAATAGCAATTAGGCGACCTGAACTGTTAAATTCCAAGGCATAATCAGTAGATCGAAGCTTCGGAATATCTGAAGGCTGAATAGCTTCACAGGCTGCCAACCAAGCTAGAAGTTGTTCTTCCAGGGGCGAATAACCGGTTTGGTAGTCAGGATGGAAGAAAAGTGGTTTCTGCCATGGGCAAATAGACCTACCCTTTCGCACATACCTTCTTTGTAGTGGCGCTTCCTTCAGTTTTGATTTGGATATTATTTCTTGTAACACGCTTTGTTGGGACGGTTTAATGAGATCGAGGCACAATAAATGAGTTAGTTCATCTGAAGGTTTTCCCGATGAATCGAAATTGCCGGTACGCTCTATAAGTTTTCGGTTCCAGTCGTATTGCCAATCTTTATAACCCGTATCAAAGGTCTGTGCTGAGAAGGCCTGCCAATCTCTTCGTATATTCAATAAATGTTGCAGTGTGACTGCAATTGTTGTTCGGAAGCTCAAAAATAGTCTGCTAGGGCTTTCGAGTTGAAGATATGTGTTTTCCCCTATTATTGATCGTAGCCAAGGTAATGAGAACCATTCGGATAGTGTTACGGGTTGAGGTTCCACCGTCTTTACTGGCTTGGAATGCCGAAGGAGTCTATTCAAATAATTGAAATCAGATTGTGAAAGTTGTGGGCTTCCTAAACCCTCCCGGAGAATTTGATTGATGTAGCCTAAACGGCTTGTTTTATTGCCAAGCTCGTTTAGTACGAAACATTCGTATTCTTTTAACCACTGATATTTATTGTCGGACGAAGTGTTGCTGTTGAGCCATTCGGTGAACTTTCTTGCCTCATGATAATAGATAGGTTTAGAAATATTGCTTAAGCTATAAAACCACTCGCTCTGAAAGCCTGACGCCAATGCAAAATATATTGCTTGGTGATAGATTGTCCTTGATGTGATGTGAATGGCGTAATTTGTGCCAGAGTTAGTTTTGTAGATGATTCTGTTGGCTTTAATTATTGCATCATGAGATTGAGTAGCGATAATTGTGTCAAACGGGGAGGCTAGACCTTCTGAAGCAAAGTCGCTCTCTTTTTCAATGAAAGAATCGAGGTCTCTATTCATTGGTTACCTCTTCCAATTCCATCATTTGCAGGCGCATGCGGATATAGCGGGTTGTGACCGGTGGAGCGTTTCCATCCTTTCCTATTTTATGTCCAAGTCGCTGTGAGACTGCGATGAGCGCAGCAGATTCGGAACGAGTTTCCCTACCCTCAGATCCTTCAATTTCTGCTTGAAAAAGCTCCGTAGCAAAAGTGTGGCGCAAATCATGGAAGCTTAGCTCTGGGTTTAATCCGGCTTGTTCCGCTCTTTTGCGAAAAACTCTACTGGCTTGCTCTTCACCAATTGCGGTTCCTTTGAAACGTTGATCTGTCCTAAGGAAAAAACTGTTATCGTCCCTGCCTGTTTCGTCAATAAGCCATTGCCTCTCAGTATCAAAATAACGCTTCATGTCGATTAACAAGTTTCGGTCGAAATAAACCCAGCGGGACTTTGAGCCTTTGGTATATCGCCCTTCAAGCCAATATCGAAAGCAATTAATGTGATCGCAGTCTCTATCACTTAGCCGCGTGAATAACTTATTTAGATTGTTTTTCCCTGAAACACGCAAGCCTCTGAGTTCGGACGTTCTGAGTCCAACTTCATACCCCATCCTCATCATTAATTTTTCTGCAAGAGTTTCACAGGCGTTCAATAAAGCGAATCGCCAGAATTTAGAAACATATTGAATGTAATTCTGTTTGATGCTTTTTTCCGCCATAGCCTGGCGAGTTTTGCGATAGATGCGCAAGTTTAAACTCGGCCTAATTTCCATAAAGGCTAACCAGGTGAAATATGACATCAGCGCCGAACGATGCGTGTTAAGTGATAGGGAAGAATTAAGATTTTGGGCAAGAACATGGTTGAGATAGTGATTGACAAATTTCTCACTACAAGAGGACGAGGCATGCATGCCTGGTGTTTGGTGTGTCTCCTTGCAATGCTCCAAATAGGTGAAGAATTTAGCTAAGCAGTATACGTAAGCACGGATTGTTGAGTCGGAGACTTCTCTCGGCTCGAGCGATTTGATTCGCTTACGGGCTGTTTCTACGGATAACTCTTTGGCGTCATACACCACCCCGAAACGTGATAACTGGGTGGTATACATAAGTGGCAGGATTGGAGGGGAGGAATGCTGGTCAAGTATCACCCAAAGCGTATCAAAATAGGTGTCCCGGTACTTTAATCCAGTCAGTTTCACTACGCGGGCAGACATACCGTTTTTCCTTGTGAATATGTATATCCGTATAGTGCCCTATCCTAGATTCAAAACAACAAATTATTAATATTAAATGTATATAAGGAAATAAAATCTTTTAGTGCCCCGCTCATGTAGCCCAGGTTCTCGGTGGTACCCAGAATGATGGCGTCGCAGGCCAGCACGTCCTCGGCGGTGGCGTCCAACGGCGCAATCGCAGAAATCTCCACTTCGCTGATGTCTGGATGTTGCGCCCCTTCGATGACGGCTTCGCGTAATTTCAGGGTGTTGTCAGAGGGGGCGTGAGTGACGATCAGTAGCTTCTTCATGGTGAAATCCTTAAGCGATTAGACTTCTATAGAATACGTGTCATGAGACTGGATTTGAACACTGCCTCTAAACTGGCGGAAGTAGTCCAATTTTCCCAAACTCAGTAGGCTTTTCTTTGGCGACTATGGTAAAACAGAATCTATAATGTACGTAGACTGAACAATAATAAGAGATTCCTATGTCGACGCTGGTACTATATCAATTTCCGATTTCACATTTTTGCGAAAAGGCCCGTTGGGCCCTTGATTACAAAGGACTGGATTACTCCACCAAAAGTCTGTTACCCGGATTGCATGTAAAGACAACCAAAAAGCTGGCAGCAAAATCATCGGTGCCAGTGTTGATTCACGACGGGCGTTCCATTCAAGGCTCAGGGCAGATTATTACCTATCTGGACGAACACTTTCCCGATAAGAAACTCACGCCCGTGAATTCGCAGGAAGCACAGGCCGCCCTGGAATGGGAGCGCTATCTGGATAAAGAAATCGGTGTACCATTGCGATGCTACCTGTACCACACCTTGCTCAATCATCCCAACCTGGTGATCGGGCTTTTTGCCAAAGATGGCCCCTTTTGGGCCAAACCTTTTTTGAAGCTCATGTATCCAAAACTATCCCGCACCATGCGCAAACTGATGAACATCAATGAGGCCACTGCAGCCAAATCGCGGCAGACCGTTTTAATGGCGCTGGAACGACTGAATGATGCGCTGGATGAAAATAAGTATCTGGTGGGTAATCGTTTCAGCCGGGCGGATTTAACCGCGGCAGCCTTGTTGGCACCCCTGTTTATGCCGCCCCAGTATGGCCTCGATTGGCCGCAAACACTGCCGGAACCGTTGCAATCAGAAATTAAAGCGATGGAGCCGTATCTGGTTTGGGCAAAAGAGATTTATCAGAAGCATCGATAATGGATAAGTCTCTGGAGCAAATTGAGAATAGCATATGGCCTGAGCAGGCAGGTTCGACCTCGCTAATGACCCGTTGTTTGCAACTGCGTAAAATTCCATTGTCTGAACTGACACCAAGTGATCTAAGGTTGTTAATTAGTCAGAAGATAGGTTTGGCTCATATTCTCCCAATTGCATTAGCAACGTTGCAGATGGATCCCCTGATTGAAACGGACTACTATCGCGGTGATTTACTTTCAGCCATTCTGGGTTTGCCTGATGATATATGGGACGAAGATCCGGATTCAAACAATATGATGGTCGAAGTGAAAGATGAACTGGCGATTATGCTGGAAACGGTTAAAGATGAAATAATGCCTAAGCTGTCAACATTTGAGTACAAAGGCTAGTGAGAACAAACATAGTTCCACGTTTATTGCTCGCCATACTGACGTTTACCTTCCTGCAACCCATGCAGCAATGCACCAATAAAAATTCCCGCTACCGCTATCAGTAAATCGAAATTACCGGCGCCCAATCCAGCCAGTGCCGGCGCCGGGCAAACACCGCAAATACCCCAGCCTATGCCAAACAGTGCACCGCCGAGAAGACTGCGGCGATCGGCCTTGAAAGGCCTTGTCTCAAATGGACTGCCTGACAAGGAAGCTTTACGTATTCTTGGGAGTATCTGAAATACCAGTAAGTTGAGGCCGGTGGCAGCACCCAAAACAAACAGCAGCCCAAGGTCATCAAAGGTTAGGAAGGATATTACTACTTCCGGACGAATCATGGTGGACCAGGACAGCCCAAAACCAAACAGGGTACCCGCTACCAGGGTGGCAATGAAACCGAGATACGCTTTCATGATCAGACCACCATTCCCAGCAGTTTCATTAGCCAGGCGGTGGCAAATCCCGTCGCCATGAACGTAACCACTACACTGATAGAGCCAGGGTTGAGCGAAGCCATGCCACAGATGCCATGGCCGGAGGTGCAGCCGCCACCCAGTCGACCGCCGTAACCTATGAGGATACCGCCAAGCAGTAGTTTCCAGGCGGGCATGTGGCTTGCGACCTGAGGCAGGTCCAGCAGGCAGTAAATGACTCCACCCAATACAAATCCGGCGCTGTAAATAAGACGCCAATTGCGGCTGTTCAGCAATGCGGGTTGTTGGAAGAACGGCGTATTGATCAACCATGACCAGCTGGCGCTGAAAAAGGTGGAGGCGCCACCCTGGCGACCAGTAAAGGCAAAAAGCACGGCGACACCAAGCCCGATGAACAGGCCGCCGACCAGGTAATGGGCTATCCCATTGGGAAAGAGAGTTTCAATCACGAATCTATACTGCTGTGTCGTATGGCTGGGGGCGGGATTATCGCACTTGTCGTGGTATTGGTGAACTAAACTGATTAGTGGTGTTTATTAGGTAACTGGCTGATGATGTCCCGACCTGGACGATCTTTTAACAAATTAGAATTATGAGTAAACGATGTTGCTTCAAGCTGGCAGTGTTCGTGGGTTGCTTCTTGGCAGGGTGCGCTACAACCCTGCCTGAGGGAGCCAGAGCAAACGTTCTGGCTGTCTTTCTTCAGCAGCCAAATCAAGGATTGTTTTATTGGCCATCATCGCTGACGTGGGAGGGTAAGCGCCTGGGATTTTCGGATTTTGGCCAGGCGCTCAGTGAGGGGCTCGATCTGGAACCGCCGGTGCTTCAGCTTATGAGAGAGTTTGGGTCGGCAGCAGGCTTATCCGGTGTGAACATTTTGAGTCAGGATGAGGCAGCCAATTTTTCAGGTGATCCTTACACGCCGGTAGTTTTCTTTTCCTCCAGTTGGGAGTTTATCTATCAAAGGCTACCGCCGAATATTTTTGTGAACAAGTTGCGCATGGGGGTTGTAGCTAAAGTGATTCCTTTGGGACAGATTTTAGAAGGTAAAGGCCCCCTTGCTCTGCGAACTGCTGCCTGGGAAGGTCGTTGTACAGCGGAGGCATATGAGGGCGATTACTTCAGACAAGAAGAGTGGGAAGCAAATGATGGCGAACTGTTGAGGCAAGGATTACAAGAATTACAGACAACATGTGGGACCAGACTTGCTGCAGAGCTGACCTCGACTCTGGTTGAACTAAAAGTCCCAGGTGCAGTAACCGTGCCCTGAGTTCGTGGGAAAGGCACGGTTACCGCGGTGGACCTGTCGGATCAACCTAGTGGCTGATCATCCAGGGCCGCATGGAAGGAAAGAATTTTTCCCCCCGTGCGGTGTACATGAGTTTGGAATTACGCTTCTTGTGATCGCCGCATCCACAACCGCCATCCCGTTTGTGCACCTTACGCGTTTCATCCGTTGAAAAGATCGGTTCATGCTGGGCTTTCTCGTTGGTCTGGAACGCCTGACGGCGTTCCTTTTCCATGTTGAGAAATTCCGGTGGCAGTGCAATGACCCGGCCGGACAGTTCGCCGCACTGGGGGCAGGCACAGGGTTTGGCATGATCCTCCATGGTGGCCAGCTCGCTGAACACACCATGGGTTTTGCATTTGTATTCATAGACAGGCATAAGAACCTCCTGTTATTTATCTGGCGCTAAAGGCACGTCAATGGAGCCATCCAGTTCTTTCTTGGGGCCGTCCGCATTGGGCTTGACGTCGAATTCGAAGATGTCCGTGGGCAGCCACAAAGTAGCACAGGCATTGGGTACATCCACCACACCACTGATGTGACCCTGTACCGGCGCGGTACCCAGTATGGCGTAAGCCTGGGCTCCGGAATAACCGAATTTCTTCAGGTATTCGATGGCGTTCAAGCAGGCCTGGCGGTAAGCGATATGCACATCCAGGTAGTGCTGTTTGCCTTGCTCGTCTACAGAGATACCTTCAAAGATCAGGTAGTCGTCATACTTGGGAGTGATCGGGCTGGGCATGAATACCGGATTTTTGATGGCGTACTTGGCCATACCATCTTTGATCAGGTCTACACGCATGTGAATCCAGCCGGCCATCTCGATGGCACCGCAGAAGGTGATTTCACCGTCGCCCTGGCTGAAGTGCAGGTCGCCTACTGACAGCCCACCGTCTTTCACATAAACAGGGAAGTAAACTTTGGAGCCACGGGACAAGTCTTTGATGTCACAGTTACCGCCGTGTTCACGGGGCGGAACGGTACGGGCGCCTTCCGCTGCGGCGGCATCACGCTCAGCGCCGGTCAGTTTACCCATGTGGGCGGTTTCGGCATAGGGCAGGTTGGCGAGGCCGGGTACACGATCCGGTTCAGTGTCGTACAATTCTTTCTCACGCTTGTTCCATTCTTCCAGCATTTCTTTGGAGGGTAAGCAACCGATCAAGCCCGGATGAATCAAACCGGCAAATTCAACACCGGGTACGTGACGTGAACTGGTGAACATGCCTTTGAAATCCCAGATGGACTTTTGTGCTTCCGGGAAGTGCTCGGTGAGGAAGCCACCGCCGTTCTGCTTGGAGAAGAAACCGTTGAAGCCCCACAGGCTTTCCTGGAACGCACCGATATCGAGAATTTCCACCACCAACAGGTCGCCCGGCTCAGCACCCTCTACGCCCACCGGGCCGGACAGGAAGTGAACCTGTGACAAGTCCACGTCGCGCACGTCGCTGGCGTCGTCGTCATTCTTGATCTGGCCGCCGGTCCAGTCGTAGCACTCGATAATGAAATCGTCGCCGGGTTTTACCATCGCCGCCATGGGAATGTCCGGATGCCAGCGATTGTGGATGTCGTCCTGATCGTAGGGTGATTTATTAAGATCTATTTTGATAATGGTTTCAGCCATGGTCATATTCTCCAGACGTGGATTTTACAAGAGCTAGTTTTTGCAACAGTGCTTTACACAGATAAATAAGCAGCAATCTTTTCTTCGTTAACGCTTTCGCGGGTTTCCTCCGCGACGATTTCCCCTTTCTCCAACACCAGAATGCGATCGGCGATGTCCAGGGCGAAACTCAGTACCTGTTCCGACACCACAATAGACAATCCCTTTTCGTCACGAATGCGGCGCAGGGTGCGAGCCATTTCCTTGATGATGGAGGGTTGGATTCCTTCGGTGGGTTCGTCCAGCAGCAGCATTTTGGGTTTGCTGGCCAGAGCCCGGGCGATCGCCAGTTGTTGTTGTTGACCTCCGGACAGGTTGCCCCCCCGGCGGGATTTCATTTCCAACAGCACCGGGAACAGGTCATACAGGTCCTGCGGTACTTTTTTCTCACCGGTGGTGGTGAGTCCGGTTTCGATGTTTTCTTTTACGGTCATGGTGGAAAAGATCATCCGACCCTGGGGCACAAAGCTCATACCATTGGCAACCCGCTGATGACTTTTCATTTTCGTCATTTCCACGTCGCCCAGCTTGATGCTGCCCTCTGAGGGCAGCACGCCAATCAAGGATTTCATTAACGTGGTTTTACCCATACCGTTTCGGCCCATGATGGCAACGATCTCGTTGGGCTTCACTTCAAAGTTGAGCCCGTGGATGACTTCGCTCTGGCCGTAGGACACTTTGTGATTGGATACATTTAACATGGTGATTCTCCTCCTAGTGTCCCAGGTACACTTCTTTCACTTTCGGATCATTCTGCACTTTGTCCATGGAGCCTTCAGAGAGCACCTTGCCCTGGTGCAACACGGTGACGCGGTTGGCGATGTCCGCCACAAACTGCATGTCGTGCTCGATTACAATCACCGAGCGGTCTTTGGTGATCTTGTTGAGCAGTTCGGCAGTCAGCTTGCGTTCCGCCACCGACATACCGGCTACCGGCTCGTCCAGCATCAGCAGTTCCGGATCCTGGATCAGCAACATGCCGATCTCCAGCCACTGCTTTTGCCCATGGCTGAGCAGTGCGGCCTGCTTGTTCAGGTCATCTTTCAAGAAGATCAACTCGGCAATTTCATGCACCTTGTCGATGACTTCCTTATCCCGTTTGAACATGAGGGCGCCAAACACATTGCGCCCCCGGGGAAAGGATATCTCCAGGTTTTCAAATACCGTAAGATCTTCGTAAATGGATGGGTTCTGGAATTTGCGTCCAACGCCCGCGTGTACGATCTGGTGTTCCTTCAGTTTGGTGAGTTCCTTGCCGCGGAACTTAATCGAGCCTTCCGTGGCTCTGGTGCGTCCACAAATCAAGTCCAAGACTGTGGTTTTACCCGCGCCATTGGGTCCGATAATGACGCGAATCTCATTTTCGTCCACGTAAAAGGAAAGATCGTTAACCGCTTTGAAGCCGTCGAAGGAAACTGTTAGGCCTTCCACCGAAAGAACAAAGTCTTTTCCCATTGATGTTGCAGTCATGGTTTAACTCCTCGAATCGGCTGTGCTGGATGGCATGGGTGGTCGCGCAGATTTGAGACTCTTCAACCACTTCGCCAGCATGGGTTCGACGTAGGTGCTGTAGACACCGGCCAGACCGTTGGGGAAAGCCAGTACTACACCTATGAACAAAGCACCCAGACCAAACAACCAGAGTTCAGGGAAGGATTCTGAGAATACGGTTTTGGCCCAGTTCACCAACAGGGTTCCGTACACCGCACCCAACAGGGACAGGCGTCCGCCTACGGCGCAGAAGATCACCATCTCGATGGAAGGTACGATGCCGACAAAGGACGGTGACATAAAGCCAACCTGCAGGGTGAACATGGCTCCACCCAGAGCAGAGAACGCAGCGGCCAGACAGAAGATGAAGATCTTGAAGTTGGAAACGTCATAGCCGGAGAAGCGCACCCGGTCTTCCTTGTCGCGCATGGCCACCAGCAGCCGCCCCAGTTTGCTCTTGCGAACGAACTGTGCCACCAGGATGGAGCCGATCAACAGAGCACAACAGACAAAGTAGAGGATGTACTTGGCTTCATCGGTACGAATATCCCAGCCTTTCAGGGTCCGCAGGTCGGTAATGCCGTTGACGCCACCGGTGTAGCCCTGCTGGCCGATGATCAGAATGGTGAGGATGGCAGCGATAGCCTGGGTGATGATAGCGAAGTACACCCCGCCCACACGACGTTTGAACATGGCCACACTGACGATAAAGGCGAAGATCACCGGCACCGCAATGATGGCAATCATGGTAAAGCTCAGACTGTGGAAGGGTTCCCAGAACCAGGGCAGTGCCGTCAACTGGTTCCAGTCCATAAAGTCCGGAATACCGGGCGTGGACTGGATGGCCGTATTCTCAGGAGAGGAGGCTTCCAGTTTCAGGAACATCGCCATGCAGTAACCACCCAGACCAAAGAAGACTCCCTGGCCCAGGCTTAAGATGCCGCCGTAACCCCAGCAGAGCACAAGACCCAGGGCAACGAAAGCATAGGACAGATATTTACCGACTAAGTTGAGGCGGAAAATATCCATGCTTAGAGGGAAGATCACCATGATCAACACCGCCAACAGCAGTATGTTGATCATGTCATTCTTGGGCAGAAACGAACGCAAACCGTAGGACATAATCTGCTCCTGTTACTTACGGATCTTGAGTGAGAACAGACCCTGTGGGCGCAGCATCAGGATGCCGACCACGACGAGCAGGGTAAGTACTTTGGCCATGGAACCACTTAAGAAAAATTCCATGGTGGATTGGGCCTGGGAGATGGTGAAGGCTGAGGCAATGGTACCCAACAAGCTGGATGCACCACCAAACACGACCACCAGGAAGGTGTCCACGATATAAAGCTGACCGGAAGTCGGGCCGGTGGAACCCACCATGGTGAAAGCGCTACCGGCAACACCGGCAATGCCACAACCAAGAGCAAAGGTGATACGGTCGACCTTCTCAGTGTTGATACCCACAGCGCCGGCCATTTCACGATTCTGTACCACCGCACGTACCTGGCCGCCCCAACGGGACTTGAACATCCAGAAATACACGCCCACGGAAATCACTAAAGTGATACACATTACAAAGATACCGTTGATGGGAATTTCAATCATGTCGGTGAGGGGATAGGAACCCATCAACCAGTCCGGCAGAGTCACACCCACTTCACGGGGGCCAAATACAGTACGATACAGTTGTTGCAGAATAAGGCTTAAGCCCCAGGTTGCCAGCAGGGTATCCAGTGGGCGTTTGTAGAGGTGCCGGATCATGGCCCATTCCACAAGCGCCCCGAGCGCAAAGGTCACCATAAAGGCCAGCAACATAGCGACAAAGAAGTACCCCGAAAACAGATTCTGCGCGTACTCAGAAAATAGATTGGATGTTAAGTAAGTGATGTATGCACCGAGAATCATGAATTCTCCGTGCGCCATATTGATCACTCCCATTTGACCGAAAATGATCGCGAGTCCCAGTGCCATCAGCACAAACACTGAGAACAGAATCAGACCAGCAAAACCTTGCATGGCGAAGATGGACGTCAACTCTGACGCTGTGTATTCGGCAAACATAGCAGCCTCCAGAAATTACTACCGAGAGATGGAGCAGGGCGAGTGGCGCCTTATAGGGCGCCACTGCAAGTTGCCTTATTGATAACCTTCAGGGAATGGATCGGGTTCGATCAGATCATCACTTTCGTAGACCACTTTGTACTGGCCATCAGGCATGGCCACGCCAATGCGGGTCTTGGACCACAGGTGGTGGTTCTTGTGCACTTTCACATAACCTTCAGGGGCCGTGGTCAGCTCAATGCCGGGTGAGGCTTCGCGTACTTTGTCGACGTCAAAGGAACCGGCTTTTTCTACTGCAGCTTTCCACAACCAGGGGCCGAGGTAAGCAGCTTGGGTTACGTCACCGATAACGATGTCCTTGCCCCACTTCTTCTTGAATGCTTCAACAAAGGCTTTGTTGTTGTCGTTCGGCAGAGACTGGAAGTACTTCATGGAAGCGTAGATGCCCTCGATGTTCTCACCGCCGATACCCAGGATTTCGTCCTCGGTCACTGAGATGGTCAGGAACAGTGGGCTCTCTTTGGTCATGTCGATACCAGCGGCTTTCAACTGCTTGTAGAATGCAACGTTGGAACCACCCACCACGGAGATGAAGACTACGTCAGGTTTTTTCAACTTGATTTTGTTGATCACAGAGTTGAACTGAGTGTGACCCAGCGGATAGTACTCTTCACCCACCACCTTGGCTTTCAACACATTCTCGATGTGCTTGCGGGCGATTTTGTTGGAAGTACGGGGCCATATGTAATCGGAGCCTAGCAGGTAGAACTTCTTGGCGCCTTTGGTTTTGGAAGCCCAGTCCAGACCTTCGAGGATCTGCTGAGTCGCTTCCTGACCGGTGTAGATTACATTCGGGGACTGCTCCAGACCTTCATAAAACGTAGGGTAGTAGAGCATGCCGTTGTACTGCTCGAATACCGGCAATGCCGCTTTACGGGAAGCGGATGTCCAGCAGCCGAATACTGCGGCTACCTTGTCGTTCACCAGCAACTTCTTGGACTTCTCAGCGAAGGTGGGCCAGTCACTGGCGCCGTCTTCCTGAATGATCTTGATCTGACGACCCAGCACACCCCCCATGGCGTTGATCTGTTCGATGGCCAGTTTTTCCGCCTGGACAGAGCCGGTTTCACTGATGGCCATGGTACCGGTTACGGAATGCAGTATACCGACCGTTACGGAATCATCAGTTACCGCCAGTCCAGTGGTGTTCACTTCGGCCTGGGTAATGGTTGGTGTTAGGAGCAAGCTGGCGGAGAGTGCCAGTGCGGTCTTCTTAAGCTTGGAGCTAAGGGTTTTGGACAACATGGTTCGACCTCTTTTGATTTACGACCCAATTAAGACACTACTTGAGCTGTGCCATGGGTCGGAAGTATTGCGATTTCCAGCAGGGGGGAACATTCGCCGAATGACCCAATGCACTACGTCATTTGACGCATAGGCAGTAAACGGAGGCCTGGAGTAGTGTTTTCGCCAGTTTCGAATTTAGTTCTGAGATTTAGTTCTGTGAGTGTTTAGTTGCGAGTGCAACGAGGAGTAGCCAATATGAGACACGGTGATATTTCCAGTAGTCCGGATACAGTAGGCGTAGCGGTGGTTAACTACAAAATGCCCCGCCTGCACAGCAAAGCCGAAGTGCTGGACAATGCTCGCAAGATAGCCGACATGATTATTGGCATGAAACAGGGGTTACCCGGCATGGATCTGGTGATTTTCCCCGAGTACAGCACCATGGGTATCATGTATGACCCTGAAGAAATGATGGCAACCGCAGCCACGGTTCCCGGTGAGGAAACGGAAATATTCTCTGCCGCCTGCCGCCAGGCCAATACCTGGGGGGTGTTTTCCTTAACGGGCGAACAGCATGAAGAGCACCCCAACAAATCCCCCTACAACACGTTGGTATTGATCAACAACCAGGGTGAAATTGTCCAGAAATATCGTAAATGTATTCCCTGGTGCCCGATTGAAGGCTGGTATCCTGGTGACCGTACCTACGTAACGGAAGGCCCCAAGGGCCTGAAGATCAGCATGATTATCTGTGATGACGGCAACTACCCGGAGATCTGGCGCGACTGCGCCATGCGTGGTGCTGAACTGATTATTCGCTGCCAGGGCTATATGTATCCCGCCAAGGAGCAGCAGGTGATGATGGCCAAAACCATGGCCTGGGCCAACAACAGTTATGTGGCGGTGGCTAATGCTACGGGCTGGGACGGTGTGTACTCCTATTTCGGACATTCCGCCATTATTGGCTTTGACGGCCGCACATTGGGCGAATGCGGCGAAGAAGACATGGGTGTGCAGTATGCCCAGTTGTCGGTGTCACAAATCCGTGATGCCCGCGCCAACGATCAATCGCAGAACCATTTATTCAAGTTGTTGCACCGCGGTTATACCGGTGTCTATAACTCTGGCGATGGTGACAAGGGCGTGGCGGACTGCCCGTTTGAGTTTTACCGCACCTGGGTGATGGATGCCGAAAAAGCTCAGCAGGATGTGGAAGCCATTACCCGCTCCACAGTGGGTGTAGCCGATTGCCCCGTATACGAGCTGCCGGGATCAGAAAAGGAAAACACCGCCTGATCTCCTGATCCATAGCCCGGTGAAGTATGCCCTTTATCAATGAAGTGTTGGCGCACAATCAAAAGCAGAACGAGATCAGCCAGGAAGTGAAACAGGCAGTCAAGGTGCGATCTCGTTATGCCTTTGAACCGGAATCCGTAGCACAGAAACTGCAGTCCCACATTGTGGGGCAGGATCATGTTATTGATTCATTGCGCCAGCAGTTAACGGTGATCAAGGCCGGTTTGGCTGAGCCTCGGCGTCCCCTGTTGGTGATGCTGATGCTGGGTGATACCGGTGTTGGCAAAACCGAAACCGTGCGCTTGCTGGCAGAGGCGATCCACGGGGATGCGTCCGCCTTTTGTCGTATTGATATGAATACGCTGTCGCAAAGTCATTACAGTGCGGCCATTACCGGTGCGCCGCCGGGCTATGTGGGTAGTAAGGAAAACACTACGTTGATCGATGAAGAGGCGATTCTGGGCAGCGCCAGTCGACCCGGTATTGTGTTGTTTGATGAAGTGGAAAAAGCCAGTCAGGAGGTGGCGCGCAGCCTGATGAACGTGTTCGACAACGGTCACTTACGTTTGGCCTCGGGAACCCGCGAGTTGTCATTCACCAATTGCCTGGTGTTCATGACCAGTAACCTGGGGGCGGAGACATGGCAGCAACGGCAAAACAGCGGCTGGAAAAACTGGTTTGCCAAAGCGGGACCGAGCCGTCGGGCGGGCCATTTTGAAACGGCTCTGCGCAACCATTTTGATCCGGAGTTCCTTAATCGTATTGATCGTATCGAGCTATTTAAGAGTATCTCCACCACCCATGTAGCTCGCATCGTGGAATTGGAAGTGGTTCGAATCAATCAGCAGTTAATGAAAAAGAAGATTCAGTTACGGGTGAATGATGACGTTATTAAGCATATCGCTGAGCAGGGTTTCGATGTTAAATACGGCGCCCGGGCATTACGGCGCAGTGTTCGAGACCGGTTGTTGGTGCCACTGTCTGCAGCGATGTTGGAGTCCGGCGCCCTAACGGTCGACCTGACGGGCGAACCGCAGTGGTTTGTTGCCAGACTGGTGTCCGGACAGGTGCACTGTGAATGGCAGCGTGTTTGACATAATGATTTCGTTTGGTATGCAACTTGCTCTAATACCTGATCCAGGTCATTCAGGATGTGACTGGGGGTTGCCCGATACGCGGGCACTATCTCACAGTTATCCGCCGGCTTTGGATCCACTGGTGCGCTGTGGGCAGTCAGAGGATTCGGTGTGAGCAAGAGGTTATGGCGGCAAGGCAGAGAATTTTTCGCGTTCGACGCAACTACAACCAATGGGTAGCCAATGAAACCCTGGAAGATTATGCGTTACGATTTACTGCCAAAAGCGCCCGTCGCTGGTCCGCGGCCCGGGTCAGTAATACTGCGCTAGGGGCCATTTCCTTTCTGGCACTGGAAGCCATTGGCGGTGCCATTACTCTCAGCTATGGTTTTAATAATGCCGCTATGGCCATTATGGCGGTGGGGTTAATTATCTTTATCACTGGTCTGCCCATTGGCTACTATGCCTCAAAATATGGCATCGATATTGATTTGCTCACTCGTGGTGCGGGATTCGGCTACATCGGCTCCACCATCACCTCTCTCATATACGCCACCTTTACCTTTATCTTTTTTGCGCTGGAAGCTGCCATCATGGCCATGGCGCTGGATCAGTTGTTTCAGATTCCCTTATCTATCGGCTACCTGATCAGTTCCCTGATTGTCATACCGTTGGTCACGCATGGCATTACCCTGATCAGCCGCTTTCAATTGTGGTCGCAACCATTATGGGTGTGTCTGCAAATATTGCCTTTCATCTACATTGCCTGGAGCGATGTGGCGTCGGTGGAAGACTGGACCCAGTTTGTGGGCACGGAACAGGAAGAGCATGCCGGCTTCAACATTCTGCTGTTCGGTGCTGCCTCTTCGGTTATCTTTTCGCTGATCGCACAAATCGGTGAGCAGGTGGACTTCCTGCGTTTTCTGCCTCCCAAGGAAAAAGTATCCCCGGTGCGTTGGTGGTTCGCCATGTTGGTGGCGGGCCCAGGTTGGATCTGGGCGGGGGTGCTGAAAATATTTGCCGGATCGTTTCTGGCGGTACTGGCACTAAGCCATGGTATCGGCATTGAGGATGCTTCTGATCCCACCACTATGTATCGGGTCGCATTTGGGTATCTGACACAGTCGCCCCAGATTGCGTTGGCGGTGGCCGGTATATTTGTGATTTTATCGCAGCTGAAAATTAACGTCACCAACTCCTACGCCGGTTCCATTGCCTGGTCCAATTTCTTTTCCCGACTGACCCATAACCATCCCGGGCGTGTGGTGTGGTTGATCTTCAATGTGGTGATCGCACTCCTGCTTATGGAGTTGGGAATCTATAAAGCGCTGGAAGAAATTCTGGGCGTTTATGCCATCGTGGCGGTGGCCTGGGTGGGTTCTTTGGTTGCGGATCTGATCATTAACAAGCCCCTGGGGTTGAGCCCCAAGACGATCGAGTTCAAGCGGGCGTATCTATACGATATCAATCCGGTTGGATTTGGCTCCATGGTGTTGGCTACGCTGGTGGGTATCAGTGCGCATATGGGGACCTACGGCGAAGTCGCCCAGGCGTTGGCACCGTTCTTGACCCTGGCGTCATCCTTTGTATTTGCGCCGTTGATTGCCTGGGTCACCGGCGGCCGTTATTACATTGCCCGTGATCCGGAACGCATTGCCACCAACGATGGTATGGCCACTTGCTGTATCTGTGAACACAGTTTTGAAGCAGAGGACATTGCCCAATGCCCGGCCTATGGTGGTCATATCTGCTCGCTCTGCTGCTCGTTGGACGCCCGCTGCCAGGATCGCTGTAAACCCCATGCCCGAATGTCAGAGCAGATGTTGCACCTGCTGGCGAAGTTTTTGCCGGAATCCATTGTCGCCCGCATGAATACGCGCTTCGGTCACTTCATGGCGTTAATGTCGCTGTGCTCATTGTTTATCGCCCTGGTGCTGACCATGGTGTATTTCGAAGTGCCGGTGCCGGAAGAAGCCCTGCGGGATGCCATTGGCAACCTGCTATGGAAAGAATTTTTTATTCTGCTCATTGTGGTGGGTGTGGCCTGCTGGCTGTTTGTACTGGCCCATGAAAGTCGCCTGGTGGCGCAAGAGGAAACCGAACGGCAAACTGAATTGCTGGAACAGGAAATCTATGCTCACGAACAAACCGACCTGAAACTGCAGGAAGCCAAGGAAATGGCTGAGGCGGCCAACAAGGCCAAGAGCCGTTACCTCACCGGTATCAGTCATGAATTGCGCTCGCCGTTGAATTCCGTCATGGGTTACGCCCAGCTGCTGGAGAAAGATCGTTCCATTCCGGAGTCCCGGCGTGAAGCCGTCAGTGTGATTCTGCGCAGTAGCGAACATTTATCCGATCTGATTGAGGGGTTGCTGGATATCTCCAAGATCGAAGCCGGTCGCCTGGATCTGCATCGCAATGAGGTACGTTTCCCCAAGTTAATGGATCAGCTGGTAAATATGTTCCGGTTGCAGGCCCATGCCAAAGGCATCGACTTTGAGTACGTGTGTCGGAGCCGTTTGCCGGAATATGTCGCTACTGATGAAAAGCGCTTGCGTCAGATTTTGATTAACCTGCTGTCCAATGCCATCAAGTTCACTCAGGTGGGTAAGGTGACCCTGGAAGTACGCTATCGCAATCAGGTGGCGGAGTTTGTGGTACAGGATTCCGGGGTGGGCATCAGCCAGGAAAATGTGGAAAAAATCTTCCGACCTTTTGAACGTATTCGGGAACCGGGCATGGCGCCCACACCGGGCACGGGGTTGGGCCTCACCATTACCCGCCTATTGACGGATATTATGGGGGGAGATATTTCCCTGCAGAGTGAGTTGGGCGTGGGCAGCCGTTTTACCGTTGCGCTGATGCTGTCCAGTATTGCCAAACCTGCAGTGGCACCTGCACTGGAACAACGCATACGGGGTTACGTTGGATTGCGTAAAAAAGTCTTGGTGGTGGATGACGATGAAACCCACCGCACCTTGATCAATACAATCCTTGAGCCAATCGGTTTTATTGTGGCGGAAGCACAGGATGCTGAAGAATGCCTGGCGTTGGTCGAACACTGGAAACCGGATATCTATTTGCTGGATATGAATATGCCCGGTATTAACGGCTGGCAGTTGGCGTGTAGGTTGCGGGAAATTGGCGAGAAAGCTCCTATTTTGATGATATCGGCCGACGCCCGGGAAGGTCAGCAGTCCGATAGTGAAGCCAAGCCTCACGATGATTACCTGATTAAACCGGTGAGGGTGCACTCCCTGTTGGAGCGGTTGGCAGGGCTACTCGAGCTGGACTGGATCTATGAAAATGATATACGGATGCCCACGCCTGTAATCCCGCAAACCCTCCAGCAGCAGGATCTGCCGGATCGGGAGATTCTTGCGCAGTTGCAAACCATGGCAGAGATCGGGCACCTGCAGGGCTTACGTAAAAAACTGGAAGAGTTGAAGCAGGACAAAAATACCAGCGCAGCTTTCCTGAAATATCTGGAAGTTGCCATCCAGCAGGTAAGGATGGACAGTATTCTGAAATTAGATCAGGTGAAATCAGCATGATGGTCAACGAACAAAAATCCGATGTGGTTCTGGTGGTGGATGACTCCGCTGAAACCCTGGGTATGCTAAGCCAAGCATTGGATGAAGAAGGGCTGACGGTGCTGATTGCATTGGATGGTGAGCAGGCCATTAACATTGCCAGCAAAATGACGCCGGATATCATTTTGTTGGACGCCATCATGCCTAATATTGATGGCTTTGAAACCTGCCGGCGAATGAAGCAAAACGCCAGCCTGAGAAATACTCCCATTATCTTTATGACCGGATTAAGCGATACTGAACACATAGTGATGGGGCTGGAAGCGGGTGGTGTGGACTACATTTCCAAGCCCATTAATCCCCAAGAACTGGTGGCCCGGATGCGGGTGCATTTATCCAATGCCCGCATGACCCAAAGCGCGCGGGTTGCACTGGATAATGCAGGCCAGAATATTTTTACCACAGATTCCGGTGGCCAGATGTTGTGGGCCACGCCCCAGGTGTTCGCATTATTTGAAGCCGCCCTGGCCGATAGCAAATGGTTGGAAACCATGTTGGCGCCGTTGTTGCGATCCTGGCTGGACCGATCCCCGGAGCAGGGCCACAAGTTGGTGATGGATGCTCCCCTGAAGAAATTGCAATGCAAATATCTTGGGGAGGTGAGTGCCAACGAACATCTGTTCCGTTTGTTTGAGGAAGATGGCGGTTCGGATGAAGATGTATTAAAAAAATCCTTTGCTCTTACCGATCGGGAAGCGGAAGTTCTGTTGTGGATTGCCCACGGTAAAACCAACCGTGAGATTGCGCAGATTCTGGATATGAGCCCCCGCACCGTGAACAAACATCTGGAGCAAGTGTTCAAAAAATTGGGTGTAGAAAACCGTACCGCTGCAGCATCGGTGGCGATCCGCCTGTTGAGTGAAACCGGGCGTTTGGGTTGAAAACGTTAGTGTTTCTGGTTTTCGCTGGATGTAGGCTGAACCTGCTGGTAGTATCCTGCGCTTCTGGCCATATTCAGATTAAAACAAGAATTCGAGATATAAAATGAATAAAGTGATATTGACCAAGCGTGACGGTGAGAAAACCGAAATTGAGTACACTCCAGGATTATCGCTTATGCTGGCAATCAGCAATGTTTACACCCCGGACCCTTTTGCAATCTGCGGCGGGTGTTGCTCTTGTGCGACCTGTCATGTGTATGTGACCAGTTCTAATGAACACCTGCCACCCATCAATGACGATGAAATTTTCCTGTTGGAAGATGCGGGTGTCCGAACGGAGAACTCTAGGCTATCCTGTCAAATTATCATGACGCCTGAGTTGGATGGGCTCGAAGTGACGGTCGCCCCGGAACATTGATGTTGTCAGTGGGGGAAGCGCTCGGCAATCCCCCACTTCGCACTTTGATTGCACGATCAGGCATTTGGCAGGCCGAACCGGTTTTCACCGGATGTGCCGGCCAGACAGCCATTCTCCACGAATGCCCAAATGGGTCCAATCAGTGGAATAAACGAAATCAATACCCACCAGCCGGATTTATCCCGGTCGTGCCAGCGCTTCACCTGCACCGCCAGAGACATCCAGATGGCTGGTATGTACAGCACTATAATGAGACCTGACATGGTAGTCTCATTTAGTCCGGCCAAGGATATTGCGAAAACAAGTAAAAACAGTACAGCCATGAAACCCAAAAAGAACATCCAATAGGTTTTTCTGCCCACTCGGCCTGAAAAAGAAAACAGAACCTCCTTAACGCTCAGGCTGGTGGTGCCAAATTGTTGGATGGCGATATCCGATTCGGGCGTTTCGTATTTGTTATTCACTCACTTCTCCTCAATGTCTGCGGTGCTCTCCTGATTGGTAGAGGCACCACCAGTTAATCGTGCACTGATGTTCTTCATTCGATTTGGCGTTTGCGCATAATCCTTTTCAGTCTAGCTCAAATCCCGCGCTGCGGAGTTCGGCCCCTTCTTACAATATCCAAAACAGTTTGCCCGCTAACATGCTGTTCAAAATAATGAAGGTGGGGCATGCGATGGGCATTTTTTCATATATCCGAATCGTTTTATTGTGGGGCTTATCAGTCATTTTGTTGGCCGCTTGTGGCGGGGAGCCACAGGTGACGACCAGCTATGGTGTGGTCGAGGGCAAACGGGATGGCAACGTCAAGGAATATCTCGGCATACCCTTTGCTGCGCCGCCTGTAGGGGAATTACGCTGGGCCGATCCAGAGCCGCCGCAATCATGGGACGGTGTAAGGGAAGCCAAGTACAAGGGCCATGCCTGTACCCAATGGGCTACCGGTATTCCCGCGTTTTCTCCCAATGAGGATTGCCTCACCCTGAACATCTGGGTACCCAAGGGTGAGGGGCCTCATCCGGTGATGTTCTGGATTCATGGCGGTGCACAGTCGGCGGGCTCCAGTAACGAGCTGCAATACGATGGCAGAAAGCTGGCTCAGGCCCAGAACGTGATTGTGGTGAGTGCGAACTACCGTTTGTTGGTTTCCGGTTTCTTCGCATTGCCTGCCTTGGGTACCGGAGAGGCCATAAACGGCAATCAGGCGATCAAGGATCTGGTGGCGGCCCTGCAATGGGTGCACACCGAAATCGATAAATTTGGCGGTGATCCCAATAACGTCACGGTGTTTGGTGAATCCGCCGGTTCCACCAACACCTGCGCCCTATTGGCCACACCCAAAACCAAATCGCCGCAACAGCTGATGCATAAAGCCATCATGCAAAGCGGTGCCTGCGATACCCTGGGCATTATGAGCATGGAAGAGGCTCAGCAAATTGGTATGGGCCTGCTGGAAGAACTGGGTTGCCTGGATGACCCTGAGCCACTGCAATGTGCCCGCGACCTGCCCATCGAAGCCATCCGTGGTCCCATCAAATACGACCTGTTCACGTCCTTCGGCTGGACTCTGGATGAGTGGCCCTATCGCCCCGGCCTGGTGGTGGACGGTGATCTGTTTCCCGCCAGCCCTGTTGAGCTGGTCGCCGACAGCCAGGGGGAGATTCCAATAATGTTAGGCACCAACCTGAATGAGGGCAGTCTGTTTGCGGGTTTTCTGGCCCATCCGGATGACGCTGCCGGCTATGCCACCTTTATGGAGGCGCGTTATCCGGGCCAGGGCGAGGATATCGTCAGCCACTATCCTTTTGCCGATTACCCCAGCGCGGGGGAAGCCCACGCCCAGGTGCGGGGGGATCTTATTATGAAGTGTCCCACTCTCAATATGGCCCGGCTGTACAGCACTCACAATAATGTCTGGATGTATTCTCTGGAGAAGGATGTGTTCAGTGTGGTGATGGAGGTTATCTCGTTAGGCTTCAAGCGTAATGCCCCGGAGCTTGGGGTATTCCATACGGCGGATATCGGTTATCTGTTTGAGTTCCCTCTGCTGAGTGGCCTATTTAATGAGTCTGACCGTCAGGTCCGGAACATCTTCCAGCAGGCCTGGGGTAACTTCGCCCGCACCGGCAATCCCAATGGGGATGAGGTGCCCCAGTGGGATGCCTTTGATCCGGAGCGCAACAATTACCTGGTGATCAGCGCAGAACCGGAGAACCGCGACGATTTCCGCCAGGGTGCCTGTGACTATTGGTTTCAGGTTGGTTACGGTTTTTAGCGTTTCGCAACCATCTCATCTGTCAATTTGATTTCATTTCAGCCAGCGGTTACCATGCGCGACCTTGCATGGTAACCGTAACGGCAACCCTATATCGGTAGCCATAGCACCCCATCCTGAACCTTCCAGAATAAGAACAACACTTGTGTAGGCTTAGTTATTGCACGGGTGTGCCCCATTGCCTCCCATTGTGTGGGTACAGTAGTTAGTGAGCAGAAGTTGAGAGAGCACTATGTTTGAATTGAAGGCATACACCGTCCAGAGTGTGAAGAATGACCTGCTGTCCGGTTTGACCGTGGCCCTCGCCCTGGTGCCGGAAGCCGTGGCATTTGCCTTTGTTGCCGGAGTAGAGCCGTTGGTGGGCCTGTATGCCGCTTTCATGGTGGGCTTGATCACCGCAGTGTTTGGTGGCCGCCCCGGTATGATTTCCGGTGCCGCCGGTGCCCTGGCGGTGGTGATGGTGGCCCTGGTGGCGCAACATGGGGTGGAATATCTGTTCGCGGCTGTGGTGTTGATGGGTTTGCTACAAATCACGGCCGGTGTCCTGAAATTGGGCAAATTCATACGTATGGTGCCTCACCCGGTGATGCTGGGTTTCGTCAATGGTCTGGCAATTGTCATTTTTCTTGCCCAGTTGAGCCAATTCGGTGTGTCCGGTAAAGCGGGCTGGCTGCAGGGCACTCCCCTGGAAGGCAGTGTGATGGATGTGGCCTGGCTGGAAACCGGGCAACTGGTGCGCATGCTGGGTCTGGTGGCGCTGACCATGGGCATTATCTTCTTCCTGCCCAAATTGACCCGGGCTATTCCTTCTTCCCTGGCGGCGATTCTGGTAGTGACCGGCCTGGTGATCGGTTTTGGCCTGGATACCCGGGTGGTGGGTGATGTGGCGGGTATCGCCGGTGGTCTGCCCCAGTTCCATATTCCCTCTGTCCCGTTCAATTTTGAGACCCTGCAGATTATCCTGCCGTACTCCATCATCATGGCGGCTATTGGTCTGATTGAATCCCTGCTGACTCTGCGTTTGGTGGACGAGATCACCCAGACTCACGGCAATGGTAACCGGGAGTGCGTGGGGCAGGGCCTGGCCAACACGCTCACGGGGTTGTTTGGTGGTATGGGCGGCTGCGCCATGATCGGCCAGAGCATGATTAACGTGAATTCCGGTGGCCGCGGCCGTTTGTCCGGCGTCTTCGCTGCCCTGAGTTTGCTGGCGTTTATTCTGGTGGGCTCCGCCTGGATCGAGACGATTCCCCTGGCGGCGCTGGTGGGAGTGATGTTCATGGTGGTGCTGGGCACCTTCGAATGGAGCAGCTTCCGCATCATCAACAAGATTCCCCGCAGTGATGCGTTTGTGCTGGTGCTGGTATCGGCCGTAACGGTGATGACAGACCTGGCGGTGGCCGTGGTGGTAGGCGTGATTGTGTCAGCCCTGGTGTTCGCCTGGAACAATGCCAAGCAGATCCGGGTGCAGCGCGATGAGCACGATACGTCTCAATACTATCGGGTGAGCGGACCCTTGTTCTTCGGTTCCACCACCACCTTCCTCGGCCAGTTCTCGGTGGCGGCAGACAAGAACGATGTGATCATTGATTTCGCCGATTCCAAGGTATGCGACCATTCCGGTCTGGAAGCCATCGACACCCTGGCGGAACGTTACCTGAAAGCGGGCAAAACCCTCCACCTGTTACACCTGAGCCCGGACTGCAAACAGTTGCTGAAGAAAGCCGGCAATATGGTGGAAGTGAATGTAATTGAAGATCCCCGCTATCTGGTTCCTGTCACCGATTAGTCTGCGATCTGGTTGGTGGATTGAATACCAAGCTGGCTGGCCTTGATGGATTGTTCAAACAGGGTCAGCCAATCCTGTGTTTCCTGCCCTGATTTCCCTCCTGTGACTGCTTCGGTTTTGCCGCTGTGCAGACCGGCCAACGCCCCTAACTTGCGATAGGTGTCAAACCAGAACGGTCCACCCAGGCCGATCAGCAAGCCTGACAAACTCAATGACAGCACCCATTTCAACAATTCCATCGCGTGGTTTCTGGTTTCCCATTGATGTTGATTCCAGGGCGCTGTGTGCCAGCCAAAGGGCAGGGCATTCCTCTTTATATCCATTAGCAACGGCGTAAGCTCTTCTATTTCGGCCTTTTCCAATTCTGATGTGGCGTTATGATTTGCGATCCAGTTTTCCAGATCTTTTGCCTGCTCGGACAGGGTGACCCGCGCATCCTTGCTGGCCAGAAAGGTCTGGAACAGGTGTGGCGTGTTGATGTTCAGGGAAAACGCCAGCAGCAGGCCGATGGCCAGGGAGTACAGGCTGGCCCGGCGCTTGAAGTAATCACTGGCATCCTGGCCGATTTCATTGAAGCGGCTGATGATGTGCTGCAGCAACACGCTGAGTGTATCCCGGTCAGCCTGATGCCGGGCATAGAGGGCCTGGCCTTCTGCGCAACTGGCCAGGCGGCGGACAAAATCCTTCTCCGGTAATGCGGTGAGTACCGGTGCATTGATGACTTTGTCCAGTGGTGGCACCCGATCAGGTGCATAAAAGCAGGAACGGGTGAGTCCCTTTACAAACTCAGTGCGGTCAGTGCGCTGCCTGTCCGGTAACAGCGGGGCCAGCACATCCTGATGCAGGCGTTCCACAATTTGGCGTAAACCCCGTTCCCGAGTTCGGCCCAGGCGATGACCCGTCTCAATGATGACGGAGGCCACAGTGGATAGAATGGTCATGGTAAGGGCAAAGGCCAGGGCAGCTTCGATCCAGAGCATAGTAGATCCTTGTTATACTCGTTATCGGGCAAGCAATATAACTCTGTGCTGTGGGTAGCGCAATGAACGAGAGAGTTTCAATTTGGAGCGGACAAATCCTATACCGGTGACCGGAGCCCGTTATCTGCTCTGGTATAACGGTGTGTTGGCACTGATCATGGCTGCCGCTGCCTGGGCGATGCATCTGCAGGGTTTTCAGTTGCCGATGGCCATGCTGTCGAGTGCTGTGGCCGGTCAGGCTTTGCTGACTGGTATCAGCGTCGGCATTCAGCCGCGCTTGCGTACCGATCAGGGGCTGGTGTATCTGGGCATACTGCTGGTTTCCATGTTTAATCTTGCGGTGTACTTGTTTGCCACCGGTGGTCACACAAATCCGGTGATATCCCTGTTATTGTTGCCGCTGGCGCTGAGTGCTGTGGCTCTGCGCCCATGGCAAACGCTGTCGCTGGCACTCGTCGTGGTGGTGCTCTATACCGCACTCACCCATTACTTTCTGCCCTTGTCCATGCCGGAAATGGACCATGCCAACCATGGTGCCCAGGCTGACGCGCATCAGAGCTTTATGCAGTTGCATTTGTTTGGGATGTGGCTGACCTTTGCAATATCGGCACTGTTGATTTGTGCGCTGGTCATTCCCCTGGCCCAGTCGGTACGTGAGCAACAGCAGTTGATTTCCCAGCAGAGGGAGAAAATGTTACAGGATGAACAACTGGTGGCATTGGCTACCTTCGCCGCCAGCGCTGCGCACAAAATGGGAACGCCATTGTCCACACTTTCCATTTTGGTGGACGATTTTAAAGACCTGGTACAAGGGCAACCGGAGTGGCAGCAGGATCGTGAATTGATGGCACAGCAGATTGAATTGTGCAGATCCATTCTGCAGGGCATGATGCAACGGGCAGACAGTCTGCGCCAGAATCGACCTGCGGCAACGAACGTGGGTGATTTGTTACAACAGGTGCGTGAACAGTTCAATTTGCTGCATCCGAGTTTTGAACTGCAGCTCGATAATCAATGCTGTGCGGGCGTGGTTATAGCCGATGGCACTTTGGAACAGGCACTCCTGAACCTGCTGGATAATGCGGTGCGGGCCAGTGATCATGCGCCGGTGTTGCATGCGGTGGAAGAAGACGGCTTTCTAAGGTTGGAGATCCATGACAGCGGACCGGGCATTCCGGAGACCATTCAGCAACAGTTGGGGCAACCCCTGGTGTCTTCCCGTAAGGATGGCCTGGGCCTGGGCCTGTTTCTGTCCCATGCCACCGTGGAGCGCTTGGGAGGGGAGCTCAGTTTGCACAGCAGTGACGACGGCACCACGATCAAAGTCAGCCTGCCGTTACAGGGGGAAAGTCATGAGTAATGCGCTGCAGCTGCAGCTGCTGTTGGTGGATGACGACCCGGTGTTTCTGCAAACGCTGAGTCGATCATTGCAACGTAAAGGGGTGTCTGTGGATGCCGTGCAAAACAGCGGGGCTGCGTTGGCTTGTGTTCGTCGCAATGAATACGACCTGGTGTTGCTGGATCTGAATCTGGCCGGGGAGAGTGGCCTGAATCTGTTACATGAGATCAAGGCCGCACGGGAATCCCAGCGGATAGTGATGCTCACCGCCTATGCCAGTATCGCCACGGCGGTGGAGGCGATAAAAAAAGGAGCCGACAATTATTTATGCAAACCGGTTAACAGCAGCGAAGTGATGGCATTGTTCCAGGATGAGCAGGAGCAGACGGAGCTGGAGGAAACACCTTTAAGTGTTGAGCGCCTGGAGTGGGAACATTTGCAGAAAGTGCTGATGGATCATGACGGCAATATCTCTGCCACTGCCAGGGCATTGAACATGCATCGACGCACATTGCAACGGAAATTACAGAAGCGGCCCAGCAAACATTAAGCGAATTTAACTCTGCTTAAATGTCGTTGCGCAGGCAGGCCAGTACCAGGGCCCAGAATTCTGAAAAATCGTTTACTACCACATCCGGCTTGTGCGGGTAACGCTCATTGCCTGGGAAAATGGTTTGCAACCAGTTCAGGTCCCATTGCGCTCCATTGAAAAAGACACCGGTGAATCCACCCGTTTTGGCAGCAATGATGTCGGTAGTGCTGTCACCCACATACCATACCTCCTTGGCCGGTTCATGGCCCAATTGGGCAGCGGCTTTAATCAACTGATCGGGATGGGGTTTGCGATTCGCCGTATCATCGCCACAGACCATAGTATCAAACAGATGGGTCCAGGTTCCTTCTTCTACGGCTTCCAGCTCATGCTCAAAAAACTCGCGATCCCGGTTAGTGATCATACCCAGCTTGATGCCCAGTGCCCGTAAGCTCAGCAGCACGCTGCGTACTTTGGGTTCAAACGGCAACACCGTGCCGAAGTGATTACGATAATGTTGGTTGAAAATCTTGTGGGCAACTTTTTTGGCTTCCTGATCGTCACCGAACAGTACTTCAAAAATATCCGTGCGGGAAATTTTACGATCCGCCTTGATTTTGGGATGGAGCTGGGCAAAATCACGGACATACTCCACCAGTTTGGCGTCGTCCGGTGATTTGCTTTGTTTGGGATCGACAATACGACGCAGCAAATCATGCTGTTCCAGCTCCGGCAGCATGTCATCCACCGCGCGATACATCGCGTCCAGGGTGTCCACCAGAGTGGCGTGCCAGTCAAACAGTATGATCGTCGGCGGCGTCAGCTTGGCAACAGAAGGGTGCCAGTCGGGTTCAATGTGTTGTGGCGGTGGCTCCGGTGGAGGGAAGGACGGAGGGCGCGCCTTGCTGACAATCTTGTCAAAGGCCTCAGGGTGATTGCGCTGCACGGTTTCCAACAGGTCCATCAGTTCTTCAAGGCTGTTGATGATGGCATCCGGCTGATAGCGGGAATCATCAGCGAATAACGTTTTCAACTCTTGCTCGCTACGGCAGCCACCATTATAAAAAATTGCAGTGACACCCGCTTCACGCGCAGTGACCACGTCCAGATAACTGTCACCAATGTACCAGGTTTCCGGGCGGGGATAGGTGTCAATTTGCGCCAGCGCATAACGAATTACCTGTGGGTCTGGTTTGTAAAACGTTACATCGTCGGCACAAATGGAAAGATCCACCAGGCGCGGCCAGGAGCCATCATCTACCGTGCGCAATTCATGCTGGAAAAATTCCCGGCTGCGATTGGTGGCTACCCCCACAGTTATGCCCAGACGCTTGAGTGAGGCTAGATATTCCCGCACCCCTTTTTGGAAGGGTTTTACTTTCCCGAAGTGGTTGCGATAGCACTTGTTGTAAGCGCGGTGGGCCAGATGCTTGGCTTCTGTATCATCGCCGAAGATGGCGTTGAATATCTCCGTGCGGGAAACCCGCCGCTCGGCGAGAATTTTTGGATGTAAGCGATGGAACAGGCGCATATAGCGCACCAGTTTTACATCATCTTTTGAATGGCATTTCTCTTCCGGTTGCAAGCGGTCAATCAAATGCAGATCTTCCATCTGCGGCAGCATTTCCTCCAGGGCTGCGATCATGGCGTCCTGGGTGTCCACCAGTGTGCCATGCCAGTCGAACAGAATATGTTTGGGAACGGGTAGGCTGGGCAGAGTGGTCACGATGGCTCCTGAATGAAGTTTTCAGCACCATGAGTATAGGACAGATTTATATTGAAAGTAACAGCTCCCGGTTGTGTGGTCTTTACTTGTGTTTATTCCGATTCTGTGGGGGTGTACAGGTCCGACTGATTTTACAAATTCCGTGTAAATCCTGAAGGCTTCCTGAAGTGAAAAAGTCACTGAGCGCGACCGGTTCCTTCTTTACCATTTGCTGCGTAACGAAATGCAAAGGGTGCTTGCGTTACACGGAATTTATCTAAGGAGAAATCAATGAAATATCTGAACAAGGCTATTGTGCTCGCAGCGGTAGCCTCTTTTGCTTCTGGTGCTGCAATGGCGGTTGACCGCGAGGAAGGCGGTTACGCCGGAACAACGGATGAAGGTCACGATGCTGTTGTTTACAACTTTCTTAAGCACTTCAATTATCAGCAGTATTACTACTCCTACAAACATCAATGGAGCTGGAACAACAATAACCGGGTTGATGCCATGGACTTCGCTATTTTTGCCGGGCACGGCAATAAATGGTTGATTGCCGGATTGGATGGCTCCGTTGATCTGGTATCTGCCGGTTCATCCGGTCACCGTGGTTATGGGGACCTGGACGCTGAGTTTGTCGCCTTTGAATCCTGCTACGTTGTTCCCAGTCCGATTGAAGTGACCAACTGGTATTCCAACTGGACCAGTGAGAGTGATGATGTGTTTGACGGATTGCACCAGGCGATGGGTTTTCATACCGTAAGCTGGCAATCCACGGATCAGAAAGTAACAGACTATTTTGGTCCCCGCATTCGCAACGGCTATGCCGTTTGGCAATCCTGGTTTGATGCTATTAACGCAAAAGGAAAAAGCGATGAACATGGTTCAGCGGTAATGCATCCCAGTGCGGATGGCGATACTTATGCGTCGTTCGTCAGTGATCCGGTGGAAACCCACTCCAGTCTCCGCCTTTGGTACCAATATTAAGCGCTAGTGATTAGCAAAAGGGAATTCAATAATGATTAACATGAAACACAACCGTAAATTGTCCATGCTGGCGGCCGCCGTTTGTATGGTTGCCACCGGCTTTGCCTCCGCGGCAAAAGTGGAAGGAATGGAAAAGCTGGAACGTATGGGTGAATATAAAACACCGCTTGTTACCTATCATGCGGCCAAGCCCAGTCGGGAGCATCTGGCTCTGGTGAGCAAAACCGCAGCGCAACTGTCCGATTTGAATGACATTCGCCTGAATCAGGAGCATGCATTCAGCCTGGGAGCCAACCGTATTGGTTACACCAGCGATGATGATCCCTCTGCTTCATTTGAAGTGGATCGTCTCACCGGTAACTTCCTGTTTAACGGCGGGTTGAAAAAGTATCGTCGAGACGAATCCACGCGGGATCTTCCCAGCGAAGGCGACGCCGTGGAGATTTCCCAAAGGTGGCTGCAGGAAATAGGCTTGGCTCCCTACGCGGATGAACTGAAAATTGCCCATGTGGGTGGCCTTAACATGTCGGCCTCTGATGGTAAGACCGGTTCGGTAATCTATGAAAAACTCAAAACAGTGCGTTTCAGTCGGGTACTGGATGGTCTGCCGGTTGCAGGCGACGCCCGCATCATTATGCAGCTGGGTGAAAGTGGCAAGCTGGCCGGTATGATCTATCAGTGGCCCGAAATTGGTGAAGTGCAGAAGCTTGGCAGTCGAGAGCTGTTGCCGGCGGAAAAACTGCAATCCCAGGCCCGTGACAAAATCGAATCCGTTGCGAAAAAGGCGCTTAGTGCCCAGCTCAAGGATGTGGAACTGGTGTTGTATGATGATGGCCTGGGTGTCATGGAACCAGCTTATCATGTGGTAGTGGAGCGTTATTTTGATTACGGTGACAAAGAACCGACGATGATTCCGTTCGACTTCTACGTACCCACCACCATCGAACCGCAGGCGTTCTATCCCTATATGGAAGTGGCGGAGCTGGCGCCGGAAGATGGCCGCGATGAAGGTGAAACCAAGAATGATCGCGATGAGTGATTGAAGGAAATGTGAAACCAGGGGCGGTCGAACCGCCCCTTTTGCTTTTACGATCCTGCGTCATCGCTGTTGGTAAGTGCGGAAAACCTGCAGCCAAACAACTAGGCGAAAGCCATTGCGTACAACTGTAAAAACATAAGGAAAGCTAAAAATGGCGCACTTCGAAGGAGAAACTTCGAACCGCCTTTTCCAGACATTAGAGGAATGGAATGACTTTCTCAAGAAGTATGCGCCATTCTTCAAGGAGGTGGCGTAATGAGCACCTCTCCGACAAATTCAAACCAAAACAGTAAGTTACCGACCCCATTCTCGCTCAGATTGACCTTTGAAGAACGCGCCGCCCTTGAACAATCGGCTGGAAATCGTCCTCTGGGAGCCTATATCCGCTCGAAGCTCTTCGGCGGCACAGAAGCACCGAGAAAACGGCGCAGCCGCACCAGAAAGCCTCTAAAAGACGAAAAAGCCCTGGGCGAGCTACTGGGTAAACTGGGTGAATCCCGGCTTGCCAGCAACGTCAACCAACTTGCCAAAGCCGCCAATTCTGGCTCCTTGCCAGTCACACCGGATACCGAAAAGGCCCTCCAAAATGCCTGTGACGATGTAAGAACCATGCGCATATTACTTATGCAGGCGCTGGGCTATTACTCCTCGGAGGTGTAACCATGATTTTGAAGGGAAGCCAGCGCTCAGGAGGTAAACAGCTCGCGGCTCATCTGCTCAAAACCGAAGACAATGAACATGTCGAGGTTCATGAGCTGCGGGGCTTTATGTCTGAAGACCTGCCCTCTGCCTTTAATGAAATTCATGCCGTAAGCAAGGGTACTCGCGCCAAGCAGCCCTTTTTCTCCCTCAGTCTCAGCCCGCCACCAAATGAGCGTGTGCCGATTGAGGTGTTTGAAACGGCTATTGAGCAGATAGAACAGAAGCTCGGACTGGAAGATCAGCCCCGCGCAGTCGTATTCCACGAGAAAGAAGGTCGCCGCCATGCTCATGTGGTCTGGTCGAGGATCGACACAGACGAGATGAAGGCCATCAACCTGCCTTTCTACAAAATGAAGCTAAAAGACCTATCCAGGGAGCTGTATTTGGAGCATGGCTGGAAAATTCCGCCAGGTATCATAGACCGAAAGGATCGGAACCCGCTCAACTTCAGCCGTGAGGAATGGCAACAAGCCCGCCGCGTGGGGCTAAACCCTAAAGAGATTAAGCGCACTTTCCAGGAATGCTGGGCTATCTCTGATAACTGCAATGCCTTTTCACAAGCCCTGCACAGCAAGGGCTTTGTTCTGGCGCGTGGTGATCGACGCGGCTTTGTTGCAGTCGATTACCGTGGTGAAACATACGCTATTGCAAGATATACAGGGGTAAAAACCAAGGAAGTTCGTGATCGCCTGGGTGATCCGAAAACACTGCCCTCTATTGAGCAAACAAAAGCCAAAATCGCAGCGGATATGTCCCAAAAGCTTCAGCAGCACCTTGCCGATGCTGAGGCTACCAAAACCAAACGCTCAGCAGTCTTCGAATTCAAGCGCCAGCGGCTAGTGGTAGAACAGCGCAAAGAGCGGCAACTTTTGGAGCAATCCCACAGCAAACGCTGGGATGCAGAAACAAAAGAGCGATCTCAGCGCCTATCCAAGGGGCTTATGGGTATCTGGCATCGGCTTACAGGTAAGTACGAAAAGACAAAACGCCAGAATGAACTCGATGCGCTTGTCGCTCTCCAGCGTGATCGGCAGGAGAAAGATGAGCTGATATTCAAGCATATCCAACAACGCCAGCAGCTCAGCCTGCGCCAGCGTAGTGAAATTCATACCCATGAGCTGGAAATCGAGCTGTTGCGCCAGGATATTGAGGATTACCCGGATTTGAACACCGGGAAATCCAGTAATTTGAAGGATGAATACCGTAAGCGCTCAGAGCAACATGAGAAAGAACGAAAACCCGCGCCAAAACGGGATAAAAGCCGAGATCGCGGGCATGAGCCGGAAATCTAGCGCCCTTTAATCTACAGCATCATGATCCATAAATAGACCACAAAAGCATTTTATGATCTATGTATAAACCATTATTTACTTGTTGAATCAGCAAAACACTGATACTCTGATTCATATATAGATCATATGAAGGTTATATGATTCACAGAAAGACCAAAAGAGAGAAACCAAAGGTTAGCCATGTCTAAAGTATCGGCACGCACCTATTCCCGCTATAGCCTTGAAGCCATCAGCCTGCTTGGCAACCTGATCCGTGCGGCAAGAAAAGAGCGCAAGATGACCGCGCAAGAGGTTGCCGACCGTGCCGGAATTTCTCGCGGCCTGTTGCAGCGTATAGAAAAAGGCGACCCCAAGTGCGAACTGGGAGCGACCTTTGAAGTTGCCACCATCGTAGGCGTTAAACTCTTTGATGCCGAAGCGACCACGCTTACCAAACATATTCGCCAAACAGAAGACAAACTCGCACTGCTGCCCAAGTCGGTGCGCAAGAAAGTAAAGGTTGCTGACGATGACTTCTAAGACCACTGACAAAGATGCTTTTGTTTGGATATGGCTGCCCGATGCCACTGAACCTGTTGTTGCAGGGAAACTGGAATCTGACGATCAGGGCAACGTGCAGTTCAACTACGGTAAAAGTTATCTGGATCGCATTAACGCTAATCCTCCAGCGATTTCCATTTATGAGCCGGAATTGCCGCTAAAAAATGGCGTATTACCCCTGATAGACGGGCTAACCATGCCCGGCTGCATCCGGGATTCCGCACCGGATGCTTGGGGTCGTCGCGTTATCATCAACAAAAAGCTGGGGCGCAAAGGCAAAGATACGGATACCGATGCACTCGGAGAATTAACTTATTTGCTGGAATCCGGTTCTGATCGTATCGGCGCACTGGATTTTCAGCGCTCGCCCAGTGAATATGTTCCGCGCTCAGCAAACAATGTTCCACTGGAAGAATTGCTGCAATCCGCAGCGCGGGTTGAGCAAGGCGTACCGCTTACCCCTGAGCTGGATCAGGCGCTCTTTCATGGTAGCTCTATCGGCGGCGCACGTCCCAAAGCCTTGATCGAAGATCAGGGCACAAAATACGTCGCGAAGTTTTCTTCCAGCACCGACCTTTACAGTGTTGTGAAGGCAGAATATATCGCCATGCGATTAGCAGCGCTTGCCGGAATAAATGTCGCGCCAGTAAAACTGGTGCAAGCTGCACAAAAAGATATTCTGTTGATCGAGCGATTTGATCGCGAAAAAACGGCAAAGGGCTGGACGCGAAAAGCCATGGTCTCCGCGCTAACGCTCTTTGGCCTGGATGACATGATGGCGCGGTATGCAAGCTATGAAACCTTCGCCGAAATTATCCGCCATCGTTTCGATGATCCGAAAGAAACGCTCGAAGAGCTGTTTTCTCGTATCGTCTTTAATATCCTGTGCGGCAATACCGATGATCACGCACGAAATCATGCGGCATTCTGGAACGGTAAAACACTACAATTAACACCTGCCTATGATATTTGCCCGCAAGGCAGAACAGGCAGTGAAGCTACACAAGCTATGCTGATTTCCGGTGACAATAGGCTAAGCAAACTTAAATCTTGCCTGGACGCTGCGCCCCATTTCCAGCTATCTGAAAGTGAGGCCAAAGCCATCTTCGAAAAGCAGCGCGAAGCGATTGAGGCCAATTGGGATAAGGTTTGCGATGAAGCAAACCTGAGCGAAGTTGAGCGCAAGCTGTTTTGGAAACGACAGTTCCTCAACGCTTTCGCATTTGAGGATTAGTGTGAACTAAATCTAAAAGCAATTTTCATTTCAATAGCGCCTCTAATTCAGACATGGACGTGTTCTTATATTTCGCATAAATATCTTTTGTATTTTGCGATGCATTGGAATCGTTGTTAATGCCAGCAACAGATTTAAAGTTGCTCACTTTTGCACTAATGTTACCAGCATCCAGATTAGTGATTTTCTCCATTTCCCGGCAATACTCCATTTGCTTTCCTCGCGGAAAATTTTCAGCTTCCAGCTTCTTGAAAATGATCAAGCAGCGTATTTCGTTTTCTTCATTCCATTCAGAGCTGTCTTTGTAAGTCATGTGTCGATTCCCAATGTCAGTGATTTGCACTTTACTGAACCATTCCGCGCATATCGATTAAATAATATGCATATAGATTAAATATGAAAGTATTAACTTTCATTTCAGCCGCCAGAAAAACTGGCGGCTTTTTGCTTTCGCGCTTGCCAAAGGGTGAAGGCATCTTGCGCTGAAAGCCTCAATGGCTTTCAGCGCAAGCCCGCGAAAACCAAGAGTCTAAAATTTGACCAGAGAAAGGAGCCGCGTTAACGGCTCCAGAAAATATGCACCTCTCCATGTCCCAGCTCGATAGTGAAAATATCGCCGCCAACTTCCATGTCGTAGGCCATGGCGTTGTAGTCGATATAACGGGCAAGGCTTTCCGGTATTTGCACGGAATCTTCGGTTAGCTCTTCGGCAAAATCGGCAACGGATTCATAACAGCCCACATAATTTTCATCTATGGCGGTGCGGGCCTCGTCAATGCTGCTGAAATGGGCCAGCAATTCCGCGCCCAATTCTTCATGCTCTTCGATAAAACAAGCCACCTCATGAACGGATTCAAGCCCTTCATACTCGCTCACGCGGTAAGAGCCGAAACCTTCATACTCATGAATGGCGTATTCTTCGGCAAAGCCTTCCGGGCTTGCCTTTAACATTTTGGCAACGGCTTCCTGGATGTCGTCCAGCTCAAGCGCGGCATCAATCCAAACACCGTGCAGTTTTCCGTTATTGTAGGCAGCCAAATCAGCAACGTAGATTCTTGGTTCACACATGATATTCACCCTTTCTTTGTCAGTTTAAAAGCGCAAGCGCTGCGCCTGCGCTTCTGACCGACTGGCGAAGTCCGGGGGTGCAAGTGTCAAATCAGGGGGAACCTCCCGGCCTGCACGAAGCGTAGCGGAGGAAGGTTGGGGGATGGTTTGACGCGCGCCGGGGGCAGCGCCCCAAGCAAGGAAAATACAAAGCGGCGCTATCGCGCCCACAAGAACAAGGCAAGCGGAGCGCGGCAGGCGTTGGCGATTGGAAGCCCTTTAGTCCCGGCAGGGATGAGCGTTTAGCGAAGGCGGAAAAGCGCAGCCCCAAAGGGGAACGCACAAACACATTTCCTTTTTACCAAAATCATACTGGCACATAACAATTCCATCTCACCTCCCTTCAAATTGAACACCATAACGTCTTATTCCCGGACACCTTTGAGACCAGAGCAGAAAACAAAGCTGGTAAGCAGCAAACGCTAACGATTTCTCCACATCCGTTTTGACCTGATCCGCACCGGATCGGGTGCAACTTCCCATGCGCTTTATTTCGCAAATGCGCGGCCATCAAAGGCCGTGAAAAGGTTTTACGGCCTCCAAACTGAAGGAGGAAACAATGAAACTCGTTACGCGATTTGAATTGGCAAAACTAAATAAAAATGAGCTGCGTGCATTACTGCGACACGCTTTTAACGAACTCGCAAAGAGCAATCCTGACACGCATCAGCGCCGCAATGCCCTGGCAAGTATTGAGAATATTCAGAATGAGCTGAGTTTAAGATTCTAATATCGCTGAAATTTAAATTGATTCATCCGCGCCAGAAATCGCCTATGTATCGATTTTTCGTGCAATCCATTGTGTATGCTCACGGGAGAATGCATTTTCAGTATTAATAATAAAGTCTGAAAAATCACTTTCAGTAACGGATTGCCACTCGGATTTAATAAATCCAATTTCATGAGCGGCCAGGGAATATGAAGAACTTAGCTCATTATGCTTTTTTGCCTGAATCCAGGTTAATACTGCACTAGCAGCGGTCGCTATAACTTCAACTGGAAGCGATTGTGACGGGTCGTAAACCCTATATACCAACATAATAATGGCTGCGCCATGTAACAGCACAGAAATCCAAAACCAGCTAGAAGCTCTTTTTCTGTTAAAAATCGCCTTCTTAGTGTACCAGTCGGCTTGATCATCAATTCTCTGGTTCTTGTAAAGTGCCTTTCGATCATCGAATGACTGGGAACGAATTGATCGCATCACATCTGTTATGGGCTCTTTTGCTCCTTCAGAGGAGTTCAGAACGTTAGAAAGACTTTGATTCTGTTTTAGCACTTTCTTTAAGTCGGCAATAAAGTCTGCCTCTGCGCTACTATCTTCATGGAAAGGCTCTGCCTTCATCATCCATTTCCAAGATAATGTTTTCACCGATTCAGCCACAGCCCTTCCGTTATACCATATATCATCAGGCTTATTTGTCTTGAGATAGATAAGAATTCCGAGAGTAACAAGAAAAAGTAATGCTGATACCAAAGCACCATAAGTATTAACAGGGACAAAAAAAGATACAGCCGCAGCTATTACCAAAAGCCCCAAATAAAAGCTCAAACAGAGATAATATTTATTTTGGGAATCCAATGATGCCTTATCTGCCGATTGATACAATCCAGGGAAGGAGTCCTCTTGTATTTGCATTTTCGCCCTTTCAAATTTGTTATCTGTTTGTGGAAGCGTCTTCAATCGCTTTCATCATTGATGCGTGTTTCCACTGCACAATAGAGCTAGCATTGTCTTTAATATAACTGGGAATATTGGCTGGTGGCTTATCGCCTTTATAAACGGCAATAACGCCTTTTCCCATTTTTTTACTTTGCTCGATTTCCCATTTAACCCATTCGCTTTTCATACTATTTGGCGATAGATAAACCATGGTCACGGAAGCCTTTTCAATTTTACCCCTGATCTGGCGCTTGATATATTCATCCTGATCGCTGTTGTATGCTTTTTTAACTGAGTGGTCTGAAAACTCAAGGTCAACGCCATCGTTTTTAGCTTGGCCTCGCAACAGATTAACCTCATCCATATCATCGCTAGAAAAGCTAATGAACACGTTTCTCTTGGATTCGCCTGCATTACGCAAATGTTCCTTGGCTTTCTTTTCCAGTTCCTTTTTATCAACTGGAGAAAAGCTATAGCCGCCACCTCCACCCATACTAGCCTCCTTTAATCTCGAATTCTTTGCAGGATATACAAACGCCACATGGTTCATCGCCGCCCACATGGCATGAATATGATGAAATGCCTTTTTCATTGGCCATATCAATAACATCTTTCTTATAAAAATCACGCAATGGAGCCACAATTTCGATTGTTTGGCCCATAGCCTTTGAAATCGTGTGCTCGGCAGAAATTAGAAAGTCGTCTGTCTGATCAGGGAATATTGCCGTGTCTTCCCTCAAAAGCCCGATGGATACACTCCGGCAATCGTTTTGAACAGCAAAAGAACTGGCTATTAGCAAAAACAACAAATTCCGTCCAGGCAAAAACGCTTCATCAACAATGTGCTTGGTTTTGTCGGTCAACCCAGAGGTGATTACAGAGCCAAAACCGGAGATGTCGATTTCCGTACATTCAGGAAGCCCAAATTTCCTAATATGGTTCCGAACAGCCAAAACTTCCTTATCAATATTTATTTGTCCGTAGTTAATGAATACTGGCTTTTGCTCCACGCCAGCCTCCATCGCTAAAACAGACATTAAGCAGGAGTCCATCCCTCCAGAAAGCAAAGTCACTACGCTCATGTATATGCTTCCTTACCCAACGCTCTCATTACAAACCACATTGACTGATCAACAACTGAAACCGCATGATTGAACTTTGACACCTTGTCTATAAATCTCCGTTCTATCTCTTCATACTTATCGATTTTGCTTACTTGTTTTGGGCAAATATCTACGTCATCAATCAATTTTAGATAATTCAAAATATGCCTATCTAAAATAGCAACATTATCTGTGAACCCAATATTTTTAACATAGTGGCTAGATTGCTTCGGGCCAATACCAGGGCACAAGTAAATCAATTCTCTTCGCAAATCCGATGGAGCATTCATTGCCCCTACCATATCTTTTAAAGAGCCATATTTTTGCTCAATATTGTAAAACGATTCCGCAATATGCTTTGCAGCACGTTTCGGATATCGGTACCTGCTGTATGTCTTGCCATTGATCGATGAATAGGCTGGAGAATTCAAAATGCCCTCAATTGAATAGGCACGTTCATTAGAGTTCATCCGTTTCTTTAGCCTTCTTGGCACCTGGGCCGATTGGACAGCACTTGCATATGCCAAACTTAATTCGTAGCGAACGCCACTACCTAGAATACATATGAGCAATTCAAAGGTTAAATCCTGTTCGGACATGCAGGTATAATCTTTACGCTCAACTACACGCTCAATGTCTTTACAAAGTTCTGCAATCGCACTTTCAATTTGCCAGGGCTTCATGCGCTTCTTCTCGCTTATTTATTATTTTCGAAAATAATGTTTGGTTTTTATTCAGAAATGACTCAGGGAAATAGCTCTCTAACATAGCCATCTGCCCATCGTTCTCAATTGCTTGTTTAAGCATCCCCATCCACAAGCGGTAAAATTCGAGATTGTGCGCATAACAGCGGGCCAAAAAGCTTAAATTCTTATCGCTACCATACTCGCTTTGATGCTCATATAAATCGAGCTGCAATGGGTGATGCAACTTTCCAGAATCAAAATCCACAACAGTTTGGCACCAATCCAAGCCATCGAATGAGTCCGCTCCGGCGAAAGCGTACAGCATCATTGATAGTGGATTTCCTGTACCTAAAATATGCAGGACTTGATATTTTCCAGTGCTATTCAACGCTGCCCTAATTTTTGAAATATTCTCGGCGATTTCGCATACTCCAAACCCAAGCTCACGCTCTGGAATAGCAATCAGCTCTGGGCCGCAAACGGTCGCAACTTGTTTGCATATCTCGGGGTAATCGTGGGTGTCTTTACAATGAACTATGGGAGAAATCACGTTGGAACCGATTTGGCCTATTGTCCGCTTCATCGTCGATTCAATGTTTTTGACATTCGCCGTTTCGTTGGTCAGACAATAATCATCAAATCCAAATGCATGTGAAACGTTATTTCTCCGCAATGTTTTGATATACCGCTTAAAACACCAGCGTTTAGAGCGAGACCACGCTACTTCATAAATTCCTGAGTCCCACAATACTACCTGGCACTGTTCATGAGCTTTGTTTAGAGCAGCTAGCAGCCTTTTGTTGTTTTGATATTTATAAACATCGAAACATGAAACCAAAAACTGAGGGAAATCTAGTGAAGTAAGCAGTTCGATATGATCAATTACCGACCAGACGTTTTTGGAAACACTTGATACCGAGGGATAAAATACAGGCGTGGGTATTCCGCCTAATGTTGTAACGCCTGTTTCCATTAAAGAAGTCCTTGTGTCATACGGAGCCATGTAAAGTCATTGATATTGGATCGATCCAAGCCTGAGTTATGCACAGCTCGTCATACAAATATCAAAATAGGCCATAAATCAAAGGGTTGCAACAACATCCTTCAGTTCGTTATTAGTGCTATGGGACACTTAGTACCAAAGCACCACCTTCAATAATATTCCCGAATATATGCGTATGCCTGATCAAACAAATCCTGATCTGTATGTAGCTTGTATTTCAGCAATGTCTTACGCAGTGATTTCTGCACTTCTCGTTCGCCGCCAGTAGTATTCTGCCAGCCAGGGAAACGCACTATGCGAACAATGGCATCAATATCATTGACTATGCGCTCGACGACTGCGGGCGTTTGGTCGCTTTTCAGCTCTAAGAACAGCTCAGTGAGTGCGGCTTTTGGTGATTTCTCTTGCCTTGCTTCCTCAAGCTCCTTTTCAGCCTGGAGTGTTTCCTTAGCAATTTTGCAAAGCTCTTTCACAAAGTCGATTGAGGCGATTAGCCCTTTTTCAGCCTTATCTCTGAGCGTTTCAAGTCGCTCGCTCAATGACTTAAATACAGGCAAGTCGGTTCGATCTTTGAAACGCTTCGCTAACGCTTTCTCTAATTGCTTTGTCTTTCTTGGATCGGGGTTATTGAATATGTCTTCAATAACATCGGCATCCATGACAAACTCATCCAGGGTATGCACTTCACCGACGTGAATGTTTTCATGGATTAATTGAGTCGTCTGAGCGCCCAAGGTTAGCCACAGCAATTTTCCAATATTGTCTGAGGCAGGCTTAACGGATTCATAGACTTGGGCAAGCCATTTATAATCGGTGTTATAGGCATCGAGGATATTATCCGGTGATAGCGACTCCCAGAGCTTAGCCAGATACTTGAAGTCTGCTGCAAAGGCATCCTTCTTCTCGTCTGTCTCTATGGCATCCTGCGCAGCTTCTAACCCTTCAAACCCTTCCAGGGTACGATCAACGCCTTCAAAATGAGATAAAGCGTCGGCCATTGCTTGTGGGAGTTTTGACCTTAGCTCTGCAAGATTGGTAATAACCTGCTGCAAACTTTCTTCATCAAACTCAAGAGCCTTTGCTGCATCGTCAAACACACCAAAGTAATCGACAATTCTGCCAAAAGTTTTATGCGGATAAAGGCGGTTGGTTCGGCAAATCGCCTGGAGCAACGTATGATCCTTTATGGATTTGTCCAAATACATCGTTTGCAGTATTGGTGCATCAAAGCCCGTTAGTAGCTTAGCGGTAACGATAATGAATTTAAGCTCTGAGGTAGCATCGTTGAATTCATCGACGATCTTTTCCTGCTGGCTTTTATCAACAGCCCATTTTTGTTTGAATTCGAGATCGTCGTTAGCCGTTGTGGAAATAACGACCTTGCTCGCCTCGACGGGAAAGTGCTTATCCAGCTCTTCCTTGTATTGAACACAAGCATGACGATCCGGCGTGACGATCATTGCCTTAAAGCCGTGCGGCAGAACCTTCTCTTTGAAATGCACCGCAATGTCATTCACGATCTTCTCAACGCGCTCCGGCGCTTTGAGGAATGCCGCCATCTTTGCAGACTTCTGGTTTAAGGCATCGGCTTCTTCATCGGTTAAGCCCGCGCTTTCTCTCATGTTCTCAAAAGCCTGATCCAGAGAATCTTTATCTACGTGCACATCAACCAAGCGCGGCTCAAAATGCAGCGGTAGCGTTGCTTCATCGCGGATGGAGTCATGGAAGGTATAGCGGCTCATATATCCGCCGTGATCTTCCTCTGCGCCAAATGCCCAGAATGTATTTTTATCCGCTTTGTTGACTGGCGTTCCCGTTAAACCGAAAAGGAAAGCATTGGGTAATGCAGCCCGCATTTGGCGACCAAGATCACCTTCCTGGGTCCGGTGCGCCTCATCCACCAGCACAATGATATTATCGCGGGTATTCATGTCCGGCTTTGCATCGCGGAACTTATGAATCATCGAGATAATGATCTTGCGGGTATCGCGCTCCAGCATTTGCTGTAGCTCTTTAATGCTTTCGGTGGTTTCGACATTGGCGATGTCGGCGGCATTAAATGTACCGCTTATTTGAGTATCCAGGTCGGTTCGGTCTACCAGCACAATAACCGTTGGGCTTTTAAGGGAGGCTTCACGGCGGAGTTTTTGCGCTGCAAAGACCATCAACAATGATTTACCTGAACCTTGGAAGTGCCAGATCAAACCCTTTTTGATTTTGCCCTCGACAACGCGCTGAACGATCTTGTTGGCTCCCTCATACTGCTGGAAGCGTGGTATGACCTTCATACGCTGCTTCTTACTGTTGCTGGTAAACAAGGAGAAGTTACGCATAATATCGAGCAAGCGAGCCGGACAGAGCAAGTCTTTAAGTTCTTTGCCTACGCCACCAAGACCAAGGCTTTTAGCAATTTTCTCATCGTCATTCTCTAGCCGCCACGGAGCCCAAAACTCTAATGGGCAACGTATAGCGCCGTAATACAGCTCTTTGCCTTCAGTGGCAAAGGACAAGATATTCGGCACAAATAGCTGAGGAACCGCATTTTCGTAGATATTGTGAATCTCATTAGCACCATCAAGCCAGCTAACGGATGGCCGGATAGGTGTCTTCGCTTCGCCGATTACAACAGGAATGCCGTTAATCATCATCACCACATCGGGTATCTTGGTTTCGCGGTGGTGGATACGGAATTGATTGGTGACGATGTATTGATTGTTGGTGAGATTATCAAAGTCGATTAAGCGAACAGGCACATGGCGATTATTCTCGCCAAAAGGCATGGTTTTCTCGCCTGTCAGCCACAAGAAGAATTCTTCGTTCGCCTTTACTAGGCCGATCTGATTAACCGAAATTAAAATAGCGCGGATCTTGTAGATAACCTCATCAGCCAACTCAGGCTTGGCCTGAATTTCAGGGTTAAGTCGTAACAACGCCTCTTTCACCTGCGACTCAACGAGCACTTCATTAACACCACGGCCAAGCTGCTCCGAGTTTTGATATTGCCATTCAGCCCCATAGGGCTGCAAAGGAGTCTCAGCGACCTTTCCCTGATTAAGATTCACACCCGTCAACTGACTAATGATGTAATGCTCGACGCTATTTAGTTCAGTAAATCCCATATTTAGAATACCTCATTTACCAGAGACTTCTGTAACGAGATTGATGCAGATATCTTCTTATTTAATTGTTTCTCTGATTCCAAAACATGCTTCATTTTGTTTAGAAAACCTATTTCGTCATCTAACACCTTAATTTCATATTCTCCGATTATCTTATGGCTAACCCTAGGCATTTTTGTACCAAAACCTTTCCCAGATACATAGTCGATGAATTTCTTACTGTGCAGGTGATACAAAACATATTCCTTTGACACTTCTTTGGCGTCATAAATAAGAAGCTCCGTGGTTGATACGGCATCAAATTCAGCGATAAATGCTTTATCAAGGTATGGTCTAAGCTTGCTGTAACATAGATCGCCTATTTCTATTACATTGCACTGTGCTTGTGCTGATTCAGATAAACCATATCTATCACAAGTAAATTCACCGGAATTTACGTGCTCAAGTCCGATGTATCTATCGTGAACATGGGGTGATGAGCTTTTCTTTTTTTTCTGTATTAAAAGCTTAGAAAGTGGCTTCATTTGGCCTTTAGCTGAGTTTAACAAGTCTTGGAAAGCTGACTCCCTAAATGTGATGATTTTGTTCAAAGCTACTCTCTCTAGCTCAACAACTTCATCTATAGCCCAGAATAAATCTGCCAAATCTTGTTGCTGACTTTTGGGAGGTAAAAGAAACTCGTAACTCGCAACATCTCTCCATCTACAATGAGGATTTGTTGAACCTATGATGGTTGAAGCTGTATGAGAGTAGAAACTCTCACTATGAAATAAAAAAGGCAAAAATTCTGGACAAATCAGTTCTTCATTTGGCGAAAGAGTCAAAGTCTTCTCACCACAAATTCCATCGAAGTGCGCCAAAGCTGTTCTTCTGAGATGCGGATTTCTCGTTGGAAATAGCATCTGACCTTTTCTGAATATTTTGTAGAAAGTCGGGTTTATTTCATCGCCTGCTTCCTGACTTGACCATCTCTTAATATGCAAAGATTCAGCATCCATATGCTCAACCTTTAGAAATCGATCATATGTGTTTTGAGCGTTTTCGCGATCATTTTCCTCAATCTTAAACACAACGTCAGACAATGAAAATGGCCGCCATGCGGATTTATCTATTTTTAAATTTTCATTCATCGGTCAAAAGCTCCAATCAATGACTTCAGTGCGCCTTGAACATCTTCTGAGCTTTCTTCCCAGGCATTGTAAGAATCACGAACATTCAAAATATTTGACGACTTAAAACGTGATGATTTGACGTAGTTTGCAACCAGCAATGAACAATCTTTTTCTACAACGTCTTTCACACTAACTACGCGACAGAAATCCTCAATATCTCGATAACCTTGGTACGCCTCAAATATCTTTGTTATATGCTCATCAAGAAGATACGCTATAGATTTCTCTTCTTTAACTTCATTAAAAGCATTTATAAATAGAATCTTTCCTTTCCGTTCACTTGATTTATTAGTCCTTCTTATAAGTAAAGCGGACTCCATCGATGAATTGTAAAAAAGGTTCTTTCCTAAAGCGATAACACAATCAACCGTATCTGTTTCAATCATTAGCCTTCGCATTTCTCTTTCACTGTCCCTGAAAAGAATCCCATGTGGCCACAATTGAACACATCTACCGTTTTTTTCATCCATGCTTTTATGAATATGTTGTTCAAATGCATAATCAGCGCAGTTTTGAGGCGGCGTACCCCAAACATTCCGACCAAACGGATCATTTTCGAAGGCTTTTCGGTCCCATGCTTTTATTGAATAAGGTGGGTTTGCAAGGATGACATTGAACTTCTTAAGCTGATCATTCTCAAGAAACGCTGGATTGGACAATGTATTACCCCGCACAATATCGAATTCCTCAATGCCGTGCATGAACATGTTCATGCGGGCGATGGCCGAAGTTATGAGGTTTATCTCCTGACCATACAGCTTGAGCGTCCGGTATTCTTTCCCTTCTTCTTTCAAATGCAGGGCACAATTCAAAAGTAAACCACCCGAACCACAGGTGGGATCGTAAACAGATTCCCCCGGCTGCGGGTCCATAATCAAGGTCATCAGCTTTACAACGGTTCGGTTGGTATAAAACTCAGCGGCTGTATGGCCGCTATCATCCGCAAATTCCTTGATAAGGTATTCGTAAGCATTGCCCAATTTGTCATCGGGTACATTACTCAGATTCAGCTTGTGCTGGGAAAAATGCTCTATCAGGTTTGTAAGCATTGCATCTGACAAGCGATCTTTGTTAGTCCAGCTTGCATCACCAAAAATGCCTTCTAGCGTGTCTGGGTTCGCTTTTTCAATAGCTCGCATTGCGTTTTGTAGAGAAAGACCAACATTTACCGTTGTTTCACGCACATCTTTCCAGTGAGCGCCTTCTGGGATTTGGAAATGGTGATTTTCGGCGAATGCTGCGTACTCCAAATCTCCATCGGACTCAGCCAGTGCATTTTCAAACTCTTCATCGTAAACATCGGAGATACGCTTAAAGAAAAGCAGCGGGAAGATGTATTGCTTGTAATCACCCGCGTCGATAGTGCCTCGCAAGGCAGTTGCCGCGCCCCACAGGTACTTTTCTAGTGATTTTTGATCTAGCTCTTTGCTCACGCTACTGCACCTTCCTGATCAGCCTGCATGGGCTTTACGTTTAGCATGTTCATAAACTGTGTTTTTAGTGCTTTGCGGCGAGCAGCAATGAAGCTCATAAAATCCTCAAGTGCTAAAGATTCATCTGTATTGATATGGTGCTGCATTAAAAAGCTGTTCCTATCGGCCTGTGACGGATAACTCAGTTCCAGCCATTCGCTAAAAGGCTTATCGCTCTTTTCAATATTTTGAGTGGCTTGTAAGAGCTGTAAATTCGGCAGGGAATTGTATGACTCGATAAAAGCTTCGCACTGCTCTTCAGACAAGCCAATTGAGCGCAATTGCTTCTTATTAAAGAATGATTGCGGGTGAATATGATCTTGATGGTATTTGAAATTGTAATTCAGGCCGGGATACAGAAGCGTTAGCGCACAATAGGTTTTGGGCTTCCCGTACTGGAGGTCTAAAATGCTCTCGATATCATCTTCACTAAAGCTAATTGACTTACGACCGCCCCGGTAGTGCGCGATTGTTTCTTGCAAAGGAAACTTGCCGAGGTTGGTATTAATTAGCTCACGCATTTTGGGATAGATGTTGTCCGGTTGGCCACCGAATGTACCTTTTAATAAAACACGGGCCAGCCATTCTTTAATCGCTTTCCGGTCTTCCTCTCGGGCACTTGAATGCAGGATGCTGTCTTCGAATTCGTTCTTGTAGATGAAATAGGCTATCGGGATGATGGCGTTTGTCGCTGCCAAGTTGTCCCGGTTATATCCAAACTTAGCGGCCAGTTCTATGGCCGAGCGCATGGCATGGGAGGTGCGCTCCCAATTGCGCTCAATAACAGCCATGTTTTCCTTGGTGAAGTTATCGACCTTAAATTTAACGTCAAAATCCGCTAGTACCAGGCAGGACTTGAGGACAATATCTTTGTTAAAGGCAAAGCCATCCCCGATATTGTTTATCTCATCAACAAATTCGTGAATTACTTCTCTAGCGTCTTTTTCCTTCCATTGAGCTGTGGCGATGGACAGCAATAAATCAGAGTAGCTAAGCTTAGTCCCACCACTGTTAATTCGAATGAATATTTGAAGGACTTTATCCAGCTCTTCACCTTCTTCGAGGTAATAACTTATTGTGCCTTTCTGGTGAACGACGTTGAAGAACTCATTCAACGTGCGCAGTGCAAACGTTGTGCGCTCCTGCGGATACTTTGAGGTATCAGTGAGACCAGCAAGCATCATGTACTCCATGACCTTACTTATATCCTGAAACTCCAGAATCTTGCTGCATTCAAACCAGAAAAAATCTTCTTTGGGCTGAGCCTCTTCTTCAGTCAAGAATTTGAAATCGTACTCAACCTCAAGCTCTTCCGAAGGCTTCAACAGATTTAGATATAGTTTTTTGGCGGGAAACGCATGAGGGCTTTCCCATCGGTAATAAGGTATCTTCTTAGCGTAAGTACCAGTCAGAGCAACATACATTGATGTCATTCTTTGCTGACCATCTAGTAATGCAATGACATCTTCATCATTGGAAAGATCGGCTTTTCGGTTATGACGACAGTCCTTCTCGTGGAAATTCTTTAAAAACTCATAAAACTGGAAATCTTTGATTTTGTTTTTGTCCACGCGCCAGAAAAGAAAGGTGCTAATGGGATAATCCCGCATTAGCGAGTCAAACAGCGTTTCAATTTGATCCGTATCCCAGACAAACTCTCTTTGGATGGAGGGCAATACATAATGGCGCTTTTTGATACCATCTATTGCCGACTTTATTGTTATTGGTATTTGATAAGCCATTACATAAACCTCGCTAATACTGCCTTAAACTTTTCTTCCGCTTCCAAACTTGCTTCCCATGCTTCTTTCAGGTCGGCCATGGCTTCTTCTACGCTCGGCAAGTTGTCTTCAATAATTTTCTCGACGTAGAGCGGAATGTTCAGGTTGCAGTCGTTTTCTAATAGGTTTTCCAGCGTCGCCACTTTTACGTAGTTCTCCACATCCTCGAACGCCTGATACCATCCGTGGATTTGTTGAACATGTTTTGGCTCTAAAAAGTTTTGGGCTCGGCCTACACGTATTTGGTCCGAGGCATCTATAAATAGGACTTTGCCTTTTTTGGCTGCATCCTTGTTTTGCTTGAATACCATCACACAGGCTGCCAGTTGTGTTCCGTAGAACACATTGGGGCCTAAGCCGATTACGGCTTCTAGCAGGTCATGCTCAATTAGGGCTTTACGAATTTTGCCTTCAGCGCCTTTACGAAATAGCGCCCCATGAGGTAGCACTACGGTCATTCTTCCGGTGCTGTTCATGGATTTCACCATGTGCTGCACCCAGGCCATATCGCCGTTACCTTGTGGCGGAACTCCAGCGATGTTGCGCCCATATGGATCATTGGCCCAATTCTCGGCTCCCCAATCTTTGAGGGAGAAAGGTGGATTTGCGATGACACAATCGAATGTTTGAAGGCCATCAGCTTCGAAGAAGGCTGGCTGCCTGAGAGTATCGCCACGCAGTATTTTGAAATCTTCAATACCGTGCAGGAACATATTCATGCGAGCAATTGAGCTGGATGTTAGGTTCTTTTCCTGGCCGTAAAGTTTTAGCGTTCGATAGTCTTCATTATTATGTTTGAGGTGATCAACGCACTCCAACAGCATACCGCCTGTTCCGCAGGCGGGATCGTAGATTGTTTCACCTTCATGGGGGTCAAGGATCAAGCCCAGTAGATGCACTACGGATCGCGGGGTATAGAACTCTCCGGCCTTTTTGTTGGTTAGGTCGGCAAAATGTTTGATCAAATACTCATAGGCGTTACCCAGCATATCTGGGTTCGCGTTTTCTCTGCCCAAGGTATATTGCGAAAAGTGCTCAATCAGGTTGATTAGCAGGCTATCGGATAGCTTATTTTTGTTACTCCATTGGGCATCACCGAATATGCCGTAGAGATATTCTTGGTTCGCTTTTTCGATTCCGCGCAAGGCATGTTCAATGGCTTGTCCCACGTTGGTGGTGGTTTCGCGAACATCACGCCAATGGCAGCCCTCTGGAATCTCAAAGCGGTGCATTTCAGGCAAGGATGCATATTCATCGTCGCCATCGGATTCTTCAAGCGCTGACTGGTATTCTTCATCATATACATCGGACACCCGCTTGAAGAATAACAAGGGAAAGATGTAGACCTTGAAATCTGAGGCATCAACTGGCCCTTTGAGTATCCAGGCCGCCTTCGAAAGGTATTGCTCTAGCTGTGATAAGGTTAATTTTTCACCTAGCATCTATTTTGTTTTTCCTATTCCCACACGCTCAATTACGAACTTTTGTTCTCAGATTTCTGTTCTTCAATCCAGCGGTCGATATCCTCCCGCTTGAATCGCCAGCTACCACCCACTTTGAAGCCGGGCAATTTTCCCGCAGCGGCCAATTTATAGGCTGTCTTTTCAGCGAGCTTTAAGTACGCCGCGACCTCTTTCAAGGTCAAAATTTGATCATTCATAGCATCTTTTATCTCCATGCTACAGGAGAGAATATGGGAAAATCGAGGAATTGCAACCGGAGATATGATCACCAGCGATCTTTTCACCATAGCATCCAAGGTCGCACCTTGGTCGTCCTCCACTGGCGAAACGGTGGTCGAGGTTAAGCAGCGAAACGCTTACGGCATCCAATCCGCGCAGGGTTGGTCTCAATGAAATTGTCGAGGGTTCCAAGGGGCTATGAAATGCCCAATGGTCGATGGGGGGTCAAAGGGGGAGAACTGAAATCTCCACCCTTGCCATGGGGTCTTGGGGTAGCTCGGAGGCTCCCCAAGTGGTGATCAAACGGCCAATCGTTTGCTGGTGCTGGAATGGCTCGATGCCGTGAAAGCACCACATCAGCTCTTGCCTGATCGCAGTGTTCCGAAAGGAACCAAGGGAAGCCTAGAGCGGCCCAGAGGGTGCACGGGAGAACGGCAGTGATCTCCCTGCCAAGATGGTATGAACGTAGTACATACACATCTTGCGGTCGCCCTTTATCACCAGCGTCTCTGGGGCCTAGCCCGCAGATTTGTTCAATTTTTGCACTGCAAAAAGACTTGGTTCAACGGGCGACTGGAGTTTCGGATGTACCGAAATATGGTCACTTCGTGGCGTTATATCGGGTCTCGTCGCAAGCAATATTTCAGATCGCGAAAGAGCGTTTCGCCATCTGCCTGGGCAAATCGTCTTGCTTGATACTCGCCCTGAGAATTGATCCGTCTACTCGCGGCTTTCCAGTAGGTCAATCGCGCTTTATGTGCAGGCGGCTTATGTCGCAGAGAGCGGAAGTAAGTCTCTGCCTTTGACGATGAGAATGCCTTCTGTACGAATTCCAGGAAATTGGGATTCACCTCCGGCAGTTCGATTGATGTGAAGCGCTTAACCATGATCTCGATAACGTGGTGGAGCGCCGGGTCTCTTTCGGTTTGGAATCGGGGATAGCGTTTGGCCATGCGCTTCTTGAAACTCTCTGACTCAGAGTAGTAAACCATTAACTCAAGCAAGTTGATGTTTATGGTTCCCTCTGGGTCTAGCAGCAAATGACCAAAGCCGTTAAAACGATCTGGATAGTCAACGGCCCAGCCAAGCAGCTTTGACCTGATATCGGAAAATCTGTCGCGAACGGTTCGCTCGGTCATTTTGGTGATGCGAGCAGTATCCCGGACGGTTAAATCACGGGCAAAACACTCAACCAGTTGCAGGGTTTTATACTCGGAATATTTCCCCGATCTGGCATATCGGTTCTTCAAGCTCTTTGTCATAGGGGATTACGTCCCCTATGGGGAACTACTCCGCTGTTGGATCAAAGTCTAGGGTTTTCCATGGGTTGTTATTGTATCCGGCGATGCCGCCAGCAGGATAGCTTTCGAGGTCATAGTCGCATTCATCGGATGGGATCATAACCCGCTCCTCCAGAATGCAGCCTTCGTCATCCAGGTTTACTTTGTATCCTGGCTCAGTTCTGGCTTTCTGGAAGGTGAAAACGCTAACCGACTCCATACCTTCCTCGACCAAATCAACGTCGAAGATCAGAAACCTGAAGCCAGCTTTGGCTTCCATTGGGTGGAACTCCACGGTGGGCGAGAAATGGAATCGCTCACCTTCGGAGCCAAACCAGCCGCTAATGTGGTTCATGTTCACGGATACAGGTTTATTGTAGGCGATCATATCTGCCAGAAACGGCATTTTGAATTCGTCTGCAATATCCTCAACGCTAACGATATCCCAGTCTTGATCCCGCTCCATGGGATACAGCCTTTCGTTTTTATTATTTTTATGGAATGTCTAAAGCATGTTCATCCTGCTTGTGTCAAACAAATTCCAAAGGCGCTACAGCGGATGCTTGAGCAAATATCGCCTTAAATCGTTGTAAAACAGCTCCCATGGAAATCGGTGAGCACGCGATTTCGTTTGCATGGCGAGCAGTTCTTCTTTCTCCAACAGCAGCTTCATATCTGCCGCCACCTTGCGAAACCGTTCAACAACATGGCCGTATTTGTCGAGAAAGCCTTCCGTCTGCATGTTCTCCTTGATCCACTGGCCCATGTCCCGCAACTCAAGAACGGCCTTTTTTGTTTCCTCCGGGTAGTCAATCAGCGTGCCTTCATCCATGTCCACATTGCAGAAAACACGGATGACAACTTCAAAGATTAAGCCCTGCAAATCTTCCGGCGAATGCAGGCGCGGTGCATGGCGCTCTACATGATCAGTAAATATCTTACTCTCTGCCACGCCCTGTAAAAATCGCTTACCTTGTTCATCCAGTTTGCCTTTGCGAAGCAAATAGAAGCCTGCACCCCCAAAGGCATCGCGATTGTATATTGCGGCTTCAATCAGCTTGTTTCTGAAACCTCGATAGGTTGAGCGAATGCTTTTCTCGGAGACACCTGTCTCCTCCGCCAAATCCTTAGCGGTCTTATCCATAGCAAACCCCTTCAAAACCTTGAGGAAGCGGTATTCAGACAGCTTTGAACTCCGTGCATAGCGGTTTTTAGGTTTTTTCCTTTTTTCTGTGCCCATAAAGCTTGAAAAAACAATAAGTTAGGTGGTTCTTGGGAAACTTTTGCTTCCCTAGCGTGGTGGCTGAGCGTCTTGACCGGATGTATCCTGCCAAAACTCACAAATGCTTCAGAAATTTTTTTACGGGGAAATTCCCTTTAATTTCAGGAGGCAATTGTGAGCGCATACGACCGAACTGGCATTCAAGCCATCATTGGCCAGAAATTAGATGGCCAATTCCAAAAGCTCCTCTCAGACCATGAGAGGCCAATTCAGCAAAAGCTGTTTGCCCTAAAGCAGCAATGTTCCAAGGCGGAAAAGCTCAATCCTGAGCTTGAAGGCCAGAACGAGATTCCCATCTCACGCAGTGAGGATTTGGAATATCTCTACGCCTGCGCCTCGCAAGACATTGCCGATAAGGCTCAGGCACACAGTTTTACCAAAAAATCGCTGCAAGCGGCACAGCTACGCCATGGTTATGTGTCAACCAATGAAGCGCCTCCGGTGCTTCAAGGCGTGCTGGTGCTGGCGCTGACTGTATTCGGCGAGGCCCTTATCAATGCAGCGTTTTTCAGCAACGCCCATATGGTGGCCGGGCCAACGGCGGCACTCGTTACCAGCTTCTTGATCTCGCTGACCAATGTTGCAGCCTGCGCAACTGCGGGCTTTTTCATTGGTCGGTATCGCGATTACGGCAAGAATGCACTGGATAGCGACGATGAATATTTTCGCCGTAAACGCAACAAAGCCAAAGTGCAGTTTATTGGCTTTATCGCGGTGATGGTGTTTTTCCATCTCACTGTTGGGCTTGTTCGCACCCAAGAATCCATCGATGCAGTCCATCATTCCCTGCCTGCCTATCTGGAAATGCTGAAAACACCAGAAGCCGTTTTCCTGATTTTGATGGGTGGCTGCATGAGCGTGTTTGCCTTTCACAAAGGTATTCATAGCTTCGATTGTCCTTACCCTGAAATCGGTCGCCTGCAACGCGCCGAAGAAGCTGCCAAGGAAGACATTCACGATACCGTTGATTTCTACAAGGATGAGGTCAACGACCATTTCGATGATTGCAAAAAATCCCTTGAGGAAGCCGTAGAGTCCAAGAAGAAGTCGGTTGATAAATACAACAAGGCTGTCTCGGCTTGCCATGAGGCAAAGCGTCACCTGGATGAAAGTGCGAAAGAGGCTGAAAACCAGTGTCGCGGCAAGCTGGCTGAGCTGATCACTTCCTATAACTGCATTTCCGGCGAAGACCAAGATATTCCGATGGATGCGCTCAATCGGATGGTTTCCTTTGAAAAATACCTGGACTTCGAAGTCCCTGCATTTCGCGCCTGCCCAGAGGCGCGGGCCTTTCACTCCGAATTACTGATCGAGAAAAACCAAGCCGTTAAGCGGCTCTCCCTGATTTTTAACGATGTTCTTAACACCACTGAAGGTAAGAAGCCATGAGAAGACGATCTCGCGGAAACAATCCATTGAAACTTGCTGCACTCTCAAGCGCCTTGGCTGTTGCCATGGGCGGTATGGGATACATGGCTTGGCAATCCATGGGCAAAGTCACTGCCGATCAGGTTGGCTGCTTTGCCCATGCACTGCAACCGCAAACGGTTGTGCTGCTGGATGTGAGTGAGCCGCGCTTCAATGATGAACAAGCACGCTCACTCAAGCGTTATTTGGATCAGCTTTATAACAGCTTGGATTTCAATGAGCGCTTGAGTGTTGTGACAACGGCAGAGGATCAGATTAGTTCTGTACCCAAAGCCCGGTTCCATGTTTGTGGGCAGGCAACCAGTGCTGCGGAATTGGAAGCAGTCAATGCAGAAGGCGCAAGCGCTGGTTTCCTGGCAAAGCAAAAGCAACGGCTTTACGAAAAGGTGTTTGCACCTGCCATTGCTGCGGTGCTGTCACCCGATGCCGCTAGCCGCCAGCGTTACCAGTCGCCCATTTTGGAGATGGTCAAAGGCATTCGCCATTTCCAGCCTTTGCGGCCTGGTGATCGCCTAATTGTCGTGAGTGACCTGATTCAGAACAGCGATAGCGTGCAGTTTTGCCGAACGCAAAACGACATGCCTCCATTCTCCGTGTTTTCCAAACGACCTGTTTACGGTCGTTTGAAGCCGGATTCCATGGAAGGCATTGATGTTGAGCTGTTGATGATTCAGCGCCATGGCTATGGGCAAGGCGAATTCAGCTATTGCTATAGCGAGGAAGAGTTGAGCCGTTTTTGGCGCGACTACTTCAGCGCTAATGGCGTAGACAAACCCAGCCTTATTCGCATTCGGCATGGTTATGTCGAGGGCTAGCGCTATGCAGCAACGGCAATCGCTCGGCGATCACTTCCCAAGCTTGGTTATAGTCTCGGGCCTATTGGCCTGGGGCTGTTTCCAAGTGGGGCCGTTATACGTTGGCAGTGAACTGCAATGGCTGCCTGCGGTTTTGTATGGCGTAACCGCTTTAATGGGGCTGCGCATTGTCATTCATTGCCTCACCTACATTGCACGCTTCTTTGAATGGACAAGTGCCCATAAATCTACCGGAAAAGGTGGAACAGCTAAATGGGGTACTTATAAAGATTTAAAAGGTGTTATTTGCAAGGAGGAATCCGGGCCATTTCATGGCCGCACTGCGGATAGTAAAAAACCTTTATTCATCGATTTTGAATCCAATTCACTTACTGTAGGCCCAGCAGGATCAGGTAAAGGAATATACAGCGTAATTACGAATGCATTATCGATAAAGAAATCGAAAGTAATTAACGATTTTAAAGGCGAGCTAAGTTGCATTTTAAAAAAGCCCCTAGAGGAACGTAACGAAAAGGTTCGAATTCTCAATCCTGGAAAAATCTGGCACGAAATTCTGGGAGATGGCGACTGCTATAACCCACTAGACATTATAGCCGTTGATCTGGAGAGGCCAGGAGGTCTGCTAGACGTTCCAGACGACCTGAAAGAAATCAACAATCAGTTACTACCTGAGCCTGCCGAAAGTAGTAAAGACGATAGCTACTGGCGTGATGGTGCACGTAAATGCATCGGTATAGCGATGCTTATCGAGTGCATGATTGAGGGCAGAGATGCTCTATTAATGTCTGTTGCTTTGATGGTCGATGATAGAGAAGCATTAGAGCATAACCTTCGCTGGGTAGTAGGAATTGACTTAGAGGGCCAGCCTTTATCCGATGGGCCAATGCCAATTGAAAAATGTACTTGGGCACAGGTTCACGACGCTCAAGAACTTGCCGAGTTTATTCGTTGGCTACGCGGACAGTGTAAAAGCATTCTTGATCTCATGAAAGGTGGAGAGAGTAAAACTTTCGATTCCTTCCTTTCAGCCGCTCAGCTTTCAATATCAGCGTTTTCATTCGGAACTTTATCTCGTTCACTAAGAAGATCGACATTCAGCATGAGCGATCTTAAAAATGCAAAATGCCCTACAACCCTCTTGATAGTTATTGACCCTAGCAAGCTTGAAACATACTCGAAATATATAGGGTTAATTCAGTGGTGTGTGCTAACCGAAATAAAAAGGCATCCAGACAAAGATTGTCCTGTCTATTTCCTGATGGATGAAGCTGCAAATTTTAAAATATTTGATCTTGAAGGGCTTCTTACCTGGGCTAGAGGATATGGAGCAAGACTAAAAATATACCTCCAAAATTTCACAGCTTTTGAAAAGCGTTATGGCAAAACCATTGTCGAGACACTCCTTTCTGAAACTCAAATAAAGGAGTTCTTGCCCGGCCAAAAATCACCAAAAACATTGAAGATTATAAGCGACATACTTGGCGAACAAAGTGTGATGGCATCTGGCTTTTCAAAATCTGAGGCTGAATACAAAGAAAGCACTAATGAATCTGCAAGGCTCCTGCTAAAGCCCGATGAAGTCCGCAGACTCAAAAACGGAATACTAATCGTAAATGACCTCCCTCCGATTTTAACAGAGCCAGTTTCCTATGCAGAGATAGAGCCTTGGAGAAAGCAGGCAGACATAAATCCATTCCATAAAAATCCGTTCCTTAAAAAAGTGAAAATCAAACTTCGCAGAGGTGGAAATTAATGAATCACTACAAACCAAAACGAATTCGATGGGGAAAAATTGTTGCAGGTTTCTTTCGCAGCCTTGCTGGCATTTTAGAGAGATGGCCACTGCTGCTGATTGCAGCATTTATTCTCTCTCCGGTGGGGCCGCACATGCTTTTGAATTACACCTATGAGCAACGCGGCTCCTACAAATACATGCTGAGCTGCCAGTACCTTGGCTCGCGAGGCTTCGTTCATTACGTGGCCATGGGCGAATGCCCGTATTTCAAAATCATCGACAGCCGTGAATTTTCCAAAAGATAAAACCCTTTCGTTGGCCAGCAAATGCCTTCGGCTGGCCTTTGAAACTCAATTAACGCGAAGGCATTTGGAGAATGATTATGAGTGAAAAAGAAAACGATAGCGTTGGCCGCAAGCCGGATTTTATCGCGTATTCCGTGCGCGATAGCAAAGACGGTAAAGGCCACTGGAATAAAGTCGGCGCTGCCTGGGAGCACCGCGACGGGCAAGGCATGGATATTCAGCTCGACAGCATTCCGCTTGATGGCCGCCTCACAGTTAGAGAATTGCGTGAGGAGCGTATGAACGCATACGAAGGCGAACGTCAGGAAGCACGTTCTGAGCAGGATCAGAACAGGAGACCGAGCCGTGGCCGCGAACGAGCGCACTAGCGCTTACGTGAGTTACTCCATGCAAGAACCTAGTTTGCGAGAACAAGCCCCTGCCTGCCTTCGGCGGGCGGGGCCATTAAGTCGCGACTTTGAAATTGCAAACAGTAACCAACAACGAACATCTGAGCATTCAGTTTTGAAAGAGGATGCTTGGAAGCGTGATGACTCTGACGGTGGATCAAAAATGGTGAAAAGGCAAAAGCCGTTTCCCGAAATGAAGCCGAAAAATTATTACGACGTTAAAAAATCTTTCTTTGATCGTGCCTGGATTCAGGAACAACGAGACGCACAAATGGCGTATTTCTCGAATCAACGTGAAAGTGCGGCGCAACAAACTCGGCGCTCAGAGCCAGTTTTCGAGCGCTAAAAAATTTGCCTATACGAAAGAATTTAAGAATTTATTAACAGGTGAGACCGTAATATGAATTTAGATACACTGCGCAGCGTAAGTCCCAAACTTACGCCGATGTCCTCCGCATACGAAAGCTTATGCTCGGATTGCTGCATTGCGCCATGGCGCAGTTATTTTCTTCCTATACGTATCACCCGTTTGAATTTGGTGATCTGTCTGTCGAAAAAGGAGGAAGAACATTGACTGACGAAACGAAAATTGACGTGAACGAGCACTGGGTTTCCGCTCAGCAGCAGCCAATGGTCGAGCCTCCTAAATGCGATGTGGATAAGTACCGAGATCACATTAAAGACTTTGACTTGAGTGAAGCAGAGCGGGTTGAATTATTGAAAACCATTTGGCTGATAATGGCGGCTTTTGTTGACCTGGGATTTGGGGTAGATTCAATTCAGATACTCTCATCCTCGGACGAAAAGCAGCCAGAGCCTCTCGCTCATGGTGTTAACCGTGATGATGAGCAGGTTAACTCAAAAGGAGTTATAGATGTCGAGTAACGTAACAAAGGCAGTCATTTACTGCCGGGTATCCAATAAAACCCAAACCACGCGGGGCGACGGGCTCGGCTCGCAAGAGACGCGCTGCCGCGAATACGCTAAATACAAGGGCTATGAGGTCGAAGCGGTATTTACCGATGATGTCTCCGGTAGCCTGATCAAGCGCCCTGGTATGCAGGCTATGCTCAAGCATTTGAGCAAGCACCGCAAAAACCCGCGTGTGGCCATTATTGACGATATTTCCAGGCTGGCTCGTGGGCTTGATGCTCACCTTCAGCTCAGAGGCGCTATCGCCAAAGCGGGTGCAACGCTGGAATCGCCCTCCATTGAGTTTGGCGATGATTCAGACAGTGTTTTGGTGGAGAACCTGCTGGCCAGCGTATCGCAGCACCAACGCCAGAAGAACTCTGAGCAAACCCTCAACCGGATGAAATCCCGCCTCAAGAACGGCTATTGGGTGTTTCAGGCTCCGGTGGGCTACAAGTACCAAAAGACCTCCGGCCAAGGGAAAATCCTGGTTCGGAACGAGCCACTTGCCACCATTATTCAAGAAGCCCTGGAAGGCTATGCCTCCGGTCGCTTCCAGTTACAGGTGGAAGTAAAGCGCTTCCTGGAATCCTTCCCTGAGTTTCCAAGAGACAGCAAAGGCTATGTCCATAACCAGCGGGTTCACGACATTCTAACGAAGGTCTTATATGCCGGGTATGTGGATTCAGAGGATTGGCAGGTTTCGCTGCGTCCAGGCAGGCATGAGGGCTTAATCAGCCTGGAGACTTACAAGACTATTCAGGATCGCTTGAATACCAATGCCAAGACACCTGCACGCAAAGATATAAACCTGGACTTCCCATTGCGCGGCTTTGTCACCTGCGGCGAATGCGGCCATAACTTAACGGCCTGCTGGTCGAAGGGTAAGAATGAACGCCATCCTTATTATATGTGCTTCAAGAAAGGCTGTAGCCACTACCGCAAGTCTATCCGCCGCGATGTGATTGAGGGTGAGTTTGAGCAATTCCTCATGTCACTCAAACCAACGCCTGAGCTTTTTGACTTGGCCAAAGATATGTTTCGAGACCTCTGGGATTACCGTGTGGCCTTCCAGAAAAGCCATAGCAAGTCCCTGGAGCTGGAGATCAACAAGACAGAGCGCAAGATCGAACAATTGCTGGATCGTATCGTAGAGGCTGAGGATAACACCGTGGTAAGCGCCTACGAAAAACGCATCAGCCAGCTTCAACTGGATAAGCAGGTTATGCAGGAAAAAATCGCTAAATGTGGTCGTCCGATCAGAGACTTTGACGATAGTTTTCGAACCGCTATGGACTTTCTCGCAAACCCGCATGAACTCTGGGCTTCCGAGCGAATGGAAGACCGTCATGCAGTGATGAAACTCACTTTTGCGGACAGATTGGCGTATGTTCGTGGAGAAGGTTTTCGAACACCTGAAACCACCTTGCCTTTCAAGGCTTTAGGTGGCATTTCAGGGTCGAATATTGAAATGGCGCGCCCGGAGAGATTCGAACTCCCGACCAAGTGGTTCGAAGCCACCTACTCTATCCAGCTGAGCTACGGGCGCGTATTGGCATCAGAGACTGATGAAGGAACCGGCCTTTAAAGATAATGATGCTAATTCCCTGATTTTGTTCAGAAAATTGATCTTTTAGGCCGATCAAGACCGCCATTATACAGGGCAATTCCACCGAAACTCAATCACCCCGGAAAAATTAGTGACTGGTGCCTGCTGCGTAGTGGGTTTTGTTGTACACATTGTACTTGCCGCTGGGCTTGCGCATGGGGAGTCGCTTCACTTCTCTCAGGGTTTCAGCATCGTAAACAATCACAGCGCCATCCTCTTCCCACAGGGAGAGCAGGGCGTAGCGCCCATCCTGGGTGAATTCCACGTGGGCGGCGGTTTTGCCGGGCTCCGGCTTCAGGGTGTGGGCGATCTGCAGAGTGCGCTTATCGATCAGGTGGACGGCGTCTTTATTGGGGCCAAAGAACACGTCGACCCAGGCGTAGGGGCTGTTGTCGTGGCTACGCATAAAGAAGCCGGGGCCCAGGGTGTCGATTTGCTTGATGACCTGCCAGCTGTCCATGTCGATGATGGAGACCTTACCTTCCTTCAGGTGGGGCGTGGCCATGACGGTCTTGCCTTGGTATTCCCAGCTGATGCCGGAACCCAGATGAGGCATTCCCGCCAGTGGAATGCTGGCAACGGCCTTGCCGCTGTCCAGGTCGATTACCTGCCCCCGGTCACCTTCGCGGCTGGCGCCAATCAGGTGCTGGTAGTTCTGATCGAAAAAGAAGTCGTCCAGATAAGTATCGGTGGTAATGGAGCGAACAGGGAAGGGCCTGGAGCCATACGGAATTTCCAGAATGGTCTTGCTGTCTTTGAGGGCGGCTACGAAGCTGTTGCGGGGAGGCGCGGTGTACACGGCACTGACCCGGCCCTCCACCGGAAACACTTTCATCGGCAACATTGATTCGGTGTCCAGCAACACCAGATTGTGGGGCAGGTAGTTGGCCACCATGGCATAGCGGCCATCAAAGGAAACCGCCATGTTGCGGGTGTTAATACCGGCGCGGATCTCGGCCACGGTTTTCAGATTGTAGATATCGAATTTGCTGATCCAGCCATCGCGGGAAGCGAAATAAACGAAGCGACCATCCGGGGAATATTTGGGGCCGCCGTGCAGGGCAAAGCGGGTGGCAAAGCGGTGAATGGGGGTGAAGCTGTCACCGTCAAGCAAGGTGGCGTGGTGATCCCCCAATTCAACCACGATGAACAGGTTCTGCAGATTGGCTTCAAAGCTTGCGTTTGTGGGTAGTGTCTTCACATCGTAATGTTGGATGTGACTGGTCTGCATGTCCTCCAGAGTCCACTGAGGCTCAGACGCAGGCGGTTGGTAGATGTAATCTGCCAGTGCCTGGATCTGGTCCGGATTCAGGGTATCTTTGAACGCAGGCATCTGGGTGGCGGCACGGCCGTTGCCGATGACTTCGATGGCATTGTTCTTACGCAGCCGTGACAGGTTTTCCGGTAGCAGGGCCGGCCCCATGCCGCCTAATCGCTGTTGACCGTGGCAGCTGGCGCAGTGTTGTTGAAACAGGGTGTCGGTGGGGGCGGCGAGTGTTAACACCGGCAGTAACCACAATGTGAGACACAGGCTTTTCCATACCTGATAATGTTGCAACATCTGATCATCATTCCAAAGTGCGTGTGTGAATACGTTGATTGGGACGGTTGTGTGCTGAACCGCTGTGGGCGGGCAGTGGGATTCGGGTCTGGGTCTGCTCTGCCGTCAAGCCGATTTCTTCATCCGAAAGATAACAGGCGGGATCTTCCGCCCAGGGATCACCGGTGAGTTGATAGGCGCGCACCCGGGTATTGCCGCCGCAGATGTTCAAGTATTGGCAACGGCCGCAACGGCCTGATACGGGCCGGGGCTTCATGCGGAAACCCGCCATCAGTGGATCGCTGTTGCGACTCCAAATCGTCGAAAACGGTTCGTCTTTCACGTTGCCCAAATGGTAATTCCACCAAAAGGTATCCGGATGCACATTGCCCTCATTATCAATGTTGGAAATGTTCTGGCCGCTGGAATTGCCGCCCCAGTTAATTAACCGCTGCCGTAACGCGTCCACCTGCTCCGGTACATTGCGTCGTGCCCATTGCAGTAAAAAGGGGCCGTCCGCATCATTGTTGCCGGTGACGTATTCACGCACGATGCCCTGTTGCAGCTCTTCCCAACAGCGTTCGAATAAGCGGTTCATGGCCTTGCGGGTGGTTTGATGAAACACATCGTGTTTGCGGTGACGGTTCCCGCGCCCGGAGTAGTTGAGGTGGGACAGGTAAAACTTGTTGATGTCACGTTCGGCGATCATGTCCAGCAGAGGTTCCAGCTCATGGCTGTTGTCCTGGGTCAGGGTGAAACGGGCACCCACTTTAATGCCGTGTTGGCGACACAACTCCATACCGTAGAGGGAAGCGTCAAAGGCGCCGGGTTTCTGCCGGAAACGATCATGAGTTTCGCGGATGCCGTCCAGGCTCACGCCCACATAATCGTAGCCAATATCGGCGATTTGCTGAATGTTGTCATCGTTGATCAGGGTGCCGTTACTGGAGAGGCCCACGTAAAAGCCTTGTTGCTTGGCATGGCGGGAAATCTCAAAAATATCCGGGCGCAGTAGGGGTTCACCGCCGGACAGGATTAAAACCGGAACCCGAAATTGTTTTAGGTCATCCATCACGTCGATGACTTGCCGGGTATTCAGTTCACCGGGAAAATCCACGTCGGCAGAAATGCTGTAGCAATGTTTGCAGGTGAGGTTGCAGCGTCGTATTAGATTCCAGATCACCACCGGTCCTGGTGGCTTGCGCGCAGGGGGCACCGGTGAGGGCGACAGCAGGGTTTGCATGTATTGCGTAATGCGGAACATGACGTCTCCTCAGTTGGTCAGGCGCAGGCCGGTTTTTTTCAGGATGCGGGTGGAATAGAGTACATCGCTGCCGTGATTGTCCTCGCCGATCAGGTCGGCAATCGCCTGGATATGGTCCTGTACGTCCTCAGGGTTGCCCCCATGGACCATGGCAAACAGGTTATAGGGCCAGTCCGGCAAATGGCGGGGGCGATGATAGCAATGGCTGACAAATTCCAGATCGCCGATTTGTGCGCCCAGTTCGGAAACACGCTCGTCGGGAACGTTCCATACCGTCATGCCATTGGCGCGAAAGCCAAGACGGTAATGATTGGGTACCGCAGCGATGCGCCGGATGACGCCGTAATCCAGCATGCGTCGAAAACGGGCTTGCACCTCATCTGCACTGATGCCCAGCTGTTCCGCCAGCGCATGATAGGGTTTGCTGACCAGGGGCAAGCCGGACTGAGTCAGTTTGATCAGTTTGCGATCCATCGCACCAAGCTGGTAACCGGATTCAGACCGGGAAGCGTAATCCGACATAGTATTCCTCGATCTTGGGCATGTTATACACAGGAAAACCGGTCAGGTTTTCAATGCGGGACACCACCGCATTGATGTCATCCAGTTGCTCGGTAGCGATGACAAACCACATGTTGAATTCATGATTGCGTTCATAGTTGTGTGCAATCTCGGGCAATTGATTTACCTGCGCCGCAATCTGATCAAATTCCTCCTCCGGAATGCGCATGGCGGCCAGGGCAAGACCGCCCCCCAGGCGCTCAGCATGGAACATGGGGCCGAAACGGGAGAGGATTTTGTTGTCCAGCATGGCTTGCAGGCGTTGTAGTAAATCGGCTTCTGAGATAGCCAATTCATTGGCAATATGCAGATAGGGCTCGTCGCATACGGGCATGCCGTCCTGCAGCCGATTGATGATGCGGCGATCAATGGCATCCAGCTCTACGGGGGCGGTTTCAACCGGCATAGCGTGCATAGTGCCCCCCGGTTTGTTTGAACTGTTGGTTACTGAACAGGATGGTGCGGGGGATGTGTTGCAATGAATATTGCCCGGTAATCCGGTCCAGTTGCTGAAGCACACGGTCCCGGCACTTACCATGAATCATGCAATATAAATTGTAGGGCCAGTGGGGCGGCTGACGGCGGCGGCGATAGCACAGCGTCACTCCCTCTGCCTGGCGCAGCAGCTCACCGATTCGGTCCACTTCGCTATCATCCACGTCCCACACCACCATGGCGTTGGCGCGGTAGCCCACGGCATGGTGGCGCACCACCAGCCCCAGGCGCTTTATGTAGCCTTCGTCGGTCCATTCCCTGATCTGCGCCATCACCAGTGCTTCCGGCAGATCCAGTTGCAGTGCCAGCGTCTTGTAGGGTGTTGCGGTCAGGGGAAGGCCGTCCTGTATCGCGGCTTTAAGGTATTCTTTTTGCTGGTCAGTCATTACTTTCATACTGTGTCCTGCCATTGCAATTGGAATCCGAGATCAATGTGGTACGCCTGCTCCATGGGCAATACCAGCATGGGCATACCGGTACCCTGGTCTATGTCTTTAAGTATCTGCTCCAGCGTCGGTTGATCGCAGGCGGTAACTACGAACCAGAGATTGAACTCGTGTTCCCGTTCGTAGTTGTGGTTTACCCCCGAGAAGCTGTTTACAAATTCGGCCACTTCCGTCAGGCGTTCCTCAGGTACGGCCAATGCCGCCAGTGTGCTGGCCCCGGCCCGATGATGATCAAACACCGGGCCGACGCGGCTGATAATACGCTGGGATTTTAGCTGGCGCAGGCAATCTATCACTTCCTGTTCTTTGACGCCCAGCTCTTCGGCCAGCATCCGAAACGGTCTTGCTCCCACCGGGAACCCTTTCTGGTAGCGATCGATCAGTTGGCGTGACAAGGTATCCAGCATAATTCTATCCCGCATGACTTTATCCCGTATGACTCTGTACCATATGACTACAAGCCAATTTTATGTGCCCGATTGGTGAAAAAAATTCCGCTGGGAGCCTGGGCCGGCAGCGTGGCAATCTGTTCGAAAGTCTGTGTGTCGTAGATCTCCACCCGGTTCTCATCCCGTACAGAAATCCATACCTGTTCACCGCGCGGTGTGAATTCCATATGCAGTACCCCTTTACCGGGTTTGAATTGATGAATCACTTGGGCGGTTTCGGTATCAATCACCTGCACGGTATCATTGGCAGGGAACGCAAAATTAACCCAGACACGACGATGATCCGGCTGGCTCATTACAAATACGGGTTGTCCATGAGTTGCAATATGCCGGGTCAGTTGCCAGTCCGCGAGATTCATTTGCAATGCTTGGTGGTGACCCACGGCAGGAAAGAAAGCCCATTCGCCCGAAATCGCCCAGCCTTCAAGGTGAGGCATTTTGTACACTGGTAATTTATCGGTACCTTTACCGTAGTGATTCAGAATCCGTTGTACGCCCCGCTCGGGATGCCAGAGATCCAGTTTGGCCATACCGTCTTCACCAAACAGACCGGCGATATAGAAACGGCCGTCCGGTGTGATCAGTCCATCATAGGGCGCTTTGCCAATGCCTTTGAATTTTTGAATCTGCGGCTGGCTCGAAGCCGACATGTCCACCAGCCAGATTTCGTTGCCGTCATAAAGACTGAACACAAAGCGATTGCCGGGGGCATCCACCAGCCCCACGGTCTTGGAGAACTGACCGGGAGCGTATTCCGCCGGAATGTCCGTGATCAGCTGCAGGCTGTCGGTGGAGAATATCTTCACACCGCCGGGCTCGTAATTTGAAACCGCCACCATGGTGCCGTCCTGGCTGATGGCTCCACCGATGCTGTTGCCGCCCTGGACAATGCGTTTGGCAATGCGGTGTTCCAACAAATCCACTTTGGTCAAACCGCCATCGCGGCCGAACACATAAGCGAAACGCTCATCCCGTGAATACACGACCGACGCATGGGAAAGATCCCCTAAACCGGAGACGCGCGACAGGCTGCGATGCTGGCTGGTATTAATGATTTGCAGAGAACCACTGGCACGTTCAATGACCACGCCAAGATCACCCGTTGCCCTGTAGTCTGTTTGGTGCGCACAGGCGTTCAACAGCAGCGCTGTAATCAGGAGTACCCCCTGCATCATAGTGTGCCTCGTTTTAAGTGCGTCACGATCCATTGAATTTCCTCATCATTGAAGAACTCTTGCCAAGGTGGCATGGGCGTATTTGGAATGCCCTCTTTGATAACTTTGGATAAATAGTTATCCGGCAAAGCCTGCAGTCGCTTGGCTTTCAGATCAGGCCCCAACCCACCTGCCAAGGTCAGCCCGTGACAGGAACCGCAGTCCTGTCGCACTGTGTAACGGATTTCTTCACCTCGCTGTTTTGACACTTCAGCCACTGCGTTGTTGTGCAGCAAGATGGTAACGGAAGCGATCAATGCGGTTCGAACAGACAACTTATTCATGGCTACATTCTAGAAAGCGTGCGTGTGGAAAACCTGCTTCAGATCAGTATTTTTACGTTAAAGCATTGCGTGTATCACTTAAGGGGTAGTTGCTCAGAGCAGAGTTGGTATGCGCCTTGGTACGTTGATCTCGCTCAAGCTTTAGCTGTAGTTGCAGGCTGATAATCCCGCTCAGTTAGTGCTAGAGGAGAGCTTCATATGGAAATCATACAGCTCAGTGACGGCATTCTGATCAGCGTTGCGTTGTTCTGGGTGTTGTTTCAATGTGGCAGCCTGATGTTGATGTCAAAATGGCTGCGTCCCGCTGAAAAAGCCAATCCCCAATTACATTCTCGCCAACGCGAATTAATCAGATAACGACTTTTCACACAATATCTGCCGATAAGCGTCGGCAGGAAAATGGGAGGTGGACCATGTCCAGTAGCAGGTGGAAATCAACGTCACGAGATGCCAAGTCAGGATCGTGGCGAACGATAATGAGAGCAAGTCTGGCGCTGGTGATCCTGCCCGCCATGAACAGTGTTTATGCGGCAGATGCCGCCGCGACGCACAAAGCTGAAACCGGTGCTGAATTAAAAGCATCTGTTAAACGGGGTGAAGCGTTATACGGTAAATATTGCGTGGGTTGTCATCAGCCCAATGGTCAGGGCTTGCCGGGGGCGTTTCCTCCTCTGGCGAAGTCGGATTTTCTGTTGAAGGATAAGGCCCGTGCCGCCGATGCTGTGGTTAACGGGTTGAGCGGGAAAATTTCGGTTAATAAAAAAGAATACAATAATACAATGCCGAACTTCGGCTATCTGAAAGACCGCGACATAGCGGATGTTCTAAATTATGCCCTCAACAGTTGGGGCAATCAGGGAGGCGGCATTGCGGTGGGTATGGTGACCGAGGCCCGCACCGGCAAGCAGGCTGAGGGAGCGCACCCGGGAACGCCGGATACCGAGCTGGCTTACCAGAGTGCGCCCACCGGTATCGATCCGAGTATGGCGAAAAACATGGTGACCTCAGAGGGGCCAGCCATGACGACAGAGGAATTTGATTTTGCCAAAAAAGTGTTTTTCGAACGTTGTGCCGGCTGCCATGGTGTATTGCGCAAAGGGGCAACCGGCAAGCCCTTAACCACCGACATCACCCGGGAGAAAGGCACGGATTATCTCAAAACATTGATTACCTATGGTTCACCGGCCGGCATGCCGAACTGGGGAACCAGCGGTGACCTGACCGAGAAAGAAATCGACGTCATGGCGCGTTACCTTCAACACGAACCTCCGCTGCCGCCTGAATGGGGTATGGAGGATATGAAAGGCACTTGGAAGGTATTGATTCCGCCGGAGAAACGTCCCAAGAAGAAAATGAATAAGTACAACATCACCAATGTGTTCTCGGTAACGCTGCGGGATTCCGGTGAGGTTGCGCTGATCGACGGTGATACCAAAGAGATCATCAGTGTGATCAAAACCGGTTATGCTGTGCATATCTCCCGTCTCTCAGCATCCGGTCGTTATGTCTTTACCATTGGTCGAGATGCCAAGATCGATATGATTGATCTGTGGATGAAAAAACCGGAACGGGTGGCCACCATCAAAGTCGGTCTGGAAGCGCGTTCTGTGGAGACCTCCAAGTATCATGGCTACGAAGACAAATACGCCATTGCCGGTTCCTACTGGCCACCACAGTATGTGATTATGGATGGCGACACGCTGGAACCCCTGAAGATTGTCTCCACCCGGGGAATGACGGTAGATACCCAGGAATATCATCCGGAGCCACGGGTCGCTGCCATCGTTGCTTCTCACAAACATCCCGAATTCATCGTCAACGTGAAGGAAACGGGCAAAATATTGTTGGTGAATTATGAAGATCTGGACAATCTTCAGGTGAAAACCATCGGTGCTGCGCGCTTTCTGCATGATGGCGGTTGGGATGCAACCCACCGTTATTTCCTCACGGCGGCAAACAAGTCGAACAAAATAGCGGTGGTGGATTCCAAGGAGCGTAAGTTGGTGGCGTTAACGGATGTTGATGAAATTCCCCATCCAGGGCGAGGCGCCAATCTGATCGATCCCAAGTTTGGCCCGGTATGGGTAACCAGTGCCCTGGGTAATGATAAAGTGACTTTCCTCGGCACTGATCCGGAAAAACACAAGGCTAATGCCTGGAAGGTGGTCAGAGTGCTGAAAGGCCAGGGCGGTGGTTCATTGTTTGTGAAATCCCATCCGAAATCCAAAAACCTGTGGGTGGATTCACCGCTGCATCCGGATCCTAAGGTTAGTCAGAGTGTAGCCGTGTTTGATGTGAATAACCTGGACAAAGGCTATGAAGTGCTGCCCATTGCGGAATGGGCTGATGTGGGTGACGGCCCCAAACGGGTCGTGCAACCGGAATACAATGTTGCCGGAGACGAGGTCTGGTTCTCGGTGTGGAACGGCAAGGATCAGAAGTCAGCCATTGTGGTGGTGGACGACAAGACCCGAAAACTGAAGAAAGTGATCAAGGATAAGCGACTGGTGACACCCACGGGTAAATTCAATGTGACCAATACGGTGAAAGACGTCTATTGATGGGAGCAAGCAAAAAGCGCCGCAGTAATGCGGCGCTTTTTTAGTGCCTGAACTCCTTACAGCGATTCCGTCAGTCGCGCATAGATCAACGGCAATTTCTGCGGTAATTGCTTGGCGTTACGAATGACCAAATATTGCCTGTGCCCGAACAAGTAAGGCAGATATTCATTGCCCCGGTTGTCAATGGTGATGCAGAAGGGCAGTATTCCTTTTGACGTCGCTTCCTGAATAGCCATGCGGGTATCTTCGATACCGTACCGACCATCGTAGCGGTCCACATCATTGGGTTTGCCATCGGATAGCAGTAATAGTAAACGATGGCTGCTGTGTTCCTGTTCCAGAGCACGGGTAGCGTAACGGATCGCCGCGCCCATGCGGGTATAGAGATCCGGTTTCACTGCTTTGATGCGACCGCGCACCATAGGGGTTAGCGGTTCATTAAATTGCTTTAATGGATAGTAGCGAACTTTGTGCCGGTGTTTTGAAGAAAAACCGGCCATGGCAAAACGGTCCCCGGTGGCCTCCATGGCTTCGCTCATCAGAAATAATCCATCCCGGATAACGTCAATGACTTTGTGATCGTCACTGACGGCGGCATCGGTGGAAAGCGACAGGTCTGCCAGCAACAGACAGCTCAGGTCCCGATGATGGCGTCGCACCTCCTTGAATAAGCCGTTGGGGGCATCCTTCTGGCCCAGACGCCAGCGGGTGACGGTGTCTAGATAGGCATCCAGATCCAGTTCACTACCCTGTGGTTGCTGGCGTAACCAGGTTTTGTTCAACGCCAGCATTTCAAAAAAAGCCCGCACCTGGCGCGCGGTTTTGCGCAGGTGTGCCGGCAGGGTGCCGGGTTCCTGTTGCTGTGAGCGCATCAATTCGATTTGGCAATGATCGTCCTGTAAAACGCCCTTGCGATAATCCCATTCCGGGGTGGTAATGCCGTTTCCTATCTGAACGTCATCATAGTCAGAGGAGGGCAAATCCAAATCGAACTTAAGCCGTTTGTTAACATGACCGCTGCGGCTGGAGACCGCAAATTCATCCAGGTCGTTGGCGGCCTTTTCTGCGCCGAGATCTTCATCGTCCTCATGGGGGCGATCCACATTGGCAAACTCCGCCCAGGAAAACAGGCTTTCCAGACGAAATGCCAACAGACCTTCGTCATTCTTGTTGTGTTCCACCCGCTTGGCCTTGCGTTGGTGATCGCCGCTGATTTCCGTGACCTCAGCGCTTTTGTTTTCAATGTCCGGCGGCGGTGTGCGTTGACGCTGGGGTGTTTGCGGAGGAAAGGGATGCAGCCAGATGGGAACCGGTTCCAGTTTGCGGGGATCGAATTGTTGGCTAATGGGGCGATCCGGATGACTAAGTGCCTTCTGCAGTTGGTGTTCGGCGGCGATCAGTTCCGGTTGTTTGGGGGCATGGCGCTGCGCAATGTGAGCAGACACCAGTCGTTGGTAGATTTTATTGAGTCCAGGCCAACGCAGCAGTGTGCTGACTACCTGCTGCTGACCCCGTTCCAGCCAGGATAAGTGATCCCATTGCGGATCATCACTGGCAGCCAGGGCCGCCAACCACAGGAACAGGTGTTCATTGAGTTCCCGTTCATTAAACAGGGCGATGCTGCCGGGCATGAACAGTGTTTCGTCGTCGCGCCAGCACAGTTGTGTCTGCCATTCCACTCCGGCGATTTTTTCCAGCAGAGAGCGCCTGGCCTGCCACTGTTCGCGGGACGCGGGCTTGATGGCCAGTCCCGGTTGACCGCCAAAGGCGTGAAAATAGAGCGCCAGTTTTTTGCGGATGGATTTCAGTTCCACCCGGGCGTCATCGTATTCGGTTTGTGCCGCTCGGGTTATCCAGCGATGCCATAGTTTGCCGACCGCTTCTTCCATCAGTCACCCCACCAGGTTCGAAACTGAAACAGCACAAACGGTTTGCCGCCGTTACTGCGCGCGAATCCCAGGACACCCAGCAGAATCAGGCTGCTGTGGCACAGGGTGAAATAGAGGATCAACACCACCCAGGTGTAGGGTGATGCCAGGTCACCGATGAACAGGATCAGCCCGCTAACCAGAGTCAGTAGCGCACCTGCTGTGATGCTGGCCAGTATGGATTGGCGGGCATGTTCGATGGCAAAGGCCAGACACTGGCTGCGTGCCTGTCGCCATAACACTATCTGCGCAATAAAACCCAATCCGGGAAGAAAGGTTATGTTGAACAGATAAAACAGATAGGCGCGACTTGCCAGCTTGCGATCCTGCTCGGTCATGATCAACCGTCCATGATGGCGGTGATGACATCCATTAAAGCGGCAACCGTATCCTCATCATCCGACAGCGGCTCGGCAATGGCGGCGCGGCAGGCCACCTGCCAGGGCAATCCGGTTTGCAGCAGGCTGCCGCAGTACACCAGCAAACGGGTGGACACCGATTCTTCCAGATCGTGATCCTGCAGCCGCCGCAGGGCCTGTGCCACTTCCACCAATTGTTGTGACAGCAGGGGCGTCACCCCGCTCTCACGGGTGATGATGTCCTGTTCCAATTGTGGATTGGGAAAATTAAAACGCATGGCTACAAAGCGCTGGCGGGTGGACGGTTTCATGCCTTTGAATACATTTTGGTATCCCGGGTTGTAGGACACCACCAACATGAAATTGTCCGGTGCTTTCAATATTTCCCCGGTGCGTTCAATGGGCAGTTCACGGCGATCATCCGACAATGGATGCAACACCACAGTGGTGTCCTTACGGGCTTCCACCACTTCATCCAGATAACAGATGCCGCCGTTGCGAACGGCCCGGGTTAACGGACCGTCATTCCAGACAGTGTCGCCTTCCTGCAACAGATGACGACCCACCAGATCGGCCGCAGTGAGGTCGTCATGGCAGGCCACGGTATACAGCGGGAGTCCGAGCTTGGCTGCCATATGCCGCACAAAGCGGGTTTTGCCGCAGCCGGTGGGGCCTTTCAGCAGCACCGGCAACTGATGTTGAAACGCATGCTCGAACAGTACCGCCTCATCACCTTGGGGTTGATAAAACGGAATCTGGTCCAGCTGTAATGAGGAGTTCATGATGCAACCTGCTCTGCCTGTGGTTGTTCGCCTTTGATAAAGAAGCTGACGATGTACAGCAACAGTCCCAGCGTGAAGATAACCCCGGACAGTTCACGGCACCAGTAGAAGATGGCAACCTGATCCTGCACCGCCATAAAGGGCAGCGGGTTAGGTTGGTAACGTTGCAACCATACCTGTAATACACCGGCGGCGGTCAGGAACAGGGTGATGAACACCATGGCCACGGTCATCAGCCAGAAGCTCCACATTTCCACCACTTGGGCACGGTTGTTCATGGCGGTGCCGATTCCCCGCAGCTTGGGCATGGCGTAGGAAATAATGGTCAGCACGATCATGGCGTAGGCGCCATAGAACGCCATATGGCCGTGAGCTGCGGTCACCTGGGTGCCGTGAGTGTAATAGTTCACCGGTGCCAGGGTGTGCATAAAGCCCCAGACGCCCGCGCCGAGGAAGGCCATTACACCGGTGCCCATGGCCCACAGCACTGTGGCCTTGTTGGGGTGTTGCTTGCGACGTTTGAACACCATGTTGAACGCGAATATGGTCATCATAAAAAACGGAATGGGTTCGAGTGCGGAAAACAAAGAGCCCAACCATTGCCAGTATGCCGGCGTGCCGATCCAGTAGTAATGGTGACCGGTGCCGATGATGCCGGTAATCAGGGCGGCGGCAATAATTACGTACAACCATTTGTCGATGACTTCCCGATCCACGCCGGTGGTTTTAATCAGAACGTACGCAAGGATGGCACCCAGAATCAGTTCCCAAACACCTTCCACCCACAGATGCACCACCCACCACCAGAAGTATTTATCCAGTACCAGGTTTTCCGGGTTATAGAATGAAAACAGGAACATCACGGCAAGGCCGACCAGGCCGGTCAGCAACACTACGTTGATCACGGTTTTGCGGCCGGACAATACGGTCAAACCAATGTTGTACAGAAAGCCCAGGGCGACCACCACAATACCGAGTTTGGTGATGGTGGGTTGTTCCAGGAATTCGCGGCCCATGGTGGGCAGGATATCGTTGCCGGTAATCTTCGCCAGGGTGGCGTAAGGTACCGCCAGATAACCCACAATGGTCAGGGCACCGGCGATCAGGAAAATCCAGAACAGCGCCAGCGCCAGTTTGGGGCTGTGCAGTTCCCGTTCGGCTTCTTCCGGCACCAGATAATAGGCGGCGCCCATAAAGCCGAACAGCAACCAGACGATCAACAAATTAGTGTGGACCATGCGCGCGACGTTAAACGGAATTTCCGGAAACAGAAAATCCCCAATAACGTATTGCAGGCCCATAATCAGGCCGAATAAAACCTGTCCGACAAACAAACCGATGGCTGCGATAAAGTAGGGCTTGGCAACGGCTTGAGACTGATATTTCAATTGGGTTGTCATAAAACGCTCCTGTTAACCGTTGATATTGGGGGGCCAGTTTTCGGTGTTCACTTCGCTGGTCCATTTCAGGAACTCGGCGATGGCCTCCAGCTCTTCTTCAGTCAGGTTGAACTGGGGCATGCTGCGGCGTCCGGGAATACCATCTACCGGGCGGCTTTTGATGAAGCCCTTGATGGCTTCTTTGGATTTGCCGAAACGTTGATAAACGTTACCCAATTCCGGCGCGAAGTAGGCGCCCTCACCCAGTAATGTGTGACAACCGATGCAATTGTTTTCTTCCCACACCTGTTTTCCCAGAGCGACCTGTTCGGTGATGTTTTCCCGATTATCGCGTTTGGGCAAACGGGCGGTGGTATCAAACGTCAGTGCAATAAATGCGAGAACGAAAAATACGCTGCCTCCAAGATAGATGTTGCGTGCCATGGTTTTGGTAAAGATGTCCGGCATAACCTGCCCCCTTTATCATCATAAAAAGATGTAGAGGCATTATTGGTCTGCCGAAACCCGACTGAATTGATCAGGGTCATGGTCGGTCTGGTGCCGTCAAGGGCATTGGGGGTAGGTGGTACCTAATAGGGGGTATGAAGCTGGGTTGTTGAGGGGCGTTATTCCTGCAGACGCGTGAGCCAGACCGCCGCTTCCACCCGCGAGCGCATACCGAGCTTTTTCAGCAGGCGTTTGACGTGGACTTTTACGGTGCCTTCCGCAATATCCAATTCACGGGCAATCATTTTGTTGGATAACCCATGGGCGACATATTTGAGAACTTCCTGTTCGCGATCTGTAAGGTCGCTGAGTGTGGAATCCGGTTGGCTGGAACGGGAACGAATTGCGGTGGTGAGTATGTTCACCAGTTCAGGACTGATGGCTGTTTTGCCCTCTGCCGCTTTCACAATGTTCTGAACCAGCGATTCCGGCTCCAGGTCTTTCAGCAGGTAACCGTCCGCCCCTTCCCGAAAGGCCGACACAACATCCTGTTCATTATCGGACACCGTGAATAATAAAATCCGGCTGTCGACACCCGCATCCCGTAATGCGCGGATGGTTTCGATGCCATCCATATTCGGCATATTGAGATCCAACAGGATCAGATCCGGCTCCAATTGTAACGCCAGTTCCAGCGCCTGCTGACCATTGCTGGCTTCGCCGACCGGCACAATGTGGTCTTCCAGTTCCAGCAGATCCACTACGCCTTTGCGCAACAATGGGTGATCATCCACCACTAATACGGTGAGAGTTGTTTTCTGTAGCATATTTGGGTTTCGGTATAATGTTGTTGAGAAATGTAGGTTCAAAGGTGACATCCACCAGGGTGCCGATCGGGTCGCCACGGGTAATCATAAGATTACCATGAAGATAGCTGGTGCGCTCGGAGAGGATGGCCAGTCCGAAGTGTCCCGGCTTTTCCGGCTGCGCGGTTATGCCGATACCGTTATCTTCAACCTGAATCCGGATCAGGCCGTCGGGCAGTTGCTGCAGGCTTACTTTGGCTTTGGTGGCCTGTGCATGCTGCCCCACATTGCTCAGTGCCTCCCGCACAATGTGCAGGCAATGGGTTTCCTCGTTGGCATTCAAGGGGCAATGGGCAATCTGGAAATCCAGCTCAATCTCCAAAGCGTGCCGCCCTGAAATTTGCGCTATGGCATTGCGAATCGCTTGTTCAAAACCGGGTTCGCTGACACTGATACGGAAAGTGCTGATCAGATCACGCAGCTGACGGTAAGCGTCGTTCAATCCTTCCTGAACCTGGTCAATGGCGTCATACAATTGCGTATCCCCGGCGTTTTTCTCCAGCAGTTTACGCAGGCGTCCGGTTTGCATCTTCTGGAACGACAGCGATTGCGCCAGGGAATCATGTAACTCGCGGGCAATGGCGGCCCGTTCCTCCATCAGCGCAATCTGGGAATGCTGGTGGCTGAGCTTGGAGAGCCCCTGGGTGGTGGCAAACACCTCACTGATGGCACTCAGCAGGCTGTGTTGCCAGGGTTCGATGGTTTGCCCGGGAGACAGTTCGACGCTGATGTCACCCACGTGTTGCTCACCGCTGGTAATCGGATACAGGGCGACCTCTTTCAGGTGGGGAGCAAACACGGTTTTATCCTTTTCACTGCGGCAGCGGTCGCAGTGGGGCATCTGGCAGAAGCTGGGTTTGCGGGTGCCGTCTGAGGTGAGGAGCTTGAAGGCCGGGCCCTGTTCCTCCTTGCGTAAGCACAAGGCTATGGTTCCCAGGCCGGTCAGGCGTTGGATGTCCGCCAGTACCCCGGGCACCAGTTGATATAGCTCATCAGGATGGGCGAACAGCCGGCTGGAGTGCTCGTTCAACAGATGCAGGGAATCGTTGGACTGCTGCAGGCGCCGGGTTTTGTCCTCCACCCGTTGTTCCAGGTCAAGATAGAGTTCGGCGAGTTGTTCCGCCATGCTGTTGATGGTTTCTCCCAGCAGACCCAATTCATCTTCATGGGGGTAGTTCACCCGGGTCGAGAAGTCACCTTCCTTCAACTTTAATACGGTATCCATGAATTGGCGCAGCGGGTTGATCCACTTTTTATGGACGGCTGCCAGTAGCAGGGCGGAGAGAGTAAAGAGCACCAGCAATGAGATAGTCTGGATGGTGTACAGGGTGCGGACCTTTTTCTCCGATGCCTGCTGCAGGGACTGTACCGATTGATCGATGCGGGTGACGTAGGCTTCCACCATGGCGCTCAAGTTGTTGGCGTCCATGTTCGGGTTCAGGAACGCTGGCCTGAGCTGGGTTTCCCAGTCGCTCTTCAGCAGCTCAAGCTGGGCTTTGAAATCCGGGCTGCCCACCGTCATCCGGGAGAGCAGGGGATCGTGCAGCTTGTCCTGGTACAGAGCAATTTGCCGCTCCAGCTCAATTGCCGAATCCTGTTTGAGGCGGGAGGTCAGAATACGGTAACTCTGCATGCGCATGGAACCCGCCAGGTTGATGGCCGCCGCATCCCCGCGCAGTGTTTCCGTGGCCAGCATGGCAACCACTGTGGCAACCAGGGCGGCCACGGCTATTCCGCCCAGGCTCAGGCTTAACAGCATTGCGGTGGAACGCTTGGGAGTGGTGCTGGCGCCGCCCATGGAGGGAAGGAGTCCTTTTGGCTGTTTTCAGGTGAGATCCAATTCAGTATGCTGCTGAATATCCACTCCATTCAGTTTAAAGGAAAAACACAATGTCGCGACTGATATTGATCAGTATCGGGATGATCTCAGCCCTTTTGGCCGGCTGTGCCCAGAAACTGGCTAATTATGATTACGATCCCAAGTTCAGCTTCTCCGGTTTCCAGACCTATGCCCTGCAACAAAGCGACAAACAGACCTATCAGTCCCTTGATGCCACCCGAATCGAGGCAGCCATCAAGCAGCAGCTGAGTGGTCGTTACCAGTTGGTGGAGCCTGGCCAGGCGGATTTTGTTATCCACTACTACCTGCTGGCGGAGCGCAAGGTGGACAATTCCGGGGTCAGCTTTGGCTTCGGGTTCGGCGTCAGCAGTAATGTTGGCGTAGGAGTAAGTACTAGCCCACCTGCCCGGGAGAAAACCGAAGGCCAGTTGGTGCTGGAGGCGGTGGACGGGTCCAGCCGGCAGATGGTGTGGACTGCCAAGGCGACCCGCACCCTGAAAGACAGCATGAAACCCTCCCAGCGGGACTATCTGATCCAGGATGTGGTTCAGGAGATGATGGCCAATTTCCCGCCCAAGTAAGCGCGACCCTGGAGATTCCCTAATCAAAGCCCTTACAACGATTCCGTTTTAGGGGTAACTAACGGTATACTTGCGGCCTTCCGTGAATTGTAACCGTTTCGTCCGGGGCCTGAAGCGTCGCGAAGCATTCTGTAGAGAGGACAACATAAGATGGGCAAAATGAAGCAAGCCATTGTTTCTTTGGCAGTATTTTTGAGTTTGGGGATGTCTGGCCAGGTTTTGGCCTCCAAGTTGGTTGACCAATCCGGCAGCGATGAACCCATCGGCACCCGTTCCTACAACAGCCCTGCAAAAATTGATGCCCGTACCCAGCCTGAAGCCAAAGTCTGCCTGCAGGGGGAAGATTGCGGGGGCGCTGCCGTGGCTGTTGCGGACGCGGCTGAAGCCAAGAAAACGCCGGAAGACCTGTACAATACCAGCTGCGCTGCCTGTCATGGTACCGGCGCGGCCGGGGCGCCAAAGATGGGAGATGCTGCCGCCTGGGGCCCTCGTATTGCCCAGGGTAACGATACCCTTTACAGCCATGCCATCAACGGTCTGAACATGATGCCGCCCCGCGGTACCTGTGCGGCCTGCTCTGACGACGACATCAAAGCCATCGTTGACTATATGGTCGACAATTCCAAGTAACCGTTTCGTCCATAAGAAGCCCTGCCGAGACCTCGGCGGGGCTTTTTTTTGCTCCTGAAAAAGCAGAAATTTGTTAGTAAAGCCGCTATATTTGAAGAGATATCACCCTAAAATCAAATATCTACAGGACACTTCACTTGTTTCGACTGGATGGCCGAGTCTTATTGCCCACCCGTATTGGCCTGCTGTCATTGTTCCTTGTTGTTCCGTTACTGCTGCTGTTGATCCAGCTGATCTACGGTGGAGAGGAACGCCTTGAGGCCATTGATCGCAAGCTGAAGGGGGTAAATGATATCCGGGTACTGCAGGGGATGGTGGATCTGGCGGAACGGCTGCGGGATCTGAGCGTGATTGTTGTGTATGACCGCTCGGAGGAGTTGGAATCGGAATACGAGCGCCAGCGTACTGAACTGCTCAATTCGGTCATGCTGCTGGAAAAGGATGAGGTGTTCAGCAAGGAAAACCCCATTATGGAGTTGACCTATCCCCGCATCATGAAACAGATTCGCCGGGTGCGTCCGGTGTTGGGGGCGGAGCTCTACACCCCGGATGTGGCGTTTCGCGAGCATCAGCCCCTGGTGGAAACCCTGCAACAGATCCAGTTCCGCTTGGCGGATCAGGGGGGCCTGTTCAGTGATCGTAACGATGCCTCCCTTAATCTGATCTACCTGGCCCTGGATGAATTCAGCGACCTCACCACCGACCTGGGGCGCGCCCGCTCCTACGGCAGCCTTTATCTGCGTATTGGTCATGTTCCTTCTGATGGGGTCGACAGCCTGGAGCGTATCTATGAGCGCCTGGTGCTGCAGCACGACCGGCTTAATATTCGTGTCAATCAGCTGTTGCGGAATCATGTGGTACTGGCCGAAAAGGCGCCATTCAACAATGTGCCCTGGAACCTGTTGCAGCAGGCGGCCCAAACGCTGGACGACGAGGTCATTCAGTCCGCCGATCTGGACACACCCTGGCGTCAGTTTTACCAGGATGTAAGTTCCTATGTGGTGACCGCTTCCATTTACCGCGATCAGATTTTGTCCCTGTTGCAGGATCAGTATCAGCAGGAGCGGGCAGAAGCCACCACGCAGCAACGCTGGACCCTGGGCGGCATGGGCTTGCTGGTGCTGGTGTATGGCATCATTTATGCGCTGGATTTGCGGGAAGCATCGGCGCGGCAGAAGGAACGACAGGAGAAGGAAGCGGCCGAAGCAGCGGACCGTGCTAAAAGCCAGTTCCTGGCCACCATGAGTCATGAAATTCGTACACCCATCAACGGCGTCCTGGGGATGGTGGATTTGCTCTCGGATACACCGTTGAATGAAGAACAGAAAAATTATCTGATGGCGCTGCGCAGCTCCGGCCAGACGTTGCTGGCGGTCATCAATGATGTCCTCGATTATTCCAAAATCGAAGCTGGCAAATTGCAGATCGACAACACCGTATTTGATCTGCGCCAGTCGGTGAATGAAGCGCTGACACTGTTCAAACCGCTGTTCAAACAGAAAGGGGTTGAACTCAATATCTCCTTTGAAAAAAGCGTTCCCACACTGGTGAGCTGTGATCCCCAGCGCCTGCGTCAGATTTTAATGAACCTGGTAGGAAACGGCCTCAAATTCACAGACCAGGGCTCGGTGAATGTGCGTCTTTCTTCTAAGAGCACGGGCGAGAAGACCTTTCTTTATGGTGTGGTACGGGACACCGGAATTGGCATGGACAGCCATCAGCAGACTGAGTTGTTCAAGCAGTTTTCCCAAACCAATCGCTCCATTTCCCGTCGCTACGGCGGCACCGGCTTGGGCTTGGCCATCTGTCAGCGGCTCTGTCATCTGATGGGCGGTGAGATTGGTGTCAACAGCAAGCAGGGCAGTGGTACCAGCTTCTGGTTTACGGTGGAACTGCATGACATCGATGAGGCCCGCCTATCCGGTTTTGAAACCGCCGATCAGTCGGAGCGGGACGTGCACTTTCGCAGTGAACTTCAAGGCAAGCGCATTCTGGTGGCCGAGGATAACAAAGTGAACCAGATGGTCATTCAGGGCATGCTGAAGAAAGCCGGGGTGATCGTGGATGTGGTGGAAAATGGCTTGCTGGCCTACCAGAAAGTGGCGGAAGAAGGTGAACGTTACGACTGTATCCTCATGGACTGGGAAATGCCGGAATGGGATGGCGTAACTGCCGCGCGGCGAATATTGAGTTGGGAGCGGCGTAAGGGCAAGCCCGCCACATTGATAGTTGCATTGACCGCCCATGTCTTGTCAGACTACGAAGCGCAGGCAACTGAAATCGGTATGAAAGGTTTTCTTAAGAAACCCATTGATCGGGATGCGCTGTTCAGTAATCTGATTGTGTTATTGAGAGAACAACAAGTACAGGAACAATAACGGCGAACATTATGAAGCGGTTTTATTTCAGCGCGATGCTGTGTGCCCTGTTCAGCTGGCCGGTCATGGCTGCCTCCCTGGGTCAAGACCTGACGCCGGTGGGTGCCGAGCGTGCAGGCAATGCGGACGGTTCCATTCCTGCCTGGCATGCAGATGAACTCAGCGAGCAAGCGCATCTGGAATGGATGCAGCGCCTTACCGCCGAGTCTCCGCTGTATATCATCACGGCAGACAACATGGCGACCTATCAAAAGTGGTTGGCGCCGGGCCTGCTAAAGATGTTCGAGTTGCACCCTGAGAGTTTCCAGGTGCCGGTATACCAAACTCATCGCACGGCCCGTCAGCCGGAATGGACCTACCGGAATATCGAGCGCAATATCAAGGATGCCCGTATCAGTGAAACCGGGGATGAACTGTTGGCCGCCTGGCCTGGTACACCGTTTCCGATTCCTGCGTCCCCTCATGAAATTATCTGGAATCACCAGACCCGCTGGAAAGGTGTGTTTATTTCCTTGCACCTGTTTGAAAACACGGTTTATCCCAATTCCCTGGTGGATTCTCTGGAAACCAACATAGACACTTACGCCGAATTCTATAATCCCAATCGCGAAACCCCAGAGTTGAGCTCCCGCAACATTTATTACTTTTCCCATATTCTGGGCCCGGCCCGCCTTGCTGGTGGAGGTTTACTGATTCACGATTCGTTGCGGCCCATGCAAAAGCCCCGTCAGTCCTGGATCTATATTACCGGGGAGCGTCGGATGCGGCGTTCACCGGCGTTGGGGTATGACTCGCCGCTGTTTAATTCGGAAGGTATTCGGGTGGCAGATGAGATCGATATTTTCAACGGCCCGTTGGACCGTTACGACTGGCAGCTGATCGGCAAGCGCGAGATGCTGATTCCCTATAACAACCAGAAAATGCGCTATAACCGCTGTGATGATCCCCAGGCACTGACACCCTACCATCTTTCACCCCATGCCATGCGTTTTGAAAAACACCGGGTCTGGGTGGTGGAGGCCAGGCTCAAGCCGGATGCGCGGCACATCTACAAGCGCCGAACGTTTTACATTGACGAGGATACCTGGAGCATCGTACTGGTGGATATCTACGACAAGCACGATGATCTGTGGCGCTTCACCATGCGCTTTTCCGCCTACTACGAAGAGATGCCCGGCATGTTTTCGTCCCTGGATACCTACCATGATTTAAAAGAAGGCGCCTATTTCATGCAGTGCAGTGCAGGGGAAGGCACCCGGTTCTATTCCGATCCGCCTCCGGAAGGCTACTTCACCCCGGCCAGTATCCGTAAGCGGATGAAACGCTGATTTGAGAAAAACAAACCGGTTGATGCAAGTTGGTGCATGGTGCACCATTCTGAATGCGATCAGCCTTTGAACAGGCTTGAAGCAGGGCAGGGAATGCTCAGCGGCAACGCAGCGGTGGGGGGAATGGATTTTGCTTTTCAAAGCCCACTCCTATATACAAGAAAGCAGCAGCATCAGAACAGAACAGTTATCAGAGGCCTATTGAATGAATGCCATTGCGACCCCGGTACCGGCCGGGTGGTCAGCAACCCTTTCCCTGGAATTTGAGCGGCGGGGGCCGCGTACCGCACTGGTTCGCAATCGGCATGATGGTCCGTTACGGGTGCAGCGACCGTTCTACCCGGAATCCAATGGTCAGGCCCACGTTTATATCCTGCATCCGCCGGGGGGGATTGTGGCGGGTGACAGTCTCGCTATTGAATCCACAGTACGGGATGGCGCCCATGCGTTGGTGACAACGCCCTCTGCCGGTCGGGTTTATTGCTCCAACCGGCAACGCCTGTTGCAGACCCAGCAGGTCAGCATGCGCGTCGAAAGTGGTGGCTTTGGCGAGTGGTTGCCTCAGGAGAACATTGTCTTCAATGATGCCCAGGCCATCAATCGTACCTGTATTCACCTGCAGCCGGATGCCCGCTTTATTGGCTGGGAAATTACCTGTCTGGGGCGGCCCGCTTCCAATGAACTTTTTGTGGCAGGCACCTTGAAGCAGCATTTTGAAATCACCCTGGCCGGACAACCGGTGTTGCTGGAAAAGAGCCGTTACGATGGTGGCAGCCCTTTGTTAACCGAGCGCTGGGGTCTGAATGGTCATCCTGCGCTGGCCACCTTGGTATGTACGTTACAGGACGAGGCCACTGAGCAGGCGTTACGGGATTTGTGTGAACAGCATCGTGGCCCGCACCTGGATATTGAGGTGACGCAACTGCCTGGTCTGGTGATTCTGCGGGCCCAGGCAGGGCAGGCGGAACCTATAAAGAAAGCGTTTGTTGCGGCCTGGCACCTGCTGCGCCGAACCTTGCTGAATGCTGAGGCAGTAGCGCCTCGTATCTGGTTTACCTGATCGATAAAACGGGAATAGAACATGGAACTGACACCTCGGGAAAAAGACAAGCTGTTGCTGTTCAGCGCAGCCCAACTGGCAGAGCGGCGCAAAGCCCGTGGCCTCAAATTGAATTATCCTGAAGCGGTAGCCCTGATTTCATTTGAAATCATCGAAGGTGCCCGGGACGGAAAAACCGTAGCAGAGCTGATGGACTATGGTCGCACTTTGTTAACCCGCGATGATGTAATGGAAGGCGTGCCGGAGATGATCCACGATGTGCAGGTGGAAGCCACGTTTCCTGACGGGACCAAACTGGTCACCGTGCACGATCCCATTGTCTAACACCCAGCTGTTTAAGGGCTAACTGTTTAAGGAGCCAATCCATGATTCCAGGTGAACTGATTACCGAACCGGGTGAGCTGGAGCTGAACGCCGGGCTACCCACCATTACCGTTACTGTGGCCAACACCGGCGACCGCCCCATCCAGGTGGGATCGCATTATCATTTTTACGAAACCAATGGTGCGCTGGATTTCGACCGGGAGAAAACCCGGGGTTATCGCCTGGACATTGCCGCCGGTACCGCGGTGCGCTTTGAGCCCGGGCAAAGCCGGGAAGTGACGTTGGTGCAATACGCCGGTGATAAAACCGTGTATGGCTTCCGTGGCATGGTGATGGGGAAACTGTAATGGCTAAGATTGATCGACGCGCCTACGGCGAAATGTTTGGCCCCACTGTGGGGGATCGGGTGCGCCTGGGTGATACTGAACTGTTTATTGAAGTGGAAAAAGATTACGCCGTCTATGGCGACGAAGTGAAGTTCGGCGGCGGCAAGGTAATTCGTGATGGCATGGGGCAATCGCAACGGCCGCGCAGTGAATCGGTGGATACGGTGATCACCAATGCCGTGATTCTGGATTACTGGGGCATTGTGAAAGCCGACGTAGGCATTAAGGATGGCCGCATCGTTGGTATCGGTAAAGCCGGGAATCCGGATGTGCAGCAGGGTGTCACCATTGTGGTGGGGCCCAGCACCGAAGTCATCGCCGGAGAAGGCCAGATTCTCACCGCCGGTGGTATCGACGCCCACATTCATTTTATTTGTCCGCAGCAAATTGAAGAAGCACTGATGTCCGGCGTTACCACCATGATCGGTGGTGGTACCGGCCCGGCCACCGGCACCAACGCCACCACCTGTACACCGGGTGCCTGGCATATTGAGCAAATGCTGAAAGCGGCCGAAGGCCTGTCCATGAACCTGGGATTCCTGGGCAAGGGTAATGCGTCGCTGCCCGGCCCGCTGGAAGAGCAGGTGGTGGCCGGTGCATTGGGCTTGAAGCTGCACGAAGACTGGGGTACCACGCCTGCGGCCATCGACAACTGTCTGGATGTGGCAGAAAAGTACGATATACAGGTGGCGATTCACACGGATACCCTGAACGAATCCGGCTTTGTGGAAGATACCGTTGCTGCGTTCAAAGGCCGCACCATTCACACCTATCACACGGAAGGTGCCGGTGGCGGTCACGCGCCGGACATCATTAAAGTCTGCGGTGAGGACAACGTGCTGCCGTCCTCCACCAATCCCACCCGTCCTTACACGGTGAATACCATCGACGAGCATCTTGATATGTTGATGGTGTGTCATCACCTGGATTCCGGCATTCCTGAAGACGTGGCCTTTGCCGATTCGCGGATTCGTCGCGAAACCATTGCGGCGGAAGATATCCTCCATGACCTGGGCGCCTTCGCCATGATTTCCTCCGACTCCCAGGCCATGGGTCGAGTGGGGGAAGTGGTGTGTCGTACCTGGCAGACCGCGCACAAGATGAAAGTGCAGCGTGGTCCTTTAAGTCCTGACAGCGATCGCAACGATAATTTCCGCGCCAAACGCTATATCGCAAAGTACACCATTAATCCTGCCATCACCCATGGTATTTCCCATGAGGTAGGCTCGGTGGAAGTAGGCAAGTGGGCGGACCTGGTGTTGTGGAAACCGGCATTTTTTGGTGTGAAACCCTCACTGATCATCAAGGGTGGTGCTATTGCTGCAGCGCCTATGGGTGATCCCAACGCCTCCATTCCCACGCCACAGCCGGTGCACTATCGCATGATGTTCGGTGCCTTTGGCCGTTCAGTGCTGGATACCAATCTGACCTTTGTGTCCCAAGCGGCGCTGGATAATGATATTGGTGCGCGCCTCGGTTTGCAGCGCAAGCTGGTGGCGGTGCAGGGTTGTCGCTCGGTGAAAAAGAACAGTCTGCTTCTGAACGATTACCAACCCAATATTACGGTGGATGCGCAGACTTATGAGGTGCGCGCCGATGGTGTGCTGCTGACCTGTGAACCGGCGAAGGAATTGCCGTTGGCACAGCGGTATTTTTTGTTTTAGTGACGCTTTGTTGCAAAGGAAGTGGCACGATAGATCAGGGGAAGCGGGGTGGAGAATCGGGAACGTCAGCGGCCATGGACGGCCGCTGTCGAGCGCACAGGGATGTGCTTGTAGCGATTCCCGATTCTCCACCCCGCTTCCCATACCCCAGAGTAAAACGACAACATGATCAAAGTAACTGAATTCGCCGCCGACACTGCGGTCACCTCGCCCGCACAGCTAATTGTGCGCCTGCCATTTGATGAGCGTAAGAAAAGCCGCCTTAAAACCGCGGCAGAAAACGGTGAGCCGCTGGGCTTTATGCTGCCCCGGGGACATATCCTGCGGGATGGCACCAGACTGCTGGATGAAAGTGGTCGTGTGATTGAGGTAAAAGCGGCGGACGAAACGGTCAGCACCGTGTCCAGTGACAGTGCACACCTGGTGATGCGGGCAGCGTACCATTTGGGTAACCGCCACGTACCGTTGCAGATCGGGGACGGCTGGCTGCGTTACCAGCATGATCACGTACTGGACGCCATGGTGATTGGCTTGGGTTTGACGGTGACGGTGGAAGATGCGCCCTTTGAACCGGAAGACGGTGCCTATGCGGGTGGGCATTCACATTCCCATGATCATTCACATGAGCACAGCCACCAACATGATGGGCATCATCACCATGAACATTGATCAGTTGCAATTGGTGCAGTTGCTGCAACTCACCAGTCCCTCTCTGCCTATCGGTGGATTCTCCTGGTCGCAGGGGACTGAAAGCGCCATTGATCAGGGGTGGCTCAAGGATGAGGCTGACTACGGTCGCTGGTTGCACGGCATCATAAGTACAGTCTTTGTTAATCAGGAATGGCCCCTGTTGCGCAAGTTGTACGGTGCCTGGCAACAGCAGGATCTTGATCAAGTAGTCCACTGGAACCGGTACGCGCTTGCCCTGCGGGAAACCAAAGAGCTGTACCTGGAAGATACGCAGATGGGTGCGGCTTTGCTGCGCTTGATGCGGGATCTTGAATATCATCCCGCACGCCAGTGGGATGAAAACGCCACCAGTTATCTGACGGCATTTGCATTGGCAGCGGCAGAAAAGAATATTCCCTTGGATGCTGCCAGTACCGGATTGGCGTGGAGCTGGCTGGAAAATCAAATTGCCGCGGCGTTGAAAACGTTTCCCATGGGGCAAACGGCAGGGCAGCGGATTTTTCACCACATCGCTCCCCGCATAGCGCCGCTGCTGGAACAATCCCGGGATGTGGCCGATGAGGATATCGGTTTCTCGCTCCCTGGAGTGGTATTGGCCAGCATGCAGCACGAAAGGCAGTACAGTCGTTTGTTCCGCTCTTGAAACCGTGCTTCCACTCAGGCTGCAAGCATCTCATCGATATCGTCTTCAGTTTCTCGAAACCGTTCTAATTGTTCAAACAGTCCGAGGCTGTTCAATGTCAGAGCCGATGTCAGCTTTTCCGGCAAAGCTGAGATGATTGCCTTGGAGTCGACATCGTCGTTCAGGCGTTCAGCGATGGTGGAGGCCAGGAAAACAATCGCGGCATAAGGTGAAAACGGTGAAGCTTGCAGAGGCTTTTGCTGGTGGGCCAAGGCGTCGCTAATAATCTCCGGAAATTTCCAGGATGCCGCCAGGCGGGCCCCGACCTCACTGTGGTTGTAGCCCAGCTTGGCATTCTCCGCGTTGATCTGGCTGTTGCCGTTAGCCACCATGGATTCAATTATTTTCATGGTCTCGGTTTTGACCAGATACATCAATGGCAGGCCGATCTTATGCAGCATGCCGCAGGTAAAGGCCACCTCAGGATCGCAACCGGCAGCATTGCGGGCAATGATTTTACTGACATTTGCCACCATGAAACTGTCACGCCAAAACCGGCGCATGTCCATTCCGGGAATATTTTTTACAGCGCTGGTCACACCGGATGCGATAACCAGGGTTCTCAAGGTATCAATGCCCAGTATCACCACGGCAGAATCCAGTGAAGCGACCCTGCGTCCGGCGCCATAACGAACAGAATTTGCAAGACGGAGTACCTTCGCGGCAATGACTGGGTCGCTTTGAATTCTTCTGGAAATGGTTTCAGCATTAGCTGATGCGCTGTTGAAATTGGCGATCAGCTCTTGGACGATCTGTGGGATGCTGGGGAGATCATAGATTCTTTTGATCACGTCTTCGACGGGCATGGCGTTCTCCAGAAAGCCGCTTAATGGGAAAGTATAGCTGTTGCCACTTTCCCGAAAGCCTGGAGAAACCACGTTTATGATGATAAAAAATGATAAAAGCAAAGCCGCTTATGCGATTAGCCGGGTAAGATCCTTCTTTTCAGGCTGAAGTCAGTTGTGAAGTCAGCTGGGCTTTCAGGTAACGCAGGATCTCAATATTGGATGCGAGGTCGAGTGCGCTGAAATCGTCGTGGTTGACCAGATCCAAAGCCGCGCCGGCCTCCACCAGCAATTCGACCGCATCTGTTTTACCGGCCGAGGCGGCGTACATGAGCACCGTCACACCGTCTGGATTCTGGTGATTGATGTTGGCACCGGCTTCCATCAGTTCATGCATGATGGTGAGGTGGTCGCCATAGCAGGCCGCCCACAGCGCGGTGTTGCCGGACTCGTCGCAGATCTCAAGGTTGGTACCTGATTCCAGTAGTTGACGCACCATAGCGAGATCACCGCTGCGGGCAGCCTGAATCAGCGAGGCGTCGCTGGCGCCGATCAGCTTTTTCCAGGCGGTGAAGCCGCCCTGCATGCTGTAGCAATGTTTGAATCCGGCGCGCCCCAGGATGGCCGCCATATCCTTGCTGCTGTTGCCGTGATAGCAGTACACCAGTACCGGGCGCTCGAACTGGCCGCTGTTGATAAGGTGTTCGGTGAGTTGTTCATGGCCGAGCATGGCGCCGTCGATGTGCTGCTCCTTATAGGAATGAGCGTCACGCGCATCAATGATAAGGGGGTTGTCAGTCATGATGAGGGACTGGGCCTGCAGGGGACTGATTTCACTAAAATGGGACATGCTGGTTCTTCCTTTGCCGGTAAAACCTGGCTAGGTGCAGGAATTGATCCAAAGGAAGGCGGGGCGTAACTTGCTGAAAAAAAAGGTTATGCTCTGCTGTTCGGGTGTTTTTGGAATGGCGGATTACATTCCAAGATAAATAATTGTCTGGTTTGCGACAAACAACCGCAGTAATGCGTAAGACCGTATCCAACTAACCAAGTAAATTGTTATCGTGAATTGTTCGGTGTTGTGCTTTTTGACTGGTAAAAATAGTGGTTTTTATCGAAAAACAAAAAATGATTTAGTAAGAATTCGGTGTAGCTGAATAATTTTTTGTGCCACCTGATAAATTGTAAATTTAATAATTTGGGATCGTTCACAATTTGAATGATCAACGTGACTTGTTTTTGATGAAGCCCATGTTTGTGCCTACCCTTACTTTTACCCACATCAGCAAGGAAAAAAGGAAATGGCAGATATATCGGGATTGGAAGAGCTTGAGGGATTCATCGGCGGCTGTCTGGTTGACAGTTCATCCGGCTTGGTTCTGGGCAAGCAAGGCGTTCAAAACTTTGATTTGGATACAGCCGCTGCAGGTAACACCGAAGTGGTACGAGCCAAAATCAAAACAATGAAATCATTGGGTATTAAGGGTGGCATCGAAGATATTTTGATTACCCTGGATACGCAATACCACCTTATCCGCTTATTGAAAACCAACATGGAAGTATTCCTGTACGTGGTGATTGATAAGAAGCGAGGCAACCTGGGCATGGCGCGCTCCATTGCCAAGAAGGTTGAGGAATCCCTGGATTTATCGGGGCTTGCCAAAAGCGCATAAAGATAAGCGCATAAAGATAAGCGCATAAAGATAAGCGCGAATACCCTGCACAATCGCTGTGCAGGGTTTCTTGTCAAAGCATCTTTCCAAACAATCTTCCCTTCGTTATTCCCTCTTTGTTCGTTTCCCTTAATGCGGTTAGTATGTTGGTTGTCTCGATCATGAATATAAGGGAGGGAAACCACATGCATTACAAAGCCATCAAACTGGTGAAGCGTCCCGGCTTGCACATCACCCCGGATATTTTCCAGGTGGTGACGGAGGAAACCCCGGAACTGAACGATGGGGAAATCCTGATTAAACAGACCTCCATGTCCCTGGACCCGGCCATGAAAGGCTGGATGTCGGAAGACCGCGACAGTTACATCCCTCCGGTGGAACTCGGGGATACCATGCGCTCCAGCGGTGTGGGGGAAGTGGTTGGCTCTCTCAATGAACATTTCCCGGTTGGTTGTCGGGTGATGGGAATGACCGGATGGGCGGAATACATTGTCAGTGACGGTCGTGGAATGCAGGTGGTGCCCGATAGTGTCAGTGATGAAGCCGTACTCTGTGTATTGTCTTTACCCGGTATGACGGCATACCAGGGGTTAATGAATGTGGGCAAACCCAAAGCCGGTGAAACCCTGTTTGTCACCGGTGCGGCCGGTTCGGTGGGGGTGATGGTGGGGCAGATCGCCAAGGCAGAAGGTTTGCGGGTGGTGGGTGCTGCCGGCTCGGATGAAAAATGTCGTTGGCTGGAACAGGAGTTGGGGTTCGACAAAGCCATCAATTATCACAGCGAGCACCTGGCGGAAGCGTTGGCGGATGCCGCGCCCAAGGGTATTGACGTGTTTTTTGAGAACACCGGTGGCCCGATACAACTGTTGGCATTCGAGCGTATGAATACCTTTGGTCGTGTGGTGGTCTGTGGCTTGATAGCGGACTACAGCAGTGCCCAACCTGCCCCTGGCCCCAGTTGGATGCGTATCATCAAAAAGCGGTTAATGATTCAGGGCTTCACCATGCCGGATCATTGGGACAAAATGGGCGAGCTGGTGCAGGCTGTATCCGGCTATCTGATGAAGGGACAAATCAAATACAAGGCCCATACGATTGAAGGACTGGAAAGCGCCATTGACGGCATTAATTTGCTCTTTACCGGGGGCAATATGGGTAAATTAATGGTCAAGCTGTAAACGAGGTAATGCCATGAGCAATGACGTTCAAGCGAGCGAGGTTCAACCCCGTCCACCCTTTCCGCCTTTCACCGAGGAAACCGCCCGTCAAAAGGTGCGCATGGCGGAGAACGCCTGGAACGGACGTGATCCGGTGAAAGTGTCACTGGCCTATACCCCGGACAGCCGCTGGCGCAATCGCAGCGAGTTTCCGGTGGGGCGGGAGCAGATCGTGGAATTCCTGATTCGTAAATGGAACAAGGAGCATGAATATCGTCTCATCAAGGAATTGTGGGGTTTTACCGGCAACCGTATCGCTGTGCGTTTTGCTTACGAGTGGCATGATGACAATGGCCAGTGGTATCGCAGCTATGGCAATGAAAATTGGGAGTTCAGTGCTGAGGGGCTGATGCAGGTGCGACACGCCAGTATCAACGATCTCGCCATTGCGGAAAGCGATCGCCTGTTTCATTGGGAACATGGCCCGCGACCGGATGATCATCCCGGGCTGACGGAGCTTGGCCTCTAACAGAACGGGACTTTAGTTACCCTGGCGGGCATTGGCCAGCTGGCAGAAAAAATCCACGTATTGCCGGTGCCCTTGAGGGAACACGACATTAAGCTGCAGCGGGTCGTCGCGGTCGGTAATACCGGCGACGGCCTGCCAAGGCATCTGTTGCAGTGCTTCAACTCGTATAGAGGGACGATTCAACTCGCCGCCACTGCTGTCCACGAACAGCACCCCATTGTCGGTCTGAAAGCATTTTCCCAGTTCCTGAACCAGGGTCAGGAAGCCACGATCACTGCCACCCCTTAGATATTCGCCCGAGTTGTACGGATCAGGTTGGGACGTCACCGTATCACCCACGCCTATGATGCGCGGCATAATATCAGGATCGAAATGATCCCGGGCCAGTTGTAACTGTGCCTGCAGATCACGCGGCGCCTGTCGGGCGTTGAAGGCTTGCCCCAGCGGATATTCGCCGGTGACCTGATGGTAATAGCGATTTAATATCACCAATACGCCCACTTCTTTAACGGCGCCGCGCAACATAAACTGAAAGTCAGTGGTGCCGGTATCCTCATCACGTGCCCATTTGATCCGCTCACCATCAGGGCCGGAGCCCAGGTTAGGGGCGTAATGAATAAAGAAGGAATCACCTAAACCATGTTGCCGCGCGTCATCCATCAGTTGCAGCATGATGGTTTCCACAGACTGTTGGAGTGAGCGCAGCTTGGCTGCATCAAGCTGCATAAAGCTATGAAAACCGTTGATGTTGATGGTTGGGGACACCGGGTTGTCCAGGATGACCACCGACAGCAGGGAATCTGTTTCAGCGGTCGATAACGCATAAGGTGCTTGTTGGAGCAGAGAAGAGAGCGCATTGCGCATCCGGGCGGGAGCCTCGTTGAGAAAAGCCAGCTCTTCCTCAGATACACCGGGGTGATTCACCGTGCCGAAATGATCCTGCCACTGGACGCCACCGGCGGCCAGGCCGGGCAGGTAATGGCGGGCACTGTCTGAACTCATTCTGCCTTCCATAGCCTTGTCCACCAGCGAATTCACTCCCCGGCTGCCGATGTGTTCACCGTTGGTGAGCACAAAGAAATTGGGCTTCAGCAATGAGGCCGCTTGAACGTAATGAGGCGCCAACTCCCGGGTTAGTGGATCCCGTACCAACGGCATGCATACCCCGTCCAAATCCTGAATGATCAGTAGATTGGGCGTTTCAATGAGGGTTTGCAGAAGGCTGTCAAAGTCCGTTGAAAATCGTTGCTGAGATAACATGTGAATACTGCGCTCAATGAGTTCGTCTAAGCATGAGTGTGAAATGATACCCGTGTCGACGCCAAATGGAAAATCGCCTCTATTACCTTACAGGTAATTGTGCATATTGGCCGCTGTATTACCCTGTCATCAATAGATGACTTGGAGCTACCGATGAATGCTGTTTCTGTCTCACTGATTCTTGTCGGCGTCGTTCACCTGATACCAGTAAAGGGACTATTGGGAACGCATCAACTGATTGGCTTGTACGGGGTTGCCGACCTAAATAATGATGTAGAACTTCTGCTTCGACATAGAGCCATATTGTTCGCCCTGCTGGGTACATTCCTGGTTTATGCCGCCTTCAACAAAGGGTATCAGCCAATTGCCATCATTTCCGGTCTGGTCAGCACATTCAGTTTTATCGTTCTTTCGTGGCACATTGGTGAACCCAACGAGCTGATCTCAAAAGTGGTCCTTGTCGATTGGGCCGCCACCTTGATACTGGTGTTCGCCGGATCTGTTCTGATATATAAGAGTTTTAACTAGTATTAGGTGCTCGCTTCCCGCAGTATTTTTATGCCGCCTCGAATTACCACTAAAGATATTAAAGTGCCAACAATTAAGTCTGGGTATCGACTGCCAATGAGGGCGACAAGGACGCCGGATACTATTACCCCAAGATTGGCAATGACGTCGTTTGTTGAAAATATCCATGAAGCCCGCATATGCACACCCCCATCTTTGTGCTTGGATATGAGAATAAGGCAGATGACATTTGCCAAGAGTGCAACTGCGCCAACAACAATAATAAGTGTACTTTGGGGCTCGCTGCCAAATACCGTGCGTCTCACGACCTCCAATAAAACACCAAGTCCTAAAATAATTTGTAGATAGCCACTGACCTTTGCCGCCTTTGCTTGCTGCATAATTCCTTTGCCAACTGCATAAAGCGACAGCCCATATACCGCTGCGTCTGCCAGCATATCCAGGGAATCTGCAATAAGCCCCGTTGATTGTGCGAACCAGCCCAATGTCAATTCTGAGACAAACATGAGTGCATTTATAAATAGCAAAACAACCAGTGTTTTCTTTTCCAGTCTCTCTGCTTGTTCTGCCCCACATCCACAATCTGACATATCTTCTCTGAACTCGATTTGAAGCCTAACGAGGCTGTAGAAAAAATCCGGCCTCTAACAATTTCTGATTCACTAGGTGTTCCTGGGTGAATAATTCGAATTTCTCAATCCAAAAGTACAAGAATATTTACGTAGCATAGCTGGCGTGCACCGGCTGGTATCGCACCCCTATTTATGATTCACGAAGATTAGTTCGTCAGTATTAAATCCTAATTCTTTTGATATATTGATGAACTCTTCTATCACATTGTTCGGTAAATCCGGTTTTCTCGCTAGCAGCCACAAATATGATTGATCCGGACCCGAAACGAAGGCATATTCATAATTTTCTCTATCGATTTCAAAGATTACATAAGAGCCATAGAATGGCCCGAAAAATGATACCTTAAGGTAACCCTCAGTATCATCGTTCACAAAGTAGGCTTTTCCGTTAGCTTCCTTCCACTCTGCATCTTCCAATGAATAGCCACGATTAACGACCGATACACCACCATCATCCATTAGGGAGTATTCAGCAGATACCTTTTCAAGCCCTCGTTCAAACGAGTGATCCAGTCTAGCTATCTCATACCATTTCCCTAAATATCGACTCAATTCGAAAGATTCTATTGGAGTTACTTTTTCAGGCATCCCTAGGCAACCTGTAAGAAATAAAATGGCGATTATTACTGTTAAAATTCTCATGTTGTATCCGATCTGTTTGTGCCTAACTGCGCTTTTACGTGAATAATTCGAACTTTCTAAGCCGAAAGTACAAGAATCTTCATGTGGCAACGCCATTATGATGAACAAGATTGATCGTAAATTTATTGACTTTGAGTTGGTCTACTATGAGTCATCTTTAAAAGAAAGATGACTCCAAAATTTTTGGTTCCAAACCCTCTCATTATTTTTCTACTTCCTCTAGAACTTAGGGCGCCTATAATTTGGAGATTTAACGCAACGTGGCTGTGTCCACTTGAACGGCTTGCTGGGCGAATAGAATTAACAATTCTCAACCTAAAAATATATTCCTTCTCGCCAGACATAACCGCCGACAATTGCAAATACCAGAGATGATAGAGTAGCCAACAACCCTAGATACGCCTTTGGCAAATCATTTCTATCTGAATCGGTGAATATTTTATAATGCACTTGCCCTTTGATTGCTACCCAACCAATGGATGCTGAGGCAATTCCAGAATACCCCATCAATCCAATAAACATAGTAAAAAGAAATCGCTCGGCAATCCCAGTCATAATACCGGTATATAGGAACTCGCGACTCAATATTGGTTCTCTCTCTGCTCCAGTAACAAAGGCAAATATCATAAAGAATACAAACGAACCTATAAGGCCGCCAACGCCTGAAACAATGATAAGCCCATTTACTAATGGACTGTTTAGTTCACATATATCCATGTTAGATCCAATATGGTGTACTCACTCACGCTTACCAAAGGTCCCAGGCCGCCCAGTAGCCGAACAACATGCGATTGCTATGCGTTGCGCGGTGCAAACATAATAATGGCCATGCCTATTACGGCAACACACGATCCAACTATATCCCACGCTGTTGGGCGGATACCTTCTACGGCCCACAACCACATAATGGCCATAAACACATAAACCCCACCATATGCTGCATATACCCTGCCAGCTGCGGTTGGATGCAACGACAATAACCAAGCAAAAATGCCAAGACTGACCGCAGCTGGCACTAACAATAGAATCGTCTTGCCTTCACGCAACCATAGGTAAGGCAAGTAACATCCTATTATTTCTGCCAGGGCTGTAACCACAAACAGGCCAACCGTTTTCAGTTCAGGCATATGGTTCTACCTATTATCATTGCACTCAGCTCACCAACTTTCAGGACCGCTAATCGCCTTGCACTCATTGTTTTCGCAAACGCATCTTTCAATTGCGATTGAACCGCATATGCTCGCCAAGCCCTCATCCTCACAAGCCTTCTGAACAGTATCGGGATCGACATTTGCCTCTACGTTTACACAAGAGGGGTAATATCCACAACAGTTATGAACATCCTTTACGGTACAATCCTGGTCCACATTGCAAGAGTAATCAATCTGCGACATATATTCGTCGTATGTGCTTGTAGAGCAGCCGACTACTAGCACAATTAACACCAAGACCAAAGTACAATTGTTCTTTCTCATTCGTTATCGACACACTCTTTTGGAGGGATATACAGGCCAAGGCCCGGACGTTGGTTAATGCTATTGTTAGTTTTTGCACTACTGCGTTTTGATGTATTTATGCGACAATGCAATTATAGCGGCAGGCGCTATAATTAATAACCAATAGAGCAAAACCTCCATTTGAATGGGATAGCTTCCTATAATCAAGTTATACACACCGCAATAGAATCCAGCCGCTAGCACAGGAAGACAAGCTGCGTATACCGACAACTGTATTGGGCCCCGACCTAAAGCTAGGAAGACAACTATTCCAATTTTACCAATAAACCATATCGAAAAAACGAAATGCTCATACAATGAGTAGTCAATTTTTCCGGGAATTAAGACAACCGCATACACTAAAATATCTATTACAAGAAGCACCGACGCTACTAGCAGTAGCGCTCCCTTAAACCATTTTGATGTATCTGTGAATCTCAATTAATACACCTTTAAATGCTTAACCCCCACAACAGGGGCTAAGCGAAGTGGACACAGTTTGTGGTAAAGAGCGCATAGCGCACCACAATTGGTAGCGCGTAATTGGCTTCCTCTGCATGCAGTTATTGTTGTTAATACACTGAAATAGAGGCACAGATAGCCTTCGGGAGAATTATCATTTTTCAAGCGCGTTAATCTTCATCGCTAATTCATGCTTTTGGGCAATGCACTCGTCCATCATTTTTGTCATTTCACCCACATTACTTAATATATCTTTTAGGCCAGAAAAAATATCTGTAGTGCACTCTTGTGCAAGACCAATAGAATTGCGAGTGCTGTCTTCCAAGGTTTTAATATATTCATTAGCGCTTTCGAGCTTTAATTTATCTGATTTTGTCACCGTTTCTAATCCAGCAGCTTGCTGAACTGCCAAGCATGCACCCCAACCTGATACAAACGAACCAATTGCTATAATGGAAATGGCCAAGGTTAGATTATTTTCAATCTTTTGCTTAATATTAGACATCTGCCCAATCTCCTTTCTACAAGGTGCGCTAACGCTAGGTACAGCACACCAAAAAGTATAGCGACAAAGGTATGAAGCTATTTAGTTCCGACTGCTGCCGCTTATGCCTATCGCATCTTGTCTACCAACTGGCTTTCCGAAACGTAAGCCGCTAAATAACAACAAGCTAGTTTTCAGGCGGAATGTCTGAAATATTTGCCTTCATCTGGTATTTGTCATTTTCGTAGACGTAATAGATATCGGGACCACCATCGCTAGCAGCAGTGCCGCGAGGTCTATGAGACAAAACCTTCCAACCATTTCTCATTGTTGAATGTGCCGTAAATCCGTTCAAGTCATTTGTATATATATGCCTTGGGCAGTCATTACCCACAACGGCGTATACTGGAAAAGAACAGTTAGAAGCACCGCAGGAGCCCATTCCTCCTTGCCACTCGACCTCAGGGATGCCGTCATTGTTTAGGTCATATAGAATCGTATTATCCCTAAGATAATCGTCACGTTGCCGAACTTCCACATACTCATCTCGCTCCGAATCCCATTCATCAACCATCCTTATCTTGTCCTCCAAGCAAGGATAATCAATAATTAAACCTATTATGTCGTTGTATTCTGGTTTGATTGTTTTGGCTGTTGGGAAAAAAAACTTGTATGTCTCAACGCCAGCTTTAACAGAAGAAGCGAGAAAAATTAAAAATAAGACGATGGATGAAAAGCGATTGTTCTCTATCCAATGCTTATACTTTGAAAATCTGCTTTCCATAAAAACACCAAATGAACTATTTCTCTGTTACTAATCTAAACTGTCGCAGTTCAAACTTGATACTAAGACGCTTATATATCCCAGATCTTGCCTTCTTTTAAGTGCTTGCCTATCTGTGGCGGGCTTGCTTTGACTCTTGGGTGATTTGCGAGAATTAATCGAATTGTTCGTATTGCATCATATGCATCCAGCATAATCTGGCGCTGATCTTTAAAATACTTTTGGTCAAACACGTTTTCGTCAATTTTATGCGCTGGTTTTTGCCTTAGTTTCCTGACTTTCCTGAAGGAAGACAACATATCTTCGATTGGTTCTGGGTCAACCGGACGAAAGAATCTTTTAACCCAATCGTCTAATAATGCTATTGTTCCGCGTTGCGTGACTACAATCTTGCCATCTGATCGAACTTCGTCTTTTTCGAGATCAATATCGCCCGCAAAGAATTCCTTATTTATGTTGTCTGACATCATCTTATCTAAAAGAAGAACAAAATTATTGAATTCCCTTAATGTGGGTCGCAACAAAAAGCCAAACTCATCTGGTTTTTGCTCATAGTAATCGCTTTTAAATAGCTGCTTTTTTCCCATTATCTCAGCCATCTCATTGATCACTTTTATTTCCTGTAAGAATGCATCAAATAGCGATATTCTAGTACCCCAATCCCCGAGAAGGCTATTGCGATAATAGTCGGGGTGCAACTTATAAGCACCGGAAATTTCTTTCGCTTTCCATATTTTCTGGTGTTCGGGAGACAGGTCAGACAAATACCTTATAAAAACCGCAACGGCTCTATTAAAATCATCATCAAAAGCAAACCCAAAGGATTGTAAAAGTATCTGGTCATGCTCAGGCATGGATTCAGATTCATAAAACTCATCATGAATAGATATTTGTCCGTTGATAAAATCGGTCTGATAATAATATCGAGGATCATTTCTATAATACTCGAGAACAGAAATATCAAATACTCTGTAATCTAACTGACCGGCCCCAAGAGCAAGTTGGCATTCGTAAGGGCGATCAGTATAGCTGGTCTTATCGACTCTTTCCGATAGAAATTTTTTACTTGGATAAAGACAGAAATGCTCGCTGAACTCGAGCTGATCAAGCCATTCCAATTGCTGACTGATAGTAATTTCAGAGTATGCTTTTATATGTGCATTAGGATGAACATTGCCAAAAACGCAGTCTGCATTTTCATTAGCAATGAGTTCCCTTGTCAGTTCTTTAAGCTCTGGTAGAGAAAGACCTAAAGCTTTCTGGAGTTTGTAAACTGGAATCCCATTGAAGTCACCTGATTCAAAGTAATGACGATAGATTATTTCATTTACAACGTCTTCGCTCATTCTTGCACCTTTTGCTGGGAACTCGGGTGTGCTAACAACTTAATGAACCGAACCTTTCGAGATATCCAAGCCCGATTCCAATAACTCCTTGATTTTGCATTATAAATAATGTTTATAAGTCAAAAATTCAACGGACAAAAACCGCAGGCTTCGCGATATCCAAGGAGCAAACGCAGGAACCTTCGGTATATCCCGGAAGCAAATACCGGAGGTTCCGGTATATCCAATTTATAGTCTTTCTTTGTTCAGCTACTGTCCACTGTGTATATTTACATGTTTTTTAAACGCAGCCCTACGGGTGCTTCAGCCCGTGACTTTGTCGTGTTGGTTGTGACCAAGATTATGGTTTTATGCAGTGGTGACCACTACACTAATGCCGCGTCCGAATACATTGTTTGGGCGGAACACAGATTTGTCAGGAGAAAAATATGAAACTGCACTTGATTACGGTTTCCAGTGCCCTATTGCTTGCAATGTCCGTATCTCAACCGGGATTTGCGGATAAACCGGAATGGGCGGGCGGCAAGGAAAAGCCCAGCCGGGAACAGGTGGAGGCACACCGTGAGGAAATGAAGGCCAAGCGTGGCAGCGCTGAAGACGAAATGGAAGACGCCCGTGACATGAAGGCCCGAGGCAAAGAGGGTAAAGGTGATCGGGATAAAATGCAAAAGCGGGATCGTGAGCATCAGGATGATGACATGCATGAACGCGAGATGAAGCAGGATCGCGACCGCGACCGGGATCGTATGAAAGAAAGCAGCATGGAAAAGCAGCGTGAAAAGAAATCTGAGTCAATGCAGACTCAGACTGAACAAAGTGAGAGCAAGAATCGCCGCTGGTGGAAGTTTTGGGGCGAGTAACCGTTAATCTGCCATGGGCATGACGATGGTGAAGCAAGTGGGATTTGCCCTTTGGATGGAAAGTTCAGCCTCCAGTTGATCGCTCAACGCTTCCACCAGTCGCAACCCCAATGAGTCTTCCCTGGCGGCTTTGTTGGTCAGTCCCACTCCGTTGTCACAGATTTCCAATTTGGCTTTTTGCTCGGGAAGGCTTTTCAGCGAAATGGTGATTTCACCGGCCTGGTTGTTGGGGAAGGCGTGTTTGAACGCATTGGATACCAGTTCATTGATGATCAGCCCCAAGGGAATGCTGTTTTCAATGGGCATGGTGATGTTGTCGGTTTCCACATTGATTTTAACGTTGGGATTGCCGGGCACTCCGTAGGAGTGAGCCAGGTTATTGATCAGCCCTGAGATCACCATGGAGATATCCACGTTGGAAAAATCCTGGGATTGATAAAGTGTCTGGTGAATAACGGCCATGGACTTGATGCGGTTCTGGCTGTCCGTTAATAAGAAACGGGCTTTTTCGTCGCTGACGTTGTCCAGTTGCATGGCGATCAAGCTGTCGATGATTTGCAGATTGTTCTTCACCCGGTGGTGAATCTCCGCCAGCATCACTTCTTTTTCTTTCAGTGCCGACTTGAGCTGCTCTTCCTGCCGTTTACGTTCGGTAATATCAAGAACCGACGCCAGTATCATCAGCCCCTGTGCGGTGTTGATGGGGTTGAGTCCGATTTCCACCGGAAACTCCCGTCCATCCTTGTGCAATGCAAACAGGTCTCGGCCTTCTCCCATGGCGCGGGATGTTGGGTTGTGAAAATAGGTGTCCTGTAGATCCGGATGGCGCTCGCGGAAGCGGTGGGGCACCAGCATGGTGATTTTCTGGCCCACCAGCTCACTGCGGGTATAACCGAATTGCAGTTCCGCCATGGAGTTGGCCATGACGATGGCGCCGTCTTTGTCGGTGAGTAGCATGCCGTTGGGCGCGGCTTCCACGGCCAGCCGCATCATTTCCTGTGCCCGCAGGCGCTCGGTAATATCCACGATGGCCGCCAGCACCAAAACGCCCCGCTTTGTGGTAATGGGGTTCAACCCGATTTCCACCGGGAATTCGGTACCATTCTTGTGCAGGGCATAGAGTTCACGCCCCTGGCCCATGGCTCTGGATTTGGGCGCGTGAAAGTATTGGGTGCGTAATTCCGGATGATGCTGCCGGAAACGGAATGGAACCAGTTTTTCGATGGGTTCGCCAATCAGCTCATCACGATTGTAGCCGAACATGGTTTCCACGCTGCTGTTCACCAATGCGATTCGACCTTCGACATCAATCAACACCATACCGTTGGGGGAGGCCTCAACGGCCAGTCGCATGACCTCATCTTTGTTCGCTGCTACATCAAAATCCGTGGTTGTCATAAGCTATCAGGCGGTCCATTCCGCATACCGGTTATCGGCAACCGTGGTGCTCAGCAATTGGGTGGTTTGTTCTGACGTCAGCGGCGGGCAGAAAAAGTAGCCCTGTAACTCATCACAGCCGGAGCCGGTGATGATGTGTGCCTGAGCCTGGCTTTCGATACCCACCGCGGTGGTGCGCAAACCCAATTGCTTTGCCATGGCGATAATCGCGTTGGTTACAGCGCGGTCATTGTTGTTGAGGTGCACGTTCTGTATGAAGCACCGATCGATTTTCAACGAGTTCACAGGCAGGGTGCGCAATGAACTCATGCTGAAATAGCCCGTACCAAAGTCATCGATGGCGATCTGCACGCCCAGTTTTTTCAGGCGGCGCAGATTGTGCAGTCCGATTTCACACTTTTGCAGACAGGTTTCCGTCACATCCAGGGAAATCATATTGATCGGAACATCGTAGGTGTCGGCACTATGGTTGAGGATATGGGCAAAGTTGCGATCTTCCAACTGCCGCAGGGATACGTTCAAGGAAAGTCTGGGTGGATGGAACCCCCGATCAAGCCACTCCCGCAGCTGACGGCAACTTTCATTGATAACCCAGTTGCCGATATCCAGAATGAGGCTGCTGGTTTCGGCGATGGGGATGATTTCATTTGCACTCAGCAGGCCCTGTTCCGGATGTTGCCACCGGATCAGCGCTTCCAATCCAACCAGTGCGCCGTTCAAGCTGTCGTACTGGGCCTGGTACAACAAGCGGAGTTCATCGCGAGCCAGGGCCTGACGCAGTTCCTGTTCGCGGGTGATGTACTGCGCCACATGTTCATACATGTCGGGGTGATAAAGAGCATAGCCCTGGCGACCTTTGGTCTTGGCCGTGTACATGGCGGTGTCGGCCATTTTGATCAGCTCATCCCGATCCTGACTGTGATCGGGGTACATGCTGATGCCGATGCTGACACCGGCTGCCACTTCGGTACTGCCCAGCCGAATGGGATGTTGCAGCAAGCCGAGTATTTTCTTTGCCAGCAGTTCCAGATCATCAGAGGTTTGCACCGCATCGGCAATGACAATGAATTCGTCCCCACCGATCCGGCACAGGGTGTCGGACGTTCTCAGTTGGGACTTCAACCTTTGGGCCACAGCCTTTAACAGGCTGTCGCCCATCTGGTGCCCATGGGTGTCATTGACCTGCTTGAAATGATCCAGGTCCAGGAACAGCACACCAAAGCTGGTGGTTTGGCGTTGGGCTTTGGCCAGGCACTGCTCGAGCCGATCAATGAACAGATTGCGGTTGGGCAACCCGGTTAGTGAGTCGTAGTAAGCGATATGAGAGAGCTTCTCCTGTTCGTTATGCATGGGGGTCACGTCGCTGATGACCACTACATATTGCGCTTCCTGATTGACCAAATCCGGCACACTGCCGATGTTCAACAGAACATGTACCAGCCGGTTTTCATTGTTATGGAAGCTGGCTTCACCTTGCCAGCTGCCGGTCTGGCGCAACGAAGTCCAGAGGGATTCGGTGTTGTCCAGTCCCAGGGCTTCCGGGCTTAATAATTCCAGTTCCTGCCCCAGGCACAGCTCCGGCGTCAGCCCGGTTATTTTACTGAACGATTGATTGATGCTTTCAATGCGGCGGTCCTTGTTCAACACCACAATACCGTCCGCGCTGCACTGGAACGCGGTGGCGGCCTGCTTGAGTTCCTCTTCCGAACGGTGGTGCTCGGTAATATCCTGCAGAATGCCTACCACGCGATTGGGTTGGTTGTCTGTGCTGAAGGATTTACCGCAGAGTTTGAACCAGCGATGACCCTGCTCCGGCAGGTCTGCTTCAAATTCAATATTCAATTCCTGGTTGGTATTGTTGTGCAAATCGTCCAGCGCTGACCGAACTCTGTCCCGATCCGCCTCAATCACGTGATCGTAGAAATGCATCCAGCTTTCAAAGCAGGTCAGGTGGCCGGTGGGGGAGTAGCCCAGGATAGTGGCGCTGGCGCCGGCTTCCATTTCCCAGGTGCCCATATTGGCGGCATCCAGTGCCCGTTTTAAATGGGTTTCGCGCTGTAGTAGCTTTTGATCCATCTGGTGGCGTTCCAGTGCCACTTGAATCGCCACGTGCAGCTCCCGTTCGGAGAACGGTTTCAACAGATAACCATAGGGGCAGGTTTCCCGGGCCCGGGCCAGTGTCGTGTCTTCCGAGTAGGCGGTGAGGAAGATAATCGGTACGTGATAGAGTTCATTGATGAGGCTGGCGACTTCGATGCCGTCCTGGGAGCCCTTGATGTGTATATCCATCAATATGATGTTGGGAGCGCGGGATTCAACCAGTTCCAATGCCCGCTTTCCGGAGGGTGCCATTCCCACAACGGAGTAACCCAGTTTCGTCAAGCGACGGGATAAATCCATTGCAACAATATTTTCGTCTTCAACTATGAGAACTTTCTGTTCTTGCATGCGCAGCCTTCGTCCTGAAGTTCTAGTGAAATACGCAACCGGAAATGAATTTACTTTGTTTTTATGCGTCCAGCGCGATCGCTAAAAAAACTGATGTATCGATTAAGGTTGATTTTAGACCAAGTTCACATTTTCTACGTTAGAACGTTTCGATAGCAGACAGGTTAAGGGTCCATACTAAAAATTATGGTGGTGTCGCTGTTTGGTTCAGCGGGTCACCCAGCCACCACACACCGGGAAGACCTGGCCGACAAAGCAATTTGCGGCTTCACTGCAAAGATAGGCAATAAATTCAACGTCTTCCTCTGCACTCACCAGTCGTCCCAAAGGCACTTCGCGCTGCAATCTGGCCTGAAATCGTTCATCGGCCTGTATTTCCGGGGGAAAGTAGGTGGGGTTGTCGACAAAGTTCTGGGCGATGGCATTGACCTGGATGTTGTGCCGGGCGACCTCCACACCCAGGGCCTGGGTGTATGCGAGCTGGGCGCCGCGGGCCGCACTGTAGGTGGCCGTGCGCTTCATGCCGCGCAGCGCGGCCGCACTGCCCACCACTATGATTTTACCGGCCTGGCGTTCAATCATTTGCGGTAACACGGCTTTGCACAGGCGCGGCAGCGGATCGACCAGGCGGGCGAAGGTGTCCCGCCACTCATCATCCTGGATGTCGGTGGCCGGGGTGGTGGGGGCTTTGATGGAAAGATTGGCCACCAGGATGTCCACCTGTCCACAGGATTGAATAAGGTGCTCTGGCGCTTCTGCTTCGATCAGGGGCTCTGTGCTCGCGATCACCTCGGCGCCTTTCTCAGTCAGCTTTTTGAAAATCGCCGGACCCATGAACTCTTCTGCATGGGTTACCAGGATACGTTTGCCGGTCAACGTGGTCATGCGAATTCCTCCCAGAGCGCATCAAACTGTTGCTGGAATTGTTCGATTAAACGCATCTCCCGACTGATGACGATGTTTTCCTGGTTGCGTTCACTGGCGCTGCGGGTCCAGTTAAAGCTGCCGTTAATCAGGGTCAGGCCGTCCACGATGCAGAATTTATGATGCATGTGGTCAGGCGTACGGTCAAAGCGGGTGGGAATACCCTGGCGCATCAACCATTCCACATCGCTACCGGCATCATGTTGTTTGTGGTTGTCGGTGATAATGCGTACCCGTACGCGGCGTTGATGGGCTGCCAGAATATGGTCGGACAGTCGATTGTCGGAAATGGTAAAGACGCAGATATCGATGCTGGAGCGGGCGCTACTGAGTTGCCGCACGATCTGATCGAGGCATTGATTACCGGGGGTAAAAAAGGCCTCATGGTCACTTTGCCGCTGGCCGAGCTCCGTTTGTATCGCCTGGGTGCAACGGTCCAGCCAGCCGATTATTTCCATGCTTTTGTCAGGGGATTGGGTCTGCCTGTCCCTGGCCAGCTCAAACAAACGGTTGCGTAAAAAATTCAGGCCATCACTGGGGTGACCCTGCAATGCTGCCTTGAGATCCCGGGATTCTGACTTGCTGAGGTGCTCATCCTGCAGATACTGCAGTAATGTCTGTTCCAGTGCTAAGGTATCGTTATGCATGCTTGATTGGTTGTGGTGGCCGATTTTGTTAAGGGAGCATTAAAACATGAGCCTCAACTTGGAACAAACCAGCTCGGAACAAACCAGCTCGGAACAATCGAGGTCAGAAGCGTGGTGACCTGTCGGCAGCAGGGGCTGGATACCCTGATTACCCTGGAGCCCAATCGCTCGGCAACGCGGCAGCAGACACTGTTGTTTGTGTTGCTGGTGTCGGCGGTAACGCTTTCGGTGGCACTGTTCTGGGCTTTCTTCGGTGCCTGGTTGGTGTTGCCCTTTGCTGGATTGGAAATTGCAGTGTTAACCTATGTGGCGCTGCGGGTGTCGCGCTCTACCTATCGGATGCAGGTGATTCGCGTCGGACTGGATGCAGTCGAGGTGGAGGAGGGCGAGTTTTTTCCGGTGCGTAAATGGCGTTTTTTACGGCCGAACACCCATGTCAATGTGCTGGCCGCCCGGACACCCATGGATAGCATAGGCTTGCATCTGCAAGATGGTTTGCAGTCGCTGGAGGTGGGGGCGTTCCTGAATCAGGGGGACCGGTTAAAGGCCCGGGATGCCCTGCAAGCGTCGGGTTTGATGCTGTGCAATGAGCATTGGTGGCGTTCTTGAATTTTAAACCTGTGATCAATAGAGGAAAACATGAGTAAACAAACCCTTCGAGTGGGCATTGGGGGGCCGGTTGGCTCCGGCAAAACAGCATTGACCCTGCGCTTGTGTGAAGCCATGCGGGAAGACTTCAACATTGCGGTAGTGACCAACGATATTTATACCCGGGAAGACGCGGAATTTCTTACCCGTCATGAAGCCTTGTCCCCGGACCGAATTATGGGCGTGGAAACCGGTGGCTGTCCGCACACGGCGATTCGGGAGGATGCCTCCATGAACCTGGCGGCCGTTGCTGAGCTCAATCAGCGCCACGCGGACCTGGATATGGTCATCATCGAAAGTGGTGGTGATAATCTGGCGGCTACCTTCAGCCCTGAATTATCCGATCTCACCATTTACGTGATCGATGTCTCCGCCGGTGACAAGATCCCCCGCAAGGGAGGGCCGGGCATTACCAAATCCGATCTACTGGTGATCAACAAGATCGACCTGGCACCCCTGGTGGGAGCTTCTCTGGAAGTTATGGATCGGGATGCGAAAAAGATGCGTGGGGACAAGCCCTTTATCTTCGCCAATATGAAGGAAAAGCAGGGATTGCAGGACATTATTCAGTTTATTTGTGAGCACGGCATGCTGAAATAACGGAATTTTTAAGGGGAAACGCATTAAAAAGGGGCGCTGGGTATTGCGCCCCTTTTTTGTGGCGTTTTGATTTTGGAATACATTAGGGGCTTACTGGACAGTCATTGGTCATAAATGCACTCCATTGGTTCTTTTGCTGCATTGACTCAAGTTGGTGCACTTATATGGGCTGGGCTATGGAAAAGGTGTTCCAAAGTGGTGCCATTGTTTGTCGGACTATATTGCTCAATCTTTAATACAGGTTAAATTTTGATCTCTTTTGGGCCTGAGGTGCCAGTGGCATAGAAAATGCTTTTCCCGGGGTGCGTTCACAAAAACCAATAAACCACTGGGGGAGTTCCCATGAAGAAAACCAAGTCCAAATGGATAAAAACGATGACAGGAGCGGCGGTTGCTGCATCCATGTCTCTGGTGTCGTCAATGGCCATGGCCGCTGACACCATTAAAGTTGGGGTATTGCACTCACTGTCCGGCACCATGGCCATCAGTGAAACCACTTTGAAAGACACCGTTTTGATGATGGTGGAAGAGCAGAACAAAAAAGGCGGCCTGCTTGGCAAGAAGCTGGAAGCCGTAGTGGTAGACCCTGCGTCCAACTGGCCGCTGTTTGCTGAGAAAGCCAAGGAGCTGCTGGAAAAAGAGAAAGTTGACGTTATCTTCGGCTGCTGGACTTCCGTTTCCCGTAAATCCGTATTGCCGGTTATTGAAGAACTGAACGGCCTGCTGTTCTATCCGGTTCAATACGAAGGTGAAGAATCTTCCAAGAACGTTTTCTACACTGGCGCTGCACCCAACCAGCAAGCTATTCCTGCGGTTGATTACCTGATGAATGAAGTCGGTGTTAAGCGTTGGGTTCTGGCCGGTACTGACTACGTTTATCCCCGTACCACCAACAAAATCCTGGAGTCTTATCTGAAGCAGAAAGGTGTTGCTGAGAAAGACATCATGATCAACTACACCCCGTTCGGTCACTCCGACTGGCAGACCATCGTTTCTGACATTAAGAAATTCGGCTCAGCAGGTAAGAAGACTGCAGTTGTATCCACCATCAACGGTGATGCCAACGTTCCTTTCTACAAGGAACTGGCTAACCAGGGCGTATCTGCAGAAGACATTCCTGTGGTTGCCTTCTCCGTAGGTGAAGAAGAACTGTCCGGCTTTGACACCAAGCCTTTGGTGGGTCACCTGGCGGCCTGGAACTACTTCATGAGTGCCGATTCTGATGTAAACGAAGAGTTCATCAAGAAGTGGCATGCCTTTATCAAAGACGACAAGCGCGTCACCAACGACCCCATGGAAGCCACCTACATTGGTTTCAACCTGTGGGCGCAAGCGGTTGAGAAAGGCAAGTCCACCAAGGTTGATGACGTGTTGAAAAACATCATCGGTCTGGAAACCCCAAACCTCACCGGCGGTACTGCAAAAATGCTGCCTAACCATCACCTGACCAAGCCGGTTCTGATCGGTGAAATCCAGGAAGACGGCCAGTTCGAAACCGTATGGCAGACTGAAAGCGAAGTGCCAGGGGATGCCTGGACTGACTTCCTGCCGGAAAGCGCCAAGATCGAAGCGGATTGGCAAGATCCCAAGATCATGTGCGGTAACTACAACACCGAAACCAAGAAGTGTTCAGGTCAGAACTACTAATCCGTTAGTCGTTCACAGGATCTAGATACATTCACCAAAAGCCTCGCCCGGTTGAGCACAGCAAGACTTGGCGGGGCTTTTTCAAAGAAGCAAAACACTATGATAAAACAATACTGGGGAGTGTTGCTGGTGCTGTTGAGCTTCGTTTGCGTTGCGCCATCCTGGGCGGCAGACGAACCGGAAGCGGGTGCCAGTCTCGAATCGCTGTTAAGTGAATTAACCAGCTCAAGCTTTAAGAAAAAGGCCAAAGCCGTTGAAACCATTGCCGCAATGGATGATGAACGGGTATTACCGGTTCTGGAATCCATGCTGGCCGGTGATCTTTATTACCGAAAATCCGATGACAAAATTGTGCTTACCGCCAGTGCCGAATCCGGCTACCAGATTACCGATGTCTTGACCGGTGATGATCTGGGAGTAGTAGGCAAGCGTGACGTGAAGAAAGTCGCTACCAATAACAGCTTGCGTAAACAGTTACGCACCCAGATCGCCGGCTACAAGCTGCTAAGTAAAAAAGCCGATATTCGACTGGCGGCCGCAGATGATCTGATTAAAACGCCCAGCCCTGAGTTTCTGGAAGTGCTGCAGGGTGCCATTGCGAAAGAAAAAGACAATACGGTACTGAAAGCCCTGAAAGTGGCCCGGGCCGTGATTCTGCTGCAGAGCGAAAGCGAAGTGGACCGCATCCAGGCGGTGAAAGACATGGACGGGTTTGCCAACAAGCACACCATGGCCATGTTGACCGCGCTGGTGCAGCAAAATGAAGACGGCAGTTATGTTGAGCCCAGCCAGCTGGTACGGGAAGAAGCCATCTCTGTTTTGAAAGGTCTCAACGCGATGGAGACCTGGTATAAGTTTGTGGAAGACCTGTTTTTCGGTTTCAGCCTGGGCTCGGTTTTGTTGTTGGCCGCAGTGGGGCTTGCCATTACTTTTGGTGTCATGGGCGTTATCAACATGGCCCATGGTGAGATGATTATGCTGGGCGCCTACACCACCTACGTAATCCAGTTGATTATGCCGAACCAGATCGGCGCTTCCCTGATTGTGGCGGTGCCTGCCGCGTTTCTGGTGTCCGGTCTGATGGGCGTGATCATTGAGCGCACTGTGATCCGGCACTTGTATGGCCGCCCTCTGGAAACATTGCTGGCCACTTTTGGTATCAGTCTTATTCTGCAGCAGTTGGTGCGTTCTGTATTCTCTCCTCTCAACCGATCAGTGATCACACCCGACTGGATGAGCGGCTCCTGGGAGATCAACGGTTTCCTGTCCCTTACCTATAACCGTCTCTACATCATTATCTTTGCGTTGATGGTGTTGTTTGGTTTGATGTTGCTGTTGAAAAAGAGCTTCTTTGGTTTGCAGATGCGGGCGGTGACGCAAAACCGTTCCATGGCCAGCTCTATGGGTATTCGTACGGGGTGGGTGGATGCCATGACCTTTGGTTTAGGTTCCGGTATCGCCGGTATCGCCGGGGTGGCGTTGAGCCAGCTCACCAACGTGGGGCCGAACCTGGGGCAGTCGTACATCATCGATTCGTTCCTGGTGGTGGTGTTCGGAGGTGTCGGTAATCTCTGGGGTACCTTTGTGGCGGCGATGGGCCTGGGTATCGCCAATAAATTTGTGGAACCCATGGCCGGTGCGGTGCTCGCCAAGATTCTGATCCTGGTGTTCATCATTCTGTTCATTCAGCGACGACCAAGGGGGCTGTTTGCTCTCAAAGGTCGCTTTGTGGAGGGCTAAGCCATGACGTCACAATCCAGATTGGCCTGGCTGATGAATGATGTGGCCGGCAAACGCCTGATGGCGATTATCCTGGCAGTGATCATTGTGCTGCCTATGTTGAACCTGTTGGTGCCGGAAGGCTCCTTCTTCCATGTGTCCTCCTACACCATTGGTCTGTTGGGTAAGTACCTCTGCTATGCACTGTTGGCGTTGGCGGTGGATTTGATTTGGGGTTACTGCGGTATTCTCAGTCTGGGGCACGGCGCTTTCTTTGCCCTGGGTGGTTACGCCATGGGCATGTACATGATGCGTCAAATTGGTGACCGGGGTGTTTATGGTAATCCGTTGCTGCCGGACTTTATGGTGTTTCTCAATTGGCAGGAACTGCCCTGGTACTGGTATGGCTTTGACAATTTCTTCTTTGCCATGTTGATGGTGGCGTTGGCGCCGGGGATTTTAGCCTTTGTGTTTGGTTGGCTGGCGTTTCGTTCCCGGGTCACCGGGGTGTATCTGTCGATCATTACCCAGGCCATGACCTACGCCTTGATGCTGGCGTTTTTCCGCAATGATATGGGCTTTGGTGGTAACAACGGTCTGACGGATTTCAAAGATATTCTGGGCTTCAGTTTGCAGGATGACACCACCAAAGTGGCTCTGTTTGTGTGTTCCGGTCTAGCGGTGATTCTGGGGTATTTGCTCTGCCGCTATGTGGTCTCTTCCAAATTGGGACGGGTGTTGGTGTCCATTCGGGATGCGGAAAGCCGAACCCGTTTTATCGGTTACCGGGTGGAACACTACAAACTGTTTGTGTTCGTGCTCAGTGCAATGCTGGCAGGGATTGCCGGTGCGTTGTATGTGCCGCAAGTGGGTATTATCAATCCCGGTGAATTTTCTCCCATCAATTCTATTGAGATTATTATCTGGGTGGCTGTGGGTGGTCGCGGTTTCCTTTACGGCGCAATTATCGGGGCGGTCTTGGTGAACTACGGCAAAACGTTCTTTACCGGTGCTTTTCCGGAAATCTGGTTGTTCATGCTGGGCGGTTTGTTCGTGGTGTCCACTCTGTTCCTGCCCCAGGGTGTGGTGGGCATTGTGCAGCAGTGGAAAGACAAGCGCGCGGAGAAAAAAGCCTTGCAGGATGGTAAAGCTGGGGAGGTTGCATCATGAAAATCATGGCCAAACACATTCCCCAGCACATTCTGTATTTGAACGGTGTCAGCAAAACTTTCGATGGATTCAAAGCCATCAATGATTTGTCGTTCACGGTGAAGCCCGGGGAATTGCGGGCGATCATCGGGCCCAATGGTGCGGGCAAAACCACCATGATGGACATTATTACCGGCAAGCTTAAACCGGATGTGGGCGATGTTTTTTTCCGCGATACAGTGGATCTCACCAAGCACGATGAAGCCGATATTGCCAACATGGGCATCGGTCGGAAATTCCAGAAACCCACCGTGATTGAAAGTCTCACGGTGTTTGAAAACTTGGAATTGGCGTTAACCGGGAATCGTGGTGTGTTCAAAGCGTTGCTCCATAAATTGAACGCTGAGCAATACCAGCGCATCGACGAGGTGATCAAGCTGGTAGGTCTGGCGGAAAAACGGGATTGGCTCGGCGGAAACTTGTCTCATGGTCAAAAACAGTGGCTGGAGATCGGTATGCTGTTGAACCAGGAACCGGATCTGCTGCTGGTGGATGAACCTGCTGCCGGGATGACGGATCACGAAACTGAGATGACTGCCAAATTGCTGAAGGAAATTGCGGGTGAGCGTTCTGTTGTGGTGGTGGAACACGATATGGAATTCATCAAGGCTCTGGATTGCCCGGTTACGGTGTTGCACGAAGGCCACGTGTTGGCAGAAGGCACCCTGGAACAGGTGCAGGCCAATGAGCAGGTGATTGAAGTGTATCTGGGACGCTGAGCAGAGAGATTACGTATGTTGAAAATAGAAGATATCGATCTGTATTACGGTGCCAGCCAGGCGCTGAAGAAAGTCAGCTTCGAAGCGGAGAAAGGGCAGGTGGCCTGTGTGATGGGGCGCAACGGGGTAGGTAAAACTTCCCTGATGCGAGCCGTAGCGGGACAGCATCCCATCAAGAGCGGACAGATTCTGTGGGACGGTAAGGACATCAGCAAGCAGGCACCTTATGAGCGGGCCAAGAACGGCATTGCCTATGTACCCCAGGGGCGGGATGTGTTTTCCCAGCTTACCGTGTTGGAGAACCTGAAAACCGGCTTTTCCGTGCTGCCCCGCTCCGAGCGTAAAATCTCGGATGAGATCTATGAGTTGTTCCCGGTGCTGTACCAGATGTTGAAGCGCCGCGGTGGGGATCTGTCCGGTGGTCAGCAGCAACAGCTGGCGATAGCACGGGCCCTGGTCACCAAACCCAAGTTGCTGATTCTGGATGAACCCACCGAAGGGATTCAGCCTTCCATCATCAAGGACATCCAGAAGGTGATTTCCCTGCTGCGGGATCGGGGCGAGATGGCCATTCTGCTGGTGGAGCAGTACTTTGACTTCGCTCGGGAGCTGGCGGACAACTATGCGGTGATGGACCGGGGTGAAGTGGTACTCTCCGGTTTGGGCAAGGATATGGAAGAGGATGTTGTGCGCAGATATATCGCTGTTTAGGCCATTAGGGTTTATAGTGTAAGGGCTTGGGAGGCGGGAGCCCGCTCATCCGTTTTGGAACTCAGTTCAGGACGGGTGAGCGGGCTTTCATTTTGGCTCTCGTGTAATGCTAGCGTGCGCTCAGGTACTGCAGGCTGAACAGTTTTTCCGGATCTTGCCACACGGCGCTAATCTCAAATCCGGTTCGTTGTGCCAGAGCGCCGAATCCCTCCAGGCTGTATTTGTAAGAGTTCTCGGTGTGAATGGTTTCTCCCTTCCTGAATTTGAAGTGCCGCCCTTCGATCTCAATCAGTTGATCCAGCTTGCTCACCAGGTGCATTTCAATGCGGGACTCCGCTTCATTGAAGTAGGCATGGTGAAAGAAATGCTTGGTTTTGAGATTGGTGTTGAAGCTGTCCTCAACGCGCTGCAGCAGATTTAAATTAAATGCTGCCGTAAAGCCGGCCAAATCGTTATAGGCGGCATTCAGGATGTGCGTGGGCTTGATGCAATCCACTCCAATCAACAGACCATCCCCTTCGCAGAGCAGAGCACGGATACGTTGCAGGAAGGCTTCCGCTTCCTCCGGAGTAAAATTACTGATGGTGGAGCCGGGGAAGAACACCAGCTTGCGGTGGGCGCTCTGTGCCCTGAAGGCGGCGGGTAGCTGGATGTCCTTGTGGTAATCCCCCACGATGGGGATGACTTGTACCTGGGGAAACTGTTCCAGCAGCGTTCTGGCCGACGATTCCAGAATTTCCCGGGATATATCAATGGGAATATAACTGCGGGGATCGTGCAGGCCATCCAGTAACAAACGGATTTTGATGCCAGCACCGGAGCCGAATTCCAGGATGTCGCAGCCGGGGCCCACCAAATTTGCGATGTGTTCCATGTTTTGGGTCAGAATCCCCAGCTCGGTACGGGTGATGTAATACTCCGGTGTTTCGCAGATGGCCTCAAACAGCTGTGAGCCCCGCTCGTCATAGAAGTATTTGCAGGGCAGGGTTTTGCGGGGTTGCGCCAGCCCCTCTAACACGTCCGCCAGAAACTCCTGTTGCTGGGGCAGGCTGTCGTCAAACAATGAAAGGGCAGTATTGGTATTGCGGTTAGGCATCGTCGGCCATCCTTATGCCGGTGAATTGCCACTGGGCGTGGGCGGGAAAAAAGTTGCGGTAGCTGGGGCGAACATGGCCTTTTGGTGTAACGCAGGAGCCACCCCTCAACACCAGTTGATTGCACATGAACTTGCCGTTGTATTCACCCACTGCACCGGCGGGTGGTTTGAAACCAGGGTAAGGACTATAAGCGCTGCGGGTCCATTGCCAGCAGGTTCCATATAACTGCTGGATCTCGTCCGATCCGGTTTCGCTGGCTGGCTGGGGATGCAAACAGGTCAGTTCCAGAAAAGGGCCCTGTACAGGTGTTTGCTGGGCCACGGCTTCCCACTCATGTTCTGTGGGCAGGCGTTTACCCCGCCATTGGGCATAGGCGTCCGCTTCGTAATAGCTGATATGGCAAACCGGTTCCGCCGGGTTCAAAGGCTTTAACCCAGCCAGGGTGTATTGCTGCCATTGCCCTTGATTTTCAAACCAGTAGAGCGGTTGGGTGATGTTCTTTTGCTGCAACCAGGCCCAACCATCCGAGAGCCATAATAACGGGTTCTGGTAGCCGCCATCGGCAACAAATTCGAGATATTCGCTATTGGTGACCAGGCGCTGGGCGAGCTTGAAGGGCGCGAGCAAAACCTCGTGGCGTGGACCTTCGTTGTCGTAATGGAATTCGGGGCCATCGTAACCAACGCTCACCTGCCCACCGGGATAGGTCAGCCAGCGCTGTTCCGGGATGGTTTTTTCTGCCGCTTGATAGTCGTTGAGTGCGGGAAAGCGGGGGTTGAATGAAAAGCCGTGTTTGAGGTCTGTAAGTATAAGCTCCTGGTGCTGCTGTTCATGCTGGATGCCCAGCTCGATTAGCTGCAGGGCGGTACTATCCAACCGTTCCTCCATCAGGAGACGCTGCAGGTGATGATCCACATATTCTCGATACTCTTTCACTTCCGCCACTGTTGGGCGTGAAATCAGGCCGCGATCCGGGCGTCGGTACTGTGGTCCTACATGGTTGTAGTAGGAGTTGAACAGGTAGGCGAACTCGGGAGCGTAAGCCTAGTATCCGGGCAGATATTCCGCCAGGACAAAGGTTTCGAAGAACCAGCTGGTATGGGCCAGGTGCCATTTGGTGGGGCTGGCATCCGGCATGGATTGGATCATCTGGTCCTCGGGTTGCAGCGGCTCGGCAATATCCAGGGACAATTTTCGGGTAGACTGATATTGAGTCAGCAACAGACTGGTACTGTTATCCACTTCCATGGATGAACTCCCGTCACAGGTGTTGTTATCATTGTTACAGCGGGTGCCTGCCACTCTATCACGAATGGATTAGGCTGCCCATGCAGGGTGGTGCTTGTTCTATATTAGATGGCAGCAGTCTTTAATTGTTACATACAGGAATTCCAATGAACCGAGTTTTAATGGGTCTTATGGTGCTGCTCGGCAGCTTGTCACACGCGATGGTACACGCGGAAAATGTCTTACATGTGAAAGCGGGTAAAACCCACGAGTTATCCGCGCAACAGTCTGTTCTGTCTTATGACAAGCTGATTCTGGAAGATGGCGCGGTGTTGAAAGTGCCCAATGAGCTGGAGCAGCTGCAATTGAATGCAGCCTGGGCGGAGATCGGGAACGGCGTCAGTATCCTGGCCCAGGGGCCGGCAGGAAAAGACGGTGCTGCCGGGGCTGACCAGGAAGGGCAGGCTGAGGAGTGTAAGGCCGGAAAACGTGGGGCCGACGGCACCCATGGCACCCAGGGGGGCGAAGGGGTCGCCCTGACCATGGTAATGGGGATCGCTAAATTGGGTTCACTTACCATCAACAGCCGTGGTGGCGATGGCGGAAATGGCGGCAGCGGCGGCCAGGGTCAACAGGGTGGTGCCTTCGATAAGTGTAATGCACCGGCCGGAGGGGCAGGCGGCGCCGGTGGTGACGGCGGCGATGGTGGCAATGGTGGTCAGGTATCCCTGACCTATCGCCTGTTGGTGGACCAGGGCAATCAGGATGATGTCCGCTCCCGTATCTCCGTACAGAATGGCGGTGGCAAGGGCGGCCAGGCGGGAGCCGGTGGCAAAGGCGGTGCAGGTACCGAAGGCAAGTACATCACCATGCGCACCCTGACGGGTAACCGCAAGTGGATGGCCGGTGGTGACGAAGGCGAGACCGGGGTGGCCGGCAAACCGGGCCGTGACGGGGTAAAAGGGCAGGTTTTGGTGCAACAGGATTTGCGGGATCGCATGGATGCCATGCTGCAGAATCAATCGGCGCAGGTCACCGCCCTCAAAGATCAGCTGGTGACTAAACTGGCGGAAGAGAAAAAGCAGGTGGAAGAGGCTGCCAAGCAGGCGATCTCCGCGTTGGAGCAGCAAGTCATATCATTGCAATCCAACATGCAGGGCGCGGCGGATCAAACGGCAGTAGATCAATCCATAACCCAAATTGGTCAACAGGTGGAGCAGCAGTCTGCCCGAATTGATGAATTGGGGGCTAAATTGGAGCAGTCCATTAAAGCCATGCAATCCCAATTGGATCAGATGAGTAAACAAGTCAACTCACTGAACGACAAGGTAGACAGCTTGTCCAGCAATAATAATTCTCAGTAAGATCACGAGCGGGCGCTTTTGGTGCGCCCGCTTTTGGTGCGTGACCTAAATTTGTGCATGAGTTGCACTTTTGTGACATGATCCCCCTGTAAAACTCCCAGAAAGGCTAGGTATTCCAAGGCATTGGCTTGTTGGCACACTCGTTGCTTTTTGTTGTCGGGAGTTCGTTAACCAAGGTGCAAACCTTATATCGTCTAACCTCTGGGGGTTAAATTAATATGTTAAACAAACAATCCAAAATGCTTCGTTTGAGTGCTCTTTCTCTGGCCGTTGCCGGTGCTATGGCCGTTGCGCCTGCTGCTAACGCTGAAGTTTCTGCTTCTGTTGGTGTTGCCAACATGTACTTGTGGCGCGGTATTGATCTCGGCGCTTACGATAAAGTCGTTTTTGATGACGATGGCAATCCCGAAGCATCTGGTGGTGGTGGTGTAGGTGCCATTTCTGGCGATCTGAGCTATTCCACCAGCGGTTTCTATACTGGCATCTGGGGTTCTTCCGGTGATTCCAATGCTGGAACCGAGTACGACCTTTATGTTGGCTATGGTGCGGAGTTCGGTGGCGTAAGCGTAGACTTCAGCTTGTTGACTTACATTTACCCAAGCAGCCCGGACGGTTCTCTTGATAATCCCGGTGAGCTGTCAGAAGCAATTCTGTCCTTGGGTTTCGCAGGTTTCTCTTTAACTGGCTATGACAACATCGCCGGTGGATCTGGGTACGGTTATTACACTCTGAGCTATGGCTACGACGCGTTCTCTATCTTGGTTGGTAAGCATGATAACCCAGGTACATCTGAAGATATGACTCACGTCGACTTGTCCTATGCGTACAACGACAACCTGAGTTTCACACTGAGTCAGCAGGTTGACGATGAATTCGACAACAAGAAGCCCAAGTTTGTAGTAGGTTACAGCCTGCCTCTGGGCGAGTAAGATCCGAGAAAAAGTTTTCTCTCCGAATTGGGCCGGTCTAGCACCGGCCCTTTTTTATGCCTAATTCAAACCTTTTCAGTCAAACGTCTGATCCGACAGGATCACTTCAATTTCTTCCACGATTTGCTGTTGGCGTTGAGCATTGATGCGCTTGCGTAACGTCAGCGACAATTCCTCAAGATGATCCCGTGCCCCTTCCATTTGCTGCAGGCGCCAGCGGTTTTCAGTGTGCAGTGACTTGGTAAGATATAGCATCAATCCCTGTTGTAAGTGCTGCCATTGCAACTCGGACAGCAAAGCTTCCGGTGGCAGATTAATGTCGAGGCTGCTGCGGTTCGGGCCGGAATGTTCGACGGGTAACAGCTGGGCTAGCTGCACATCGCTGCGATCATGATAGATCAGGCTGATACGCTGGGGTAAGCCATGACCCATCAGTTTGTCGGTGATGGACTGCATTACGGGTAGCGACTCATCAATCCCCACGGCGGCGCTCAGCGCTATGATCCCCTGATGATCAGACAGCTTGCTTGCCAAGCGGGAACCAATCACCAGTATGATGTCTGTATCGCTTAAATCCAGTTCGCGAAAACGTTGTGCCACCTGTTCATTGAAGCCGCCGCAGAAACCCCGTTCTGAGCCCAGCACCAGTAAAACAGTCGGCCCGGAAGAAGCCTGAGGCTTGATAGTTGAATCGAAGTGAAACAGAAAATGCGACAAGGCCTGTTGGCTGCTCTCGAATAAGGATTGTTGATGGATGTGGGCTTTCTCCAGGCGCACCATTTCCACCTGTGCCAGGTTGCGCATGGCGGTGATGATGTCATCCAGTTCATCATACAGTTCCAGTCGATAATTGTTTTCCGCACGTTGGCTCATGTTTCTGCAGCCAGCCAAAGTTTGATTTGATCCCGCCACTGGTCGCGGGATGCATCCAATGCCAGACTGGATTGATTGGCACCGGTTTCCAATTGTTGCAGCACCGCATGAATGCGTTTCAAGTCGCAGTCATCCAACAGTTTGTCGTTATAGGCAATCAGCCAGGCCAGTTGTGCGGCTGCACTGACCGGAGTGAGTCGATCCTGCACCATGATTTGCCGCAATACTCGTCCCCGCTTCAGCTTGGCTTCCATAGCCGGTTCCAGGCGGGTACCAAAACGGGTAAAGGCTTCCAGTTCCAGGAACTGCAAATAATCCAGGCGGATACGACCGGCTTCTTTCTTAATGGCAGCATGCTGTGCTTTACCGCCGATGCGGGACACTGAACGGGTGACGTCGATAGCGGGCAGCATGCCGGCGGCGAACAACTTCTGGTCCAGATAAATCTGACCGTCGGTGATGGAAATCAGGTTGGTGGGTATGTAAGCGGAAATCTCTCCCTGTTTGGTTTCCACGATGGGCAGGGCGGTCATGGAGCCGCCCCCCAGTTCCTTGGAAAACACGGTGGAGCGTTCCAGCAAGCGGGAGTGCAGATAAAAAATATCACCGGGGTAGGCTTCCCGCCCCGGTGGCCGATGCAATAACAGAGACAGTTCGCGGTAGGCTTGTGCGTGCTGGGTCAGGTCGTCATAGATGATCAGTGTGTCCTGGCCCCGCTGCATCCAGTGCTCGGCAATGGCGCAGCCGGAGAACGGCGCCAGGTAGCGGCAGCCGGACAATTCGTTTGCTTCGGCCACTACCAGAGTGGTGTATTCCATGGCACCCTGTTCCTGCAGCGTATCGATCAGGGTGGCGACACTACTTCGGGTCTGGCCGATGGACACATAAACACAGCGCACGTTTTCACCTTGCTGGCGCAGAATGGTGTCCACCGCCAGGGAGGTTTTGCCCAGTCCGTTGTCGCCGATGATCAGTTGGCGCTGGCCTTTGCCGATGGGTATCTGGGAGTCGATAATACGGTTGCCGGTGTAGAGTGGCGCGCTGACAAAATCACGATCCAGGATTGCCGGTGAGGTTACTTCCAAGCGTCCCCGCTGTTGGTCGGTGGGCGCCGGTTTGCCATCCAAAGGTCGGCCCAGTGGGTCCAACACCCGTCCTAACACGCTATCACCGATGCTGATGTCCAGTCGCCGCCCGGAACGGCGGGCGCTGATACCGGAAGACAGGGAGGCCTTTTGCTCCAATACAATCGCCCCCAATTTTTCCGGGTCCAACAGGAACACCAGCGCGCTACTGCCGTCTTCCAGATAGATCACTTCATCCATCATGGCGGTGGGTAATCCCTGCACCCAGATGATGCCATCCCCCACGCTCACCACCGTACCTTGCTCGCTGATGCGAGTGCTGATGCTGTAGTTCGGGTTGAGATCAAACAGCTTGCCGGAATCAGATGGCATGGTGCAGCTCCGCCTTGAAGAATTCCAGTTCATCCGCCAGGTTAGCGTGCAGGACCATTGGCCCGATGGTCAGCCGAACTCCACTGATGAGCTGTTCATCGACTTTGGTTTCCAGAGTGATGTTTTGCCCCAACACGCTCTGTAAGATGTTTTGCAATTGCTGCGTTTGAGCGTCGGGTAGAGGCCGTGCAGAAGTGATCAGCACCGACTTCTGTTTGCGTAAGGCAGTGGCCAGTTTGTCCCGTTCGGTGTCCGGTAGCTGATTGATATCGTCCGCGAACATGTTTAACAGCGCCTGGTCCAGATCAGTGCCCGCCAGCCGGTTGAGTAACTGCTGGGTTAACTGTATTGCGCCTTGCTGCGCCTGCTGTTGCGTTTTTTCCATTAGGGCGGCTTGATCCTGTTGCAGGATGGTCTGCAGGCGTTTTTTTTCATCCTCCGCTTCCTGGCGGACCTTGTCCATTGCCTGTTCCCGTTGCCGGCTTAACTGTTCCTGCAATTGCTGTTGCTGGCGGATTTTTTCTTGTTCCCAGTCGTCTATTTTTGACTGCAGCTGCTGTTGCCTGTCAGTAGCGTCCTTTGCTTTTTGCTGCGCATCCTGTTGTGCCTGTTCCAGATCTTGCTGGCGTCGGGCAATGGCCGCCTGCACCGGCTTGAACAGAAAACGTTTCAGCAGCCAGATCAGTACCAGGAAATTCACGATTTCCAGTACGATAGTAAGAGGATCGAGTTCCATCAGTACGCGCCGTTATTGAACAAAATATTCCAGCAGTGGATTACGGAACAGAATGATCAGCACCACCACCAATACATAAATGGCCAGAGATTCAATCATGGCCAGGCCGATAAACAGGGTTCGGGTAATAATCTTTTCCGCTTCCGGTTGTCGTGCCAGGGCATCCAGCGCCTGGGCGATGGCTTTGCCCATGGCATAGGCGGGCAGGGCACCACCAATGGCAATGGCCAGGGCGGCGACCACGGTGGAGAGTGTGCTGAACCAATGGATATCGGTCATGTGTTGTTGCTCCCTTGATCTGGTTGAGTCGTTTTGTTTTCCAAGCTGGTGCCGATGTACAGCAAAGCCAATACTCCGAAGATGTAAGCCTGAATCAGGGCTTCCACCAAATGCAGCATCATTAGGGGTACCGGCACCAGAAAGCCCGCCACCAGCAGCACCAGCAGGATGGCCATCTCCAGGCTCATGATGTTGCCGAACAGGCGAATGGCCAGCGCCAGTGTCCGGCTGATTTCACTCATCAGGTGAAACGGCAGCATGATGGGGTTGGGCGACAGGTAATGTTGCAGATAGCGTTTCAGTCCAAGATTGCGGATGCCAAACCAATGCACGGAGGCAAACACAATCAGTGCCAATCCCGCAGTGACAGACAGATCCGCCGTGGGCGAATGCAGGCCGGGGATCAAGCCCAGCAAATTGGCCAGCACCAGATAGATCCACAGAGTAGCAATAAAGGGTGTCACCTGTTGGTAATAACTGGGCACCACTTCTTTCACCGCATTTTCCATAATGGTGAAGAGGATTTCCGCGCTGGTGCGCCAGGGGTTGTCCTCCTGCAATAACTTGCGGCGGATGAACGCACTGAACGCCAGCATGCCCAGCATCAATACCCAGGTGGTAAGCAGCGAGCCGCTGATAAAAAGGGAACCGATGGTCAAACCCTGGGTTTCGTTCATGGGCGCCCCCGTATGTACCAGACCATATTCCAGATTCCTGCCACGACGCCAATAATGATGAAGCTCACCGTCCAGCGGGTGCCGAACTCTTCGTTCAAGCTGTCCAGCCAACGGCCAAGATAGGCGCCGCCCACCATGGGAATGACCAGCAACAAGCCCAGAGTACCACCGTACATTAACAGTCCGAATAATCCGGCCTGTTCCCGTTCTCCGCGATCCTGGCGCTCGTTGTCCCGCTGCAGGGATTCCCGCAAATCATCCCGTTGGTTCACAGTGACTCCCCTCCCTTGTTCATTTCCCACAGTTTGTGGGCCAGGGCCTGTTCCACCTGGGTAACGTTACGCAGTGTGCTGCCCTGGGTCTCACTTTCCTGCTGCCAACGGGTTTCCATTAGCTGCAATAGCTCCTGTCGGTTATCGCTGATGACAAACTGGGTGGTGATCAGTTGCAGTTGATGATCGTGAAACCACAGCGTGGCACCCGGCTGGGCAATATAGTGCCATTGTTGCTCTTCTGTTTTGTAGCGGGCCAGTCCCGGTTGCAGACAGGTGAGGAAGGTCTCGTGACCGGCCTGGATGCCGAAGCTGCCGCTCTGGTCCGTACCCACAAAACTGCGAGCAGTATCCACCTGCAGAGTGCGGGAGCAGTCCATGAGCACCAGGCGGAAAGCGGTCATTGGGAGAGTGTCCCTTTCGTGAGAGACCCTTTCATGTAGCAGTCCGCCTCATCCAGCTGGTCGAAGCGGCCGTCCAGAAATCCTTCACAGTCGTTGAGCAAGTCCTCCAGTTCCACACTGGTGCCGGGGATGCCGGTATGATCCGCTACCACGGCAAAAGGCTGGGTCAAATAGCGCTCCAGTTTGCGGGCACGTTGCACAATCTGCCGATCTTCTGTGGACAGTTCTTCAATCCCCAGAATGGTGATGATGTCTTCCAGTTCCCGGTAGCGGGCCAAGTGCTCCCGCACCGCCATGGCCACTGAGTAGTGGCGCGCTCCCAATAAATGACGATCCAGCAGGCGGCTACTGGATTTCAACGGATCCACGGACGGATAAATGCCTTTTGCCGCCTGCTGACGCGACAGAATCACCTTGGTATCCAGATGATTCATGATGGCGCTTACGGCCGGGTCGGACATATCGTCAGCGGGCACATAGACCGCCTGCACTGAGGTGATGGCCCCATGGCGCGTTGAGAGGATGCGCTCCTCCAGGGAGGCAACTTCGGTGACCAGGGTGGGCTGGTAGCCAACGGTGGCGGGCATGCGCCCCAGCAGGCCCGAGATTTCACTGCCTGCCTGGACAAAGCGGAACATATTGTCCATCAGGAACAGCACTTCCGACTGCAGGGAATCGCGCAGGTATTCCGCGTAGGTGAGGGCGGTAAAACCCACATGGAAGCGCACCCCGGGGGATTCATCCATTTGCCCATAGACCAGCACGGATCGCGGCAGCACACCGGAATCTTTCATTTCATGCCACAGTTCGTGGCCTTCCCGCATGCGTTCCCCCACACCGGCAAACACGGATACGCCTTGATGCAACGAGCTGACCGCGTGCATGAATTCCATCATCAACACCGTCTTACCCACACCGGCGCCGCCGAACAGTCCGGTTTTACCGCCCTTCACAAACGGGCATAACAGATCGATCACCTTGATGCCGGTGGCCAGAATCTCCTTGGCGGGAACGGTTTCTGTCAGTGCCGGTGGTTGTGCCAGAATGTTGCGGTAATCCGTGCTTTCGAAGGCGGGCATTTTGTCCAGCGGCTCGCCGAACACATTGAGCATTCTGCCCAGGCAATCCGGGGCCACGGGGACATGCAACGGGGCTCCGGAATCAAATACCGGCATGCCACGGGAGAGGCCCGCCGTGCTGTGCAGGGCAATAGCGCGAATGCGGGTCGGGTTGAGATGCTGGAATACCTCCAGTAACACCGGCTCGTGATCGTGCACGATCAACGCCTGGTTCAGCGGCGGCAGATACTGGGTGCAGATATCCACCACCGGGCCATGCACGGCATCAACTTTGCCGATCAGCGTGGTGGTGGTGACTGGATCCCGTTCTGGCATGATGAATATCCGTGTTGGACAAGGTTGAGATCTAATGTAGGGTACTATCTTCTATCGGTTGGTGATATGTATCAAGGATGCAGCGGGTGAACGCAGTGAGGCGCGGGGTTGTCAGAATTACGTTATTTGTCTTTGGGTTGATGGCCTGTTCCACGTCGACGCCTACCGACGTGTTGAAGCCCGAGCCGGAGCACCATGGGGAAGGTGGCTATGTGAATCCCTATGGCCCACCCAATGACAAGAACGTCTTTGACTTCATTAAAATGCGTTGGTTCAGCTCTGAACCCTTCGCGGATCACACTGAGGAGCTGGATCAGATTCAGGTGGCAGAGCAATTAGTGGATTTGTCTGCAGTCAGTGCGCCATTGACCGTTACCTGGTTGGGCCACTCTACGTTTCTGCTGGAGTCCAACGGCGTGCGGGTGCTGACCGATCCTATCCTGTCACAGCGGGCGTCCCCTATCGGTTTTGTCGGTCCTGAACGCTTGGCGCCCATGCCCTATGCCGTGGAGGAACTGCCGGCCATCGACTATGTGATCATTTCCCATAATCACTATGACCATCTGGATGCGTTCAGTATTGAACACCTTGGCAATCAACCCCAATACATCGTGCCCCTGGGACTAAAAGAATGGTTTGTGGATTTGGGAATCGATGCGGCCCGCGTGCATGAGCTGGACTGGTGGCAGCATTGGGCCGAGGGCCCGATCCGCTTTACCGCGACACCTTGTCAGCATTGGTCAGGGCGGGGTTTGTTTGATCGTAACCAGACCCTGTGGGCAAGCTGGATGTTGGAATGGTCTCTAAATTCCAATTCTAAACGCACCATTTGGTTTGGCGGCGATACCGGTTACAACAATGTGCAATTCAAACAGATCGGTGAAAAGTGGCCGCAGGTTGATCTGGCGTTGATACCCATCGGCGCCTATGCCCCGCGCTGGTTTATGCAGGCATCCCACGTGAACCCGGAAGAAGCCGTACAGATTCACAATGATATTGGTTCCCGTTTCAGCATTGGTATGCACTGGTCAACGTTTCAGTTGTCTGCTGAGCCTCTGGATGAGCCCAGGCAGAAACTGGTGGAGGCGGTGGCGTCCGGCGCGCTGGAGCAGGGTGAGTTTATAACCCTGCCCATCGGTGGGCAGGTTGAGGTGGATTGAGGATACAGTTAAGGCCGGGGGTCTGCACATATATACAGTAGACAGCAGTAGCGTAAAGAAAGACTATAAGTTTGGTTGTCTCGGAACCTTCGGCATTTGCCAGATTAATTTATAACCTGTGGTGTATGTTAATTTTATTAAATCAGAGAGTTAGTAGAATTGGACTTGGGTATCTCGAAAAGGTTCGGTTCACTAAGTTGTTAGAGCAAAATAGGTTCTCACAGAGTGGTATATTCATTTGAGCAAAATTTACTAAACAACCTTATGGAAATATGGGTGATCCCAGAGATTCAGGCGCGCCAAAATGAAGGTGGTTTAGAAAAACCATTTAATATTCAAATGGCTCAAATCATATTCTATGTTGGCGGGCGAGAGCCAGATGTGCGTTTAAATGGTGAAGTTAAAGGTAGAATGATAGCTAGCCTATCTAAGCCTATTGATACGCCTGTTGCTGCTGGCGATCTTGTTGATTTAAGCCAGTTAGATGGTGTTGAAAAGTTTGAGTTGGATGACGACGACCGTGATAATGGACACGCAACTTTATTCTATTTAGGCGATAAATGGTGCGTAACGTTCGACTTCATTTACAATAAAAAATCATCCCAAGAGCATTTGTCGGCAGCTAAGGAGTTTCTTCATGCAGCTAAAAGCTGTATTGATGTAGGCTATTATCGCGCCGCGATTGACAGTTTGCATAGTGCATCAGAATTAGCCTCAAAAGCCTATCTGCTAGGTCGGCCTGATAAATCTATTTTAGAAGCAAAATCTCATGATATGGTTCATCGCAAAATTAATGCTGAAAATAAGTTGGGAAATATAGACGCCAATCACGTAAGTGCATTCAATATGCTACGAAACTTACGAGCATCGGCTCGTTATTTGCGTGCGGAATTCAGTATTACCAATGAGGAAGCAAATGGCTATTATGATCAGGTCGCAGCATATGTCGATAGTGTAAGTGGCCGATCTGAATCAAAGTTATAGCATGCTTGGGAAGCCAGCTAAGTGCCACCGGTGAGCTACGCACTACCATTGTATCTACTCCGTTGTGTCCTGTGATGCGTGCGTCGAGGCCGTAGGGAAACTAGAGACACATTTTTGCTGCTTCAATACGCATGAAAAATGGCGCTGTTACGTGAATGTTTGTGTGGATTCGGTGCGGAAATCGTGATTAGTTTGCGTAGGAGCGCATAGTGAAATTGAGATTATTAGAGACCGGAGTTTTTCTCCAGCCTCGTTATGCGCGTGGGTGCTTAGGAGGATCTGATGAGCAGAGGAAGAGATATCTTTGAAAGAATAAAAACTGAAGGAATGAGCGCGCTAAAGTTCTTTGTTGAGGATAGAGTTTCGGAAGAGTTGTTTCTCGATTTTAAGAGATCTGCTGATAACGGATCGGGGGCAAAGCTGCATAACAAGGATAGAGAAAATCTATCAAAATGTATTTCAGGGTTTGGAAATTCTGAGGGTGGCGTGATTGTTTGGGGGGTAGATTGCTCTAACGATTCAACCGGCGCCGATGTTGCACACTCGCTTTACCCAATAAAAGATCCGAAACGCTTTCGAAGTTTGCTTGAAGGGGTTGTATCGGGTTGTACTATCCCGCCACATTCAGGCATAGAAAACCATGTGATAGAAGAGAAAAATGGTGAAGGGTATGTAATTACGCTAATCCCTAGAAGTATCCATTCGCCACATCAATCTGTCCAAAATAAACATTACTATATTAGGGCTGGATCTAGTTTTGTTCCTACCCCTCATGATGTGCTCGCCGGGATGTTTGGTAGAAGGCCGCAGCCGCATGTTTTTAACCATTTTATTCTTTCAAAACCAAGTTTTAGTTATCCTAATCTGTCTATTAGTTTTGGGATCATGTTACATAATAGGGGGCCAGGTATAGCTAGTGACTTATTTGCAATTTGTCGCTTTCAACAAGTGCCTGGGCAGGGATGTAAAATTAAGTTCGAAACGCCTGATCATGAGAATTGGGCCATAATGAAAGAATTTGATATGCAGCTGAGTTCAATCACACGAGCTGGCGTTAGATTGCCGCCAGGTGCAAATCTTCAGCCATATGTAGTGCATTTGACGTTGAGCCCTCCTTTTGACAAAGCACTGTTGATAACGGGTACTGTTGGTGCTTCAAATTGCGAACAGTATAGGTTTGAGGTGGGTAACAGTGCTGCATTAATATCTGAACAATATGAGTTATTCAGGCAAAAGACTTTGAATAATACTTTGTCTGGCGACGAGTCGCGCTCAATTGCGGAAGCCATATTAGGCGTGCATATGCATAAGTAGCAGCACTCGTTAGCTATCCTGATTTTTAAAATCGATTTGGCTAACTACAAAGGCCCCCAATCAATCAAACAAATTCTTCAAATTCGCCAAATGCGCATTCCCAATCTCCTGCTTTTCCTCCTTTGATTTCTCAAAACCGCGTCCTTCCCAGGCCAGATCATCCTGCGGCATTTCATCCAAAAAGCGGCTGGGGGTGGGTTCAAACTCTTCACCGTACTGTTTGCGTTTGGCGGTGTAGCTCATGGTCAATTCCCGCTTGGCCCGTGTAATGCCCACGTACATCAGGCGGCGTTCTTCTTCGATGTTGTCTTCTTCAATGCTGGAGCGATGGGGCAGCAGTTCCTCTTCCATGCCCATTAAAAACACATAGGGGAATTCCAGTCCCTTTGATGCGTGCAGTGTCATCAACTGCACCCGGTCGGAGTCATCCTCTTCTTTCTGTTGTTCCAGGATATCAAACAGGATCAATTTTCCGATCACGCTTTGCACGTCGTTTTCGTCGTCGGCTTTTTCCAGCATGCGTTCGATGGAACTCACCAGTTGCCAGACGTTCTCCATGCGTTTTTCCGCCATCTTCGGGCTGGAGGATTGCTCGGTTAACCAGTTTTCGTAGTCGATGTCGCGGATCATCTGTTTGATGGCCGCCACCGCGTTGCCGCGTTGGATATTTTCCCGGGTTTCTTCAATCCAGTCGTGAAAACGTTTCAACATGGAATACTGTTTAGCCTTTAAGGTTTCCGCCAGACCCATTTCGCAACTGACGGAAAACAGGCTGCGCTCGCGGCCCTGGGCGTATTCCCCCAGTTTTTCCAACGTGGTGGGCCCCAGTTCCCGCCGTGGTGTGTTCACGATGCGCAGGAACGCGTTGTCGTCATCGCTGTTCATGATCAGGCGCAGGTAGGCCATGATGTCCTTGATCTCCGCTTTGGAGAAGAAGGAGCTGCCGCCGCTGACTTTGTAAGGCACCTGAAACTGCTGCAGTTTCAATTCAATAATGCGGGATTGGTGATTGCCCCGGTACAGCACAGCAAAATCCTTGAACGGGCGCTTTTTCTGCAGGTGTTGATTGAGGATTTCGCTGGCAACTTTTTCTGCCTCGTGATCTTCACTGCGACAACGCATCACCCGAATGGGATCACCATAACCGTGTTCACTCCACAGCTTCTTTTCAAACACGTGGGGGTTGTTGGCAATCACCTGGTTGGCGCATTTCAGGATACGGCCGGAGGATCGGTAATTCTGTTCCAGCTTGATGACTTTTAACGAGGGATAGTCCTGGGCCAGTTGCGCCAGGTTTTCCGGGCGGGCACCGCGCCAGGCGTAGATGGACTGGTCGTCGTCCCCCACCACGGTGAAGCGGGCGCGTTTGCCGACCAGCAAACGTACCAACAGATATTGCGAGGTGTTGGTGTCCTGGTATTCATCCACCAGCATGTAATAGATACGGTTGCGCCAGCGCTCCAGCACCTCTTCGTTGTCCCGGAACATAAGGGTGGGCAACAGGATCAGGTCATCGAAATCTACCGCATTGTAGGCCCGCAGCATGCGGTCGTATTGGGCGTAGGTTTGTGCTGCCCGCATCTCATCTTCGTCGTTGGCGCGGGAGATGGCCTGGGAGGGCGTTACCAGATCATTCTTCCAGTTGCTGATGGTATGGCGTATGTAATCAATCTCGTCGGCACCCACATCAGAATCCCGGTGCAGTAATTCTGTAAGCAGGGTGCGGCTGTCCTGGTCGTCAAAAATGGAGAAGCCGTTTTTCAGGCCCAGGTGCTGCAGTTCCTTGCGGATGATGTTGAGCCCCAGGTTATGAAAGGTGGAGACGGTCAGCCCCCGGGCCTGTTTGCCTTTCACCAGTTGGCTTACCCGCTCTTTCATTTCCCGGGCGGCTTTGTTGGTGAAGGTGACCGCCACGATGCGGTGGGCGGGGATTTCGCAGTTCTGGATCAGGTGGGCGATCTTGCGGGTGATCACACTGGTCTTGCCTGAGCCCGCCCCGGCCAGCACCAGCAGGGGGCCGTCAATATGGTGAACGGCTTCGGATTGACGGGGGTTTAACTGGCTCACGGACTGCACTCGATCAGGGAATCACCGGGCCCTGCATTTTACACGCTGGAGGTAGCTGCTGAATACCGCCAGTTTGTCACCTGCGGCTACTATTCTGTCTGTCAGGTCAATTGGATTGAATTCGCCTTTCACGTATGCTCGGGGCCATTCCAGCTAGAGAAATAAGGATAATCCATGACTGATGTGAATTTCAGCCTTGAAGGTAAAGTGGTTTTGGTGACCGGGGCATCCAGCGGGTTTGGCCAGATGTTTGCGCCGTTCCTGGCCCGCCAGGGGGCCAAACTGGTGGTGGCGGCACGGCGCCGGGACCCGTTGCTGGCATTGGAAGAGCAGATTGAGAATGACGGTGGCCGTTGCCTGGCGGTGACCATGGACGTAGCGGATAAGACCTCCATCTTGGAAGCCTATGATCAGGCGGAAGCGGCCTTCGGTTGTGTGGATGTGGTGGTCAACAATGCCGGTATCGGCCTGTCCGCCCCCTTCCTGAAGATTACCGAAGAAGACTGGGACAAGGTGTTGGATACCAACCTGAAAGGCGCTTTTTTGGTGGCCCAGGAAGGTGCCCGCCGCATGAACGAGCAGGGTAAGCACGGTTCCATCATCAATGTGGCGTCAGTGCTGGGGCTGCGGGTCACCAGTTACCTTTCCCATTACAGCGCCTCCAAAGCCGGTTTGATCCAGCTGACCAAGGCCATGGCCCTGGAGCTGGCGGACTACGGCATTCGGGTAAACGCCCTGGCGCCGGGCTATATCCTTACCGATATCAACCGTGATTATTTTGAAACCGAAGGCGGCAAGCGCATGATCCAGCGCATTCCGCAAAAGCAGCTGGGCAAAATCGAAGACCTGTTGGGGCCGTTGCTGCTGTTGGCTTCGGATGCGTCCCGTTATATGACCGGCTCAGTGATTTCTGTGGACGGCGGTCATGCGGTAACCAAGATTTAACGCAGTAATTTAATTTTTGTTTGCTATTTAGCGTTTTTTACAGAGGGTTGTATGGACTTTACATTATCAGATGAAATCGAAAGCACGCGCCTGCAGGTGCGGGACTTCGTTGAAAAAGAAGTGATTCCCCTGGAATCCGACCAGGCCAACTTTGATGAGCACGAAAACCTCAAGGAAAGCGTGGTGGCGGAGCTGCGTGAGAAAGCCAAGGCCCAGGGCCTGTGGGGTTTCCAATTGCCGAAAGAGCGTGGTGGTCGTGAGTTGGGCGTAGTGGGTATGGCGGCGTTGTACGAAGAGGCTGCCCGTTCACCCTTTGGTCCGGTGGCCTTTAATTGCGCGCCACCCGATGACGGCAACATGATCGTACTCAACAAGATCCTGAGCGAAGAGCAAAAGGATAAATGGCTGCAGCCCATCATCGACGGCAAGGTGCGTTCCGCTTTTGCCATGACTGAACCGGATGGTGGTTGCGGCTCCGATCCCAGCCTCACTTACACCCGCGCTGAAAAGGTGGGTGACAAGTGGATCATCAACGGCCGTAAGTGGTTCATCACCGGTGCCGAGGGTGCACAAACCTTTATCCTGATTGCCAAGACTTCCGATGATGAACGCAAAGGCCTCACCGCCTTTTTGTTCGATAAGGATCAGCCCGGCTGGGAGATCATCCGTCGCATTCCCATCATGGGGCCGGAAGAGCATGGTGGCCACTGCGAGCTGAAATTCGACGGCCTGGAAATCCCTGACGAAAACCGTTTGCTGAACATCGGTGACGGCTTGAAAGTCACCCAGATCCGCTTGGGTACGGCCCGTTTGACCCACTGTATGCGTTGGCTGGGTCTGGCCAAGCGCTGCATGGAAATCGCCGGTGGTTATGTGGAAAACCGCATGAGCTTTGGTACCACTCTGTCCGGCCATGAAGGTGTGCAATGGATGATGGGCGATGTGGCCAAAGAGATTCACATCGGCCGGTTGCTCACCATGAATGCAGCCTGGAAACTGGATCAGGGTGATTTTGCCCGTAAGGAAATCTCCATTGCCAAGATCCAAGTGGCCGACACGCTGCACAAGGCGGCCGATACAGCCATTCAATTGTGCGGTGCCCGCGGTTATTCTAAGGACACCATTATCGAGTGGATCTACCGCTATGCCCGTCAGGCCCGCCTTGTGGATGGTGCGTCTGAGATCCACAAGATGGTACTGTCCAAATACTATCTGTCGGAAAAACACGACTTCTTTAAGTGGGGCGTATAAATAAAGGGGAGTGGATGATGGCCTGATGTCGTCATTCACTGGCAAACAACAAAAAACAGGAACTGAAAACATGCCGACCAAATATTATCTGGCGTTTGCATCTTCCAAGGATCTGGAAGGGGCCGCTATCGAATTGCTGCAACGCCATGAGAATGGCGCAAAAGACAGTCACATTCCGTTGATGGAATCCACCATGGATTACTTCATCCCGGAAATGTTGAGCGCGTTCCTGGTGGATACCGTGGATGCCCTGGGCCTGAGCAAAATGGCCACCAAGGTGATCCATTCCACCGCCGATGTCATTGGCAAGACTGCCAAGATGCTGGTGCCTCAGCTGTTGAAAAAGCGCACGAATGAAGAGCTGACCCCCATGATCGAGTTCGTGGATGATATCTACGTGCGGGATCACCAATCTTCCAACGGCAAGGCCTGTACCGGCTGTGAGTTGGATGAGGCGACCTATATTCGCATGAAGAATGTGGTGGAAGGGGTTCGTGCAGGTAAGGTTGAAGAAAACCGGGCTGAGTTGAGCACGTTGATGTCCATGACCGTGGATATCCTGCTGGAAGGCTTGATGAAGGAAGCCATCAACAAGCTCAAGCATGGTTTTGTGGTGCGTAAGATTGCCGATGGCGCCATTGCTACCTGCCAGGCCGCAGGTCACGGGGTGGTCAACAAGGTTTTCAAGAAGCTGGATGACGAGCAGTTACTGCACCTGGCCAATTACTTCGATACCCTTTTGATCTCCGCCGAGCGCTGATCTGCTAAGCGTAATGCCAAACGGACCTCCCGTCCTGTTTGGCAATGGGGTTGCCTCGGGCTAGAATGGCGCCATTCTGCCCAGGTAACCCCGAATCTCCATGAGTGACAAACCTTCCCAGGACAACCTGTTTGCCAAACCCCTGACCCATCTGGTGGATTTCGCCTTTGATGAGCAGGTGGCCAGTGTCTTTCCCGATATGATCCGCCGTTCTGTGCCCGGCTATGAAACCGTCATCGCCATGTTGGGGGTGTTTGCCAGTTCCCTGGTGACCCCGGGCTCCCGTGTTTATGACCTGGGGTGTTCACAGGGGGCGGCCACTCTGGCATTGCGGCGCCATATCCAGGCGCCGGACGTGACTCTGGTGGCCGTGGACAACTCCGAACCCATGATTGAGCGCTGTCGCAGCAATGTGGCGGCTGACCTGTCGCCCTCCAGGGTGGAAATGCGTTGTGAGGATATCCAGGATACCCCCATTGAAAATGCCTCCCTGGTGGCGCTCAACTATACCCTGCAGTTTGTGCCCCTGGAGCAGCGGCCAGGGTTGGTGCGGCGGTTGTATGAGGGCATGAATCCCGGTGCGGGTTTGATTCTATCCGAGAAGATCCGTTTGCCGGGGGCTCATCAGGAAGAGGCTGATCAGCAAGAGCACAGCCAGCAGGAGTGTTTCACCCAATGGCATCATGAATTCAAACGCCTCAATGGCTACAGTGATCTGGAGATCAGCCAGAAGCGTCAGGCCATTGAGAATGTACTGATCCCGGAATCCGCCGAGGATCATATCCAGCGCCTGCAGCAGGCGGGATTCAGCCAGGTTTACTGCTGGTTCCAGTGTTTTAACTTCGCGTCTTTTGTCGCCATTAAGTAATCTGTAATCCGATATAACTCATGGACTTTAAAGCCTTTTTTGACAATGCCACCCGTACCAGCCTGGCGCCGTTTGTGCCGGCGTTACGGTCAGCCCTGAGCCAGGTAGAACCCGATAAACACGGAGATTTTTCCCGTTGGCAGCAGGCAGTACAGACTCTGCCTCAGGTGGCGGTTTCGTCCATGGCGCTGGATCAAGCGACGGTGAGAGCCGGGGAGCCGGGGGATGTGGATGACAGCACCCGAGCGCAGATCGAACAGTGTTTACGGGGCTTGCATCCCTGGCGCAAGGGGCCTTTTGAAATCTGTGGCGTTCAGATCGACACGGAGTGGCGGTCGGATTGGAAGTGGGATCGACTGGCACCCCATATAGCGCCCTTGCAAGGCCGCATGGTGCTGGATATCGGCTGTGGCAGCGGCTATCACCTGTGGCGCATGTTGGGGGCGGGGGCGGCCATGACCATTGGTGTGGACCCTTCCCTGTTGTTCCTGATGCAGTTTCGGGCTCTGGAGCACTTTATCGGTCAGCAGCCGGTATATCTCCTGCCATTGGGTATCGAGCATTTGCCTGCCGAGATGCGGGTGTTTGATACGGTGTTTTCCATGGGAGTGTTGTATCACCGGAGATCCCCCTTTGATCATTTGATTGAGCTGAGGGATTTGTTGCGCCCCGGTGGCCAACTGGTATTGGAAACCCTGATAATCGAAGGGGAGCAGGGCCAGGTTCTGGTGCCGGACGGACGCTATGCCCGCATGGGCAACGTCTGGTTCCTGCCATCTGTACCCACGCTCATTCAGTGGATGCAGAAGGTGCGTTTCAAGAATGTCCGTTGTGTGGACGTGACCGCAACAACGATCGAGGAACAGCGTCCGACGGACTGGATGGCATTCCAGTCCCTGCCGGATTTCCTGGATCCGAATGATGCAAGTCGTACGATCGAGGGTTACCCAGGACCCAGGCGCGCCATTGTGATTGCCGAGGTCTAGTAGGGCAGACCGTTAGTGGCTATCCAGCTCAATGACCCAGCTCAGTGGCTGTCCAAGCCGGGATGGCGCTCCTCGCTTTCCAGTTTGGACAGCAGGCGGGTGAGCTTGCTGTGTTCGATGCTGCTCTGCCCGGAGTGGATGTAGTGTTCCACCTGATCGTACAACTGCTCCAGTAATTTGAGCCGATATTCGTGATTTAACAAACACTTGGCAACGTGATGAGGGTCTTCACCCTGTTCCCGCATGCGGCCTGCTTCGGCCAGAGCTTCAGCCAGTTCTTCTCGTGTAGGGCGGCCCATAATTCACCTCATAAAATCCATCCTGCTAATCAGTTTAGCACCGAATTTCTTGACTAATGGTTCCTGATCCATAGACTAGGCGGCCGATGGTTCCTGCGAAGGATTAAATGGGAACGCGGTAGAACGCGCCTGTCATACACAGGGTGTTGAGTCCGCGGCTGTCCCCGCAACTGTAAGCGAAGAGCATTTTTCAACCACGGCCACTGGGCAACTGGGAAGGCCGAAAAATGCGATGACACGTGAGCCAGGAGACCTGCCATCACGCGATCTATTCCCAATGGAGTGGATTGTGCTCGTCACCTACCAGTAACGGGTTTTTATTGGTGCGGCTACCGTCACGGTGACGATACCCAGGTGTGGTTACCGAAGGCGTATCGGATTTCTCAATTCATCCAATTTTTGTTGTACCCCTTTGGCACGCACGTAGTCCTTTTATTGATGTTTTATTAGGGGTATTGCATGAAATTGCGATTATTCGTTGCCGGTGTCGGTGTGTTGGCATCCAGTTCTTATTCCTCTGCAGAGGAAGCGTTGCAGGTGGCGGCGTATTCTCCCGCTGTAGGCGATGCCGTGGTGGTGACGGCGGCTCGTTCGCCGGTTGCGTTGAAAGACACCTTGGCTTCCACCACCGTGATCACCGAAGAAGATATTCAGCGCACCCAGGCGCGTAATCTGTATCAGGTGCTGAAAACCGTGCCGGGTGTCAATGTGCGACGTCGTGGTGGTCGGGCGGCCAACAGCAGTGTCAGCCTGCGGGGAATGGGGGCATCCGGAACATTGGTGCTGGTGGATGGTATCCGTATCGAGAGTGGTACCAGTGGTGACGTGGATATCCAGCAGATTCCGGTGGATCAGATTGAGCGTATTGAAATTGTACGCGGTCCTAAATCCAGTCTGTATGGTTCCTCGGCGCTGGGTGGTGTAATTCAGATTTTTACCCGCTCCGGCAAAAAAGATGGGGTTCGTTACAGCGCCGGTTACGGCAGCGACAACACCCGTGAAGGTGTGGTGACGGCCACTGGATCGTCGGACAATTCCACCTACAGCTTAACGCTGTCTCACGCAGAATCAGATGGTTTCGACAACCAGTATTCAGATGATGACGCTACCGGTGAAGCCTGGCTGGACTATGATGACGATAGTTATCGCAAGTCCAATATGAGCTATCGCGGTGTGGCCTCCTTTTCCGAACATGTGGATGGGTTTGTGTCGTTGATTCGCAATGAATCCAAAAACGATTGGGATGGTAATGCGGCCTATCCTTCTACCGTGTCAGATTCCACCATCGCTACCATTGGTACCGAAATCAGCTTTGAAAACTATACCAGCAAATTGCAGTACGGCCGTTTTAACGAAGAGTATGTCAGCAGTGATCCCCTGGCTTCCTGGAACAATGGTACCGGCAAGGTGCTTCGCAATGAGGCGCAGTGGGAAAACACTTACCAAATGGATGCTAACAACCGACTGAGCTTTGGTGCCGACTATAAAGTGGAGGACGCTGCCTACATCCTGGATTGGGGTAACTATGACAAAGCCGATCGTGATATGTTCTCCGGTTACCTGAACGGCAGTTCCCGTTTTGGCAGCGTTACGGTTGAAGGTGGTGTTCGTCATGATGACGATGAAGTCTTCGGCAGCCAACTGACCGGTGACGGCGGTATTGCGTTGCACTTTTCTGAACAAACCAAGTTGTCCGTTACTTACGGGGAAGCATTCAAAGCCCCATCAAACAACGATCTGTATTACCCGGGCTACGGAAACCCGAACCTGAAACCCGAAAGCTCACGTTCCATTGAGCTGGGGTTGGACACTTACACCGATAGCCTGATGGCATCGTTCCATGTGTTCCGCACCAAAGCGGATGACTTAATTGCCTATAACCCGGTGATTTTCGGGCCGGAAAATATCAATGAAGCCACTATTAAGGGCGCCGAGTTTCAGTTCGGCACCAATCTTTTCTCACTGGATGTGGGCCTGAACCTGACCTACCAGCAACCCAAGAATGAGATTACGGGTAACGACCTGCAGTTGACGCCACGTCAGGTTGCGTCGTTGGAGGTGGATAAAACCACTGAACGTTGGTCGGTGGGAATGTCCTGGTACGTGCAAGGAAAACAGTATGATAACCGTGGTGATCGCCTGCCGGGTTATGGACTATTGGGATTGCGGGGATCTTATCAACTGAATCCGCAATGGACCTTTAGAACCCGTATCGATAACGCACTGGATAAAGATTATATTGAAATCACCAACTACAACACCGAGGGTTTGTTTGCCATGGTGTATGTGGATTACACCCCTTAGTTTCCTGTCTCGAGTGAGTACCTTCCAGTCTCCGGGCCGATCATCGGCCCGGGTTTGCAATACCTTTTCATCTGTTGATGTCTCATCCACAAAGTCAAACCTGAAAGGTTAAGCTTGAATCGATTCAAACCATTACTGTGCGAAATTGCAGTGCACTGATATCAAATTGTGCATGCATGGGGAAGAACGTTGGGATAGGGCGAGAAATACAGTGCCTGATTTGCTATGCTCTACCTCACTTTACGGGTATTGCTGACGCTGGAACGGAATCTGGCCAGAATCTTGCTGCTTTCTTAAAGCACTTAATTGTTAAAGCCCCCAATTGCACGCATCCATTTTGAGCAAGGAGCACAATCAATGGAAGCTCAAACCTCTAATACCATCACATTAGACAGTTTTGCTGGTAAGTCTGTATTTATCACAGGGGTTACCGGTTTCGTGGGGAAAGTTCTCCTCGAAAAAATCCTGCGTTCGGTTCCTTCGGTGGAAAAAATCTATTTGCTGATTCGCGGTAATCGTCGCTATCCCTCCGCAGCGGAACGCTTTCGTCATGAGGTGGCAACCTCCTCTATTTTTGATGTGTTAAAAAGTGAAGGCGAGGCGGAATTTGAACGGCTCTGTGAGCGCAAGCTGCGCTTTGTTAGTGGAGAACTGACGGCTGAACGTTTTGGTCTGAGTGAGGCTGCGTTTAACGAATTGGCCTTTGATGTGGATTTGGTGATCAACTCGGCAGCGAGTGTTAATTTTCGAGAGCCACTGGATGATGCCCTGGCCACCAATACTTTAAGTCTCTACACCATTATCCAGTTAACCCAGGCCCGCAAGACACCGGTGGTCCATGTCTCCACCTGTTATGTCAATGGCTATCATGAAGGCATGATTGCCGAAGCCGTGGCGGGGCCGGCCTGTACGCCGATGGTAAAATCGAAAGACGGTTACTACGAAGTGGAACCCTTGATTGCGGATCTGCAAGCCAGGGTCGCAGCAGTAAAAGCCGCTTCCGAGGATTCAGCCAGTCATGCCGAGGCGTTGGTGGAAGCCGGGCTGAATGAAGCCGATCGATTTGGCTGGAACGATACCTACACCTTTACCAAATGGATCGGTGAACAGATTTTGATGCAGCATCTGCAAGGGCAGGCGCTGACCATCCTGCGTCCGTCCATCGTTGAAAGTACATTACACGAGCCGACCCCGGGCTGGATCGAAGGGGTCAAGGTGGCGGATGCGATCATCATGGCGTATGCCCGTCAGAAAGTAACGTATTTCCCCGGTGATCCCGGTGCCGTGATCGATATCATTCCCGTTGACCTGGTGGCAAACAGCATTATCCTATCTGCCGCAGAAGCGTTGGGTGAAGCGCCGCAGCACCGGATCTACCAATGCAGCAGTAGCAGCAGCAACCCGGTTTCCATCAAGCAGGTTATTCAGTATGTGGTGGAAGAAGGCAAGCAACGGCATAGTGAATATCCCAACCTGTTTTCCGGGATGCCCCGGCGCCCCTTTATTATGATTCCCGGCTGGGCGTTCCATGCTGGCTTGACTATGGCCTATCGGCTATTGGCCTGGAAACAGACGGTGTTCAGTTGGTTAGGGTCAACGGCATCCACTGCGCAGCTGAGTAACCTGGATACCATGGTGAAACTGGCTCTGATATTTTCGTTTTACACCCGCCCCCGTTATCGTTTCAGCAACGAAAAATTGCGCGCCCTGGCAGCCCGCGCTGGAGCCCATGAGCAGTCGATCCTGCCGGTGGCAACCAGGGATATGGATTGGCAGCACTACCTGCAACGGATTCATCTGCCGGGTTTGAACCGCTATGCCCTGCGGCCAAAAGCGGTGAAACTGAGTCGCGGTAAAGTACGCATGGCCCGTTCGCCGGTCGGTGCTGAACTGTAATTATTCTGATGCAACCGTTACTTCGGTCTGATACCGGAGCGGAGTAACCTGCCACCGTTTTCTTTTCCAACTCAATTTTGCTTAAAAGCCATCGCGGCGCTGCCGGATTGGTCTGCGCGTCTGTCCTGGCCAATCATGACAGCCATGTGACTTATTGGTCATATTGGCCCGTTCTGACCTGTTCTCGCGTTGATATCGTCATAAACTGAGCAAGTGCTTAATTAAAACAAAAACGAAAATAACGGCGCGGTTTTATGATGACTCGACTCCTGCAAGCCCTTGTGGCCCTCATGGGTGCCGCCACCTTCTCCCTGTCTCAGGCTGCCCTGGTTGAGAACCTCACCATGGGAAACGCCAAGGCGCTGGCATTGGGCAATGCGGTGACAGCCGATCCCCCCGGAGTGGACTCCATTCATTACAACCCGGCCGGACTGGCTCAGCTGAAGGGAAGGCAGTACAACCTCAAGGTGCTGGCGGCTGCCATGACCTTCAAGGTGGAATTCGGGGGCTACGATGAGGTCACCCAGATGCTGGTGGATAACAATGGCTATAACGATGTATCCGCCTACCAGACCAGTGAAACGTCCACCATCGGTTTGCGTATTCCTTACACTGAAGGCATTACTGAATGGCCTTTACCGGTATTGATTCTGCCGCTGGGTGGCGCCTCCTTCAATCCGCCGGATACTGATGTAACCTATGCCACTGCAGTCTATGCACCGATGGCGGCCGGTTACGTGCGGGATGATGATGACCCGGCCCGTTTTATGGGGCAGCACATGTCGCTTGCCAAAATCACCTATTTCTCGCCGTCCTTCGGCGTGCAGCTAACAGATCGTTTTTCCGTGGGGGCCTCATTGGGATTTTCCTGGCAAGGGGTGACGGCGAAAACGCAGATTCGGGTGCCGAACATGGCGTTGGCCTTTGGTGAAAACCTGACGCGTGATTTACAGAATCAGGGCTTGTGCCCCGATCCGGCGGATCCTGAACCGTATATTAATTTTTGTGGAATCGATCCCAGTATCTCCCGCTTGGGTCCCTTCACCGATGTCACCAGCCTGGAATTTGATGCCGAAACGCCGTTGGTACCCAACTTCAATGTGGGCTGGTTGTGGCAGGTTACCGACTGGCTGCGGTGGGGTATGGTGTACCAGTTTGAGAGCAAGGGCGATTTGGATGGTTATTACCGGCTGGAATACAACGAGGAATGGGTGAACTTTTTCGATGGTATCTATCAATCCGGGTTGTACTCGGCCATTACCTCGCTGGTCGCCTTTCCCACCGGGTTGGCGGATTCACCTCTTGGCCGCGGCATTGAATATGGTGATGCCAAACTGGAGATCATTACACCTGCGCATTTCGCTACCGGTGTCGTGGTGCAGGTAACGCCCAAGTGGCAGGTCAACATCGACGCTAAGTGGACTGACTGGGCGGTATGGGATGGCCTGAAAGTTGAATTCGATAAACCTTTGGATTTTACCAAGCTGGCAACTCTGGTTTCCTCTTATTCCGAACTGACCGAGTTAACCATTCCCCGGCACTATAAGAGTGTATGGAACTGGGCGTTTGGTGTGGAATATCAATACAGTAACCGGCTGGCTTTGCGGGCAGGTTATGAGCCACGTAAATCATCCATTCCCGATGATAAACAGGACGTTTTGTTACCTCTGGGGGATGCGGATCTTTATACCGTTGGCTTTGAATGGCGGATGCCCGGCGATAAAATTCTGGAGGTGGGCGTAGGCTATATGACGGCCAGTGCCGATGTGCCTGCCGGCAGTAGTACCAATGCCAACAGCTCTGATCACTTCAATAATTTTATTTACAATCCCTATGCGGGCACGGATTTTTCCAGTTCTGCGCAAGCGTATCTGTTTGAGCTGAGTTATACCGCCCCGTTTTAACGGGGTATCAATCCGTGCATGATAACATCCACCAGTGAATCCACCTGAATACCCTGGCGGCTGCTGTCTTCAATGCCCTGCATGGCAAACTCGGGCCGGATCAACATGTTGACCGAGCCCAATATCAGAGTGTGTAAAGTCACGTTGGTGATGCTGCGGATTTCTCCCCGTTCGATGCACAATGCCAGCGCCCGATCCACAATCTTCATGTAGGGCTTCAGGTAACGATCAAGCACGTACTTTGCCCGCTCTTCGTCGTCACTGAGTACATTGAAAATGAGTTTAAACATCGCTGGCTTGCGTTTGGCCACTTCCAGCATAACGCTGATGTAACTGCGCAACATGGAAAGCGCGTTATCCATCGCCGGGTCCAACTGCAGCTCGGAAATCAGCTGGCGAAATTCCCGTTCAATGATGGTGTCCACCACTTCGCGCCATAATTTTTGCTTGGACCCGAAGTGATGATTGAACAGGGAATCGCTTACACGAAGTTTTTTGGCCAGCGCGCGCAACGAGACATCGTTGAAGCTGCGCTCTGAAAACTCTTCAAAGGCATGCTCCAATAATTCGGTTCTGGAAAGTGTGTTGGCGTTGGCGGCGGGTCTACCTGGTGCGCGTCCCATGTGAATTCAGCCCTGTTAAACAATGTCTGAATGTTACCATGGCTGCAGGCGATGCCATACCCGATATGAAGGTGGCGTTCGATTACTGTTTGTAGCGGGGGTTGTCGATATCAAGTTTTTGTTCTGCAATAGATAACAAGGCATTGGCTAATTGCGGTGACAGCATAAGGTCGCCGTTGGCGATTGACTGGTCCAACTGCCGGGTCAGCTCCGTTGTCGAATGCCCCGCGTCAGTGTTCAGCAGAGACAATAATGTTGCTCTTTCAGTATGGTGAAAGTGTTCTGCCAGGGCCTGTTCGCGACGTACCAGATTCACTACATTGAATGCTACGCGGCGATAGAAACGGTCTGCGTTGGGATCGCTCACCGGCTGCGACAGATACTCCGCTACGGCTTCCAACAGTTCATCCTGAGTGGGGCGATTCAAAGGCATCAGAGGCTCTCCGCTGTGCTGTTATGGGCAATGGCGTGTAATAGCTGCATCATGTCGTATTCGGTTTCGGCCACCCTGCGTCCGATAGCGGCCCGTTCCACCGAACGTACCTGGCCATTGAGGTGGGTGAAAGCCTGGTACTGGCAAATGACACCCCATTTCAAGGTGCCGAATAACTCCCAATAACGCAGGTGGGATGGATCCACCGTTGTGCCGCTGGCTTTCTGATAGGTTTCAATTAGTTCATTGCGCTCACCAAAACCACCCACCGCTTTATCCGGTCGATTAAAGCGCCAGGCTCGAACACATAGCCAACCCAGGTCTTCCACTGGGTCACCCAGGTGCGTCAGCTCCCAGTCAAGGATGCCGTTCAAGCCCTGTTCCGTAACCAGAAAATTCCCCAGACGGAAATCCCCATGTACCAGCGCGGGTTGCGGGCACTTGGGAATGTTGTCGCGCAGCCAGCGGAAGGCGAGGGTAAACACCGGCAGGGTTTCACCAAAACTCTGATGAATCTGTTGCAGGCTGTCGAGCTGTTCGGCGGCGTCCTGTAGTGGCAGAAATGCCAGTTCTGATCTTGGAATGCTGTGGATTTTAGCGAGCGCCTCGGCACATTGTCGGGTGAGGTTGGCGCGGGCGGCTTCCAGTTCTGCTGCTTTCAAAATCTTCGGTGCCAGGGATTCCCCGGTCAGCGCCTGCATTAAATAACCATTGCCCAGTTGAGGATGGTTTTCCAGAATGTGGAATACCTTGGCCACGGGCGCACCGGCTTCGCCAGCCGCTTGTTGGGTTTTGGCTTCAACCGTTTTACCAACCCCGGTGCCGAACTGCTCGCCGCCGGCTTCCAGGCGCAGGATCAAAGGCTGGTCAGTGGTTTCGACAAGCCAGGTGGCGGCCGAAGCGCCGGCGGTAAGGCGGCGGCACTGACGGATCTGACAATGGTTGCCCAGGGCTTCAGCCACCAGGGGTTGCAGGGCTTCCTGTACCGTTTCGGGAGTCATGGGCAATCCTTCTGCAACGGTTTAACAGGCGATGCCGACCGGCTTGCCATCCACCATCTGGTCCAGGTATTCCGACATGCCGTAACCCACCAGCCCATCGCATTCAAAGCGGGTCATAGCTTCGGTGATGCGGGTACTGCGCCATTCGCCACTGTCGGTCTGGCGGCGGTTACGCAGGGGGATCAGGGACAGGGATTCACCACTGACCTGGTATTGGCGACCGCTGACGGTAGTGATGTTGGCCGTTTGTTTGATGGCCTGGTCCTGTGCGTCCAACGTAGAACTCATCTCTGCGGTCTCAATCAGGTCATACTCTGCCGGGCCGCCGTTGCGGGTGTCATACACCATGCCCCAAATATGCTGGCGTCCGGTGGCCATCTGCACAATGGAAATATTGATGGCCAGTTCGTTGCTGAACACCATGGGTAACCATCGGTACCAGTACAGGTTCTGCCAGTAACGGGGGCCCCAGGAATGATCCCGCAAACCAAAGCCGCTTAGTTCAAATTGTTGTTCGCCGATGGCCACCGTACCACTACCCGTCATATGCTGTTCGTAGTGGGCGCGGGCAAAAGATTCTTCCGGGTTCTCTTCGATGGGGGTGCCGTTTTCATCAACTGCTTCACCACCATAAACCGGGGTCATACCATGGAAGGTGATATCGCAGCTGGCATCCACCGTGGGATTGTTCTTGAACGCGGTCTTTGGATCATCCATATCCTGGGGATTGGCCAGCAGTACTGCCTTGCCGGAGTAGGTCACTTTGAGGGTTTTGAAGGGCTCGATGACCTCGAATTTCAGGCCTCCGGCATCCAGGGCATCATTGTTGTCGATCCTGGCCCGCTGGAACATAAACGCTACCTGGCCATTGGGCAGGTAAAAGCAGAACGACATTTCCGCGTGCCCCTCATTGGGGCGATTGCCCACCCGGAACCAGCCGCCACACTGCTGTTGGTGATCGAACAGGTTGATATACATGCTTTCATTGAAGTTGGATGCGGCCTCAATGGGATGCATGTATTCGTCTTCCGGTTCGAGCCGGATGATGGCGTTTTTGCCCAGGTCCATGATGGTTTCCCTCTGATTATTGCATTTTTATTATCAGTGTGACTGTCTAGTCAGGTGCTGAAGGCCAGTGTGCCAAGGGTACTTACCGTTGGCAAGGGGAAGCATAAAATATATTAAGCAGATGCTCAATAAAATTAAGCCGAGAACAGGGCCCGGAAGGAGAGGGCTTCCGTCAGATGGCGTTTGGTGAGGTTGTCCGCCTGCTCCAGATCCGCCAGTGTGCGCGCCACTTTCAATACGCGATGATAGCCGCGGGCAGACAACCCCAGGCGCTCGACCGCCGTTTGCAGGAAGCTGGAATCCGCTTTGCCCAGGGCGCAATGGGTGTCCAGTTGCTTGGAACTGAGGTCATGATTGGGGCAGCCCTGCCGCTGCAGTTGGATCTGGCGGGCACAGGTCACACGATCCCTGACACAGGCGCTGGATTCGCCTGCTTGCATCAGTTGCAATTCACTGATGGGGACGGCGTCCACCTGAACATGCATATCGATCCGATCCAGGAGCGGGCCGGACAATTTGCTCTGGTATTTGTTGCAGCACATTTGCGGGTTGTTGCAGCCTTCTGGTGGCTGCTCCGGGTGACCACAGGGGCAGGGGTTCAAGGCCGCGATCAATTGGAAATTGGCTGGGTAAGTGACTTGTTGTGCCGCTCTGGAGATGGCGATCTCACCGGTTTCCAGTGGTTCCCGCAACACTTCCAACACCTTGCGCGGAAACTCCGGCAGCTCATCGAGAAAGAGTATGCCGTTGTGCGCCAGTGAGATCTCGCCCGGTTTGGGGTTGCTGCCGCCACCGGCCAGCGCGGCCCCTGAAGCGGTATGATGCGGCGCCCGGATAGGTCGCTGAAACAAAGGGCGCTGGTTGATTCTGGAAACGGAGTGAATGGCGGCCGTTTCCATCATCTCAGTATCCGTCATCGGCGGAAGAATGCCCGGCAGGCGTGCAGCCAACATGGACTTGCCCGCACCCGGTGGCCCCATCAACAATAGGTTGTGTTTCCCTGCGGCCGCCACCTCCAATGCCCGCTTGGCCTGGTGTTGGCCTTTCACGTCGGCTAAATCCGGGTACAGTGCTTCGGGCTCTGCTGCTGCCGATGACTGTGATTGAAAATGCTCGATGCTGGCGGGATGTTTCAGATGGCCACAGACCTGCAACAGGTGATGACAGGCCACGATGTGACAGGCTTTGGGTACGGCGGCTTCTTCCCCGTTGGCCAGGGGGACAAACAGCCCGCGCTGTGCCTGGGTGGCAGCGATCGACGCGGTGAGCACCCCTTCGATGGGTCTCAGTTCTCCCGAGAGGGCGAGTTCTCCCACAAACTCATGGGATTCCAGCAGGGCAGCGGGAATTTGCTCGGAGGCTGCCAGAATCCCGATGGCGATGGGCAGATCAAAGCGACCACCGTCCTTGGGCAAATCCGCCGGCGCCAGGTTGATGGTAATGCGGCGTTGGGGAAAGTCGAACTCGGAATTCAGGATGGCACTGCGCACCCGTTCTTTACTCTCTCGCACCGCTGCATCCGGCAGACCTACGATATTGAAAGCCGGAAGGCCGTTGGACAGGTGTACCTCCACGGTGACCTGGGGTGCGTTCATGCCCAAGCGGGCCCGGGTTTTGACGATGGCGAGTGCCACAGGGTTCCCTCCCAATCTGAAATAGCCGATAGCGAAAGAGCTATCCGTATATAGACAGAGGGGGCGTTAATTGCAGGGGGAAATTCAGCTTTGCGCCTGACCAGGTGCTGCGGGCAGCAAGTAAGCGGTTAAAGCGCCACGCAATGTGTCGAAGTTTACCGGCTTGGCAATGTGATCGTTCATGCCGGAGCGTATTGCCTGTTGGCTGTGTTCCTGCAGGGCATGGGCTGTGAGGGCAAGGATCGGGATGGGGCTGAGATTCTGCTCAGTTTCCAGTTGGCGAATGCGCTTGCTGGCTTCATAGCCATCCATTACCGGCATTTCGCAATCCATCAAAATCAGATCGAACTGGTCATGCTGTTGGGCATAAAGATGCACGGCCTCCAACCCATTGCCGGTGACGCTGTATTCCAGCTGCAGCTTTTTCAGCATGCCGCAGATCACCAGCTGGTTGACGTCGTTATCTTCCACCACCAGTACCCGTTTGCCTCGTAACGGTGAATCAACAGGTCGGGAAGCTGACAAGGCTTTGCGTTGGCGGTGATGCAGCAGGCCCATCATGGACTGGCGCAGAGCACGCGCGGAAGCCGGCTTTTGCAACGCCAGATCGATACCGGCTGACTCCAGTTCCGGTTGTGAGGGCATATTACGCATCGCTGTGAGCAGGATCATTCGACAGTGATGTTGGCTGTCCAATTCCTTTATCCGTTGGGAGCATTCCATACCGGTCATACCGGGCATGTTCATATCAAATGTGATGAGATCAAAAGGATCATCCTGCTTGATGGCTTCCGCAAACATTTGCAGAGCTTTCTCTCCATAGAAAGCTTCTTCTGTCCGCATGCCCCAAGTGCCGGCTTGTTCCCGTACTACTTTGACGAACGCGGGAGAGTCATCCACCACAAGCAATCGTTTTCCCTTCAGGGGGGTGAGTGAGACTATGTTTTCCCGCGTGAACTGAGCATCTGCCAAACGGCAGCGAATGGTAAACCAGAAACAACTGCCTTTGCCCGGCTCGCTATCCAAGCCGATGTCGCCACCCATCAATTGGCTCAGTTGTTTCGAAATGCTCAGGCCCAGACCGGTACCACCGTATTCGCGGGTGATGCTGCTATCCACTTGAGAAAAAGCCTGAAACAGTTTGTTCTGATGCTCCTGGTCGATACCGATGCCGGTGTCGCTGATGGAAAAGCGCAGCATGTGCTGGTCGCCTTCAGACTGTTCTTTCAGTTCCTCTACCCTCAGGGTGATACGCCCGGTGTTGGTGAATTTGAAGGCATTACCCAATAAGTTGAGGATGATCTGGCGTAAACGGGTGGGGTCGCTTTTAATAAAAGTGGGGGTACCCGGTGCCAGTGAGCAGATCAGCTCCAGGTCTTTGTCTTCCGCTGTGGTTGAGAACAGGGCAGCGCACTCCTGGCACAGTTGATCCAGATCGAAGTCGATGTGTTCAATGGACAGTTTGCCTGCTTCAATTTTGGAGTAGTCCAGAATGTCGTTAATGATGTTCAGCAATGCATTGCCGGAACTGGCAATGACATCCACGTAATGGCGTTGAGCCGGAGGAATGTCTGAATCCTGCAGCAAGGATGCCATACCCAGTATGCCATTCATCGGCGTACGGATTTCATGGCTCATGGTGGCCAGGAACTCGCTCTTCGCGCGGCTGGTTTCTTCCGCCCGGATGACTTTCTCCTGGGCTTTGACTTCTTCAATCTGCGATCGCATTTTCAGTTCAAGATAGCGCGCCTGTTCACGGGCCGCGCGCCGCTCGCTTTCCAGGGCTTGCTTTTGTGCGGCTTCTTTGCCCTTTCGTTCCGTATTGATGCGATCGGCCAGTGCAAAGGAAAGCAAAATTATTTCCAGGGCAGAACCAATCTGAATGGCGTGCTCTATCAGAATGGTGCTTGGAATGAAGCCAAAGCGCGCCGCTGAGGTGATCAACCAGGTAGCGATTAAAAAGGTGAATGCCAGGCAGTAATAGCGTGCAACCCGTTGGCCCAGATAAAGCATGTAGAAGCCACAAAACAGACTGACATGGGCGCTGACTACACCGACACTGGCGCACAGTATAATACTGAGGTGGTAAGGCAGCACCAGACTGCCCACCAGTAAAACAGACCAGACAAGGAAGAAGAACATCTTCAGTCGGTAAATGCGGGGCGCGCGGATGCGAACATCAAGCAGTGAAATGGAGAACAACATACTGAAAGCACCGAACAGGGATATGCTGAACGGTATAGCCCATTGGTTTATATCTGGCAGCCATGGCCACAAGTACTGGAATCCCACCCCCTGGATGCTGGCATTAAACATAAAGCTGGCGAAGGCGGTCACCGAATACAGCACATAGCTGCGGTGTCGCACGATGGTGTAGATGAACAGGTTGTAGATGATCATCACGATCATCACGCCGTAATACACACTCTCTGCTACCCACAGGGGCTGCTGATCTTCAAAGAAGTGATTGCGATGCCACAGACTGACTGGCGCCTGCAATGCTCCGTTGGTTTCAATCCGGATATAAATGGTGTGTTCCTGGTTTCGGTAAGCCGTAAAAGGGAATACAAATTGATGATTGCGCACAGGTCGATAGCTGAACGGGAACGTATCTCCCGTGCGGTAATAGTTGGTGAATTGATGATGGTTTTCGATAAAAACGTCTACCTGGTCCAAAGCTGCGTAGGCTATGTTCAGTATTAATTCCTGATCCTTGTCTGCCCGATTGTGCAGCTTGAATTTGATCCAGAGTACATCCTTACTAAAACCGTAGGTGGGGGTGTTGGCTTGCGGTACCAGCCACCGGGAATCCGGTAGTGAACGGATGGTGCTGATGTCAAAACGCCCTTCTTGATCAAGTAAATGCAGGGTTTTCAGCCCGATTTCCTGATGGCGAAAGTTGCTCTCAATATTGATCGCCTGCTGACCCCAGCCGGCAGCGGGCCACAGTGCCAACCAGCAGGTCAGGATAAGCAACAGTGTCAATTTTCGGGGGTGAATGTGGGGCACGACAGTACATCCATCGCCGGGGCGAGCTTATTCATAAACAGTAAGAATAACTATAGACCAGCCGTGTTGCGCTGACTCAAATTTGAACTGCCAATCAGCGTAACTGATTAGGTTAGGGGCACTGGATGCTGGGGCAGGCGGGATGGCTTTGTTGCGGCAGTAACGATATCTCTTTGAACGTGTCTTGCAGGTTGGGATCATTGGGTGCCAGGCTGATTGCGCACTGGCTTGCGGTAAGTGCCTGGTTATTGCAGCCGGCGGCCTTGAGAGCGTAAGCAAAGTTATTCCAGGCCGCCACAAATTCCGGAGCCTGTTGCAATAATGCCTGGTACTGGGTGATGGCAGGATCAATTTGCCGGTCGGCCAACAGGCTGTTGGCCAGTCCGAAGCGCACAATGTCGGCATCGGGCCAGGCGGATAACGCAGAGCGATAAGCCGTGATGGCCTGCTGCAGGTGGCCGCTTTGTTCCAGGGCGCTAACCACCTCCAGATAATCCAGCGTTTGTGCGGTGGCTGGAAGTTTGGAACCTGGGAGGACCACTCTTCCCCAGCGATCGCTGCGTTCCCAGGTACGGTCGAAGACGGACATGGGGGTAATACGACGCGGTAAATCACCTGAACGCAGGACCAGTTCCCGCCGTTCAAGATCGTAACCAATCACCACGGCAAAGTGCCACTTCGGATACCAGGATATCCCAAGGTTCTGCAACACCAGCACCGGATTACCGGCCGCCACTTCCCGCAACAAGTCATGCAGGTTCTTCACCGGATAACTGATGAATCCCTGGCGCCGGACGGTGATATCCATCTCCACCGGGAAGCTGCCCTGTGCCTTGGGGGTGAATACCTGGTTCGCCAATGCTTCGGGGGTGGTGGCATAGCCCTGGTGGTTCAGCACCATGGCCAGGGACGCAGGGCCACATTGGTAATCAGCCTGTTGGATAAAGGGCGTATCGGTGATCTCAATGCGGGAGGGTATCTGTTGTAAGAACTCTGCGGTGAGCTGAACAGATGGATTCAGGGAACAGCCCGCCAACAGCAGGCTGATTCCCAGGAAGACGTACTTCAATTGGTATTGATTGGCTTGATAACCGGGAAGATGTTGGTGGTGCCCAGCAGATCCAGCACGATGAGAATGACAAATATCAGAATAATAACGCCTACCGCGCTACCGCCGGCCTGCATCTCTTCAACCTGTTTGCTGAACGCCTGTAGTTCGGCAGTGGTCATATCCTGCACCCGTTGCTCGACATCAGCGGGTGCAACACCCAGGCTAAGCAGGGCATCGCGGGCTTCGTCCTGATCCAGAATGGCCAGCACCTGGGCGCGGGTTTCCTGTTGCGATGCGGTGGAAATAACGTCGCCTGTAGTGACCATGGCCGCTTGAGCGGAAGCGCTCATCAGACCAATTACAACCATCATGACAGCCATGATTCGGGCAAACGTGCGGTGCAATACACTGAATCGATTCACAATAAACTCCTGAAAGTGGGGGATGTCGTAATAGTATTCAATTCTTTGGATTTTGACAGCTACTGTTCCGCATTTTCCTGACTTGGCGCAAGCTGTTGTTCCAGTGCGGCCACTTGCTTTTCCAGATCTTCCAGACGTTGACGGGTGCGCGCCAGCACTTTGGTTTGCACTTCGAACTCTTCCTGGGTCACCAGGTCCATGCGTGCCAGGGATTCCTTGATCACGGAGCTTAGATTCTGGCGCAGATCCTGTCCCAATTCGCCCAGATCTTGCGGCAGGCGCTCCTGGACCAATTCCAAAATGCGGTTTACTAAGTTTTCCTGACGGTTCATGATGTCTCCTTCATGATCTAGGCAGCAGTGTATCACGCCCGTTTCGGGTGTCACCAAAATGCGGCAGCAAAACGCCTTTGCACCATGTTGGGTCTGCAAATCCACAGGGCGTGCCTGCTTTTGGTGCGATATAATGGTGCAATCATGATGGTGAAACCCGGCTGTTTTGGGGCTAACCACTTGATTCTTCGCAATTAAAACTAATAGGCATGGTTTGTGCTATCACTTGGGCATGTTCCGCCATTGGGCAGCATGCTAAGCGTTTGCACTGATTTGCGAATATCGGGACCGAACCAACTTTTCGCTTTCGAGCATTAATAGGAGATGTTCATATGAAACTGGTTACTGCTGTAATCAAACCATTCAAATTGGACGACGTGCGTGAAGCACTGTCCGAAATTGGGGTTCAGGGTATCACTGTCACTGAAGTTAAAGGCTTCGGTCGTCAGAAAGGCCATACCGAGCTGTATCGCGGCGCGGAATATGTGGTGGATTTCCTGCCTAAAGTAAAAATCGAAGTGGCTACTTCCGATGACTTGCTGGATCAAGTGATTGAATCCATCAGTAAAGCGGCCAACACCGGCAAGATCGGTGACGGCAAAATCTTTGTTACGCCTCTGGAACAGGCGATTCGTATCCGTACTGGCGAAACCGGTACTGACGCGATCTAAAAAAGTTTCACCCTAAGAATCCATGCCTATTATTTTTTAATTTTGCGGAGGCAAGACCGTGGAAAACAATATTTTTCACCTGCAATATGCGATGGACACCTTTTATTTTCTGGTGTGCGGCGCGCTCGTAATGTGGATGGCGGCAGGTTTCGCCATGCTCGAATCTGGCTTAGTCCGAGCCAAGAACACCACTGAAATTCTGACCAAAAACGTGGCCCTGTTTGCCATTTCCTGCATCATGTACCTCGTATGTGGTTACTACATCATGTACGACGGCGGCGTATTCCTGTCTGGTATCGCCGACGTAGACGTTGCGGCCACTCTGGGTGAGTTCGCCGGACGTGAAGACGGTTTTGAAGGCGGCTCCATTTACTCTGGTGCTTCTGACTTCTTCTTCCAGGTTGTATTCGTAGCCACTGCAATGTCCATCGTATCCGGTGCGGTTGCAGAACGTATGAAGCTGTGGGCTTTCCTGGCTTTCGCCGTGGTCATGACCGGGTTCATCTATCCTATGGAAGGTAGCTGGACCTGGAACGGTGCTGACGTTTTCGGTATGTACAACCTGGGCGACCTTGGTTTCTCTGACTTTGCCGGTTCCGGTATCGTTCACATGGCCGGTGCCGCGGCTGCTCTGGCTGGTGTTCTGCTGCTGGGCGCTCGTAAAGGCAAATACGGTCCTAACGGACAGGTAAACGCGATTCCCGGTGCCAACCTGCCTCTGGCTACTCTGGGTACTTTCATCCTGTGGATGGGCTGGTTCGGTTTCAACGGCGGTTCCGTACTGAAGTTGGGTGATGTTGCCAGCGCCAACTCCGTTGCCATGGTGTTCCTGAACACCAACACCGCAGCAGCCGGTGGTGCGATTGCCGCTCTGATTACAGCTCGCCTGCTGTTCGGCAAGGCTGACCTGACCATGCTGTTGAACGGTGCTCTGGCTGGCCTGGTGGCCATCACCGCTGAGCCTTCCACACCGACTGCCCTGGAAGCTACCCTGTTCGGTGCTGCTGGTGGTGTTCTTGTGGTATTCAGTATCCTGGCTCTGGATAAACTGAAAATCGACGATCCTGTGGGTGCCATCTCTGTACACGGTACCTGTGGTCTGCTGGGTCTGTTGCTGGTACCTGTTACCAACAGCGACGTATCCTTCAGCGGCCAGATCATCGGTGCTCTGACCATCTTTATCTGGGTATTCGTAGTGTCCCTGGTAGTATGGGGCATCCTGAAAGCGGTACTGGGTATCCGAGTAACCGAAGAAGAAGAGTTCGAAGGTGTTGACCTGGCTGAGTGTGGTATGGAAGCGTACCCAGAGTTTACCGGCAGCGGTAAATAATCTGTCAGATCAATAACTTGATCTCAAAAGGCTCCTTCGGGAGCCTTTTTTATTGCAGCAATCAAACGGAATGTCACACCGGGTAATCAACGGTTAACAAATGATCATTATTCTCCCGGTCACCAGGGCGATATAATGAGCTGGCACTGTTGGACAGTGTGGACATTCATCAAAGGAGGAAGGCAATACAATGCGATCATGTGTGCAATTGGGGAGCATGCTGGTGGCCGTGATGTTGTCGGTGACGGCACAGGCCGAAGTATATCGCTGGGTTGATGACAATGGCCGGGTTCACTTCTCGGACAAGGCACCCGTGGGGGGAAAGGCACAGGCGATGGATCTGCCCGCAGCAAAGGAAGAACCGGGTACGCCGGATTTATCCGAGTTCGAGCGCATGCAGCGCCAGAAAAAGCTGGTGAAAATGCTGGAGGAAGAGCGTCTCGCCAAAGAAGAGCAACGTGCCAAGTTGGCACAGGAAGCGGAAGAGCGGGCGCAATACTGCACTCGATTCAAGAATCGCCTCAGTTACCTCGATCAATACACCCATTTCTATGATGAGAAAGAGGATGGCACCCGGGAATACATGTCAGATGATGAAGCGGATGCCTATCGAACGAAGCTAAAGCAGAAATATCAGGATGAGTGTGGCGAGGCCTGAGCCTCGCCTTGGGAACAGCGCTTATTTACCTAAATGCTTACTTGCCCAGATCCCGCTTCATAAATTCCGGCATGGCCAGGGCGGCCCGGTGGATTTCCAGATTGTAGTATTCGGTGGGGAAAGGTTTGGCAGCCACGTCTTCAGCGCGGAAGTTAGTCACTGAACCCAATGGGCTGGCCATGGTGCAGGACCACCAGCCAGTGGGGTAAACCGGCTGCGGAAACGGCAGCGTGTGACACTGATGAAAGCCCGCTTCCTTCATGTCTTCATGAATCTTCTTGATAATGCTGTTGCTGTGTAGCAGTGGCGACTCGCTCTGCTGCACCAGAATGCCTTCCGGCTTCAGCGCTTTTAAGCAGTCCCGATAGAAATCCACCGCGAACAGCCCTTCCGCCGGACCCACCGGGTCAGTGCTGTCGATGATGATCAGGTCCATGGTGCCGGGCTCGCAGTTTTTCACCCAGGCGATGCCGTCGTCAAACAGCAACTCAGCGCGGGGATCGTCGTTGGACTCACACAGTTCCGGGAACCATTGCTGTGAGGCCCAGGTGACTTTTTCATCAATATCGATCTGGGTGCATTTTTCCACGCCCGGGTGTTTCAGTACTTCCCGCAGGGTACCGCAGTCGCCGCCACCGATAATGGCCACTTTCTTGGGGTTGGGGTGGGTGAACAACGCCGGGTGGGACATCATTTCGTGATAGAGAAAGTTATCCCGGGTGGTGAGCATCACGCAGCCATCCAATACCATCAGTTTACCGAAGGTTTTGGTGTCGTAGACTTCCAGAAACTGATACTGGGTCTGTTCCTCATGTAACTTGGCAGTAATTTCCAGGCCGAAGGACGTGCCTTCGTCGCCAAAAATCTCAGTGAACCAGGTGCCGGTATCGGTGCTTTTGGAAGAGTCGTTCATTAATTGATGCTCCCGATCAATTGGGGGTTGGATGCGGCGCGAAAAATAACTCAAAATGATCAGATTACCAAGCGCTTTTGACGCCGGGCGGATGGGTCTACAATACCGTCCTTTCACCCTGGTCTCAATGATCTGAACGTTCCGCCACTGGAACATCATCAGGAACTTCATTAGGAACTGTATAATTGGAATCTGAACCCATGCCTCACACCATTATCGACATCGCCCGTGACACTTACAGTATTGATAACTGGAGTGAAGGCTACTTTGATATCAACGACCAGGGCTTGTTGGACGTGGGAACTGGTGCGGATCGCATCCCGTTGCAGGAGATTGTGGCGGCGGCTCAGGATGCGGGTATGCGCACGCCACTGCTGTTGCGCTTCGTGGACATTCTGCGGGATCGCGTGGGCAAACTGAGTTCTGCCTTCGTCAAAGCTATGGATACCCTGGAATATCAGGGTAACTACACCGCCGTTTATCCCATCAAGGTGAATCAGCAGCGGCGGGTGGTAGAGGAAATTTACAATGGTGGTGTGCCGGACCCCCGTTGTGGTGTCGGGCTGGAGGCAGGCAGTAAACCGGAACTGATGGCGGTGTTGGCGCTGAGCCGGGGTAACTCGGTGATCGTCTGCAATGGCTACAAGGATCGCGAATTTGTCCGTTTGGCCCTGATCGGTGAAAAGATGGGGCGCCGGGTTTACATCGTGGTGGAAAAAATGAGCGAACTGCAGCTGGTGCTGGACGAAGCCCAGGCCATGCAGGTGAAGCCTCGAATTGGTCTGCGGGCGCGACTCAGCTCCATCGGCAAAGGCAACTGGCAGAATACCGGTGGTGAGAAATCCAAGTTCGGCCTGTCAGCTACCCAGATTCTGCAGGTAATCGATACCCTTAAACAACATGACTCACTGGATCGTCTGCAGTTGCTGCATTTCCATCTGGGTTCCCAGATTTCCAATATCCGTGATATTCAACGGGGAATGAAAGAAGCTGCCCGTTATTATTCTGCTCTGCGTCAGGCCGGTTGCGAGGTTCAGGTGGTGGACGTGGGTGGTGGCCTGGGGGTGGATTATGAAGGCACCCGGTCCCGCAGCTTCTGTTCCATGAACTATTCCATGGAAGAGTATGCCTACAATATTCTGCTGGCGCTGAAAGAGGTGTGTCAGCGTGATGACTTGCCATTGCCGGATGTGATTTCCGAATCCGGTCGCGCGCTTACCGCTCATCATGCGGTGTTGGTCAGTAACGTGATCGGGGTGGAAAGCCCGGCGGCAAAGCGGCCACAGGAACCGGATGCGAATTCACCGCTGGTGTTGCAGGAACTGGCCCGCTGCTATCACGAGATTGAAGGGGCTGCGCGCAGCCGTTCCCTGTCGGAGTTATACCATGAAGTGCTGTACCGGTTGGGCGAGGCCCAGGATATGTACACCCACGGGGTGCTGAGTCTAGATGATAAAGCCCAGGCGGAAGAGATTTATGGGGCCGCCTGTCAGGCGCTGCGCGGCAAGCTGGATCTGAATTCCCGCGCCCATCAGGACATCCTTAACGAACTCAATGAAAAGCTGGCGGATAAAGTATTCCTGAACTTTTCCCTGTTCCAGTCCATCCCGGATGCCTGGGGTATCGATCAGGTATTCCCGGTATTGCCGGTGGCGGGACTGGATCAGCCTTTGACTCGCCGCGGTGTGGTGCAGGACATTACCTGCGATTCTGATGGCCGTATTGACCAGTATGTGGATACCCACGATCTGGCCACCAGCCTTCCGTTGCCGCAGTGGGATGAAGCCCACGGTATGTCCCTGGCCATTTTCATGGTGGGTGCCTACCAGGAAATTTTGGGGGACATGCATAACCTGTTTGGTGACACCGATGCGGTGGATGTTGCACTCAATGGCAAAGGCGGCTTCCGTTTTCTCAATACCCTGAAAGGGGATACGGTGGATCACATTTTGCGTTATGTGCAGTTCGATACCATGCTATTGCAACAACAGATTCACGAGCAGCTGGTATTAACCGACCTCAGCCGCGCAGAACAGGCCGCCTTTCTCAAAGAGTTGCGGGAAGGTTTGACAGGCTATACCTATCTGGAGTAATCCAGTAGATGTGAATCCCTTAATCATGATGCCCCTTTAGGCCCCGAGGAACATGCCGATGACCGAGCCCCTGGATCCACGTAAAGTCCATACCATTGAGCAAGCCAAGGCCATCGTGCAGCAGCGGGAGCTGAGCCACGTCAAAGTGGGCGTGGCGGACATCGATGGGGTGATTCGGGGCAAATACATGAGTCGGGAGAAATTCTTCTCCGCTTTGGATAAGGGCTTTGGCTTTTGTGATGTAGTGCTGGGTTGGGACAGCAATGACCAGCTCTATGAAGGGGTGAATATCCAGTACACCGGCTGGCAGACCGGCTATCCGGATGCCCCGGTGCGCATTGTGCCGGAGTCCTGCCGCGATGTGTACGGTGAGCCGGGTATGCTGTTTTTTCTGGCGGAGTTTGAAACGCCCGCTGATGCCATTTGCCCCCGGGGGGTGTTGAAGCGCGTTCTGGACATGGCCGGTGCCATGGGCTTCGAAGCCAAAGCGGCCTTCGAATATGAATTCTTCATGTTCAATGAAACACCGCAATCGGTGCGGGACAAGGGCTACCAGAATCTGAATCCCATTACCCCCGGTTTTTTCGGTTACTCTGTATTGCGTAGCTCCGTACACGCTGAGTTGTATCAGGAGCTGCTGGCCCTATGCCAGCAAATGGATTTTCCCCTGGAAGGTTTGCATACCGAAACCGGCCCCGGTGTATTGGAGGCGGCCATCAATGTGGACTCCGCATTGAGCGCCGCTGACAAGGCACTGCTGTTCAAAACCTTCACCAAGGTATGGGCGCAACGCAATAATATGATGGCCACCTTTATGGCCAAGTGGTCCAATGATTATCCCGGCCAGAGTGGACACATTCATATTTCCCTGCAGAACAAGCACCACGAATCGGTGTTCTACCAGGCCGGTGCCCAATACAATATGAGTGACCTGCAGAAACATTTTTTGGCCGGGCAACAGAAATACATGGCGGAATTAACGGCCATGTATGCGCAAACCGTTAACGCCTACAGCCGGATGATTCCCGGCTTCTGGGCGCCTACTCACGCCACCTGGGGTGTGGAAAACCGCACCACGTCCTTGCGGGTCATTCCCGGTTCCGAAAAATCCCAGCGGGTGGAATTCCGTTTTGGTTCCGCCGATGCCAACCCCTATATCGCCCTGGCGGCGGCATTGGGCTCGGGGTTAATGGGCATTGAACAACGCCTGCCCCTGGAGCCCCAGGTGAAGGGTAACGCCTATGAGCAAAGCTTTCCGGATCATCTGGAATTGCCTCACACACTGGAGAGAGCGGCCGGTAGACTGGCGAAATCCCAGGTGGCCCAGGATCTGTTTGGTAAGGCCTTCGTGGAGCACTATGTGGGCACCCGTTTGTGGGAGGCCCAGGAGTTCCGCAAACACATCACCGACTGGGAACTGAAACGCTATTTTGAAATTATTTAAGCTCAATTTCCTTCGCTGAATCCAGACAGGTTCTGATATGACAGCATTCGATATTATCTCGCCGGTGGATGGCAGTGTTTATGCCACCCGCCACTATGCGACCCAGGCCGAGATCAATGAAGCCCTGGCCCGTGCGCAACTGGCTCAGCCGCAATGGAAGGCGACGCCGTTGTCAGAGCGGCAGCGTCTGTGTTCCGCCATGGTGGATGCCTTCCTGGCTAATGAAGAAGAAATTGCCCACCAGATTTGCTGGCAGATGGGGCGGCCAATTCAATATGCCAAGGGAGAAGTGCGTGGACTGGCTGAGCGGGCACGTTACATGATCGAAGCCGCACCCAAAGCACTGGCTAATATTGAGGTAGAAGACAAGCCTGGTTTTACCCGCTATATCAAACGCGAGCCATTGGGCATGGTGTTTGTTATTGCGCCCTGGAATTATCCTTATCTGACCGCGATCAACAGTATTGTACCGGCCATTCTCGCAGGTAACGTGGTGTTGCTGAAGCACTCCGCCCAAACCCCATTGTGCGCCGAGCAGTTGCACAGCGCCTTTGTGGAGGCCGGATTGCCGCACGGTGTTTTTCAGTTCCTGCATTTAACCCACGACGACACGGAAAAACTGATTGCCCATCCGGCCATAGACCAGATTGCCTTTACTGGTTCGGTGCCCGGCGGCGCCATGGTGGAGCGGGTGGCGGCCGGGCATTTCAAGCACGTGGGTTTGGAATTGGGTGGCAAGGATCCCGCCTATGTACGCGCGGATGCCGATTTGAATCATGCGGTGGAAACCGTGGTGGACGGCGCATTTTTTAATTCCGGGCAGAGTTGCTGTGGTATTGAACGCATCTATGTGCACGCTGATGTATACGATGAATTTGTGGCCCGGGCTGTCGCATTGGTACAGCAATATAAGTTGGGCCGTTCCGATGACCCGGACGTGACATTGGGGCCGATGGTAAAAGCCTCTGCGGCGGATTTTGTGCGGGAACAAATTCAGGAAGCGGTATCTCAAGGAGCCCACTGTCATATCGATGAAGCGCTCTTTCCTCTGAGCCAACCCTGCACCCCTTATCTGGCACCGCAATTACTCACCAATGTGCATCACAGCATGCGCATCATGACGGAAGAATCGTTTGGGCCCGTGGTGGGGGTGCAGAAGGTGGCAAGCGATGACGAAGCCATTGCGTTGATGAACGATTCCGAATTTGGGTTGACGGCATCTGTGTTCACCCAGGATGAAGCCGCTGGCGTTGCCATCGGCGAGCAGGTGGAAACCGGCACCTTTTTTATCAATCGCTGCGATTATTTGGACCCGGCGTTGGCCTGGACCGGCGTCAAGCACTCCGGCCGTGGTTGTACCTTGTCTGTGGTGGGGTTTGAACAGGTCACCCGCCCCAAGTCTTTCCATTTAAAACGCATTTAACAGGTGTGAATATCATGGATTCATTGCAGGCAAACTGGAATTATCCCACCTCCGTATTGGTGGGGGCTGGCCGTTGGCGAGAATTGGTGCAGTGTTGCGAACAGTTGGGAATTCGCGCGCCCTTGCTGGTGACGGACCCGGGGTTGGCTGCATTGCCCTTAACTGCCGAAATTATGGCTCATTGCAATGACAACGGCTTAGCAGTGTCGTTGTTCAGTGACGTCAAAGGCAATCCCACGTCCGCCAATGTGGATGCCGGTGTGGCAGCATTCCGCTCCGGCCATCACGATGGTGTGATCGCGTTGGGCGGTGGTTCTGCGTTGGATGCGGGCAAAGCGGTGGCGTTGATGGTGGGGCAGGATCAATCCATCTGGGCGTTTGAAGATGTGGGTGATAACTGGAGCCGCGTAAATGTGGATGGCATGGTGCCGGTGGTGGCCATTCCCACGACCGCAGGCACAGGGTCGGAAGTGGGGCGATCCTCGGTGATCACTGATGCCGAAAACAAGGTAAAGAAAATTATTTTCCACCCGAAGATGCTGCCGGCAAAAGTCATTCTCGATCCCACCCTGACGGTCGGGCTGCCGAAAGGACTGACGGCAGCGACCGGGATGGATGCGCTCTCCCACAACCTGGAAGCCTTCTGCTCCAATTTTTATCACCCCATGGCGGAAGGGATTGCCATTGAAGGTATACGCCTGGTGAAAGACTTTCTGCCCCGGGCGGTGTCAGACGGCAATGATTTGGAGGCCCGTACCCAGATGCTGGTGGCCTCGGCGATGGGGGCTACTGCGTTTCAGCGTGGGCTGGGCGCCATGCACGCATTGGCCCACAGTTTGGGGGCACTCTATGATGCCCATCACGGCATGTTGAATGCCATCCTGATGCCTTATGTGTTGCAGGCCAATCGTTCAGCTATTGAAGAACGCATTATTCGCCTGGCCCGGTACCTGGATTTGGCGGATGCGAGTTTTGATGGTTTCCTTAATTGGATATTGGACTTGCGAATCCAAGTGGGCATACCTGAAGACTTAACCGCGCTGGGTATTGATGCCACCCAGGCGCCCGTGGTGGGCGCCATGTCCGAGCGGGATCCCGCGGCGGGCGGTAATCCCATCGGGTTTAGTGCGGAACAATATGAGGCGTTGTTCCTGCAGGCCTTGGGCCGCTGATCGGCTCGGACACCAGAACTGAGTTCTACGGAAGCTCCGTATTTTCTGCAGCCGTGATAATCAGGTGCGCATCGTCCGGCAGGATAACACCGTCTGCAACGGCCGTATCCGTTGCCTGGATCACAGCGGTCACATAATCATCCTGGGTTGGATACAGTGATTGCACTGTGGTTGCGTCCAGGGGGGTGGTGGAACCATAGAGAAAGCACAAACCATCCTCGTTGCGATCTGCATTATTCAATCCCGACAGGCGTGCAATGGGCGCGTCCACATAGGGGCTGCGGATTCCGCCGAGCACGTTGCCGAAAGCATCGGTTTCAAAACCGTCCTGGCTGGCGTTAACCTGTAAGCGCGGATAGCTGGCTGGGGCAACGCCGTCGGTCAGCCAGGTATTCAATGCGCGGAAGGCGGCTTTCACTGTGAAATGATGTTGTGGAGCGCTGGAAATAAAATCGGTGCACGGGGGCAGGATTGGGTTCGCCCGTTTCAGGTATTTGATCTCAGCGGTCACCACATCATCGCCATCATCCACTAAACCATAGCGGGCCACGTACAGATCGGCATGGGCGGTACCGGCCACTTCCCACAAGCGGAAAGAAGGATTGTCGTCCTGACGGCTGCTAAGTGCGCCTAAGGTTATCTGATCGGTTTCGGTTTGCAGGTTAATGATGGGTACGCTCAGGTCATCCCGTAGTTGCACGGAAGTCGGGGGAACAATGTCAGCTTGGGGTGCTTGTGACAGCGGCGCGGAAGCGCCTCCACCCAACTCCGGAACTCCGCCCAGGCGACTGTGAATGAAGTAGCCATCAAACAAGTCTGTGTTTGAACCAAAAGCATTCACCAAAGTAACAAGACGATGGGCGGACTGGGATTCCCCGGTGGCAATAATGCGTTCGGCTGTCAATTCTCCCAGTGGATTGATGACCCTGGGGTGACGTACCAGTTCTGCTGCCTTCATGAAAATATCGTATGAGAAACTGTCGCCGGGGTGATGCAGGCTGCCATAACGCAGCGGGTGAGTACATTTCACGGCAAGACAGATAGGCACCTGTCGCGGCAACGGCATGGGGCCGCCTTCGACGCCCACATACTGGGCGGATACGGCGACATAGGCGTATCCCCGCCGTATAAATTCGGTGTGGGCCGTAATCCATTCCGTGGGGGTATCAATTCCACCGGATACGTTCATCCATTCAACCACCACGGTGCCGTTGAAGTCCGACGGGTTGGTGGGGCGATAGACAAACATGCGGGACTTATAGGTTGCGGTTTCGCCGCTGGGTTCCACGTCCCATTTGCCGTCGGAGGTGAGTGGTGCGCGGTTGGTGTAGGCGTTGGCGGTGCCGCTGAAAAAAAACTCTTCCAGCTCGTAACCGGCCTCTTCAAATGGAATCAGCGTGGGTGCTGTCCAGATCAAACCGATTTTGGGAGCCCGCTCAATTTCAGCATCTGAGCCCTGGCAGGCAGTTAACATTATAAGGGCGGCCGCCATCGTTATGCGCCCGATCAATCGAATGCTTGGGATTAACATTTTGAACTCCAGGAGGGTTTTTGTATTGTTATTGAGAACCCGCTTTCGCCAGCGGTCCCCTCTGTTCATTTAACTTAAAAAACCAAGCCTGGAAGGGCAAACCAAAAGCCTATTGATAAGCGACTATTGCTATTGAAATGCGACGTTGTGGGTCATTTGAGAATGGATGTCTCAGTGGCTTTTACGATACTGGCCGGGTGTGATGCCGGTGAGGGTGCGAAAAGACGCAGTGAAATTGGCCGTGGAACTGAACCCCAGGCGGTAGGCGATCTCTTTCAGGGGCAGGCTGGTCTCCAACAACAGGGACTTGGCGCGGGACAGCTGTACCGCCTTAATATATTGGGAAATGGGAACGCCGGTGAAATCCCGAAACAGCTTGGCAAAGTAGCGTTCACTGAGACCACAGAGTGCTGACAGGTCTGCGACGCTGGGTGCTTTACCGGTCAAACCTGCGAGATAGTGCTCGATCATGTGGAATTCCCGAGCCGTGAAGGTGCCTTTGATATCCTGTTCCGGCGCCTGCAACCAATGGGCGCATTCGGTGAGCATGGCGTGGCCCAATGAGTCCACCACTTGGTGGCTGATGGCGCCCGGTGCGAGTGCTTCCTGCATCAGACGCAGCAAAATCGAGGAAATCAATGAACTGCGAAAATCCAGTGCTTCATGTAATTGCGCATGGGTGAGTGTAGCCAGCGGCCCCAGAAAGGTTGCGGCATAGTCGTTATCGAAAGAACAGGTGACGGAACACAGGCGGCCGGGGGTAATCCGGGCCTGCAGCTCCCGTCCCGGCAGCATGAACAGTACATTGCCGACGGTGGCAGATCGCACAATGCCTTCTTCAGGGTAGCCGTATTCCACCTCTGCTGTTGCCGTCACCAGGCCGGACAGCAGTGTGCGGTTGGGGGTGAATGTCAGGCTCATGGGAGTGGGGTGATCCAGGTCGCTCACTTCCACATGGGTGGTGTCAGTGTGCAGGGAGGCCATGGCGTTGCGCAGTTTTCCGGAGTACTCAAAGGCCCCTTTCCTGGCCAACTGTTCCAGGTCTATGCTCTCGATCGAGTGTATGTCGTCTGCTTGCCAATCCACCAGAAAATCCGGCTCGTTGGTTTTATTTTTGTTATTCATGTGTGATGTTGTTGGCTCGCTTCCTGACATTCTCCAAGAATAGATTAATCTCAGTGTGATTCATTTGTCGATCGTCCAGAATCGGCAGATCAGGAAATGCCTTAAGCAATTCCATTACGAACAGCCCGTTACCTTGCGCATTTATTACTTCTGATTGATCGGCATTAAAAATCGGAGTGGTTTGAAAGCCACAGCTTGGTGAGCGGCTTTGCAGTATATAACCACATAAGTCGGGGTACACCCGCCCCGTGATTCTGCCCATGCTGCGCAAGCGTTCGGTAACATCCCGTTGCGGATCATCCCTGCCCACTGCCCGAATGTCGTCACCATCCTGAATCAGATTTACCGGCGCCCGGGGAATGCCCATGCCCGCCATACTCTCAGGGCACAGCGGCAGTAGCCTTACATGGGGAGCGATCAGTTCCAGTAACGGGGCCTGGAATTTGTGTTGACCATCGTAGCGCACAGCCATACCCATCAGGCAGCTGCTGACGCCGACCAGGGGTTTGGTTGAAAACGAATGTGTGGCTGAAAGAGTAGAGGTCATCAGCCCATTGTACTGAGCAGGGCAGGCAGGGAAAAGCGTCTAGGCGCGCAGTTCTTCCAATGCAAAACGCATAGCGTAGAGAATCAGTTCTTCCCGATCCAGTTCGGTACGATCAAACAGGGAGCTGCCGGTGGTGTCCTGCAGCATGATCACGCCGTGCAGAGAACCGCGCATGAACATGGCAGTTTGCAAGGGGTTATCCACTTTATCAGGATTAATGGTGCCGTCCTGCAGGCCGCGTTCCACGCAGCTGCTCATCAGGCCCATGATTTTGTCTTCCTCCGCCATCATCTCCCGCAGGGTGCAGGAATCTGTGTTGCGGTCCAGGCTGGGATTGATCATACCCATGCGCATACAGAGGCATTGAAAGTGCTCATGGTCCTGGCGATAGAACTGGTAATAGGCTTCGCCAATGCCCTTGAGGGCGTCGATACCGCTGTGGGCAACGTCTACTGCGGCTTTCATTCGCTGGTACAGAGCTTCACCGGCCTTTACCGCCAGTCCCATTTGAATGTCATCTTTATCCTTAAAATAGACATACAGCAGCCCTCTGCTCAATTTGGCAGCACGGGCGATATCATCCATGGTGGTTTTTTCATATCCCTTTGAAAGTATTGTCTTTCTGGCGGCATCCAAAATGCTGTTACGACGTTCGAGTTTCTCTTCGTCGTTTCTGGATCGTGGTCTCAACTGGGCTGCTCCTGAACTTTCAGGTCTAAATATTGACATTTTGTTAATTATTATCAAAATGTCAATTGTTGGCAATGTGTCAATTAAGGTTTGCCGGAGGCGGAACAATGATTTCACTAACAAAAACAGGTTTGCTTGCTCTTGGCGTGACAGCCGCGCTGTCGTTGGCAGCATGCTCTGAATCCACGGCACCGGAACAGGCCGCGGCACCCGCATCACAGAACCGACTTCCGGTACGGGTATCCTATCTTGAGGACAAAGCTCCCAGCCTTTACCAAACCTTTATCGGCACCGCTCGCGCCGCCAACCGGGTCACCATCCGTTCCCAGGTGAGTGGCCGTCTGCTGGAGCGGGAAGTAAAGCTCGGATCGCAAGTGCAGCAGGGTGATGTATTGGCCAAGGTCTATAACCCCGGTGCCACCCCACAGGCGCTGGCCGCCAAACAGCGCTGGCAGCAAGCCCGGGTGCAAGTGGACCAGGCCCAGCGGGATTATGATCGGATTAAAAGTCTGTATGAAAAAAAGGTGGCTTCCATTCAGGAGATGGAATCCGCCCGCAGTGCGGTACAAGCGGCCCAGGCGGCCACCGATGCTGCCGAATCCCAATACATGCAGGCCCAGCAAATGGATGCGGAACAAACCATCCGTGCACCCTTTGCGGGTGTTATCACATCAACACCGGTGGAGCCGGGGGAAGTGATTCAGGTGGGCCAGCCGTTGTTGCAATTGGCGGACCCTGATGAGGTGGAAATTGAAGTGATCGTCAGTGATGGCGCTGCGGCATCCGTTGCTGCCGGTGATGTATTAACGGTCCTGGCGCCGTTTTCCGGCAATCGCAAGTTTGCCGGCGTAGTGCATGAAGTCACACCCTTTCGTGAGCGAGGTGCGTTGCCCACGGTCATCGTCAAACTGGCGGATGCCGGTTTGATCCCAGGCACCACGGTGCATATTCAATTTGAATCGGCGGTGGCGGGGCAGTTTGTTTTGCCGGCCAGCTCCCTGATCAAAACCGGTCGCCAGCAGAGTGCGGTGTATCGGGTCACAAGCAACAACCAGGTGGAACTGGTGCCGGTTAAGCCGCTGCAGATCATCAACGACAAGATCGTCATCAACGGGCCGTTGCAGCCTCAGGATGCGGTGGTGATTGCCGGTAATCATCAGCTTTATCCCGGCGCCAACGTTGAGGTTGTGCAATGAGCCTGTATCGGTTACTGACGCGCTACCAACGTTTTGTTTTCGGTTTCGCCGTTCTGATGGCGTTAGCCGGGTTGGTGGCCTATAGCAGCATGGCCCGCCAGGAAGATCCCAGCTTTCCCTATCGGGTAGGCATTCTCAAGGTGGTGTTCCCAGGAGCCAGCGCCAACCAGATTGAAAAACTCATCACTGAGCCGTTGGAAGAAGAGCTGGCCCAGGTGGAAGAAATCAAGCAGCTGGAAACCATATCCCGCGATAATATCGCCGTCTTCACCATTCAGTTGAAAGACCGTATCTACGCTACCGATGCGGCCTGGGATAGGGTGCGGCGAGCCATGGAGCGTGCCCAACGGGAATTTCCTGATGGTGTGTCGGATATCGAGCTGGATGACCGCCGCATGGATATTCCCACCGTGGTATTGAGTGTCATGGGGAATGACAATCCTATTGTGCTGGCAGACGCGGCGGATGAAATCAAACAGCATTTGTTAACCGTGCCCGGCGTGTCCCGTATTGAAGTAAACGGTGCGCCGGAGAAAGAACTGGTGATTGCCACTGACGAAACCGTGTTGCATCAGTTGGGCATTAACCGCCAGACCATTGTACAGCATTTACAGCAACGTAATGCCCTGATCCCCGGCGGCCTGATTAATAACGGCGATCGTTTTATTCGTATCAACACCCAATCCGATGTGCAAGAGCTGAATGATCTGGCGTTATTGCCGATCACCCTGCCTAATGGCCAGCGGGTACCGTTGAACGCGTTGGCCAGTATTCGCATCCAGCCGCGGGAACCCCTGGCGGCGCAAACGTTTCACAATGGTGAGCGAGCCGTGTCGTTGGGTGTCATCACGGTACGCGGACAAACCGATACCATTGCATTCGGTGAGAGGTTGCGGGAAAAACTGGATGAGATCCGGCCCATGTTTGCACCGTTGGAAATCAAGGAAGCGTTTTTTCAGCCAACCTATGTAAAAGCGCGTCTGGATGGACTGCAAATCAGTTTAATGATCAGTGCCGGTATCATTGCCGTAATCGTGTTATTGGCGTTGGGTTGGCGCACGGGGTTACTGGTGGCTTTGGTGTTGCCGGTGGTTGCTTTGATCACCCTTGCGGTTTACAACATGGGCGGAGGCATTCTGCATCAGGTGGCGGTTATCGGTATTGTGATTTCCCTCGGCATTCTGGTGGATAACGCTATCGTTATTGTTGAATCCATTGAGACGCAACTGCGTAACGGCCTGACTCGCGCCGAAGCGGTCAAACAATCCATTGTGCAGTTGGCCATGCCGTTGTTTTCTTCCACCGGTACCACTATTGCTGCGTTTATTCCTCTGCTGTTATCCAAAGGCGGCACCGCGGATTTCACCCGCGGTATACCGGTGATGATCGTGCTGGCCATGATCACCAGTTATGTGATTTCGGTGTTTTTGCTGCCGTTGGTGGCGTTCTACTGGTTAAAGCCCGGTAACAAAACCGGCGTGCCCGCCAGTCATTGGATTGCGGAGAAACTGGTACTGTTACAACAGCGTTATTCCAAGCGGGCCCTGTTGGGAGTGTTGGGTTTGATGGTGGTGGTGATCGCCATGGCACCGTTGATGAAAATGCAGTTCTTTCCCTCGGCGGATCGTAATCAACTGGTCATAGACATGGAATTGCCCATGGGTACGCCGGTGGATTATACCGCGGAACTCAGCCAAAACCTGGAACAGCAACTGATACAGCGTGACGGTGTGGATTCTGTAATGCGCTCGGTGGGTATGACCGGGTTCCGCTTTTTCTACAACCTATCCTCGTTGCCGGATGCACCCAATCGCGCCCGCCTGATGGTGAACACCCATGAATTTTCCGACAACCGTAAAATCATCGACTGGATTGAGCAGGAAGTGAAGTTCCAGATGCCGGAAGCCACCTTGGTGGCGAAACCATTGGGACAGGGGCCACCTTTGCCTGCGCCGATTGTATTGCGCCTGCAGCATCCGGATAAAGACGTGCTGACTCAGGCCACTTACCAGGCTTTGCAGGTGTTGTATAACATCGAAGGTACCCGCACCATCCGCACCAATATGGATACGGGCATCGCGGAACTGCAATTGAACATTGACGACTACAGCAGTGCCGAATTGGGTATTCAGCGGCCGCAGATCACCAGTGAAATTTTTGGTCAGGTGCGGGGCCTGGATGCGGGAGAATACCGCTACAGTAATGATCCCATTACCATGCGCGTACGTTCCCGCTCCGGTGAGCATACCGGGCTGGATCGGATGCCGGCGTTGTATCTCTACCAGGATCAGCAACCGATCCCGATCCAAACCATGGCCAGCATCAATGCCGCCGTGGCGGACAGCGAGATTTATCGCTTTAACGGCGTGCCTACGGTGAACCTGTACAGCGAGTTGCAACCGGGGGCGGCCTTCAATCAGATCCTGAAACAGTTTTTTGCCAAGCTGGATGAGCAACCGTTGCCGGCGGGAGTAAATGTGATCCTGGGTGGTGAATCGGAAGGTTCCGAAAATGCCAACAAGGCGATCCTGAAGACCGCGCCCATCGGCATTATGGTGATGATCTTTTTTATGTTGTTGGAATTTAATTCCTATCGACGTTTGCTGATGGTACTGACCACGATTCCACTGGCAGCGGTGGGTATTCTTCCCGGTTTGGTGTTGACCGGCTCGCCGTTTGGTTTCCAGTCGTTGCTGGGGGTGATTGCGTTGGTGGGTATCGTGGTGAACAACGCCATCGTGTTGTTGGACGTGGTGGATACGGAAATGCACGGGGGTAAATCTGTGTTGGAAGCGGTGCAGCTGGCCATCCGGCAGCGCACTGCACCGATTTTGCTGACCACCGCCACTACAGTGCTGGGACTGTTGCCACTGGCGCTGTCCAGTTCCACCTTGTGGCCGCCGTTGGCCTGGGCGGTGATTTCCGGTTTGGTGATGAGTACGGTGTTGACCCTGATTGTGGTGCCGGGCTTGTGTCAGTTATTGCTGCGCCAAGCACCGGCAGCAGAGTACGAAACTGCGACGGCCTGATCCGGGCCGTCATGTCAGTGAATCAGTCTGCCGCCATAAAAGGAATATCCTTGCGCCCCAGCCAGTCCACCACGCCGGGTACCCAGCGTTTGGCCCAATACATGGCCCAGGCTTCCGGTGAGATGGGGCGCACCGCCAGGTTGTGCTCGATGGCGTCGATAATGCCCAGGGCCACTTTGTCAGCGGTGTAATTACGTTTCTTGTAAAATTCCACAGCCTTGTTTTTTACCGTGTCGCTTTGGCCGATTTTGCCTTCGAACACCGAGTTGGCCACGATGGGAGTATTGATGATGCCCGGGCACACCGCCGACACGCCAATACCGTATTCATGTAAATCCGCCCGCAAGGATTCGCTGAAACCCAGCACCGCCGATTTGGACATGGAATACACCGGCATGTCCTTGGCCGCGATAAAGGCCGCTGCACTGGCCACATTCACGATGTGACCGCTGCCTTGCTTGATCATGTTGGGGGCGAACAGGTGGCAACCCAGCATCACCCCTTTCACATTCACATCCAGCACTTTGTTCCAGGTCTTAAGCGACGTATCCACAAAGCGGCCGGCCACACCTATCCCAGCGTTGTTAATTAAAATATCCAGCGCAGGGTGCGTATCGTGAACCCGTTTGGCCAGCTTTTTCATGTCCGTGCTGGAGCCGACGTTGCACACCCGGGTATGGCAGCGCCCGCCGCTGGCCTGGATTTGTTTGGCGGTGTCTTCCAGACCGGCCTCGTTGATGTCCACCAACCACAGTTCTGAACCGCGGCGGGACAGTTCCAGCGCCGTGGCCTGACCAATACCGGAACCGGCGCCGGTGATCAGGGCAATTTTGTTGTTGAAGTTTTTCATGGTGCTTTCCTTCATTGCTGAAACGGCAGTGCTTTACGCTGCATTAGAGGCATTATCTTTTTTGCGTTTGGCCACTGACTTAACGTGACGATCGATCAGCTGAGCCACCTGCTGCGGATGGGAGCGGGGTGCCCAGTGGTTGCTGTCCAAGGTACGCCGGGTCAGGTTCGGCACATACTGCTCCAGGTTCTCAAAGATGTAAGGCCGGATAAATGGGTCCTGTTGCAGCAGCACCAGTTGTACCGGCACCTGAATACTGCCGGGTGCCGGAACCGGTGGCGGTTTGAACGCATTCTGGCGGTACAGCTCGATGGTATCCAGCGTCACACTGCGAATATCGTTTTCACTGTGTTCCAGGTAGTCGTCGTCTTCCGGTACGCCGCCCTGCTTCATGGCGAAGGGCCAAAGTTTGGTGCCGAAGCGGGTAAACAGGGTTTCCGGTAACTTGGGAATATGGAAGGCAAATATGTACCAGGAGTGGGAGAGTTGAGCCAGGGCCTTTTGCATGCCGCTGATGCTGGCGGAGCGTACCTGTTGGTTGATCCACTGCCACAGCAGGCCAACGTGGGGCCCTGACAGACTGGTGTAACTGGCCAGGCGGCTCGCCAACTGCGGATCGCTGACGAAGGACCAGCACAGGGTGCTGCCCCAGTCATGTCCCACTAAATGCACCGGTTTGCCGGGAACCACATGATCCATAACGGCGGCGAAATCCGGAATCACCCGCTCGATGCGGTAGGCACTGCGATCTTCCGGTCGAGTACTGTTGCCTGCTCCCCGTAAATCCAGGGTCAGGATATGGTAGTCGTTTTCCAACTGCTCGATGACGGCGGACCACACCCGGTGGTCATCCGGAAAGCCATGTACAAACAGCAAGGTTGGGTGCTCCGGGTTACCCTGTTCTGTTACCCAGATAGCGGCTTCTCCCGCTGGAACAAAATACTGCTTCACGGGTTTTCCCTCTGTAGTCGTTATTATGATTTTAGTGCGTGATCAAGACTAGCGATGAAACGGTGAACAGGCCTGTGATGGATTGACAATCATCAGTCATTAGCGGACAGTATACGAATGTCTACCGCTTTCATTCCCGCCCGTTATTTTCGGGTGCTGCTGAACCTGCTGCAGGAGCACGGCCTGGACCCGGCTGAGCCGCTGGAGTTGATCGGTCAGTCGCCGGCGTTCATCCGTTCCCAGCAGGATGATTTCCTGACCCTGGAGCAGGTGGAAACCCTGGTGAGCTGGTCGATACAGGCCACCGGTCTGCCCTCTCTGGGGGTTCATTTGGGTAAGCGTCTTAACCTGTCAGCTCACGGTTTAACTGGTTATGCAGGTTTATGTGCACCTACTCTGGGTGAGGCGCTAAGGGTGGCCCAACGCTTTCAGCCGTTGGTGATGCCGCTGACCGACCTGGTGGTGGAAGAGGAGGCTGAGCAGAGCCACCTGCTGATTCGCCCCTCTAACATTATGGGCAGGGATATGGGTGAACCCACCTGTCAGTTCATCCTCGATGCCACCGTATCCTCCATCTATGTGCAGGGGCGTTTCCTGTATCCGGAGCCCTGGCAGGCAGTTAGTGCTCATATCCCCTATCCGGCTACTCTCTATGACGAAGAGGCGCTGGCGGCCTACCACGACGTGGCAATTCATTTCGAATCGGATGAGCTGCGCCTAACTATCCCCACAGAGCTGCTCGGTTTTCCTTTGGCCCTGGCCAATGAGCAGTCCTTCCAGCTGGCCGTACGCCAATGTGAAGCCTTGATGAGCGCGATCCCCAAACCCGGGGGCATGTCCGAGCGGCTGCGCCAGAGTCTGTTGCAGGCGGGGCCACCGCTGCCATCCCTGAGTGAGTTGGCAGCACAGCGACACGTATCGGAACGTACCCTGCGTCGCCAACTGCTGCAGGAAGGAGTACGCTGGCGGGATCTGCTGACAGAAGTAAAAATGGCCCTGGCCAAGCAATACCTGATGAGCGGGCAGGATAATATCACTGCCATTGCCCTGCGTTTGGGCTACAACGACAGTGCCAACTTTGCCCGCGCGTTTCGCCAACACTGCGGCATGAGCCCCAGCCAGTGGCGTCAGTAACTGACTGAAGCTTAGTATGTAAAGGAGCCCCCAATGGCCTGGTTTCAAACCACGATTACCCTCAAACCCCGCTCCCGGGGATTTCATCTGGTGACTCAAGAGATTCTGCAAACTCTGGCGCAGCCACTGGCTGATTATGAAGTCGGCTTGGCCCATTTTTTTATCCAGCACACGTCAGCGTCCCTCTCCATCAATGAAAATGCGGACCCGGATGTGCGCTTGGACATGGAATCCCATTTCAACCACATGGTGCCGGAGAACCAGCCCTATTACCTGCACACCCTGGAGGGCAGTGACGTACGGGTTATATAGACACGGATTATCGTACCGGGTTATGTAGTAGCTATATGGACATCAGGTTTTCCAGTCAGTCAGCTCTCTTACAGGCACATCGTACGTATCTTCATTAAGCCGGTCTTGAAGACTCTCATCATCCAGATATTTAGCTAGTCTCGTTGCAACACTGGCTGGATGGCGTTTTAGCTCCTCGGCCATTTGCCTGCATGTACACGCCAGTTCAATCATGTCATACAGCACCTCTTCATCATCTTTAGACCAGGTCTTGCCAAAGTTCTCTGGCAAATCAAGTTCCTCAGTTAGATATCGGTGATAGAAGTCTGATAGTTCACCCATGAAGATTTCTGATACTGCGCCGTTTGATGAGATCTTCTGGTATCGCCCAGACCGAGGCCACAAGTACCATTGACGGCATTTGTACCTGATTAGATATCTGTATTTGCTGACTTTTCTGAATCTAAGTCCTGGGTGATTCAGTATTCTTTCCAGTTGATTTTGTTGCTTGTTGCTCCACATACGCTCATCCCATTTTTCATACGATTGGTTAAGCGTACCGCAAAAATCCGGAAAATGAGCGATATATACCGTGGTGATATATTCACTACTTGGTGATAGTTCTGTCTTTTGAACAGAGCAATCATGAAAGATCCACGTTTAGTCGCATTTGGGGAAAGAGTGCGTCAGATAAGAAAAGAGAAGGGGCTGTCGCAGGAAGCCTTTGCCGATCTAGCAGGGATCGACCGGAGTTATATGGGGCATATTGAGCGTGGTGATCAGAATATTACGCTGACTAAAATTTTCCAGATTGCTAAAGCATTGGAGATATCAATTCGCCAATTATTTGATGAGGTAGAATGATGACTCTTGAATATAAGTGTTCCTATACTGGGTATATTTTATGTTCTCGCTCATACCAAACCATGTAAAAATGACTGCCACACTGAAATCCCCAAACCCTTTTAGTACCACCTAGTCTAAATCTGTAAGCTGTATCGAATTGTTCTAAGTTTAGATTAGACCATCGCTGTTGAGCTTCGCTAATTATGGAGCTTATTGGTTGCGGGTGGTGGCGTTTTCTTCGTTTTCTTTTTTTACCTTCTCCTGTTTCCATTCTCGCTATTTCAGACCAAGTAAGTTTAGTCAGCGGTTCGAGTTCTCTCAGGATTTCACTAGTCCACTCTGATTCAGTCCATTTCCTGGATTCGCCCCATGTCCAGTAATCTTCTATATCAGCAAGACTGTGGCACCAAGTCATTGTCGTGGAAGAAATAGCAGGCTTCTCAGTAATTGAAGGAAGCTTTTTGACAGATGCAGCCCTGTCTTGCGGGGTTATTGGAGTTTTAGGGCACTCTCTTTGAGGTGGAGCCTTGATTTCTTTTATTTGGCTTGAAGAAGTAAATTTATCAGCAAGCTTTTGAGCTTTTTCTTGTTTAAGTTTTTTGCGTTCTTCGCGCTTCTCTGCTTTCGAACTTGCCAAAGTTACAGTCCTGAATAGTACTCATGAATCATACCTTTTTCGATAATCGTATTGGAACGATCCAAGGGGGATAGATCTCCTCTTGAGTCTTTCCAAGGCGCTTCTTCATGAGTCAAATTACTTAGCCATTGTGCTGTTTTATCACCGTAGACCTTTAAAACCTGGTCAATAGTGTCGCGTGCTTCAGCATCTATATTAGAAGGGTTGCCACTTGTGAATAGCTCTTTATTTACAAGAAATTTCCCTCTATGGATATCATAGATTGTTGGCAAAACTGGTCCATTAGCCCAAGCTTCAAAGTCTGTCTCAAATAAGGTTTTTTCATCCCAGACCATTGACCAAGCTTGGCAGTAATAAAGTAGCTTTTGCAGTTTCATTGCTGATATCTCACCTTGTTTTTCAAGGATATAACAAGCAATGTCGAATTCGTTTGGTTGACTCATTTCGATTCCTATGTTAATCGGGACAGATGTTAGCACAGCTTTTAAACATAATATATGGCATTTTATGTATCTTGTAGGTTGCTAAAAAACTAGATTTGCCATCCCATCCAGCCGTTCTTTCGTCTTCTCCCACTTTGGCATTACCTGGCCCATTAGCCGGTAGAACCGCTCGCTGTGGTTATGTTCGGCGATGTGGCAAAGCTCATGCAAAATCACGTAGTCAATACACTCACGAGGTGCTTTAACCAGGTGAGGGTTCAGGGTGATTCGGCCATTGGGTGAGCAGCTGCCCCATTGAGTTTGCATGGTCAGTATGCGCAGCGGTGGTCGTTCCTCTACCCAAAGGGCTTGTTCCAGCATGGCATCTAGACGCTTGGCGAAGGTTTCCTTGGCCCGTGCTTTGTACCAGTCAGTTAGTAGCTCTTTAACCTTGTCAGCGGACTTGGCTCGTACTGATACTTCCAGTTTGCCACGTAGCAGTTTCACGCCTTGAACCTGCTCAGGCGCTTCAATTACTTTCAGCAGGTACTGTTTTCCCAGGTAGTAATGGCTCTCACCACTGATGTATTGCCTCGGAGTGGTGAATTCAAGCTGTTTGCGGAAATCCCGAAGCTGCTCGTATATCCAACGTCCACGCTTTTTAACAGCAGATAACACGGCTTCGCTCTCAGCACCCTCAGGAGCCGAGGCGATTACCCGACAATCGGGATGAACCTTGATTAATACCTTGCCTGTAGCTTGTGGGCGCTTAACTCGCTCAAACGTAATCTGCTCGTCGCCGTAGCGGAAACTCATGGTCTGACTTTGAGGTTTAATCGGCACATTCATCTGGTTATATCCGTTCAAGCACCGTTCAACCCGACCCGAGTGATTTGAACAATCATCTCAACAATCTTCTTGGCCTGATCCATTCCGCCCCCAATGGCTTTGCATTCCTGGAACATGCGCGGCAGTAGCTTTTTGCGGATGTCGGCTTCGATGTTCTGTGGATTGATGGAATTCTCCGCGACTGAGCTTTCTACCGCCTGGTCAATTTCAAAGGCAACTTTGACCCATTTGTCCTGGACTTGCTGGTCGAGCACAGCTAAGGCTTCCGGCAATACCTTTTTGAAAACACCGAAATAGGCCTGGGCATGGCGATTACCGGCAAATGCATCAGGTATGTCGTTTAAGCGCCTGTCTTGAACTTGCTCTTCAAATTCACGGAACAGCATGTACTGTTTCAGTGGATGGTCGAATAGCTTTTCGGCCTCTTCAATGGCCTGGCGCAATAGCTTGGAGAACGCTTCCTGAGCGTAAGGGTCATCTCGCAGCTCTTGCTCAATCATGCGTGTCACACGGGTTTTGATAATGTCAGTTTCGTTGCGGGTTTTATCTTCGCTCCAGTCTTCCGGCTGTTGCTTTTGACCCATCTTGCCCACTTCATACACGCCACCGGGCTCTTTAACCTCGACACCCACCACATGCTTATCCAGAAGCTTTTTCACTTGTTCGGCGTATTCGTCGTAATCAATCCTTTCGCCCGCATCTTGCTGTACCAGTTGACGCAGGCTGGAGAATTGCTTAACCGTTTCTTTGTAGTGGCGACGATCCTCGTCGCTAAAGCTCTTGTCTTCAAAGAAGGTGGCCGATTGCAGCGCTACCTTCAAGCAACTGGCGAAGGCAGTCAGGGCTTCGTAGAAGTCTTCACGTACCTTGAGGTGTACGTCAACCAGCTCACCATCTCTCTCTTCAATCTTTGGTACCAGCACCTGACGCAATTGCTCGATGTCGTTCTTGTTTTTCACGCCATCGAATATGGCCCATAGCTGCTTATAGAGCTGGGGTAGGCGCTTGTACTCGGTACTCATCTGGTTGTAGAGGCCAGCAATATCATTGATGTCGTAACCACCTTGAGTGCGGGAAGCCAGATCCTGGTATTTCTGAATAGTGGTATCCAGTTCCGCAAGAATGCCGCGATAGTCGATAAGCAAGCCAAATTTTTTCTTTGGGTGCAGACGGTTTACCCGTGCAATGGCCTGGATCAGGTTGTGCTCTTTCAGGGGTTTGTCGATATAGAGCACAGCGTTTTTCGGCTCATCAAAGCCGGTGAGCAGCTTATCGACCACGATGAGTATCTTAAGTGAATGATCTTTGTCGAAGCGTTCAATCAGGTGCTTGGTGTAAGCTTGTTCATCCTGGCTACCCACGTTGTCTTTCCACCATTGGGTCACTTCAGGTGTGGTGGCCTCATCGACTGCAGTATTACCTTCACGACTATCCGGCGGGCTCATCACCACGGCAGATTCAAACAAGCCCGCTTCGTCGAGATACTTTTTGTATTTGATAGCTGAGGCCTTACTGTCGCAGGCTAATTGGCCTTTCAAACCTTCGTCGATGTTCTTTACGAAGTGGTTGGCAATATCCAGGGCAATCAAACGAATGCGGTCGTCCGCACCGTATACTTGGCCTTTCTTGGCAAACTTGCGCTTTAGGTCGGCTTTTTGCTCGTCTGAAAGCCCTTCGGTAATACGCTCAAACCAACTGTCGATAGCGCGTTCATTTACATCCAGATCGGGAATACGCTCTTCGTATAGCAGAGGCGTCACCGTCTGGTCTTCCACGGCGCGCTGCATGGTATAAGCGTGCACAATGGGGCCAAACTTATTGGTGGTCTTATCGTCTTTTAACAGTGGTGTGCCAGTGAAGGCGACAAAAGCTGCATTAGGCAGCGCCTGCTTCATACGAATATGGTTCTCGCCACCCTGGCTGCGGTGGCCTTCATCAATCAGCACAATGATGTCAGAGCTGTTGTTTACACACTCCGGCATTTTGGTAGCAGTATTAAACTTCTGGATGAGCGAGAAGATAATTCGCTCAGTGCCTTTGCCAATCTGTTCGGCTAGGCGTTTGCCAGAGGTGGCCATGGCTGCTTCTTTGTCTTTCTTCCCGGCCAGTTCGCCGCCAGAGGCAAAGGTTTTGCTCAGCTGGGTTTCCAAATCTACCCGGTCAGTCACCACTACAATACGGCATTGCTTTAGGCTTTCGTGCAGGATCAGCGCCTTACTTAAAAACACCATAGTGAATGACTTACCCGACCCTGTGGTGTGCCAAATCACACCGCCTTCACGGCCACCCGTGCTACTTCGGGTATTGATGCGTTCAATCAGTCGCTTAATACCAAACACCTGCTGATAACGGGCAACGATTTTGCCAGCCTTTTTATCGAACAAGGTGAAGTAACGGGTCATCTCCAGCAACCGGGCAGGGCTTAACAAGCTAATCAGTAATTGATCCTGGCCCGTAACAGCAAGCTCCCCCGCGGCGGTCAGGCTCTGGTACCAATCCAGGTCTTTTGCTGGACGGTGGCCGAATAAACCTGCCAATTGTTCATCATTGAGCGTTTTGTTTTTGAAGGCGTACATCTCGGCATCAGTGATATCTTCTTCACGCCAAGCAGCCCAGAACTTAGCGGGTGTGCCACAGGTACCATAACGGCCTTCGTTGCCGTTTATGGAAAGCAGCATCTGGCTATAGGCGAACAGTAACGGGATTTCATCATGGCGCTGGTTACGCAAGCTTTGCGAAATGCCTTCGTCTATGGTGGGGCCTTTTTTGGCATTGCCATCTGGACGCTTGGCTTCTATCACTACCAGAGGAATACCATTTACAAAGCAAACAATGTCGGGCCTACGGCTTTCGACTCCACCAGAGCGGGTAACGGTAAACTCTTCGGTAAATACAAAGCTGTTATTAGTAGGGTTCTGCCAATCAATCAGTGCAACCGTCGGGCTGGCCTTTTTACCATCCACAAACTCAGTGACAGAAATGCCATACAGCAGGTGGTTGTACAGACGCTCATTGGCAGTTAACAAGCCTTCGTTAAGTGCAGGGCTACACACCTCAGCAATCAGGTTGTCGATAGCCTTTCCAGATAACGGGTAGCTCTTACCTGCATAGGTGAAGGTGCGCTTCTGGAGCTCACTACGCAGCACCTCGCGTAAAACCACCTCATCGGCCTTGCCACCACGAGCGGCTAACGCGAGTTCAGGAGAGAGGAATGACCACCCTAGGTTGGTCAACAACGTCAGCGCCGGTAACTTGGCACTGTATTCTTCCTGAAATTTGGGTAAGTGTTTCATTAGCCGTCTGTTCCCTGATTGACGTACTTATAAACGACGTCACCATTATTTACATCTACCGAAATAAAATCGAGATACTGTGGCCATTGGCTGATTTTCAACCGGCTCGGCAGGATACGAGAGGCGTATGTCGCAAGTACAGTGTCATGTGTTATCCAAATATGCATACCTTCACTCTGTACTGAAAGATGTTTTCGAATAGTGGTATCGAAATTTTTAACAGCATGGTCAAGGTCCTTAAATCCATCCCATTGTTCAGAGCCCGACAACAAGTACTCATTGACACTCTCATGTCCCTTTTCTTGCCAATGATCCCAAGCTGCAGCACCGTCACTTATTATGAATCCAGGATCACCAAGATCTCTATTCGAGACAATACCCTCTCGCTCAAAACCAACAACCTCAGCAATTATCTCTGCCGTTTGCAGACATCTTCCAATAGGGCTGGATTGAATTGAGATAACTGGATCAGAAATAATTCGGGCAAAATTTCGTGTATCAACTTTACCTTTATTCGTCAGAAGTACTTCATTCCCAACGGTATTTACAGGAATATCAGGGCGTTCTGCATGGCGTACCAGAAGCAACTTAGCCATTGTTCTCACCTCGCTCCAGTACAAGGAGTGATACTAAGGATGGGAGTTTTATAACCTCTTTAAGATGCAATCCGGCCTGTTTAGATACTCGTTCAAATTCAGACTCTGTTCGCTCCTTACCGCCGGTAGCAGCCATAAGGTGTAGATCACATAAAGCACCAGAACTTGAACTTTCCTGCATCAGCATTTCCAGAATAAATATTTGACCGCAGCGGTTCAGTGCATGCCGGGCATGTTTCAGAACCTGAATAGCATCAGTATCATCCCAGTCGTGAAGAACGCGAGAGAGTATCACTACGTCATAAGTTTCATGCCATTCACTAAAAAGGTTAAGCTCCAGCTTGTCTTCAAATTCAGCCTGCTCCAGAACAGACTTTAAATCTCCCAGAAATACAGATGACTCAGGAAAGTAAGACTGTATTAGGGTCGCCAGTGTTCCAGTTCCACCTGCTGCATCCAGAACCCTTTGCCCCTGTTTAATTGGTAGCAAGGAAACAATGTCGGTGTAGTCATGCAAGGCATAACTAGCAAGCATACGATGGTGAGATCTAACTCGCTCCGGATCAGCTGCCACCATAGAGAAGATATTTGATTCAAATCGTTTGCCTTGAATCAGGGCTGGTAAAGACTTCCAACGTTCCAAAAGGTCTTCGCCATATTCAATGGAGGCATCAGCCAGCGTTTTTTTGTGGCTTAAGCAAAGATAACTACCCTTATTAGAAACGACGTGACGATTACCCTCCTGATAAACTAAACCAAGCTCTGTCAACCCTTTCATTAATCGTTCGAGTCGTTGAATGTTACACTCGCAAGATAATGACAAATCTTCAATCGTTGCAGGGAGTCTCTCAAAAACTCCCAATTTTACACCAGTATAAATCGTATAAGTCTTCCAATATCCAACCATATCAGCGGATAGCTCAGAAAACGTGTCAGACGTTGGGCCACGTAGTTGACGAGAAACACGTCCGGATTCATCAATAATCACCAATGCTCCATCCGAAGTCTCGCAGCGTGCGAAGCCATTATAAAAAGGCTCAGCGGATGCATAACGTTCTGAGTAGATTGGATTGCCTTGTTTATCTACGTGGCACCAGCCTTGAAGGGTCTTAGCTCTTGCATAGCCCTTGTGATACACATCCAGATCATCAAACCACTGATCGTGAAGTAAAGTGCCATCAATGCCGATATGAGAGCTCAAGCCATCCTGCGCCTGTACAACGGCAATACCATCACGAAAATCACCACAGTAATGCCAACGATGGTCATAGAGAGGTTTGCCAGCTGCATTCAGATGGAAATACTGACCACCAGCGTCCATTACAACGCAAACATTCTCCTGATAGTTACCGGCAAATTCATAGCGCTGCGCATACAGTTCGCACCCGCTTTGATCAATGTGATACCAACCATCTTCACCAACGACAGCTGCCAACCCATGATAAAAGCCAAAACACCGCTGAAATCTTTGATCGTAAATTGGGTGGCCATCCGTATCGATATGAAATGCTTCAGCACCCCGTTTAACAGGAGCTATCCAGCGATTACCCACCTTGTGAAAGGCAAGAACTTCATCGAATCTGGCTTCGTATAAAGGATTGTCATTAGCCCCAATATGAAAGCAACCACATTCGGAGATCACTGGTTTTTCGAGGATGCTCATGCTGGACGCCTCATATTGCAGGACTGACAAAGCGGGTTGTCCTGATACGTGGCCATCAGATTCTGATAGGCAGAGCTGGCAATCAGATCTGATAACTTCGCGGTATTCAAATTACCAAAATCGCCCAGTGATTTACGCTGCTGATCCGGGGCGCAACACACATTGAGCCTGCCGGTTGGATCAATCCACAGTTCCTTGCCAAGAAAAGGACATTCGCCACCAGGCGAAATATCTTCAAGTTTTTCCAGATTCAATTCAAAAAAATTATCCAACCGGAATGGACGCTCGGACGTTTGGTTATGGACTGCAACACGCTCATGGCAATGACGCACGATTTGATTCCAACGGTCAGCATAGATCAGATCATTACGCAGGCTTTCTTGCTTAATCTCGTCAAAATGAGCCCACAACTGGTGGCCTTTTAAGCGATCAAATCCAAGATCCAGTGCTAACTCCAGCATCTCAGGGATTTCTTCAAGATTGCTGCGCATGAAGGTCAGCTGCATGGTCATAGAACAATAGTGTCTTGATGCCCATTTATCCCTCACTGCAATAAATCGCCTGGCATTCTCAACATGTTCTTTGAGGGAAGTCCCGATCATTATTGCTGATTGAGTCTTTTCGGTTACACCATTCCAGGAGATTTTCACATCACTGGTAATCGGCACAATACTCTGCGCCCAATACTCAACGTTCTGATGATCTTTAGGTGCCGGAAACGTACCATTGGTGGTCAGGTTGAGTGTTAAGCCCAGCTCAGAACACAAATCGAGAAACGTATCAAAATGCGGATAAAGAAGCGGTTCACCCATAGTCGAAGGAATGACCTCTCTGATCCCCATAGCTGCCGCTTCACGAACAACCCGTTCGAGCAAGTCAGCATCCATTAGGGGCCGGAGTGAACCAGCCCTCTTTCGCTCCGAACGACTATCCGCATAGGGAGAGTGGTCTTCACACATCACACAATTCAGATTACAAAAATCTGGATTGGTATCCAGTGTGATACGCCAGAAGTCATTTGCCATTAACCCATAACCCTCGCATAACATGCTTCCAGGTCCAGTATGTGCTTATCGATATCTGGAATCTGGCCGTCTTCACTGAAAGGATAACCGTGCTTCCCGAGTTGGTTTGTAAGCCCTGGTTCATCCAGTAATCGCTGCATTTGCCTTGCAAGATCTGCAGTATCACGGTGTTGGTAGGTTAAACCATTCACTTCATGGTGTACGTATTCTCCCATTCCACCGGCACAAGCCGTAATAACAGGAACCTTCGCTTGCTGAGCTTCATGAATAACTAAGGGTGAGTTTTCGACCCAAACTGATGGCACCACAATCGCATCAGTATTACTGAACACATCCACTGCAATTGCCTGGTTCTTATATTCAGGCATCCACTCGATAGAGTTAGCTTTATCAACCGGTAAAGAAGATGCAATCGCTCTCAGAGCTCTGGAGTCCTGCCCACGATCACGTCCCCAGATTCTCAGCACGGCCTCCCCCTTGAGCATACCAAACGCTTCGATTAACTGATGGATACCCTTAGCTGGGATATGAGTACCGATATAACCAAAGGTAAAGGGTTCATCGTTTTTTCGAACACGCCCTTTCATCCTTGTGCGATCAAAGCCGTAATCGAGGTACATACTTTTCTCTTTTGGGAGGCCAAAGTCTTGTTCATAACGTTGCTTCAGGTAATTAGCGGGTGAGATAAACAAATCAACCTGATCAACCACATCGCGTACATGAGCCATTCGGCGCTTGACCCAGCTTTCCCAGTACGCCAAATCCACAGCTTTTTCCTGTTCACAGCCTGAGAAATATCGGGCATAACACTGCGTTGCGCACTTTTTGTCTTCCTGGCCATCGCAGGCAGCCCATAGATTGTCATCCGCAGAATGCATCTGCATAAACTGCCCGCGTGGGCACATAAGCCAGTAATCGTGCAGCGTATAGACAATCGGAATATGGCGTTTCTTTGCTTCGAATACCAAAGACGTGGACAAATGGTTCAGGTGTCCAATATGCACCACATCCGGTTCCAACTGATCGAGCAAATCAGCAAAGCGCTGGTCAACAATCTCCAGTCGATAGCGATCGCGCATTCTTGGGTTATTGACGAGGTGCAGAGTAATTTCAGGTATGTCGGCGTCATGACTAACACGCATCGCGCCATCGGGTTGGAAAGAATCTTCCTCCCTGGTAAAGACATGCACCTCGTGGCCACGTTTGGCTAAGCCGTGGCAGATGGTTTGTGAATACACTTCCGATCCGGCGTTGTATAACATCGGATAACCATGAATGACTTTGACAATTTTCATGCAGGAACTTCCTGTAACTGTTTTTGGAATGCTTTAACCAAAAGCTGAATGCCCTGTTCGGGTGTTATGCTTGCTTGCCAGCCCAAGAGTTTTTTGGCCTGAGACGGGTCACCAATAAAGCGACTTACATCGTAACTACGAGATGGAGCATCAATCATGCGAGAATTGCTCCCAGCAATTTTTACTGCCATTTCAGCGGCTTCGCCAAGCGTCGTGCCAATACCAGGAAGAAGGTGGATTGGAGGCAGATTTATCTCATTATTTTCTAGTTGTTCGACAACTAAACAAAGACCTTTTACTGTGTCAGATACATGCGTAAAGTCGAACAAGTGTTCTCTACCATCTACACGAAGGTCTGAGTTTTGAACAGCATTGAAACAGAAAGCCGGTAAAACCCGGTCTCTATGATCCATAGTGCAACCATAAACATTAGCAAGCCGAATAACAGCGGTATTAAGTCCATAATTCCTGGCTTCTAATGCCCTTTTTTCCATATAGGCTTTGGCCCGGCCATAGACATTCACAGGCTTCACCGGCAGGGCATCACGCACCGGAAGTACATCGGCCTGACCGTAGACTTCACGACTACTGGCAACTAGCACCCATGGTTTCTCTGCCTGTTTGCAAGCCGCCTTCAACAGCTGCTCACTGGCCACAGCATTAGTCTGCCAGCACAGTTCTGGATTCCGCTCACCCCAGATCACCCTGGAGACTGCAGCAAGATGAATCACTCCTTCAACCCCAGCAAGCGCCTTTTTGAGCTGTTCCGGCTGGCATATATCGCCACTGCCATCGGCGAGATCAAAGCCTTTAACTTGATATCCCTGGCGTTCTAATAAAGGCTTTAAATGTCGCCCCACCAGGCCTAGATGGCCTGTCATTAAGATTGTCTTCATAAAAGAACTATGAACTCCAGTCATACTTATCCTGCCTTACCATCACGAGCGGCTAACGCGAGTTCAGGAGAGAGGAACGACCACCCTAGGTTGGCCAACAGCGTCAGCGCCGGTAACTTGGCACTGTATTCTTCCTGAAATTTGGGCGTGTATTGTATCATTTGTTATCTCTCTTCAACCCCTGGTACCCGAGGTGCAGCTTCGGGTTATGGTTTTGTTCTGTTTTGTCGGCGCATGTTTTCTACAGCCAATGCAAAATCGGCATTGGTAACGTCTTCTTGCCAACGAGACCAGAAATCTATTGTTGCACTCAATGGCTTTTCAGCAGGAGGATCAATTTTTATTCTACTCGGCAGCAGTACCGAGTCTCCTACAACCATGGCTTCCCCAACATCCATGATGGGTAATGCTTCTAAGAGGCTTTCTAGGCTTTCTGGTAGTAATTTCCGAACAGTTGCTTGGTCATCCGCGTTTGTTAAACGCAATGAAATGATGTTGTTACACTGGCTTAGAATGGTGGCACTTACATCTGAAGGCCGTTGGCTCACAATCATGAGTGCAACGCCGTATTTTCGACCTTCCTTAGCTATCTTCTCAAATGCTTCGACCGCTCTGCGTTCAACTGGGTTGCCTTCTTTTCTTGGCAGATATAGATGAGCCTCATCGCAGACAAAAGCAACTGGTCTGCGGCTATTCGGATCAGTCCAAAATTGAACCTGATAGATAATACGGGCAACCAGGCCAATGATGACTGGCAGTATGTCAGCAGGAACCTCTGAGAAGTCGATTACTTTAATGCTTTGCTTTTGATTGCCAAAACCCATCAGTTTTTCAGCAATCATACTCAATGAATCGTATTGGTTGTATTTGTCCGGGCTATTGAAGAGGAAACCATAGCGGCGATCATTCAAACGGCTAGCCATGCGCACTAGTAGTCTAGAGAATTCGCCATGGAAAGGACCATTTTTCTCTCGACCATTTGCACCTGGCACCTTGTGATCTTCATTTAAATAACGCAGCTTTTCGATGACTTGGGAAATTGAGTAGGGTATAGGGCTATCCAACGTAAATGCCTCTAATAAATCAACTCTACCGTTGGACTCTAAAAACCCCTTCTTTTGCTCTGTTATCGCATCTTGCACAACCACCACTTGGTTATGTGCACTGAACTCGCTGCGATCAACGAATAATGATTGAATCTCTTCCGAATTAAGCAACCAGTACGGCAGAAAGAGCAGTGAGTCATCATCTACGTCAACCTCATCCGGCCCTGGTACTCTCAGCTGCTTAGCATAAGAAAGTTCCTTGTACTCACCATGCAGGTCGAATACAACAAGGTTTGAAGAAGGTAGCTGCGAACTTCTTTCCAAAATAGAGGCAACCGTCCATGATTTGCCGGAGCCGGTACTCCCCAGTAAAGCGGCATGCCGCTGGAAAAGCTTATTGCCATCGACATAAGCGCGTGCGTTTTCATTAAGCTTATAAGAGCCCAGTTCTAGTGAGTGCTCTCCGTCGCCACACTCAGAAATAACACGCATGAATTCTTCTAGATGAGCGTCTTTAAGTACATAACAGGTTGAGTCAATTTCAGGGACGTGATCAAGTGAACGTGAAAACTTATATTTTTGAACGATTGCATCCCAGCGGGCTGCACCCATCAGCGTGATCTTAACTGTATTGACTACGCTATCTTCAAAAGCATCTATCTCGTCAGCATCATCTTCAGCTATTTCCGGTGTAAGTGGCTGAGTGACCACCGCTTTGATGACTTTATCAATCATGCCAATCAGCCAACATTCAGTTGCACCGCTGAGTTGCACGGTCACAAGCTGTCCAACTCTGGCTTTACGTAGATCTTTATCACTGTTAACCAGAATGGTTACTTTTCGGGTGTCAACTTCACGGATGTTGCCAAGTGTGTAGCTGTCATCATTGAAAGTAAAAAGTGCCATGTTACCCTCCTAAAAATTCGTTGGTAAAAGCGTCAAAACGCCATAATTCCTTATCATCAATATGTAGCCAGTTTTCATACTTTGAGTTGTAGATTCTGCTTTTGTCTGAGTCAGGCTGTTTGCAGATGAGCCACATGTTCGGACATTTATCTAGCCACTCTTCAATTCTTGGGTTCGAATCCCGAGTAATCACCAAAGCACGACATTGGTCTTGTTCAAGCTTTTGTCTAAATGCGTTGTTAACAAGCTGGGAATCGTTAAAGCCAAACCCCAAAAATATGAAGCTAGTATGGTTTCCGACAGCTGTGTCGTACTCAGCTAATTGCGCTCTGTCCTTGTGTAATCGTTGATATTTGGCCGTACCTGGAGTGATCATGGCTCGTACAACGCCGTCAGGCTTGTTGAGTATCCAGCTGTTACATTCAATAAGCTGAGCTTCCCATTCAAATGTATTTAACGAACCATGTGGCTTGTGTAGTCGGATATGCTTGCACTCAACAATTCGTAATGGCGGCCTTGTCTTACCAAGACCTTTCTGAATGGATTGAACAGACTTTTTTGCCTCAGCCCAGTCATAACGCCGAAGGAAACCACCATGAAACCCAGTAATGTAGGGGATCTTGTGTCGGACGAAGGCGTATTCAGCCAGCAAATCGTAATTTGGTGTAGCGACGTGAAGTTGTTTATCAGCCTGCGGTAAAGCCTCAACTAGTTTTTTCAATAGCGAGCCCGCGGGCCAATCGCACGCGCCTGCCATGATTGAATGAGCGTAAGCATTGTCGTGGTGCGCAACAAAACTGGCAGTAAGTTCGACTATTCGGTTGGTCAGGGTCTCATCTTTGATGAAGTCCATTGCAGATTCAAAATCATGACTACCAGCATCAAGAGCAGAGAGCACTTGCTGCCATTGCTGTGTTTGTGCTTCGGTCATTCCATGAGCAAGCTCGGCTCGAAGGTGGCGCTCAAGAGCTGGCATCCCAAAACTCAGATCAAGTGCACATGAAGTTCCTGTGCCAAATAATACAAACGGCTTGTCTGTAAAAAACTCAGCAATCGCTTGATACGCAACGTCCTTTGTTAGCTCCACATCCATCCCCTTAGCTCACCAAAACTCTTCGTTTACCCGTCAACAATTGCTGCATCAGCGCTTTTTTCTCTTGCTTTAATGCTTCCAGCTTTTGTTGCAGAGCAGAGACTTCCTGATCAGCGGTGGAAAGTACGGCGGCGATTTTTTGTTGCTCCTCAAAACTGGGGGTAGGCACCTTCAACGAAAAGAAATCCGAAGGCTTTACGTTGAGCAAACCATGAGCGCGACCACCTTCGTGTGCAATTTGAGACAACCCCTTGTTCAGAAGACCTGATTCAAAGTAGTGTTCCCAAAAATCGCTATTGGCGCGATCCGAATCTAATAGTTCAAAGCAAATGTAGAGCGTTGTTACAACACCATCTGGGTAGCGATTCAGTCGTTTGATTGCACCCATTGGATAGCCGTTTGAATAGCTTTTGTTGTAGGCGAACTGTCCTTGCTTTAGCAGGAAGTAGCCATCAAGAGTTTCAGAAGCAACAGTTTTTTTGAAAAAGTCTTCTTGCCGAATCAAGCCATGTTGCCCAGATATGGTAACTACGTTTGTGCTTTGACCATTATTTTTTGTCGTTACACGTTCGAATAGCTCTGACAGCTTAGATATCTTCCACTCCCCACTAAACCTAACCCCGTTCTTATCCAACAAGCGTTTTTTACCGGTGAGCAGTTGTTGCATCAGGGCTTTTTTCTGCTGTTGGCTGTTGGCGAGCAGTTGTTCGGTGGTAGTGATGGCCTTATCCCAGGTAGAAAGGATTTGGGCGATTTTCTTTTGTTCGGGAAGTGGGGGGACTGGAACACTAATTTCTTGAGTTAGTTTTGTGTTGAATACTCCTTGAGCACCACCTGCGGCCCCCGCATATATCTGTGATTTCCCATAGGGAGAAAGAAGGAAATATGTGTAGAAGTCAGAGCTGGCATTTTTCGCTGACTTGTTCTTTATAATGATGGCATTCGCCATGTTTGCCATACCGTTAAGGCCGCTTACCTTGCAAACCATTCCAAGATTGGCACCGACTCTTGCAATCACTATGTCGTCATTTTCAATTTGTGATTTTTTATTCTTATCATTGAATTCTTTTGTAACATGACGAATTTCATCATGACGAAAGTAACCATCTCGAATATTAAGTGTTCGATAAAATGGAATTCCCCTCGATGCATCACAGTAATGATCGTTAACATTGCCAACGTATCCTACTACAATTTTTTTGAATAATTCGCCCAGAGGTCTTTTGTGCCAGCTATCTGGAAGTTTCATTGCAAACCACCTTGTGAGCTGTATCCCAACTCCTCCAGATACTTAGCCATTTCGTTTTCCAGCGCAGTCAATTGCGCCTTCAGCTCTTCACGCTCAGCTCGCACGGCCATCAGGTCAATCTCTTCCTCTTCTTCAAAGGTATCGACATAGCGCGGGATATTCAGGTTGTAATCGTTCTCTTTAATCTCTTCGAGGCTCGCCACATAGGCGTATTTTTCCACGTCGTTACCGGCGTGATAGGTAGCTACAATCTTGTCGATATTCTCTTCAGTCAGCAGGTTTTGGTTTTTACCGGCTTTGAAGTCACGGCTGGCGTCAATAAACATGACGTTATCCTCACTCTTATTTTTCTTAAAGAGCAGGATTGCCGCTGGAATGCCGGTGCCGTAAAACAGCTTTTCTGGTAGGCCAATGACGGCATCGAGCAGGTTTTCGTCAATCAGTTGCTGGCGAATTTTGCCCTCAGACGAGCCACGGAATAGCACGCCGTGCGGCACCACCACGCCCATTCGCCCTGTTTTGGGTTTCAGGGTTTCAATCATGTGCAGGATAAAGGCGTAGTCGCCTTTGGTTTTTGGCGGCACACCCCGACGGAAGCGGCTGAACTTGTCGTGTTCGGCTTCGTCGTGGCCCCATTTGTCCAGACTGAACGGAGGGTTGGCGGTCACAATGTCGAACAGCATCAAGTCGCCGTTTTTATCCAACAGCTTGGGGTTGCGGATGGTGTCGCCCCATTCGATTTTGTGGTTATCTTCACCGTGCAGGAACATGTTCATTTTAGCCAGCGACCAGGTGGAGCCAATGGCCTCTTGCCCATACAATGCGTATTGCTTGCTACCATGGTTGGCCACGACCTTGCGGCCACACTTCATCAGCAGCGAGCCAGAGCCACAGGCCGGGTCACAGATGCTGTCGCCCGGTTGCGGGTCTAACAACTCGGAGATCAGGTCACTGACCTCCGGCGGGGTATAAAATTCACCGGCTTTCTGGCCACCACTGGCGGCGAAGTTTTTGATCAGGTATTCGTAAGCGTTACCGATCACATCCAGTGTGCCGACACGGCTGGGCTTGAGGTTCAGCTCGGGTTTGGCAAAGTCTTCCAGTAGGTGACGCAGAATGGTGTTCTTTTGCTTCTCTTCACCCAGCTTGTCGGTGTTGAACGAAATGTCCTGGAACACGCTTTTACCAGCGTCTTTCAGCTTGGTGCCGTTGGCTTCTTCAATGGCGTGCAGTGCCTGGTCGATGCGCTCACCATTACCGGGTTCGTGACGGCGTTCGTACAGGGCATAAAAGCTGGCTTCTTTTGGCAATACAAAGCGCTCGTTTTTCATCATCTCTTTGATAAGTTCCGGCTCGTCGCCGTACTCGGCCTTGTAGCCATCGTAGTGATCCTGCCATACATCGGAGATGTACTTGAGGAACAGCATGGTCAGGATGAAGTCTTTATAGGTATCGGCGCTGATGGTGCCACGGAAGGTATCGCAGGCATTCCATAGCGCTTTGTTGATGCTGTCTTGATTAATCTTATCGTTCATCCATTGCTTCCTTTTAGTGGGGCCAATCAATGGCTGGCCCGGTTCAAGTCTTAAATTCGTTGTGCTGGCTGCTTAGTGGCCATGCGCCTGGTACAAGTCGTTGGCGATAGCGCCCATCATGCGCTCACCGTTGTTTACTAGCCTCTGTATCAGCCTTTGTTCTTCACTCAAAGTGTTGGCCATCGCAATGATTGCTCGCTGCTTGGCAAGTGGCGGAACAACTACTGGGGCATCTTCCAGCACACTGCGGCGAATACTTTTTGTTAAGGTGCCTTCAGCATTCTGCTCAAAATAACGCTGAGCCGGTGCCTGATTCAGTAACCACTCCATAAACTCAGGCAGAATGTCTTTCTTCTTCAGGCTGACCACAAAAAAGTGTGGCGCAGCAACGGCCTGCTTGCCCGTAGAAGCCAATAACTGATCCACCTGTACGGCGTAGTTATGGCTGCCACGAGCGGCCACTAAAATATCACCTGTGGTGAGGTAGTCGGGTTCACGCTTGCCGGTTAGCTCTGTTTTTAAACACTCTGACCAGCGAATCCCTTCGGTTAGCGAGACATCCTTCATCTGAACCGCGACCACAGCAGAGCCTGGCACTTCAGGGATTTTTCCCCGAAATGGATAGCCTGCATTGATGGTTGCGATCTGTTTGAGTTTCACGCCTTTACCTGTTCATAGTCAATGATGCAGAAATAATCTGTTGATCCTGGTTAAATGTCAAGCTAAAGTTGTTTCATCGCCTTTGATGCAAATAAAGTTTCTCAAGGGCTTTTTGTTGGGTAGGGTGATTACATCATTGTCTATGAAGCCAAATTTTCGTGTCAGAGTTGAGGTGGTTCGCAAGCTGGAATGCTATGAGCCGTCAACGGTAGAACTTGTGGGTAGCCATGTGTGCAGTGCTGCCGCCAAAGGTCGTGACTACTATCGGCACCCGGCGCAGGACGTGGCACATGATGTGTTTTACCACTACCCGATGATTGTTGACCCGGACGGTTCACTCTGGGCAGAGGCTAATCGCTATCTGCTGAGCAGGCTTAACGGATTTGTGCCTGCAAAGCGCAGAACTCTCGAATCTATAGCGGGGGATCTGGCACATTTCAGGCAGTGGTTGCTGGAAGAGGAGATCGATTTTCTGACCGTATCTGCCCGGCCCAGGGCCAGACCTACATACCGCTATTGCACTTATCTGCATGATGAAATCCGCCAGGGAAAGCTAAAGGCACGCACGGCTAAACGTCGTATGAGTAGTTTGCAGAACTTCTATCGTTGGCTGGAAACTGAAGGATTCAAATTTGACTATCCATTGTGGCTTGAAGACGAGGCCGCACTGATGTTCAGAGATGCGCGAGGTTTTCAGCGCAGAAAATCAGTAAAAAGCACAGACCTGACTCGATCGTTCAGGATAGTGAAGAGCAATGATGACTACAGCGAGTACATTGATGATGGCGGTAAGCTGAGACCATTACCAAAAGGTGAGCAAGTGGCCTTAATTCAAGCTCTGAAAGCCATTGGTAACACCGAAATGACATTGGCGTTCTTTCTGGCTTTGGCGACTGGCGCACGGTTGCAAACTGTTTTCACGCTTCGTCGGCAGAACTTTTTGGATGAGCCGTATAAAGGCGCGGTATCTCATAGGGTAAAGGTCGGTGCCGGAACACCAGTCAGCACCAAGTATGGCAAGCAGATGGTGTTACTTGTACCGCTATTTCTGTATCGCCGGGTGCAGATCTACATGAATTCTGAGCGCTGTCGTCAACGAATAAAGTTGTCGAAGCACGTATATCCAGAAGATGGTGATCAATATCTGTTTCTGACCCGCGCTGGTCAGCCTTACTACATGGCTGAAAATGACCCTTTCGCGTTCTTGTATCGAAGCCCGCCAAGGGGTAACGCCGTCACTCAATTCATCAGGCAGCAACTAAAGCCAGAGCTGTACCGCCAGGGGCACGAATTTGAATTCCGTTTTCATGATCTACGGGCGACGTTTGGAATGAATCTGTTGGAAAGTTTTGTTAACCAAATGTCGAAGGCCGAACCCAGTTTGGCTGTAAAGGCAGATATGACAAAAGCCCTGATGCTGGTTCGTTCCCGGATGGGACATACCAGTATTCGGACGACAGAAGCCTACTTAAACTACCGCGAAAAATACCGGGTCGCGCTTAATTTGCAGTCGGAGTATGAGGCTTACCTTGAATCCATGTTGAATGAGGTAAATACCGATGACGTGGAGTAAGCGAAAGACTGTTTCCTATACCATCGAACAGCTTCCCACCGATGAAACCGGGAAGGTTGTACTGATAGACCCTTCAGCTGTGAAGGTTTTTATCCCAGGATATAAATATGCGGTGGATATTGGTAGTTGGTGTTACACAAAAAGACGGCGTATGACGGCAGACACGTCAACCGAGGCTTGCGCGTCGAATCTGGTAAATATGGAAAGCTATCGGTCTGCCAGGAAAGAGTTTGTCTCTTTGTATATCGAGTTTTTCCTTCATCACATAAAGTTGGGAAAGTCTGCACACACGCTTAAAACAAATTTCGGGCAGTTTAATAGGTTTGTACGGTGGTGTGATTCAAGCTGTATTCGAGGGCTTGATTCTATGGATGATTTTGCAGAGGCCGTAAGGTTGTTTACGGAATATCTGATTCATAAGGTCAGAGCTAGTGATATGAACGTTAATACTGCTGCAACTTTGCAGCAGTTGATAACCGGTGTCGGACGCTATGTCTATGGTGATCCTTACGGAGATCTTTTTCGAAATGTCAGAAAAGTAAGGAGATCTCTACGAGCAGTTAATAAAACGAAAATACCAGAAGATACAAGTGTGGCTCGCACACTGACTGTCTATCTTCAAGTATTTAATCAACTGTCCGACTTTGTTGTTGATTTTCAGGAGTTCCCAAAAGAGATCGTCATTGAGAATAATCGCTTCTGGTTCTTTCCCGTATCTGTGCCCTTCGGAGGGAAATCGACTGTTAGTAAAAAAGCAGCATTGAAAGATCGCTTTTTGGCATATGACTATATAAGCGGTTGTATTCGATCTGTAGAGGAAATAACGAAACTTTCAAAGACTAATCTAATCGCTAGTCATCGGGCATCCCATAATAATGCAATCAGTAAAATGGAGATCGCCAATTCATCCCGATTTCATAATAGGCGCATAGATGCTGCCCGAATGGCGTTTCAGGCTTTTGTGATGCTATTTTCTGCAAACACCGGCATGAATCTGGGGCAAATGTTGCAGCTCCCATGGTCGGGTGATCATGAGGTTTTGAAAGATAGAATCGGATTTAAGGGGGTTAAATATAGAGCGGGAAATAGAGAAGTTGTTTTTCACATATCTTCGACCTTTTACCAAACGTTCAAGAAGTTCCTTCAGCTTCGCCAGTACATGCTGGATGCACTGAATATACATTCTTATCCCTTGCTCTTTTTCAAGGTTGCATTTGATCAGGCAGCGCCACTTTCTATGGATATTGCGGGGGATCTTCATCGGCGATTGAAGGTGTGTTTCGGTTTTGATTTAAAAATAACCACAAGAATGTGGAGGGCGTATAAGGGGGATTGGTTAATAAGGAATACAGATGTCGCAACGACTTCGCTTGTTTTACAGAATAGCCCTGTAACGGTACTAAGGCATTATACGGAAGGTAGCAAGACTCGAAATGATAGCCAAATAGGCAGCTTTTTCGATTCTTACAAGGCCGTGGTTATAGATATAGACGCCAAGGCGAAAAGCACGCCCGTTGGGCGGTGTATCGGAAGTAGTCCTGCCACCCTTGGTAATACACCCCTTGAGCCTGATTGCAGGACGTTTGAAGGCTGCTTGTTTTGTAAAAACTATAAAGTTCATTCTGATATTGATGATGTCCATAAATTGATCAGTTTTAAGTACCTGCTTAAGGAGTCTTTGATACTCGCGCATACAGAGAAACACTTTAATGAAAAGGTTCTGCCTGTTATAGATCGCGTAGATCAAGTGCTTGATGTCATTAAATCGAATTTCAGTGGTGATATTGGTCAGTTGGATGATATTGAGCGTGATGTTTTTGATAGGGAGATCCTATCTGATTATTGGCAAATGAAACTGGACACCTTGATTGAAATTGGGGTGTTGTCATGAGTGCGAAGATATATCGTGCCAACTTCGAATATTTTGTAAAAGATGATCAGGCTTCATTGCCTGACGCCTTTGAGGTAGAGGCGGGTATTCAAGCACCTTCTGATGAGTTTGTCGTTTCTCGAAATAAGCAAGGAGATCCCATATCCCGATATGGTGATAATGTTTGGGATTTCAGGATATATCGTTTAGCTGGAGATTCAGGCTCAGCTCGGATCAACTTCGAATTTGCTCATAAAGACTATCGGAACGAGGCTAAATGGCTTGCGTTTCTTCTGATCTATTTTGCTGAATCATCAGTAAATTACGGCGTTAGCATAGCCACAATCATGAACTATATGAAATCTGTACGTCGGCTTATTGGTTATGCTTCAAGTCAGTCAAGATCAATCGGAACTGTACTGTCCGAGAAAAAACACCTTGATGAGTTCATCAGAACACTTGAAACGAGAACGCTGCTGACGGGTTTTTCTTCTTTGGTTGGGCATCTGGCACATATTCCGAGTGATATTTCTGGATACAAAGTATCCACTTTATATTCTAGTTTTTTGGCCAGAGAAAAGTCGAAAGCACTGCCCGAAGATTTGCAGCATCCGGTGATACCTCCGCGGCTATTATCTTCATTGATTTCTGATCTGGAAATGTTTCTGAATGAAATTCTGGCGAGTATAGATAACCTGGCAGGGTTTACTGAAAACATAATACATGACCCTTTGTTTGCTCGTTGCGAGTCAAAGCAACGCCAGTTAGGTGTTCGTCGGCGAGAGATGGCTCCATTTTTTAATGAGGCGTCATCTGCATATGGGCTTGAAAGATTGTTGTTGAAATATGGCGTTTCAAATATACCTGGATTGAGTAAGTTTCTAACCAGAATACAACATGCCTGTCGCATATACATTCATATATATACGGGGATGAGGCATTCTGAATGCCTTAGTCTTAAAAACAACGCATTAGTAATCGAAAAGATTATGGGCAGGGATGTTTATAAAGTTTTTGGCGATACAAGTAAATTTATTGGACAAAAGAAAAGAGTTGCTTGGGTGACAAGCAAAGATGTTGTCAAGGCGTTTGAAATTGCACGGAAGATATCTATTTTAATCTGCTCTCAGTGCGATATCTTACAGCATGATGCACCATTATTTATAAGCGCGGTCTACTTGGGTTTTACTGGCGTGAAGATTGACTTGAATGCTCCCTTGGTTATTCAAAAGCATGCGAATAAGGATCAGGAGATATTTAATTATTTTTCCTCAGATTTATATGTAATAGAGGATTCTGATTTTGATCATTTGGTTGCTGTTGATCCCTTTCGCACATGGCACAAGGAGAAGGCTTTTCAACTAGGTTCTGTTTGGCGCTTCACAACTCATCAGTTTAGGCGAACGTTGGCGTTTTATGTGTCTCAGTCAGCTAATGTATCCATTCCGGCACTTAAGAGTCAGTTAAAACATATATCCAGAGAGATGACACTCTATTATTGCAATGCCTCTGCTTGTATTTCCGAGTTCGATCATGATGAGCATATATCGCACCTGATGAGGGAAATTAAACCTGAGAGTGACGCTCATGCATACTTGGCAGTTGTAGCAGATCGAACAGAACCTTTGTTTGGTGCTTATGGGCGGTTTGTCGATCGCAACGTTACCGAACGGGAAAGCGAAGGCCTGCTGCTCAATGATCGCAAGGAGTTGGTAAGCCGTTTCAGAAAGGGTGAGCTTGCCTATAAAGAGACACCTCTGGGTGCATGTATGACGACATCTCAATGTGACAAAAAGCTACTTCGCCTGGTTTCTGCCTGTATTAGCTGTGATAGGGCAATCATCAAGCCAAGTAAGCTGGAACAAGTCATTGCGCGTCAAAGAATCTTTGTTGATGAGCTAAAAAGCAAGGATGATTCGAGCATCGCACTTAGAACCGAGTTGTCAGAACTAGAAGACCTCGAAAGTTACCAGCGTCGGATCGCCCTTTTGAGAAATAAGGAGGCCTAGCATGCAAGACTACTGGGATGCACTAGAACGCTTGAAGTCAGGATGCCCATGCCGAGTTCCGCTAGCCCGGATATTTCACTAAAAGAAGGAGGCGGAACCGTTTAACCCTTATAATGTAGGTGCTTAAGCCAAAAAACAAGGACGGTCCCGCCAT
>PAPM01000038.1 GCA_002708905.1 Pseudomonadales bacterium | reverse complement strand
TATTTTACAGGCAGCCAGAGCGAGCACTTAAAGCGCAGAGCATCAGATATCAGGTTTCCTGGCTGCTTGAGTAGTTTGGTGAAATATCCGGGTTAGAGAGTTGATTTGAGCGTCAAATGTCAGGCCTGCATAACTGCCTTCGTGGCTGACGATACCAATGCCTTTTGCCAGCTTAAGTGTGGTCTGCAGGTCCTCATCAATGTAGATGTCATTGCTGAGGATGGTACCTTCATAATGAATATTGGTGTTCAACAGTGACTGGATTACCGGCAGATTGCCGTCCCCGTAAGTTGTAAAAGTCGTGTCAGTTTCGGTTTTGGTGTAACTGACATCCACGGTGACATTTATTGTGGCAATGCCGTACTTGACTTTGGCGGTGGCTACCGTGGGGGCGTAACTGTCGTTGCTGTTGTCGCTTATAACCAGGGGCGTCTGAAACAGAAGCTGAGTAATGGTCACGAAGGAAACATCAAAATTGCCCCGGATGCCGTGCAGTTTGATCGCGTCGGGTGTGGATTCAACCAGCATGATCAGCGCGTCCGCGCCACTGCCATAGGTAATGGAATAAACATCCTGGCTGCTGTTGGACTCGGCATCGTCGTAAGCCACTACGCCGGAAGTGCCATCTTCATAATTGATCGATGTGTCTTCAGTAAGCGGCATATAGGCATTGAATTGCTGGGAGTAAGAGATGGTTCCACCTCCGCCGTTATTGCCACCGTTGGTACCACCATCACTACCGCCTCCACCACCGCCACATGCAGATAGAATGAGCACAGATAAAGTCAGGGGTGCAAACCGGTTAAAGATAAACTTCATGATGATACGTCTCTTTTATTGTTTTAATTCTTACTCATGGTGAGATAACGATAGTGATATTTCCAGACAGCCGTTCGTCACTGTGTTTATCCTCGAACAGAACCTGATAGCTGGTCAGAGTGTCTGGCGTGCTCGCATTGTCTTCCACATTGATTTTCCAATCAGCATTGGCATCTGTGCTGATGGTGATCCAACCCATTGAATTGAGCTCTGCTTGATTCAATATTCGGTAATCCGATGAAGACAGGTTGTCACCGCTGTCTGCCATAGTGAAGTGACTGGGGCCGTTACCGACGGCGTCGTAGCTCATGACATTGGGCAGACCCAACAGACGATGGAATTTTACTTCGTAATCTTCTGTGCTGTTTTCCGTCAAGTTACCACTGTGCTGCACCAGGCCCAGACCTTTGGTGAAATAGAAATCCAGGACTACAGGAATCGGGTCTGTGGTGATGATAGAACTGGTTACCGTAATTTCCGCTGTGAGAGTGGCGTTCAGCGTGGGAAATATAAAGCCATTGTTCTCGAACTTTATATTGGTTCGATTGGCAACGCTGTAGTTCATGGTGATAGTTGGGTTGGGCAGAGGGTCACCGCTGATTTCAATTTCAGCGGAAGCACTTGTACTTTGGTTGGTTTGTGCGCCTACCAATTTTATCGGAGTGCTGAAGCGCAGGTAATCAATATCCGCATCTCCCACATCCACAGGTCCATCAATACCGAGCAATTCAATCTGGCTGGTAGTGGTGCGGAAATACAAATCGAGCGTTAACCCCGTTCCATCGATCGCTACTTTGTAGACTGGATAGCCCTTCGCATTGGACATGCCTACATCGTAGGAAATGTTCGCTTCCAGGTCACCGGTTGTGCCGCCTGTAGATGAATAGTAAAAACGGGTCGCATTGGTCAGCGGCAAATACACATTCTGCTCAACACTCACCTCAACATAAGACGTTTCGTCGTCATCATCATCGGTTTCAAGGCCGCAGCCGCTGATCAGCAAGGTGCCAAAGGCGAGATAAAACAAATATTTAGGCAACATTAAAAGGCTCTTTCTGTACTTATAATATTTATTCCTCCGGATTGTATCCCAGGGGAATGTAAATGAGTGTAGAAAATTGTAGGGTGACTTTTATAGAGGTAGCAGGATCATTTTGTAGTGGTAGAAGGTGCCCGACAGCCTAGGTTGCCGGGCACTAAGTACTTAATCTGCAAAGAAACTTTGCGAAAAGCTGATTTTCAGCGGGGCGGCTTCCGGAGTGGGCTTCACCTTGATGTCGAAATCCAGCTTGTCGCCGTCATGGAAGCGGAATTCAGCCAGATAATAGATAGCGTCCCCTTCTTCCACCACCTGAAAATCCAGGGGGATTTCGCTGCCCCCCATCTGTCCGGTATAGCCTTCCAGTTGTGCCATTACCGCTTTGGGTTGACTGCCGGGCTGTTTGCGCTGTACCGCGATGTTGACGATGCCGCGCTGGCGACTGCGCATGAGCCCATAGGCACCAGCTACTTCCGGGGTGAGCAGCGTGGAATTAAAGGCGCTGTAATGCACCACGTAGTTCTTGTCTTCAACAAATTGTTCTGCTGCGGCCAGTTCAGCGGTCAGCAGTAATACCAGTGCCAGGGTTATTTTTATGGTCATGTCCTTAACCTCTCAGGTTCTGCAGCCTATTTGGTAACGTGATACACCGCTACCTCGCCGAACAGGTTGGGAAACATCCGCATGAAAAAGCCGTCACGGAAATTCATGTCCACCACTGTCCGGTTCAGTATCTTGAGATGCTTACGGTAGCACAGAGCCTCAAAATCCTTGAACGTGCACAAATGGATATTGGGGGTGTTATACCAAGTATAAGGCAACTGTTTGGATACGGGCATGCGACCTTTGGTGGTCAGGTAAACCCGGCAGCGCCAATAACCGAAATTGGGAAAGGTGATAATGCACTCTTTGCCCACCCGCAACATGTCGTCGATGACTTTGTCGGGGTAATGCACCGCTTGCAAAGCCTGGGACATGATTACCACATCAAAACTGTCATTCTCGAAATTACCCAGGCCCCAGTCCAGGTCCTGTTCGATGACGTTGACGTTTTTCTTAAAGCATTCAAGGATTTTGTCCTGGTCGATTTCCAGGCCATAGCCGAACACATTCTTGGCATCCCGCAAATGCGCCAGCAAGGCACCGTCACCACAGCCCAGGTCCAGCACGCTGCAATCCGGTTGTATCCACTGTTGGATGGTTTGGAGGTCCTGACGCATGATTCAGCTCTCCCCATCCAGTTCGATTGAATTCATATAAGCTTTGAACAAACTGGTATAACGGGGCACGTCCAGCAGGAAGGAGTCGTGGCCCTGGGGACATTCGATATCGGCGTAGCTGACCCGCTTGCGGGCGGCCAGCAGGGCCTGCACGATTTCCTGGGAGCGCTCCGGTGAGAAGCGCCAATCGGTGGTGAAGGACATCACCAGGAAGTTGGCTTTGGCTTCCGCCAGGGCTTTACGCAGATCGTGGTCGTATTCTTCAGCGGGATCGAAATAATCCAGTGCCCGAGTCATCAGCAGATAGGTGTTGGCGTCGAAATTCTTGGAGAAGACTTCACCCTGATAGTTGAGGTAGCTTTCCACCTGGAATTCCACGTCAAAATCGAAGCTCTTGGCCCCGTCCCGCAGTTCACGTCCGAATTTCTCGCGCATGGCGGCATCCGACAGGTAAGTGATATGCCCCAGCATGCGGGCCAGGCTCAAGCCGATTTTGGGGTAGGTGTTGTGCTCGTAGTAATGGCCTTCACGGAAATCCGGATCCGACAGAATGGCCTTGCGGGCCACCTCGTTAAAAGCAATGTTCTGGGCCGACAGTTTCGGCGCCGCGGCTATCACCACAGCATTACGCACCAGATCCGGGTAATCGATGGCCCACTGCATGGCCTGCATGCCCCCCAGACTGCCGCCCACCACTGCAGCCCAATGGGGCACTTGCAGGTGCTGCATCAGGGTGTGCTGGCTGTTTACCCAATCCCGTACGGTCACAATGGGAAAGTCCGGGCCATAGGGCTTGTTGGTGTCCGGGTTGACGGAACTGGGACCGGTGCTGCCATGACAGCCGCCCAGATTGTTCAGGCTCACCACAAAATAACGGTCGGTATCGATGGCTTTGCCGGGGCCGATACAGGCGTCCCACCAGCCGGGCTTTTTGTCATCCTTGCTGTGAAAACCGGCGGCGTGGTGATGGCCGCTCAACGCATGGCAGATCAGTACCGCATTGCTTTTGGCGGTATTCAGGGTGCCATAGGTTTCATACACCAGCTCGTAATGGGGCAGTGTTTTGCCGCATTGCAGGGTAATCGGGTGGTCGCACCGAAACAGCTGTGGCTGCACGATGCCCACGGACCCGGTGCGACGGGAGGCCGGTGTTTGTAGCGCGGTAGTCAATCCTGGTGTTCCTGGGCTGAAAAGAATGAAGAGCGCAGTCTATCAGAAAAAGGGGGTTTAAAAAGAGCAGGAGTGTCCCCGGCGGGGTTACCTTTTGTTATATGAGGGGTTTGAGAACTGGGAGGTAATCATGGGGATCACCTTGCGGCTTTGATGTATGGGGGCGGGTTTGCGCAGGCCTTTCACCATTTCTTCCACTTCGGCAATCTGTTCCTCCAGATCTTCCAGCATGGATTCCATGTTGATAATGCGCTGTTCCGCGTTGTCCTCAGCGTTGCCCAGGGTGCGTAGCTTGGCAATGTGTTCGTCCAGCAGGTGCTTCTGTTCCTGGGCATTCTGGAACAGGGGCAGCAACACGTCGTTGAGCCAGGATTTTGCGGCCCGCTCGTAGAGACGGTAAATAGTGGAGCCTTCGTTGACGATGGTGCTGAGGAAGCGCTTGGAAGTGGCTTTCTGCTCGGTCAGCAGTTTGCGCAGGTTACGGCGGAAGCTGCCGGATTTGGTGCGCAGATCATCCAGGCGGGTCAGGTATTCTTTGGGGGAGAAACGGGGGTAATCCAGGGGGGCCATACCCTGTTCCGCCTCATATTTTGCATAAATATCCGCCACCATGGGCTGGATCTTCTCCTGGCGTTGGGCCAGTGCACTCATATCCCGTTTCAGGTTATCAAAAAAACTGTCAATGGCGTTGTTCATGCCGACAATGGTCCAGCTGCTGGTGAGGGCCTTGCCGGCTTCCTTGAGATAGGCGCTGAGCTTGTCGCTGTTGACCGGTTCCAGCATGGCGCTGCCTTCCCGCAGGATCATCTTGCGACTGGATTTCAGCAGAATCAGCTTTTTGTGGTAGTAAGTCTGTTCGTGACGGGCCTGGGCCAGCATTTTGTCCAGCTGGGATTTGCGGTCGGATTCTTCCGCTTTCAGGATACGCAGCTCTGCCAGCACCGACTCCCGCCGTCGCATCAGGGTTTTGCGGCTGCCATGGAGCATGGCGTGAATATCTTTGATCACACTCTTCTGGATCAGGTGTTCCTTGCGCCGCATCATGTCGTTGGAGAGCAGTTCTTCCAGCTCCGGCAGGAAGCTCTTGTCCAGCCGCTGCATATTGCCTTCGACTTGTGCCAGCAGGCCCTCTTTGGCGGACACGCAGAGGATTTCGTCCGGGGCGATGGCCAGTTGGCGGGCGCATTGGGCACGAATGTCGCCCAATACCCGTTTGTTGAACTGGTCGTCTTCCAGCTCATCCCACACTGAGTCCACCTTGTTGAGGATGGCGTACACGCCGGTGGCTTCCCGCAGGGCCAGGTCGCGGATGTGGCGGTTCCAGATATCCAGGTCGGTGGCGCTGACGCCGGAGGATGCCGACAACAGGAACAGGATGGACTGGGCTTCCGGCAGCAGGCTGAACGTGAGTTCAGGCTCACAACCCAGGGCATTTAACCCGGGGGTGTCGATGATGGTGAGGCCCTGGCGCAGCAGCGGGTGATCAAAGCTGATCATGGCATGACGCCAGGCCGGAATCAGGACTTTTTCCGGGTTTTCGCTGTCTTTTTCCAGAAGATCGATCTGAAAACCCATGGCGGAGGCTTCGTTGGGCGTGACCGACTTGAGCTGGGCCACCTCGGCGAAGGTCTTCTTCATGGCCCGCGGGTCGTCGGTGTTGAGGGGAACAAACACCCATTTGTCCGGGATCTTGCGGAAGCTGGCCAGACTGGACCCCACCATGCGGGTCTCGATGGGCAGTAACCGGATATAGCTTTCCGTGGCCCGGTGATCGAACATCAGCTCTGTGGGGCACATGGTGGTGCGGCCGGCACCGGATGGCAGTATGCGGATGCCGTAGTGGCTGAAGAACAGGGCATTGATGAGTTCGGTCTTGCCGCGGGAAAATTCGCCCACGAAGGCGATGGTGATCTTGTCTTCTTTAAGGGTCTGCAGAGCCTGTTCCAGTTTCGATTCCAGCTCCGGGTTCTGCACATTGTGGTCTATCAGCCAGCCACGGTAATGCGTCAGTTCGCGGTGGATTTCCTGCCGCCACTGAAGATAGGCATCCATCTGATTGGAAAGACGCGCAGACTCCATCGGGTAGATCACTCATTAAGCAATAAAGTTAACAATTTGGCTGCCGAGCAGACCGTAAGCCCTTGACTGTTCAGGGCTTGCTAATGTTCAGCTTAGCAGGGATTTTCTCCGGTGACTGTATCCGGATACGTTTACTTCGCCCCAGTTCTCCTTTTTCGATGACCACCCGGCTTTTGCTCACCCCAAAGCTCTTGGCCAGAAACCGGGTCAGGTGGGCGTTGGCCTTGCCATCCACCGGCGGCGCGGTAATCCGGATTTTCAACTCTTCCCCAAGGTCTCCCACGAATTCGTCGCTGGAGGCCTTGGGCTGCAGGCGGCAATCCAGAATCAGATCCAAGCCCTGCCATTGGTACCAGTTTGCCACAACTTACGGCATTCCCGACAGGCCGAACAGCTGTTTGATAAAGATCATGGCGATAATCACCAGCATGGGTGAGATATCCAGTCCGCCCATGGGGGGAATAATTTTGCGTGCCGGTGCCAATACCGGTTCCGCAATCTGGTTGAGGATGTCCGCAAAGGGATTGTAACCACCCCCGGCGGCGGTTACCCAGCTCAGGATGGCGGAAACAAAGATCACAAACAGGAAGAAGTTGATGATGGTGTTGGCCGTGGACTTCAGAAAGAAAATAAACAGCGCGATTGGGTTCACCTGGCCGGGATCATGGAACACAAAGATGTACAGCCCTAGTTTCAACAGGATGATGGCGACAAACAGCACCAGGGAGGCAACGTCCAGACCACCAAAGCCCGGCACGATTTTACGCAGGGGAATCAGCAGGGGGTTGGTGGCCTTGACGATAAACTGGGAGACCGGGTTGTAAAAGTCAGCCCGCACCATCTGCAGGATAAATCTGGCCAGCACGATCGAAATGTAAATATCGAACAGGGTGGTAACCAGAAAGAGAAAAGCATTGTTTACGTGCATGGTCAGCAGATCCTAATGTCAGCAGTCGGTCAATTCCGTGTTCCTAATCATAACAGACCACGCTCAGCCGGACAGTTCCTTGGAGCGTTGGTAGGCACCCTGCAGCGCTTCTGCGAAAACAGCCCGCAGCTGTTTGTCCTCCATGATGCCGATGGCGCGCTCGGTGGTGCCTCCGGGGGAGGTTACCCGGCGCCGCAGTTCGTCCGGCTCGACATCGCTGGTGATGGCCATCTGGGCAGAGCCAAGCGCGGTTTGCAGGGTCAATTGCTTGGCGACCTGTTCGCTCAGGCCCAGGGCTTTGCCGGCTTCAATCATGGCTTCCATCACCAGGAAGAAGTAGGCAGGGCCACTGCCGGATACGGCGGTGACGGCATCAATCTGGTCTTCGTTATCCACCCACAGGGCCAGTCCCACTGAGCCCATGATGGAGCGGGCCTGTTCCCGTTGGGCCTGGCTCACGTTGGCGTTGGCATAGAGACCGGTGGCACCGGTTTCCACCAGCGCAGGGGTGTTGGGCATGCAGCGCACAATAGGGGTGTCGGCCCCAATCCAGTTTTCCAGCTGGGAGAGGGTGATGCCGGCGGCAATGCTCATCACCAGGGGTTTGCGTTGCTCGAACAGCTCCTTTAAGGGTGCCAATACTGCACCCATGACCTGGGGTTTAACCGCCAGCACCACCACATCGGCCTTCTGGCAGGCATTGATATTGTCCCGGGTGGTATTAACCTGCAGTTGCTTGCGTACGTGCTGCAGTTGCTGTTCGTTGATGTCGGAGAGGGTGACGTTGATAGGGTCCATGCCCTTGGCGATCATGCCCCCTGCCAGACTGCTGGCCATGTTGCCGGCCCCGATAAAGGTAATCTTCATGGTCATCTGGGAGTCTCTGCTAGGGTCTAAAATTTCATTGAATAAGGTCGATTATGGGTCGTAGGATAGCGATTCTATGACGGATTTGTTACGGTTTTCTGCCGCTCGCCAAATAAAGCGGTGCCGATGCGCAGAATTGTGCTGCCCTCCGCAATGGCTGCCTCCAGGTCATCAGACATACCCATAGACAGGGTTTTGGTGACGATGCCAGCCTGGGCCAGATCCTGTTGCAGCCTCGCCAGGCGCTGGAACGGTACTCTTTGTTGCTGTGGATCATCGCTGTGTTCCGGGATGCACATCAGTCCTGCCAGCCGTACATTGGGCAATTGGTGGATGGCCTGAGCCAGTGCCAGAACGTCCTCCGGTGCTACTCCGGATTTGCTCTTCTCTTCATCAATGTTGACCTGCAGGCACAGATTCAGGGGCGGCAGCCCTTGCGGCCGCTGCTCACTGAGGCGGCGGGCGATTTTTTCCCGGTCCACACTGTGTACCCAATGGAAATGCTCGGCAATGGGGCGGGTCTTGTTGGATTGGATGGGGCCGATAAAGTGCCAGACAATGCCGTCGAGATCCTTCAGCGCCAGCATCTTTTGTTCCGCTTCCTGCCAGTAGCTTTCGCCGAAATCCCGCTGCCCCAGTTGGTAGAGGGCACGCAGGGATTCGCTTGGGTGTTTTTTGCTCACTGCCAGCAGGGTGGGTGGTGTGACCTGCAGGCGCTGGCTGGCGTCTTTGATGCGTCCACAGACATCGCGATAACGTTGTTCCAGGTTGTTCATCATGGCTTTGGGTAGGAGTTACGGAAATTTTTACCAAAGTGTGGTATTTAATCACAAAAATCATTTAGGTGGGGCAAGGAAAAAAGTGGCGGGCGGAATGTCTGCTAATCTTGAAAGAGTCCTAGATTTTCAATATCAGGTTTAATTTCAACCCAGTTCAGAGAAGGTACCCCATGGACATTACCGAATTGCTTGCCTTTGGCGTGAAAAATGGTGCGTCGGACTTGCACCTGTCAGCAGGTCTGCCCCCGATGATCCGGGTGGACGGCGATGTACGCCGTATCAATCTGCCGCCCATGGACCATAAGCAGGTGCATGGCCTGATCTATGACATCATGAACGATAAGCAGCGGAAGGACTTTGAAGAGTTTCTGGAAACGGACTTCTCTTTTGAAGTGCCCGGTGTGGCCCGTTTCCGGGTTAACGCGTTCAACCAGAACCGGGGTGCCGGTGCGGTATTCCGAACCATTCCTTCCAAGGTGCTGTCCATGGAAGATCTTGGGCAGGGGCAGGTGTTCAAGGACATCTGTGAATTTCCCCGCGGCATTGTGTTGGTCACCGGCCCTACCGGTTCCGGTAAGTCCACCACCCTGGCGGCCATGCTCGATTACATCAATGAAACCCGCTACGAGCACATCCTCACCATCGAGGACCCCATCGAATTCGTACACGAATCCAAGAAGTGCTTGTTGAACCAACGTGAAGTGCATCGGGATACATTGGGATTCGCCGAAGCTCTGCGCTCCGCGCTGCGGGAAGACCCTGACATCATCCTCGTGGGCGAGATGCGGGACCTGGAAACCATTCGTTTGGCGCTGACGGCGGCAGAAACAGGTCACCTGGTATTTGGCACCCTGCACACCACCTCAGCAGCGAAAACCATCGACCGTGTTGTCGACGTGTTCCCCGCCGCGGAAAAAGCCATGGTCCGTTCCATGTTGTCGGAATCACTGCAGGCGGTAATTTCCCAGACCCTGTTGAAGAAGCAGGGTGGCGGCCGGGTGGCGGCCCACGAAATCATGATTGGCACACCGGCGATTCGAAACCTGATCCGGGAAGATAAAGTGGCACAGATGTACTCTGCTATTCAGACCGGTGCGTCGTTAGGCATGCAGACCCTGGACCAGTGTTTGGGCGATCTGGTGCGTAAAGGTCACGTCAGTATTGAATTGGCCCGTGAAAAAGCGAAGAATCCGGACGCGATTAAATAAGGCGCCAGAAATAAATAAAAACTCCAACTGAGGTAGACCATGGATTTTGAAGATCTACTCAAACTGATGGTGGAAAAGGGCGGCTCTGACCTGTTTATTACAGCCGGTGTACCCCCTTCCATGAAGGTAAACGGTCGCATAGTGCCGGTGACCAAAACCGCATTAAGCCCGGAGAAAACCCGTGAAACGGTGCTGGGTGTCATGAATGAAGCCCAGCGCAAGGAATTCATCGAAACCCACGAATGTAACTTTGCCATTTCCGCCCGGGGTATTGGTCGTTTTCGTGTCAGTGCCTTTTACCAGCGCAATCTGGTCGGTATGGTGCTGCGTCGGATTGAAACGCGAATTCCCACCATTGATGAGCTGAACCTGCCGTCGGTCCTCAAGGATCTGTCCATGACCAAGCGCGGCATCATCATCTTCGTCGGGGCAACCGGTACCGGTAAGTCCACCTCGTTGGCATCCATGATTGGTTATCGCAATAACAATTCCAAGGGCCACATCATCAGTATCGAAGACCCAATCGAATTTATTCATCAGCATAAAGGCTGTATCGTGACCCAGCGCGAAGTGGGGCTGGATACCGAAAGTTTCGATACTGCTTTGAAGAACACGTTGCGACAGGCGCCGGATGTGATCATGATCGGCGAGATTCGAACCCGGGAGACCATGGAATACGCGGTGGCGTTCTCCGAAACCGGTCACCTGGTATTGGCGACACTGCACGCCAACAACGCCAACCAGGCGCTGGACCGGATTATCCACTTTTTCCCGGCGGACCGGCACGGTCAGTTATGGATGGACCTGTCCCTCAACCTGCGGGCCATGGTGGCGCAGCAGTTGATTCCCACCCCGGACGGCAAGAGCCGTCGCGCGGTAATTGAGGTGATGTTGAATACGCCGTTGATGGCGGATCATATTCGCAAGGGTGAAGTGCATCTGCTCAAGCCGTTGATGGCAAAATCCCGCGAATTGGGTATGCAGACCTTTGACCAGGCCTTGTATGACTTATACAGCGCCGGTGAAATCACTTATGAGGATGCCTTGGCTCACGCTGACTCGCCCAACGACCTGCGACTGATGATCAAGCTGGGCTCCGAAAGTTCAGCGGATGCACTGGATACCGCCACCAAGGGTCTGACCCTGCAGGATGATGAAGGTGGCATGATGGGAGGCTGGTAAACCATGGGTTCAGCAAATCCGAGAGACATCAAAAACGATCGATTTCTTTTAATTATTCTGGTGCTGGGGTTCGTGGTGAGCCTGGGGCTGGCCGGCTGGTATGGCACCTGGGTGGAAGCGCTTGTGATCGGTCTGTTGTGTTTGGGTGGTTCTCTGGTGATGTTCAAGCTGGCGCCGGGTTCACTGCTGTCCAGGCTGACCAATGCAATATCACTGATGGTGATGGTGGCACTGCACATTCATCAGGCCCACGGCATGATCGAGATGCATTTCGGAGTTTTTGTCGGGCTGGCCTTTCTGTTTGCTTATCGGGACTGGCGTCCTTTGCTGCTTGGTGCCGGGCTTATTGCCTTGCATCATGTTTCCTTCAACCTGTTGCAGGAGCGGGGGGCGCCGGTCTGGGTATTTGATAATGACCGCCTGGGTTGGAAGATCGTCTTTATTCATGCTGTGTATGTGGTGGCCGAAACCGCTGCCCTGATTTGGCTGGCGCACTTCAGCAAAGAAGAGGCCAGGGTCAGTGAGGAAGTTATTCGGGTTGCTGAGCTGGTTCATCTGGATAACGGTTCCCTCGATCTTTCGGTACGTTGTAATGAGGCAGGCAGTTCCGTCCTCAATCGTTTTAATTCAATGATGAGTCAGTTTCAGTTAGTGGTGCGTGATACGCAAGCGGCACTGGATGAGTTGGTTAAAGTAGTGCAGCATTCCAGTGACTCCAATCGCAAGCTCGAGCAGTTATCCCGCAGTAAGGTGGGGCTCTCGGAGCAAATTGCTGTGGCAATGGATCAGTTGACCCATTCCGTGGTGTCCATTTCCGAAAATGCCCAGCAAACTTCCCACAATACCGACCAGGCGGTGTCTGATAACCGGCTGTGTCTTGAAAACGTAAGTCAAACCCAGCACTCCGTGCGTGGTTTGTCCGGATCTCTGGTGAGTGCGGGGGAAAAAATTGAAACCCTGGCGGAAAACTGCCGGGCCATCAGCGCGGTGGTGGATGTGATTCAGGGGATTGCGGAACAAACCAATCTGTTGGCGCTTAATGCGGCGATCGAAGCAGCCCGCGCCGGTGAGCAGGGTCGCGGCTTTGCCGTTGTGGCAGATGAAGTCAGGGCGCTTGCCTCCCGCACCTATGATTCCACCAAAGAGATCAACAGCCTGATCGTGAACCTGCAGGATGGCAGTGAGCAGGCCGTTGCCGCGATGACCGAGTGTCAGGATCGGGTGCAGCAAACGGAGAGTTATAGCGCCGAAGTGGTTGAGCGTTTGGCTGAGATCAATAACGGGTTGGATGGCGTTAACGCCATGATTCAGCAGATTGCAACAGCCGTGGAAGAACAGTCTGCCGTGAGCCGCGATGTAGCCAAGAATGCCGGCGAGATCCGACAGGCTTCCCAGGATGTATCCCAATATGCCAGCGATGGACTGCAGGACGTACAGCGTGCAGAGCAATTGGTGTCTGAGTTGAGTAGAAAACTGGCGGCGTTCCGGGTTGGATAGGGCCCGTACTCATTGGGGGACGTTGATTAAAGCCAGCCTGTTCTTCACAGTCTGGCTTTTTTTAACGGGATTGGCTTACTGGTATTTCATGGTCAAGCCCCAGCAATGGTTTGATGCCGACATGCAACAGCCGCCGGTATTGGCGGAGCCATCAAAACAGCAGACGTTGCAACGTCTGCTACAACAGCAATTTCCCCAACTGGAAAACGGCCGCGCCTGGTTTATACGCTTCAAGCAAAGTGATTGTCAGTGTGAGCGCTTTGTGGAGCTCTATCACCAGAGTTTTGCTGCTCAGGCGGATGCGAAAACAATGCAGGTGGTCACTTTGGATCTGGCAAAGGATGCTGTTGACGCCGAGACACTTGGATTCATCCGGGAAGTGATTCCCGCGACGCCGTCGGTGGCATTGTTCAGCCCGCAAGGTGAAGTTATTTATTTCGGGCCCTACCATCAGGACGGTATCTGCAACGCGGAAAACAGCTATTTGGAACCGGTATTGGCATCCCTGCGTCAGGGGCAGGAACTGACGGTGCTTAACACCCTGGTGTATGGATGTTTCTGTCCAATACAATAAGTGCTTATTAAGTGCTAACCTACCGCAGTCGCCCGTCGTTTTTGCTTAATTAAGCTGTTTTAAGGATTAATTATGTTGTCGCGTTGCTGCTTTGTGATTTTTTCCGGTCTTGCTGTATCTGACCCTGGTGGTGCCGGCCCAAGCCGACCCCAGTGTCGATTTGCGTCAGTACCTGGAAAGCCTGGATGCAGGGGTGCCGGCCCGTATAGCTGATACAGCATTATCCAGCGGCAAAGAGTTACAGCGCTTTTATCGGGGGCGCCAGCACCTGCCGGTGTGGACTGCACCACCTCTTGGCCCGGAACTCATCGGGCAATTGATCCGGGCAATTGAGAACTCCGCACAGCATGGCTTTCTGGTGCGGAATTATCACCTGGGTCAGCTCAAGCGGGACGATTTAAGCCCCCTTGCCCGCGAGGTGCTGGCAACGGATGCGTTTCTGACCCAGGCCCGGCATCGGCAGAACGGGGTTATCAATCCCGCGACAATCGACCCCGAATGGGCGTTGTCCCGGGTATCGCTGGACCCGGTGGCGCTACTGAATGAGGCGCTGTCCCAGGGGCAGGTCGAGGCGGTGCTGGAGCGGCTGTGGCCCCAGCACGAGGAATATCGCGCGCTGTTGGCCAAGCGCGCCGAGTTGTTGGTATTGCCCGATACCGAGAGTGCGACCATAGGACCGGGCCCCACATTGAAACGCGGCATGAGCGGAGATCGTGTGTTAGTGCTGAAGAGCCGGTTGCTGGGGCCGGGGGAATATTCCGATGAGTTCGACCTGGGGTTGGAGGAAAGCGTCAAGGCGTTTCAGATGGCCGCCGGCCTGGATGCAGACGGAGTGGTGGGAGCGGCGACCCTGGAGCGTTTGAACGCCAATTCATTTTCCTGGATTGATCGGGTGGATGCCAACCTGGAACGCTGGCGTTGGCTGCCCGATGTTCTGCCGGAGACTTACCTGCGGGTGAATATCGCGGCCTTTTCCCTGCGGGCGATTCGCAACAACAAGGACGATTACCGGATGAAAGTGATCGTCGGCAAGCCCTACCGCCGCACCCCGGTGTTTTCCGAAACCATGAAGTATTTTGTCTACAACCCGTATTGGAATGTACCACCCAGTATTGCCACCAAAGACAAGCTACCTCTGTTACGCAAGGATGCGGGGGCACTGGAGTCCATAGGCTATGAAGTTAAAGTGCCCCATCAATCCCAGTTCGTGGGTGTCAGTCAGGTTGACTGGAGCAGTGTGACGCCCCGCAGTTTCAACTATGTCCTGCGCCAGCAGCCCGGGCCCAAGAACGCCCTGGGCAGCGTAAAATTCATGTTGCCCAATCCCTATGCCGTGTATCTGCACGACACCCCGGATCACAACCTGTTCCAGAAACAGGAGCGGGGATTCAGCTCCGGTTGTGTGCGCTTGTCCGACCCCCTTGGGCTGGCCTATTGGGTGCTGGATACCGATGGGCAAAGCATGACTCGGCAGGATATCCAGCTGCAGGTCGACAGCCGGGAAACCAAAACGGTTTATCTGAAGAAACCAATTCCTGTATATATTGTGTACCTGACGGCGTTTGTGGATGAAAGCGGTGAAGTCGTGTTTCGCCGGGATCTCTACCAGAGGGACCAACCCATCGTTAATCAATTGCGACAGGAGTTCTAACATGCTCTATCTTCAGCGCGGCGTGCTGGCGGCACTTTTGCTGGTGCTGTCACTCAATGCCTATAGTTGGAATGCCCAGCGTCTGGCGACACCGTTGGTGATTGATGAGCTGATCGTCCCGTTTCCCGAATTTGCCTACTATGTGATGCCCGGACAGGAATTCTCCGTACACTTCAAGGACGCGCAACACGGAGGGCAGTTGGCCTTAGCCGGTAAGACCATGGCCGTGGGTAGTGCACCCCTTGCTGCACCGCAAAAGCCGGGCCTGTATCCCATGCAGGTCAGCAACATCGCAGGGGGGGAGTCGGTTATCATCAATGTCTTTGTGATGGTCCCCGCTACCGACGTTAACAGGCAGGGACTGCTGAATGGCTACCGGATAGGAAGCTACCCTGCCAAAGCCCTGCGCAATAATCCGATTTATCTCCCGCCCAAGGGGTTTGTTGAGGTAACGGAAAGCAACTTTCAAGTGCGGGTATCCCCTAATTTTACCCTGGGTCAGTTTGTCTCAAAACAGGCTCAGGGCTTTCCAAAGTATGTTTTGCTGCGGCCACAAATGCTGTTAAAACTGGAAAATATTCTGGCAGAGTTGAATCGCCAGGGGCATCCCACCGACGGCTTTGTCATCATGAGTGGCTACCGTACACCTTGGTACAACAAGTCCATCGGCAATGTGCCTTATAGTCGGCATGTCTGGGGGGGAGCCAGTGATATCTTTATCGACGATCAGCCGCGCGATGGAGTGATGGATGATCTCAATGGTGACGGTAAAATCAATCGTGCTGATGCCCAATGGCTGGCGGCGTTTATCGATAAAATGTCCAGGGATGGGGCGTTTGGTCCGCGCATCGGCGGCCTTGGTATTTATGGCAGTAACTCGGCGCACGGCCCCTTTGTTCATGTGGATGTGCGGGGTAATCGTGCCCGTTGGTAGGGGGCATTGAGATGTGGTATGGACTGGTCCAGCATCCATGAAGATATTGAACGTCTGATCGACACCATCCCCTGGTTCAGCATTGTTTCAGGGATACACCTGGTGTTGTGGCTGGCCGCTGTATTTCACGCGCTACTTTATAAGCGGGATCCACGTTCAGCATTGGGTTGGGTTGCGGTAAGCCTGCTTTTTCCCGTGGTCGGTCCTCTGCTCTATTACATGTTCGGAATCAATCGGGTGGAGACCTACGCGGTCCGGTTTTCCGGTCGACAACCCCGCAGACTGAAGGTGGGATATGAGCGCGGTGCGGTGTTACCCAATGCGGCCGACCCGCTGCCGCCTGCCATCATCCCGCATTCCCGAATCGCCGAAGCGGCAAACAGAATCTGTACCTCGCCTTTGGTCGGCAACAACCGGGTTCTCATGCTGAAAAATGGAAATGAGGCATACCCGGAGATGTTGGATGCCATCGCGCAAGCCCGGCATTATGTGTTGCTGGCCAGCTACCTTTTTGAAACAGACCGCATTGGCAGAAAGTTTATTCAGGCGCTGGCTGATGCCGCTAAACGGGGTGTGAAGGTGTGGGTGCTGGTGGATGGTGTGGGCGAATTCTACAGTTGGCCCCGTGCCAGCCGGTTATTGCGTAAGTCCGGCGTCACTGTGGCCCGATTTTTACCGCCGAGGCTTCTGCCGCCGACATTTTTTATTAACCTGCGCAATCACCGCAAGATTCTGGTGGTGGACGGCGTAAAGGGGTTCACCGGTGGTATGAATATCGGTGGGCGACACATGGTCGATCCGCACAAAAAAACGGGCACCGTGGATGTGCATTTTTCCGTTTCCGGGCCGGTGGTGGAGCAATTGGTACGGGTGTTTGCAGAGGATTGGCGTTTTGCAACCCGGCAACAACTGGCGCTTCCTTCAGTCGATCATGTTTCCTGTGGCCCGGTGTTCGCCCGTTGTATTCGGGATGGCCCGAACGATGATATGGATAAGATAGCGTTGGTGGTCAATGCTGCCATCTCTGCGGCGCTCAAATCCATTACCATTGTGACGCCCTATTTCCTGCCGTCGCCGGGAATGATCAGTAGTTTGCAATCCGCAGCGTTGAGAGGTGTAGAAGTAGCAATTATTTTGCCTGAAAAAAGCAATCTGCGTTTTGTGGATTGGGCCTGCCGGAATATGCTGTGGGAGGTTGTGCAGTTTGGCATAAAGGTCTTTTATCAACCATCACCCTTCGATCACAGTAAACTGCTTGTGGTAGACGGTGTTTATGCACAGATTGGTTCCGCCAATATGGACCCTCGTAGTTTGCGGCTGAACTTCGAATTGAACATGGAATTGTTCGATGATGAGATTGTCAAACCATTGGCGCTCCATGCAGAGCAGCTGCGGGAGGGTGCTCGACTGCTGACGCTGGAGGAAATTGAGGGCAGGTCGCTCTGGGTTCGTTTGCGGGATGCATTGTTTTGGTTGTTCACGCCGTACCTGTAGCCTAATGATTAGTCAGTAATACGCATTGGAGAAAGAATGAATGCCCCTGATTGATGACGTGTTTTCTCAGACTGGCTTGGTGCTGTTCATCGCTTCAGTGATGGGTATTCTGGCAATTAAGTTGAAACAACCATTGATAGTCGGATTCATCGCGGTTGGTATTTTTCTTGGCCCGTCGGTACTGGGTTGGGTGGAAGCGAATGACCAAATTGACCTTTTGGCTAAGCTCGGTATAACTCTTCTACTCTTTATTGTCGGGTTAAAGCTTGATCTTCATATCATCAAGACAATGGGCCTGGTTGCCTTGGCAACAGGTATAGGCCAAGTATTGTTTACTTCCGTAGTCGGTTATTTCATAGCGGTCGCTCTCGACTTCAATCATCTCGAATCTGTATACATAGCAGTAGCGCTAACTTTTTCGAGTACGATTATCATTGTGAAACTCTTATCAGATAAGAGAGAAGTTGATTCTTTGCATGGGCGGATAGCCGTTGGCTTTTTGATAGTTCAGGACATTATGGTTATCGTTGCAATGATTGGTTTGAATGCAATTAGCGGGGCGGAGATCAGTGGAAAAATTGGGCCTAATGTCATTCATGTATTGATCAGTGGGGGCCTGTTCCTATTGGTGGTTGGATTGTTAATGCGTTTTGTGCTCTCTCCTTTGTTGTTGTTTCTTGCGCAATCCAGGGAACTGCTCTTAATATTTTCTATAGCGTGGGCCGTATCGCTCGGTGCTCTGGGGCACCATTTGGGTTTTAGTAAGGAGGTTGGTGCATTTGTTGCCGGTGTTTCACTGGCGTCGACGCCTTTCCGGGATGTGATTGGAGCAAAATTGGTTGGATTGCGTGACTTTTTATTGCTTTTTTTCTTTGTCGATCTGGGGGCAGCTTTAAACCTGGCTGTGATTGGCGATCAAGTATTCGCAGCACTGCTGTTGTCTCTCTTTGTATTAGTCGGTAACCCGGTCATTGTTATGATAATTATGGGGCTAATGGGATATCGGAAGAGGACAGGCTTTCTGGCCGGTTTAACCGTAGCACAAATAAGTGAATTTTCGCTCATTCTCGCCGCCCTCGGTGTTTCTCTAGGTCATGTTGATGAGTCCGTGCTTGGGCTTGTGACGCTGGTAGGCCTAATAACCATCAGTGCTTCAACGTACATGATTTTGTACTCTCACAGGCTTTACGAACTATTGGCGCCCCGTCTCAAACTATTCGAACGCAGTATCAATTCGGAACTCAACATGGATGCCCTTGAGGATGAAACAAGAAATCCCGATATTATTGTGTTCGGGTTGGGTAAGTTTGGAAGATCCATAGCTCAAAGTTTTAAGGCATCTGGCTACTCGGTTCTAGGATTTGACTTCGATCCAGAGCGTGTTAAACGCGCTAACTCCGAAGGTATACCGGCTGCTTATGGTGATGCCGAAGACAGTGAGTTTTTCGAAACTTTGCCCATAAGTCATGCGCGATGGGTAGTGGGTGCTGTTCATGACAGATATGCTACCGAAGCACTATCGCGGCAATTGTTGGGGGTTGCGTTCTCCGGATGCGCGGCTTTTTCTATGAAAGATGAATCCGAAGTGAGTGACGTCATCAAAGAAGCTGGAATTGTATTTATTCCTTACAATTACGCTGCAGAACATGCAGCCCAGGTACTATTGGCTCAACAAAAGCCTTTACAGCAAACATGATCATAATGGAAAGGCGGTTATTCAGATGAAAGAGCCCGATAATTCTACTTCTATCTTTCCTTCTGCGGCCGAAGATCTTGATCGCGCCAGGAAAAGCCGTATGGATAATCCATCTTATCGTCTGGCGTATGCTGATAATGATTTCATCTTAAGGGAGGATTTGCGGGCGGTCAGGCTTCAGTTGGAATGGCTTAAGCCAGACATTGTTCTGGAAGAGTACGATATCCATTCTACCGTAGTTATTTTTGGTGGGGCAAGGTTTTCTGATCCAGGTACCAAACAGGCAGGGAATGCGCCGACATTGGGTGGAAAGGATGACGGTGGCCCCAAGGGTGGCCTTGGCAATTCTCGTTTTTATCAGGAGGCGCGCAGGCTGGCTCAGAAGATTACACAGCTGTCCATTGAGCATGAGGGTAAAGAGTTTGTAGTTGTAACCGGCGGTGGACCAGGAATTATGGAGGCGGCAAACCGGGGCGCGTCTGATGTTGGAGGGAGAAGTATAGGTCTCAACATAGTATTACCTTATGAGCAGAAGCCGAACCCATATATTACTCCTGACCTGTGTTTCCAGTTCCATTACTTTGCTGTAAGAAAAATGCATTTTTTAAAACGAGCAAGAGGGCTCGTCGCCTTTCCAGGAGGTTTTGGTACGTTGGATGAGCTCTTCGAAACGCTGACTTTAATTCAGACAAGAAAGATAAAGCCGGTACCCGTGATTCTTGTAGGTATAGAATACTGGAAGAGATTAATCGACTTTGATTTTTTGATAGAACAAGGAGCCATCTCATCTGATGACGTCAAGCTAATACATTGGGCAGACTCAGCGGAAGAGGCTTTTGAATATCTTGAGACATGCTGGAATATATGACGTACTGATTATGTTCAGCTTAAGGCGGAGATGAGCAACATGAACAAAATCCACAAAGTGCTATGTGTAGTCGAGCCTGACAAAAATTCTGAGACGGCTCTTACTCAAGCTTTGCGTATTGCCGATAATCATCGGGCTGACTTGACTTTCGCTTCATCTATAGTTGCTTCAAAGAACTTGCGAACAGTATTCAAAAGGAAATCTGATATAGATCAAAACCTGGCTGAAGCAATTTCAAATAAAAGAAACGATATAGACGGATGGGTAAGAAAACATAGCCAGATTCGGAAACCAGATGTGAAAATCTATTCTGGGATTGAATTCGTTGAGATAATAAAGCATGTCATCGAGAACCAATACGATCTTGTGGTTAAATGCGCCGATGATGTTGACTGGCTCGATCGGCTGTTTGGCAGTGAAGACATGCACTTGCTTCGGAAGTGTCCGTGTCCGGTATTGCTTCTCAAGCCTGGCCAGCGTACGGAGTTTAGGAATGTGTTGGCCACAGTCGATGTTAATGAGGAGTTTTGTGAGCAGGGCAATTTAGTACAGAGCAAACTAAACGAAAAGGTGATGGAATACAGTGCTGCTTTTTCCATGTCTGAACCAACATCTCTTCATATAGGCAGTGTCTGGGAAGCATATGGAGAGGATTTTCTGCGCTATGGTGTATTTTCCAGCATGCCTGAGGAGGATGTTGATCGCTACGTGGAGGCGGAGAGAAACGAATGTGTTGCCAGGCTGGATACGCTCAAAGAGAAAATGAAATCATCTCTTGGTAAAGATGTGATAGATCATTTGCGTCCGCAAGTGCACATGGTTAAAGGGCTTCCCGCAAAGGAGATTCCGTTGATGGTAACTAAACACAACATTGACCTGCTTGTGATGGGAACAGTCGCTCGCACAGGGATTCCTGGATTCATTATAGGTAACACGGCTGAATCTATATTGGAGCAGGTGCATTGCTCTGTGTTGGCAATTAAGCCCGATGAGTTCGTGTCTCCGGTAGAAATTTAGAGCTATGGCTTTGCCCGGTTAAATCTAACAGGATTCGTATGCTATTAGCTTTTATTGCGATTATCGTTGGCCTGGCCATTCTGGTTTGGAGTGCTGACCGTTTTGTGGCGGGCTCCTCCGTAATTGCTATGCATTTCAGTGTGCCCCCGTTACTAATTGGTATGGTGATCGTTGGGTTCGGTACCTCTGCGCCAGAAATGTCAGTCTCAATTCTTGCAGCATTACAGAACAATTCAGGTATAGCTCTAGGTAACGCATACGGATCGAATATCGCGAATATAGCCCTGATTCTCGGGTTGACAGCAATGATCAGTCCCGTAATTGTCCGGTCACATGTGCTTCGAAAAGAACTCCCCTTACTTACCGGGGTGACTGTGCTCGCCGCCTGGCAGCTATGGGATGGTACGATCACACGTCTTGAGGCGTCTGGGTTATTGGCTGTGTTTGTTGGCCTGATGGCATGGACTATTTGGCAGGGACTACACCAGGGTCAGGATGTGATTATAGAGGATATAAACCAGGAGTTGGATGGCCTGGATATACCCATCCGTCAAGCCGTCGTCTTCCTTGTCTCTGGGTTGGTGCTACTGATTATAAGCTCCCGAATCCTGGTATGGGGCGCGGTGGAAATTGCGCAAGGATATGGTGTTAGTGATTTGATTATTGGTCTGACGATCGTTGCCGTCGGCACCTCTCTACCAGAGCTTGCCTCTTCGGTTGTGGCTGCCCGCAAAGGGGAACACGATATTGCTTTGGGAAACGTGCTCGGTTCGAACCTGTTCAACACCTTGGCCGTGGTAGGCATCGCCGGAGTCATTCAGCCCATGGTCGCTGGACCGGAGGTTTTCAATAGGGACATGCTAGTGATGTTGGCATTGACAATCGGTCTATTTATCATGGGTTATGGATTTCGTGCACCCGGTCATATTAATCGCATAGAGGGCGTAGCGCTCCTTGTCTGTTACTTCAGCTATGTGGCCTACCTGATCGTCACAGCTTCCTAACAGTCAGCCGGTATTGCCATGAGCATTCTTATAACGAGATAGATATGGAAGGCAGAGAGAGAAACTCAACCAGCAATTGGCATAATATTTCAGCCAATGCGGTTCTGGATGAACTAAAGTCTTCCACTGAAGGCTTGACTCCAGGTGATGTGGATACACGGTTTCTAACCTATGGCGCAAATCGCTTAGCTCAGGCAGCCAGGCGCTCTCCGTTCATTCGTTTTCTTCTGCATTTTCACAATGTCTTGATCTATGTTCTGATCGGTTCAGCGGCAATTACCGTTCTGCTTGAGCACTGGTTCGATGCTGGTGTCATACTGACTGTTGTCATTGCAAACGCAATTATCGGTTTTATCCAGGAAGGAAAGGCAGAACAAGCTATGGATGCCATCCGCCATATGCTGGCACCCCGAGCCAATGTGATTCGTGGTGGCGAACGTACTACCGTCGACGCTGAACAATTAGTACCTGGCGATATCGTATTGCTGGAGGCAGGCGATAAAATTCCGGCTGATCTTAGATTGCTTGTTTGCCATGGCCTATCGGTTCAGGAAGCGATATTAACCGGGGAATCGGTTCCAGTGGATAAGAATACCGCAGCCGTCTCTAATGATGCCGCCATTGGGGACCGCTCCTGCATGGCCTATTCCGGCACCTTGGTCACAAGTGGTCAGGGAAAAGGGGTTGTGGTAGCCACAGGTTCAAATACTGAGATCGGTCGTATTAGTGGTCTTCTGTCACGAGTTGAGGCACTAACCACGCCCCTGGTGACACAGATGGGGGTGTTTGCCAAATGGTTGACAATCGTCATTCTTATTATAGCTGTGATCTTACTTGTGTTTGGACATTTCGTTGCGCATTACGCTTTTACCGAGATGTTCATGGCCGTGGTGGGGTTGTCTGTTGCTGCTATCCCTGAAGGCTTACCAGCAGTGCTTACCATTACGCTGGCGATTGGCGTTCAAGCCATGGCTCGGCGGAATGTTATCGTACGCCGCTTGCCTGCCATTGAAACGCTGGGATCGGTATCAGTTATATGTACTGATAAAACAGGCACCTTGACCCGCAACGAAATGATGGTTGCCTCGGTACTAACTCAGCGCCACCTGTTTACACTGGACGGTAGTGGGTATGAACCCAAAGGTTTGCTGAAACTTGAAGACTCCCAAGTATCACCTGCTGAACATGCTGTTTTGGAAGAATTGGCGCGTGCCGCAACGCTCTGTAATGATGCAGCGATAAGGAATCACAACGGTGTATGGGTAGTGGAAGGCGACCCAATGGAAGGAGCGCTGTTAAGCTTTGCAGGTAAGATGGATCTGGATACCCGGCAGGAGCAAGCTGCCTGGAAACGTACTGATGCCATTCCCTTTGATGCCAAACATCGCTTTATGGCAACACTTAATCATGATCATGAGCAAAACGCCTGCATATTTGTTAAAGGCGCGCCAGAGCGCATATTGACCATGTGTGCCAATCAACGCAGCGCCGATGGTGCTACCGAAGCTTTGAATATGGCGTATTGGAACGAACAAGCGGATGCAATAGCCGAACGTGGGCAGCGCGTGCTGGCTTTTGCGGTTAAAACAGTGATGCCGACCCACACGGTGTTGGAACATTCAGAGGTATCAGATTCTTTAACATTTATCGGTATGGTGGGAATGATTGACCCTCCGCGCACAGAGGCTATTGCTGCGGTGGCGGAATGTCATGATGCAGGTATCCAGGTGAAAATGATCACAGGAGACCACATCAGAACTGCTGCCGCCATCGGTAAGCAAATTGGCCTAAAAAATACCGATAAAGTCATGACCGGAAACGAACTGGATGAGCTGGATGATACAGCGCTGCGCCAAGCTGTGTTGGAATGTGATGTATTTGCTCGGACTAGTCCGGAACACAAACTACGGTTGGTTATGGCCCTGCAGGCCCATGGTATGGCCGTGGCTATGACCGGAGACGGCGTTAATGATGCTCCTGCTCTCAAGCGCGCGGATGCAGGAATTGCCATGGGACGGAAAGGCAGTGAGGCAGCAAAAGAAGCTGCAGAATTGGTGTTGGTGGATGATAATTTTGCCTCCATTGTGGCAGCAGTGCGCGAAGGACGGACTGTGTATGATAATTTAAAGAAGGTAATCAGCTGGACGTTACCAACCAATGCTGGCGAAGCGATGACGATTGTTGTGGCTTTACTGTTAGGAATGACACTGCCCATTACTCCCATTCAGATCCTTTGGGTCAATCTCATTACTGCTGTAACGCTCGGGATTGCGCTGGCTTTTGAGCCAACAGAGAAAAACACTATGCGTCGACCACCACGTGAACGTCAAGAACCATTGCTAAATGGTGAGCTGGTTTGGCACATCATTTTGGTTTCGATTCTGTTTCTTTGTGGTGTGTTTGGTACATATCATTATGCGATAGATCGCGGCTACTCCGTCGAGTTGGCACGGACAATTGCACTGAATACATTGGTGGTAATGGAAATTTTTCACTTGTTTTTTATTCGAAATATATACGGTACTTCGCTAACCTGGCAGGGGGTGCGCGGTACCAAAGTGGTATGGTCTGTGGTTATCATTATAACGGCAGCTCAGTTCGCGATTACCTATCTGCCAATATTACAAACTGTGTTCGCAACCGAATCTATCCCCATTATGGATGGTTTGCTCATTGTTGGAGTCGGAATAGCACTGTTTGCAATCATCGAGAGCGAAAAACAAATGCGTCTCGCATACAGGAGACGGATTAAATCTCAACCTTTTTGAGCGCAGGGCCGCATTGGATTCCACCAAGGGGTGAGGGGTTACCGCATTCAGGCTTGGCTCAAGCGAAAACTGATGCTGCCATCTCTAAGCGTTAACTCCACTCGCCCCGGCATCCTGCGCCCCAAAAACGGTGTATTTTTCCCTTGGGAATAGACGTTCTCTTGTTTCAGCGTCCACTCTCTGTTGGGGTCAAAGACACAAAGATTGGCATTGCTGCCGATGCCCAAGTGGCCGGCATCCAGGCCAATCAAGTGGGCCGGATTCATCGCGATCCGCTGCACCCATTCCGACTCGGTCAGCACACCGCTATCCACCAGCTCATAACTCAGGGGCAGAAAATGGGAGAAGGCGGAAATGCCGGCTTCCGTGTTGGGAAAAGGTTCGGCTTTGGCAGCGGCTTCGTGGGGTTGGTGGTCGGAGCACAGGATGGAAATCACGCCGGACTTCACACCATCGATCAAGGCCTGCCGATCCGTTTCAGTGCGGGCTGGTGGTCGCACATGGAACGCGCTGTTGAACCCATCGATCATGTTGTCAGTCAGATACAGTTGATGCACCGCCACATCGGCGGTTACATTCAGGCCGCGGGCCTGGGCGTTGGCAATCAAATCCACGCTGCGGGCGCAGGAGATCTGGCCGAAATGGGCCTGCACCCCGGTTTGTTCCACCAGCAGTAAATCCCGACTCAGAGCAATGGTTTCTGCGCATTCAGGAATGCCCGGCAATCCAAGGCGGGTAGAGGTTGGGCCGGCATGCATGCCACCCAGTGGACTGATGGACTGATCTTCACTTTGGAAGAATACAATCAGGCCGAACGTGCTGGCGTATTCCAGGCAGCGCAACAGCACCTGGGAATCCTTGATCGGGTGTCGTAGCTGGGAAACGCCAATGCAACCAGCCTCGCGCAAGGCATGCATTTCAGAAAGCTGTTGCCCTTCCAGGCCTTTGGTCATCGCACCGATGGGCATGACATGGGCGTAGCCGGATTGATAGGCCCGTTCCTGGATCAGCGCGGCCACGGCCCGGGTATCCAGTACCGGATTGGTATCCGGCGGACAGCACAGGTGGGTGATGCCGGCGGCGGCCGCCGCGTGCGTTTCCGTATGAATATTGCCTTTCTGGGACTGGCCGGGTTCCCGAACTCTTGCACACAGGTCCACGGCGCCGGGAATTACCAGCATACCGTTGGCGTCGAATTCGAAGTCTGCTTTAAAGCCCACCGGAGCTTCGCCAATGCTGGCGATAACCCCGTCGGCAATGTACACATCCGCTTTCTGGTCCAGCACCTGTTTGGGATCAATGACCCGGCCGTTGCGGATCACAATGCGCTGGTTGAATTGGGGGCGAGAGAAATCCATCAGGCCTCACCTCCTTCGATCGCGGCCTGCATTTCCGTCTGGCCGCTCATGGCCATGGAGAGGACCGCCATGCGTACGGCGATGCCGTAGTTGACCTGTTGCAGGATGACTGACTGCTTGCAGTCGGCTACAGCGGATTCAATCTCCACGCCCCGGTTAATAGGGCCCGGGTGCATGACAATGGCATCCGGTTTGGCAAAGGCCAGCTTCTCGGTGGTCAGACCGTACAGCCGGTAGAATTCAGATTCACTGGGCAGCAGGGCGGATTGCATACGCTCTTTCTGCAGTCGTAGCATGATGACCACGTCCACGTCTTTCAGGCCCTTGGCCATGTCGTAGTAAATTCTTGCACCCAGAGTATCGAAGTCTGACGGGATCAGGGTTTTGGGGCCGATGACCCGGACTTCACCCACATTCAGTCCGCGCAGGGCATGCACCTGGGAGCGGGCTACCCGGGAGTGCAGTACATCACCCACTATAGCCACGTTGAGGTTGCGGAAGTCACCCTTATGGCGGCGGATGGTATACATGTCCAGCATGGCCTGGGTGGGATGGGCGTGACGACCATCGCCGGCGTTGATCACCGCCACCGTGGGGCACACGTGTTCAGCGATAAAGTGGGGCGCACCGCTGGCTTCATGGCGCACCACAAACATGTCGCTGTCCATGGCCTCCAGATTCCACAGCATGTCCATCAGGGATTCCCCTTTGGAGGTGGCGGAGGTGCTGATGTTGATGTTCAGGACATCGGCGGACAAGCGCTTCGCCGCCAGCTCAAAGGTGGTGCGGGTGCGGGTACTGGCTTCAAAGAACAGGTTTACCACGGTCTTGCCCCGCAGCAGGGGCACCTTTTTTACCGCCTGTTTTCCCACACTGACAAAGGATTCGGCAGTGTCGAGAATTTCAGTTAACAGTTCGGTGGATAATCCTTCGGTCGTAAGAAAGTGTCGCAGTTGGCCTTTCGGGTTCAGCTGCAATTGATGTGGCGGTATCGTCGGCGTCATGCTTTAGAGTCGATCAGAGTAAGAGTCAAAGGCTCAGGGCCGCTCAATTTTATCCTTTGTTGGGGCTCTAAATCCATTCTTATACCCCATACATCGGGCTGAATGGGCAGTTCTCGCCTTGGCAGGTCCACCAGGGCCACCAATGAGACGCAGGCGGGGCGGCCGTAATCGAATAATTCGTTAAGCGCCGCGCGAATGGTACGGCCGCTCATGATGACGTCGTCCACCAGGATGACGTGCTGGCCTTCCACATTAAACGGCAGGTTGGAGGGTTGAACCTGGGGGTGCAGCCCCTTGCCCTGGAAGTCATCCCGGTAAAAGGAGATGTCCATCAGTCCCAATGGCTGTTTCAGTCCCAAGCTGGCGTGGAGCTGTTTCGCCAGCCAGGCACCACCGGTGTGAATGCCCACCATGGCGGGTTCTTTGTTGTGCTTGGGGTAAATGGTTTTTTTTATATCGCTGGCCATGGAGTCCAGCAGGGGTGCCACTTCCGGCATGATCATGAAGAAACTTCCTTAAATATTATCAGCTGCCAATTGTGGCCACTGTTCCGCAAACCAGGACTGCAGGATAAGGCTTGCCGCGATGCTGTCAACCAGGCTGCCTTTTCTGGCACCTGCTCTGCGTTGTTCTTGTTTAAGCTCCCGGGCCTCAAACGAGGTGAGGCGTTCATCCATGGCAAACCAGGGCTTGCCGAAACGGCCATGGAGGCGCTGACCGAACTTGCGGGCCCGTTGGGTCAGTTCAAATTCGCTGCCATCCATCTGTACCGGAACCCCCACCACAAACGCATCCGGTTGCCACTCCTCAATCAGTCTGGCCACTTCCTGCCAGTCCGGTTGGCCGTCTTTGGCGCGAAGTTCCGGCAGGGCTTGAGCGGACCCGGTGACGGACTGACCCACCGCCACCCCGATCTTCTGGGTGCCGAAGTCAAACGCCATAATACTCACCTGAGCGGAATTGGGGAATGTCGCCATGTTGGGAATCGCCTGTTCAGGCGTGGCCGATCTGGTCTGAGAGCAGGTTCAGGTCCACGCCCAGCAGTTTGGCGGCGGCCTGCCAGCGCTGCTCGTAGGGGGTGGCAAACATAATGTCCGGATCGGCGTTGACACTGAGCCAGGCATTTTGTGCCATCTCATCGTCCAGTTGCCCCGCACTCCAGCCGGCGTAGCCCAGGGCAATGAGGGATTCCGCCGGGCCTTCGTTGTGGGCGATAGCCATGAGGATGTCGCGGGAACTGGTGAGGCAGATGTCGCCGTGGACGATCTGGCTGTTTTCCCATTGATGGGGGTCGGAACGATGCAGCACAAAGCCCCTTTCCATTTGCACAGGGCCGCCACACATTACCGGAACTTCGTTGAAATTGTCATCGTAGGACTCGATGTGCAGGTGCGACAGGATGTCGCCCACCGATAAATCCATGGGACGGTTCACCACAATTCCCATAGCCCCTTCCTCGTTATGCTCACAGATGTAGGTTATAGAATGAGCAAAGTTCGGGTCAGCCATGGAGGGCATGGCAATCAGGAAATGGTTTTTGAGGTTGGTGGGTTCTGAATCAGTCATATATTCAGTATTGGGTGTTACGGCATGGGGTTCAAGTGAATTTTTTGGAATGAACAAAGTGGCTTTTAGCAGGGGCCGTCTAGAAAGAAGACAGGAAATCCCCCTTGCCGAAGCGCCAGGTGCGGATAATTTCAAGGATATCCGTATCCTGCTTGATCTCCGGGGGAAAAGTTGAGAAAGGTGAGGCCAGCTTCACGATCTCCATGGCCGCCTGGTCCAGTATCCGTTGACCGGAGCTTTTCAGAATCTTCATTTCCCGCAGGGTGCCGTCGGAATTAATCGCCACCAGCAGGCGTAACTCACCATGTATCTGCTTGCGCTTGGCTTCAGCCGGGTAATTCAGGTTACCCAGGTACTCGATTTTGCGGCGCCAGGCTTCCAGGTAGGCCGCATCTGCCGCCCGTTTCGTACTGGCCGAGGTCAAGACCCGCTTCTTGGGTCGCTTGGCGTAGGCTTGGCGCTTGGCTTCCAATGCAGCTTCGTAGCTGGCCATCTCAATCTGGCGGTTGAGGTTGGCCAGCATTTCCTCCTTGGAAATTTTGACCTCGCGATCCAGCTCGCTGGTGGGCGTTTTGATGGTGGTTTGCTGGGTTTGCCCGGTGGTGCTGAGTTGGGTGGCCACAGTTGGCTGTACCGGCTTTTGGGTAGCTTCCTGGGGCAGGGGCTTCACATCCCGAATCACGGCGTCATCAAAGCTGGCAAGTTGGTCGGTGGTGGGTTTGAGGCTTTCCGCTTCCGTGCCGCTGCCCACCTGGTTGGCCTGGGCCAGGAAGTCGGCGTCCTCTGGTTCTTCTTCCGTATGGTGTTGCGCCAGGATGATTTCCAGGGACGTGACCGAGGGCAGCTTGTCGGGTAAGCCGATATACACGCCAAACAGCAATATAAGATGCAGCACCAACGCCAGAAACAGCGTGAAGGTCAAGCGGTCCGTGGCGGAAATAACAGGTTGTTCGGCAACAGCAGCCATAGTTATCGTGTGTTACTCAACTTATATGCAGTTCTATTACGGCAGTTTCTTCTCAATGGCGTCCATCAGCATTCCCGCGACATTGAGGCCTGCACCGGCATCGATTTCGCGAATGCAGGTGGGGCTGGTGACGTTGATTTCAGTGAGGTAATCCCCGATGACGTCCAGGCCAACGAAGATTAACCCTTTTGCCAGCAGTGTGTCGCGTACCTGGTCGCAAATCCAGCGATCCCGATCGGTGAGTGGTTGGACCACGCCGGAACCACCGGCCGCCAGATTGCCACGTACTTCACCCACTGCGGGTATGCGCGCCAGGCAGTGGGATACCGGTTCACCGTTGATCACCAGAATGCGCTTGTCACCCTTACTGATCTCGGGAATGTATTTCTGCGCCATGGCCGGTGTGCGGCCGTGCTGGGTCAGGGTTTCAATAATAACGCTGAGATTACCGTCACCGGCCCCGGTTCGAAATATAGACGCTCCGCCCATACCGTCCAGGGGTTTCAGGATGACATCGCTGTGCTCTTCGGCAAACGCGCGCAAACGTTTCTTGTCCGCGCTGACCAGTGTGGGAGCGCAACACTGGGGAAAATGGGTGGCAAATACCTTTTCATTGCAGTCCCGCAGGCTTTGGGGATGGTTTACCACCAGTACGCCCTTGGCCTCTGCCCGGTCGAGAATGTAGGTGGTGTAGATGAAATTCATGTCGAAAGGCGGGTCCTTGCGCATGAGAATCACATCCAGGTTGCTCAAGGGGGCGTGGGTTTCTTCCCCGTATTCGTACCACTTTTGGGGGTCCTGCTTGGGGTGCAGGCGGGTCATATGGGCACAGGGTTCGCCGCAGTCGATATACAGATCGGACTGCAGCATATAAAAAATCTGCCAATTACGTGAATCCGCCTCCCACAACATGGCGAGGGTGCTATCCTTTTTAAATGTGACAGATTCAATGGGGTCCATCACCACCCCGATCTTGATTGTCATGGTGTGCTCTGCTTGCTGGAAACGGTCTCTATCTGACTCGAAAACTGTATATAGGTTACACCGGATCTGTCGTTCTGGTTATAAATATTGTTCTTTTATTAAAGTTAAAAAAACGCTTTATCCACAGTGGTTTATAGAAAGAAGGTGAAAACTGTGATAAATATCATGCTGCGTTGAATATACGGCAGATTTTCTCGGCTTTCGAGTTTGCGAACTGCCCATAACGATATTATAACTATAATAAGATTGCTGACTTATCGCTGTTAATAACAAAGGCAATGTCGATGGAAGATAATTTTGAGAATCTAAAAGTGATGGTGATTGACGATAGTAAAACCATTCGTCGTACCGCTGAAACACTGTTGAAAAAAGCAGGTTGTACTGTGATCACTGCCACGGATGGGTTCGACGCGCTGTCCAAGATTGCTGATACCCAGCCGAACATTATCTTCGTGGATATAATGATGCCTCGACTGGACGGCTATCAAACCTGTGCTTTGATTAAAAATAACAGTGCCTTCAAGAGTACCCCCGTCATTATGCTGTCCAGTAAAGATGGTTTGTTTGATAAGGCGAAGGGCCGAATAGTTGGTTCAGATCAGTATTTGACCAAGCCATTCAGTAAAGAAGAGCTGTTGGGAGCCATTCGCGAACACGTGGCGGCGGCCTGATAGACTGTGTTCGGTGGCCTGTGCAGGCCGGAATGTCCCATATTAATAAGAAGACTACGGAGGAGCTATGCCTCGCGTTCTAATCGTTGACGACTCACCCACGGAAACCTACAAGTTCAAGGAAACCCTGGAAAAGCACGGTTTCGAAATCATCACCGCTGATAACGGCGCGGATGGTGTGGCGGTAGCCCGTCAGGAACAGCCGGATGTGGTGTTGATGGATGTGGTAATGCCGGGCCTGAACGGCTTTCAGGCCACCCGCCAGTTAAGCAAGGGTGACGATACCAAGCACATTCCCGTAATCATTGTTACTACCAAGGATCAGGAGACCGACAAGGTCTGGGGTCGCCGTCAGGGCGCCACCGATTACCTGACCAAGCCGGTGGAAGAAGCGGTGCTCATCGACACCATTAACCGAGCCATGAGCGGAAGTTAGTTACTATTATGTCCGAGGTTTCCCCAGCCTATCTCAAACTGATTGAGATTTCCGAGCGCAGCCGCCAGCATGCGCAGGGCCTGCCGGAACAGGAGCAGGCCAAGTCAATCTGGAGTGGCGTTGGCTTTACCCTGAATAATCGGCGCTATGTGGCGCCTATGGATGAAGTATCGGAAATACTGACGGTTCCCCGTTATACCCAGGTGCCCGGCGTACAAAGCTGGGTGAAAGGCATAGCCAATGTGCGTGGCCGCCTGATGCCGGTAATGGATCTCATGGTCTTCCTCAATAATCCCTCCCAAATGCATTTAAAGCGTCGACGCCTGCTGGCGTTGGAGCGTGGCGAGCTGTACAGCGGTCTGGTGGTGGATGAGGTACTGGGTATGCAGCACATCGCCCAGGACCTTTACACGCAAACCGTGCCCGGGGAATACGCCGACACCATGCCCTACATTAAGGGTGGATTTGATACCGAAAAAGGCTTTTTTGCCTGGTTTAGTTTGTACGAGTTGGCGCGTGACCCGCGCTTCCTCAATGTCGCTTCCTGAGTTTGGGGAAGCGTTGTTATTCATGCCTTTTCCAATTGGGATTGGCTGAATTGGGGTTGGGATTGCAGAGCCTTTTCACACCCCACCTGTGTGAACAGTGATGTTCATTACTTAAACGATAAGGCATCTTTCAGAATTTGTTCTTTAATTAAATAAGGGACAGGTGCTGAAAGGCGCCTTTCTTGTGTAACCAATAACAAGTGTTCATAAATACATGTGTTGTGCACTAAACGGCCAGGAGTCCGCCTATGTCGTCTAGCACTGGAAAGCTGGAATCCAGCAAATCCACAAACCTGATACCGGTCTATATTATTGGCCTGGTTATCACCATTGGTCTGATGCTGCTGAACTTTTACTTTGTGGCAAATCACAGTGAGCAGTCAGCGAAGTACGTAACCAAAGCGACAGAATTGAGGGTACTCTCTCAGAGGATCGCGAAAAACGCCCTGGAAGCGGCAGCGGGTAACGCAGACGCGTTCTCCTTCCTCGACCAAGCCCGGGTGGATTTCGGATTGGAGTGGGATGCCATCAAGAACGGCTCCCCTGATGAGGGTATGGCTGCAGACTCCGTGTTCATCACCGGCGCCCCCCAGGAAATGGCGGACGTGGAACGGGTATGGAAGCAGGTGTCCGATAGCTCCGACGTGATTCTGGAAGGTCGCCAGACGGTGATCAACCTGCACGACGTGGCCCGCGCCCTGAACGACAACATTCCGGTACTGCAGGAAGAATACGATCTTGTTGTACAAACCCTGGTGGACAGTAAAGCACCAGCGGATCAGGTGGCGGTAGCACAACGTCAGTCCCTGTTGGCGGAACGTATCGTACGATCCGTAAACAAGGTATTGGAAGGTGGTGAGGACGCCGTTATGGCGGCCGACAGCTTCGGCCAGGATACCGAGCGATTCGGTCGCGTACTGCAAGGCATGTTGGAAGGGGATAAATCACTGGGCATTACCCGGGTACGGGATAAAGCGGCGGTGGAATCTCTCAACGAAATTTCTGACCTGTTTGCCGGTGTGGCAGAAAGCGTGGACGAGATCCTGGAGAGTTCTCCGGAACTGTTTCAGGTGCGTGCGGCAGCTAACGGCATCTTCAAAGATTCACAAACCCTGCTCACCGAAACCGGTGCACTGGCCCGCTCCTTCGAGGGCACCCCGGTAGCCGGCTTCTGGTCAACGCTGTTCGGGATTATCTTCGCCGGTTTGGCGCTGCTCTTCCTGCTGTTGGTATTCTTTAGTGTAATGGCTCAATCCCGCGCTCAGCTGGCGGAAGAAGCCCAGCGTCGTGAAGAAAAAGAAATGCAGAACCAGCATAACCAGGAAGCGATCCTGCGACTGCTGGACGAACTGGGTGACTTGGCGGATGGTGACTTGACCATCCAGACCACGGTAACCGAGGATTTCACGGGAGCGATCGCCGACTCCATCAACTTTACCATCGACCAATTGCGCTCGCTGGTATCGACCATCAACGAAACCGCGGTACAGGTATCGGCTGCAGCCCAGGAAACCCAGGCTACGGCGATGCACCTGGCGGAAGCATCTGAACACCAGGCTCAGGAAATTGCCGGGGCCTCTGCCGCGATCAACGAGATGGCCGTGTCCATCGACCAGGTATCTGCCAACGCTGCCGAATCAGCGGCGGTAGCGGAGCGATCGGTATCGATCGCGAACAAAGGTGCCGAGGTGGTACAGAACACGATCCACGGGATGGACACCATCCGTGAGCAGATTCAGGAAACCTCAAAACGGATCAAGCGACTGGGTGAATCTTCCCAGGAAATCGGTGACATCGTATCGTTGATTAACGACATCGCGGACCAAACCAACATCCTCGCATTGAACGCTGCGATCCAGGCCTCTATGGCGGGTGAAGCGGGTCGAGGCTTCGCGGTGGTAGCGGACGAAGTACAGCGCCTTGCGGAAAGGGCCTCTGCGGCAACCAAGCAGATTGAGGCGCTGGTTAAAACGATCCAGACCGATACCAACGAAGCGGTAATTTCCATGGAGCAAACCACTTCTGAAGTGGTGCGGGGTGCTCGCCTGGCGCAAGACGCGGGTGTTGCACTGGAAGAAATCGAGAACGTATCCAGTAACCTGGCGGACTTGATCCAGAACATCTCCAACGCCGCACGGCAGCAGGCTGCATCCGCAGGTCACATTTCCAATACGATGAACGTTATCCAGGAAATCACCTCGCAAACCTCTGCCGGTACCACCGCGACGGCAACGTCCATCGGTAACCTGGCAGAACTGGCGGTGCAGATGCGCAACTCTGTAGCCGGTTTCAAACTGCCGGAAACCGGAATGTAAAACACCTTGGCCCGGTAACCTTTTTGGAACCCGGGCCAATCAAAGGTGCCGTGGCCGGGAGCGATGTCAGTGCCAGCAGAACGATGGAGTCTTCAGAAAGCCGAGTTGAACGACGAACAGTTCGCACGCTGGCGAAGTTTGCTCGAAGATCGCACCGGCATGCAGTTGACCATCGAGCGCAAAACCTTTCTCGAAACCAGCCTCAATATCCGCATGCGGGAAATAGGCTGCACCAGTTACGACACCTACTACGAAAAGCTGATGTCCGGTTTGGCCGGCGAAGTGGAGTGGGCGACGCTGGTGGATCGCCTCACCGTGCAGGAAACCAGCTTCTTTCGTCATCCCAGTTCCTATGAGTTGGTGCGCAACTATTGCAGCAGCCTCTATCAGGAACAGGGGCGCAAGCACATTGAATTGTGGAGTGTGGGTTGCGCCACCGGTGAGGAAGCCTACTCACTGGCCATGGTGATGGAAGACCTGGTTAGCGAGCAGGAAGAAAAGCGCTATTACGGCATCACGGCAACGGATATCAGTTTGCCGGCGCTGGCCAAGGCACGGGAAGGGATTTACAACGCCCGGAAACTGGATCGTATCGAGCAACGTTACGTCCAGTTGTATTTTGAAAACCATGAACGCGGTCGATGTCGTGTGGTGCCGCGTTTAAAAGATCGAGTCTGTTTTGCACGGATTAACGTGCTGGATTTACGGCAGGCACCGGTCCAGAACGTGGACCTGGTGTTCTGTCAGAATCTGCTGATTTATTTTCAGAGCCAACGCAAAAAAGACATCGTTTCACATTTGGCTGACCGGTTGGCGCCGGGTGGCATGATGGTGCTGGGTGTGGGAGAAGTGATTGACTGGCAGCGGCCGGACATGAAACGGATCCAATACAAAGACACCCTGGCGTTCATCAAGCGCAACCACTCTTAGATCAGTCAGCATAAACAGAGCCAGGAGCAGACATGGCCGAGCAACACGATTTTCAAGCGCTGGATTGGGTTAAAGGCGAGATTGAAGAAACCCTGAAACAGGCGCAACAATCGTTGGAAGCCTTCGTGGATAATCCCGAAGATTCCACACGCATGCGTTTTTGTCTTACTCATCTGCATCAGGTCGCCGGTACCTTGCAGATGGTGGAATTCTTTGGTGCTGCGCTGCTGGCAGAGGAGATGGAAAATCTGGCCATCGCCCTCATCAATGAAAAAGTACAGCGGGTGGAAGATGCGCAGGAAGTGCTGATGAAAGCCATCCTGCAGTTGCCGGTGTATCTGGACCGGGTGAAGGACGGGCAACGGGATATGCCGGTGGTGGTGCTGCCGCTACTGAATGATCTGCGCGCCGCCCGCGGTGAGCCGCTGCTATCGGAAACGGCATTGTTCAAACCGGATCTGGAAGCCGGTAGTGAAGGTGCGCCGAAAGAGGCGGTATCCCAGGAGGCACTGGCACAACTGCCGCAGCTGTTGAAAAAAATTCGTCAACTGTATCAATTTGCATTGGTGGGACTGATCCGCAATCAGGATATGCCCACCAATCTGGGTTATATGGCCAAATCCCTGGCCAAGCTCGAACAACTCTATAGCAACACCCCTATGGGTCAACTATGGTGGGTGGCCGCTGCGCTGGTGGAAGGCGTATCCCGTTCCTACATTGAGCTGGGCACCTCGGTGAAAATGTTGTTTGGTCAATTGGACCGCCAGCTCAAGCACAGTATCGATACCGGCGCCCATCGCGATGAAGAGCTGCCCACAGACCTGCTGAAAAACCTGTTGTTCTATGTGGCGCGAGCAGAGGGTGAAACCTCCCGCATTCAAAAGGTCAAAGCCTCCTTCAAGTTGGATCGCGCGTTACCGTCTGAAGAACGGTTGGATGATGAACGCGATCGCCTGAGCGGACCTGATAAGGAAGCCATTGCCTCCGTTGTTTCCGCGTTGCTGGAAGAGCTGAGTAGCGTCAAGGAAACCCTGGACCTGTTTATGCGCGGGCAGGCTCACGACGGTACTGATCTGCGCACAGTGATTCCCGTATTGAAGCAGATCGCCGACACTCTGGCGGTATTGGGTGTGGGCAACCCCCGCCGCGTTATCGTGGAACAGATTGATACCATCGGACGTATCGTTGAAAACCCGGATATGCCGGACGACAATATGCTGATGGATGTGGCCGGCGCGCTGTTGTATGTGGAAGCTACCCTGCAGGGCATGGCCCATGATCCATCCGCGTCCGGGGCTGGTGACGAAGAGGATGATTCCCAATTCGTTTCGCCGGAGCAAATCAGCAAAGCCCGTTCTGCCGTCATTGAGGAATCCCGTACCGGACTGGAAAACGCCAAAGAGGCCATTTCGGATTACATCAGTTCCGAGTTTGATCTGGGGCCATTGCAGGCGGTGCCCGACATTCTCCACAGTGTTCGTGGCGGGCTGCTGATGGTGCCTCTGGCCCACCCGGCGGCCTTGCTGCAGAGTTGTATCAATTTCATTAGTGAACAATTGATTGAAGCCCGGGTGAAACCGGATTGGAAGCAGTTGGACACCCTGGCGGATGCCATCACCAGCGTGGAGTATTATCTGGAACGGTTGGGTGATCGTTTCCCTGGTGATGAAGACATTCTGTCCATTGCCGAAGAAGCCGTTTCCGCATTGGGCTATCCTGCGGAGCGCATCGATCCCAGTGAAATGGCGCCCACATTGTTGGAAGCGGAAGCAGAGCCGGAAACAGACATCGAGATGGAGGTGCCTGTCGTTGAGGAAGAACTGGCGCTGGATGATCTTGAAGGCGGCGATGACGATGACATCATTCAAATCGAATTTACCGAGGAAGATCTGCAGGCGGCCGGTGAAACTGTGGCGGCTCCGGAACCGGAACCCGTGCCGGAAGACGAAGATGACCTGATCGACGATGAGGTCATTGAGATCTTTATCGAAGAAGCGGGCGAGGTGCTGGAGACCATCAACGAGTATCTGCCCCAGTGGAAAAACGATTACGACAATGAGGAAGCATTGAAAGAACTGCGTCGTGCCTACCATACGCTGAAAGGCAGTGGCCGCATGGTGGGTGCTTCCGTGGTGGGCGAACTGGCCTGGTCGGTGGAGAACATGCTTAACCGGGTGCTGGACAATACCATTCCCACCACAGACAAGGTAACCGCTATCGTCGACCGGGTGACGGAAGTGGTGCCCACCCTGGTGAAAGCGTTTGAGGACCGGGTCAAGCCCACGATCAATGTGGATGCTTTGGCGGCGGTCGCCGATGCCTTGTCCAAGGGAGAAGAACCGCCTGCCATTCCGGACGACCTCAGTCTGGCAGCGGCACCGGCGGTGGCTGCCGAAGCGCCGGAACTGGAAGAATTGCCTGCAGTGGAAGAAGCCGTTGCGGAGGTGTCCGTTGCGGAAGAGTCCGGCAGCGAGATCGATCCGGTGTTGGTGGATATCTTCAGTCAGGAAGCGTCTTCCCACCTGGATACCCTGAAAGAGTTTCTGGCCCAGGATAATAACGACGTGCTCAGCGACGACATGTTGCGCGCACTGCACACCCTCAAGGGCAGCGCCCATATGGCGGGCATTACGCCGATTGCGGAGCTGGCGTCCCCCACTGAGCGATTCTTCAAAGAGTGCCACCTGCAGGGCGTAGCCGCATCCTACGATATCCTGCAATTGCTGGACGATTTTGTACAGGCCATCGAGCAGGGCCTGGTGGATCTGATGTCCCACCCGTCAGCGCCTATCGCTGGTAGTGAAGAACTGTTGCAGCGTCTGGAACAGATGCGGGATGAGAAGCTCAAGCATACCGAGGAAGAGCTGGCCGCCAAGGCCGGACGTCCTGATCCCCAAGTGGTCAGCATGTTCCTGTCCGAAGGCATGGACCTGATCATGGATGCCGGGGATGTGCTCAGTCACTGGGAACAAAACCCGGTACCCGGAGCTGATCTGGAAAAATTGCGTCAGGAACTGCGTATCCTGGCCCGTAGCGCCACCGCTGCCCAGTTGAGTGAGGTAGTGGAGCTGAGCATGACGCTGGAAGAGCTTTATGAAGCGGCTGCCAACGGCATGATCACACCGGATCCTGTGTTCTTCCGTACCGCACACAAGGCCCATGAGTCCCTGGTTAACATGATGGATTTCATCGCTGCCGGCCAGCCGGTTACAGCAGATGATGCCCTGGTGTCTGAGCTGCAGGCATTGATGGATCAGGCGCCGGAAGTCAGCGAGCAACTGGAAGCGGCCGAACAGGTACAACCTGATATCGAAACCGGTGCTGAAGAAGAGTCTATTGATCTTGGCAATGTGGAAGAGCCGGAACCCATTATTGCTGAGTTGCCGGATAGCGACGAGTTTGGCATCACGCTGGAAGAAACAGAACCTGAACCTGAGCCTGAAGCAGAACCTGAGTTGAGTTTTGAGTCGCAATCTGAGCCTGAGACTGAGACCGAAACCGTCGAGTTTGAGTTTGAAACCGAGGAGCCGGTTGCGGAAGCAGAACCTGAATTGCCCGCATTCGAAGCAGAAGAACTGATTATCGAAGACGATGGTGCTGAGCCTTCCGACTTCAGTGTTGAGGAAATCGACGAACTGGAAGAAGAGCCCATGCTCGCCGCTGCACCACAGGAAGATCTGGCGGGGGATTTCGATCCCGAGCTGGTGGAAATCTTCCTGGAGGAAGCCTCCGAGATTCTGGATACCACCTCCGAACAATTGCAGAGTTGGGTGGAACAGCCATCTGACTTGGAAATTGTCGCCGGACTCCAGCGCAGCCTGCACACCTTGAAGGGCGGGGCCCGCATGTCCGACATGAAGGAGATGGGGGATCTGGCCCATAACCTGGAGAATCTGTACGAAGGCTTGTGCATGCGCACCTTCACGGCCACTCCGGCGCTGTTTGATTTGTTGCACCAGTGCCATGATCGCTTGTCGGTGATGTTTGAAAGCATCCAGAGTGGCCAGCAGGCCAAGGCAGCGGACGATCTGATCGGCAAGATTGATGATTTCACCCACGGCCGCCTGGAAGCCGTGGCGCCTGAAGCTGAGGTTGAAGAGGCGGAGGAAGTGGAATTACCCACCCTGACGGTCGCCGAGAAACCGGCTTTCGAACCGCAACCGGAAGCGGATACCCAGGCATTGTCCGCCTTGGGTGGCAGCGGCGAAGAGGTGGATACCGAAATCCTGGAGATCTTCCTGGAGGAAGCGGAAGAACTCACGGAAGGTATCGACAATACTATCAACACCTGGTTATCCGAGCGGGATAACCATGAGCATCTGGATGAGATGAAACGCTTGCTGCACACCCTGAAAGGGGGTGCCCGTCTGGCGGGTCTGGTGCATATCGGTAACCTCAGCCATAACTTTGAAACCTTCCTGATCCAGAGCGAAACCGATGGCGTGGCAATGGGAGATGAATTCTTTGCCAAGGTGCAAGCCGAGCACGACAAACTGTTCGAGCAAATGGATCACCTGCGTCAGCACGGTGGTGAACTGATTTCCTCCGCAGCTGAAGAGGATAACGTCGAATTCGAATTCACCATGGACGAAGAGCCCATGCCGGGAGGAGAGCCGGGACGAGAGCCGCAACCGGAGCCGGTTGCCAGCACACCGGACAATGTGGTGCCCATAACGCCGCAGCCGGAGCCACAGGAAAGCTTTGTTGCGCCGAAGCCCGACGAAATGTTGCCTGCCTCTGCGTTCCATACCGAAGACAAAAAACGCACCAGCGGTGAGAGCGTCAAGGTGTCGTCCGAGCTGATGGAGAACCTGGTGAACCTGGCCGGTGAAACCTCCATCTTCCGCGGCCGTATCGAACAGGAGATTACCGACTTCAACGGGGTCATCGGTGAAATCGGCATGACCATCGACCGTGCCCGCGAACTGCTGCGCCGTCTGGACATCGAAACCGAAGCCCAGATCCTGTATCGCTATCAACAGGCCCAGACCGAAGGTGAAGAATACGAAGACTTCGATCCCCTGGAGATGGACCGCTACTCCACCCTGAACCAGTTGTCCCGATCCCTGGGCGAGACTGTGTCGGATATGATGGACTTGCGGGACTCGTTAACGGACCGTGCCCGCGATGCGGAAACCCTTTTGATCCAGCAGGGCCGTATCAATTCCGAGTTGCAGGAAAGCCTGATGCGCACCCGCATGGTTCCGTTCTCCCGCATGGTGCCGCGTTTGCGCCGTATTGTGCGGCAGATAGCCGGTGAAGTGGGGAAAAAGGCAGAGCTGGAAATCATCGGTGCAGAAGGTGAAATGGACCGTACCGTGTTGGAGCGGATGGTGCCGCCGTTGGAGCACATGCTGCGTAACGCGGTGGACCACGGTCTGGAAACCCCGGAACAGCGCGTTGCCGCCGGTAAGAAAGATACCGGCCGTATCACCATTCACCTGGCGCGGGAAGGCGGTGAAGTGGTGTTGCGACTGACTGACGATGGTAAGGGTATCAACCTGGAAGGCGTCAGAAAGCGCGCTATCGAACGTAATCTGATGAAGGCGGATGCACCACTTACTGATAAGGAAGTGATGCAGTTTATCTTCAAGCCCGGTTTCAGTACCGCTGAAAAAGTGACCCAGATTTCCGGTCGGGGTGTGGGCATGGACGTGGTGCACAGCGAGATCAAGCAGCTGGGCGGTAACGTCAAGCTGCACTCCGCACCGGGTGCCGGTTCCCAGTTCACCATTCGCCTGCCGTTTACCGTATCGGTCAACCGTGCGTTGATGGTGCGGGTGGGTGAAGACCAGTACGCGATTCCATTGAACAACATCGAAGGTATCGTGCGGGTCAGCCCCTATGAACTGGAAGCCTATTACCAGCCGGATGCACCCAAGTTTGAGTATGCCTCACAGCAATACAGCATGCGTTACCTGGGCCGCTATGTGCACAACAACCCGATTCCCAACCTGACCAGCCACACCAAGCCGATTCCGGTATTGTTGGTGCGCGGTGGTGATCATGCAGTGGCATTGCAGGTGGATGCCCTGTTGGGCTCCCGCGAGGTGGTGGTGAAATCCGTCGGTCCGCAACTGGCGGCAGTGAGCGGTATTTCCGGTGCCACCATCAGAGGGGACGGCAGCGTGGTTATCATCCTGGATCTGAACGCGGTGATTCGGGCCGAACAGGCGCAACTCAGCCTGGAAGAGAATCTGGAAGAAGTCGAACAGCCGCGGGCTAAAGAAGAGTCCAACGAAACCCCGCTGGTTATGGTGGTGGACGATTCGGTTACGGTGCGTAAGGTTACCAGCCGTCTGTTGGAGCGTAACGGCTTCGATGTGGTGACCGCCAAAGACGGGGTGGATGCCATTACCCAGCTGCAGGATATCAAGCCCGATGTCATGCTGCTGGATATTGAAATGCCCCGTATGGACGGCTTCGAAGTGGCTACCCTGGTGCGCCACGATGAACGCTTGCAGGATACACCGATTATTATGATTACCTCACGAACCGGAGAGAAGCACCGTGACCGGGCCATGAGTATCGGCGTAAACCGCTACATGGGTAAACCTTATCAGGAAACCGTACTGCTGCAGACCATAGAAGATCTGATCAAACAGGAAGCCTAGTGTGTCGGACAAGCCCGGCCCCCCAAAAGGGGCGAACCCCCGGGTGGGGGTGATTGCAGATTCTACACTGCAACGACACGTGGTCTGTAAGGCCATTGAGTCGGCGGGCTATGGCGTGGCGGTGACCTTGTCGCCGGATAAGGTCAGTGAAGAATTGATTACCGGGGATCAGGCCGACGTCTGGTTGGTGGACATCGAGGACGAAGACAAATGGTCCGACTTTATTGTTCACCTGTTCGAAGCGTCCAAAGCACCCATCCTGTTGGGTGAAGGCAATGCACCCAGTGTCAGCAGTTTGCAGTTCCAGCGCTGGGAACGAAAAATTTTTTCCAAGCTGAAGGATATCGTGGGCAAGCCCTGCCCTGAAGACGCGGCCATCCAGACCCTGGCCCAGGTGGCCCTGGAACCGGTTGTCCCGGATCTGGAGGAAGAGCCCGAAGGGGAACCGGCCTCCAATGTCTGGGTGTTGGGCGCCTCGCTGGGAGGTCCGGCGGCGGTCAAGGAATTTTTGGACGAACTGCCGGCTGGTTTGCCCATCGCCTTTGTGATTGCCCAACATATCGATCCGGGCTTTCAGGACACCTTGAGCAAGGTCTGGGGGCGAAACTCCCACTTTCGTTTCAAGGCACCCCTGGCCGGTCGTTGCCTGAGTCATGGGGAAATCATGATTGCCCCTATTGAACAGGTGATGACGGTGAATCAGTTTGGTCGGGTGGAATTGTTTGAAGAACAATGGGAAGGGCCCTATTCCCCGTCCATTGACCAGGTGATGTCGCTGATGGCGGATCACTTTGGAGTGCAGACCGGGGCTATACTGTTTAGTGGAATGGGTAATGATGGCGCTATTTCCGCGGCAAAATTACGGCAAATGGGAATCGAGGTATGGGCGCAGACGGCCGAGACCTGCGCCAACAGTTCCCAGCCGGACTCGGCACGGGCCACCGGCTGTGTGACCTACAGTGGCTCACCCAAGCAACTGGCCCGGAAATTGATGGAATACACAGCGAAGCACTACTCCGAATCGCTGATAAATTAACAGAACACAGATTAACGGATATCGTTATGGCACAAGTACCAGAACAGATCGCCAGCCTGCTGATCCCCATGATCGGTCGCCCCCTGTTGATACCCAACGTGGCAGTGGCGGAAATCGTCAGTTGGGACCAACCGCAAAAGCAGGAGGATACGCCGGACTGGATGCTGGGTACCGTGGACTGGCGCGGTGTGGCATTGCCGGTGATCTCGCTGGAATTAATGAACAATTCAGAGATCGAGGATGCGGCCCAGGGTTCCCGGCTCGCCGTGATCAACGGTGTGGGCGAATGCAAAGTGCCGTTCTATGCGATTTCGGTGCAGGGCCTGCCCCGTCTGGTGCGGGTGTTCCCGGAGGAACTGGGGGGAGAAGAGCCCTCTGAGGACCCGGCCTACGACACCCTGGTGATGGTCAGTGGCGAGCGGGCAGTAATACCTGATCTGGCCAACGTGGAGCGTCAGCTCAACCAGCTCATCTGACCCGTCTTCAAGCACCGTTTCCTATAGGCGCGCCTGTCGGGCTATCAGGCGCGCCAGCTTTCTGTATCACCTACCTGTACCAAGACCCGTAAGACTCCTTTATCAATGCTGGATATCGATTCACCGGATGCAACTTTAGTACGTTCTACATCGTATCAATTTCGATAGAATGGGTGCATCGAGTGGGAAAACAGCGAGACCGGCATGACCAGTGGCGAAGTGCTTGAAAATCAATATACGGAGAGAGCGAGGGAAGCAGCAGACCAGCTTGACCATCTGCTGGCCCGTATTACGTTGAAGGACCAGCAGGCCCTGCAGCAGCTTTATCAGAAGGTGGCTGGAAAACTGAATGGAATTGCCATGAAGTTGCTGAACGACGCCGACCTGAGTAATGACGTGTTGCAGGAAACCTTTCTCCAGATCTGGAATAACGCCGGCGAGTATCGCCGTGATCAGGGGGAGCCGATGACCTGGATGGCGTCCCTGCTGCGCTATCGTGCCCTGGATAAACTGCGGGCTGAAAAGCGTGAGCAAAAGCGTCGCAACCAGTATGAAGAAGTGCAGAGTTTATTTGGTAAGAACGAGGTCGGTTCACCGGTACTCGGTATCCTACAACAGGATACCGACAACAAACTGAGGCAATGCCTTGAAACCCTGGATGCTCTGAACCGGAATGCGATTTTGATGGCGTATTATTATGGCTACAGTCGTGAAGACATCGCCATTCATGTGGAGCAACCCATTAATACCGTGAAATCCTGGTTGAAACGCGGCTTGACGAGGTTAGCAAAATGCCTGGGCCACTAAGATACCAAAATCCTGAGTTGCAGGATCTGCTGGCATCAAACTATGTAACCGGTACCCTGCGGGGTTCCGCACGCAAACGCATGGAAACTTTGATGCGGGAGAACCGGAATCTGCGGGACCGCGTCAGGCAGTGGGAGGACAAGTTGCAACCCCTGCACTCAAATACGCCGGAGGTCGCCCCGAAAAAATCCACCTGGGATAATATCGCCAGTGTCACCGGTGTTGCGGCGGACCCGATGCTGGCCACGCTAAAAAAGAAACTTAACTTCTACAAATATCTGTCCGGCTTTGCCTTCGCCTGTACGCTGGCATTGGCGGTGCTGGTATTGGTGCCCGCTGCACCGCAACCGGCCGCGATTAATTATGTGGCGGTGATGAAGGATGACAATGCCAAACCCACTATGGTGGTGACGCTCACCCAGGCGGGGCGTGTACTGGCGTTGGATATGCTGGAAAAGCCGCAAGTGGATCAGAACCAGAAGTTGCAACTGTGGGCGGTTTCTAAAGTTGACGGCAGTATCAGCAGTCTGGGTGAGATCAGTGTGGAGAAACACATTGAAAAATCCCTCACCAAACCGCAGTGGGGTTTGATTTCTGATGCAGAATATTTGTTGGTGTCACTGGAAACCAGCCCTGGTGTTTCTCGTCCCAGTGATCGTGTCCTGGCGAAAGGTTTGTGTGTGAAAGTGGAAGGTTGGCAGAGTAAGACAGGGTAAGCAGGCTGCGGCGCTGCAATGGGCGCCGCGAACGTCATCAGCAGGCCGATTAGTTGGCGCTGACGTTAAGGCTCTGTTCCTTCTTCTCTATATAGCCTTTGAGCTGACGGTATTCCTTGCAGCCAAAGAAGCAGGCTTCATCCAGCCGGGTCAGCATGGCGTTGGCCTTGTCCATGCGGTCGGTTTCCACATACAGCTCACCCAGGTACTCCATGGCACCCTTGTGCTTCGGGTTGAGGGTTAATGCGCGCAGGTAATATTTTTCAGCAACATCGTATTGCTTGATTTTGCGATGACTGAAGCCCAGCAGATTGTAGGCGTCGGCGTTGTCCGCGTCCCTGGCCACCATTTTTTTCAGGTCCTGGATGGCGGATTCATATTGCTTGTCGTCGATTTTTTGGGAAACCTTGGTCATTTCGCTGGAGTCACCCCAGGAGTTGGGTTTGGCCGCGAAGGCAGGCGCAGACAGGGTGGAGATCAACAGGGCGCAGATTACAGGTTTGGTATAGTTCATGGGTATGTCCTTCAATGTATTTGGTTAGGGTTCATATACCAATACGCAGTGGTTTCGAAAAAAGTTGCAACCAGCATAAAAAATTTAAAGTGGCTGAATAAACAATAACTTAACGGCCTGCCTGCCGGACACAATGCCCCCTGTCCGGACCAGGTTGAGCGGGTCCGGAATCCAGTGCTATAGTGGCGTTCCCCAACAGGGCAGTTTTCGAATATGCATTCTCATTCCATGAACCAATCATCCTTGCCCCGTCACTCAGGTCTCCTGTTTGTGCTGGCGTTGGTGCTGGTGTGGAGTCTGGTGGCGTCCGCGGCTCACCGACACCAGGATGAGCCGCAGGGGTTTCATACGGATTGTGTATTCTGCCTGCACCAACACAACAGCAGTACAGCGGCGTTCCTGGCGGTGGCCTACGCGCTGCCATCGCCTACTCCTGCCATTCCGCAGACTGTTCGCCAAACGTTTCCAATCCTAAACGCGCGCTATGCCGTTCATCCCCGAGCGCCGCCAACGGTTTCCTGACCGCTGCAATCTCATATATTGAATTAACACATTTGCACTTCCCCAGAAGAACGCAAACGTTTGCTATTGGAGAAAATTATGTGGAAAAAATTTGGCGTGGTGGCATTGGCCTCCATGGCACTACCCGTGGTGATTGCGCTGCCCGTGGTGGCGGCAGAATCCGGGCATCGTCAGCATGATGCGCATGTGCATGGTGTGGGCCGTGCCGATGTAGCGTTGGATGGAAACCGGCTGATGTTGGAGTTGTCCATACCGGCCCATGATCTGGTGGGGTTTGAACATGCCCCTGCAACGGAACAAGAGCATAAGACATTGGAAGCGGCTGTCGCCAGACTGCGTGATGGCTTGTCCTTGTTTGTTCCCAACCCGGAGGCGCAATGCAGCCAGACGCAAGTGGACGTGAAGTCGGCGTTGCTGGAAGCGGATCAGCATGACGAGGATCACCACGAAGCCCATCAAGATGATCACCATGACCATGATGCCGACCACGGAGAAGATGAAGAGACTCATGCTGACTTTACGTTGTTTTACCGGTTTGAATGCCGGGACGGGAAACAATTAAAACAGCTTCGCTTCGAGATTTTTCAGGACTTCTCCGGAGTCAGCCGTCTGAGTGTTCAGTTTATTGGTCCTGCCGGCCAGCAAGGTATGAAGGCAACGCCGCAGCAGGCAGTGTTGAACCTGCAATAGACTGAGAGCAATTAACTGAGTTAAGGAGCGCGTTCATGAACACAGGCGATGCAATTCGTTTGCACAGCGTCCGCTTTCATTGGAATCAGGAACGACCGATTCTGGATATTCCGGCGTTGCATGTGGCGGCCGGTGAACAGGTCTTCGTGAAAGGCCCCAGTGGTAGTGGCAAGACCACGCTTCTTAATCTGGTGGGGGGGATCTTGTCCCCCCAAGTCGGGGAAGTGAGCGTGCTGGGGCGAAATCTTTGTGCAATGAGTGGGGCACAGCGGGATCGCATTCGTGCTGATCACATTGGATTTATATTTCAGATGTTCAATCTGATACCGTATCTTTCGGTGTTGGAAAATGTATTGCTACCGTGCCATTTTTCCAAAGCGCGGATGCGACGGATTCGTGCGGCCGGTGAAACACCGCAGACAGCGGCGGAACGCTTATTGGACCATCTGGATTTGGCATCCGATCTGTTGCGGGTGCCGGTAACAGAGTTGAGCGTCGGCCAACAGCAGCGTGTGGCCGTGGCGCGGGCGTTAATAGGCAGTCCGGAACTGGTGATTGCGGATGAACCTACCTCGGCGCTGGATGCGGATCGACGTCAGGCCTTTCTGTCCCTGTTACAGGAAGAGTGTCAGCGCGGAAACACAACGCTGTTGTTTGTCAGTCATGATGACGCATTGGAATCCGGTTTTCAGCGCCACATCCATTTGCAGGATATCACCCTGGCCATGCAGGGGGGAACCGCCTGATGAACCTGTTTTCACTGGCACTGAAAAGCATTAAAAACCGGCGCTTTTCCTTTACTCTCACTGTCGTCTCCATCGGCCTCAGTGTCCTGTTGTTATTGAGTGTGGAGCGCTTGCGGCATGAAGCCAGGGAGAGCTTTGCCAATACAGTTTCCGGCACGGATTTGATTGTGGGTGCCCGCAGTGGCCAGGTACAACTGCTGTTGTATTCCATATTTCGCATCGGTAACGCCACCAACAATATATCCTGGGAAAGTTATGCTGACATCCGGCAGCATCCGGATGTGGCCTGGACGATTCCGTTATCCCTCGGCGATTCCCATCGGGGTTTTCGGGTACTGGGCACCAACCGCGATTATTTTCAGTATTACCGGTTTGGCCGGAAACAACGGCTGAGCTTTGCCCAGGGCAATGTTTTTGAAGGTGTCTATGATGCGGTACTGGGTGCCGATGTGGCCCGTGAGCTTGGCTACAGTCTCGGGCAGTCCGTTACCCTGTCCCACGGCACTGGTGACGTGAGTCTGATGGAGCATGGCAACAGCCCGTTTCGTATCGTGGGGATTCTGGAAAAAACCGGCACTCCGGTTGACCGCGCGGTTCACGTTCGTCTGGAAGGGATTGAAGCCATTCACATTGGTTGGGAAGGCGGTCGGCCTACCGCACTGGCGCGCATCAGGCAGTCCGCTCTCGACGTGTCGGCGCTGCAACCGAAATCGTTGACGGCGGTGATGCTCGGTTTGAATTCGCCAATGGCCGTGTTCCGAGTGCAGCGCTTTGTGAACGACTATTCCCAGGAACCCTTGTTGGCCGCTTTGCCGGGAGTGGCTTTACAGGAATTATGGGACACCATGGCACTGGCGCAGCAGGCGTTGATGGCGGTGTCGTTAATGGTGGTGCTGGTGGGTGTTACCGGTATGGCAACGGCCATGCTCACCAGCCTCAATGAGCGGCGTCGGGAAATGGCCGTGCTGCGCTCGGTGGGTGCACGACCACTGCATATTTTCGCTCTGGTGCAGGGCGAGGCGATCATTGTCATGCTGTGCAGTCTGCTGCTTGGCGTGGTGGGTATGCTGGCCCTGCAGGGCATCGTCGCACCCATACTGCAGCAGGAATGGGGCCTGTACTTACCAATTCGGTGGTTGTCTGCCAGCGAATGGCTACTGCTGGGTCTTGCGTTTGGCTGTGGCCTCCTGGTGGGCCTGATACCGGCCTATCGTGCCTACCGTTATTCCCTGGCAGACGGCATGACCGTCCGCCTGTAAAGCTGAATTCCAAAATGAGGATAACAACGGTGATAACAACGGTGATAACGACGATGATCAAAAGAACTGTGTCCTGGATATTGATCCTGATGGCCAACCTGATGTTGTGCATGGCATTACAGGCAGCGGACAATCAACCCAGGGAAATCGAATGGGAAGATTTGATTCCGGACGGCTACAACGCGGATCTGATTGTGGCGGAATATGACACCAAATATCGCCTGAGTGAGTTGGCCGACGACGATCCCATTCTGAAAGAAATGATGGCGAAGATCGATGCGGCTTACAAAGCGGCTCCGGTGAAACCGGAGTTAAACAATGCGCTGGTAAAAATACCGGGTTATGTGGTGCCGCTGGAAACTGACGGCAAGCGTACATCTGAGTTTCTGCTGGTTCCCTATTTTGGCGCTTGTATTCATGTGCCGCCACCACCGGCCAATCAAACCATACTGGTGAGAACGAAGGAGAAGGAGGGGGCGGAGATTCGTAAACTGTATGATGTGGTTTGGGTTACCGGCGTGCTGAAAACAGAGCTGTTTGTGGGGGACCTTGCCCACGCCGGTTATCGCATCGATGCCCATCAGGTGGACCCCTATTAATCGGGGTTCGCCCTTAAACCAGGAAGTCACCCCAGGTGAGTTGTATCAGGCTCAGCAGAACAGCCGGAGCGGTTTCCGTACGCCAGATCCGCGGGCCCAGGGTGATACAGTCGAAACCGAAATCCTTGGCATGTTCCACTTCATCGGCATTGAAACCACCTTCCGGGCCCACTGCAAAACACAGGCTTTGCGGGGCTTCCGCGCTGAACGGATTGGTAGGCAGATCTTCCGTATGCAGAATCCACTTGCGCTCCGCTGCCACGGTTTCTGCCCAACGCAGCAGGGTCATCGGGGGATTCAGTGTGGGTACGATGTTCATCCCGCATTGCTCACAGGCGCTGATCAGCAGGTGGCGCCATTGCTCCATCTTGCGTTCCATACGTTGTGACGACAGCTTTACCTCACAACGCTGGCTCAGCAAGGGCGTGATTTCAGAGACGCCCAATTCCACGGCCTTTTGCAGGGCATAATCCATATGATCGCCCTTTCCCAAGACCTGCCCCAGATGCAGGTGTACCGGGGAAACGCGATCCACCTCATTAAAGAAATCCAGTGACACTTTTACCCATTTCTTGTCTATTTCGGTAATCTGGCCGTGGTATTCGCCACCGGTGCCGTTAAACAGAATCACCGGAGCGCCTTCTTCCATACGCAGCACTTTGCTAAGGTGCCGACTTCCGTTTTCATCCAATTGAACGGTATTACCTTCAAGTAGCGGTTGGTTCTGGAAAATTCGAGGCGTACGCATAAGGCGGGTTTCAGCAATCTCGGCTATGGGCTTACTCTCCATTTTAGAACACAATGGCCACTGCTGTCCCCATTACGATGACTGAGGTGAATATGACAAAGCTGATGGGCTATCTGTTTTTGCTGCTGGGAATTGCCCTGTTGGTGGTAGGGCTGAACCAGTTAGGTGTTTATGTTAAATCCCCGGATCAATTTCCCATTTACCGCATGCTGGTCAGTCTACCGGAAGCAGATCGCACCATCAGCCTGCAACAGGGTGCTATGGTGTTGCCCGTGGGGTTCTTCAAAATCAGTGGTATGCTCTCGATCATACTGACCGGGTTCCTGTTCATCTCCGTGATCAAGCTGCTGATCACCACCGGTCTGGGCATGATCAAGGCGGATACGCGGGATCTGGCACGTCAGTTGATCAGCGAAATTCGCAAACTGGAGCATAAGGATATCGGTGGATGATGACGTTTTTGACCTGGGCCCGCTACAACCAGGCCATGAATAACCGCCTCTATAAGGCTTGCGTGCGTTTACAGCCGGGGCAGTTTACGGAAGATCGGGGTGCGTTTTTCGGGTCCGTCTGCCGCACCTTGAATCATATCCTGATTGCTGATACCTATTGGTTGAGCCGGTTTGCTGATGACAAGTCGGTGTCTGTGTTGCTGGATGGCCTGGGCAAGCCGATTAAGATTACCGCCCTGGATCAGATTGTTTACGAAGACCTGGCGGGGCTGACGGCCTGGCGCAAGCGGATCGACAAGCAAATTATTCGCTGCATGCAAGCTATGGAAGCCAACGATGCTGATCTCAGCGTCCCTATGACGCACCGTTTGGTGGACGGGACGACCTTGGAATTCACGCTCAACAAGGCACTGTGCCACTGGTTCAACCATCAGACCCATCACCGGGGACAGGTCACCACGCTGTTGACGCAGATGGGTGTTGATGTCGGCGATACGGATCTGCTGCTAATGGATCTGGGCTAAACGCCGCCGGGCCTCCGGCATCAGGCGCCAGTCTTGGGGCATCCGGTTAAACAGTCGTTGTATGCGGTTTCTGAACCGATCGAAACGTTGCTGCTGTTTGCTGTTCCAACTGAGATTAAGCTTTTCCCGCAGTGACTCAGGCAGGGTGCCTACCGTGATCAGATCCGCTTCCCGGGCCAGTGGTTTCCAGATGGCGCTCCACAGCGGCCCGGGAAGCCAGTCCAGACGGGGTGGTGGCGCGGGTCGATGTTGTTGCAGGTTGATGATGAACTCGATGGCGTCGTTGCTTTCCAGTTGATCGCGCATCATCTGCTGCCATTTGGACCATTAGGCCTCCTGTGAAGTCGGTAAATCTTGTTCCCGCAGGCCGAAGTACTGCCCCGATTCCAACCAGTTCTGAAACAAAATTTCCTGTTCCTGCTCTGCGACCGGCTGGCCGAACAGTTGATGACAGGTCAGCGTGCTTTCGTAAAACACGAAGTGCACCCAGCCATACACCTCGGGATTCAGTGCATGGTATTGCTCCCCGTGGGCGTTCACACCTTTGATGTGGCGGTGCATTTCCCGCAGGCGGTCACCCTCTGCAACCGCCGCGTCATGCCCGTTGAACATCATCTGGTTACCTGAGTAAGCAATTTCCCGTAAACGACTCCAGGGATCATTGCGAAAGTTGGAGTGCTGCACCACGCCGGCACCCACTGAAGGATGGGCCAGTTGCAGAACGAAGGTGCGGTTGCTCATCAGAAGATTACGCAGATCGCCGCCGTAGCGAATGGCCAGGCTTTCTCGGGTGTTTTCCATAACATCACCTTAGGTCGAAAGGGTTGTGCTGGTAGAGGATAAGTGTATTCTAATCCTAGTAATTACTCGGTTTTACTCGGGTTTGCAAAGGTGCCTGCCGGGGTTTATGGAAATGCCGCAACAGTATGATTTCGCACTGAGAAAACAGCCACGGCAGGCCCGTTCCAGGGTTACCTTTGATGCCTTGGTGGAGGCCTGTACTAGGCTTTTGGGGGAGATGGGGTATCAGGCGGTGACCACCAACCATGTGGCGGAGCGGGCCGGCGTGGCGATCGCATCACTGTATGAATATTTCCCCCATAAGGATGCCATCGTGGCGCAAGTAGCAGAACGTCTGGTGCTGCGGGTAATGGAACAGCTTACATTGGCGGTGCCGGAGGTGCTGACCCAGGCACCGGATAAAGCGGTGCATCACTGGATTCAAACCATTTATGCGGTGTTGTCCCAGGAGCGGGAATTGTTGCAGGTGTTCTACTATGAAGTGCCTTATACCAACCAATTGCCTGTAGTGCGGGGTATTGTGCCCAGGTTGATCGAGTTCTCCCGACAGATGCGTGATCAGGCGGGGCAGAAGGTGGCCATGCAACATCAAGAGGCCAGTTTGTATTTGATCGTGAACCTGGTTTCCAACTCCATTATCCAGATGATTCTCGATCCTCCGGCAGACATTGACCGGGATGAGATACTGCAGGTGCTGTCAGTAAGGATTCAGAGCTGGATTGCGGGGCATTGATCGCAATAAAAATATAAAAAGGAAAAACCATGTCAGTTGTTATGCAAAACCAGATACAGATTGCCGTTGCTCGAGCGCGCGTATTTGCTTACGTGACCCAACCCTGGCTTTGGCATGAGTGGCACCCGAATTCACAATCAGCACAGGCCGAGGTGGAGCGGTTACAGGTTGGGGATGAGTTTGATGAAGTTATTGCCGTGCAACCTCTGGCGCCGTTACCGCCTAGGTTAATACGACAAACCCATTATGTGGTTGAGGAAAGTGTGCCTGACGAATTGTGGCAGGTGCGCGGAGATACCGGTGACGGTTGGCTGGTGATTCGCTATGAATTGGACGCTGTACCGTCACCGGATGGCGAGCAGACCTGCTTCAAGCGCACCCTGTCCTTTGATGTGTCCGGCATGACCCGAATTCTGTTGCCTGCTTTGAAGCGTCAAATGTTGAAAACCTCACGGCAGGCACTGGAAAATTTAAAAATAAAATTGGAATCTGTTTAGTCTTTTTAATCCTTGGTGGCCAGTTCAATACCATCCCAAGCCACTTTGGCCAGATGATCAATCTGTTCTTCGGTAATAATGTAGGGTGGCATAAAATAAACCACACTCCCCAGTGGGCGTAACAGCGCCTGATTTTTCAGGCCGTGTTCGTAAACCCGCAACCCGCGCCGTTCCTGCCAGGGATAAGCAGCTTTGCTGGCTCTGTCCTTGACCATCTCGATCGCCAGAATCATGCCAGTCTGACGCACCTCTGCCACGTGGGGGTGATCAGCAAAATGAGCGGTGGCGTCCGCTATTTTTTGAATCAGTGTTTGGTTGTTGGCGATAACATTATCCTGTTCAAAGATATCCAGCGTGGCCAGGGCGGCGGCGCAGGCCAATGGGTTGCCGGTATAACTGTGGGAATGCAGGAAACCACGCAGGGTATCGTAATCATCATAGAATGCCTGGTAGATGCGATCGTGGGTCAGCACCGCACACAACGGAAGATAACCGGCTGTTAATCCTTTCGATAAACACATAAAGTCCGGGACGATATCAGCCTGTTCACAGGCAAACAGAGTACCGGTGCGGCCAAAGCCCACCGCAATCTCGTCGGCAATCAAATGCACGTTGTAGCGGTCACAGGCCTCCCGCAATTTTTTCAGATACACCGGGTGATACATACGCATGGAGCCGGCGCATTGCACCAAAGGCTCTACAATTACCGCGCAGATTTCTTCGTGATGCTTTGCCAGCAGGGCATCCATTTCGGCAAACTTGCGCAGGCTGTGGTCCTCCCAGCTTTCACCGGCTTCCCGTTCGTAGCAATCGGGGCTGGGGGCGGTGAAGGTGGTCATGAGCAGGGGTTCATAGGTCTTCTTGTAAAGGTCCACATTACCCACGGCCAACGCCGCCAACGTCTCACCATGATAGGAATTACCCAAGGTGACGAACTTGGTTTTTTTGGTGTTGCCGGAATTGAGCCAGTAGTGAAAGCTCATTTTCAACGCCACTTCGATGCCGGATGAGCCGTTGTCAGCATAGAAGCAGCGGTTCAGACCGTCCGGGGTGATGGCCACCAGTTTTTCGGATAGCTCGATCACCGGCTCGTGGCTGAAGCCCGCCAGGATGACGTGCTCCAGATTATCCAGTTGCTGTTTAATGCGATCATTGATGCGGGGATTGGCGTGGCCAAAAATATTCACCCACCAGGAGCTGACCGCATCCATATAGCGATTGCCATCGAAGTCTTCCAGCCATATTCCCTCACCTTTTTTAATGGGAATAACCGGCAGGGTTTCATGATCTTTCATCTGGGTGCAGGGATGCCAGAGAACCTGTAAATCCCGCTGCATAAGTTGCTTGTTTAACGACATGAAATAACCGTATTGGATGATTGGAATGATTGACTAGGGTAAGCAGATGGCGCTCAGGGTTCAACCCTGAGCGATATTGTGGTGAAAGCAAATTAGCACCGACTTATCCAAACTGATCTAGTTTGTTAAGCAGCTCAGTGGTTTTAGCGTTCATCAGAGCTTCATCATTCCTGGACTCAACATTCAGGCGCACTAACGGCTCAGTATTGGAGCAGCGTAAGTTAAAACGCCAGTCCCCCATGTCCATACTGAGTCCATCCACTTTGCTGATCTGTTTGGCAGTGGTTTGGTAGTGCTGTTCTATTGCAGAAATGGCGGCATCGGAATCAGTGATGGTGCGATTGATCTCACCGCTGGCGGGGAATTTCGCAATCCGCTCATCCACCAGTTGTGAAAGGGTTTTACCACTTTGTGACAACAGGGAGGCGACCATCAACCAGGGGATCATGCCCGAATCACAATAGGCAAAATCACGAAAATAATGGTGGGCACTCATCTCGCCCCCGTAAATGGCATCTTCCTCCCGCATGCGGGCTTTTATGAACGCATGCCCGGTCTTGCTTTCCACCGCAACGCCACCCGCCTGTTCCACCAGCTCCACTGTGTTCCATGTCAGTCGGGGGTCGTGAATAATGCGTGCGCCCGGCTCTTTTTGCAGGAACAGTTCGGCGAGCATGCCAACGATGTAATAACCTTCAATAAAGCGCCCTTTTTCGTCAAACAGGAAACAGCGATCAAAATCACCATCCCAGGCGATACCAAAATCGGCTTGATGCTCCAGTAGCGTCTGGCTGGTGAGCTCCCGGTTTTCCGGCAGCAAAGGGTTGGGTACGCCGTGGGGGAAATGACCATCCGGCTGGTGCAGAACTTTGATGAACTCAAACGGCAGGTGAGATTCCAGGGCGTCGATAACCATACCGGCTCCGCCATTGCCGGCGTTTACTACCACCTTGTAGGGCTTTAATTCGGACGTGTTCACATAGCCCAGCAGATGCTGGACGTAATCAGCGGTAATGTTCAGTGGGTGAATGGTACCGGTGCGCTCGGCGTCAACAAAAGTGCCGGGGACTTTGGCTTTGATATCCAGCAACCCATTGTCTGAACTGATTGGGCGGGAACCCCTGCCCACCAGTTTCATGCCGTTATAATCCTTGGGATTATGACTGGCGGTTACGGCAATGCCGCCGTCCAGCTCATAATGGAAGGTGGCAAAATAAATCTGTTCAGTCCCAGATAAACCAATATCGTAAACGTCTGCCCCCGCTTTAGTGATGCCTTTACACAACGCTGCAGCCAGAGCTGGACTGGACAAGCGGATGTCGTAGCCAACAGCCACTTTGCTGGCGCCGGTCACTTCCACATAGGCTCGGCCGATGCGTTCGATGATGTCTTCATTGAGTTGGTCGGGAACCCGACCGCGAATGTCGTAGGCTTTGAATGCGCTTAGATCCATCGCTATACCCCACAGCTATTGGATTGTTTTGGCCGCAGGGTATAGCGTAATGGGATGGATCACAAGTTAAGGTTGTTCCAGATGGCCAGAGTGGGCGCAGCCTGGTTCATGGTGTAAAAATGAATGCCCGGTGCACCCATGTCCAGCAATTCCTCACACAGGCTGGTGACGATCTCTTCGCCCAGTTGTTTGATGGATTGCTCATCACCGCGGAAACCTTCCATGCGCATACGCACCCAGCGCGGAATTTCGGCACCGCACATGCCGGAAAAACGCACCAGATTGTCGTAGTTGATAATCGGCATGATGCCGGGATAGATGGGAAGATCCAGTCCCATCTTTTCGCAGCTGTCGACAAAGAATTTGTAGGCGTCCACGTTAAAGAAATACTGGGTGATGGCGCTGTTCGCTCCGGCTTCCACTTTGGTTTTGAACGCCTGCAGATCCGCATCCATGGATTTGGCCTGGGGATGCATTTCCGGATAGGCAGCGACTTCCAAATGGAAATGATCACCGGTTTGCTCGCGAATAAAGGCCACCAGATCACTGGCGTACTTAAGCTCACCCAAAGAGGCGCCCATGCCGGAAGGCAAATCACCACGCAGGGTAACGATGCGATTGATACCGTTATCCTTGTACTGGTTCAGCAGTTCCGCCAGTTGCGCTTTGGTGTCACCCACGCAGGACAGGTGTGGTGCCGCGTCAATGCCGGTTTTGGCTTTGACGTTCATGACAGTGTCAAAGGTGCGGTCGCGGGTGGAGCCGCCGGCGCCATAGGTCACGGAAAAAAAGCTGGGCTTTTTCTCTGCCAGTTCCTGCTGCACCAGGTTCAGTTTCTCCACGCCCACATCTGTTTTTGGCGGGAAGAATTCAAAGCTGAAACGTTTTTCGTGTTGTCTTTGAGAATTCATGTTCTGCTCACGAAAATTGGGATATGTAACCAAGGTAGTCAGAGCAAGTTTAACACTCGCTCTGACGGTGAATTGGCACAATCCCTATCTGATTAATACTTATAGCTATCCGGCTTGTAAGGACCATCCACCGGTACATTGATGTACTTGGCCTGGGCATCGGTCATACGGGTGATCACACCACCAAATCCACGTACCATCTCGGCAGCCACTTCTTCGTCCAGTTTCTTCGGCAGAACCTTCACATAGAGTGCGGCTTTCTTGTCGGCTTCAGGCAGATCGGCAAACTTGCGTTCCCACAGATACATCTGTGCCAGTACCTGGTTGGCGAAGGAGCCATCCATGATTCGGGACGGATGGCCGGTGGCATTACCCAGGTTCACCAGACGGCCTTCGGACAACAGGATCAGGTGATCGTTGCCGTCGGCATTGCGCACGATCTTGTGTACCTGGGGCTTAACTTCCTGCCATTCCCAGTTCTTGCGCATGAATGCGGTATCGATCTCACTGTCGAAATGGCCGATGTTACATACCACGGCGCCACTCTTCAGGGCCTTCAGCATATTGGCATCGCATACATTGACGTTACCTGTGGTGGTGACCACCAGATCGGTTTTGCCCAGCAGGTCGGCGTCGATGCTGGCTTCGGTGCCATCGTTGATGCCATTCTTATAGGGAGAGACCACTTCGTAGCCGTCCATGCAGGCCTGCATGGCGCAGATGGGGTCGATCTCCGTTACACGTACGATCATGCCTTCCTGGCGCAGGGAGGCAGCAGAACCCTTGCCCACATCACCGTAACCAATGACCAGTGCTTTCTTACCGGACAACAGATGGTCGGTACCGCGCTTGATGGCGTCGTTCAGACTGTGACGGCAGCCGTACTTGTTGTCGTTCTTGGACTTGGTGACCGCATCGTTAACATTGATGGCAGGTACTTTCAGCGTGCCGGCTTCCAGCATTTCCAACAGACGGTGCACACCGGTGGTGGTTTCTTCTGAAATACCGTGGATGCTGTCCAACATGTGGGAATATTTGTCGTGCAACACCAGAGTCAGGTCGCCGCCGTCGTCCAGAATCATGTTGGCATCCCATTCCTTGCCGTCTTTCAGAATGGTTTGCTCGATGCACCACCAGAACTCTTCCTCCGTCTCACCTTTCCAGGCGAACACAGGAATTCCAGCTGCCGCGATGGCAGCTGCAGCGTGATCCTGGGTGGAGAAAATATTACAGGAAGACCAGCGCACTTCGGCGCCCAGTTCCACCAGGGTTTCGATCAGCACGGCGGTCTGGATGGTCATGTGGATACAGCCCATGATCTTGGCGCCTTGCAATGGCTGCTCCGCTTTGTACTTGCTGCGCAACGCCATCAAAGCAGGCATTTCACCTTCAGCGATTTCGATTTCGCGACGGCCCCAGTCGGCCAGGGAGATGTCCGCTACTTTGTAGTCGGTAAAATTGTTTTCCAATACGGCATTCATGATGTTTGCCTCTTCCTAAGGTGGATTAAAGGTTCGCTGCGGCGCGCAATGCGTCGGCTTTATCGGTGTTTTCCCAGGTAAAGCCCTGGTCTTCACGACCGAAGTGACCATAGGCCGCGGTGGCACGGTAGATGGGACGGCGCAGGTCCAGCATCTCGATGACACCACGTGGGCGCAGGTCAAAGTGCTCACGTACCAGGTTGGCGATCTGCTCTTCACTGACCTTGTTGGTACCGAATGTGTTGATGGAAATGGAAGTAGGTTCCGCTACACCGATAGCGTAGGACACCTGGATCTCGCACTTGTCGGCCAGACCGGCGGCCACAATGTTCTTAGCTACATAACGACCGGCGTAGGCAGCGGAACGATCCACTTTTGAGGGATCTTTACCGGAAAACGCGCCACCACCGTGACGGGCGGCACCGCCATAAGTGTCAACAATGATTTTGCGACCGGTCAGACCGCAGTCGCCCACAGGTCCACCGATGATGAACTGTCCGGTAGGGTTGATGTGATACTTGGTACCCTTATGCAGCCACTCAGCGGGCAGTACGTGTTTGACCACTTCTTCCATGATGGCTTCACGCAGGTCGGATTGCTTGATGTCTTCATCGTGCTGGGTGGACAGCACCACTGCATCCACTGCCACCGGCTTGCCGTTTTCGTAACGCAGGGTCACCTGGCTTTTGGCATCAGGGCGTAGCCAAGGCAGGATGCTGTTCTTGCGCAGGTAAGCCTGACGCTGCACCAGGCGGTGAGAGTAGTGGATGGCCGCCGGCATCAGCACGTCGGTTTCGTTGGTTGCATAACCGAACATCAAGCCCTGGTCACCGGCACCCAGATCTTTCTGCTCGCCTTCGTCCACACCCATGGCGATGTCGGAAGACTGCTTGCCGATGGCGTTCAAAACCGCACAGGAAGCACCATCAAAACCCACGTCGGAGCTGTTGTAACCGATGTCCAGAATCACCTGGCGCACGATGTCTTCCAGATCCACATAGGTGTTGGTGCGCACTTCACCGGCGATGATGGCCATACCGGTTTTCACCATGGTTTCCACAGCAACACGGGAATGGGGATCATCTTTGATGATGGCATCCAGCACGGCATCAGAAATCTGGTCGGCCATTTTATCGGGATGGCCTTCGGAAACAGATTCGGAGGTGAAGATGGAATATTCGCTCATTGCACTCGCTTCCTTTTCAATCGGTCACAAACTAGGGTTCAAAAGTTAGGGTTTATCGAATCGTCGTACCTGGATCTGGAAGCCGTTACGCAATCCCATATACAGGCTGTCTGTACTCACCAATCCGGCATCATTCGCCCAATCGGTCAATTCTTCCGGGTCGAAGCCAAGCCACAGATCCCCGCAGCTTTTTTTGGCCCAGTCCTGATCGTGGCGACAGAGGTCGGTCACGATCAAAGCGCCATCGGCATTCAGCAAACTGGCACAGTCTTCAAATACATCCGCCGGTGACGGCACATGGTGCAGCACCATGTTGCAGATGATGCGGTCCACCCGTATGCCTTGCTGTACGGCATCTTCGGTATCCGCCTGCAGCAACTCAACATTGTCCAGGGCTTGTTCCCGGCGCAGGGCCTCCGCCTTGTCCAGCATCTCCCTGGAGATATCAATGGCGGTTACCTGCTGGAACAAGTCGGCCAAGGTAGCCAAGAATGCCCCCTCTCCCGGTCCGATTTCCAACGCTGTCTGGCCCTTATGCGGATTCGTTTGCAGCAGCAGATCCCTTACGCTTTCAGCGTATTGATCAAACAGTGCAATCAGTTCCTGTTGCTCGCGAAACTGCTCCGCGTGGCGGTCAAAAAACTCTCTGGCAACCGCTTCCCGTTCCTGCTTGATGGCGTGGATCAGGGCATCGGTTTCACTGCTCAGAGCCACCTGATCTATGGCGCTGAACAATGCCGCCAGCAATTGGCCTTCAGGATGGCTCTGGTCCGCCAACGTGCGCCGGTAAAAAATGGAATTGCCTTCCCGGCGGGTGGTGACCGCACCGGCTTTGGCCAGCACCTTCAGGTGATGGCTCATGGCCGGTTGCTTGATCTGGAAGATCTCACACAGCTCAAGCACACCGAAGGAATCCGTTTTCAGGGCCCTGAGTACCTCCAAACGCAACGGATCACCAGTCCCTTTGCAAAGCTGTGCTAAGGAAGTTAGGTGGTCGGCTGCAATGGAAGGTAGGCCAGCATTCATGGAGGGGAATACTAGCAGTGTTCGAAATCTATATCAAAATATTTTGATATAGATTTTTTGGGTGGTCGGGGGGGCTGCTCTTACTTGGTTACGTTGCGCACGAAATCAAGCACGATAGCGGCGCAGGCCTCGGGGATCTCTACCATGGGAATATGGCCCACATGATCGAGCAGCTTTACCTGAATCGCCGGGTTTGCTTGCTGGTAAGCCTTGGCATTTTCCGGCGCAATAATGCGATCCAGTTTGCCCCAGACCACCAGGGTGGGGGCGCTAATGTTTTTTACAGCGCTCTTGATGCTGTAGGTGGGGTCGGCGGTCAGGTCAGCAAAGACCTTGTTCAGCACGGGCCGCTTCTTGATGGCGTTCTCCACCAGCACCTGGTTAAACGGCCAGTGAATGGTGATTTTTTCCGCTACCGCATACTCAAACAGGAAATCCAGATCCGCAACGGAGTTCACCAGCAGGGGGTTTTCACCCTGATCCAGGCGCCGTTGATAATCGCTGGGGTACTCCACTATGCCTGCCGGGTTCAGCAGAATGGCCGACAGCAGCTTGTCCGGGTAGGTACCGGCGTACAATCCCGTGATGCCGCCGCCCATGGAGTTGCCTGCCAGGTGAAACTGGTCCAGCCCCAGCGCTTCGACAAACGCATTGAATTGTCGGGTCTGGTTGTCTAGGGAATAGGATTGGCTCTGGTCAAAGCTGGAATCGCCGTGGCCGGGTAAATCCGGGATGATCAGGTGGAAGTCGGAGGCAATGTGTTTTGCCAAGGCCAGCCAGGTTGCTTTGGATGCGCCAAAGCCGTGGAGCAACACCAGGGTTGGTTTCTGGCCTTTCAGGCCGTTCTCCCAATAACTCCAGCTGATGCTGTCTATCGGGGCGGTTTTGGCATTGAGGCCGAGGCTGGTGGCTTCACTCTCTATACCGGCTTGGTAAATGGCGTGGCGGTATTGGTTGACCAGAGCGCCTGCGCCCAGTGCCAGAATCAAAACCAAGCCGAGTGTGTAGAGAAGGGGGCGCTTTAAGTTCATAAGGATCAATACTCGTCGCCGCTGCCACGACGTAATTTTTTCAGCTTTGCGCTCAGGCCGTGGAAAAAACGGTGTTTGTTGTTGGCCGCTTCGCTGGTGAGGAAATTGACCTGGATGGACTGCCGTTGGCCTTCAAAGGAAGGGTAGCCGTGCCAGCCGTTGTCGGTCACTTTGAATGCCATCATGCTGCCGGGGCCCGGGACGATCTCGTCGGCGTAATCTTCCATATCGTCCGGGCTGCGCAGTACCCGCAGGCGACCGGTCTCCGCCGGCCACTCCTCATTCAGGTAAATCAGGATGGTCAACACCTTGGTTTTGGAGTCGGTGTGGATACGGCCGTCCTTTTTACGTGAATAGCCGCGCAGGGTGATCATCATGGGCAGGTCCATGACATCCACATCGAACTTCTCGCACAGAATCTTGCGAAATTCGGGCGTATCCAGGGATTTCAAAAGGTTATCGAATTCCGGGCCGTATTTGACGTCTTCCAGATTGTAGCTGCCGCCATCCTGGATTCTGGGGAAGTCTTTGATCACTGCTCCTACGGCCTGTTCCTGGATGGAGTGGGGCACCGTGAAATAAGGGTAGGGGTCCGTGTTCAGCGGGGCGCTTTTCAGGGCGTCTAAATTCAGTATGTTGTTCATTTTATGGTCGAAATTCGTCTGTGGGTAACATAGGTGGATAACAATAGAGACCAGAGTATAAGGGGTTTGTGGGTGGCCTCAAGTGCTGCTGCCATTCTCTTTGATCTCGATTAGTGTTTTTGCCAAAGCCACCGCCCCGCCGCGCTTTTCTACGGGGCTTTGCCACACCAGATAAATGCAGGGTATCTATTGTTATCTATTTTGGGTTTGGGGCATAATACCGCCCCCAAATCCCAGGCAATCGTAGAGGCTGTCTTGCGATTACCTCCTCTTGTCAGTCCATTCGCTCTCTCGACCGTTAACTAGCCGGAGACATCATGCAGCAACCCGTTGTCAGTATCATTATGGGATCCCGTTCCGACTGGCCGACCCTGAAGTTGGCTGCTCAGGTATTGGATGAATTGAAAGTGCCCTATGAGACCCAGGTGGTATCCGCGCACCGCACGCCCCAGCGCCTGTATGAGTTCGCTGAAAAGGCGCCTGAGCGGGGTATCCAGGTCATCATTGCCGGTGCCGGAGGCGCAGCCCACTTGCCGGGCATGACCGCGGCCATGACCTGGTTGCCCGTTATTGCGGTGCCTGTGTCCAGCAAGCAGCTAAATGGTTTAGACAGCCTGCTGTCCATTGTACAGATGCCCAAAGGGGTCGCCGTGGCCACCCAGGCCATCGGTGATGCCGGCGCGTTCAATGCCGGTGTTATGGCCGCTCAGGTGCTGGCGGTCAGCGACGCAGAGGTTCGGCAGCGCTTCATCCAGTGGCGCAAGCAGCAAACTGACAGCGTGCCGGTGGAGGTTGAGTGATGCAGGTGGCTATCCTGGGCTGCGGACAACTGGCCCGGATGTTGGCGCTGGCCGGCATGCCTTTGGGGATGCGCTTCAGTTTTCTGGCGGAGAACAATGAAGATACTTCAGCGGTTGCCGGCTTGGGCCTTGTGGTCCCCATGTCCGACAGCGACCGGGCGGAGGATCTCTATGAGGCCCTGGGTCGTCCCCAGGTGATCACGGTTGAGCGGGAGCAGTGTGATGTTACCCGCCTGCAGCAATTCATTCAGTTTTGCCCGGTACATCCCGCCACGGATGCCTTCTATCGTTGCCAAAACCGTTGGCGTGAAAAGCAGCTGTTGGTGGATACGGCCGTTTCCCATACCCCCTGTCTGCCCGTGCGCAGCCGTGCCGAGCTGGATGCGGCAGTGTCGCAGTTTGGCTACCCACTGGTAATCAAACACACCGAGCAGGGCTACGACGGTAAAGCCCAGTGGCGTTTGCATAATGCTGGTGACGCTGACGGCTTTGCCGGACAGGCACAGTGGGAAAGCGAGCCAACCGATCGGGTGATGTATCTGGCTGAGCCCCGGATGGCGTTTCAGAGGGAGGTATCCTTTCTGGCCGTGCGTTCCATTCAGGGAGAAGTCCGATTTTATCCGCCCACTGAAAACGTTCATGAAAGCGGTGTGTTATTGCACTCAGTGGCACCGGCCATGGCGTTGCCTGCCAATGTTCTTGAGGAAGCTCGGCAGGGCCTTGCGCGTTTGATGGAGCATTTGAATTATGTCGGCGTTATGGCCATGGAGTGCTTCGTTTCTGGTGATCAGTGGTGGGTGAATGAGCTGGCTCCCCGCGTGCACAACAGTGGTCACTGGACCCTGCAGGCAGGCCTCGCGTCCCAATTCGAAAACCATCTGCGTGCGATCGCCGGTTGGCCGCTTGGGAGCACGCAACTGAATGGCGCGGCGGGTATGCTCAACCTGCTGGGAATAGAGCTGGACCAGAAAACCCAACTGGAAGACGGTGCGAGCCTGAACTGGTACAACAAAAGTGTTCGCCCCGGCCGTAAAGTCGGGCATATGGTGCTGCAGGATGCCGATACCGACAACGTCCGGGAGCGATTGTTGCGGCTGAAACAGCGAATCTATGGGCAGGATTAACGACTCTGCCCGTTTCGGCCAAACCTGAATTTTAGATGGATTGCTAAAAAGCGTCGTTTCCCATTTTCTGAAGTTTTCCAGAAAACTTTTGCAGCATGGAAACAGAAGATGGTGAAAAGACCGTTTTCATAATTCCGCGATAAAGCTTGTCGGTAAGGACTTTTCTTGCCAGCAATGTGGTGTGGGCGTCGACCCCCACCACATATCGAAGCCTGTTGTTGCCGTCATTGGCCGCATTCCAGATGGTATCAGCCACATCTTCGGGTTTGGTAGCAAACAGGCCTGCAGCGTTGTCAATCAGATCCAGAACTGGACGTGCCTCCTTATCATAAGCCTTTATCCCTGTGCGATTTTCGCGGTCAGTGGAGCGGCCCCAGAATTCGGTTTTCACCAACCCCGGTTCTATGATCTTGATCTGGATTCCATAAGAGGAAACCTCGTACTGCAAGGAATCACAGAAGCCTTCCACCGCCCATTTGCTGGCATGGTACACGCTGTACAAGGGGAAGATCGAACGGCCTGCAAAGCTGGCTACATTGATTACAAGGCCCGAACGTCGCTGACGAAAATGCGGCAGTATTTCGCGGGTAACGGCCATAAGGCCAAGTACATCGGTCTGGAATTGACGGTTGATCTGATCGGCGGTAAAAGCTTCGAACGGACCGATAAGGCCATAGCCAGCATTGTTGATAACGGCATCGATATTCCCGAACGCATGAAGCCCTTCGGCAATGGCATCCCTGATAGTCGTTTCCTGTGTCACATCCAGCGCCGGACAGATGACGTTTGACAGATTTACCAGTTCCTTTTCATCGGCTGGTGTCCGCATGCTGGCAATAACATTCCATCCTTCCCGCTGAAAGCGAAGTGCAGACTCTCGTCCTATTCCGCTGGAGCAACCTGTAATCAAAACTGTTCTTGTCATGATGTCGTACCCGACTCTGCCTGATGATGATTAATGTGATTGTCCGCGCCCGGATCAGGAGCGGGAGACGCGGTCCTGATAGGCGCGGGACTGGGGTGTGTCATGCAGTAACCGGTTTTGAGCGCCTGCCATTTTTTTGATAAAGCTGCCCACTTTTTCCGGCAGCAGCTCTTCCACCGCTCCGATGGTGTTTAACCAGCGCGGCACGGTTATTTCTGGCTTGCCATGATGACAGGATGAAACGATTTCGGCGGCGACATCTTCGGGTTTTGATTTGGGCACACCGCGGATATCCAGCCCCGCTGTGAGGTCGGTTCGCACCGCTGAAGGCATCACCGTAGTGATGGTTACATTCGAATCCATAATTTCCGATCGCACCGAGCGGGAAAGGCTGGCAACACCGAATTTACTTGCGGTGTACACTGCAACACCCGGCAACGTCATCTTGGCAGACATCGACGCGACATTGACGATATGGCCGTAATCCTGTGCCAGCATGTCGGGTAGCACCAGCCGCATACCGGTAATCACACCGCCCAGATTAATCGCTATTTCCCGATGCTGGCTTTCCAGCGTTTGGTCGATGAAGCGACCGGTACGCTGGATGCCCGCATTGTTCACCAGCAGAGCGACGGGGCCCAACGCTTTCGCCTTTGCTATAAACTCAGCAAATGACGCTGGGTCAGCAACATCCAGTCTGGCCGCAATGGCTCCATTTCCGATCGCACTTGCCACCTTCATGGCTTCTGCTTCGTCAATGTCGCCGATAACAACCCTGGCTCCTCGTTCAGCGAGAATTTCGGCCGTTGCCTTGCCGATTCCCCGTGCCGCGCCTGTCACGCAGACCACAGCATCTTGTAGCTTGATTGTCATGGCTCAGCCTCCTACGGGGTAGCGCAACCCGAAATAGCCGGAGAGTTTCCAGCCAAAGGTACCCCTGATCAGGACACGGCCTAGATAGACGTCAGGCACGATCTCGACAATCTCATCGCGGGTTTTTGGCAGCACCAACGGATTCTTGAACTCGGGTGCATCATAGGTAATGGCGCGCACGGGAATATTCGGTGCAACCGGTGAGTTGTTGATGCTGTGGTAAAAGTCAAAACCAATCAGCTCATCATTGATATTGCGCAGTTTGTAGTGCGGCATAACCAGTAGTGCCGCTATTTTTGCACTTGGTGTCAGGCGATTGTATCCGGTACCGGTTTTGGCGTTGAATGTCTTACCGGTCCAGCCGATACCGCCCAGCAATTGCCCGAGTCTGACCAGCATATCCATACCCCGCAACCAGGGGGCTCCGTAAAGATTCATGTTGATCCCTTCGCAATCCCCATGGGGTGATTCGGGTGCGGTCCCCTCTGCAAATACCCCGGGGAGGCGGTATTGCTGATCGCTTTTCTGTAACTCCTTGAAAAGTTCCCAAGCCAGATCTTTTGCTTGCTCAGGTTGTTTGGCTGCGATCTTCCGTAGCTGCGCAATATAAGCCTGGTCCGACATCGGCGTGTTGGAGTCGGTTGGGTTGAGCGTGGCGCTGACAGTCATAATGAAACTCCGTTGTTTCTTGGGCTCTTGCCGTGCAACATATAGTTGGTACTGTTCTGTACCAACTATGCTAATATGAATGAAACCAGCGAGTCAACACTGGCTTGCCTCGGGCAGCCAATCTCTTTATAACGTGGAGCATAAAAAAACAGGGCAGGCCGAATTCATGTCACAACCAACACGACCATTCCAGGGAGAGTCCGCTGAATCACGTATCAAGGCCAGGCGCCGGGTTTTGCTTGATACCGCTTTCCAGATGGCCTCGGAATCCGGATGGAAAGGCTTGTCGATTCATCAGCTGTGTCAGGAGGCAGGGCTCAACAAGCGTTATTTTTACGAGAGCTTTCCTGATATGGATGAATTGGGTGGGGCGTTGGTTGATGACTTGGCTGAGCAATTGATTACCACAGGGCAGACTGCGGTTCAGTCGGGCTTGCAGCAAGGTTTGGATACGATGGCGTTGGCCCGGCATGCCCTGAAGCACTGTATCGGTTGGTTGGTGGACGATCCGCGCCGCGCCCGCATGCTGTTCAATATGGCGGGTGATAATTCCAGCGCGCTGAAACATCGCCAGGATGTGATCCGGAAATTCGCTCAAACACTCTCAATGTTCAGTATTGAATATCACCAGGCCGATGAACCGCATGTGATCGCCAAGGTGGGTTCCGCTTTGCTGATCGGTGGCACTATTGAGATCGTCATCAGCTGGCTGGACGGACAGCTGGAGATATCACTGGATGAACTGGTGGAAGATGTTGCAAGCTTCTGGGTGGCGATTGGTAATAGCGCCATTGATCTGACCAAAAGAAGGTTGGAAAAGAAAAAACGTTAGCAAATCTATATTGCTTTAACAGCAGCGAGTTGTTAGCCCGGTTACCTTTTGCGCCATTCGCTAAGCGACTACACAGCCCTGGTCATCAATCGTCATCGTCATCGTCTTCATCCAGTACACGGGTGATGGGGCGATATATTTCAACCCGGTCGCCATCCTGCAGCGGATTATCCAGTTTGGCGAACTTGCCATAGATGCCGACTTTGTTTTTCTTCAGGTCGATTTCAGGGAATTGTTGCAACAGCCCCGATTTCTCGATGGCATCGGCGACTGTACAGCTGTCATCTACTTGGAGTTCCAGCCAGGAATGGGCCAAGGTGCCCACATATGCGATGCTTACTTGCATGTTGTGACCTCCGTAGACATTGTTAATTACTCAGTAACCAGACCAGCCATGGCGGCCCTTTCCTGACGCGCTTTGGCCCAGCGATCGATCAATCGCTTGATGGCAATCAAAAAGCCCAGGGCCATAAAGGCGCCCGGCGGCAGGATGGATAACAGAATGCCGGAGAAATCCGGTATGACTGTCATCTCAAGCCAGGTAAAGCTTTCTCCCAATAATAAAGAGGCGTGGGCAAACAAGGTGCCGCTGCCCAGAATTTCGCGCATGGCTCCAATGGCAACCAGCACCCAGGTGAAGCCGATGCCCATGGCGAAAGCATCCGCCATGGCGGGTAATATAGGTTGCTTGGAGGCGAAGGCTTCCACCCGGCCGAAGATGGCGCAGTTGGTAACAATCAATGCGATAAACAAGCCCAGTACTTTGTAGAGTTCGTGCATCCAGGCATTAATTGCCATGTCCACCAGTGTGACCACAGATGCGATGAGTACGATGAATACAGGGATGCGTACCTGAGGCGTTACGATGCCGCGAATAATGGAAACCAGGGTGTTGGTCAGAAGCAAAACGGCCAGGGTGGCGATGCCCATACCCAGTCCGTTGGTGGCGCTGGTAGTGACGGCCAGCAGAGGGCATAACCCCAGCATCTGACCCATGGCCACATTGTTGTCCCACAGGCCATCCCGGAAAATGGTGGAATACGATGGTGGTTTGGGGGTGGAGGCTTCGCTCATGATCCGGACTCCTCGGCTTTAGCCACGGCGGTGCTTTGGGCAGTACTTTGCTGCTGATGCCATTGCTGATAAAACTGCAATCCGCGATACACGCCACTGACGACGGCGCGGGGTGTGATGGTGGCACCGGTAAATTGATCAAACTCACCGTTGTCTTTCTTGACGGCCCACTGGATGTGACTGGTATTGGCCAATGACTTGCCGTCGAAGCTGGTGATCCAGTCATCTTTGTCCAGCTCAATTTTGTCCGCCAGTCCCGGTGTTTCCTTATGGGTAATCACCCGCACGCCGAGTATTTCGCCACCGGCATCCATGGCCATGATAAAGTTCAACGGACCGCCCCAACCCTGCACGGTGATGTTGAGTGCCACTCCGGCAAATTCATTGCCCATGCGGGCCGGTAGCACTTCAATGGGGGCTTTGAAATGTTCGCTGTCGGTAATCAGTTGGCTGTCCGCAATGGGATCGTTGTCATACATGGAGGCAGGCATAACCTGAGCCAGCAACGCCAGTTTGTCATTGAGTACATGCTCGTCGATCAGCTCATGGGTGGCGGTGTTACCGCCGATCAGCAACATACTCATTAAGTAGCACATACCGCCAAGCAGAGCGGCCTGATAGCCCAGGCGGGTGCGATAGGTTGGGTTCAGTACAGTTGCCATGATTCCCCCTATGAGACCTTGCGGGCGCTGACGTTTTTAATGGGATTACCACGGTGATCGCGGCCATAGGCGCGAGGCTTCAGTATCCGATCGATCAGCGGGGTCAGTGCATTCATGAAGAGCACGGCGAAGCCCACTGCCTCGGGGAAACCGCCCCAGGCGCGAATCACGTACATGACCGCGCCACAGCCTGCGCCAAAGATCAGCTTGCCGGTGGCGCTGGAAGGCGAAGTAACGTAATCGGTGGCGATGAAAAACGCACCCAGCATGACGCCGCCGGAAGTCAGGTGGTACCAGGGACTCAGGTATTGTTCGTGGCTCACCATGTAGAACAGTCCTGCCAGCAATAGCGTGCTCACTAACATGGCGACAGGAATGTGCCAGCTGATAACGCGGTTCTTGAGCAGCCAGAGTCCACCCGCCAATACCAGCAGCTCTGATGTTTCTCCCAGGCTGCCCATGGTTTGGCCCACAAAGGCCTGCGCCAGGGAATAATCCGTTGCCACCAGCTCTGCTATGGAGCCGCCACCATTCGCTGCGGCCTTGGCGGCACCCAGTAAGGTGGCGCCGGTGTACCCATCCGGAATCGGTTGTAGTTGCAGGAAGATCCCCAGCGACTGGAATAAACCGGGGGCTGATTCGCTACCTAGAGGATGTATATGCACCCAAGTGGTCATGTGTACAGGGAAGGAGATAAGGAGAGCCACCCGCGCCAACATCGCCGGATTAAATACGTTCTGCCCGATACCGCCGTAGATGTGTTTACCGATGGCAATGGCAAAAAATCCGGCGCCAAGACACAGCCACCAGGGTGACCAGGGGGGCATGCTCATGGCGAGCAACCAGCCGGTAAGTAATGCAGAGGCATCCTGCACGCGGGTGATCGACTGTCCCTGTAGCCACAGACAAAGGGCTTCGGTGGCAATGGCCGCCAGGCAGATGCTGAGAAACGTCAGCAGGGCAGGAATCCCGAACAGATAAAAGCCGTATAAAGTGGCCGGCGTCAACGCCAGACATACCTGCAGCATGATGCGATTAACACTGGAACGGTCATGAGCATAGGGTGCAGCGCGATGCGCCACTTCGTTATGGGCGTTCATGATTCAGCAGACTCCTCCGATTCAGCTTTGCGGGAGGTCTTTTTCTTCTTCGCTTTTTTCGCCGCCAGTTTAGCGGCCTTTTCCCGTTCCACCCGTTCGTTGCGCTGTTCGGTTAAGCGTTTGGTATATTCCGATTTGCTTTCACTGTTACGGCGTTCTTTCATTTCACCCTTGGCGTATTCAAAGAATTGCACCAGAGGAATATGAGACGGGCAAACATAGGCACAGGAACCACACAGGATGCAATCACGCAATCCGTATTCCTGAGCGTTGTCGAAGTCATCCACCTTGGAATGCTTGGCCATTTCCAGGGGGACCAGTCCCATGGGGCAGGCGTCCACACAACGGCTGCAGCGAATACAGGGAGAAGGAACGTGTTCGTTCACCTCCTGTTTGGTTAATGCCAGAACACCGGTGGTGCCTTTAATAACAGGACTGTCGATGGAAGGAATGATCTGGCCCATCATGGGGCCGCCCATCAACAGGCGTGCAGGAGTGTTGTTGAGTCCACCACAGGCCTGGATGATTTCCCGCACCGGGGTGCCGATTAATGCTTCCACGTTGTGGGGTGATTTCACACAGCCGCCGCTGACCGTGACGATTCGGGAAATCAGAGGGCGGCCGAAACGCAGTGCCTGATGAATCGCAAACACGGTACCGACGTTATGTACCAGCACACCGATGTCGTTACTGCGTGCCCCGGCGGGAACTTCTTTGCCGGTCACTGCCTGGATCAGTTGCTTGGCAGAACCCATGGGATATTGGGTGGGTACATTGCGGACTTCAATCATGCCGTGGCCTGCGGCAGCTTTGCGTAGCGCGGCTGTGGCATCGGGTTTGTTGTCTTCAATGGCAATAATAACTTCGTAGGCTTCAATAATATGACGAATCATGCGGGTGCCGTCGATGATGGCTTCTGCACGCTCCTGCATCAGGCGATCGTCACAGGTGAGATAGGGTTCGCATTCGCTGCCATTAATGATCAGGGTTTTGATCTCAAAGCGTCGGCCCTGGCGTAATTTCACTGCGGCGGGAAATATGGCACCGCCCATACCGACGATGCCGGCTTCCTCCACCCTATCCGCCAACTCATCCGGGCTAAGCGCCAGCGGGTCGTCCAGCGTGGGCAATTCCATCCATTGGTCTTCGCCATCACTTTCAATGACGATGGCTACCGCCGGCAAGCCGGAGGGATGAGGGGCCACAATGGGCTCAATGGCAACCACAGTTCCCGAGGTCGGAGCGTGCAGGTTGGCTGACAACGAACCACCGGAACGGGCCACCAACTGACCTTTCAATACTTTGTCGCCCACTTGCACCTGGGGTCGGGATTCGACACCGGCGTGCTGCGACAGCGGCAGGTAAATTTTCTTGGGCAGTGGCAATTGGGTGAGGATAGACCGCTCTGCCGTCAGATCCTTTTTGGTTTCGGGATGGACGCCACCCCGGCTGCCGCGAATAGGTAAGCTGAACATGATCAAGCCGCCTCTGGTTTGGTCCAGTGCCAGTTGTTCAGGGTGACGGGTTCCGGGTTCAGGGAAATACAATCTTCCGGGCACACGTCTTTACACTTGGAACAACCGGTACAGGCTTTGCTGATCACAGCGTGGATCTGCCGGGTGGCACCGACGATGGCATCGGTAGGGCATGCCTTGTAGCACTTGGTACAGCCGGTACACAGGGTATCGTCGATGGTGGCCAGTTGAGGTACAGGAGCATCACCCAGGGAATTCAAATCCACATTCAACAGTTCAGCCAGCGTCTCAGTGAGCGCGCGACCGCCGGGAGGGCAGCAATTCACAGCAGCAGTACCTTCCACCATGGCTTCGGCTGCCGCGCTGCAACCAGGAAAGCCGCATTGGCCGCATTGGCTTCCGGGCAGCAGCGCTTCTACTTCATTGACGATAGGGTTTTCTTCCACGGCAAATACTTTGGCCGCCAGTCCCAGCAACCATCCCAACAGTAAACCCAGCGCAGTCAAAACTAGTGTGGCAACAAACATCTCGGTCTCCTTAAATCATTCCGCTGAAACCCATAAACACCAAAGAGAGCAAGCCTGCTGTGATCAGACTCACGGGCGTGCCGGCAAAGGTTTCCGGCACATTGGCCAGGGCAATACGCTCTCTCAGGCCTGCAAAAATAACCATGACAATGGAAAAGCCCAAGGCGGAACCCATGCCGAACACCAGGCTCTGAACCAGGCTGTATTCTTCCCGCACGTTTAGCAGGGCGACACCCAGTACGGCACAATTGGTGGTGATCAGTGGCAGGAATACGCCCAGGTTTTTGTGTAATAGAGGACTGGTTTTTCGCACGACCGCTTCCGTGAACTGAACAACGGCGGCAATGATCAGGATGAAAGAAAGAATACGCAGAAATTCGATGTTCAGCGGCACCAGCAACAGGTGTTCGATGATCCAGCTGGCCAGGGCGGAAAGTGTTAACACGAAGGTGGTCGCCAGCCCCATACCAAAGGCCGCGCTCAAATTATTGGACACTCCCATCAAAGGACAGAGCCCCAGGAATTTCACCAGGACAATATTGTTGACCAGGACGGTGCTGATAAAGAGAAGCAGGTAATCCATAATCCTTCGCCCGAAATTAACTGGAATTGATGGTTTTGTCGTATTTGTTGCGACTAAACCCGGGTTTCAGGGGAGATTGCACGATGTATGCCATGGAAAAAACGCGACAATGAAACGGTTATTTTCCTAACCCAACTATGTGCCCAGCGCCCGTGAAATATTGATGTGGGGCGAGCCGCACATCATTAGTGCATGCCAGTTTTTTCGGGTTTGTCGCTTTTCTTACAAATGTATTGATCCGGGTCAAAGCCGGTTTGTCGCATTTGCAACAAATGTGACAAAGGTATCCTACAAAAGCCTGTAGTTACGGCATTTTTGCGGGCGGCACGCATTTTGCTCTTACCACTTTACACAGCATTGATACTGAAATAACGGTGCGGTGGTGCCGTTCGGGGTGAAACATGAGAAAGAACTTGCATGCGGAATCACAGGATGAGGGGAACGACGATTCCGGGGTTGTCAGCGTAAACGAAACACTATTGGATGATGAGGTGTTTTTCCAGGCGGTGGAGCATTGCCCGGTGGCGATTTCCATTACCGACCTCAAGGCGAACATCCTTTACGCCAATCGCGCTTTCACCCAGGTTACCGGTTATAGCAAGAGTGAAGTGATCGGTAAAAATGAATCAATCTTGTCGAACCACACTACACCCAGGTTGGTGTACCAGGCTTTGTGGGGGCGTTTGGCCCAGCAGCGCTCCTGGACCGGCATGCTGTTAAACCGTCGTAAGGATCAGAGCCTTTATCTGGCCGAGTTGATGGTGGCGCCGGTAATCGATCAGAACAACAAGACGGTGCATTATCTTGGTATGCATCGTGACAGTACTGAAGTCCACGAGTTGGAACAGAAAGTACTGAACCAGAAACTGATGATCGAGGCTGTGGTGAATTCGGTGCCTTCCGCCATGGTTTTGCTGGATGACAGTGGTCGGGTGGTGTTGGCTAACCCCAGCTTCAAAGCCTTGGCGCACGAGCTGGCGCCGGACGAACCGTTGGAATCTTTTCTGGAAGTGCTCAATCTGAATATGGAGGGGTGCATCAAATCGCTGATGCAAGAGCGCAAGTGTTTTGATGGCGCCGAGTTGAGCATTGATCTGGGAGGCGGATCGCCAAAGTGGTTCTCCTGTTTCGGCACCTGTATCGATGTAAAAAATGAAAGTGCTGACGGTTTCTTTGAACAGGTCATCAGTCACTATTCCCTGTTGATGATCAACGACGTCAGTCCCCTGCGGCGTCGACAGCAGGAAACGCATTTGAACTCTCTGAAAGCCCTGATGACCGAAGAAGACATGGTGCAGGGCATGCGTGAGACAGTGAATGGAGCCATTCATCAATTACAGGGACCGGTGAACCTGATTTCAGCGGCAGTGAATATTCTTCAACGTCGGGGTGAGAGCAAGCAGGACGAAGCCATACTGTCAGCATTGGAAGAAGCGTTGCAGGCAGGCCAGCAGGCGCTGGATAACCTGGAAGAATCCCTGCCGGCTCCGTTGCAGGAAACCAAACAGCCGGTCAACATCAATCAGCTGATCCGCGAAGTCATCTCCATTGATTCCCAAAAACTGCTGGCGCAGGGGATCACTGTTGAGTGGCACCCTTCCTTGCGTCTGCCTGCCTTGATTGGTCGTGAGCGTCGTTTGCGTTCCATGTTCAAGCAAGTTTTTGATAACGCCATTGATGCCATGAGCGATCGCTCCGTCAAAGAGCGCGAGCTGACTATCGTTACTCGATCAGAGAAAGAGATGGTCATCATTGAAATCAGTGACAGTGGACCGGGTATCCCATCGGATATGCATGTAAAAGTGTTTCAACCCTTCTTCAGCACCAAGGCCAGCGGTCAGGGATGTCGCGGAATGGGCCTGCCCATGGTTCAGGAAATCGTGTCTGATCACTCCGGAACAGTCTATATCGACCCGAATTACCGCAGTGGTTGCAGAGTGATTGTGCAGTTGCCAATTACGTCAGCCGGTTAAAGGACAGCGAGAGTAGTCAATGAATACGTCAATTGTGACCAAGCGTGGATTAAGTGTTGGAAGTCGCGCCGAGTTGGTGGAGCGACAGTTCAAAGCGTTGTGCCATATTTCACAGATTCTATGCCGGGCCAAAAATATAGAAGAAACCCTGGATGGTATTCTGGCTGTACTACATAAGGAAAGTGGACTGCTGCATGGTGTGATTACCCTGTCGGACCCGGATCATGCCGTGTTGCAGGTAGGTGCGTTGTACAGCGAATCGGAATCGGTCAGTAAAGCCTCTTCAGGTGTGCGCTACCAGGCGGGGGAGGGCATTGTCGGTCGTATCCTGCAACACAATACCTCCATTGTGCTGGGACGCATTTCTTCAGAACCCAGATTCCTGGATCGCCTGGCACTTTATGATTTGGAGCTTCCTTTTATTGGTGTGCCGATTCGTGGCGGGGATGGTTCTGCTATCGGCGTATTGGCAGCGCAACCGGATGTGCCGGCGGATGATTATTTGCCGGAGCGTACGGCTTTTATGGAAGCTGTTGCCGATCTCTTGTCGCAGACTGTGCGCCTCCTGGTAAATGTTGAGAAAGGTCAGACCATTGCCAGTGAGCGGGATGAGCTGCGTCGTGAGGTGCGCGGCAAATACGGCTTCGAAAATATGGTGGTGGGACATTCCGAGGGAATGCGCCAGGTGTTTGATCAGGTGCGCCGGGTTGCCAAGTGGGACAGCACGGTATTGATTCTGGGTGAATCCGGTACCGGTAAGGAATTGATTTCCAGCGCGATCCATTACAACTCGCCCCGCGCACACAACCGTTTTGTACGTTTGAACTGTGCTTCTTTGCCGGAAACCTTGTTGGAATCAGAATTGTTCGGCCATGAAAAAGGCGCTTTCACCAACGCGGTGAAGCAGCGCAAAGGGCGTTTTGAGCAAGCCGATGGTGGTACCTTGTTCCTGGACGAGATCGGTGAAATCTCTCCCATGTTCCAGGCGAAGCTGCTGCGCGTGCTGCAGGAAGGTGAACTGGAGCGTGTGGGCGGCGGACAGACTATTAAAGTGGATGTGCGTATTGTTGCGGCCACCAACCGGAACCTGGAAGCGGAAGTGGAGAAAGGTAAGTTTCGCGAAGATCTTTATTATCGACTCAATGTGATGGCGATACGGATTCCAGCCCTGCGCGAACGGCTGGTGGACGTGCCGGAGCTTTCGAAGTTTCTGATCAGCAAGATTGCCAAGCAACAGGGGCGCGAACTGCGCCTGACGGATAATGCGGTGCGAATGCTGATGGCTTATGATTGGCCCGGCAACGTGCGCCAGCTGGAGAACTGTCTGGAGCGGGCCTCGGTGATGAGCGAGGAGGGTATCATCGATTGCGATGTCATTGCCCTGCCCGACAATTACGCGGGTACCACTATTCTGCCGTCATCGAATGCGGTGCAGGAAGTAGACTTGAACAATCCGGATATGGATGAGCGCGAGCGTTTGATTGCGGCGTTGGAACAAGCAGGTTGGGTTCAGGCCAAAGCGGCGCGCCTCTTAGGCATGACGCCACGCCAGATTGCGTATCGCATACAAACCATGAAGATCAACGTGCGTAAAATTTGACGCAGGTTGGTGTTATTCCCTACATCGACCATCCGCTATTTGTTGTAACAAAGCCCACAACACACATGCCAGGAATGAAAAAACAATAGTAAAAACATGTGGTTAATAGTAGGCACGGCCATTGCAATCCTGCTATTACACTTTGGGTGAAACAGCAAGAGGAGTTCTCGTGATGGAACTGACAGTGCTAGATCAGCAAGCGAGTAGTAGTGAAGCAAGTAGCTGCGTATCAGGATCCTGCGGCAGCGATAATGATCAGATGAGCCATTTGTCGGATGATATTCGACAGAAAGTACAGAACCACCCGTGCTACTCCGAGGAAGCGCATCACTACTTCGCTCGTATGCACGTAGCCGTGGCGCCGGCTTGTAATATTCAGTGCCACTATTGCAACCGTAAGTATGATTGTTCCAACGAATCCCGTCCCGGTGTGGTGTCAGAATTACTGACTCCGGAAGAAGCTGTAATGAAAACCAAAGCAGTGGCGGCCACCATTCCGCAAATGACGGTATTGGGCATTGCCGGCCCCGGTGATCCGCTGGCCAACCCCGAGCGTACCTTCAGCACTTTCCGCATGCTGAGCGAGCAGGCCCCTGATATCAAACTGTGTGTATCCACCAACGGACTGGCTCTGCCTGAAGCTGTGGATGAGCTCGCCAAGCATAACATCGACCACGTCACCATCACCATCAACTGTGTTGATCCTGAAGTGGGTGAAAAAATCTATCCCTGGATTTACTGGAACAACAAGCGAATTCGCGGCAAGAAAGCCGCCAAGATCCTGATTGATCAACAGCAGAAGGGTCTGGAAATGCTGACCGAACGCGGCATCCTGGTGAAAGTGAACTCAGTAATGATTCCTGGCGTTAATGATGAGCATCTGAAAGAAGTCAGCCGCATCGTGAAACAGAAAGGCGCTTTCCTGCATAACGTAATGCCGCTGATCGCCGAAGCAGAACACGGCACCTTCTACGGAGTGATGGGGCAGCGTGGTCCTGAACCTGAAGAATTGCAGGACCTGCAGGATTCCTGTGCCGGCGATATGAACATGATGCGTCATTGTCGTCAGTGTCGTGCGGATGCAGTGGGCCTGTTGGGTGAAGATCGCGGTGAGGAATTCACGCTGGACAAAATTGCCGAGATGAATATCGATTACAACGCCGCAATGCAAACCCGTAAAGCCGTCCATGAAGGCATCATCGAAGAACTGAACGAGAAGCAGGCTAAGCGTGATCGCCTGGCAGCGGTGAGCATCCCTGAACCCAAGGATATCATCGATCCCAGCTATCGTCCCGCGTTGATGGCAGTTGCCACCAGTGGTGGAGGCTTGATTAACCAACATTTTGGGCATGCTACTGAGTTCCTGATTTATGAAGCGTCTCCTGCCGGTGTTCGTTTCATTAGCCATCGCAAAGTGGATCAGTACTGCATCGGTGGCGACACCTGTGGTGAGAAAGAATCTGCTTTGAGTGGCAGCATCCGGGCGCTGAAGGGCTGTGAAGCAGTGCTTTGCTCCAAGATCGGCTATGAGCCCTGGTCACTGTTGGAAGACGCAGGGGTCATTCCCAATGGAGAGCATGCCATGGAACCCATCGAAGAAGCGGTACTGGCGGTTTACAAGGAAATGATTGCTGCTGGTAAGTTGGATGAGGCAGCTCCGGAAGAAGCAGCACAGCAGGTAAGTGCGGGTTAAAACCGGATAGCCCAAACCGGACATCGCACCTTCGGTTTGGGCTTAAACCAAATTAAAAGAGAGGAAATGGTCATGGCACTGAGTATTGTTGAATCATGTGTAAACTGTTGGGCTTGTTATGATGTCTGTCCAAGCAATGCCATTTATTCCAGCTCACCCCATTTTAAAATCAATCCCAAGAAGTGCACTGAATGTGAGGATGATTACAAGCATCCCCAGTGCGCCAGTATTTGTCCCATTGAAGGCGCGATCCTGGATGCCGCGGGTGAATCCATGAATCCGCCGGGCTCCTTGACGGGCATTCCTCCGGAATTGCTGGAAGAAGCCATGCGCGAAATTCAGGCCCGGTAATTAACCATGAATCGGGTGGTACTGGAATTCTACGAGAAGCCAGGTTGCATTAATAACCGTAAGCAGAAAGCGTTGTTGCAAGCAGCGGGCTTTGAGTTGAACGTTCACAACCTGTTAAAACAACCGTGGCAAGCAGCCGACCTGAAACGCTTTTTTGAAGGGCTTCCCTTGCCGCAGTGGTTTAATGCCAGTGCTCCCCGCATCAAACAAGAAAAGATCAAGCCTTTCCTGCTAACGGAGCAAGAAGCACTTGCTGAGATGGTTGAAGATCCACTGTTGATTCGCCGTCCATTGATTGCTTACGGTGATCTTAAACAGGCAGGGTTCGATCTGAATACCTGGCTACCGTTGTTGGAACAAAGCGATGTCAAGGCACCCGAGGTGCCCAATGATATTGAAACCTGCCCACGGCAGAGCCGGGATGTTGGAGGATGTGGCGGATGAATGCGCAGGCAAAACTGGCATCGACCCAGGTTCCTTATATATCAGGTCCACATATATCAGGATCAAGTATATCAGTTAAAGATCTGTTGAATGATGGCCAGTTGTATGGCTCTCAGTTGCAGAATGCACGCTTGCTATCCCAGCTGTTACATAGCCAGCGTCAGGGGAAGGGCTGCCTTCCATATTGCCTGGGGTTGATGCCGCTGGATTTTGTTTGGTTGATGCATCAATACCTTGGTGATAGTCCGCTACTGGAGCAACTGATTGATCCGACATCACCTGGCAATCGATTGGCCATGGAAAAAGGCAGCATGCGTCAGGATCTCCTGCAAATGCGCCAGGATGAGTGGCTGGAGGTTCGCGACCTTGTGTTGGCGGCTCGTGCGGGAAGAAGTGAATTTGAGGTTCCACTGGCGTCTATTCTGGCAGCCGGTTGTCTGGGCGGCGATCATCTATGGCGTGACTTGGGGCTTAAATCCCGCGTGGAACTCAGCGAGTTGATGTCCTTCCATTTTCCGGAGTTGGCTGAAAGAAACTCCGGTGACATGAAGTGGAAGAAGTTTTTCTATAAGCAACTTTGTGAGCAGGAAGGTGGCTATGTGTGCCGGGCACCCAGTTGTGAACAATGTGCTGCCTATGACGATTGTTTTGGCCCTGAAGAGTAAGCGGGAGTATTCAGCATGAGAACCTACCACTGTATTTCGGTAGACGACGCGGAAGATCTGATCTTGGGTAGGCATGTCCTGATCTTGGATATGCGGGATTTCCGATCCTATGTGACCGGCCATCACCCCAAGGCAATACATCTTACCGACAGTAACCTGCGTTCATTGCTCAAGCACACGGCTAAGCATGTTCCTATTCTGATCTACTGCTATCACGGCCACTCCAGTCAGGATATGGCCCAGCTATTCGGTGATTTCGGGTTTGAAGAAGTCTACAGCCTGGATGGTGGTTGGGAAGCATGGTTCCAGGCCATTACGCCACCCACAGCACCGTTAAGTGAAAATCTGACTCAGTGGATGCAAGCCCATGGCTACGACACTGGCAATCTGGATGCGAAAGGGGCGAATCATCATACCGCATTGATGACAGCCGCCATGGAGTCCAATCTTGAGCTCTGCGAAGAGCTCCTGGATAAAGGCGCCACTATCCATTTGGTGAACAAGGATGGCAATAACGTGCTCTGGTTTGCCTGTGTTGTGGGTAATATGCATTTGATTCAGCTATTGGCCAGTCATGGTGTTGACATCAACAACCAAAACGACAACGGCGCCACCGTGTTGATGTACGCGGCTTCCAATGGCAAACCAGAGATAGTGAAACTGTTAGTGGAAATGGGTGCAAAAAAAGATCTGGTTACCCTGGATGATTTCAGCGCGATGGATGTCTGCGCTGATATTGAAACGTTAAGAATTCTACGCAGTGCGCACAGTATTCAAAATCAGGCTGCGGCTTGCTGAGCAGCTTGGTAAGAAAACAGGAATCAGGAGAACAACTATGTCCACAGATAATCCAACCAGCACCGAAGCGATCATCAAAAAGCAATTGGCTGACAACCCGGTCATCCTCTACATGAAAGGATCGCCAGAAGCGCCGGAGTGTGGCTTCTCCGGTGCGGCGGTTGCAGCATTGAAACAAACCGGAAAACCGTTTGCGTATGTCAACATCCTGCAAGCCCCGTTTATCCGTGAGCGCTTACCCAAAATCTCCAACTGGCCGACCTTCCCCCAGCTGTTTATCAAAGGCGAACTAGTGGGAGGCAGTGACATTGTGGTTGCCATGGTGGCCGACGGTTCATTGATGACCATGTTGGAAGAAGCTGAGGCGGTATAAATGGACACCCAACAGGTCGTAGCCCGGATTAGTGACGCCTTGCCTGGTGCAGACATCACGGTGGATGGAGCCGACTGCAGTTTTTCTGTGGTGGTGCTGTCATCTGAATTTGCTGGGATGCCGGTGGTAAGGCGCCAACAGAAAGTACTGGCGGCGTTTAACCAGGAACTGCAGACCGGTGAATTACACGCACTGAGTGTGAAGGCCCATACCCCCGAGGAATGGAAATCATTCCAACAGGTTGGTTTGACGCAAATCGAAATGTGATATTCCGACGGCAGAGGATAATCTGATGAGTGATGTACCGAATCTCAGTCGCGAAGCGGCACTGCGTATTGCACTGGCTGCACGGGTTTTGCCAGGTGTGGATGTCGGGCAGCTATTGGACATTTTGCACCGCCGCATCATGGGCGAATTGAATGAGGAATCGCTCACCACGATCACTGTGACGGATCTGAAAACGGGCTTCGGTAGTGCAGACGGTGAGGAGGATGGCGAAGACATCAGCGTTGGTTTGCCTGCACTCAAGGAAGCGGTGCGCATTTTGTGGGGCGAGCAGAACGATGAGAACCTGCCGAAAGTAGTAGAAGCTGACGAGCCGTTACCCAACTCCATCAAAGTGGCCGTCGCGTCCAATAGCGGAGAATCCCTGAACGGTCATTTCGGATCATGCATCCGTTTTCTGGTTTACGAAATGAATGCAACGGATATCCGACTGGTGGGTATTCGTTCTGCCCTGGAAGCGGATTTTTCCGATGATCGAAATGCGTTTCGCGTGAACCTGATTCGGGATTGCCAGGTGCTGTATGTGGTGTCCGTAGGTGGTCCTGCAGCAGCCAAAGTGGTGCGGGCGGACATCTATCCGATCAAACAGATTGATGGTGGTGAGGCCCGTGAAGTATTGGCCAAGTTCCAGACTGTGATGGCGGGTAATCCACCACCCTGGTTAGCCAAAATTTTGGGTGTGGAAGCGGAAGAGCGGGTTCGCTTTACTCGAGAAGAAAATGAAGATACCCAATTGACAGGATAAACAGTTTGAATGGCAAGAAATAAAAAAGGCATGGAGTGATCCATGCCTTTTTTATTTGAGAAGATTTCAATTAAGCGCGCAGCAAGGCTTTGACCAAGCGCTCAGACAATTGATCTTCGGTGAACTGAGGTTCGTTAGGTGGATACAGGGAGTCTTCATCAAACTGGAATCCATTTTCCCGTGCCAAAGCGAACATCTCTTTCATTTTGACACAGGCTTTTAGTTTTTCCCCTAATTCAGGGTCGGCTTTGGCTGCAGCTGAAAAGCCAGCAATTGCTTCGACTGACATAGTGCTAATCTCTCTTTAAGGTTTGTTGTTCATAATGCATAAGGGCTGTAGCACAAAACGAACCAATTTGATTGTGTTGTATGAGCTACAACTAGTTGATTTTAAAAGAGTTGGTCGGCGTGTGTGGGTTGGGGGGATGTCTAGTTTGCTACAAAATACAGGGTGGAGAGTACTTTGCTACATCTGTGGGTAAGGCATGATTAACCATTTTTGTAGCAAAGTTGTCAAAGCCGATTAACGGCGTCTGGCAAACAGCTTGGATTTTGCCGTCTCGTACTCGGCTTCAGCCAAAAGCCCTCAACTCCAGGTCTTCTGTATATATTGACGAAAGGGTCTTTCGTTCTGCAACAGGCAGGGTGCTTCCAGTTCCTGTATTGAATCATGGGGCAAGCCAACGGCTTCAATTTGAATATGTTCGCTCATGGTTTACTGCTCAGGTTTGTTTTGGTTGTAATTGACCTTGAAACAACATTCCCGTCCTCTTGATTGCAAATTGCATACGTTGAATCCCGCATCGCTTCGATGCGATCTTTACGGGTATTGAAAATGGGAAATATGAAATGATATTAGACGTGTATAGAGATCCTGCATGAAGACCCCATCACAAAACCGGGCGAAGCCACTATGAAACACCTAGGACAATTAGTATGCGCGCGTGTCCATGCAAGATGGAAACGCATCAAGCCATTCAAAGCGATTAGCCAGGTAACTTAGCTGACCATTCCTGCAGAGCCGGTACAATTTCTTCCCATGGATAATCACTCACCGGCTGCACACCCCGCGCTTGCAGCTTGGTTGCCGGACCATCCCCGACTTTCGCCACAAAAACGGCCTGGCAATCAGAGATGGTGTCCAGAATTTTCTGCAGGGCGGATTTATCACCGTGGCCACCGAGACAATAGTGATCTACATGCCGTTGTTCCAGAAACGATACGGTCTGCTGTTCAATTTTATAGATAAAGAATTGCTTGGCATGGCCAAAGTGCTCGTCCACCGCGACGCCATCTTTCGAGGCTACGGCTACCTGAATTGACATCGGCTCTTCCTCCGGTAGGCACATGGTGTTTAACCAAGTCATTTCTGATGCAAATAACACACCGCTGCAAAACAGAGAAAAGCTGGTTTAAATCTTGCTCCACATCAATGTAATTGCAGAATTTGAAGCATTTTGTGAGAAAAGCTGTGGCACATGAAACAAATTTGAATGTTTTGGTAATGAATGCTTCAAAGCTCTGCAATGACTGAAATCAATGAAATGATTGCGTAGAGAACGAAGAGAGGAAAATATCATGGCCGAGTTTTATATTGAAACTAACGAAAAAGAGTCTGGATTCCATCTGGTGCATTTTGCCGGCTGCTCTTCCTTGCCTGCTAAGGATGAGATCCGCTATTTAGGTTCCATTGCCAGCTTCGACAGCGCCAAAACAGAAGGCGAAAAAATCTATCGTCATGTGAATGCGTGTACAGAGTGTGCTTCCAAGTACGCCAGCGCGTAAGATCTGCGGCCGTTCTGAGGGCCCCTAAACCCGTAGTGTTTGGGAGCTCTCAGTGGGCATGTCAGACCAGAAGGCATCTAAGAATAAAAGGCCTGTTTTAATCCAGGTGTTTGGCGAGCAATTCCGCAAGATGTAGCGGACGTTTGCCGCTGTAATTGAAAATCTGTTGGCGACAGGAGAAGCCGTTGGCGACCAGTGTGTGCTCAGCATGCTCCTCAATGGCAGATAGCAGCCCCTGATTGACCATTTTCTCACTGTATTCTTGATGTTCTGCTTCCAGACCGAAAGTGCCGGCCATGCCGCAACAACTGGATTCTATAAAGTCAAAGTCGTGTTGCGGAATGGATTTCAAAATCCGCCGCATGGACTTCATGGCACCGGTGGCTTTTTGATGACAATGGCCGTGTACCAGTGTCGGTTGCTGTGGCGGTGTTATCTTTAACTCAAACCGTCCGGACTTGCTTTCCCTGGCCAGAAACTCCTCCAGCAATAGAACTTGCTTCCCCATAAGTTTGGCGTCATCCCCCAAACCAAGGGCCTGGGCATCGTCCCGCAAACCCAAAACACAGGATGCCTCCAATCCCACCACGGTGGCTCCAGCTTGCAGATGGGGGAGTAATACATCCAGCATACGTTTTGCTTCTGCCCTGGCTTCATCAATCATGCCCTGTGCCAGGTAGGTTCGGCCACAGCATAATGGCCGTTCTGATGCTTCGGTTGTTATCTGTTCTACCAGATAGCCTGCCCCGCTTAATACGGCAGTGGCTGCTGCAGCGATCTGTGGCTCGAAGTAGCGGGTAAACGTATCCACAAAGAGCAACACCGATTGAGTGGAGTCAAGACGGGTGTCGTCTCTCAACTTGGAGTTGGGATAGGGTTCTGCGCTGGGAACCGGCAAACGGGCCTTTGCATTCAGCCCCAGAAGCTTTTGTGCGATCTGGGACACAACAGAAGACTGGTTGCGCCATTGGATAAAATGACGTAGCCACGGCGCTCTGTATAACCAGATTGGGACCTGGGCGAACAATCGGCTGCGGAGGGATAAACCTTCCTGCCGTCGACGTTGCGCCAGATACTCTACTTTAATCAGTGGCATATCCACGTTGCTTTCACATTCACGCTTGCATCCTTTGCAACTGACACACAGATCCATGGCTTCCCGCAGCTCGGGATTCATCAGGGGATTGGTGTTCGGGTCTTCTGATAGTGCGGCTTTCAGTAAGCGCACGCGACCGCCGGTGGACAGATGGGGGTTGCCGCTCACGCGATAGCTGGGGCACATGACCTGCTTGCCCTCAGCCTCACATTGTCGACTGTTGATGCAGGCGGCGATGGCCTTGGCGTAATCACCGCCGTGTTTGGGGATATCGGCATAGGCGTCACCCATGCCGGCATCCTTGTAGGCTGACCAGTCAAGCCAGGTTTTCATGTCGCTCATGAACTTATTTTCAGGCAACGCTGGTTAATGCTGTCTTGTCCACTGTTAACAGAGCGGTCCAATCGACATCGATGATCTTCAGATTCTTTTTCGCGCAGAAGCGTTTTTCCTTTTCATTGGCATCGGGCAGCATGACCCAACCGGCAGGAGAACCAGATGCATAAATGATGTCGCTCAACACCATGCGTTCGGTGTCGCGGTTCATGCGCAGGCCCATGAACAGATATTGCTTGTCTTTGCGATATTCTTTAATGAACTTGGGTATACCGAATCCGCCCATCAGCTCAGTGATATAGTCAACATAGTCGGCATCAGACGCTACGTAGTTGGGTTCAGGCAGCGGCGAACCGGTAGGCTTGAACAGTACCGGCAAGGCGGTGTCTACGACTTCTTGCTCGATTTCCTTATAAGCGCTGCCATCGTAATGGAAAATTTTGAAGCGGAAATCGGTACCAGAGATACGTGCCAAGCCTACGATTAAAGTGTGAGGAACGTCCTTATAAAGGGTTTGCAATTGAATGTCGCGATTGATGTCCACAATGTAACGAGGCTTCAGCGACACAAGCCATTTATGAAAACCGGATTCAGTCCATTTGGTTTCTGCGTAGGTTTTGGTCAGGAATTTTTCAATGAACTTGCGGCCTTTCTTGTTTTCCAGGTTCATTGCAGCACGGGGAAACTCGTACATCAGGCGCGGTGCCATGGGCTTGCCGTCGTTCATGGCCAAAATCAAACTGTCGCTGTCAGCGGGAATTGCGTCACCACTGTCTGGATTAACCACTCCCTGTAAAACACCAGGACCCAGATACGGAACTATGTTGCCTTGTTCTATACCAGTGATTAGATCCGCTAATAATTGAGAATCTGCCATGACCTTGCCTCTCTTGGTTTTATGAAACGTGTTTTTATATAAAGAGAAACATGGCAAGAACCACGCCAGCGTTAACCTGCTGATTTTTTGGAAAAAAGAATTGTGGTTGTAGCAACAATGTCATTGTCGGTTGAAACCACAATTGAGCGTTTGGCGCTTTTGCTACAAAAATCAGGGCTGGATCTGAATGAAGACTTGACCCAAATCAATTTGTGAATATCCCCGCGGAAAATTTGTTGTTATTACGACAGCCAAATCGTTTGTGTAGCCTACAAGACTACTACAAAGCCTTACCGTGCATTCAAACAAATTATTATATTTCAATAGCTTATGGTTGTTCCAGTTGGCTGGCACAGTGCCTGCACTAGGTTAGACGTGTGCAGGCATCCACACCTTTCACTCATTGCAACGTTGTCTGCCGCACAAAGTTTCTTAAGGCCAACATAACGCCTGGAAAAACCTAGAGGAGAACAATTATGGCAATGCGTCAATGTGCAATTTACGGAAAAGGCGGCATCGGTAAGTCCACCACTACTCAAAACCTGGTTGCTGCTCTGGCAGAAATGGGTAAGAAAGTAATGATCGTGGGTTGCGATCCTAAAGCTGACTCCACTCGTTTGATCCTTCACTCCAAAGCTCAAAACACCATTATGGAAATGGCTGCGGAAGCAGGCACTGTTGAAGATCTGGAACTGGAAGATGTACTGAAGACTGGTTACGGCGACGTTCGCTGTGTTGAGTCTGGTGGTCCAGAGCCGGGTGTTGGTTGTGCCGGTCGTGGTGTAATCACCGCTATCAACTTCCTGGAAGAGGAAGGTGCCTACGAAGAAGACCTGGACTTCGTGTTCTACGACGTGCTGGGTGACGTAGTCTGTGGTGGTTTCGCGATGCCTATTCGTGAAAACAAAGCACAGGAAATCTACATCGTTGTATCTGGTGAGATGATGGCTATGTACGCTGCCAACAACATCTCTAAGGGTATCGTTAAGTATGCCAACTCAGGCGGTGTGCGTCTGGCCGGCCTGATCTGTAACTCTCGTAACACTGACCGTGAAGACGAGCTTATAGAAGCACTGGCTGCCAAGCTGGGCACTCAGATGATCCACTTCGTACCACGTGACAACGTTGTACAGCGCGCTGAAATCCGTCGCATGACCTGCATCGAGTACGACCCTGCTGCCAAGCAGTCTGATGAGTACCGTGCACTGGCTAGCAAAATCGTTAACAACGATAAGTTGGTCATTCCTGCTCCTATCACTATGGATGAGCTGGAAGAACTGCTGATGGAATTCGGCATCATGGAAGAGGAAGACCTGAGCATCGTTGGTAAGACTGCTTCTGAAGAAGTCTAAGCAGTCTGATCCTGAGCTTGCTCAGGGTGGCTCGGGATAGGGCAGATTGGCCCTATCGAATTCGGCGGCGCAGCAAGGTGGTCGCGCCGCCTGATTTCGCGACCCGTAAACCTAAATAGAGAGGAGACTGACCATGTCTGTCATGTCACGCGATGAAGTTGAATCCTTGATTCAAGAAGTACTGGAAGTATATCCCGCGAAAGCGAAGAAAGATCGCACCAAGCACCTTGCACCAAACGACCACGAACTTGAACAGTCCAAGAAGTGTATCACATCCAACAAGAAGTCTCTGCCTGGTGTGATGACGATTCGTGGCTGTGCTTACGCTGGTTCCAAAGGTGTAGTATGGGGTCCCGTTAAAGATATGATCCATATCTCTCACGGCCCTGTTGGTTGTGGCCAGTATAGCCGTGCTGGACGCCGCAACTACTACATCGGTACTACTGGTGTTAACGCTTTCGTTACCATGAACTTTACCTCGGATTTCCAGGAAAAGGACATCGTATTCGGCGGCGACAAAAAACTGGCTAAACTGATTGATGAGATTGAAACTTTGTTCCCTCTGAACAAAGGTGTCACCATCCAGTCAGAATGTCCTATCGGTTTGATCGGTGATGACATCGAAGCCGTTGCGAAGAAGAAAACAGCTGAGCATGGCAAAACCGTTGTTCCTGTACGCTGCGAAGGTTTCCGTGGTGTGTCCCAGTCATTGGGTCACCACATCGCCAACGACGCCGTACGCGATTGGGTTCTGAGTGCCCGTGACGAAGACAACAGCTTCGAAACCACTCCCTATGACGTAGCCATCATTGGTGACTACAACATCGGTGGTGACGCATGGTCCTCTCGTATCCTATTGGAAGAAATGGGTCTGCGTGTTGTTGCCCAGTGGTCCGGTGACGGCACCATCTCCGAAATGGAGTTGACTCCAAAAGTTAAGCTGAACCTGGTTCACTGCTACCGTTCCATGAACTACATTTCTCGTCACATGGAAGAGAAGTACAAGATTCCCTGGATCGAGTACAACTTCTTTGGTCCTACCAAGACTGTCGAGTCTTTGCGTAAGATCGCTTCCCACTTCGACGAAACTATTCAGGCCAAGTGTGAAGAAGTTATCGAGAAATACCGTCCGGAATGGGATTCAGTGATTGCCAAATTCCGTCCTCGTCTGGAAGGCAAGCGCGTTATGCTGTACGTAGGCGGTCTGCGTCCACGTCACGTTATCGGCGCTTACGAAGATCTGGGTATGGAAGTGGTTGGTACCGGTTACGAATTTGGTCATAACGATGACTACGATCGTACTATCAAGGAAATGGGCGACGCTACTCTGCTGTATGATGACGTCACCGGCTACGAGTTTGAAGAATTCGTTAAAGCGGTTAAGCCTGACCTGATCGGTTCCGGTATCAAGGAAAAGTATATCTTCCAGAAAATGGGCGTGCCTTTCCGCCAAATGCACTCTTGGGATTACTCAGGCCCTTATCACGGCTTTGATGGTTTCGCCATCTTCGCTCGCGATATGGATATGACCCTGAACAATCCTTGCTGGAAAATGTTGCAAGCTCCCTGGAAGAAAACTGAAGCTGCCGCTGACGAAGCCGTCGCTGCATCTGCGTAATCCTTAAACCATATACTCATATTACCCGCCGGACCACAGATTAGTGGCGCGGGAGGAGGCTAAGACCATGAGTCAGCAAGTTGACGACATCAAACCGAGCTATCCCTTGTTCCGTGATGACGAATACAAGGACATGCTTAAAAACAAGCGTGAGAACTTCGAAGAAGTGCACTCCCAGGAACTGATCGACGAAACCTTCCTGTGGACCACCACCAAAGAGTATCAGGATCTGAACTTCGCTCGCGAAGCGCTGACTGTCAACCCAGCGAAAGCCTGTCAACCTCTGGGTGCGGTTCTGTGTGCACTGGGCTTCGAAAAGACCATGCCTTATGTTCACGGTAGCCAAGGTTGTGTCGCTTATTTCCGAACTTACTTCAACCGTCATTTCAAGGAGCCAATCGCTTGCGTATCTGACTCCATGACTGAAGACGCCGCCGTATTCGGTGGTCAGAAAAACATGATGGATGGTTTGGAAAACTGTAAGGCAACCTACAAGCCTGACATGATTGCAGTGTCAACCACTTGTATGGCTGAAGTTATCGGTGATGACTTGAACGCCTTTATCAACAACTCCAGGAAGGAAGGTCACGTACCGCAGGACTATCCTGTACCGTTTGCGCATACTCCAAGCTTTGTGGGTAGCCACACAACCGGTTGGGACAACATGTTCGAAGGTATGGCCCGTTACTTCACTTTGAACTATATGGAAGATAAGGAAGTAGGCAGCAACGGTAAAATCAATATCGTTCCTGGCTTCGAGACTTATCTGGGTAACTATCGTGTTATCAAGCGCATGTTGAAAGACATGGGCGTTGATTACACCATGTTATCTGATCCTGAAGAAGTACTGGATACTCCAGCTGATGGTGAATTCCGCATGTACGCCGGCGGAACAACCCAGGCGGAAATCAAGGACGCACCGAATGCGTACAACACATTCCTGCTGCAGCCTTGGCATCTGGAAAAAACCAAGAAGTTTGTATCCAATACCTGGAAACACGAAGTAGACAAAACTCTGCGCATTCCCATGGGTCTGGCCGGGACTGACGAATTCCTGATGAGCGTAAGTCAAGTCACAGGAAAAGAAATCCCTGAAGCTCTGGCCAAAGAGCGCGGTCGTCTGGTGGATATGATTACCGACTCCCACGCTTGGTTGCACGGTAAGCGTTATGCTCTGTGGGGCGATCCTGACTTCGTCCAGGGCATGGTTCGGTTCCTGCTGGAACTGGGTTGTGAGCCTGTCCACATCCTTTGCAACAACGCCAATAAGCGTTGGAAGAAGGAAATGGAAAAGATGCTGTCTGAATCTCCCTACGGTGCCAATAGCACTGTGCACATCCAAAAAGACCTGTGGCACATGCGTTCCCTGGTATTTACCGACAAGCCCGATTTCATGATCGGTAATTCTTACGGTAAGTTCATCCAGCGTGACACGCTGTACAAGGGTAAAGAGCATGAGGTGCCTCTGATCCGAATCGGCTTCCCGATTTTCGATCGTCACCACCTGCACCGTCAAACCACCATGGGTTACGAGGGTGCTATGCAAATCCTCACTACTCTGGTGAATGCGGAACTGGAGCGCTTGGACGATGCCACTCGTGGCATGCAGACAACTGACTACAACTACGATTTGGTTCGTTAAGTAACTCTCCCAGAGGGTTGTTTGTAGACTCGTCCTTTTATTCCGCAGCGGGAATTCCCGCCCGCTGCGGAACTTTTTACCACCAGTGAGGTGCAGTTATGCCAAACGTAATGATTCGCCAGGACCAAACCGGCAAGAAAACGTTGTACGTTGCCAAACGGGACCTGGAAGAAGATATTGTTTCCATCGAATTTGAAGCAGCTGATCGTTGGGGTGGTGATATCACTCTGGCTGACGGCTCAACTTACTACATCGAACCCCTTGATGTAGCGCCTGAACTGCCGATTACCATTCGCGCTAAGCGCGGCGCGGAGGGCTAATCATGACTTCGCAAGCTGTTAACGACGATGTCGCTCTGCGCATCGGTCTGGCAGCACGTGCGTTGCCGGATGTGGATGCCAAATCCTTTGTTTCTGTCCTGATTGCTGCTGTAGGTCAACCCATTACAGCCAGCAAACTGTCAAAATTACGCCTGAACCGACTAAAGCAGGCCGGTAACGGTGCTTTGGATGTTGTTGATGAGCATGATCTTAAGCGGGCTCTGTCTTTTCTCAAAGGTCGCGGCATCAAACTTGAGGCGGAACCACTGCCTGAAGTCTGTGATTACCAGCCCGGTGACATGCCCGGTTCCATCAGGGTCGCCTGCAGTTCTGACAATGGTGATAAGATCGATGGCCATTTCGGTTCCTGTGATCGCTTCCTGATTTATCAGGTGGCGGCTAGTGAAATTCGGCTCGTGGAAATTCGTTCTGTGCCGGCCATTGATCCGGATGAGGACAAGAATAAAGCCCGGGCGGAATTGATAAACGATTGTCATGTTCTGTGCACCACTTCCATTGGCGGGCCGGCAGCAGCAAAAGTAATACGGGAAGGTTTGCATCCCATTAAGCTGAGCTCTGCCAGTGGTGCCGTGGAATACATGACGGAATTGCAATCCGTGTTGAAGAGTTCCCCACCGCCCTGGTTAGCCAAGGTAATGGGTGAGAAACCGGAACAGCGTGTTCGATTTAACCAGGAGGCTGCATCATGATTAACCGGCATTCATTAAAAGCAATTTTGGAGTTTGTCGACCAAAAAGGCTTGAGTGAGCAAACGTTGGTAGAGTTGCGTACTGAATTTCCTGATTGTCACTTCACCTACTGCATGGATGACGACGTTATCTTCTCCAAAGCGTATGCGGAAACGCAAGCGTACAACGTTTACCTGGTGGATTCCCGTGCCCATTGTTCCACTTTGACCGATGATGCGGATGTTGCTTCTGGAATTGTGTTTGGTGAAGTGATACCAGACGAAGACGAAGCAGCAGCCTGAGTTGAAGTGCCATGGATTCACGTTGCGATGACGATCTGACCCCCATAGCAGACTGCCGGGTTTGCCAGTTCCGGCGCTCACTGCTGTTGTCCGGCCGCTGCAATCCCGGCGATGCCTGTGTGGTGGTGGAGAGTGGGCGTCAGATCGATCGTTTTTTTCGCATCAATCCGGAGTTGGCTCCGTTATTCATCAAGGACAAATTTTGGGAGCGACGTGCGATTGTTGCCCGCTACCTGCCTGTTGAACGGTTGACGGAACTGATGACGGATCCGGATGAGGCCGTGCGCAGAGCCGTTGCGTATCGCCTTCCCCGTGAACAACTGGTGTCGTTGATTGATGACGAGGATCGTGAAGTTCGTATCACCGTAGCCGATCGTCTCCCCATCGAGCAGCTGGAGCGCATGGCATCGGACCCGGATTATCTGGTGCGGGCTTATGTTGTTCAACGCTTACCCGTAGGTCGTCTGTTCCGTTTTATGCGGGATGGCGATCGTCAGGTACGTAAACTGGTGGCCAAGCGACTGCCGGAGGAAAGCCTTGGCCTGATGGCCATGGACCCGGAGCCTGAAGTACGTCGCATTGTCGCTTCTCGCATGACTGGGGACTCCGTTAAACCCCTGCTGGAAGACAGTGACTGGACGGTGCGTCTGGCAGCGGTTATGAATGCGCCGATTGGATTGCTGGAGGAGCTGGCGGATGACGCAGACCCTGAGGTGCGGGAAGCAGTGCAGGAACGCCTGAAACTGGAAAAGGCAGAAAATACTGATTAGGGTCAATCCCTGTCAGCAAACGGGGCTTATATCCAAAACCCCAGTTTTAACAAGAATATAGGGTTCAACCATTCTCCAAGCCTTCGTATTTCTGTATAGAGATTATACAAAATACCCTAAATATCGACTGAAACATTAGTGTAATAAATCGGGTTTGATGGTAGGTTACACGCATTTTGTGAGCCACCCTAAAATGAGCACCCGAACATGTCCAAGGAAACGGTCCTGACCGCGTCACCCACCCATGTTTCAGATAGCCATGTAGCCGAACTGACACAGGGGCCCACCTGGTTTAAATGGATTCAGATAGCCGGGTTGGTATACCTGCTGCTCGTAGCTGTTTCCCTGATCGGGGGTGGGTTCAAACTGGCCGCCGGAGACCACGCCAAAGAGCTGTTTGCCTTCGCCAGCAATCCCGTTGCCGGCTTGGTGGTGGGGACTGTCGCCACTGCCCTCATCCAATCTTCCAGTACCGTCACCTCGATCATAGTCGGCCTTGTGGCCGGGGGGCTGCCCGTCAGCATCGCCATTCCCATGGTGATGGGTGCCAATATCGGTACCACCATTACCAATACCATTGTGAGCCTGGGCCATGTGCGTCGTGGTGATGAATTCCGCCGCGCTTTTTCCGCCGCCACCATTCACGATTTCTTCAATATTATGTGTGTGTTGCTGTTTCTGCCGTTGGAAATTATGTTCGGCATCCTGCAGAAGCTGGGGGGATGGGCGTCCACCCATTTGGTGGGGGCAGAATCCATGTCCATGAAGGGGCTGAATTTCATCAAACCCGTGGTGAAGCCCCCGGTTGAGCTGATCAAATCCTCCATGGCGAATTTTTCAGTGGAAGTGTCCGGTATTGTCATGATCGTTCTGGGAATTTTGGCGATTTTTGTGGTGATCACGTTCATCGGCAAGTTGCTTAAGTCGATTATGGTGGGGCGTTCAAAACAGATTCTGCATTCCGCAGTGGGCCGCGGCCCGGTGAGCGGGATTGCTTCCGGTACCATCGTCACCGTGTTGGTACAGTCCAGCTCAACCACCACCAGTCTCGTGGTTCCCCTGGCGGGCAGTGGCGTGTTCTCATTGCGCCAGGTTTATCCTTTTACCCTGGGCGCGAATATTGGTACCTGCATTACCGCACTGCTGGCCGCCACCGCCATCACCGGCCCCAATGCCGTGTTTGCGCTGCAAATTGCGCTGGTTCACCTGTTTTATAATCTGTTGGGTGTTATTGTTATCTACAGCGTACCCTTCTTGCGGGAACTTCCGATCAAGGGGGCAGAAAAACTGGCTGAAGTTGCAGTAGGTAATAAACTGGTGGCATTGGGCTACATTGCCGGCATGTTTTTCTTGGTTCCTTTCGTTTTGATCGGCATCAGCAATCTGTTGTCTGGTTGATGAATCAGTGGGGAAATAGGCATGAATGTTAGACGCCAGGAACTGGAACAAAAAATTGAGGAAATGGAAGCCGCCCTTGCAAAACTGAAGCAGCAGTTGAATCTGGCGGTGGAAGAAGAACAGCACGAAAGCATTGATCACCTGGATGAACATCTCGAAGAAATGGACCATAAATGGGAAAACATTCGTGAGTTCTGGCCCATCGTGGTAAAAGAATTCCGCGAACGTTTTGGTAAGAAATAATCCCTTTTTTTGCACACAACCTACAAGTTACAAGACTCTTCATTTCCGGTATCCGCTGCAGGATACCGGCCTCCAACCTTGATGATTTTTAAAATAGCGCCTGAATTCAGGCAGTTATCACCACTGTCGCGCCCCCGTAAAGGCTGTGTACCAAAGGTAAATCGGCCCTATGGCTATTGGCGTGAATCTGGCATAAACACTCTCCACCATGGTTTTTTGAGGCGGATCACTGCGATTCATATCGCCAGTGGCTGTTGATGGATTGGATCAGCTTGTCGTAAACCTACCACGTTAACGGAAGCAGTATGCCTACAATCACCTATGAGAACCAACAGATTACACTGCATGACCAGCAGAACCTGCTGGAAGGGTTGGAGCAAGCCGGGGTGGAAGTGCCCTGCAGTTGCAGTTCCGGGGTGTGCCAGGGGTGTATGGCCCAGGCCCTGAAGGGTTCCATACCCCCGGCGGCGCAAATAGGGTTGAGCGCGAATCAACGGCGTTTAAATTACTTTCTCACGTGCCAGTGTTATCCCAAGAGCGATCTGCATTTCACCCTCACCAACAACCTTGAATCCCGCGCCACGGCAACTCTGGTTGAGAAGCGCGTGTTGAATCAGCGTGTCCTCATGGTGCGTTTTAAGGCCGACATCGATTGGCGTGCAGGTCAGCATGTGATCATCTGGCGTACGGAAACCCGCGGCCGAGCCTACTCCATTGCCAGCTCACCGGACGAAGGCTATGTGGAATTGCATGTGCGGCGGCGACCTAACGGCTTGGTGAGCCACTGGCTTGAGCATGAGCTTGAGTTGGGTGGGCACTGCCAATTTAGTCCTGCCACCGGTGACACTTACTACAGTCCGGCCATGCCCGGGCAACCGGTACTGTTGGTGGGAACGGGCACCGGGCTTGCGCCGTTGAGCGGCATCCTCCGGCAGGCTTTAAATGAAGGGCACCATGGTGATATCTACCTGTATGCGGCGGCCGGTGAACCTCAGTATTTGTATCTGTTGGATGAGCTGACCGAGCTCGCGCAGAAACACCAGGCATTACATTTCTTTCCGGTGGTCCACCGCAATCCGGACCAGCAGCCCAACCTGCTGGAAGGGGACCTGGTTGACCTGATACCCCAGCGCCATCCCAAGCTGCGCCGGCATCTGGTTTATTTGTGCGGTGCGCAACCCATGGTGGAAGTGCTCAAAGAGTATTGCTTCTACAGTGGCGCCTTGATGGAGGATATTTTTGTTAAGACCTTCTCCCCCGGGGGGGTAGGTGGATAGGGGGAGGTGGATAGGCGGGGTGGATAGGCCGGGTGAATAGGTGGACAGGTGCCAGGCTCGATGTTTGAGGAGCCTGGCACAACGGAGATTATCGGCTCCAGTGTATCTTGCCCAATAACGCAGGGGGGTTGCCTTCACAGTGTTGTTCGAACCGCATGTCGATGGCGCTCAGGACTCCGCCCACATAGCTGACGCTATCCACCGCAAACCATCCGCTGAGTCGATTACAGCCCCTTCCATTACCGGACCAGGAGAGCCCCCCTTTTGCCGGGTTATGGAACGGGAAGCGTTGCAGATCGCCATAATACCCCGTTTCCAGCACCTCCAGCCCGGACATGGCTTGGAACCTGCCCAGCCAACCGGCCACATCGAAAGAAACGTAACCGCTGCCGGTGGATACAGTAATCGGTGACTCCGTTTCCAGGTGGAGGGACTCTTGTCCGCCGCCGATGTAGTCTCCGGGCTCACTCAATAGGTAGACATAGTTGCCGCTTTCCGGGAGCAGTTCTGGATTGGGTTGCCACAATGTGTCGGGGATCGGTTGCTCTGGCCCGGGTGGCATGGTGTCGTCAGCGGCATACCATTTCACCTCTCCATGTAAAGCCGGCGTGCCGCCTTCGCAGTGTTGTTCGAATTCCAGCTCAATTGCGGTGAGTAAGCCGTCTTGGTAGGTGACCTTGTTGATTATGATCCAGCCATTGAGCCGGTTGCAGCCCCGGCCTTCCCCATACCAGGACAGTCCGCCCACCGCCGGATCATGAAACGGATAACGGGTGAGGCTGGGATAGGAGCCGGGCTGGAGTTCCTCATAGCCCTCAGGCAGTGCAAAAAAGCCACTCCAGGATTGATCCCCGTTTATTCGAATGGAAAAAAGCCCATCGACCACGTTGGTGGTAATAATGGCGTTTTCCTGGGAATAGCTATAGCTGCTGCCTTGTCCGATGTAGTCACCGACATCGCTTTCCAGGGTAATGGATGTCTTGTTCCCCCCGAAACACCCGGCGAGTTGAAACGTCCAGGCTGCAATAACGAGACACCTTAGGGTGAATTTGTACATTGTGTAGCGCTCCTTTTTTATTATGGGTTTTGTCATGTTTATCAAGTCGACTTCCGTGCCGCTTGGTGTGCACTGCTGCAACAGTCGGTGCAAATTGGGTTGGGCCAACCGGGCTCAAGTTGGATCAACAAAGGTCTTGAATCGAATGCAGTATTGCTGAATATTGCATTAACACGGCGGGTGATACAATCGCGCAGGCGTAAGTTGTGCGCCAACACGAGACATTCCTGTCGGGAGATGACTCGAAACTGAGCAATGGCGCTGGGAAAACGCTGATATTGTCTGCGGGTTTTCGCTCTTCACTCTGGCATGAAATTTGCGCTTCTGAGCGGACGAGCTTTTGCTGTCATGATGGAGTCGCTTCATGGTATTAAGCTCGCCACCGGTTCCATTTTGTTGCAAGGATAGTTATGTCCATTCGAGTTGCCATTCGTCATCACACCAAGTACTCCTATGATCGCAATACGAAACTGTTTCCCCATACGTTTCGTCTGCGTCCTGCGGTACACAGCCGAACGCCGATTGAGGCTTATTCGTTCAAGATCAAGCCCGAGAATCATTTCATAAACTGGCAACAGGACCCCTTTGGCAACTTTATGGCGCGGGTGGTGTTTCCGGAGCCGGCGAGAGAATTACAGGTCGACGTGGAAGTGATTGCCAATCTCAAGGTGATCAATCCCTTTGACTTTTTTGTGGAAGAGTACGCCAACGATTTTCCTTTTGAATACGAAGAACAGCTGGCCAAGGAGCTGGTGCCCTACCTGGAAATCAAGGAGAAGGGTCCGTTGCTGATGTCCTGGATCGAGACGGTGGATATCAGTAAACGCAACATTGTGGATTTTCTGGTGGACGTGAACCGGGCCCTGTTTGAGCACATCGAATATTCCATCCGCATGGAACCCGGGGTGCAGACCTGTGAGGAAACCCTGGAACGCAGGATCGGGTCCTGCCGTGATTCCGCCTTCCTGCTGGTACAGGTGCTGCGTCACCTGGGCTTGGCGGCGCGTTTTGTTTCCGGCTATCTGGTGCAGTTGAAACCGGATGTGAAATCCCTGGATGGACCTTCTGGCCCGGAAGAGGATTTCACTGATCTGCATGCCTGGACCGAAGTGTATGTACCCGGGGCCGGTTGGATTGGCCTTGATCCCACCTCCGGCCTGTTCGCTGGTGAAGGTCATATTCCCCTGGCCTGTACCCCTGACCCTGTGAGTGCCGCCCCGGTCACCGGTGCCACCGGCAAGTGCGAAGTGGAATTCGAATTTGAAAACCGGGTGGATCGCATTCACGAAGATCCCCGCGTCACCAAGCCCTACACCGAAGACCAGTGGCAGAATATCCAGGCCCTGGGTTACAAGGTGGACGAAGAGCTGATGGCCAATGACGTACGCCTGACCATGGGGGGTGAGCCTACCTTCGTGTCGGTGGACGATATGGAGTCGCCGGAGTGGAACACCACCGCCGACAGTCCCAAGAAGCGGGCATTGGCCCATAACCTGTTCCTGGCGATGCAGAATGAGTTTGCCCCCGGTGGTGTCAAGCACTACGGCCAGGGCAAGTGGTATCCCGGTGAGCCGCTACCACGCTGGCAATACGCCTGCTACTGGCGTAAGGACGGTCACACCCTGTGGCATTATCCCAATTTGATGGCCGATCCCAACCGCGATTACGGCTTCGGTGCTGACGACGCCCAGAGCTTTATGCATGCCCTGTGCAAGCGTCTGCGCCTGCCCAACCGGTTTGTATTGCCGGCTTACGAAGACGCCATTTATTACCTGTGGCAGGAGGGTAACCTGCCGGCACAATTCGATCCCCTGGAGCATGACCTGAAACTGGATGCGGAACGCAAGCGTTTGCTGGCCCATCTGCAGCGGGGTCTGGATGCTCCGGTGGGCTATGTGCTGCCGTTGAGCTGGGACTGGTACCAACAGGCCTGGCACAGTTGCAGCTGGACCTTCCGCCGCGGACATCTGCATCTGGTACCCGGTGATTCCGCCATTGGTATGCGTCTGCCGCTGGAAGTCATTAACTGGCTGCCACCGGAGAAGCGCGAGTACCACCAGCCCATGAGCCTGTTCGAATCGGCACCGGCACTGCCCTATTACCCCCCGAACCTGGCGCCCATCGAGTACACCCAGAATGATGAGGTGAACGAAACCGAATCCTTCATTCAGACCGCCATGTGTGCTGAAGTGCGCGATGGCTGTCTCTATGTGTTCCTGCCGCCGCTGACCCACGGGGATCACTTCATCAAGTTGATGGCCGCCATCGAAGGAGCGGCGCATGAACTCAATATGCCGCTGGTGTTGGAAGGCTATGAGCCACCCAAAGACAACCGCATGGAGAAGTTCATGGTGACGCCGGACCCGGGCGTTATCGAAGTGAACGTCCATCCCGTGCACACCTGGGACGAACTGCAGAACAACACTCACACTCTCTATGACATCGCCCATAAATGTCGGCTGGGTACCGAGAAGTTCATGATCGATGGCCGCCACACCGGTACCGGCGGTGGTAACCATGTCACCATGGGGGGTGCCACACCCTCGGATTCGCCCTTGCTGCGACGTCCGGACGTGCTGCGCAGCCTGATTACTTTCTGGCAGCACCACCCCGGGTTGTCCTACCTGTTCTCCGGCCTGTTTATCGGCCCCACCAGTCAGGCGCCGCGGGTGGATGAAGGTCGCAACGAAAGTCTGTACGAGCTGGAAATCGCCTTCAGCCAGATGCCCAAAGAAGAGATCTCGCAGCCCTGGCTGGTGGATCGCTTGCTGCGTAACCTGCTGGTGGATATTTCCGGTAATACCCACCGTTCCGAGTTCTGTATCGACAAGCTGTACTCCCCGGATTCTTCATCCGGTCGACTGGGTATCCTGGAATTCCGTGCGTTTGAAATGCCGCCCCATCCGCGCATGAGTCTGGTGCAGATGTTGTTACTGCGTACCCTGTTGATGATGTTCTGGCACAAACCCTACGAGCACCGACTGGTGCGCTGGGGCACGGAGCTGCACGACCGCTTTATGCTGCCCCATTACGTGTGGGAAGACCTGCGGGATGTGTGCGAGTTCATGCAGCTGCAGGGCTATCCCTTCCAGTTGGAGTGGTTGGAGCCGTTCCTGGAGTTCCGCTTCCCCCATTATGGCCGGGTCAATATCCGGGATATCCAGATCGAACTGCAAACCGCCATCGAACCCTGGCATGTGATGGGTGAGGAGGTGACCCGGGGTGGTACTTCCCGCTTTGTGGATTCCTCCGTGGAGCGCATGCAGGTGCGGGTCCATGGCCTCAGTGAAGGCCGCTACGTGCTGGTGTGTAACGGCCGCCGTGTACCGCTCAACTTTACCGGCACCCATGGAGAATACGTGGCGGGGATACGTTACCGTGCCTGGCAGCCGCCTTCGGCCCTGCATCCTCTGATCGGCGTGCATTCGCCCCTGGTATTCGACCTGATCGATACTTTCAACGGTCGTTCCATCGGGGGTTGTACCTACCACGTGCACCACGCCGGTGGCCGCAGCTACGATACTTTCCCGGTGAACGCCTATGAGGCGGAAGGCCGCCGCATCAGCCGTTTCTGGAGTCATGGTCATACCCAGGGGCCATTGACGGTGCCGCCTGAGGTGCGTCCGTTCATGCAGAGTGAGGATCGTTTTTACCCTCACGGCAGTGGCTTGGGACCCATGGTACCGCCGGCGGAAGAGATCAATCGGGAGTATCCATATACCCTTGATTTGCGTCGACCCCTGCGCACTCTGTCCTGAACCCGTTATAATCACGGCTAATGAAAGGTAAGGGGTTCTCTTAGGGCGGTATGGCAACAAAAACTGAAGAAAAACTGACTGCGGAACCGGCCCCGAGCCTGGAGCAGATATTGGAACATTATCCCCGTGATATGGTGGGATACGACGAGATGTGGGTGGAGGATGGCGGCAACGTCAATCCCCACTGGCGTCGCTTGATGAAAGATCTCACCAAGCTGGGCGACAACGAGTTGGAGCGTCGACGCACCGATGCCCGGCGCCTGTTGCGGGAAAACGGGGTTACTTACCATATTTACAGCGATCCCAAGGGCCAGAAGCGCACCTGGCAGCTGGACCCCATTCCCCTGGTGATCAACAGCCAGGACTGGGGTGCCATTAGTGTGGGCCTGAAGCAGCGTGCCCGCCTGCTGGATATGATTCTGCGGGATATCTATGGTCCCCGCCGCCTGATCAAGGAAGGCCTGATCCCCGCTGAGCTGATTTTTGCCCAGCAGGGCTTTCTGCGGGCCTGTGATCAGGTGCAGATGAAGGATCTGCCTCACTTGGTGCTGTATGCGGCGGATCTGGCCCGGGGACCGGATGGCCGTATGTGGGTGTTGGGGGACCGCAGCCAGGCGCCATCCGGTGCCGGTTATGCTCTGGAAACCCGAATGGCCATGACCCGGGTGATGGCGGAGGAATTCCGCCGCACCCAGGTGCACCGTTTATCCATCTTCTTCCGGCACCTGCGCAGCATGCTGGCGAGTATGCTGCCCCATCGCAAGGATGATCCGCGGGTGGTTATCCTCACCCCTGGCCCCCACAACGAAACCTATTTCGAACACGCCTACCTGGCATCCTACCTGGGTTACAGCCTGGTGCAAGGGGACGATCTCACCGTCCGCGGTGGCAAGGTGTGGATGAAATCCCTGGATGGTCTCAAGCAGGTGGACATCATTGTGCGCCGGGTGGACGACACCTTCTGTGACCCCCTGGAGCTGCGGGAAGACTCCCATCTGGGTGTGCCCGGCCTGTTGCAGGCGGCCCGTCTCGGCAATGTCATTATCGCCAATCCCCTGGGCTCCAGCATTCTGGAAAGCCCGGCCCTGATGCCGTTCCTGCCCAATATCGCCAAGCACTGGCTGGGGGAGGACATTCTGCTGCCCTCTGCCGCCACCTGGTGGTGCGGACAACAGAAAGAGCGGGATTATGTGCTGGCCAACATTAAGGACCTGGTGATCAAGCCCATCGACCGCCGCGGTCCGTCTGTGTTCGGTTCCCAGTTGAGCGAAAAGCAGCTGCTGGAGCTGAAGAACCGGATCAATGCAGCCCCCTACATGTATGTGGGGCAGCAGGTGTTGAGCTGCTCCACGGCGCCTTCCCTGCGCAATGGTAAAATCGTGCCCCGACGGGTACTGCTGCGCACCTACCTGACCGCCCATCAGGGCGATTACGACGTGATGCCCGGTGGGCTGACCCGGGTGGCCCAGGATGAAGATGCTCTGTTCGTCACCAACCAGACTGGCGGTTTGTCCAAGGACACCTGGATTCTGGCGGACAAACCAGTGCATCAGGCCAGTCTCTGGCCCAGTATCCGCCAGATGGAAAGCCTGATGGCCGGGGAAGGGGTGTTGCCGTCCCGCTCCGGTGAGAACCTGTTCTGGGTGGGGCGTTATACCGAACGCTCTGAGGGGCTGTTGCGCCTGATCCGAACCGTACTGAGCAAGCTGGCCGACTACGACGATTATCGGGATGAGTCGGATCAGGTGGTGCTGAATCACCTGTTGGAAACCCTGACCCATTTCACCTGGGTCTATCCTGGTTTTACCGGCGAAGATGCGCAAGAAAAACTGCAGCGTCCACGGCTGCATATCATGGATATGGTGTTGAACCGGGAGCACCGCAGCAGCCTGATCGGCACCCTTAATTCCCTGCTGCAAAGTGCCTACAACGTGCGGGATCTGTGGTCGGTGGATACCTGGCGGGTGGTGGACGACATTGATGAGAACCTGCAATACCTGAGTTCCAACAAGACCCGTTTCTCGATCCTGCAAACGGAACTGGACAGTCTGTTGGCTTCTCTCATGGCCTTTAATTCCCAGACCCAGGAGAGCATGCCCCACGAGCACGGCTGGTACCTGCTCAACGTCGGGCGACGCCTGGAGCGGGCGCTGCAGTTGATCTGCTTTATTCGTACCTGCTTTGTGCAATACGCTGGTGAAGTGCCGGAGCACCTGATGTTGGAAGCCACGTTGGTGAATCATGAAAGTCTGATTACCCACCGTCGTCGTTATCGTTCCGTGCAGCATATTTTCACGGTACTGGATCTGATGTTGCTGGATACCCGCCATCCCCGTTCCCTGGCCTATCAGGTGGATAAGATCATGTCCCTGATAGGGGCGTTGCCCCAGCAGTCTCCTTCCCATCATTTGAGTCGGGAGCAACGGTTGATCCTGCAGGCCAGCACGGAAATCAAGCTGGCGGAAGTGGAAAAACTGTCCAACATCAGTGATGAGCTGGGCACCCGTCGCGCTTTGGCCAAGCTATTGGATAGCGTCGAAAGACGACTGGAGAAAGTGTCTGAGTTGTTGCATCAGCGCTACTTTACCCATACCCAGAGTGCCCGCCAGCTGGCGCCCACCAAGCTGGAGCTGCCGGCATGAAATACCACATCAAGCACACGACCCATTATCAGTACAGTGCCCCGGTGAGTATGTGTTTCAACGAGGCCCGTATGTCGCCGGTGAATAGTGCGCACCAAACTTGTGCGCGGAATCGGTTCGTTATTCACCCTGCACCAGAATCGCTCCATAAGCGTTTCGACTATTTTGGTAACCAGGTGACCAGCTTCGATATTCTGCAGCCTCACAAGGAGTTATCCGTAACGGTCTACTCTGAAGTGCAGGTGCTGGATCACACTCAGCAGGCACTGTTTTCGGCCGAGTACCCCTGGGAGTTTGTTCGCGATAACCTCAGAACCGCTACCGATCCCGAGCAAATCCTGGCGCGGGAGTATATTCTGCCGTCGCCCTTGATCCCGGTGTTCGATGAGGTGAAAGAGTACGCAGCAGAGTCGTTTACCGCGGGGCGTCCGGCGTTGGAGGCTATTCAGGATCTGGTGGAAAGGATTCATACGGATTTCAAATACGACCCCGGATTTTCCACCATCAGTACGCCGCTGCACACGGTAATGAAGCACCGCCGGGGGGTGTGCCAGGACTTTGCCCACCTGGGGATCGCCTGCCTGCGCTCTATGGGGCTGGCGGCGGGTTATGTCAGTGGTTATCTGGAAACGCTGCCACCGCCCGGTGAGGAAAAACTGGAAGGTGCCGACGCTTCCCATGCCTGGTTTGGCGTGTACATGTTGGATTTTGGCTGGATGCACTTTGATCCCACCAATAATATGCTGGCCAAGGACCAGCATATCACGCTAGCCTTTGGCAGAGATTTTGCAGATGTCACTCCATTGAAAGGGGTGATTTATGGCGGTGACGATCACGAGTTGAAGGTGTCCGTGGACGTTCGTCGAATTGAGGAGTAAACGCTCTACACCCACATGCATTTTTGCGAGATAAAAGAAGCGATTATATGTCTGTAAGCTGGAACGAGTACGACCCAGGCAAGTTCTTCGATGAATTGATCAAAACCAAAGGAAAGCCCAGGAAATATGCAAAAAACCTGGCCAAGTACTTAGCGGACCACAGTGACGAAGAACTGGAAACCCGCAAGGCGGTGGCGGAGCTTTCCATCAAGGAAATGGGCATCACCTTCACCGTTTATACCGAAGAGGAAGGCTCCATCGATCGGTCCTGGCCCTTTGATATCCTGCCCAGGATGATCCCCAAATCCGAGTGGGACCAGATTGAAAAGGGTCTCAAGCAGCGGGTTCATGCCCTTAACCTGTTTATCAACGACATTTACCACGATCAGAAGATCATCAAAGACAAGATCTTCCCCAAAGAGCTGCTCGCCAACTCGGTGAACTTCCGCAAAGAGTGTGTTGGCGTCTCGCCGCCGTTAAACATCTGGGCTCACATCTGTGGCTCGGATCTGGTACGCGACAGCGATGGCACCATGTACGTACTGGAAGACAACCTGCGGGTACCCTCCGGTGTATCCTACATGCTGGAAAACCGCTCGGTGATGAAGCGGGTGTTCCCGGAATTGTTCGAGAGTTACAACATCCAGCCGGTGGACGACTATTGTTCCCAACTGTTTGATATGCTGGCGTCGCTATCGCCCCGCCCGGCGGATTACCCGGAAGTGGTGGTGTTGACCCCGGGTATCTTCAACTCCGCCTATTTTGAGCATTCCTACCTGGCCCAGCAGATGGGTTGCGAACTGGTGGAAGGTCGCGACCTGGTGGTGCAGGATGACGACTGCGTCTACATGCGTACAGTGGAAGGTCTGCAGCGGGTGGACGTGATCTATCGTCGCATTGATGACCTGTTCCTGGACCCGGAAGCGTTCCATCCGGATTCCATGCTGGGTGTGCCCGGCCTGATGCGGGCCTGGAAGAAAGGCAATGTGGCGTTGGCCAACGCCCCCGGCGCGGGTGTGGCGGACGACAAAGTGGTATACGCCTTTGTGCCTGAAATCATCAAGTATTACCTGGGCGAAGAGGTGCTGCTGCCCAACGTGCCCACCTATCGCTGCATGTTCCAGGATGAACAGGATTATGTGTTGAGTCATCTAGATGAACTGGTAGTGAAACCCGCCAACGAATCCGGTGGCTACGGCATGATGATCGGCCCCATGGCCAGCAAGAAAGAGCGTGAGAAATTTGCTCAGTTAATCAAGAAAGATCCCCGCAACTACATCGCGCAACCGACGTTGGGATTATCCACCGTGCCCACCTTTGTGGATCATGGTGTGGAGCCCCGGCATGTGGATCTGCGCCCGTTTATTCTCAGCGGTGACAACACTTCTGTCACCATGGGTGGCTTGACCCGGGTGGCCCTGCGCAAGGGCTCACTGGTGGTGAACTCCTCCCAGGGTGGTGGCAGTAAAGACACATGGATCGTTGAGGAGGAAGCCTGATGCTAGCTCGAGTAGCCGAAACCCTGTACTGGATGGCCCGGTACATGGAGCGTGCGGAAAACATGGCGCGCCTGATCAACGTCAACGCCAACCTGATTCTGGATATTCCCAAGAAGACCGTGCTGGGCTGGGAGCCGCTGATTGATATCACCGGTACCCGCGAGAATTACGAAGAGAAGTACCATTCCTTCGAAGAGCGTCAGGTGATGAAGTACCTGATCAGTGACGCCGACAGCCCGGTGTCCATTGCCAACTCATTGAAGTGGGCGCGGGAAAATGCGCGTACCGTGCGGGATGTTATTCCCCGCGAAGCCTGGGAGCAGATCAATGGCCTGAACCATTACGCCAAGGATCAGCTGAATGTGGCCATGTCCAAGCGCGGCCGCTTCAGTTATCTCAACGAAATAATTCTGCGCAGCCAAACCATTGTGGGTTTGTTGTCGGGTACGGTAAACCGGGATCAGGGTTATCTGTTCATCCGCATGGGGCGCAACCTTGAGCGGGCCGACATGACCTCCCGTATTATCGATGTACGTTCTGCCAATCTGCTGACCGAAGAGAGCATGGAGTTGCGGCCCTTCGAGAACATCCAATGGATGAGCGTGCTCAAATCCTTGACCGCCTATCAAATGTATCGGCAGGCAATGCAGGCCCGCATTCGTCGTGCGGACGTGGTGAAATTCCTGTTCCAGTCCCAGCGTTTCCCCCGCTCGATATTGTTCTGTGTGCAGCAGATGGAGCGCTGTGTGCAGGAACTGCCTGACTTTGAGAATAGTCTGCGCCGTATTCATCAGGCCAAGCGCCTGATTCAGGGAGCGGAACTGCACGCTTATGATCAAGGTATGCTGCATGATTTTATCGACCACATTCAAATCGAACTGAACAATATCCATGAAGCGCTGAATGATCAGTATTTCCTGTCCGGTCGTATCTACGGCCAGGAACAGGAGCAAAAGCAGGCTTCCTGATTTTCCCCATGTTGGCAGCGGTCAGTACAGATTTGGCCGCTGCTGAATTTATTACCACCTTCAACTCAGCTTTACAGGAATTGGTCTAGACTGGAAAGCATTACGTTTATTCCGGTTTTACAGGCTGATTTCTTTGTCTTTACCGACCTCTGATCACGTTAAGCGCTCGTTGTCCACAGTTACCCTGGTCCAGATGGGAATCCGGGTTTCGTTGGTAGTGCTGGCGGTGACGATACTGAGTTATTGGCATATCGTCCGCACGCTGGAAACACAGACCATCGACAAGCTCAGCAAATACATTGTGGAGCGGGCTCAGCGTGAAAGTGCGGTGTTCCTGCTGGCGGAATCCAGTCAGTCAACATTGAAAGACGTATTCCTGCAATCCTGGGAGTATGCCCGCGACCGTGCTCACGGGGACTTCACAGAGTATTTCTCACCGGCGGGGGATGGTTCAGTACGTACCCTGCGCAAGTGGTTTGATCCCGGTTTCAACCGGGATGGTATGATGACCGGGTCCGTTTCCGGATTTGTCAGTCCTGCAGCCCCCATCGAAGATCCTCTATTCCGTTCCCGCCTGGTCCTTTCTTACCGGTTGCTGGAGCGTTATGGTGCCAGCTATCTTAATCAGTTTGCCAACCTGTACCTGCACATGCCGGAAAACGTCAATCTTGTGTATTGGCCAGGGTTTCCCTGGGGATTGGAGGCGGAAACTGATCTGGACATGACGGCGGAAGAATGGATGTACATTGCCTTTCAGGAGAATAACCCGCAGCGGGAGACCCGTTGGACCGGGCTTTATTATGATCCCACGGCGAAAGACTGGATGGTGTCCTGCGAAACCCCGGTGGATTGGCAGGGGCAGCACCTGGGGACCATTGGACAGGATATTTTACTGCAGGAACTATTTGACCGCGTGTTCAATGATCGGCTGGCGGGGGCCTATAACTTCATCATCCGTAAAGATGGTCGTGTCATTGCCCATCCACAAAAGCAAGCAGAACTGTATGAAGCAAAAGGGGTCCTCAACGTGCACGATCTGGATGATCCGGAGTTGTTGGATGTCTATAACAGATTAACGACATTGAAGCATGAGCAGGATGGTAAATCTCATATTTTTTATCACGATGCCAGTGATGCATTCATCGCGCACGCCCCGATTCAAGGGCCTGACTGGTGGTTCGTCACTGTTTATCCAAAATCCCTGTTGGCGGATTCGGCGAAGAGCACAGCGCAGTTCATTCTCCTGCTCAGCGTGATCTCATTAATCGTCGAATTGATCATGCTCTACTCGGTTATGCGTCGTCAGGTGATCCAGCCTTTATCTCATTTCGTGACGGCATCCCAACGGATAGGTGAGGGTGATTTCAACAGCGAAGATACGCTACCGGTAAAACGGGAAGACGAAATAGGATTAATGGCGCGGGCCTTTCGTGCCATGGCGGAACGCATTGCCAATTATCACCATGATTTGGAGCGCGCGGTCGAAGAACGAACAGTACAGTTGAAAACCATCACTGCACAACTGCAGCAAGCAAATGCAGAACTTGAACTGATGACGTACACCGACGCGTTAACGCAGGTCGCGAACAAACGCCGCTTTGATGACAGCATCACGCAGGAATGGAATCGTGCGGCGCGCAACCAAACTGCGTTGGGTTTGATAATGCTGGATATCGACTTTTTCAAACGCTACAACGATACCTATGGCCATGTGCAGGGAGATGAGTGTTTGCGTCAGGTTGCTGGAGCGGTCAAGCAATGGGCCAATCGTTCCGGCGAACTGGTAGCGCGTATAGGTGGCGAAGAGTTTGCTGTGTTGCAGCCTCAGGTTTCGGTTGAACAACTGAAAGCTTCTGCCAGAAAAATTCTGGAAACGGTCCGTACCCTGAATATCGAACACAGTAGTTCGGAAGTCAGTGATCATGTCACTGTGAGCGTTGGCATTGCGATCTGTATTCCAGGCCCCGGACAGTCCTCCACCGATCTGATGACGGCTGCGGACGATGCATTGTATCGTGCCAAAAGCCTGGGGCGTGATCGACTATCAGATTAGGAACTTGTGCCGTACCGTTTCCTGTGTCAAATTGTTCCGCGGCAGTAGGACACAGGATGAAAAGGAATGGAACTCGAAATTCGAACGGCTCGTGCAGATGATTTGGGTTTGATCGCAGAGTTGATGTACAGTTCCGGTTCAGATATCTACGATTATCTCTACCAGGAAAAATCTCTCGATTTCTTGCGCCATGAATTTGCCTCCGGCAGGGGATTTGCCGGCTACCCCCATGTCACCGTCGCCGTATACGATGGCGAGGTGGTGGGCACCGGTTGCTTTTATGGTCGTAAGGAATACGAGCAGCTTATGAAGAGCACGGTAAAAAACATGACGGAGTTTTTTGGCTACCTGGGTGTTGTACCGGTTATGTTTCGGTCGCGCCATTTGAAAAGTGTCATGCGTGCGCCAAAACCCGGGGAATTATATCTGTCGAATTTTGGCGTCAGCGACCAGCATCGCAGTAAAGGCATCGGCACGCGGATTATCCAGCATAAACTGACGGAAGCCCGACAACAGGGATACGACCTGTTTGGTTTGGATGTGTCGGCGGCCAATCCCAGAGGGCAGGCCTTGTATACACGCTTGGGCCTACAGGTGACCAAAGAAAAAGCGTTCTCTAATCCGAAAGCAGGAGTGAATCCTGCCCGCAAGATGGAGCTGGCCTTGATTCCCTGATTGATAAAGTAGCTTGAATCGTTGCTGTGACCATCATCAACATTTAGGAGATTCCTGAGCCGCAGAGTTCCAATAGCCCTTGAAGATGATCGTTACAGAACTAAACTTACCATCGGGTGTTTATATGGTATGTATTGACACCTGAGCGGCGACAGTTAGGACAGGGAACGTTAATAAGATTATTAATCTATATGTTTTTGCTCTCTGTTTGCGCCATTGTATTCAGTGCCGGTATGGGCACGCATATTGTTAACATGGGGATAAACATGAGAAAGATTGCGTACGCGCTGATTGGCTGCGGGATGTTGCTTGTCCACAGCTTGTCGCTGGCAGCTGCCAGTGGTTATTGTGATTCCAACTCTCGAAACACCTACTACTTTTGGCAAAACTCCATAACCATTGGCGAAACGGTTGTCAGTTCCGGTAACAACAGCGGCTACAACTTCACAGCCGATACCGGGATTACGCTGCAACCGGGTGACAACGTAATCCAGTTGAATCCTGCCTATCGTTTTTATAATTACACGGTCTATTGGCGTGGCTGGCTCGACTTGAATGGGGATGGACAGTTCACCACGGATGAGCAACTCTTTCAAACCACATCCCGTGGTCCGGTTTCCGTCACTGCCTCACTGCCTGAAACCTTCGAAGTTGAATCCTCTACGCTGCGTATAGCCATGAAATACGGCAGCTATCCATCTGCCTGCGAAGTGTATTACTACGGTGAAACAGAAGATCTTGGTGTTGATCTGCAGCAGCCAGAACCCGTAGGAGTAGCGTTGGAGGATACCTATCACCTTAAACTTGATAGCGACTTCAAGTTACATCGCACAGGCGCCATTGGTGATGATGTGAGCTGGGTGGTTGAGAAGAACGGTGCGGTGGTTCTGAATAGAGGCGCAGCCAGCGAATTGGAATACCGCTATTTCTCCAATACCCAAGGTGCTGATTTCCGTGTGTGGCTGGAGCAGTGGGTGGCTGGATCATACCAGCGTGTTTCCAACATCGTTGAATATACCCCCGGTACCACAGATCTATTTGAATTACAGCTCAGCGAAGGCTATCAAATCAATCGCTCCGGCGTATTGGGTGAAACAGGGACGCTCACCTGGGTGATCGAGATGGATGGCAACATCGTGCTGGAACGTTTGGCAACCAACGAACTGAACTATGTTTACTACCGCAACTGGGCCGGCACTCACTTCCGTGTATGGCTCAAGCAGGTTGTCGATGGTCAGTACCAAGTGGTGTCCAACACGGTTGAGTACCAACCCAATCAGACGGAATTCAATCTGACCCTGGATCAGAAATACAAATTAACCCGTGATGGCCAGCCTGGGGATCAGGTACGTTGGATTGTGGAGCAGAACGGGATGATCATTGTGGATCGCGATGCGTCTGTGGAAATGGAATACACCTTTATGGAATCCCAACCCGGTGCTCGCTATCGCCTGTGGCTGCAGATGAATATCGGTGGCCAGGATCAGATTGTTTCCAATGTGCTTTCCTATGATGAACCCACATCCTACCCGTATGAATTGGGGCTTGAACCCAACTACAAACTGACCCGCAGTGGCAATCTGGGTGAGAGTCTCTCCTGGGTGATCATCAAAGACGATGATGTAGTGCTGCAACGCAGTGCCAACAATGAATTGTCGTACACCTATTCCAGCAATACAGCCGGTAGCTACTTCCAGGTATATCTGCAGCAGAGTCAGGGTGGCTATGCCCAGAGAGTTTCCAACATTGTTCGCTATGAAGTGAAGAATTTTGGCTATACCGTTTCTGTGGATCAAAACTATGTTCTCTCTCGTAACGGTATGCTTGGTGAGCCACTGACCTGGGTAATTGAAGAAAATGGTCAGCAGGTTGCACAGCAGGATGCATCACAAGCGCTTTCATTTACCTATCCCGGCAACACACCGGGCGCCGCCTACAGGGTTTGGTTGGCTATGGTAGTGGACGGCACTTTGCGCCCGGTATCGAATGCAACCTATTACCAGGTGCCAGAGGAAAAACCGCCCTTACCATCCTTTACATTGACCTTGGGTGCGGATTACGTAATAACCCGCGATGGTTCCCTGGGGGACCCTGTGCGCTGGATGGTGGAAGAGAATGGTGTGGTTATCGCTTCCAAATATGGCGCGGATTCCTTTGATTTTACTTACCTTGATCATCAGCCCAGAGGCGAGTACAGAATCTGGTTGGTCGATGATGCCAGTGGCGAGATGATCTCCAATGCAGTGATGTACGAGTTCGTCGCCAGTATTACCTATACTCTGACTCTGGGGGAAGATTACGCTATCGAACGCAGTGGTGAGCCTACCGAGCGGCTGGAGTGGGTGGTATCAGAGAATGGAATGGAAATTTGGCGGGCAGATGCCTCTTACCAGATGACATTCAGGTTCCCTTATCATACTTTCAATTCGGTTTATAAAGTATGGTTAGTGGACGTCACCTCAGGGGAGTCAGTGTCGAATGTTGTAAGCTACTCCTATGTATTGCCCGGCAGTCAGTTTTCAATTTCATCGAATGGCAATTACTCGCTGGAACGCACTGGCATCATTGGGGAACCACTGAGTTGGATAGTTGAAGAGAATGGCGTTATTGTCGGAGATTACTCTGCGCGGGACTCGCTGAACTTCAGCTATCAGAATAATACGCCAGGTTCCACCTATCGCATTTGGTTGATATGGGAAGGTGATGACGCCTTTAGCGCGAGCTCCAACATCGTCAGTTATGAAGTGGCTGATTCGACCTATGAGTATTCCATTACTCTGAATGCGGATGGCACCGTTACCCGATCCGGGGTGGTTGGCGAAGAGCTGGAATTGCTCTTCTACCGGGATGGGCAACTGTGGGCAGCGATGGATGCCTCCCAGGAACTGGTGTTGTCCCCCTCGTTCTTGTCCAGTGGAACCTATCAGGCCTATCTTGTCCCATGGTATGGAGAAGAGACGGATCAGGTGTCCAATTCGCTGGATATCACAGTGCCTTAACGTTGCCGGTTAGTTTGGGTTAAAACCAAGGGGGGGCACTGCTCCCCTTTTCTGTGAAAAGTTTCAGAGCCAACATCGGTAATATTTGGCTTGCAAAAATAATTCGGGGTGGCGCCAGTCTGTTTGCGTGACATCGAACGGATAATTTATACAATGGCTCACCCTCCAATGATCAATACGCTGATATGTTCGCATTTGCACGAATAAAGAGAATCTTTTTAACACACTTCATGGATTTGAAGTGGTATGCCATCTTGATCGCTATGGTGGCGTATATGGCGCTCAGTTGGCTGTTGTTGTGGTTATGCGATGAGGAAGTGTTGACCTCAGCTGATTTCTTATACTGGATTGTGGTCACCGCTTCCACCGCTGGCTACGGGGACTTTTCGCCCCAGACCGAAGCTGGAAAATACGTGGTGTCATTGTTTGTGATTCCGTTTGGTTTAGGTCTATCCGCATCATAGTTGAGGCAATGAACGCCATCGGAAATTTTGGTTATGACTCTTTAGGGTTGGAATTCAGCCTGAGTGCAGATGATGATGGGAACATCACGGGCGCAACATTAGCTTCATTCAATGAGTATGAAAGCACAGATAGAGGATTGTTTTTACCGCTCTGGGTCAAGGTTGCTGATGGTTCATTAAGAAACGAAACCGATACGAGCGCGGCAAGAATAGATCTTAGGACAGCTCAAAACGAAATCTATCAATTGGATGTCGTTAAGAAGGTTACCCCTCTCTTTTCGGGTAGTTCCCGGAAAACCAACTTCAATCACTGTGAATCCAATAGGTAATGAGCAGCTATTTGTTGGTGGTGTGGGTGGAGTAGCGTTAACGGGAATAGCGAAGGATGCTTGGGGTAACACGGTTGCCGATG